>NZ_JAENIM010000001.1 GCF_016595495.1 Persicirhabdus sediminis
CGCTTTGCTAAAGTGCTCATCGCTGACATTACCTATATTCCAACAAAAGAAGGATGGCTCTATCTATCAGTGGTTATCGACCTCCATTCTCGCCTAGTTGTTGGACATCAATGCTCTGGAGCCATGCCCGCTGAAATCGTGACCGACGCCCTAGAAGCAGCTGTGGTTCAATGGGATATACCACGAGGCAAATCCATCTTTCATTCTGATAGAGGCAGCCAGTACACAAGCTGCAAACTACGTAAGTTACTCGGAGATCATAAGTTCAAGCAG
>NZ_JAENIM010000002.1 GCF_016595495.1 Persicirhabdus sediminis
AACGTCGAAGTCCTCTCACACCTGCCCGGGGGCGCGGCTTCGACTGCGGTTTGAGGGTTGAATGATCATGACGGATTGAACTCGCAGCGGGGCAGGTGTTGGGAGCGACGCCTTGTTCTGCCCGGTGTTCTATTTGTGCTTTATTTTGTGCAGAGGTTTGTAACTGCAACTTTCTCGAATAGATGAGGGCTAGCAACTGAACTCGATGGGTATGCACCCATAGCGGCTTTGAAGTCCGGGTGATTGAATGCATTCTTAAAATCTTCGACCGAATCCCAGGTAGCGTAGTTCATAAATACAGAACTCTGACCGATGGCGCGATGCAGTTGCGTGGAGATGTAACCGGGCTGCTGCTTCATCCAGTTGGCATCATTCTCCCATGCTTTGATGAGTTGATCGGCCTCCTCTGGAGCAACGGTGAATACGTTGACGAGGACAACAGGAGACGCGGTTTCGTCGAGTTGTTGATGGATTGGACAGGTTTCGTCGAGTGGTTTAAATGAGATCATTGTCTTTTCTTGGTTAGGATTCTTAGTATTTGAGATATTTTTTGGCAGAACGTATAGGTGATGCACCAGATATCTGATGCCTGATAGCTATGAGTAGCTTAAAAAACTGCATCGAAGCAAGCAATCTTACGAAAACGCGAGCACGTATATCTGGTTGCTATCCACCGTCTTGTTATGCAAAGCGATTACTTACTTTCGATAAAACGGAAAAGACTCAATGTCGTCGCTATCTTCACTTCTCGAAAAAGTGCCATCTAAACCAGATGAAGTTGCAACTATTCCACCATCATCCCCCCTGGAAAGCACTATAGGGTTCCCCCAAACATCAATAAATAAGGAACGATCTTTAGAACGCTTATACGGACTATATTGATTAGAAAAAGTATCACTAGTTACATGTGCAAAGATCAACTGATTGGACAAATCCCTAAAGGGTTCTTGCTTATCAGCTATATTTACAACCGCAGATATTGAATTAACCTGTTGTTGAGCCTTCTTAACCTCGCTATCCACTATTAAATCATCCTCTGAAGTCTCTTCTTTACACGCAACGATAATTGAGAAACTTATGAATATTAGAAACTTGGCGTAAGGCATAGGTCTTTTCTGCATAACGTCGAAGGACTGGCATCCGCTACCGGCGGCGCTAGTTCGACGAAGGGGTTGGGGTTCTAAAAATCATAAAACGAAACTACTGCGCGGGTAGCGGATTGCCAGCTCCGACTTGTTCTCTGTTGAGCAGATATTGGGAGAAAAACTCTGTGTAATGCGAGGGCTCAAAATCAAAGCGAACATCAATCTCATGAGATTCCTGAGTCAGTTTATCTTCGTAGTCTGTCTCCCAACCAAATCGAAACCAAGTAACCTTCTCTTCTGTGAACGCTACTTCGCAAGTTCCAACACCGCAGCCATAATCGGCACATTCAGGGCAAACAAAGAGAGGTATTCTGTTCGGACGCAGGTCACTCTCCGAATAACCAAGCAACATCCTCGCAAATTGGTCTTCAATTTCGGCGGACATCCAACCAAAAGGAGGGATAAAGTCTCCGATCTTCAAGACGTCAGCTAGTCTACGCTCATTGATGTAATAATCGTGGTAATCAATAGAGCGCCGATTTCGACGAGCGATTCTCATCTGAAGGGTATTCGGCATATTTTCAGAGAACGAAGAGTTCGCCTACTGCGAGAGCAGGCTTGATTGAGTGAAACGAATGAGGGACTGAGACGCAGTTAGGCGCAACGACTTGATATCTGTCCGCACGTCTATCCTACTCAAGGAATCGAGCTCGTGCGGAGACGGGAATGCTAGGATGACTTCTTTCATAGAGTTTTTTCTGTCAGGTTCATCGCAGGATAACTTGCAGAAAAAACTGACTTGTCATCCTCTGCGCAAGCTTGTGCGCGCAACGTTAGATCTAGTTGATAGATAAAAGCCTCACTGAGTGCAAGTTCTCATTTCAAGCTATACAGGCTCGAGTTCTCTCGCACTCTTGTATCATCTAAGCTCGCGCTCATTCTGAAAGGCTACGCTGATCTTTC
>NZ_JAENIM010000003.1 GCF_016595495.1 Persicirhabdus sediminis
ATAAAACTACACCGAAAGTGACAAAAAATTCACCCACCACCCGCAAAGCCCACAAAATCAACCCTTAGCGATTTCCACAAAAATCCACCACCTCAGCAAACTACCCGCAGCACAGCTGGCCAAAATACAATTTTGCCTCCCTGCTGGTAAGATTTACAGCCCTTAAACCTGGCTATAAGGTGGATTAATTCTCAGATTAAACCACCAGCTCGACGATACACTAGTTCTTGTGAGTAATTTCATAGCTGCCGCCAGTATCGTAAACTTAGAGTTACGCTTCTACTACCAAGCGCATTAACGGCAGTTAGACCCACTTCGAATTCTAATTTAAGAACCCCTCACTTCTATCAAGTGCATAACAGTGACTAACCAAGCGCGAGGCGGTCAAGCACGCAAATATGTTAGTCACCCGTAAATCAATAAGCATTCACGATCATCATCGTTTTCGCGGAACGCTAGACTATAACAAAAAGTTCTAGCGACATCTTTCAATATATGCCCAAAAACCTTCAGCGAGCTGGCAAGCGCACCTTCCACCTGCAGCGCAGCGCACCTTAGGGCGCAGCCCGTACTTTCAGGCCGTACTTGCACTGCTCACTGATCACTTATTCCCACTGATCACTCCCGCGCAGCGGGTCGCGGGCACAAAAAAGCCCTTACTAAGCTTTCACTTAGTAAGGGCATATAAACCTGGCAACGACCTACTCTCACATGGCCTATCGCCACACTACCATCGGCGCAACAATGTTTCACTTCCGGGTTCGGAATGGGACCGGGTGGTTCCACCGTGCTATGGTCACCAGAAATCGAGTGACTAGTTTCAAGTTTTCAGTTTCAAGTGGTCTTGATGCTGAGCTTGGGGTCAGTCGATTTCTATTGGCCTTAGCTGGCTGGA
>NZ_JAENIM010000004.1 GCF_016595495.1 Persicirhabdus sediminis
AGAGTTCGCCTACTGCGAGAGCAGGCTTGATTGAGTGAAACGAATGAGGGACTGAGACGCAGTTAGGCGCAACGACTTGATATCTGTCCGCACGTCTATCCTACTCAAGGAATCGAGCTCGTGCGGAGACGGGAATGCTAGGATGACTTCTTTCATAGAGTTTTTTCTGTCAGGTTCATCGCAGGATAACTTGCAGAAAAAACTGACTTGTCATCCTCTGCGCAAGCTTGTGCGCGCAACGTTAGATCTAGTTGATAGATAAAAGCCTCACTGAGTGCAAGTTCTCATTTCAAGCTATACAGGCTCGAGTTCTCTCGCACTCTTGTATCATCTAAGCTCGCGCTCATTCTGAAAGGCTACGCTGATCTTTCCCTCTGCTCGCTGCGCTACGATGATACTGACACCGTTTCACGGAGTCAAGCTTGAAATGTTCACTTGAACAGTCTGCCGAGAAGCTCTTTTCTATCAGCTAGCTGCCGCATTCATCCAGATATCGTCAAAAGCCACTCATTCACTACTGGGAGCGGGCTTCGACGAAGAGGTTAAAGGTTAAAATTGTCATAAAACTAAACTACTTAGCGTGTAGTGGATTGGTGTGCGCTGGCTTGTTCTCTTATTTGTTAGCTTTGTAATGTAATGATTCTACGAGACATTTAGCTGATGCAAAATCTAGCTTCACTTCGCATTCTTGACCATTAGAGTTCGTGATACTTAGTACCGGGTTATTGTCATCTCCAGTTAAAATTATGTGCCCGCCATCTAGAGTTTGTGACTCAGCATATCCTTCTCTGGATATTGGGCCTTCGGCAGCTGATAACACGCTAGGGCTAGAATAAAGCCTATAAGATTCTGAATGATCTATATCGATAAAACGGTAAAATGCTCTACGACAGCGAGAATCAAATGAATTATAGTGAAATGCGAATCGAAATTGTAGCCCATCGTCTATATACCCATTAAAATGGCTGACGCTCAGAGGTAATGAAACAGGTTCCGTTATATCTAAAAGGCATATTTCGAGGTGGGAACATGGAGCAGAGCAACAACTTATGATTAGCCGCAACCCTATCCCTGAAACAGAACTTCCGTCTTCAAGATTTATACAGGTATCGCAAAATATATAATATGATAAATCGGAATCTTCCCAGCATACTTGTTCAGATACCTTTTGAGCTATCTCTGTAGAATCAATCTTCTTCCATGGAATGTCCATATTTCTAGAGAACGTCGAAGTCCACACATCCGCTACCGGGAGCGTTCCTTCGATTCAGTTTTAGGTTTATCGTTACCCTCCAGCTTCGACTCGGAGCGGGTAGCGGATTGTGGTGCGACGCCTTGTTCTGCTTCTTCGATGCTTTTGATGTAGCTTTGATACAGTTCACAACTTTCATCGAGACCAAGCTTCTTGGTGTGATGCTTGCAATAATTGGCAACTTCTTTGATGAGCGGCAGCATCGAGGGATCCACGTTGGAATACTTAACCTGACACATCAACGAGCAAAGTAGCCCGCTGGGGAAGTCCCATTCCTCGGTTGCAACGGAATCTCCCTTCAAGTACTCCAATGCGGCTTCAAGGTAAAACCTCAAACCATCTGTGGCCATGTAGGTAAAATCCTCTGAGATTCCTCCAGTGGAGTTCATGAGTTCGATCGCTTCTTCCTTAGTCTTCCCGAGGAAATTCTTGAGCATCCACTCGGTATCTAAGCAATACGGTTTCGATCCTGCCAGTTGATCCTCGGTTGGAACCTTCATTTTTTGCAGAACGTCTAGCACACCAACCGCTGACCACTCAGCGCGCTACGTTTTTGGGTTGAGATTGAAATTGTCATAAAGGTCAGGAATTCGGCGGAGAAGCGGTTGGGTGCTGCGACTTGTTAGCGCTTTGTTACGACGTTGATCGGTGTGTTGATCTCCACAATTTCGATCGGCCCGGCCACACCTCGACTCTGCGCCAAGTCGACAATCTGCTGGAACACCTCCGCATCCTCATTCGGTCCAACATACTCGATTCGGAGTGGATCAAATCGCAAATATCCACGAGCGTTTACTCCATGGCCATCGAGCATGAGGCGGACAGAATGCCCTTCAGATTCATCGGCCCAAGGGGGATCCGTGATCATGCCCGATTCAAGCTCGATCTCAGCGGTCGATCCCGTTGACAGCTTGTATGTGAAGCGACTCAGAACCTTTGCGTCATCCTCAAAAGGCACCTTCATTCTGACGATGCCAACCGCGAGACTCCATTCCTCCTTCCACCCAAAAACGCAGAGCTTCAGATATGCACCTAAGCCAGCGACAACGAAAAGCAAGGTCGTTAGGATGAAACCTATGCGCTTGGGAGTGATCTTCATAATCTTGCGCTAACATATGAGCATAGCCACCACTGACATCGAGGCTTTAAACTACGCATTACAAAGCACTCTATCGAAGCCAAACCAAGTTGTCAAACAACGAGACGGTCAGTGGTTGGCTACTGCGTCTAGTTCGGCAAGTTAGTCTCGACCCAATGTGGCACTACCAATAAAAACGCCACCACTCTCATCCTCGAAGAAATATAGCCATAATCCCTTACCGTAACCGAAGTTGTCTGGATCACACACTGTCTGGTTAGGTAGAATCCAACCATCATCATCTGACACTCTAAACCATTCCTTGAACTGCCTTGGACAATAAAACCCCTCACTCTCACGTGAAAGCTTCCCAAAGAAACCTTTCATATACGCCGCAAACTTGAATACCCTAATCTTAGAATCAGATATATTGGTAATACTGGTTGAATAATGAGACCTAGGATCTTCATCTTGACTGAGAGAATCCCCATGATGGATCTCAACCTTATCCTGCCCTGCTCTCATTAGACTCTTAGAATAATCCTGACGTTCGTCTTGATAGATTGCACCATTATTAAATGTTACACCATTAGGGACTGGGTAGATATTACCATACATGAACATAGCCTCACCGCTGGGGTATGCTACAATTCCAGCTTTAGATGAGCTAATCATCTCCTCCGTGATCAATGATTCCTCATACTCCACCCATTTAGATTGGCGGATAAAAAATCTCATAGAAGTATCGTTCTCTATATGATACCTAAATCTAGTTTTGTCTTTGTTCATTTAGCCGAACGTCAAAAGCCACCCATCCACTACCAGAGGGCGAGCTTTGATTTCAGGTTAAGGTTCATAATTATCATTCAGATTTTGACTCGGAGCGGGTAGTGGATTGGTGTGCGCTGCCTTGTTCGGCTTTTCGGGTTTGGCTTCTCGATCCGAGCTTCACTTACCGTCGAATAGTAGCGCAATCTGGCGTTTGGCAATCCAATTTAAAGCGATCGAAAACAACTTCCAGAGAACAAGAATCAAGACGGAAATCCCAGCCAAAATAATGGTGACCTGCATGGTCGTCATGCTTCCTTTACCGTCACCGGGTTCCACGAAACCAAAAAGAAGAGCGATAATTCCTACGAGTGGAAGTAGCAGGCAAAGGCACATAAACCCGTTGATCAAACGCCTCATAAGGTTAAGCTTTTTCTGGTATTCTTCGCGGGTGATTAACATCGCATAGTCGGGTCAAGTTTTCTGCCGAACGTCTAGCACACCAACCGCTGACC
>NZ_JAENIM010000005.1 GCF_016595495.1 Persicirhabdus sediminis
GAAAGATCAGCGTAGCCTTTCAGAATGAGCGCGAGCTTAGATGATACAAGAGTGCGAGAGAACTCGAGCCTGTATAGCTTGAAATGAGAACTTGCACTCAGTGAGGCTTTTATCTATCAACTAGATCTAACGTTGCGCGCACAAGCTTGCGCAGAGGATGACAAGTCAGTTTTTTCTGCAAGTTATCCTGCGATGAACCTGACAGAAAAAACTCTATGAAAGAAGTCATCCTAGCATTCCCGTCTCCGCACGAGCTCGATTCCTTGAGTAGGATAGACGTGCGGACAGATATCAAGTCGTTGCGCCTAACTGCGTCTCAGTCCCTCATTCGTTTCACTCAATCAAGCCTGCTCTCGCAGTAGGCGAACTCTTCGTTCTCCAGAAAATGAATTGGCCACCTGATCCAAAAAGCTGGTTCGAATTTCCGACCGAGTGCCTTTGGTATCTTTTGCCGGGCGGAGTCTGGCACATCATGTTTTTCGCATTGTCTCTAATCGCCCTGATGATTCTTGGATTAGTAGGATATCGTCGATTCAGTGTATCCACGTTGATGCTCTTCCAAGTATATTTGTTAGCTTCGTCAATGCTCGTCAACGGGCTATGGAGCTGCGTCGTTTGGGGACGCCTTTATTGGAGTGTCGATTACACTTCTGATTTTTCGGCTTTCATTCCAATCACTCCAAGACAGATCAATTACTCATGGGGTTCAGAGATGTCCGGAGGGTTGAACGGAATCACACTCCTCCAACTCAATTTGGTTTGGGCTGTCTTTGCAGTGACGGCATGGGTCTTGGCGTTCTTGATGACACGCTGGACCCTGAGTCACCGCAGAAAACAAATCGGAGAACAAGGCAGCGCTGGCAATCCGCTACCCACGCAGTAATTTCATTTTATGATCTATAGAACCTCAACCCCTTCGTCGAACTTGCGCTCCCAGTAGCGGATGCCAGGCTTTCGACGTTAGCCTCAAAAAATATGCGCGTAATCACATACATCACTATTTCGATTCTTCTACTCGTATCAGGATGGTTTTTTCACCTCATCTTGAAGGGTGAAGATACTCCGGCCTATCACTGGCGGAAGTTAGCGCAACTTGAGGAGCACATGAAGAATCCTGAGAATCATGGGTCGTCCATGGGCTTTAAGTATATTTCTGTTCCATTCGACGACACCCCGCACTTGGAGGCTCTTGTCGCTGCGAACGAGCTTGAGAAGCGTGAAGTCTTGATCCCAGGTCTTCCTGTTAGCAAAGAGAATACCGAAGATTGGATGGCTTTCGCGAATCACCCTGAAGTAATTCAAGCTATCGCCCAAGGTGATTACTATGATGGCGAGGTGCCACTATCTTTCAGCATTTGGTTTCGTCCAGCTTTCGCAGAATCCGTTGATGCATACATCGCCCAACTCCACCAAATGGCTAACAAGGCGCAGCACCCAACCGCTTCCCCGCCGAATTGATGACCTTTATGACAATTTCAATCCCAACCCAAAAACCTAGCGCGCTGAGTGGTCAGCGGTTGGTGTGCTAGACGTTCTGCTAAATATATGAAAGATCACACAAACGTATCTAACGTCCTCTTCCTTCTTAAAATATGCCTTCTGCTTGGGGCTAGCTTATTGAGTTCATGTTCTCAGTATAATTCGGTATTAAATAATAAAAATGTAGGAATATCAGAGAAATCATTGAACGGTAGCATATGGAGAAGTAAAGAAATTGATGGTGAATGGGGACTAATTTATATGGAATACAGATTTACAGAAGCTGATGCGACTCTTGTTGTTTTATCTAATGAATTTAAAGATTATGGAAGCAATGACGATGTATTGTCTTTCCCGGTAACGTATACGCTGAAGGATAATATTATTTATTTAACCAATCCTCAAAATAATGAGTCGGTAGGTTTTGCAACGGTTACAGATTCATACAAGTCAATGATTTATAAGGATGGTGAAGATGAAGTAGTATTCAAAAAAATAAAATGAAACAAAATCAAATTTGCAGAACAAGACGCAGCACCCAACTCCCTATGGCGCGTTAGCAGTGTCAGTTTATGAAAATTAAAACCATTACTCTAGTATCGACGTGCGCTCTCCCATAGGGAGTGTGTGTGCTTTACGTTCGCTCAACCAACTGCGTCATTCGCCACCATGAAGCCGGGACTCACAGACCTACAGCGCTCACGAATAGTGAGAGATTACTTCGATCTGGTCAGCCAGACTGCAGAGTTCCGGTATCGCATTTGCTGGGAGGGAGCACGCAATCTCTTTACCGAGCGAGGCTTTCCACCATCGACTGTTATTCAGATTACCTGCGATCAGGGCGATGACGTAAACGGAATCTTTGCTGTTGGAGATGGAACGTTGCTCGATTGCGATCTCAGAGAGAATCCGCATACTCGGCAGTCGGTAGCCTTCACCAATTGGGAGGTAATCGAGGCCTCAGACACTGATGAGGATGATTATGGTCTAGCTCTCCAGATTCTTGCAGATAGCCGTTTGAAGCATGCTTTTGATATTGCCGTGCAGTCGTTCTACGAGTTCCATTGGCGAGAGTGTGATCGTCCGCTTCCCTAATCACATGACTACTGCACTGCTGACTAACGGCCAATCAAGGGCGAACAAGACGCGGCACCCAACCACTTCCCCGTCGAGTAACTGACCTTTATGACAATTTTAACATCAACCCAAATACGTAGCGCGCTGAGTGGTCAGCGGTTGGTG
>NZ_JAENIM010000006.1 GCF_016595495.1 Persicirhabdus sediminis
GAAAGATCAGCGTAGCCTTTCAGAATGAGCGCGAGCTTAGATGATACAAGAGTGCGAGAGAACTCGAGCCTGTATAGCTTGAAATGAGAACTTGCACTCAGTGAGGCTTTTATCTATCAACTAGATCTAACGTTGCGCGCACAAGCTTGCGCAGAGGATGACAAGTCAGTTTTTTCTGCAAGTTATCCTGCGATGAACCTGACAGAAAAAACTCTATGAAAGAAGTCATCCTAGCATTCCCGTCTCCGCACGAGCTCGATTCCTTGAGTAGGATAGACGTGCGGACAGATATCAAGTCGTTGCGCCTAACTGCGTCTCAGTCCCTCATTCGTTTCACTCAATCAAGCCTGCTCTCGCAGTAGGCGAACTCTTCGTTAGCCCCAATAATGAATAATCCACTCGACAAGTTTGGAGAGTTCTTCATCCGGAATCTCAGAGACAAGATGCTAGATGATCTCGAGATGCTGTTGGCTGGATCTTGGAAGGCTCCTGCCGTTCAGAATCTCCAAGAAAGGTTGACCGCCATGAGTGACGATCAGCGTGAAACTATCCGAGAGGCAGCAGAGCACTTGATTACGACCGGCATGCACGACTTTCTTTTTGCATTGCAGGAGGATTCCGATACCGACGGATCAGTCCAAGTTGAGGTCGATGGCGTCGATGTTGCGCAAACTTCGGACGGGCTCCACGGCGAGATTTTCACTGAAAACGGGTGGATCGAGCGCTTCAGCCAATACCCGCAAAAAAACAATGGCTAACAAGGCGCAGCACCCAACCGCTTCCCCGCCGAATTAATGACCTTTATGACAATTTCAATCCAAACCCAAAAACGTAGCGCGCTGAGAGGTCAGCGGTTGGTGTGCTAGACGTTAGCCAATAATAATGAACCAGGTGCCACTTAAATCACCAAATAAAGCGCATAGCTTGCTTCTGACGTATGAGAATGAAGTTCGAATGGGGCCAGCCTATTATCGAGCCGTTATAGACGATGTTCAAGTTAGCGGGCGTGTTTTTGGGCAACCATGGAAGTGGTCAGCTGATTCTAGGTATTTGGCGTTGCAAGAGTGGACGACCACTGATTACGGTAAGGGGCCACAGACCTCATTGGTTGTTTTTGACCTCCAAGATAATAGGGAGGTTGAGGTGTCCTCAGCTAACAAGGGGTTTATTTCGCCGATCAAATTTGATGGTTCATTGCTAATATACAAGAAGGAATATTTGGGTAAGGGCAAGACGGTGGAATACGATATCGAATTTGAATCCCTTGAGTGGTGGAGTGAATCAAAACACAAGAATTTGGGCTAACAAGTCGCAGCACCCAACCGCTGCCCCGCCGAATTAATGACCTTTATGAAAATTTCAATCCAAACCCAAAAACCTAGCGCGCTGAGTGGTCAGCGGTTGGTGCGCTAGACGTTAGCCCAAAAATGAGCGTAGTCATAACTATATCGTCAGAACACGGAAAAGAGGTGATTTCAGATGAGCAGATAAGATCATTGATCGATAATATCCCAGAATTAGGGTTCAGTGCAGGACTTCTTGTGTGGCAATCTGATGACGGCAGAGAAGTATTTTTCAATGTTGAACCAACTGAATTGATTTCTGATACGATCGAAACAGAAGATGATTATGCTTTGGTTGAGCGGATTTCAGAACATCTAGGACTTAAAATTTATGTGGAGGGTGAAGCTGTTGATAACGTCAGCGATTCAACTCAATTAAAGCAGGGATGTGGGACTGTATGCATTATCATTTCTGGGTTGCTGGCAAGTTTCGCATACACTTTAACAAAATAAAATGGGCTAACAAGGCGCAGCACCCAACCGCTGCCCCGCCGAATTAATGACCTTTATGAAAATTTTAATCCAAACCCAAAAACGTAGCGCGCTGAGCGGTCAACGGTTGGTGTGCTAGACGTTCGGTATTAATTCTGCGCCAGCTAGACGCTTCTGAGTAAGTGATGCAATTTCCCAGCTGATCGTCTCACATCGAGAACGTGTTTTCCGTTTCCAGCTCGCTAAAGTTAGGCATCATTCTTTTTGTTATTTTGTGATCGTTAGATCCTCAAACTTTTGCTTAGCTTTTCGCATGTCGAGGATATGCTGTTTGGTTTTTGCTAGGTTTGAGTGAATTGACCAAGGGCGACAGCATCATCGATCACAAGTTAGAACGCCAACTCCTATAAATAAATCAACCGAACAAGGCGCAGCACCCAACCGCTTCCCCGCCGAATTAATGACCTTTATGACCATTTCAACCCCAACCCAAAAACGTAGCACGCTGAGTGGTCAGCGGTTGGTGTGCTAGACGTTAGCTAAAAAATATGCACGATGTCCGCTAGTAATCATAACTGGGTCTGTTTTCTGTGCCGCACTTCGGCAAGGCGGCCAAAAACTATAGAGACAACGCCTAAATGTTTAAGCTGTGGAGCTAACTGCTATTGTCTTGGTTACAAGGTTTCCATTCCGAAGAAGGATGACGTTAAAGCTTGGAACGCGATCAGAGATTCTAGTCGTGCTAGAGATTTTGCGTATTTAGACATAAGGCAGAGACAATCTACTAGGCTTAAGCACGATCTTGAGAAAGAGATTGCTCGCATGGAATTGATGGAGACTAATAAAGACCGAACTCGCCAAATCAAAAAACTCAAAGAGGAGCTCGCACGTATAGAATAATGAGCTAACAAGTCGCAGCACCCAACCGCTTCCCCGCCGAATTATTGACCTCATGACAATTTTAACCTCAACCCAAAAACGTAGCGCGCTGAGTGGTCAGCGGTTGGTGTGCTAGACGATATCTGGATGAATGCGGCAGCTAGCTGATAGAAAAGAGCTTCCCGACAGACTGTTCAAGTGAACATTTCAAGCTTGACTCCGTGAAACGGTGTCAGTATCATCGTAGCGCAGCGAGCAGAGGGAAAGATCAGCGTAGCCTTTCAGAATGAGCGCGAGCTTAGATGATACAAGAGTGCGAGAGAACTCGAGCCTGTATAGCTTGAAATGAGAACTTGCACTCAGTGAGGCTTTTATCTATCAACTAGATCTAACGTTGCGCGCACAAGCTTGCGCAGAGGATGACAAGTCAGTTTTTTCTGCAAGTTATCCTGCGATGAACCTGACAGAAAAAACTCTATGAAAGAAGTCATCCTAGCATTCCCGTCTCCGCACGAGCTCGATTCCTTGAGTAGGATAGACGTGCGGACAGATATCAAGTCGTTGCGCCTAACTGCGTCTCAGTCCCTCATTCGTTTCACTCAATCAAGCCTGCTCTCGCAGTAGGCGAACTCT
>NZ_JAENIM010000007.1 GCF_016595495.1 Persicirhabdus sediminis
TTAAGTACACTCTGTAAAAGAACTAATACGAGGAGATAAAAAACCCGACTGGCTACTGGAGCTCGTCGGCGTTTGCTTCTCTCTCGTGCCCCCTTGCGGCTGGCGGGGCGCAACCTACTCAAAATTCGGATTTGCGCAAGATAAAACTACACCGAAAGTGACAAAAAATTCACCCACCACCCGCAAAGCCCACAAAATCAACCCTTAGCGATTTTTACAAAAATCCATCACCTCAGCAAACTACCCACATCACAGCTGGCCAAAATACAATTTTGCCTCCCAGCTGGTATGTTTCACCGGCCTGAAAGTTGGCTAACAATCTGACTTATTATGGGTATTTGTAAAAATAGGTGGAGATAAGACCATTCTTGCCAGCTGGCAGATGATGGATATATTGCGCGCGTGACGAGAGAACCTGACCACGACCCAAATATTTGGTACCAATGTGACCGCTGCACTGCCTGCTGTAAGTGGCCAGGTGACGTTCGGCTCGAAGATGGCGAGGCGGAAAAAATTGCTGAGTATCTAGAAATGGACTTCAATGAGTTTATTGACCAACTCACTCGTCTACGCAGTGACCGCCAGGGGCTTTCTATAATTGAGAAGGAAAACCACGAATGCAGCATGCTAGAGAATAACCAATGCAAGATTCACGCGGTTAAACCAATCCAGTGCCAGGGGTTTCCCAACAAATGGAATTTTAAAGGATGGCGCCAAGTGTGCCACGCAAAAGCCTACCCGCTAGAAAAAGCCCGCCAGCTCGGGTTTTGCGAATAACTAAATACAAGTCTGAATCCAGCTAGCTGGTCAGCCAGTTGTTAGACTAGAATTTTGGACAAAAAAAACACGCCGTGGCACAAAGCCATGACGTGTATGCTCTAGGGTTATCGCCCCTTGCAGACTAGTCTACAAGGTTATCGACACGTGAGGCGAACTCGAGGTCGATTTCTGTAACGCCACCTGCATCTTCGGTTTTGAGAAATAGAGACACCTTGGTCTCTGCAATCTCAATGACTGGATAATGCTGAGCATCATCGGCCATTTCTGCAAGTTCGTTGACAAAATCAATCGCCTCCGAGAACTCTTCAAAGTCGATGGCGCGGGTAATGAGATCTCCCTCAACTTCCCACTCAGGGCAACGCTTGAGGGCATCTTCCAATTCATCTTCTGGGATCAATTCTTCTGACATGATATTTTGCGGTTCGCTGTGAAAGCTTGTGACCCTTCAAGCGTCTTTGGCAAGCATGTTTCTCTACGATTTTTCATTTTCTTTTTCTCTAGCTGGATGACATGCCATGCACACGCTATATTAATACACAAAACTCATTCACGCTAGGAAGGTTAGAACAAATGACAAAAGTTAAACTATCATCGTAATTTCAACAAGCAGTCGCCGGAATGTGCTGTGTCAGCACATTTTTCACGCTCTCTATCACCGCTAATGTCCCGTGAGTTTGCTAGCAGCTGGCATGAAATCAGTACAGTTGATCGTATTGAGCCATCAACTGGCTCAGCTCGGAGTCGGCTTCAGCTGGCAATTCATAGCCGCCAATGCGCTCGACTAACTGCACACCACGCATGGTTCCAGTGAGAAATGCCGCTTGAATATTTGCCATTTCATTAGAAAAAATCTCTCTCTCGATGATTTCTATCTCAGCAGACTTCGCCAAATCTAATACCAACTGACGTGTGACCCCAGCTAAGCAGCCACTAGATAGCGGCGGCGTCACCCACTTATCAGAAATTTTCACAAAAAGGTTCGAGCCACTTCCTTCGCACAGCTGGTCTTGGGTATTGAGAAATAATGCCTCATCACAGCCGTGCGCGCGAGCTGCTGATAGAGCAACTAAGTTCTCGCTGTAGGCAGTAGATTTTGCCCCCATCAGCGCCGCACGTTCATTACGGCGGAATTCATAAACATGCAGACTGGCACACCCGCTGGTCAACTCAGCTGGAATTGCGCTGACCAGCTCAGTGGTTTGCGCTTGGCTGAGGTCCATGCCAATAGCGCCGGAGCCAGCAGTATAGGTAATGCGAATTCTAGCCACGCCAGTGTCACAGCCATTTTCAGCCATCAATTGATAAACTTTGTCCTCCAGCTCCGCAGCTGGAGAAATCCGCAGTCCACCGATGATTCTAGCGGACTCCAGCAACCTCTTATAATGTAGATCAAATGCTAACACCCTGCCATGGCGCGCCACCAAGGTTTCAAATACGCCGTGACCACAGGTAAAGCCTTGATCATTGATAGAAATACTAGCCAGCTGGGATTCCACCAGCTGCTTATTGAGAAATACTTTAGTCATGGCTAGGCAACATGGTTGAGAGTAGGCCAATTACAAAATCAATCTCCTCATGAGTCACCGAGAATGGCGGCACAAAAGCCAGCACATTGCCATCATCACCGTCAGCTAGCATTAATACACCTGCAGCTAACATTTCTGAGAGAATCTTTCCAGCTAGTGCACCATCTGGAGAACCATCAGCCTGCACCAGCTCAGCGCCTATCATTAGGCCGCGTCCGCGCACTTCTTTGATAGACGGGTGCGCTAGCTGCTCCAGCTGCTTAACGAGATATTCGCTCGCTGATAGGACCATTTCCCCAACTCCATCATCATCTAGCTGGCGCAATGCCTCCAGCGCCATCGCGCAGCCCACTGGATTACCAAGGAAGGTGCTGGTATGTAGCGCCTCGCCGGGAGAAACTGGCCACGCATCCATCACCTCAGCAGTTCCTATACAGGCAGAAATTGGATAACCACCGCTCAGAGCCTTGCCTACACAGATGAGATCGGGAAATACCCCCTGCCACTCGCAGGCAAATAATTTACCCGTCCTATAAAACCCGGTGTAAATTTCGTCGTAAATCAAAACCACACCATTGGCGTCACACCAAGCGCGCAGTTGCGCTAGGAATCCAGCTGGCGGCACCACTTTGCCACCGCGTCCCTGAATCGGCTCAACGATCAATGCGCCCATCTGGCTGGCATCTATCTTCTCCAGCTCGCTAGCTAGCTGTGTAAGATCATCAGCTGTGCGCGGAAATGTTAGCTGAACACTTACCTCCGCCAGCTGGCTGGAAAATGGTTCTTTGAAGCGCGCCAGCCCTACGCTCAACAACGCGCCGTAGCCAAGCCCATGATAACCATTTTTAAAACTAACGATGCCCGCCTTCCCGGTCTTCACTAGCGCGGTTTTTAATGCTGACTCAACAGCCTCAAACCCTGAGTTAGAGAGAATAGATTTTCCAATACCTAATCCCCAGCGCTCGTAGCTGATCTTAGATAACTGCTCACAGAGCTGCGCCTTCAGCTCGGTAGGATGAACGTCGCCCATGCCGTGCACCAGCTGGCCAGCCTGAGCGACCATCGCATCCGCAGTAGATCCGTGGCCCATACCTGCGACCCCAAATGCTGAGGTAAAATCCAGAAATCGATTACCGTCCACATCCCAGACATTTCTCTCTGCAGCTCGCTGCCAAAATACTGGCCAATCATCTGCCATATAGGTGATATTTTGGCATTCGTAGCGACGAAGTTTTTCACTAGCTTGTAGCGACTTCGGTCCCGGTATTTGCGTTTTCAACTCTGGTAACACACAGCCAAGTTAACCTGTCACATTTCAATATCCAGCCGAATATGGCAGTGCATTACGGAATTTGTGATTGATCCCAGCCCGCTAGCCAGCCATTTTAAAGCCCCCTTTCAAACACCCACAATAACCAAACACAAAAATGGATATCGAAAAACTATTCACCCAAATCTCTGAACTAGCCCTTAAATATGGCTCTGACATCCTTATTGCCCTTGTCGTCCTGTTCATTGGCTTTAAGTTAGTCAATCTATTCACCCACGCACTGCATTCCTATTTCCAAAAAGCCGACTACGACGAAGCGCTCGAAACCTTTCTTGTTAGCTTATCCAACATCGGTCTGAAAGCAGTTGTTGCCGTCGCAGCCCTCGGCACAGCTGGCGTTGAAAGTACCTCATTTGCAGCTGTTCTCGCTGCAGGAGGTCTCGCAATCGGCATGGCTCTATCAGGCACACTGCAAAACTTCGCAGGCGGCACACTCATCCTCATGCTGCGTCCATTCAAAGTTGGCGATGTGATCGAATCACAAGGCTACACTGGTAAAGTGGCTGAAATCCAAATTTTCAATACCATCCTCAATACGCCAGATAACAAGCGCATCATCCTTCCTAACGGACCAGTTGCTAACGGTTCACTCGTTAACTACTCAGCTGAAGAAACTCGCCGCGTCGATTTTGTCTTTGGCATCGGCTATGACGACGACATCGATAAAGCACGAAGCATCATCGAAGAAATCTTAAAATCCGACGAGCGCGTACTCAAAGATGAAGACCTCACTATCGTTATTGGCGAGCTGGCTGATAGCTCAGTCAACTTCACCGTGCGCGCATGGGCGAAGAGCGCTGACTACTGGGGCGTCTTCTTCGACACTCAGGAGAAAGTCAAAAAAGCATTCGATGCTCAGGGCGTTTCTATCCCATTCCCACAGACAGACGTGCACCTGCACAAAACTGCCTAGGTCATTTTTCTATCAAACAAAAACACCGCATGGTCTGTCCATGCGGTGTTTTTTTTCGGAAAATAAATAGCCTAACTTAGCGACCCTCTTCGGCATCGATGAAATCAAAGAACGACTGGATATCATCGCGTTCACCTAAGCCAGCGTCATTTTTGCGCATCACTAACTTTTCTGATAAACCGTCGCGGTAACCGCAGTTGCGCATGTAGCTCAGCCACCAGTCGCGCACGCAATCAGCTGGCTTGGCGCCATTTTCATAACACCACTGCAGCGCTTGCTCGTCAGTTAGACCGGCAAGAACCTGCGCTTTCAATGCTTCGTAATCAACGCTCAGAAACTGACAAGTCCACAGGTCCATCGCCTTGCCTAGATTAGCGTGGTAATCGGCATGCAACTCGCCTGCAGCAAACAAACGTATCTTGTCACACATACGTGGAAAATAAACCACACCATCAATCTGCAGTTTCGGGCTGCATGGAATTTTTTGTCCAGTGCTCATGCCCACAGCTAATCCGCCAGCTACTAATAATCAACCCAAAAGCCAGCTGGAAATATTAATCAGCTAGAGCATTTCGCGCATCGTCAAATAGCGGTTAGCTAGCGCAATCGGCAATTCCTTTGCCGTACTATCAATGCAGAAGACACCGTGCTCATGCAGCTCAGCCATCACTTCGTTGCGCTCCTCCAGATACCGCTGCGTCGCTGCATACTCCAGCGATTCTTCAAAACTTTCCACCGCCGTCTCCAACCTATCAGCAATGGATTGCTCGCGCAGGCTAGCTAACAAAGTCACATGCCGCTGGCGCAACATGCGCATCGGCTCAACCAATGAGATGCCGTCTTCACCTCGAATATTACTCAGCATCACCACCATTGACCGGCGCTTCTGCCTAGCTAACAAAGTCCGCGCTGCATGACTGAAATCACTTGGCGCATTGGAAGTTTTATAATCGTAGAGGTGATTGAGAACGGTAGTCATCGCCTGCACACCCTTAACAGGAGGGAGAAACCTCTCATCAGAACCAAAACTAATCACGCCAACGTGATCACCCTGACGCAAAGCGATGTATGCTAACAATAAGGCAGCATTAAGCACATGGTCAAATTGAGGAATACCTCCATCTAATGATCGTAAGCGGCGGCCACAATCAATCGCAATAATGACCGTCTGATCACGTTGCTCTTGGTAATCTCGGCTGATCAAATTCAGCCGCTTCGAGCTCGCCTTCCAATCTATCTGCGCTAAGGAATCGCCCAATTGATAGTCGCGCAGCTGGTGAAACTCCCGGCTCATACCAGCTAGATTGCGCTTCTTAATGCCCATCTGACTAATCTTATTATCCATGGCTAACAACGCGTAGCGCATTACCGGCTCATAGTTTGGATAAACTTTAGTTTCCTGCACCTCACCAGCTCGGCACTTTCTGCGCCACAAGCGCAGCGGTGAGTACAAACGTAGATGCACTGGCTGAAAACTCATGCGCCCGCGTTCGCTAATTTTCACAGGATAGCTCAGCTGCTCAAAGCTAGCTGGCGCCACCCGAAAGCTCCACGGCAACTCATCGGTATGCGCTTGAGCTGGTAGGCCATCGTAAAAATCGCACGCTAACGAAAACCGCGAACGATTGGTCATTTTCACCACTACCGTCTGCTCAATATCGATGGCAAATCGCGTCGGCAAATCGCGCTCAAATTCAGGTTTGGCCTGCAGATAGAGAAGTAAGAGATCGAATAACAAAAAAGCTAACAACAATGCAGCCAAAGCTAACCACAAAACCTGTAGAGAACTCATGACGCTGGCTGCTAGGCCAAGCAGAGTCCACAGAGTGGCTAGGTACAATGAATATCGGGTGACTTGCATCGCTGATAAATTCTAAATAAACCAGCTGGCTTAGATTCTCGGCGCTTCTACCGATTGCACAATCTGGCTCACCGCCTCGTCAACAGTTTGCCCGCTGATGAGGAATTCTGGCGACAGCTGCACACGGTGCCTAAGCACTGGCAAACTCGCGTCCTTCACATCGTCAGGAGTGACAAAATCACGTCCAGCCATCAATGCATAAGCCTTAGCTACTTGGATCAAGCTGATAGCCCCACGAGTTCCAGCCCCCAGGCTAATCACCCCCGTTTCGCGAGTCGCACGGCATAGCTCAACGGCATACTTCACCACCTCGGCAACCACGCGCACATCGGCACATTCCTGCTGTGCTGATAGAATATCTTGCTTAGTACAAACTTCTCTAACGGCATTAGGATTCAATCCTTTGCCACCAGCTCGCTGAGTCACCTGAGAAACAATCATCTCTTCAGTTGCCTTAGCTGGGTAATCAATCACCACCTTCATGAGAAAGCGATCCAGCTGGGCCTCTGGCAATGGATAAGTCCCCTCTTGTTCGATTGGGTTTTCCGTAGCTAGAGTCATGAATGGCGCATCTAGCGGCAAGCTATCACCATCGATGGTTACTTGCTGTTCTTGCATCACCTCTAGCAGAGCTGATTGGGTTTTGGCTGGCGCACGGTTAATTTCATCCGCTAACAAAAGGTTGGTAAATACTGGCCCCTTGCGCAGCTGAAATGTCTGACTTTTCATATCAAACAGGGTAAAGCCTGAAACATCCGATGGCATCAAATCTGGAGTGAACTGAATACGTCCAAAATCAGCGCCAAATGTATTTGCTAGAGCCAAGACCAAGTGGGTCTTACCTAGGCCAGGTTTACCTTCAATCAGTACATGCCCGCCAGCTAGCAATGAGGCTAACACTTGCTTAACAACATCATCTTGCCCCAAAAACACGCGCTTCAGTTCGACCTGAATTTCGTTCATGATAGCCTGCGCACTCCGCGAGCTCACTACGCTTTGTGTGAAAGGATTTGTTTCTTCCATCTCCATAAGTCTATATACGATTAATTAAATTCTGCAGGTTACTGATCAAAGTGTGCATCACACTAGCATCTCTAATTTTAGTCTGAAATAGCGCATTGCGAACAGCGCTAATTTGCAGGCCCAAACTATCAGCTAGACGCACTAACTCATCATCTAAATTTTCATCTTTGGCATTCAGCTTCGACTTGCGCCAAAATTCATTGCGCAGCGGCTGAAGCAGCGCGTCATATTCTTTACGGCGCCATAGAAAACGCCCGAAGCGTTGCAGCTGGCCCGTGTATTCAAGTACATAACTATCGTCGAGGTCTTCAACAGGGCCAAAGCTTGCTAGATTTTTCCACAGCCAGAAAATCACCACAACCACCATCCCTAACAACGGCATCCAAAGATACTTCATCAGCAACTCCCACAAAGAAGTATCCACACCTAACGAGATCATCACCGAACCATCTTCGGCATATGGCGAGAGCTCAATTAAGTTCTGCAAGAAAGCCGCATGATCATGGTATTTGATGAATCGGTTCCTGAATGGTCGCGCATCGGCTAACACTGTGATACGGCCATCGCCGTAGTGTTTGCTCAAAAAGAGATCCTGTGAGCTGGTCTCTCCGTACTCGCCGCTGGTGAGACTATTTTCGCTAAATACATTCAAGCTCGCCCATTGTGCGACCTCAAACTTGTCCATGTCCATCTCGACGGTAATCAACTGGGCACCACGCGAAGCATTCTCGAGCTCTGACTTGTTAGCTTCATCAACCGAGACGTCGGGGTAGACAGGAGTCAAATCCGGAACGGCTAACTCAATCTCTATATGATCAGCCAGTTGGTTGAAGCCAGCCCAGTCATCATACACAGGAGCTTCTGCTACAGTGCGATCGTGGAAGTCGTCCTGCAAGCGGCTCGCTCCATCTAAAAAACAAATTAGATGCCCGCCATTTTCAATCCACATTTCCAGCTCGTACACTTGGCCAGTTGAGATCAACGAACTAGCAGGCACTATCAATGTTGACCATCCGTAGTTGATCTCAGGATAGCCGGTACTCGTTTCCACCACATAACCCTGTGATGATAGAAAACGTTCAGCTGCTAGAAATGGCTTCGATTTTGCCTTTCCTTTAAATCCATCTACCACCTCACGCGTGGCGCGCTGGCCACACGAACTCAGTAGGCTAACAAATATAAGACCTATAGCTAGAGACCTGTACCATCGTCTAAAGCTAGTCATTTGCGCCCCCCTTCTACAGCAGCAAATGGCCAAGCCTCACACAGGCGTCTGACCATTTCACTATCAGTTTGCTGTTGGGCGTATGCTTCTAATATCCACATTTGCGTCAATGATTCAAAATAACTCACCTCACGCTCGACCAACTCAGGCTGGGATTTCACTTTGAGCAAACAATCACGTTCGGTATCGCCACTTTGCACTGGCAAATTTCTATGCGTAACAAACTGCATCAGTGACCCACGATAGAGTAAACTTAAAGCGAGGTGAGTATTGCCATCGCGCCATGCTTGCAGAGCCTCGGACGCGGGATCATTAGACATGCTTTCAGGGCGAATATCCATGCCCATCACCGAGCTAGCTACCGCTTTACGTTCGAGCTTATTTGGTCCAGATGAGATATTTGCGAGCAAACCTAACTGCTTTGATACAAGATAAACAATCCAGCTAACAACACAGATAACCAAGAACCATATAAAGATCTCAACGAGCTTGGCTAGCCAGCCTAAATTCGGAAAACCAGACAACCAAGATAGATCGTGGGAATCCGCATTATTAGATGTGCTTTCCTGAGATACACGAACTTTTCTTGTATGGATAGTGAACTCTTCCCCCTCCATCACCTGCTCAACAGCTTGTTTTGCCTGCGGATAGGCTTCCTCTTCAGCTGATAGATTAGTGCTCCACCCCGCCATTAGGAAAAAGCCAAGGGCGATTAAGGAAATGATAGACGACTTGGATTTATTGACCACACCGTGGATTCGCTCACTCATTCTGCGGAAAGCTAGCTCGACATCCCAACCTTCCGTCAGCGTGCGGCTATTAAGATAAAGAGCAAAACCTGAGCCAACATAAAATGGCTCTAGCAGAGTAATCGCGCACATCTGAATAACAACGATGAACCAAGCAATTTCAGCTGGAATACCATCTGCCTCAGAGAACAGCTGGCCGATGGAAATCCATAGCTCGTTAGCCACTGTTGGTGGCAACATAAACATAATGCCAGCCGCCAGTGCTCCGGTAACAATAAACTCTAGAAATAAACCGGCAAAAGTGGTCATGCTAGCGCCCTCACCACCATTGCGCTCTAGCAAAGCAACGCGATGCCTATAGTCAGTACCTTTGAGCCCCTCGAGCTCAGACACTGGTAGGTTCAATGATCGACCAGGAGAAAATCTGGCCATCAGCAGAGAAAAAGGCAGTCTTTTAATCACCAACTTAGGCCATGCCAATAGAACCTGTTTTGCCGTCGGGCGCGCATCAAACATAGCGCGGCTGAGAATATACAGGGGCAAACGATCATAGATTGGTTTCAACCACCAAACGATAAAGATTATCAATATTGGCCAGTCAGAAAGAACATACGCTAACAAAGCCCACATCGGCCAAATGAGCAGAGCCCACATTTTCCATATATCTAGCAGGTAACGCCTCGTAAGAGCGCAACCTAAATCCACTGACTCCCACGGCGAGCGCGGTCGAATCTCAGCTTGAACTTTATCTAGCTGCATGGAACCTCCTTCCCATCACGAGAAAATACATCAAGGTCACCGACCACATAAAAACGCCAACAGCATATTTAATCTCAGGCTCAACTGGCTGAGCTGACCAAAACCCCTCAATAATGGCGGCAAAGAATGTCATCGCAGCTGCGCCATAAATGAGCGGCAATGAAGCCTTAGCTGACTCTACCAAAGATCGAATCCGCGTTTTTCTACCAGGATTTAAAAATCCTAACCCTAACCTAAGCCCCCCCATACCGGCGATCACCATAGCAACAAGCTCGGGGGCTGAATGGCCAGCTACAAAAGAATAAAATGCCGTCTTATCACAGGCTAGATGAATATAGGCAACAGCCGCGCCAAAAAATAGCCCGTTATAGACAATGAAAAACAGACTCCCTAAACCAGCTAACAAGCCACCTGCGTACAATCTGAAATCAATGCCTACATTGTTGAAAATATAGAAACAGAACATCATGAAGTTAGAACCATGTTGTTCCCGCAAGTTGGCAATTTGATCGTCTGCACTTCCGTACATCGAGTCCATGCTGCGCATCCCCTCTACCCCTAGGACCGCCTGCACCCAGCTTAGATCATTGCCTAGCAAGGCTGGCACAAGAATGGCAATACCAGGTAACAAAAATGCTAAGGTTGCAATGATTAACAAGCGCCACTCAGACCTCACTATAGTAGGGAAATCGATGACAAAAAACTGTAGAACCTTAATCCACGCCCCCGCAGGACGTAGGTATAATAACTTGTGACCACGTATCACCAGCCCATTGAGACGTTCGCACAATGCTAGATCGTACATCCGATAGCGCGCAATCGCCAAGTCGGAGCATAGCTCGCGAAACAGCTTGGGCAATTTAGCTGCAGCCGCGGATTTGCTGCGTCGACCACCCGCCTCTAACTCATTGAGCAGAAGTTCATATTCAGCCCAGCGCGATGCATTTTTCATTTCAAATTCACGTCCCTGCATCTTGCTACTTTCTATCGTTGAGCCACTTGGCAATGGCTAGCAATTTAGCTAAGCCCTCTCTTCCCTCTGATTTGGTCAGCTCAGATGCGTGATCTGATAGCTCCAACTGACGAGCCTCTGACCACTGCCCGGCGCGGTTTTTGAAATCTAATATCGCCGCCTGCTCTTCTCTCTCCAACGGCATCGTTGGCGCAATCGCCTCCAAGGCTGGCGGTAGAGCTGACACTCGCTGCGTGAATGGTCTTTCGTAAATGACCAAGGTATTGGCCGCCATGTCGCCAAGTCGTTGGAACTTCTTAGAAGCAAAACAGCTGAACAAACCAATGCCGTAGAATCCAGGCAAGGCATCCACGCCACGCAGCATATTGCGTAAAAACGACTGCCCAAAGCTGATAGGAATGCCCGATTGATCGACCACCCGTAGGCCCATCGCACGTTTCCCAGGTGAAGCTCCTTTTTTCCCCGCCTCAAACAAAATCTGATAGAACCAATGTAGAATAAACATGCCCAAGAGCAAAACACCTTGGCCAACGTTTTGACCAAGCGCAATACCTACCACTGAGGTGATCATGGCTAAACCAATAAAAATCCCTAACTGGATCATCAGATCAATCGCGTAAGCAAAGCTCCGCACGTACGGCCCAGCGATGCGCAATCGAATCTCGACCCCTTCGGCGAGCTCAATGCTTTGCAATGTATCTATGCGCGGTGGACTATCTGTCATGCTGAAAAAACTCGTCGTAGACTAATCAAATCTATCCAGAGGTCACTCTAAAAAATCAGCGATTAAGAACACATGCAAGAAGGCGTTCAAATACATGAACTTAATCGAACCACTGAAGGCGATTTAGTTAGGGGTTTTATTGCCCCTAAATCACAAGTTTTTCGCAGTCATTCGCACTTACTCAGAACTTATTCACAATAGCTAAGATTGCTTTAATGCATTGATTCATAAGGCTTTTACCTAATCAATAAGTGCAAATAAGCTGCAATTCACAACTTATTCACAATGATTCAATTTACAGTGACTTAGCTAAATCTATTCACACTTATTCACAAGAAAATCACCGCTTACGAATATTGACGATGAGGCCGATATCTGCCAATACTCTGGCCACATGTCCACTGACGCACCAGCTAAGAACTTTAACAAAAAATCGGGGCCCAAACTGCAGGAAGCTCCGTCGCCAGATGATGCGGCTACCGCCGCCAGAGCGCTGCCCCACGCGATTGGACCAGAAAAGAGCATCCTCAGCTCCATGCTGCAGGATCCTCAGCAATACATTGCTGACTCGGTGCAAGAAAAGCTCACTGATAGACATTTCTATCACCCAGCTCACGGCAAGCTCTATGAAGTACTGCTGGAGCTCTACAACCAGAACGAACCTATCGAGCTGGTATCGCTGACGCAAACATTGATGGACCGCGAATTACTCAGCACCATCGGTGGCGCGCCCGCCATCACCGAGATTTACACCTACGCACCTACTCATGCACACTTTGGTCACCACCTCAGTATTATCAAAGAGAAGTTCGTCTTGCGTAGTATCATTGGCTCGTGCACCGAGGCCATCCACCGTGCCTACGAAGACCAAGAAGAAGTAGAACAACTGCTAGATCAAGTGGAGCAGGAAGTCATGGCTATCCGTGAAGGTGCGGAGAACCAAACCACCGAGACCATCAAAGACAACGTGCAAGCGGTGGTTGCGAATTTAGAAAAATTCCTCTCTGGCGACATTGACTCAGGCGGCTTGAAAACTGGCTACAAGGAGCTCGATACCATGTCTAACGGACTCAAGGCTGGCGACATGTTCATTCTAGCAGCTCGACCATCAATGGGTAAAACCTCATTGGCGATGAACTTTGTTGAGCACGTCTGTCTCGATCAAGGGCTGCCAGCGATGGTATTCTCGCTGGAGATGAGCTCGGAGCAGTTGGTGCAGCGTCTATTATTCTCACGCGCCCGCTTTGCCTACTCATCACTGCAGAAGGGATTCAAACCTAGCAAACAGGATCTGAAAAACATCATGCGCTCAGCTAAGGAAATTGCCGAGTGTAACATGCTCATCGACGATACCCCGGGTATTTCTATCAACGAGCTGCGAGCTAAAGCACGGCGCGCCAAAATGGACCGCGACATTCAGTTCATCGCAATCGATTACCTCCAGCTGATGAAATCTAACTCGAAGCAAGCGCAGAACTCTCGTGAGCGTGAGGTGGCGGAAATTTCAGCGGGTCTGAAAGCAATTGCCAAAGAGCTGAAAATCCCCGTACTGGTTCTAGCTCAGCTTAACCGAGGTCCGGAAAACCGAACTGGCGGAACTCCAAAAATGTCTGACCTTCGTGAATCTGGCTCGATCGAGCAGGACGCCGATATGATTGGGCTTCTCTACCGTACCGCATACTACGCTGAGAAAAATGAGGAAAATGCCGAAGCCACTGCAGCTGAGGTAGACGAAGGTAAAGCCGAACTCGTCATTGCCAAAAACCGTAACGGTGAAACTGGTAGCGTCCCGCTAACATTCATCGCTAACCTCATGCGCTTCGAAACTAGAGCATGGGAAGATGAGCCTAACTAAGGCGAACTAGCCAATCTAGCAATTCTCAAAACGCAGCTAGCTGACTCAGCCAGCTGCGTTTTGACGTTTACAATCACCGCCTCCAGCGCTTTCTTCGGGGCGTGAGTTTACCAGACTTTTCCGACATCCAAGCCGTCCTGTTCGATTTCGACGGACTCATTCTCGATACCGAATGGCCAATCTACACCTCGTGGCTGCGCCTCTATCAGCGCGAAGGGCAAGACCTCCCCGTGCAGATGTACGCGCAGTGTATTGGCAGTGGATTTCACACTTGGTCGCCTGAAGCCTATCTGGAAGAGCTCACCGGCAAAGAATTCGACTGGGAAAAGGAAAATGCCGCGCGTCAGATAGAGCTAGAAGCTGATATTGAAACGCAAGACCTGCTCCCCGGCATCAAACAGACTCTCATCGGCCTGAAACAAAAAGGCATCATCTGCGCGGTTGTTTCCAGCTCGTCACATGCCTGGGTCGACCGCTGGGTTAGCCATCACCAACTCGACGAATTTTTCCTAACTACAGTGTGTCGCGAAGACGCCAATCAGATCAAACCAGCGCCAGACCTCTACCTCGAAGGCGCTAAACAAGTCGGCATTAAGCCAGCTCATTGCCTCGTCATCGAAGACTCACAGAATGGGGTGCTCGCTGGCGCCGAAGCAGGCATGCGCACTGTCGTTGTACCTAGCAGGCTCACCCAGCACTACGAATTTGAACTCGCCACCATGCGCACCTCCAGCCATCTCAGCTGGCTAGAACAACTGGGCTAAAACATGTAAGTCACAGAGGGCCAACAGAATCCAACTAACTGATCCTCTACTCAATCAGCAGGGTCCATAATTATTTTCAACTAAAAGCAATTATGACCTGTCCATTCGAAGATAATCACCTAGATTGTAGAATAGTCATTAAAATTGGACTATTCTAATCATGCTAACGATTCAAAAACTAGGCTCACAAGATTCTCTCGCTCCATTTAAAAATCAATACTTACAGGAAACCACGGCGCCGCTTGATGGCATGTGGTTAGATAGCTTTGTCGCCGATGCCTCATTCTTTGGCATCCACGACCAAGACCAACTCGTCGGCTACTACTGCGTCAACGAAGACGGCTACATTCTACAATTCTATCTACAGCCAGATAAACACAATCAGGCTCACGCCATCTTTGCCACCATTCTGAATAACGAGGACCGCTCACTCAAACGAGTAGTAGGTGCCTACGCCAGCACGGCTGAACCTAACTACCTGTCAACTTGCCTTGATCATTTTACAAAATTTCAGCCGCACACCTTGATGTACCAACTCGGCGAACATGCTCCTGAAATCAAGTCACCACTGACCATGGTGCCGCTGAGAAGCAAAGACCTCGCGGCAGCTGTTGATTTTGCTCACCAGAGCATAGGTGCTAACAAAATCTGGCTAGAGAGTTATTTTGACAGGCTGATATCACGCCAAGAACTCTACGGCTACTGGCAGAATAACGAGCTCATTGCCACTGGCGAATGCCGTGCATTTGATGATCACCAGAGCGGCTATGCAGATCTAGGTCTCATCATCGCCGAAAACCATCGAGGCGAAGGCCTAGGCACGCAAGTGATGTGTTTCCTCGCAGCGACGGCAAAAGACAAAGGTCTCAAACCTATCTGCTCAACAGAAAAAGCCCACTTTGGCGCCCAACGTGCCATTTCCAAAGCTGGCTTCGTTGCCCATAACCGCATCATTAAATTCGATTCCTAGAATCGAAATACTTAGCAGCGCGCCCATCTCATTTTTGAGTGGCGCGCTATTTTTTTTGCCTAGCAGGCAAGCTAACTAAACCTATAGCTCAGGCAAGGCTGGAAGTTCAGCAGCTGGCAGTGGCTCGTAGACTGGAAAATCATACTCCTGTGGCTGGCCATTATTTTGCGGCTGAGTGCCAGATCCACCAGCTGGCCCAACCTGCACGTAAAAGTAGTTCGTTTTTTCTACCAGATACTGACCGTCTTCGCCATATTCGTAGAGAGACTTATGAGGTTTAGGGAAAACGGCTCGGTTGATATAATACATTTTCACTCTGCCAGGTTGGCGAGCAATCAACTCCGTCTTCGTGGTCGTACCTGAAATGTCATAGCGCACGTCGACGATTTGCGTATTCTCAGAAACAAGGCCTGGGAAATAACCACCGCCGGAAGACATCATGCCGCGTTTGTCTACCAGAACGATCTTGCGAGCCTGCTCAGGTAGGTACAGATCATCTAGCTGCGTCCCTTCTCCTGGCACGTTGCGATTCCAATCTGAGTGAACGGTGTTAGTCACGCCACTACAAGAGACAAGCAACAATCCCGCTAGCCCAGCCAATATGCTAACACTCTTTTTGATCATTCCTAATTCCAACAGATATGCGAGTTGATGACAACTCATCATTTAGCCAAATCAGTCATCGACGCGAATGCTATCAAGAACCTCAAAGTAAGTAGGGAATGTTTTAGAAGTACATCCCGGATCATTGATAGTGATTTCACCAGCGCCAAAGCTAGCTAGAGAGAAACACATCGCCATGCGGTGGTCATCATAGGTATCGATCGCCGCTGATTGCACTTCAGCTGGTGGCGTGATGTGGATGTAATCTTCACCTTCATCAACGATGGCTCCAACTTTTCGCAGCTCCGTCGCCATTGCTGCTAGACGGTCAGTTTCTTTGACTCG
This sequence comes from Persicirhabdus sediminis, assembly GCF_016595495.1. Lineage (GTDB taxonomy): Bacteria > Verrucomicrobiota > Verrucomicrobiia > Verrucomicrobiales > Akkermansiaceae > Persicirhabdus > Persicirhabdus sediminis. The sequence continues at coordinate 16,401 of NZ_JAENIM010000007.1, forward strand.
CCAGTTATAGACGTTGCGAATCGCTGTTGGCCCATCGGCAAACAAGGCCGCTGTGGCAATCGTCATCGCTGCATCTGGGATGTGGTTCAAATCCACATCAATGCCCGTCAACGTGCCCGAACCAGTGACCTCAACCCAGTAATCGCTAAACTCAACTTGGGCACCCATCTGCACCAGCACGTCAGCAAAAGCAACGTCACCCTGCACACTAGCTTTACCAATTCCGTGAACCCTAACTGGCCCACCGCCAATTGCTGCAGCTGCTAGAAAATAAGAAGCCGATGAGGCATCTCCCTCGACCATCGCTTCAGCTGGAGATTGGTATTTCTGCCCGCCGGAAATCTCAAACGACTGGTAGTCGTTATTTTTCACCTGCACGCCAAATTTCTCCATCACATCCAGCGTGATATCGATGTATGGCTTAGAGACGAGTTCACCAATCACATTGATCGTTAGATCTCCTGATAGTAGAGGCGCAACCATCAGCAGCGCCGTCAGATACTGGCTAGAAATATTACCTTTGATGCTAACTTGCCCGCCAGCCAGCTGACGACCGTGAATCTTCAAAGGTGGCATTTTATCGTCCTGCAAATACTCCACCTCAGCTCCTAGCTGGCGCATGGAGTCTATCAAATCACCAATTGGACGCTCGTACATGCGCGGCTCGCCCGTGATGGTAAATTCACCCTGACTCGCACATAAGGCAGCCACCAGAGGTCTAACGGCTGTGCCCGCATTTCCTAAAAATAATGTCAGTGGCTCAGTCACCTGAAACAATCCACCTAGCCCGTCAACGACACACACCGTACGGTCATCGCTCAGCTGGTAATTCACGCCCAGCGCCTTCAACCCGTTGAGCATGTGACGCACATCATCACTATCTAGCAGGTTAGTCACCTTGGTCTGACCTTCAGCTAGTGCGGCTAGCAGCAAGATGCGGTTCGACAAACTCTTAGATCCAGGCAGAGTCACCTCTCCCTTCACCGCCTTGAGTGGTTTGAGCTTCAACGTTTCCATGCCCGAGCATTGCCAGCTTCAGAACAAAAAGAAAAGCGCGTAATCCATCAGCTGAAAAAAAGGTCAGCCATTCGCCACTCAAAACCGCTCCAGCCCATAACTTGTCCGCGGTGAATGATGGCGTAAAACCCAGCCCATAGCGCGGTCATCTTTAACATCGGAAAACAAATGGTACGGAAATTTACTGAACTTATACCTTCTAAGACCACTAATATTTTCAGCCAGCACGCTGTAACCAACGCCTCAATTTTAGCCAATGTAAATAGATGCCGAGAAATCGATGATCATTAATTAGCCTGAAATCTAGCTCATCTAGCAAATGAGGCACTGCGAACCTTCTCTCCCCTAGCCCAACTCAAAGCTCGTCACCCCGTAGAGGCGGAAAAAATCGACCATGGGCATGGCGCCGCGGTACATCCTAGCAGTTTCAAAAACCACTTGCATGCCGAGCGACTCGGCTAGCTGGACGGCAAACATATTAGGCTCCGGAACATCCAGATAGAAATTCTCACCAGCGGGAAGACCTCGAAGTAGTTGATCTAAGATCGACTCGGCAATCTCAGAGCGCTCAGCGTAGAGTGGCCCAATTTTGTAACCATCACGGCATTTTCTAACGCCACCAAAACCACTGATTTCACCATCCTGGCTCACACAGAGAAATTCACTATCATCAGCTGAAATCCACGACTGCAAAAATGCCTGCCTGTCAGCTGGAAAAAACTGCCTATCGTAGGCATGTAGCGCGGTAAAATCGACCTCATTGGCAGGCACCATCACCGCCGACATGTCTATCAGAGGAACTGGAAATTCTACACCCGTTTTGCCCTGGTAGCGCACGTTGCGGTACGCCAGCTGGAAACCCGATTTTTTGTAATTCTCCTGCTGCTCAACTACACCATCTAGGCCAAGCACTCGCTTACCTAACGACTCCATAGCGGCATGCCACAGCTGCAGCCCATATCCGCTTCCACGATGCTCTTGTTTGACGATGTAAAATCCAACAAAAGCAAAACTATCACCATACTTCACCGCGGAGATCGATGCGATAGGCTCGCCATCGAGAAAGCCCATCAAAAAGCCAGTTGAGTCTGCAGCCCAAAAACTTTGCAGGTCGTGTAGCCCTGGGTTCCACCCCTCAGCGGCTGCCCAGTCAATCGCCTGAGCCAGCTCGCATTTCTTCATCACACGAATTTCATATCCAGCTGGTTTTGTCTGCATCACTCTATCAAACAAAATCCCAGCTGGATGACAATGCAAGAATCAACTCAGTCAGCTAGATTCAGCATTGCTCATCGACCTAACTTAAGGCTGAAGAATATTCTTATATAACTTCGTATGCTCTTCAGTGCGTACTTCTTTGGCTCCCTCAATGTCGATACGTGGACGATTTTTCATCAACTCATAAGTCTCGTCAAAAGCGCGAATGAGCTTCTGATAGTCAGGGTCATTCTTATCTTTAAACACAGCCTTGCCACACGCTTCAGTCCCGCCCGCACTCTTTGCTAGAGGAGCTAACATGAAGTTATTCATCTCTGGATTTTCCCAGTTAAGATAATGGTCACGTGGAGTGAGTCGCCCTTTGCGATCTCTCCCGCCACCCCAGCTCCACCATCCAGCAGTGTGCTTTTTCTCAGTATGGCATTCCATACAGCGGCTTTCTTCTACCTTGCTTAGCAGCCTATCAAAATGACGAGGGGTAACGTCGCGCATGCCTCTATCAAGTTGTGGGTGGTTCGTGTGGCTGCTATGGTAATAAGGCACGTTGTAGTCAATCCAGGCATAAACAATGCGCTTCTCTAACTCAGATAAATTAACCCGCGGTTTGCCGTCGGCGTCTTTGTGGCCAGACTTTATCAAATCAACCAAAGGGCTCTTATAAGCGCCCCATGAGAATGGCTTGAACGATTCCTCTGATAGATACTTATGCTCCACGCCATTATACGATGGGATATACGAAATATGACGATGCTCAAACGCCTCAGGTCTAGCATTTGTCACTGTTGGATCTTTGTTAACATCTGTGCGCACGAGGTTATCGTAGCTGACGCTAAATAAGTCAGTTTTATCACCAGTCAGGTCTAGCCCACCTTTTTTATCTTTAGCATGGTGGCACTCGATGCAATGCGCATCCCAAATCGGCTGCACTAAGGCTGAATAGCTAAAGCCTCCCAGTGATTCATCCCACTCGGCGCCATTTGGTTTCTGCGCCACTTTTTTATATGCTGACAGACTAACATTCTTATTCACCGGCAGTGAATTATTTCTATCCATATGGCACCCCGTGCAGCTCTGCACTTCCCCCGGCATCAACTGCGTGAAGGTACGCATTCTCTGAATCACTTTGCCATCAGCATCGAGAGCTTGGAAAAACAGAGGGGTCATAGGTGGCACCTCAAACATAGCCGAGCCATCATCTTCCACCTTCACTCTAGATAAAGTGCGCTTGGGTTCCATCGTCGCGCCGCCACTAACCACTGGAAACTGCCAGCAGAAGGCACGCTTTCTTTGCAGACCTTTGTTATCTTTTGCTAGAAGCTCGATCACTCTGAGCTCTTTGATGTCGCCTCGTTTGATGAGTTTTTTCTCCAGTTCCTGCTCGAGGCCAATGTAGACATCCTGCATGATCACCGTGGCATTTTTGTCTTTGTCATTTGCCGAGATTGACTTTTTGATCACCGGTTCACGCTCGCGTGGCTGCACTGGAATCGCCGCATGAAAACCCAAACGTTCATCACTAGGTCCCATGCCTCTTGGTAGAATCACGCTAACATTCTTGCCATCGAAATCAGACATCTCAATAGAACCCGCGTTAGACACTAGAAAATGATTCTCGTCGATAGGATATGGGAACTCGTATTTCTGTCTATCAGTACGTCTGCCCTGACCTCTGAGAACCACCATGTCACCTAGAATTGTCTTAACCGCGTCTGGATTGTTAGCGCCCGCATTCAGATCAACCACGCCAATCGCGCCGCAAATCGGCCCATTATGGCCCGTTAGCGTTGCTACTAACTTATTCGTTCCAGGAATACTTCGCGCTTCAGAAACTGTGATTGGATCAATCAAGCGGCCGGCAAAAATGTGCTTCAGGCCAGTACCATCTGGGTTTTGCGCCCACAGCCCCTGACAAGGAATCTGGGTTCGGTCGACATACTCCCAGCGGCAATAAACAATCTTACCATCGTGCATCACACTCGGCGCAATATCGCTGAGGTAGTTTGCTGATAGACGAGTCACCTGCGAGCCATCCGCCTCCATGCGATAAAGCACGGCTGATGAACTGTGCATGCAGTATGCGTAGTTGCTATCACGGTCTGATAGAAAAGCGATCCCACCGTCAGGCAGCCAAGTCGCATTGAAATTATTAGATGGATGAGAAGTCAGCTGCTGCAAGTCAGATCCATCTACATTGATCGTATAGAGGTCATAGTTCGTCCGCTCATCTTTTTTCCAGCTGAACATCACCTTCTGTGCGTCGTAAGACAATGAGCAGTCGAGAATCTGACCTTCGGCGGCATCCACTAGTTGTTGAAATCCATCTGCTCCATATTTGTAGAGACCTCCACCTTTACTGAAACCTTCATTGAAATAAGTATAGTTATGTGAGCTGCCGATATGGGCGCGCACAATCACAATCATCTCATCTGGCGCAACGGGCTTGGCCTTAGCCACATTGACTACCATCAGCCAACTGACCAATAGAATCCATAAGGTCGGTGATAATTTTCTTATACTCATGACACACAGATCTACGTTTAAACTTAAATCCATTCAATAACAGCTCAAGCGGGTGATTAGTTTTGACAAGATATGCGCTACAGCTAGCACCCCCTGCCACATCACACAGGTCTCCATGCCAACAAAGACATCAAACCACACGAGGCAAAACAACAAGAGCGCGGCATCCTACCACCAGAGCTTTGCCATCATCACCGTAGACAAAACGGTTTTCAAGCCTAGCCGTGCCTCCGTGCAGCTTCGCCGCCTCTTTGACTAGCGGCAAGCCAAGGCCAGTTCCCTTGGCCCGACCACTAGGGCGCGGCAAGGAGTAAAAGTGCTCAAATACTTTGCGCTGAGCGTATTCCGGAATTCCAGGCCCGTAATCTATCACCTCAATGTCCAGCCAGCGTTCACCGCGTTTAGAAATGGCAACGTGCACTTCCACGTTGGCGCCAGCTGGTGAAAAACCAATCGCGTTTTCAAACAAATTGGCCAGTGCCATCTTCAAGACCATGCCATCACCCAGCACACGCAACGCATCTCTATCACCATCAATTTCCAAACTGGCGGTAACATCAGCGCGCTGCAAATTTACTTCGTGCTCAGCTAGTACCTGACGACACATGTCGCTAGCTGAAATCATCTCGCGTTTCTCAAGGTGATGCATCCCCTCTAGCTGAGAAAGGTAAAGCAGATCCCTAACGAGAATCTCACCGCGTTCTACTTCACGGCTAATGTTAGCTATAAACTTCTGCCGCATTTCCTGAGGCATATCTTCATTCAGCAGCTCAGCCGCACCTTTAATTCCAGCCAGCGGGCTCTTCAACTCGTGAGTGAGCGAAGTCACGTAGTTTTCTACATACCGCCGCCCCTCGAGAGTTTCGCGCATCTGATAGAGTGCACGCCCCAGCGTATTCACCTCGCGTCCACTTCCCAGCTGCGGCAATGGTAAGCGCTCACCCTCACTAACCGCTTGTGCGTATTTTGTCAAAATCCCCACAGGTCGGTAGACCCAGATTAATACCGCTACCGTGAGCAAAACCACACCAACACCTATCATCAATGTGGAGAATACAATATCGCGGCGCCTTTCATCGATGAAAGCTTTGAGATCCGATTGATTTTTGTAGATCGTTAGGACGGCAACTAGTTCTCCTTCACAGTTCACTGGTGCAGCTACATAAAGGACCGAACTGGTTTTCAAATTCTCATCGTCGCGAGAAGAACGCGCACCGTATTCACCGCGTATCGTTTTGTAGACATCATTATACTCAGAATAATCCATGCCCACGCGCATGCCTCCAGCCGAGTCGTAAACCACCAAACCTTGCAGATTTGTTAGGTAAACATTCAGCCCTAACTTCACCTTCATGTGCCGGTAGATTTTTGCATCAATCTCGTGCGCATTGGCTTTTCCCACCGCCACAGCAAGCAAATCTATAGCCGGCTGCATCTCCAACTGCTCGCCATCCAGAGTGGATGTTTTTTTCAGTTCGGCTTCAACCACCCCAGCTAATAAATGCGCGGTATCTACCATCACCTCTTCTGAGGCTTTGAATGCCTGCGCTTCTACGTCCTCTAACAAATAGCTCAGCACCTGATAGAAGCCGAAGCTAATGATCAGCACAATAATGAATAAGGTGACTCGAGTTAAACGCATGGCTACCAAAATAAATATTATGGTTTCATGGTATATCCCAGACCGCGGCGGGTTTCGATGTAATCCAGCTCAGACTCACAAGCTTTACGAATCTTCGCCCGCAAGCTCTTGATGTGAGCATCTACGGTACGATCCATCGCAGAACCGGGGTCGTCCCACGCGTGAGTTAGAAGTTGGTCGCGGCTGAAAATCCTGCCTGGCTGGCTCAATAAAACAGCCAAAAGTTTATACTCGTGAGCTGTTAGCACGAGCTCCACACCACAACATTTCACCGTCTTCGCTAGTTCGTTATGAGAAAAAGCTCCCGCTTCAACTGGCCAGTCAATCTCTGCTTGACGCTCCAGCTCAGGCAAACCGACATCAGCTGGCGATTTGCTAGACACTGGCTCCTCCGCCAAACTCACTGCTTGTGGCTGCACTCTGCGCAATACCGCGCGCACCCTAGCCACCACTTCGCGCGGGCTGAATGGTTTGGTCACATAATCGTCACCACCTAACTCAAGGCCCAGAATCCTATCAATTTCCGAATCTCGCGCAGTCAAAAATATCACCGGTAATTTTCCAACCAGCTGCATATCCCTGCATAGATCAAAGCCTGACCTATCTGGCAAACCAACATCTAGGATAGCCAAATCTACCAAGTCACCTGCCGAACGACGCATTTCCATAAATGCCATCGCCTCCGCGCCTGTAGTCACGTGTTTCACATCGAAATGCTCAGTCTCCAATGCATAAATCAAACTCTCAGCAATGGAAACCTCATCTTCTACCAACAATACACACGCCATAACAAAAAAGACGCTAGCAAACCCACGGACCAATGCAATGCCTGATCCTGCAATGCGATGGCCTCACATCTACTAACTAAGACAAAACTGTAATGTCCGCCCCCGTGGAGATGAAATTCGCACAAAACAGCTTAGTGTAAATTTAACACTTTGCTATTTACAAGCTGCCAGAATAGCCTATTAGTATGCGCATGATCACACCGCTCCTCACTGATCTTTACCAACTGAACATGGCTGATGCCTATTGGAAAAACGGCATGCAAGACCACCATGCCGTCTTCCACTTGTTCTACCGCAAAGCACCCTTTGGCGACAAAGCCTGCCTTACAGCGGGAACTCAAGAGGCAGTTGAATTTCTATCAGACATTCATTTCTCTCCCGTGGAGCTCGACTATCTAGCCACGCTCACAGGTGCTGACGGAGCCGCGCTTTTCAGCTGTGATTTTCTAGACTATCTAGCAAAAATGCACTGGCAGCTAGATGCCGCCATCATGCCTGAAGGAGAAATTGCCTTCCCACACCAGCCAATTATGCGTGTTAGCGGCCCGCTCATTCAGTGCCAGCTGGTAGAAACAGCACTGCTAAACCTCGTTAACTTTCAGACACTGATAGCCACCAAAGCTGCGCGTATCTGCGACGCCGCCGCCGGCGACCCAGTCATCGAGTTTGGTCTACGCCGAGCTCAGGGATTTGACGGTGGACTCAGCGCCAGCCGCGCTGCCTACATCGGCGGCTGCAATGGCACATCTAACGTATATGCTGGACAAAAGTTTGGCATCCCGGTCAAAGGAACTCACGCCCATAGCTGGGTGATGAGCTTTGACAGCGAGACAGATGCCTTCCGCGCCTACGCTGAGGCCCAACCCAACAATACTATCTTGCTAGTAGATACCTACGATACCATCGAAGGCGTGAAAAAAGCAGCCGCCATTGGCCTCGAGTTAGAAAAATCAGGCCATCCATTTTTAGGCATTCGGCTAGACTCAGGAGATCTAGCAGCACTGAGCATTGCCGCTAGGAAGATCCTCGATGAGACTGGCCTCGAGCACACAAAAATCGTTGCCAGCAATGATCTGGACGAATACAGCATCCGCCAGATCAAACAACAGGGTGCGAAAATCGATACATGGGGAGTGGGCACCAAACTCGTCACCGCCTACGATCAACCAGCTCTAGGTGGTGTTTACAAAATGGGCGCCATCAAAGCTCCCGGTGGTAGCTGGCAGGGAAAAATGAAGTTTTCTAACGACACGATTAAAACCAGCTATCCGGGCCACCTGCAAGTCGCCCGCCAACGCGACCCAGCTGGAGCCATCACCAAAGATACCCTGTACGATTGCAAGCTAGTCATATCTGCTCCACACCCTGACCAACAACCATTGTTAGTCAGTGCGCTGGAAAATGGTCAAATCTGCCGCCAGCCAGATGCGCTCGACCTCATCCGCAAAAGAGCCATACTCAACTGGCAATGGCTGCAAAAACGTGCTACTCCTGAGCTCGCAGTCGACCCACAAGTTGACGCAGCCAAAGCCCGCATTCACAAAACCAAGGCCAACTAATCATGAAACTCATCCGTGTCGCCACCAGCACCGTAAACCAAACGCCACTAGATTGGCTAGGCAACCACGAGCGCCTCATTCAGTGCATTGACGAAGCCAAAGACTCTGGTGTTAGCCTGCTCTGTTTACCCGAGCTAGCCATCACAGGCTACGGCTGTGAAGATCAATTTCTAGCTACCGACACCACTGAGCGAGCGCTCGACAGCCTCGAAGCTCTGATTCCACACTGCGCCGAAATGATTGTCGCCGTAGGCCTGCCACTGCGCTATCAGAATACGGTCTACAATGTGGTAGCGGTGATCGCAGATGCCGAGCTGCTAGGATTTTACGCCAAACAAAATCTAGCTGGCGATGGACTGCATTACGAACAACGCTGGTTCCGCCCTTGGCCAACTGGCGAGGCTGTACAAACAGAAATCCGCGGCGACCAAGTTGCCCTCGGTGATATTCTTTTTGAAATTGGCGGAGTGAAAATTGGTCTCGAAGTCTGCGAAGACGCCTGGGTGGCTAACCGACCTGGCCGCCGATACGCAGAGCGTGGCGTTGATATCATTCTCAACCCAAGCGCTAGCCACTTCGCCTTCGGCAAACAGGAAATCCGTGAGCAATTTGTGCAAGAAGGTTCACGTGCATTTGGCGTCACCTACATATACGCTAACCTAACGGGAAATGAAGCTGGACGAGCTATCTACGACGGCGGCTCAATGGTAGCCACACGCGGACACATCGTGGCGCAAGGCAAACGTCTATCATTCCTCGACCACATCGTCACCGATGCGGTGGTTGATATTGACCTTAACCGCTTGGTGCAGGCAAAAACTATCTCACGAGATATCGACCTAGCAAGTCACCCTACCGTCCAGCTAGACTTCGACTGGCCCGCTGAAGGACCTCCTAGCGGAAAAATGATTCCAAGCCAGTGGAGCAAGGAACAAGAATTCACCCACGCTCTAACTCTTGGCTTATACGACTACATGCGTAAAAGCCATTCTCGCGGTTTTGTAGTTTCTCTCAGCGGCGGTGCTGACTCAGCAGCGATCACTACGCTGATCTACTTAATGCATGTGCTCAGCAAGCGTGAGTTAGGTGACAAAGTTGCAGGCCCAAGTAATATGAAAGACCTTCTCATCTGCGTCTATCAGGCTAGCAAAAACAGCGGCGAAGTTACCCGCAATGCAGCCAACACACTGGCTGACGCACTTGGAGCTGAATACTCTGAATGGCAAATTCAAGACGCCGTTGACCATTACATTTCACAAGCGGAGAAAACCATAGGCCGTCAGCTCAGCTGGCAGCAAGATGATCTAACACTACAAAATATCCAAGCTCGCGTACGCGCACCTGGCGTCTGGATGTTAGCCAACATTCGCGGCGCATTGTTAGTAAGCACCAGCAACCGCTCAGAAGCCGCGGTTGGATACGCTACCATGGATGGTGACACCAGTGGTGGCATCAGCCCAATTGCCGGTATCGACAAAGCTTATCTGCGCGAGTGGCTCGTATGGTTAGAAAAAGAAGGCTGCGATGAAATTGAAAAAATCCCAGCACTCAGCGTGATCAACGCGCAGCAACCTACCGCCGAACTGCGTCCAGCTGACCAAGCACAAACTGACGAAAGCGACCTCATGCCCTACCCAGTGCTCGACAAGATTGAGAAGCTGGCCATCCGTGACAAACAATCACCCATTGAGATCTATCAGCTGATCCAGTTCGACTTCCCACAATACAGCAAAGCCCAGCTGAAAGGCTACGTCACGCGCTTCTTCACTCTGTGGAGCCGCAACCAGTGGAAACGTGAACGTTACGCTCCAAGCTTCCATCTAGACGACGAAAACTTAGATCCTAAAACTTGGTGCCGATTCCCAATTCTCAGCGGAGGGTTCCAGCTAGAACTCAGCGAGTTAGAAGCTTTTGATGACGGAGAATAAATCAAAAATTTAACAAAAAAAACCAGCTGAAGGAATGCCCTCAGCTGGTTTTCTGTTTGTAAAAATCGCGGTTAGTTCTCAAATACTTTGCGGAAGAATGCTAGAGCTTTCTCCGCACTTTCTTCATCCATGTAGAATACGTGCCCTTCATCAGGCAGGATTTCTAACTCAGACATGATGCCCAGCTTCTGATAGGCAGCAAACATATCTTTAGCCTCTTCTACCTTAACAAGTCCATCTTTCGCGCCGTGGATGAATTTGATCGGTGCGTCATCTGCTGAGACATGGTGATAGGGAGACACCTTCATGAACCAGTCAGGAAGCACATTGCCTTTTTTATTCGGCCAAGTCTTGCGTTTGCCAGTCATCGCAGGAGTCGCAAATCCAACAGCTGCCTGAATAGCACTAGAAACACCTTGGTTGCCGCCCTCTCCCTCCAGCTCGACTACACCGTTAGTAGTAGCTAGAGCAGTTGAAAGCTGGGCTCCAGCTGAGCCGCCAGAAGCCCCCAGACGATCAGGGTCGATGCCATATTGAGCAGCATGCGCACGCACCCATCGCACCGCAGCTTTGGCATCATGCAGGCACTCAAGGGGAGTAGCGCAGTTAAGCATACGATAGTCAATTGTAGCCGCCGCATACCCCTGGCTTGCCACATACTTGGCATGTCCTTCCATCCAAGCTCGCTTGTGAGATCTCCACCCGCCACCGTGGATGAAGATGATGCAGGGAACTTTATCAGATGATGGATTTTTTGGCAGGAAGAGATCTAACTTCTGCGAATACTCATCATCACTCTGATAGGACAAATCGCGGTGTTCAATGATAGCTTCACCATCTACTTCAAATGCCACTTTATCAGAAATCAGCTCAACACCTAAGGTCTCAGCCGCCTTCTTGAACTCAAAGCGCTTGTGATTGACTAACTCATTTTCATCGCAAATATCCAGAAATGATTTCATCGCGTTACTCGGCCTAGCGACTCCAGGATTCACATAATAACAGTCATTTAAAAAATCCCAGCGCGCTTGATAGTAAACATCGTTAGGCTCAGGCACTGCCAACTTCTCCGCGGCAAAAAAATTGGTCAATGGCTCAGCTGACTTTGCCAGCTGCATCACTGCCGCATAATTCTCCCTTTGTGATTTCTCCGCTGGCTGCCACTCAGCCACAATGCTTGCTGGCAGCATGGCGAATAAACCTAATACCAAAGTGATTAGTTTGTGTTTCATGATGCCCACAATGTACGCCACTATTGAAAAAATCCTACCCACAATATAACCAGCTTGCGGCTTATCATTACCGTAAATCGATACATCAATTTTAAGCCCTCAAATGTCTTAGATTTGCCCTCAAAATGGCCACTCTAAGTTAAATCTCAAGCTCTTTTGTTAAGTGCCTCGCGGTTAGCTAAAAAGCACCACGCGCGCGACATCACAGCCTGACCTCCAGTTACTAATAACTTAACAAACTAACACCCGCTATATCAGCGAAGAACAACACCAATCCGAGCCAAAACATTTTTCATATAAGTTGACAAAGCTGGCCCCTACGAACGTATTCACAAGAGTAACAAAACGCCTTATAGCACTGCGTCACCATGCCTGTGGCATGCAGCTATAATCGTCCGCCAGATCAGAATAAGTCATCCAAGTTCACCTGTACGTATAAGTAAATTCACACACTAAAGAGGACCCTTAATATGAAATCTATCCTTCACAAGATAAGCAAGCTACTCAGCCTGACATGCGCCTTCGCATGTGCAGCCTCAGTTACAACTCAGGCTTCAGCTGCGGAGCAAGAACAACCTAACGTCGTCGTCTTTCTCATCGATGACATGGGCTGGAAAGATCTCGCCTGCTTCGGCGCTGAACTCTACGAAACTCCAAACATCGATAAACTCTGTGGCGATGGTGTGAGATTTTCTCAAGCATACACCTCAGCTGCTATCTGCTCACCAGCTAGAGCGAGTCTACTATCCGGCCTAAACCCACTCAAGCTAGGCATGTGGAACCACACTCACCACATGGCACCTAGAGAAGACTTTCTGCCACAGAAGCTCAAAACTGCTGGTTATCAAAACTGGCACGTTGGCAAATGGCATGCAGGCAGCCCTAAAGACAAGACCATGCCAAAAGATATTGGTTTTGACGTCAACGTCGGCGGCTGGACATCATGGGGACCTAAATCATACTTTTGGCCGTACGGCGTCAAACCAGGTTCAGATGTACCAAGTGGTAACACAGGCGTACCAGGTCTAACTAAAGGCGGTCAACAGGGTGAATTCCTTACTGATAGACTAACTACAGAAGCCGTTTCATTGATTGCAAACAGAAAAGCTGACCAACCATTTTATCTGAACATGTGGTACTACTCAGTCCACAATAAGAAAGAGGCTAAAAAGGAACTCATTGAGAAATACAAAAAGAAGATTGCTGATAAAGGCACCAAGGCGGCCTACCGTCACTCAGAACTGGTTGGCAAGAATCTCATCACCACAGAAATCAATGCTGTCTACGCAGCAATGATAGAATCTCTGGACGACTCAGTAGGACGCATTGTTGCACAACTCAAAAAAGACGGTAGCTACGACAATACCCTATTCATCTTCTATTCAGACAATGGCCCAACCACCAACGACGTTCCTTGTGCACCTCTCAATGGCGGTAAAAATACTAACTACGAAGGCGGCATCAGAGTGCCAGCATTTGCAGCTTGGCCAAGTAAGATCAAAGCTGGCTCTGAGTACTCTAACCCAGTTTACATCTGCGACATCTACAGCACCGTGCTTGAAGCTGCAGGTCAGCCACTACCATCACCTAGCGAAAAAGACAGCACCTCATGGTTCCCAATTTTCGAAGGCAACAAACTAAAACCTCGTCAGCTCTGTTGGTACTTCCCACGTAGCCAAACTGTTTACGGTGGTGTCGCTAGCGCGGCTATCTACGACGAAAATAGCCAGATGAAATACATCATGTCTCTAGTAGATAACAATGACGAACTCTACAACATTGGTGAGGACTTAGCTGAAACTAATAACATCATCCAACAAAACCCAGAAGTCGCAGAGAACCTCAGAAAGAACCTCCATTCATTCCTCAAAACCAACTTACCTGGCTCTAGAGCTCCTGCTTCAGCTCAACAGAAAATACTGGAACAAAAGTTAGGTGTTTCTATCAAATACAATACCTCAAAAAAATAATCAGTACTAGCTGACCCAGTGATACAGCTGATGTCCAAGCTCTAACTTAGCTGTATAGCTGACTCAAAAAAAGCCCATCACACGCACTCGTGTGATGGGCTTTCTTTTTCGATATTAAACAAGGCCAATCAAGGCACCTGCTACACAGATGATCCAAAATGGAGCCCCTTCGTCAAATTTGTACAATAGGCAAAAATAAATACTAGCGAGGACAAAGGAAATCGCCGCTCCAATAAATGCAGCTAGCGCTGATGCGCCAAATAATAGGCCAAACAATAAGGCTATTCCTGCGTATATGCCTGAGCACCACAATGGCTTATCGGTCTCTTTCAAGAGCTTAATAAGGCCGAATAAAATAAGTATTTTTATGATCACTTTTCGATAGGGTAGAAGTTAGCTTCTAGCCATAGCAAATAGAAAGATGTGCTAACGACTAGGCGCGAACTATTAGCAAAATGCTAACATATAACAAGACGAACATACGTCTTACCTATAAGTAATCTGTCATTACTTCGGCCAGATCTATCATAGATCGAGAAACCAATTCGCTGGCTCGCTTTACCATGCTCAAGCATCCACACTCAGAAATTTGGGCAAAAAAAATCCCGCATTCAATGTGATGCGGGAAATTACCAGACCATTTGTAGTGAAACAAATGGTGGAGCATAGCGGATTCGAACCGCTGACCCCTTGCATGCCATGCAAGTGCTCTACCAACTGAGCTAATGCCCCCCGTAGGATTGCTACGCCCTGAGGCGCGGCAGGGATTTACCCTGTGCCGGCCTCAGGTGCAAGTTCTTTTTTCCTCTAATGCTGATTTTTTTACCAACAAACAGCAAGTCATCGCCCAGCAGATCTCTCCCGCTAATTCAGAGTCAACAGCTTGGCTAGAAGCCAGCTGAGGTGGACAAGAAACAAAGCTGGCCAGCTGAAAGCTTTACTCATTCGCCCTCTTCAATTGCGGCCAGAATGGCAGCTTGAGTATCCTCATCCTGCTGCTCTAGCCACTTAGACGCTCCCAACTGATGTTCGTCAGCCCAGCGTTTATAATACTTCGCTGTGGACTTAGTCCGTCGCTCATCATTTTCCATTTGCATCACCCAGTTTAGCGGCAATTCTGGATCATCATAATGCCTGTTTACTGCCTGCTCCAACAAATCGTCACGATTAAAATCGTCGCCATGCTTCTCTAACCAGCTCTGAGCCGCCTCTGGCTGATATAAAGCCATACTGGCAAAACAGAAACTAACTGCCTTATCGCGATACTCATCACCTTCAATGTCCATAGCCACAACCATGCCTTCCTCCGCGCGCCAAAAAGATGCCCATTTCGCCATATCATATTGATATTTGGCGACGTGCTCTGTGTCTGATAGATTCATTTTATCCAGTAATAACTGAGCCTCAGCAAGGGAAACACTGGAAATACTTGCAATAAGATTACCGATTAGTTCATTCTTCGTATCTTCATCCTCTAAACCTTGCACTAAACTCAATAGTTCACTGCGTTTTTCACTCATCAGGCTCATCTCATAACAAAGGCTTTGGGCTGCATTACTTTGCTGAAGATCATCCCAATCTATCGATTTGAAGGTGCCAGCTAGATCCCTCTTTGCGAGCTGTTTGAATAACATCAGCTCAATAAATTTATCGTCTAGATGAGCCAAATCATGCAAATCCTTATTCTCTTCATACCATGCAGAAAGCGCATAAGGGTCAGCCTCTGCCCAAGTCTTGAATAGAGCATCTAATGGCAACATCTTCCTACTAGCCTCTGGCAATGTTAGACTGTACTCAATAGCAGCTTGCCCATCAATTTTGCACCAGCGATTCAGTAGAGCCATCACCAATTTGTCTCGCTCTTTAGCTTCTTGTTCGTTCTCAAGAGTGAGAGCCAAACCACGCTGAAGCTCATCTGCTGACCAAGCGGAAATGTTTTCCATCGAACCAATCCACGAGCTAGTTCTGGGATCGTCAGACTGCATCATCTCACGAATACCATCAGCTATCTGAGTTAGCTGCGCCTCCAGCTCCAGCTGGCTCAATGGCTGCCTCTCAGTGGATAGATCTAGTGTGTGATCAGCATGCTGATCACTAGTGCCCCGTGAGCTAAGTTGATCTTGGTTCTGCTCACCAGCGTCTGGGTTTGTTTTTGACCACGTGCTGCCAACAGCTAAACCTAACATCAGCCCAACAAAAATTATTCCTGATAGTTTTGTATAAAAATGCATTTTCCTCATCACCCTAAATTGTATTTCATTTTAGATTAAGCGACTACTTCAAGAACGCCTGAATGTCTTCGTCTTGCTGGCTGAGCCATTTCTCAGCGCTACGTTTATTTGCCTCTAGCCAATTTTTGTATGCCGAGTTCAGATGCGTACTTTTCTTATCCTCATCATCTATCATCAGAGCCCAGTCGACAGCCCTATCATAATTTCCTTCAACCCGGAGACCATAAGTTATGGAGGCAACTAAGACATCGCTTTCAAAGCCATGCCCGTTCTCAGCTATCCATGCCTGAGCTTTAGACTCATTTTCCATAGCTAGATACTTCAGACCCTCTTGCACAACCTTGTTTTGCCTTTTGCCTGGCTCTATATACTGGATGGCAAAGTTCATTGATTTGATCGGTGCTTTCCAAATATGTTCTAAGGTATAAGCGTCCTCAAGCACCTCTCGCTCTACTCCCCCCGCGCTAACCAACTGATCGATGAACTCATCCACCTCAGCATCTGACTTTCCGTATTGTGACGCCATCACCTCTTTGAGCAAAGCCGTACGCGTTTGTGGTTCTTCAATCATCGCGATGGTATTCACCATGGAATCAACATCTCCTTGATTGCTTATGACATGCCCCACCATCTCAAGGCCGCGCTTCCATTGTCCATAGTTAGACCAATCAAGAGAAGCTAAAGCACCAGCGAAGTCGTCTTCCCCATGGGCATTGAGCAAGCGCTGCTCAATCTGCGTACCTTTGATTTCTTGAGTACTCATCTGATGTTTATTTTCCTCAAACCACTGGCGGGCCAGCTCAGGAGATTCATCCATCCATAACTGAAGAACGGGAAAACTTAATAAACCATAGCGATTATGGGCGACGGCAAGTTGCACCACTGCATATGGATTATCCTCCGCTACCACCCCCCTCAAATGATAGATCAAAGTATCATCAACAGCTCGTTCGTCATTCGCTTCTAGCAAAGACGCCAAAATCAACTCCTTATCACCTTGTGAACATTGAGAAAATATTTTCCGCATCGCCATTTCAAAATCAGGCCCCCATGCCTCAGATCGAAAACAATTCGCTAGGTAGGCCCGAGCTTGGACTAGGGCCATTCTAGCAGCTGGAGAAATCCCCTCAATTTCATCTACGCTACCCGCTCCCCGAAAAGCTGAATACCTCTTCTCGCCTGAGCCGCCGAGATCACGTTTGCTAGCCGGACCTGCGTCTCCAGCGTCAGCCGTAAGCTCAGAGCCAGCTGGAGCTAAATGACCAAAACCAATTTCTGTACGCGCGCCTGCCCATAGGCCAATACCGATGGACAATCCCCCTGATAATAAGAGAATTACATTTTCTAACTTCACTCTAGCATTAAGACACAAACAAACGCCCCATCAATTAGAATATTAGAAAATCAACCAGCTAAGCGCAGTGAGCAGAACAACAAAAAGTAAATTGAGCACTAGGCCAGTACGCATCATCGTGCGCTGGCGAATTTTCCCTGAGCTAAAAACGATGGCATTAGGAGGCGTAGCCACGGGCAACATAAATGCGCAGGAAGCAGCCATCGCCAGCGGCACAACCAATTGTTTGGGAGCCAAGCCCATATCAGCAGCCACTGCTGCGAAAACAGGAACTAACAATGCTGCTGTTGCGGTATTACTCGACACCTCGGTAAGAAAAATAACAAAGATAATGACTACTGCTATCAGAGCGAGATACGGCCAAGATTCGATTGTTTCCCGTAGCTGATGCGCGAGAAATAAACTCGCCTTAGTTTCGCTCAGCACCTTGCTCAAAGTGAGCCCGCCGCCAAACAATAACAAAACTCCCCAGTCAGTGGTATGGTCGATATCCTTCCACCTAACCAGACGTCCCATCGTCAGAATAAGCACCGCACTAACGGCCACTAGAGTATCAAAATATTTAGCAATGCCCAGCCAGCTAGCTAGCGATTGACTGAACAGCCAACCCGTGACAGCTAGGGCAAAAACGCCCAGAGTTGCGATGCGTTCGCCATTAAAATCAAATGGCAAACAATCGACGTCTAGCTTAGTCACCTTGCCCGGATGCACCAAGCAAGTCAGCACTAACAACATCAGCGGCAGCAAAATCAAAACGGCAGGAATTCCAAACTTCAGCCAGCTGACAAAATCGATGCCTAACTCAGTAGCGGCAATGGCATTGGGTGGTGAACCTATCAATGTACCAATGCCGCCGACACTGGCCGAATAACAAAGGCCAAGTAAAAGACAAGGAGCCACTCTAGCTGCGACCTTTTCACCCTGCGCCAACTCGACTTTTGACAAGAGTCCTAATACAACAGGCAATAACAAAGCAACCGTCGCCGTATTGGAAATCCACATCGACAACGCCGCCGAGGCAACGCAAATCATCACAAAGGTGAGGTAAAACCGCCCGCCACTAACACAGACAATTTGCTGAGCCAGCCATTGGTCGAGTTTTTGTCGTGATAGAGCTGCAGCGAGACCAAAGCCACCTAGAAATAGGAAAATCAAGGGGTGGGCAAAATTAGCAAAACTAGCAGAAACCTCAAGCACCCCAGTGAGCGAAGCCATCACAGGGATCAAAATAGCCGTCATCGCCAACGGCAAGGCTTCGGTGAGCCATAAGATAGCGGCGAGCACTAACAATGCTAGCCCTGCTTGTACCTGAGCTG
The DNA here is from genome assembly GCF_016595495.1 of Persicirhabdus sediminis. GTDB lineage: Bacteria > Verrucomicrobiota > Verrucomicrobiia > Verrucomicrobiales > Akkermansiaceae > Persicirhabdus > Persicirhabdus sediminis. Next base: position 35,176 of record NZ_JAENIM010000007.1, read on the forward strand.
GCTGCATATCACCAGCTAGCTGCGAACAATCTAGCTGGCAAAAAAAGCTCACCCACGCCCAAGCTAGGAAAGCAATCACTACCAGGATGAGACGACGACGGCGCACGGCAGCGGAATCACCACCATGAGTCTCACGCGCTACTGTCACTTTATGCCCAGACATTCTAGCAAAGTAACAAGATACTTAGAGTAAATCAATTAAGAAGGGATGGGATAGTTTTCAGTTTTCAGTTAGCTGATGGCTGGCTGGATACTGATCAGAGCCATGCTACTTAATTGCTGAGAACTCATAGTTTGAGAAAATCACGTGATAGATACGGCCAGTGTTTTACCCCATCGGCCATCACCTCTCTAGCATGATAGACTGATTGCGTTTTGCTCTGCTGGTGAAATGTCATGAGCAAACTAGATTCCACAATGGTATTACTTACCAAATGAGCTGGAATCACCTTCTCATCTTGCCACTCATCGCGATACCGAGTCACCGGCATACGCTCGCCATTGTAGAGTTGGATCGAAGTTTGATAGGCTTTGCTTTTCCAATATCCGGGCAGAGTTCTTTCAGGAAAGGATGAAATTTCTGCCTTAGTTTCTACCTCCAGCTGGCTCACATAAAAAACATCTTCCCCCTGCTGTAGGCAAATCTCGGCAGCGCGCAGCAGGCAGAGTTTTTGGCACTTCTCTTCATCAAGATCATTGTAGCTGCGGTAATAAACTTTCCAGCTAGAGTTAGACTGAGCTGTGGCAGAATACCCACCCCAAGTTTTATCTTTCCCTTTCCATGGCGCCTCAGGTTTTGCTGTTTCCGGTCGATAGGCAGCAGAGGTGAATGAACTGCAGCTAGATAGAAATATGGATATCATCACTGCCGCGGATAAGCCTAAAAACCTGAGAGCTAAGGTCATGATAGATTTGTAAGTGGCTTCAACGACCATTGTCTAGCAATAAGCGTCAATTCCCCAGCTAGAGGCTCAGCCGGCTAAAGCTAACTTGCTCACACCTTTCCCAGCTGGCTCAGTCTTGCAATTGCTGGCTGAAACCGCTATCTGGATGTCAGCATGCACAACAACTGGGAAATTTGTATCGATACTGGAGGCACCTTCACCGACTGCTGGGCACAAGAACCTAAGCAGCTGGAACCAAGGCTAGTGAAAGTTCTCTCGTCTGGTCGGCTGAGGATGCGTTGTACTGCACTGATTTCAGAACATGTTCTACAGCTGGAAATCCCAGCGAGCTGGCGGTGCCCAGATGATTTTTTTGTTGGCTTCAAGATCATCGTCGACGGCAGAAAAACCCAAGCAGTTAGCTGGAACCAATCGCGGGCAGAACTCCAGCTAGACAATGATTTCCAGCTAGCTGAAATGCCCAACAGCATCGAACTTCATACAGGTGAAGAAGCGCCCGTCATCGGCATGCGTTTACTCACAGGTACTGGGATTTCAGAAAAATTCCCGCCGCTCAATTTACGCCTAGCAACAACCCGAGGCACCAATGCGCTGCTAGAGCTGAAAGGAGCTGAAATTTGCTTTTTCACCACCAAAGGATTTGCCGACTTGCTAGAAATACGCGACCAACGACGCGCCGATCTTTTTGCGCTACAGCACGCTGAACGTCAATCACTCTACCAAAATGTCATCGAAGTCGATGCCCGCATGGATGCTGAGGGGTCAGAACTAGAACCGCTGGCTCCAAACTCCAGCTGGCTAGCTGAAGCGAAAAGTGCTCTAGCTAGCGGCTGTAAAGTAGCGGCCGTTGCCTTACTGCACAGCTACCAGAACCCTGCCCACGAGGAACAAGTACGTGAGCAACTCCTTGAGTTAGGTTTCGATCACGTTTCACTCTCCAGCGAGCTGGCGCCGATGATCAAGATCTTGCCGCGTGCAGAAACAGCGGTGATCGACGCGTATCTAACTCCCATCATGCAAAGTTTCATTCGCCACGTGCACAGCGCTATTGGCGACGAGCAGCAAATGCTCACCATGACCAGCGCCGGTGGGCTCGAGAGCCCACACCATTTCCGTCCAAAAGACAGCCTGTTTTCTGGGCCAGCTGGCGGAGTTGTCGGCGCTGCGGCAGCTGCTAGACAGCTGGGACATGAGAAAATCATCACCTTCGACATGGGCGGCACCAGCACCGATGTGGCCCGCTACGATGGCGACTATCAATATCAATTTGAACAACGCATTGGCGACGCCTCACTGATGTCGGCGGCATTAAAAATAGCCACCGTTGCCGCTGGTGGCGGCTCTATCTGCCAGTGGACAGATGCCGGTTTGCGGGTCGGACCAGAGTCAGCTGGAGCTAATCCAGGGCCAGCTTGTTACGGTCGCGGTGGCCCACTCACCATCACTGATGTCAACCTGCTGCTAGGTCGTATCGATCCAGATAATTTTGGCATTCCTATTGGCAAAGAAAACATCTCAGCCGCTAGAGAAAAACTTCACCAGCTACAGAAGCTGGCTGGCGACAGCTCGTCTGAGCAAAACTTTCTCGAAGGACTCGCCGCCATTGCCACCGAGCAGATGGCAGATGCGATTAGAAACATTTCTATCAGAGAAGGCGCTGCGCCAGAAGACTACGCGCTGATGGCCTTTGGTGGAGCTGGTCCGATGCACGCCTGTGACATTGCCGAGCTGCTAGGCATGCAACGCATTCTCGTGCCCGCTGAAGCCGGTTTGCTCAGCGCCTACGGCCTTCACCACGCAGTGATTGAGCGTTTTGCGGAAAAACAAATGCTCATCCAACTAGATGAACAAAGCAGCCAATCTATCCAAGCGGAAATCGACCAGCTGTGTGACTCAGCGCTCGATCAGCTCAATGATGACCTTGGGGAGAATCATACTCAGCCGCTAGAAATTCGCCGTCGCCTAGCTGAACTACGCATGCTTGGCCAAGATGCCACGCTCACCGTCGAGTTTGACTCACTCACAGAGGTGGCTCCACGCTACCGCCAGCTGTATGAAAAAATCTTTGGTTACCCAGCTGACGCCGACCGCCAGCTAGAGTTGGTTTCACTACGTATCATTGCCTCAACAGAAGCCAAACGATCATCCAACACTGCGCTCTATCAGGCCGACTCAGTCGCAGCGCCGACTCAGCGATTTATCAACCGCGCCAGCGTCAATGTGGGTGATTCGCTAGCTGGACCAGTGATCATTCAAGATCCATTCAGCACGCTCTACCTGAAGGCTGGCTGGACAGCTACCAAACAAGCCAATGGTGCGCTCACATTAGAATACAGTCAGCCAGCCGCACAGACTAACAAAACAGCAGAATCCGCTGACAGTGCGGTGCAGCGCGAGCTCTTCCGTCACCGCTTTGGTAACATCGTGGAAGAGATGGGAGCAATGCTGCAGCGCTCATCGATTTCCACTAACGTCAAAGAACGGCTGGACTTTTCATGCGCACTGCTAGACGCCAATGGCGAGCTGGTAGTGAACGCGCCGCATATTCCTGTGCATCTCGGAGCTCTAGGGCTATGCGTTCGCGAGGTTGCCAAACAGATCGCCATGCAGCCGGGTGATACCATCATTACTAACCACCCTGCATTTGGCGGCTCACACCTGCCAGACGTCACTCTAATCACGCCAGTATTTGCTCAGAATGATCCTAGCCAGCTGGTAGCGTATTTAGCTAACAGAGCACACCACGCAGAAATCGGCGGCATCAGTTCGGGGTCAATGCCACCCGATGCAAAAAACCTAGCTGAAGAAGGCGTCGTCATTCCTCCCAGCTACCTTTACCGCGGTGGTCAGGCATGTTTTGACCAGCTAGAAAAGCTACTAACTGAGTCCCCTTACCCAACACGCAAACTAGCCGATAACATTGCCGACCTCAATGCTCAAGCGGCGGCTAACTTACGAGGCAAGCTGGTGCTCGAACAGATGCTCAAGGACTATGGCATCGATCATGTGAGCGCCCGGCTGGAAGAACTAGCAGCCGAATCACGCGACTCACTGAGCCAGCTGATTCGCCATGCTGGCTTTGAAACAAGGACGGTCAGTGAAAAGCTAGATAACGGCACCGTCATCCAGCTAACAGCAAGGATAGATAATGGCAAACTGCAGCTGGATTTCACCGGTACCAGCGCCAGCTACGATGGCAACCTGAATGCAACCCCGGCGATTATCCGCAGTGCAGTGCTGTATGTGATGCGCCTATGGACCCAATCTAACTTACCGCTCAACGAAGGGCTGCTGCGCGACGTTGAAATCAAACTGCCGACCTGTTTCCTCAACCCAGAATTTCCTGCTGAGGCGGAAAATTGCCCCGCTGTGGTGGGTGGCAATGTGGAAACCAGCCAGCGCGTAGTGGACACCTTGATCAAGCTGCTAGAACTACAAGCATGCAGCCAAGGAACAATGAACAACTTCATCTTTGGCGACGAAACCTTTGGTTATTACGAAACGATCTGTGGTGGCTGCGGTGCTGGCGACGGCTACCACGGAGCCAGCGCACGACATTCCCACATGACCAATACCGCGATCACCGATGCGGAGATTTTTGAAAAACGCTATCCGCTGAGCTTGCTAGAATTTTCTATCAGGAAAGATTCTGGCGGAGCTGGCGCCTTCCGTGGCGGCGATGGCATTGTGCGTGAGGTAGAATTTCTCAAACCACTGAGTGTTTCGCTACTCACTCAGCACCGCAGTGAAAAGCCGTACGGGCTAGCTGGTGGTGAAGCAGGTAGCTGTGGCCGACAAATCCTAACTCGCAAAGGCAGCCAGCCAGAAACTCTAGCTGGAATTGTCCAGCTGAGTGTTAGTCCTGGCGACAGACTTCGCATTGAAACTCCTGGCGGTGGCGCGTATGGTGAGTCACAGAAACCATCATGAGCACAGCGGCAACATCACCAAGAGTGCGCGACCTGCGCCCCATCTACGTCTGCGGCCCAACAGCCTCGGGTAAATCTGCGCTGGCTATCGAGCTAGCGCGGCTGAGCGATGGCGAAGTGGTCAATGCCGATGCCTATCAGCTCTACCGCGGCATCGACATCATCTCGGCGGCGCCGTCAACTGACGAGCTAGCCAGCGTACCACACCATTTGTTTGGAGTGCTAACGCCAGCTGAGAGCTGCGATGCGATGGCCTACCGCGAGCTAACGCTGCCTGTAATTGCCGAGGTTCAGTCGCGCGGCAAAGTGCCCATCGTGGTCGGCGGCTCTGGCCTCTATCTAAAATTTCTAACTCACGGCCCCTCACCAGTTCCATCAGGTGACGACCAACTGCGCGCCGAGCTGGATGTTTTCAGCGACGCCGAGCTGGTAGAAAAACTCCAACAGCTGGACCCTGAAGGTGCGGCGATGACCAATTTACAAAACCGCCGCTATGTGATTAGAGCGCTAGAAATCTGCATGCTTTCCGGGCAGAAGATGTCAGTGATCAAAAACGACTGGGCAAAATACTCCGAGCAGATCACAGCAAACTTACGTGGCATTTACCTATTCTGGGAGCGCGCTAGCTTGCGCGAGCGCATTGGCCAGCGCACTCAGTTGATGTTGGAGGCGGGAGCAGTGAACGAAGTGGCTGCGGTGGAAAATTTCTCTGAAACCTGTGGCAAGGCGATTGGCATTCCGCAGATCTTGGCCCATCTAGCTGGCGAGATTTCTCTAGCTGAATGCGAGGAGCTAATCACTAACGCAACTCGCCAGTACGCCAAACGCCAGACCACTTGGTTCAAAAAAGAAAGCTGGCTGGAAAAAGTGGATGTTGACGAAAGCACGACGGTGGCGGCAATTGCCAAAGATTTCCTCAAACAACAAGCCAGCTAGAAACGACAATCGCGAGCCATCTGTTTGATTAGAGTGATCTTGTTGACTCCAGTTAATCTTTGGAGATGATAGATGGATGGCAGCTTATTCATTTTCCCCAAAAACTAGTCTCCTCGTGGCGATGATTTGCTGGCTAGCGAGTTGGTCGATATCATCAGCTCAGCCAGTGAAGGCTGAGGTAAAAACCATAGACCCCGTGAGGATGGAGAAGATAGAATTTCTCAACCATCAATACCTGCTGCTAGGTGACGGCCAGCCGAATAAGCCAGCTGGCAAAAAGCCTGCGCTAATTATTTATCTACATGGAGCAGGTGGCCGCGGTGAGGATATTAACAAAATAACCAGCCAGATAACAACTCTGCACAGTCATGTAAAAAAGTATAACAAAGGGCCGTGTCTGATCGTGGCTCCACAGGTGCGCAAAATCACTAACCATGGTGAGAATGCCACTTGGACGGCAGCTGATCTGGAGGAGTTTTTGATAGAGGTGAAGAAAAACCACCAGCTAGACGAAAGCCGCATCTACCTAACTGGTAATAGCATGGGCGGCTATGGCAGCTGGATGTGGGCAGCTAGCCATCCTGAGCACTTTGCCGCGGTGGCTCCTGTTTCGGGTGGCATTGGCCGCAGCGGGCCAAAAGATATCACGCCTCATCTTAGCCAGTGGGGCGAGAATTTAGCCAAACTCCCAGTGTACGCCTTTGCTGGAGGAAATGACCGAGTGGTGCCAGCTGATCGCTCACAGAGCGTGATTGAGGCCATTGTGAAGGCTGGAGGAAATCAGGCCAAGCTGAAGATTTTTCCCGATGAAGGCCATAACGTACGAAGATTGGTTTATAGCTCGGCGGAGTTTTACGATTGGTTATTTGCCCAGAGGAAATGAGCTGAACCAGCACGTCGGTTTCCTCAAACAATAGGCTAGCTAGAAGCGATGGCTTTCTAGCGAGCTGGTGCATGTCTTCATTGCGGCGGTCCTTTCTCTCGGTCTTTCAGACCTCTGACTGGCTTGCTGATCTATCCCAGCCCTGCGTTGGCCCTTCAGGCCAGCCTTGGACTGGGCTGTAATCTCTCGGCCCCTTGGGCCTGGATGGGGGCTCAGGTCTTCAAAACGCCATCATAGGGAGCATGACGAGAAATATGCTGAATCAGCGCTTGAACCTTCTTCAGCATTCTTTTCTCAGTCTGTTGGCGGGATGTGAAAAACGAAGCAGTGGACGGCGCGCAAATTCACTTGGCAATTGGCAAATCTGCATTAGCTTTGCGCGCATGCCGAATCTTGTCATTGATATAGCAAAGCTGCCGGAGGAGGGAAAAACTATTTCTGGTGAGCTAGACGCGAGCTTGTTTGATTTCAAAAACGATCAAGTCAAAGCAGCTGGACCGCTGAGCTACGAGCTGTATGTGCAGAAATTTGAAAGTGAGTTGCTATTACGCGGCTGGCTTTCTGCGCCTATGGAATTCCTCTGTGTGAGAACCTTACAACGGTTCATTCAAACTATTTCGGTAGAAGAAGCTGCTATTTCTTTGGAGATTGTGAGTGGCGAAATGGACGTTGCTGAAGCGCTGCGCGAGGAGGTAGTTATTAACTTTCCGACCTATCCAAGGTGCGACGAAGGAGACGATCCGATGCCCTGCGAAGTAGATTCTCGATATTTAGCAGTGGACAAACCCGTAGAAGATGATGTAAAGACCCCCCCCCAACCTGACGAGCCCAATCCATGGGCTGATCTGGATCAACTGGATAAGAATTTAAACAAATAATAAGACCATGGCCGTACCTAAGCGCAGAACATCAAAAATGAAGCAGAAGCAGCGTCGCGGAGCAAATCGCTTTAAAGCACCTCAGCTGAAGACATGCCCTGATTGCGGAAGCCGCATCCCAGGCCACATTGCATGCCCAGAGTGTGGCACCTACCGCGAGCGTCAAGTGCTCGAAGTAGACGCTCTCTAGTCGCCTGCTCGTCAGCAGTATAATGGAGATCAACTTCCTTAATATAGCGGAATGCCGAAAAGCATTCCGCTATTTCTGGTTCGACACATTTCTAGCTACGAGTTATCGATAGAGAAAGAATTCCACACAAACTAAGCAAGCGACACTATGAAAATTGCACTGGACGCTATGGGTGGCGATTACGCTCCCGAAGTAGCGGTAATTGGCGCGCGTGATGCGCTCAAGCTATATCCAAAGATTGAACGGCTATTTCTCACCGGGGATGGCAATCAACTTCAGAAGCTAGCCACTGAGCACAAGCTAGACGACCCACGCGCCATCATCATCCACGCCCCAGAGGTGGTGGAAATGAATGAGTCTGGGGCGAAAACATTGCGTCGCAAAAAGAAATCATCCATCGCCGTGGCCACTGATTTGGTCAAATCTGGCGATGCTGACGCCGTCGTCAGCGCTGGAAATACTGGAGCTGCTGTAGCTGCAGCCACCGTGAAACTTCGCACGCTCAAGGGCGTGGAGCGCGCCGGCATCTGCACACCGCTGCCTAATGAATTTGGTGTTTGCAACCTGCTCGACGCGGGTGCGAACCCAGAAGCGAAACCACAACACCTCGTCACCTACGCGACTATGGGATCGATCTACGCCAAGCACGTGCTCGGCGTGAAACATCGCCCGAAAGTCGGCCTGATGTCGAATGGTGAAGAGGACGAAAAAGGCACTACTTTTACCAAGCAGACATTTGCCCTACTGCGCATCCTCGATGAAACTGGCCGCGCGCCATTTGACTTCGTCGGCAACGTAGAAGGCCACGACCTGTACGCGTCTGAGCTAGACGTCGTGCTTACCGATGGATTCACCGGCAATGTGATTTTGAAAACAGCCGAAGCCACCGCCAAGGCGATGTCCCGCTGGATCAAACACGAGTTCAAACGCAATCCATTCCGCGTCATGAGCGCCGCCATGTCACGCAACGTCTTCCAGGCTGTGAAGAAAAAAAGCAGCTACGAATACTACGGTGGCAGCCCGCTGCTCGGCGTCAATGGTGTCTGCATCATTGCCCATGGCGGATCATCCGCGCTGGCAGTACGTAACTCCATCCGAGTCGCAGCTGAAGCCGTAGAACAGCAAATCAATCCTCAGATCGAAGCTGCTCTCGCCGCTCTCAATCGACCTAGCTAGCTGACAAAACTGTCATTTCCCGCAGCTGGAAATTTTTCAACTATTCACAAAAAAGGACTCCAGCTGGAGTCCTTTTTTATGGGCTATGCGCTAGCTAACATGCTGAGTGAGCTCATTTGCCATCTGCATGAGCGTACTCAACCTTTCCTAAAAATGAAGCCCCCCAGTTGGACTCAGCCTTGTACTCTGATAGACCAGCTTTACGGCTAACAAGTAAGCTGCTATCAGATAACCAGCGCAGTTCTATCCCAGCATCTCCAGCAGAAGAACCAACGATATAAATATTACCTGTATCATTATCATTCAGTTGGCGAGCTTTTGGAAAAATAGAAATATGCGTACTATGTCCAACCGTAGCTCCACAAGCACGCTGATAGACATAAACTACGTAGGCACCAGAAGGCGAACGAGACTGTGAAATGATTTCATTCTCACACAAGTCACGATCGCAGATAGACAGCAGGATGAAAGATGAAGCTAACAATATCAGCAGGATTATAAACATACGCAGAATGATTTTTTTCACCCTGCTGCCAGCTAGCTCACTCATGGCACGATACTAACTATTTGAGCAATGCATCAGCCCAAAGCTCTTCTTTGAAGCCTAGCAATCCCACACCGTCACCGATGACAAATGGGCGCTTCACTAACATGCCATTAGATTGCAGCAAATCAAAAGCCTCATCTTCGCTCATGCCAGCCAACTTATCCTTCAGTCCCATTGAGCGGTAGTCCATGCCGGAGGTATTGAATAGCTTGCGAATATTGCCATCTTGAATCTTCAGCATCTCAGCTAACTCGCCACGGCTCGGCTGCTGATCTTTGATAGCGATATCCTCAAAGGCCACACCCTTTTCCTCTAGCCACTTCACCGCCTTGCGGCAGCTAGAGCACTTGTTATATTGATAAACTCTAATCATCCGCAGGAAAATGCCAAAGCTAGCTCACGACGCAAGGATGAATTCAGCCAGCTAGAAATTCCTAGCTAGCTAGAACCTATCATTAACTACTGGCCAACTTCCTCAACAACCACCAGCCAGTTCATAAAATGAATTGGCGGAATTTGCTGCACAGAAGTCGCCGGCTTCAAATCAGCCTCAATCATGGAGCCAAAGCTCTTACCTGAAGCTGAACGCAAATCCAATGGATTCACCACCGCATCTCTATCTGTAGACAACACATTCACACGTCCTTCAAAGGTAACCATCAAATCTGCAGTAGCTGCACCAAATCTAACGTCAGGGCTGAAAATAGACACCGCGGGATAATTACCATTAGACAAGGCCTTCTGGTTGAAATCAGAATCAATGAAACAACGCATGTGAGTGACCACAGATAATCCATCTGCAAAGTCGGAAGTTAGATCGCTAGCACCAGAAATCTTCACCGCGATATTAGTATCATTATTGAGCGCATCATCAAACAGACTATCAGATGGCGCAGGACTTACCGAAGGAATAGCCTTATAGGTGACCATGATCTTATTATTATCAGAAAGCAATATACCCTGTTTATTACAAAACTCGCGCAGCAGGGAGACATCAATCTCTAAGGTACTCTGAGCCACTGTAGATGCATCATATTCATTACCGAGGTAAGCCTTACTAACAACAAATGGAAACCTGGTATCTTTTGTATGCAAACTCCAGTCGTAATAACCGTTCAAACCAATTAAGGAGTGAGACTTAGGCAAATAGAAGTTACTTGTTAGTCCTCCACTCCTATTGGTGTAACTAACACGAATACCATAAGGAGTCCCCTGCCCGCCAGACTCAGCAGCCTCGACAATATCAATGATTAAATTGCACTGCTTCGCGCCACGTGAATAAACATCCCACGCTGTTGGAGAAACACCATTTGAAGAGTCATTGCCGTAGAGGTCAAAAAATTCCGTGCCCGCATTGATTGGAATAAAGGCAACTCGCCCGGAATCTGATGAACGCGAAACCGGGAAGAATGATTCCACACCATCCTGGCCACCACCTGTGCTAGAGCCGTAAATGTTAGCATTCGCACTATTATAGCTATCCCGGTCAACGGAATTACTCGTGATGCCACCCACTGAAGTTAGATCACTTATTTCAGCGCCTTCAGTCGTCGCTACATAATCATAGTTTTGCGAGCCACCATCTTGTTGCACTCGGCGACCATAAACACCACCCTCAATTTTGATAGAATCACTCCACTCCCCGCCTCCGCCGCTGACGACATCATCAGAGCCATGCCGGCCAAGATTCATAAAGGCATCGGCTGAAATTGGCAGCTGAGAAGGAATCTCGTAGAGCGACATGATGTAATGCTTCACCGTGGAGCCAACGTACGAACTCTCACCATGATGTTTAGCCTCACCGTCATCGGCGAAATCTACACTAAATGCCCACCAGTTGCGCTTGGCCACAAAATCTTCACCCGGCTTCGCATAACCAAACTGAATGTTAGGGTAAGGAAGCATACTATAGTTAGAAAATGACCCTCTGTCATAATAGCCTTTTTCGAAGCTAACAATAGGCGCAGCTATCTCATACTTTTCATTGAGGTTAGACCCAGAATCATATGACAAGGCAAGCGGCATTTTGATGTCATCAGGCAGAGCGAAAGTAATGCCCGATTTCCCAGCTGACTTATCGTAGCCGACAATCGAGTTTACCAAATTTCCCTTAGAATCATAATCCGCAACATTTGCCGACAGAGCTTTACTGTTGATCTTCGATACAAAACCGTCCTGAGCAATCTCAGCATTGGCCGCCTCGATAGCATCTTCAAATATTTGCCCCCACTGGACTTTGCTAAAACCAGCTGAGCCAGGAGCACTACCTTCTTGCATGGCTAGAGCCGCTCGCTCTGGCACCATTTGTACTAAGGAACGCAAAAATGCGTCTTCACGCTGGCTATAATCAGCACGCAAATGAACATCACGCTGCACATCTAAAGCAGCCACAGCATTACGCTGATTCACCAGCATCACCCCCAATAACAGCATGCCTAAGCTAACAACTGATATCATTGCTGCGTATCCAGGGCGGAGGCTATTCTTTTTCATTTTTTTATTTATCTATAATGCCGCGCTAGCAGCATAAACAATTTCTTCGTTTAGCGGGCCAACCAAGCGAGTTTCTAATACCCCGCTAAACATCTCAAAGGTAACACCATTTTCACCGTTAGCTGGAGCATTCCAGCCAGCGATTTTCCACAATGGTTTATCACCAGGGCGGCCACTGCCGTTAAAATAATAGTTCAGCTCAACCTCTCCAGATGACTTATTAAGCTCAGCTGCGATCATGCCAAATTGCTTATTGCCAACCGCATCACGGAATACCAACACTAAGGCATTGCCTGAAGCCGAACCTTGTGTGCCAGCTTGGGCCGCTGGAATATCATCAAAGATCATAAAGCGATCAGCTCGCTGAATCACTCGTCCTAACATGTTATTCACTTGCGGCGCCTTGCTAACAAGAAAATTTCTCTCCTTGATAATGCCTGCCATGGTGACCTGCTGCGACAATAACCCCATGCCAAGACCAGCCAAAAGAACCATCATGCCGATGACGATGGTCAACTCAACCAAAGTCATACCAGATAGATGAAACCTACCGCGGCGAGAAGATCTAGCTCTTCTTAAATTAATGATCATTGTGTCCTAACTACAGTTCTTGAGGCTATATAGGTTTTACCGTTTGCCTCATATTCTAGCGCCACTCGTAGCCGCCAAGTTTCAGATAGATCTTCACTCAGGCCTAGCGCCTTCTCTCGGGCACGTGTCACTCTACCCATCACAGCTACACCTTCACCCACATTGCCGTCAGCTTGAACGGTTCCTGACCTTCTTCCAAGTATCGTTAGCGAAGACGGCGGTACCTGACCACCATCTTCATACAGCCCGTAGCTAGGCCAAACTCCATTACTATCAGCCTCACTGATCAGCTCAAATGGGATGGCATTTGCAATTGCCACTTCGCGTACCAAATAAGCATCTGCTAGAGACTTACTAACAACCCAATTCCTTTGACTCAAGGTATTCATCATGCTTTGGAATGAAACTGAGCCGATCACAACCATAACCATCACAGCGGCTGAAATTTCAACCAAAGCACTACCTTTTCTGAAGCCAGAGATATTGTTAGCAAGTAATCTCATCTTCCCCTTAGCGGATTGTATTGATGTCAGCCTTGACGTTAATCCGAGGCGGCACATTAATTTGCTTTTCACCTAACACTTCAGTACCATAAATAGATTCATGGATAACCTCCATGATCCAATAGCCGTCCTCCGTGACAATTTTATCTAACTCATACAAGTTGGCTGTAACTGAAACCGGATCCGTATCGGTAGGTATTGTTTTGAACAGATAGGAATCCGTCTTACCTGGTCTGGATGTGCCCTTTTTATAAATCACAAGATAGGTATCTGAACCGGGATAGAGATTGTTATAATCAACAGTCACCACCACCGTCGCTAGTTCGGCACCGATGACTTGCCCATCAGTGATCCCACTAATCTCAGCATCAGGCACAGGACACACTCTAAGCTCAAAGCTATTAAAGATAATTGGCACTGGGTTATCTCCAGTTCCGCCCTCTTGATAGAACCTTACAACTTCATTTTTCTGTGCCTCAGATAGAGTATAATCTTTGATTTTGTCATCATCTCCCAAATCATCATCAAAAAGACTTGGCACCCCTAATAGAGTGATAAACTCAGAGCCATTTGCTCTGATTGCATCTGCAGCAGGAATGATTGTTTTATTGTTATTAAACTTGTTATTGCCACTCTTAGAAATCAACCATGAGTCATTAAGCTCGTAGTCGTCTGAGCCCGTTTCAGCACTTTTATACTCGTGAACCACCACAATATTTGAGCAGGCATAACTACCATTATTCGACGTTGGAGGCATGAAGCCTTTTCCCCATTTGATCGTAAAATCATAGGTCTTATCAGCACGCATGCGGATGTAGCGACCACCATCTTTAGGTTTACTAGGATCAATAGGATTCGGGTTATATGGATCTAATGTTGAGTTTGTCAGCTCTACGGTACGAGGGTCAGCGGGAACGTGCTTTTCATCCAACAACCAATTGTTAGATGAGGTATCCCTTTCAGCGGTAAAAAGCACAAAATTACTACCGCCTTCACCTACGGACATATCTGACATTCTGGAGCCTGCAATTTCGATATCCATCCACTGGTAAACACCATCTTCCTTACCGTTCTTCTTCAGAGGATACTCATAGATGAAACTAATATAACGTTCATCTTGAGCAAGGAGGCTAGAGCCAGACAGCAAAGCTAAGGCGCAGCTAACAATAAATTTATGACCATTCATTATCTCAATCTACGGGTTAGAATTTACCTCAAATGGCTTCATTGATACCAAGCGATGGCGATTGCTTGCCACTACGATCACACGCTGCACGGCAAATTGGTCCTTCACTTCGTCAGGAATCGGCTCCTCACCTCGAATCTGCGCTTCAGTCACTTCATAAGTTTTGATCAAACTACGATTCTGATTAGCAAACTCACTAAACTGCACGAGGCGCCCTTTAGGTTTATCACTCAAGCGTGACTTCAAATGGTCTGGCACATGCAGCACGGATGTTTTCGGTGCAATGGTCCAAATTGAACCATTAGAAATTTTCACCTTGCCGTCAAATAGGCTTCTTGATTTACGCACAGCACTATCCTGCGCGCCAACCCAGCTAGCTAGACCGCAAAAAGATACGGCCAGAACTAAACAGAAAGTTAATAAGGAATGGGTTTTCATCTTATTTATTGTTCTATCTTACTCTCTTTAAATGAGACAATGAAGACGATGTCCTGCATGTCATAACCATGATCCAATGGATCACCAGTCTCTGAATACGGGTAAAATCTATCAAGCTCCCCAAGATAAATAATGTCACGAGGACCAATATCGACACGGCCAGTTTCCTGATCCAAGTATGGGCGCAGAAATTCTTCGATACTAACATCTGTACCAAAAGGAATGTATTCAGGCACCTCATCACCATCTTGAAGAACCACCATAGAGTTCATCGGGTCATCCTTAGGCAAGTCAGACCAACGAACACCTTGGCCATTCGTCTGCGGGCTCTTACCAAACATACCAAAATCTATCCTATCTCCCTTATTCACGGGTCCCGAATATAACAACTGGCCAGAAGTGAAGGTCGATGCCAGTCCTCGTGAAAATATCTTCTGAGATGAACCGCCATTGATTTTCATATTGAGCTCAATGTTTTTGTTACCATTCCAATAACCAGCTCCAATAGCAATGACTTCGATGTCACAAACATCAATAACTGTCACCGTATTGGTTCCTTCATCAATCTCACCGCCCTCGTTAGGGAGTTGGATTTGCCAACCAACATCCACTCGCTGACCAGCCATAGCTGACTCAGGGGTAAAGAGTGATCCAGTTGGCTTAGCATCTGCAGCCATAACATTGGCTGTCGCGCACAGGCTCATCAGTCCTATTGTTATATTTTTCATTGTTTCGTGTGTTTGATAACTAAGGTCTCGAAATTTGCTGAGCTGATAAGCTCTATCACAGCAAGTAAATCGGGGGGCTGACTAATACATCATACCAATGAGCAACAAAAACGAACAAGTCGAATACGAATACGAACGATTAATAAATAAGACAGACAATATTCATTAATAGTAACATAGATAGTGCACAAAAAAAACCACAGGGATTACTCCCTGTGGCTCAATGTCTAAATCAATAATTCAACTAAACTGATTAAGCTTCATCTGAGTCTACTGACTCTTCGGGCTCACTTTCGAGAGCTTCAGGTGCCACTTCAGTTGATCCATCTTCCTCGACTACATCATCAGAATCCAGAACACCTTCCTGTTCATCATCTTCGTCAGGTGCGATACGAGCAATGTCTCTAAGATGCTCACCTTCTTTCAGTGTTACTAACTTCACCCCTTGGGTATTGCGGCCAGCTTCACGAATGTCAGCAGTACGAATGCGAATACTCTGGCCACCTGAGGTCATGAGCATGAGGTCATCTTCAGTGTAGACGCGCACGGCACCTACCACGTCACCGGTTTTCTCCGTACACTTCATGGTGATAATCCCCTTACCGCCACGGCTCTGACTACGGTAATCAGCAAACGGCGTACGTTTACCAATGCCATTTTCAGAGGCCACTAGCAGAGTACCATCTTCATCAACCATAGCTAGGCTAACAACATAATCACCTTCCACTGGGTTAATACCACGTACACCAGCGGTAGCGCGTCCCATTGAGCGAGCTTGCTCTTCATTGAAACGCAGGCTCAAACCTTTACGGGTAACAAGGATGACTTCGTCCTGACCTGAAGTTAGACGAACATCAATCAGTTCATTCCCCTCTTCCAGTTTGATCGCAATGATGCCGTCTTTACGGTAGTTTTTGAAGTCTACCAATGAGGTTTTCTTAACCTTACCACTGCGTGTCGCAAAGAGAACAAATCCATTTTCTTCACCAAAAGTAATATCGTTGCCGTCTTCATCCGTCTTGCGTTCAAGGCGTAATGTAGCCGCTACGGTTTCTTCAGCTTGCAGGTTCAGCACGTTCTTAATGCTACGTCCCTTAGAGGTACGAGATCCTTCTGGAAGTTCATAAACGCGCTCAACATAAACACGCCCAGTGTTAGTGAAGAACATCAGGTAATCGTGCGCGGATGCCGTAAACAGGTGCTCGACAAAATCTTGTTCCTCATCGTCACCGCGCTTACCGCGAGTTTCCATTCCACGTACCCCTTTGCCTCCGCGGCCTTGAACTCGATATTCGTTAGTCGCAGTACGTTTGATGTAACCACGGTTAGAAAGAGTTACAATCATTCCCTCGTTAGCAATCAAGTCTTCAACGGCAATCTCACCTTCATCAGGAAGGATTGGGCAGCGACGAGGTGTTGCAAACTTCTCTTTGATAACTAGCAGTTCATCTTTGATGATAGCAAGAACACGAGATTCTTTAGCCAGGATGTCGAGGAAGTCTTTGATGTCGATGAGGATATTGTCGTATTCACCTTTTACTTTATCGCGCTCCATGCCAGTCAGCTGATAGAGACGAAGTTCAAGAATGGCATTCACCTGACGATCAGTAAAGATGTAGCGATCTCCAACGATGCTAGGCTGTGAGCGGACTAGAATTCCTAGCTGCTCGGCAGTTTTGGTTGGGAAATCGTATGATTTCAAGCGCTCACGAGCTTCATCGCGGTTCTTAGAATCACGAATGATTTTGATGAAGTCATCAAGATGACCAAGTGCCAGCAAAAACGCTTCTAAGTTCTCGGCTCTGTCTTCTGCCTTTTGCAGCAAATAACGAGTCCGGCGAATAACCACTTCACGACGGTGCTCGATGAAGGCATCCAAAGCATCAGTCAATGACATCTGTTTAGGACGGCGCTCGTGAATTGCTAACATGTTCACCCCAAATGATGTTTCCATCGAAGTGAGTTTGTAAATCTGATTCACAACCACCTGAGGACGAGCATCGCGCTTAAGCGTAATTTCGATGCATGTTTCGTCATCTGATAGATCGCGCATGCCTGAAATATCAGTCAGCACTTTCTCACGCACCAACTCGGCAATACGTTGCTGCAGCACAGCTCGGTTCACGCCGTGAGGAACCTGAGTAATCATGATCATGGAGGTCCCCGAAGCCTTTTCAACAACTTCCATGGTACCGCGCATTTTCACGCTGCCACGACCAGTGCGGAAGTAGCTATCAATACCCTTGTAGCCGCGAATCTCACAGGCTACCGCGAAGTCTGGCCCCTTGATGATTTGCTTAAGATCTTCAATTGGAATCTGTGGGTTATCAATACGAGCACAAACACCATCAATCACCTCGCCGAGGTTATGAGACGGGATGTTAGTAGCCATACCCACCGCAATACCTGTACCACCATTTACTAGCAGGTTAGGAATCGAAGCTGGTAAAACGACTGGCTCAGTACGCGTTTCATCGTATGTTGGAGTATGATCAACCGTATCCTTTTCAAGGTCGGTCAACATGCTTGAACCCATGTGAGTTAGGCGGGCCTCAGTATATCGCATTGCCGCTGCGGCATCACCTTCAACCGAACCAAAGTTACCCTGACCATCAACGAGAATCTCGCGTAATGTCCATGGCTGAGCCATGTTTACCAAAGTAGTGTAAATCGAACTATCACCGTGTGGGTGGTACTTACCCATGGTATCACCAACAATACGCGCACACTTCAGGTGAGCCTTGCTAGGTGTAAGCGATAGATCGTGATGCATCGCGTACAAAAGGCGACGTTGCGACGGCTTTAAGCCATCACGTGCATCTGGAAGAGCGCGGGAAATAATCACTGACATCGAGTAGTCCAAGAATGACTTGGACATCTCATCTGCCACGTTTATCGGCTCAATAAAATCATTAGACATAGTAAAATATTAGTTATTAAGTTGGCAGATTAAACATCTAGGTTTCGAACATTTAGGGCGTTATCTTCAATGAAGCGCTTACGAGGTTCAACGATATCCCCCATGAGGACATCAAACATCTTATCCGCTTCAATGGCATTTTCCTCATCCAGACGTACTCTGAGAAGCTTACGTCTATCAGGATCCATTGTCGTATTGTAAAGCTCTTTGGCATTCATCTCACCAAGACCTTTGAATCGCTGGATACGCATGCCACGACGACCAATCTCTAGCACTCTATCAAGGATCTCGAAGAGGTTGAAAATTGGTGATGGTGGCTCACTTCCCTCACCTTCGATCAGCTCGTAGATTGGCTTATCATCAGAGAAGAAAGGATCCGTCTGAACGCCTAACTCATTGAGGCGAGCGAGAATTTTAGCAATTGCGGTAGACTCATGAAGCTCTTTCATCACTGAGCGGCGAGCCACTCCGGCGAATCTTTCTTTGTACTCAGCTTCTTCCTCTTCGCTAAGCTCTTCGTTGAATAAACGCAAATCGCGGTTTTCCTGAGCAAAGGCTAGCAGCTCGCGCTCAGTGCTTAGGTAGTGAATTTCTTCTTCATTACCTACACGCACCCTAACCATGTATTCAGGCAAGTGGCCATCAGCGTTGCGATGCGCTAACAAATCGCGGAAACTTCCGCCGTGGCCTTCCAGAGCATTTGTATAGCGAGTCAGCTGAGCCATAGTATCTAGCACACTGCGCAGCAGATCACTTTCCACTGAAGCGGAACTACCAACTTGATGCAGCTTGACGTCGTTTGAACCAAGCTCGATGAGGATCTCATTGAGAGCAGCATCATCCGCTACGTATTCTTCGCGCTTCTTACGAGTCACCTTATAAAGTGGTGGCTGAGCGATGTAGAGGTAACCAGCTTTAACCATCTCTGGCATATGGCGGCAGAAGAATGTTAGCAGCAAGGTACGAATGTGGGATCCGTCAACGTCGGCATCGGTCATGATGACAACTTTGTGGTAGCGAACTTTTTCGATATTGAAGGCGCCTTCTTGCTCACCTTCACCGATGCCAGCGCCAATCGCTGTTATCATCGCTTGAATTTCCTTATTCTGCAGCGCTTTGTGCAAACGTGCTTTCTCAACGTTAATGACTTTACCACGTAGAGGCAAAATCGCTTGATTGATTCGATTTCGGCCAGATTTGGCAGAACCACCCGCTGAGTCACCCTCAACAATAAAGATTTCAGATTTCTTAGGATCGCGCTCGGAGCAGTCAGCTAACTTACCAGGCAAACCTCCACCTGATAGAACTGATTTACGCACCGTCTCACGTGCCTTACGAGCAGCTTCACGTGCTCTAGCTGCATTCACAGCCCTATCAATAATAGTTTTTGCTAGAGATGGATGTTCTTCGAAATAGTTTTGCAGGCCTTCATATACGATGGAGCTAACAACACCTTCGATCTCAGCATTAACCAGCTTATCCTTAGTCTGTGAACTAAATCGCGGATTCGGCATTTTCACGCTAATCACACAAACAATACCTTCACGAACGTCATCACCTGATAGAGACGGATCCTTATCCTTGAGAATTTTATTCGCCTTCGCGTACTGATTGATAGAGCGAGTTAGAGCTCCACGGAAACCAGTCAGGTGAGTACCACCATCGGCGTTAGGAATAGAGTTCGCAAAGCAGAGAATATTATCCTGATAACTGTCGTTATATTGGAATACAACATCAGTAAAAACGTCATCCTTAGTCAGTTTGCCGTCGTACTCAACTTCGATAGGACGCTTGCCCTTCAAAATTACTGGCTCAGGGTGAACTAGAGTTTTATTTTCACCCAGCTGGGTAACAAACTCTTCAATCCCTTTGGCGTAGAAGAAGCTTTCCTTCTTCGCACTCTCAGGTCGCTCATCTTCCAGCTCAATCGTCAGACCTGGGTTAAGGAAGGCAAGCTCACGAAGGCGCGTGGCCAAACGAGCAAATTCAAATGAGATGGTATCCGTAAAGATAGTGGCATCTGGATAGAAGCAAACTGAAGTACCTGTTACCTTCGGGTCAATTTCTCCAACAACCTCTAATGGCTTGGTTGTCACACCGCGCTCAAAGGTAATTGAGTGAACTTTTCCTTCACGGCGAACTTCAGCTCGGAACCAATCTGACAGAGCATTCACACACTTCGCGCCCACACCATGCAGACCACCAGAGTATTTATAAGCCCCTTGGCCGAACTTACCACCTGCGTGCAGACTGGTCAGAACCAACTCTACAGCTGGAATTCCGAACTTCGGGTGAATTTCCACAGGAATACCGCGGCCGTCATCGCTAATCGATACAGAACCATCAACGTGCAGCTTGATTTGAATCTTATCGCAGAATCCAGCTAGGTGTTCGTCAATTGAGTTATCTAGAACTTCGAAAACACAGTGATGCAGACCACGAACGTCTGGGTCACCAA
The DNA here is from genome assembly GCF_016595495.1 of Persicirhabdus sediminis. Classification (GTDB taxonomy): domain Bacteria; phylum Verrucomicrobiota; class Verrucomicrobiia; order Verrucomicrobiales; family Akkermansiaceae; genus Persicirhabdus; species Persicirhabdus sediminis. Next base: position 55,937 of record NZ_JAENIM010000007.1, read on the forward strand.
TGTACATCCCAGGGCGCTTGCGCACTGCTTCTAAACCTTCTAATTTGTCGATTTGCGACGCTCCGTACTCCTGATCGTCGGAGACACTAATTTCCGCCTCGTTCGGCTCATTGGGTTTGTCTGACATAGAGGCGCTAAATCTCTTAAAAAACACGCCTCGAGACAAGTCCCTTTCTCACTTTTTATGCAGAAATACTAACACTAAGAAACACCTGCTACGCGTCTAGCCTGCAGCTAGGTGAAAATACTCGAAATATAACCAAACAACGAGCAAAGCGAGGATGATCACCGCCGCTAAAATCAACAAACGGATCTGCCCCGGACGGCGATCGCGACCAAAAAGGATGCTTCCGAGCCGCGCTTCTCCAGCGATCTCATCAACGGGCTCAGGGATACCACTGAGCTTTACAGGTGCTTTGACATCCGCCGAGGCCTCACCCGGCAAGCTAGGAGCCGTCACCGTGCCACCACAATCTGGGCAAGGCCCCTCTTTACCAGCCATCTCACTGCCAACCGTCAGCTCGCAGCCACAATGCTTACATTGGAAAATAAGCTCTAGCGGATTCAAAAATCCTTTCATAGACAGTCTAATTACAACTCCATGAGCTCACGCTGCCATTTCATTAGCAGATCATAAGACTCACCTTCCCCAGAGCACAATGCTTCCAAAACAGCACGCGATCCCAGCAGAGATGGATCAATATCCAGCTCAGTAGCAACAGAATCTCGCTTGGCTAACACAGCTTCTAATCGGGCCTCAAACTCATCATCACGCTTACGACGCTGAACGCGTAGCCGCTGCGGGTAATCAGCTGCATCCATTTCTGCTACAGCAGCAACAGCTTTCTTAAATTTGATCACACGCTTAGAGCGGTAATGTTTTGGCAGTTCAGGCTTTTTCCCCTGCAATAAATTCTCCACCCACACTAGCAACTGCTTATTGCCACAAACCATAAATGTTGGTCGGTCCCAATCCGCGGCCTCAGCATCACGCCAATACCAAAGCGCCTTCAAGTAAGCCAAACCCTTCGGCTGCAACTTGCCAGCTCCTTTGATCCTCCATGGGTCAACTTTTTCGACAATGCGGTTGAGTGCTTTTTCACGAGCCACCTCGCAACTTTCAAGAAACCAATCGTAGCGACCTAACTCTTTAAGCTGAGCGGTAATTTTATCCGCCATAGGCAGCAGGTAAACAACATCGTTAAGCGCGTACTCAGCCATAACAGGAGTCAGCGGACGTTTCGCCCAATCTGCCTTCTGCGAAGTTTTTGATAGACTCACACCCTCGTAATGCAAAACCAAATCCGCATAACCAAATTTGCGCACACCTAACAAACGAGCTCCAATCTGCGTATCAAAAACCGTCTGCGGAATCTCGTCAAAGGTCTGGCGCAACATGCTCATATCATAATCAGCACCGTGCATCCACACCACACGCTCACGCATATAATCACGCAGCGAGCTCATGTCTTCGATCGCTAATGGATCGATAAGGACCTGCTCGTGTTCGTTGCTAAACTGAACCAAACACAGACTCTCACTATATCGATGCAGACTATCTGCTTCGGTATCAATCGCGCAGCGCACTTCCCCATTACTCTCACTAGCCGCCAAAAACTCACGCAATCTCTCCGAACTCTCAATCATTAGTAAATTATTTCAACAAGAAGTAGTCAATTTACCCCAAAGGATCAACAAATAAAAAACATCATTCGATTCGCTCGCCCAATGTTACCACTAGGCATTCTTATTAACCAGATCCACAAGATGGCTCTCAACAGGTAGAAACTGATTGAAATCAAGAATTTCATCAGCAATTCCATTCAACCTAGAGTCGTGCGTACAGATCACCGCTACGCGGTTTCCGCTAGAGATATAATCACTAAGCACCTTGGTAATAAGCTCCGTATTGAGATCATCTAGGCCTGAAGTTGGCTCATCTAGCAAGAGCACACTTGGCTCCTTGATCAACGCTCGAGCAATCGTCGCGCGCTGCTGCTGACCTCCAGATAAAGAAGTCGGCAAACGCTTTTCATAACCTTCCAACCCCAACTTCGCCAAATATTCAGAGACTCTCACCTTCGTTTCCTTACGAGACAGTCCAGCCAAGCTCGCCGCCAGCTCTAGATTTCTGCTCACGCTAGCCAGCGGTAACAAGTTCAACTGCTGGAAAACAAACCCCAAATCTCTACGCCAATAATCAATGCCTGGCTTTACTTGCTGCTCGCCTATCAATACTTCGCCACGATCAGCCGGCAAATACCCCCCCATAATCCTCAGCAAAGTAGACTTGCCACAGCCAGAAAACCCTTTAATCAAATGGATCCCAGCCTTAAATTCATGGCTAAAATCATCAAGTATCCATTCTTGTTTTTTGTGGTAGCGGTAATAGATGTGGTTACAGTTGATCATTTTCGGTATTGAAAGCAGCTAATAGTATGGATAGAAGTCGTGCAACCTGATCAGAATTAAATAGTAAATCTAAGAAAAAGTCAAAA
>NZ_JAENIM010000008.1 GCF_016595495.1 Persicirhabdus sediminis
TCTTCGCTATGTCTTCTACGTGGTTGTGTCATGGTCTCTATGATTTCTTGGTATCAATTAGGAGACCTGCTGGCTAGTATTTTGGGGAAGTTCAGATTGTTGACGAGTGAGGACATTGACGCATTGCCCGCGACACTTACTGCATCGCAACTATTTAATAAATTTTGGCAGATGGATCTCCCAGACCCGCCAATCTTTATTTACCCCTCGGCAACGCCCAATTATCAATACATTGCATTTGCTGATCCAGCTGACGATGAGGCGTTATTCAACGAGGAGTATGATAATGTGAAGATCGTGGCTATCGCTCATCTTAGCGACGATCAAAGTGTAAGATCAATAGTTTGGGGCGCAGATCCTACATCGATCCCGGAACATCCTGCCTCAGATCCATTTCAAGAAGCTTCCAAAGATTAGAAGAAGCATAACAAGTCGGAGCACACCCCGTCACATACATCATCTCCCATAGCACCGAGCGGGTGATGACTTTGTTACTGACGCACCAGCTGATGTGGTTTTGCATCGCTGGCGTGGCATGTTTGAAGTTAGCATGGTGAAGCCTATCTGACTAACTGCTAGCTATTTGATTGACTGATTAGAGCGATCTAGCAAACTTCATTAGGTTCACTGAGAGCTGAAAACTTTCAGTTACTAACCAAGGACACAGCCCGCCATCATTATGAGAACGATCCATCAAGCTAAACATGCCGCCCGCCAGCTAACCCTAAGCCATGATCGTAGTCTCGGCTAATCGGATTTCCGAAATGTTAAATCCACCACCAATTACTACGAACCAATACTGTTAGCCCAAGAAAAATGCTTATGCGATATAACGCCATTTTAATCGCGCTCTTGATCACTGCATGTGCGCCAGAGGAGAATGAACAGGCCTCCCCCGACACCGAATCAACAACTATGGAATTCATCGAATCTGAACTGCTTGGAGATGTCACGCTGTGGCTTTCGAAGTCCGGAGAATTATATCGTGAGGACGAGCTGAAGGCGCTTTCGAAGACGATCACCGCAGATCAGGCGGTTGAGCTTTACACCTACCTCCGAGACAACGGTGAGCGGTGGGAATCCGAGTGGAGAGAGTCATTCATTTCTCTGTTTCCGCAGTCGGAATCGAAGCTTCCGGAGATCGCCGAAGCCGATCGTTGGCAGACCGAAGTTTTCGAAGTCATAGCTGCCGGCGAGCTCCAAGGCGTAAAAGACTTCATCCAGGAGACAGGGATTTTGGAGAACATCAAGTTTGATCCTGCGGACACGTATCAGGAAGGGCAGTCGATGGGATTCACCGATAAGGTTGATTACATCCCATTCGATTTTTTCCCGGTTCAGGTAGAGAACGAGGATGGTGATTATCCAGTTTCCTACGCCCGCGAGAAGGGGCTGACTGAGATTGCGGACTACCTTCAGTCTGTAATCGACGAGCTGAGCCAGCGATACCGAAATGCCTACGAAGCCGGACGCAAATCCAAGGGCTAACAAGACGTCGCTCTCAGCACCTGCCCCGCCGCGAGTTCAAATCCGTTATGACCATTCAACCTTCAACCCGCAGTCGAAGCCTATCCCTCGGGCAGGTGTGAGAGGACTGCGACGTTAGCTCGGAACAACTATGATAGAGAACGACACTCTAAAGGCATTCGCATTTGACATCCAACTGCCGGATGAGACATCGCCCCGGTTCTACATCTTCCATGACCTTGCGGAGTTGTTCGGCGAAGAGTTCAACCGTGATGCCTTGAAGAGACTTCGAAAGTTGCTCCGTGGGCATCCTCAGAATCCTCGTGGCAAGTTGATATCGGACTACGAAGCGGATTGTGTTTCACTGAATGCCAGCAAGGCCGACGTGATCTACCTGGTGGCAAGGATTATCAATGAGGAATCCATATCCGCCTACAGACGTGAGTGTTCTGAAGAAGAGTATGCTGAAATCCTTGCAGAACTCCAGGGCTGGAAGAGACGAAAACCGAAGAAGTGGCAGGTCGGCGACGTGTTTTCTTTTTCTCTGAGCAACGGGGATCTCGGCTTTGGCCAAGTGCTCGCAAGGGAGTATGGGGCGCCAACATGTGCGTTACTTGATATCAGATCTTCTGAGCTTATAAGCGTGTCAGAGATCGAGAAAGCACGCGTCATTTCCATATTGCATCTCGGGTCCGATCTCTTGGATAAGGGGGGGTGGCAAGTTATTGGTACCGCCAGGGTTCTTGCGGATCCAGACAGCTCTCAACACGGTAGCCTCTTCGATGTCGGATCAACCTCCTTCGGATCTGGACAGCATTTGCAGGATCTCGCTGAAGCCTTCTACAGCCTTTCGCCATGGAATGTCGGTTATTGTGGAGATGACGAGTATTTCGACAAGCAATTGATGGCTGACGTGAAGCGACCGGAGAATTGCCTCTGGTTGAATGACGAGAAACGAAGAGCGTATCGTGACGAACATGGAATCACCGCTTGAAGGAAGAGATAACAAGTGGATTCATGCCCAACGAGGATCAGCCGCTGGCGCGTCTGCCCCACGTGGCATGATCCAGGACGCTCACCCCATCATATCCACCAGCTCCCGTAGTACCGAGAGCGTGATGCATTTGTTACTGTTGCTCCAGCAGATGTGGTTTTGCATCGCTGGTGTGGCCTGTTTGGAGTGGAAGCTGCCGTCTTGCAGAATGGCGTATTTTTCCACCTCGGGGTAATTTTCTAGCCAGATCTCCAGCTAGCTGAGGTTTTGCTGTTTACCCGTAGTAGGGTTTGAGCATGAGGTAGCAGATGGGGCCGGTGATGCAGACGTAGAGCCAGACGGGGAAGACCCAGCGGGCGAGTTTGCGGTGGCTGTGGAGCTGGTTGGTGAATCCGGCGATGAAGGTGAAGAGGATGAATGGGAAGCTTAGCGCGGCGAGGATGATGTGGCTGATCAGCAGGATGAGGTAGACGGCTTTGAGCGCGCCCTCGCCACCGTAGACGGTGTGGCCGCTGGTGATGTGATAGGCGACGTAGCAGAGCAGGAAGATGGTGGAGCAGGCGAAGGAGAAGCCGATCCAGAGCCGGTGGCCTGTGATGTTTTTCTTTTTGATGGCGATGACGGCAAAGATGAGGCCAAGGCCGGCGAGTGAGTTGAGCACGGCGTGAACGGCGGGCAGGAAATCTAGCGAGACGCCAGCTGGGAGTTCGAGGTGGATTTCTCGCATGGCGACGACTAAACCGAGTACGGCGGCAGTCACGACCCAGGCGATGGGTTTTAGCTTTTGGGCGAGCCGATGATTTGGCGCTTTGAGCAGGGTTTTCGTGTATGCGTTCATGCGTTTGAGATAGCGTTACTGGCAGATGATGCAAGTATTTCCTGCGCTTTGATGCACAGTAGGTGGGTGAGACCATTCTGCCAGCTAGCTAACTGGAATAGTTTTGATTTTGAGTTGAGAAAAATGGCGAGTTCAGCAGGCTGAGTTGATTATGAGAAACTTCGGTTTTGATTGGCGCTTATCCACGGGTTGCGCTCGCTGGTGCTCGTCGACCCGCGGCTAAAGTCCATTAGCCCTTCGGGCTAGCTAGCTGGCGTGATTTTTCTAGCTTGTAGCGAGTCAGCTAGATGACTTGAGCTGGCTAGCTTTGTCTCGCCCCTTTGGGGCTGCAGGTTTGTTGGGGGCGTTCTCCCTGACCTGCGTTAGGCCTTCAGCCTTGCCTTGGTCAGGGCTGTAGTTTCTCGGTCCTTTGGACCTTTTTTCGATAATGCAAGAATCTAGGGGAAGAGTCTGGCTAGATAATATCCTAAGCTGAGTGCTTTATCGTAGCTGGTTTTTCCATTTTCCCTGCGGGAAATACGATGTTTGGGGTGCTTATCCACGGGTTGCACTCGCTGGGGCTCGTTGACCCGCGGCTAAAGTCCATTAGCCCTTCGGGCTAGCTAGCTGGGGTGATTTTTCTAGCTTGTAGCGAGTCAGCTAGATGACTTGAGCTGGCTAGCTTTGTCTCGCCCCTTTGGGGCTGCAGGTTTGTTGGGGGCGTTCTCCCTGACCTGCGCTAGGCCTTCAGCCTTGCCTTGGTCAGGGCTGTAGTTTCTCGGTCCTTTGGACCTTTTTTCGATAATGCAAAAATCTAGGGGAAGGGGTGGCTAGATAATATCCTAAGCTCAGTGCTTTATCGTAGCTGGGTTTTCCATTTTCCCTGCGGGAAATACGATGTTTGGGGCGGCTATCCACGGGTTGCACTCGCTGGGGCTCGTCGACCCGTGGCTAAAGTCCATTAGCCCTTCGGGCTAGCTAGCTGGCGTGATTTTTCTAGCTGGCGTTTGGGTGAGCTAGGGGGGAGCAGGAAGTCTCGGGCTAGCTAGCTGGCGTGATTTTTCTAGCTTGGGTGTGGGTGAGCTGGGGGAAAATGGTGCCGTGAGCCGATTAAATGTGCTAATCGGCTCAGAATTGGCTGTATTTTGAGCCGATTAGCGATTTTAATCGGCTCATAATTGGCGTTTTTTTGAGCCGATTAGTTGTAATTTGTTTAGCGCGAAAGACTTGTATTTTTGGAGCCCGCTAGCTGGTTATTTGTTTGCTGGGGTGTGGTTGTTGAGGTGCTTGAGCTGGGCGTCGGCGATGTCTATCAATAGGGTGATGATGGTGAAGACGAGGTAGTTGACGGCTAGCGAGACGACGGTGGAGACGAGCACAAAAAAGGGGCTAGGGTTGGGGATAAATTGGGCATTGATAGCAAAGCCAAAGCTTATGAAACCGGCGAGGGCAATGAGCATGAACCCAATGGCATTGAGGGCGGAGACGACACGGCGTAGTGGGCCGTAAGCGCTGTGGTCGCGCAGCTTGTGCAATGTCTGCTCTTGCTGGTTGTTGAACCGAGTGGCTGTGTGTGGGTTTTTGGAGAGCGGAGTGGCCGATTGTGCACTTTTTGCAATGTCGGTAAAGATCTCGGTGAACGGAATGGTTTTTGATTCAGCTGCCACGCTCACATTTTCTGTGACGAGGATGGAGTCGTCGGCACACAGGTTTTCTAGACTTTGGGCAAATTTTCTAGCGGCATCATTGATGGACTGAGCCTCGATGGTGGCTTCCCATTGGTTGTTGCTGGTGCGGCGGACGCAGTATTCTTTCATGAGTTTGTTAGTGGTGCTTGTGTGTGGAACTCTCAGCTGGTGATTTAGTTAGGTGAGCTGGCTGGGGGTGGCCAGCTCTAGTAGCTGATTCTAGCGGCTGCGTCTAACTTCTTCTTCTAGCTGAGAGTGTTTTACCATCAGCTAGCCAGATGACGTTAGGTCGCGGCGTTGATTTTTTGTTCTAGCTCGCGGTGGTCAGCTGAGCTGATGATTAGATTCTCCACGATGTTGAGGGCGCTGAGATTATCTTTACCGTCCTTATCTGTGGTGATGGAGCAATACTTCACGGTGAGGTAGCTGTCTTGGCTGCAGCTTGGGCATTTGGTGAGGCCTATTTGTGTGTAGGCTGATGGGTCTTCAATTTCAGTTGAGAGGTTTTTGATTGCGCTCAAGTCGCCATTTTCCAGCTGCTTGATGAGATGTTTTTTATTAGGAATGTCGGCGAATTTTTGATCTGAGTTAGAGGTTTTAGCCCACTTGTGGCAGCGCTCACAGAATGGCACGTCACCGGTGGCCCAGAGACATAAATAATAGCTAGCTGCGATAACGATGGCAGCTTCTGCTAGCCAGATGAGATAGAGGGCAATGCCTGTTGGGGTGATGTTGCGAATGCCCCACACGCCGTCGATAGCGATCATCTGCATTGCTTGCCATTGGTCTAGTGGTGAGAGAATGAGATACTCTGAATCTGTGTAGGCAAAGAGCCATGCTACCCAGCTGAAGTAGACGGCAATGACGGCAAAAATCACGGCTAAGGTAATGGTCGCCTTGTTGTTTCTAATTTTCCCCCAATTAGCGCATAGGCCAATCGCCATGCCAACTGCTGCGCCGAAGATGATGGTGAAGATTATATTGAGGTAGATGAAGGGAACATAGAAAGTAGCATAGGCATAGATGATCGCTAACAGTAGGCAGGCTAGTCCTCCTAATACGATGCTGTAGATGATGCCTAGCGGGTTGATGCCACCTGAGTGGGTGTAGTAGTTTTGTGAAGAGTTCATGTTTGTGTAAGTGATAGGGCGACTTTGTTAGCTACACAGCGATGGTTCCAGTAAATTATTTGTTATGTGAATAAAATTTTCACGAACTTGTTCAGCTGATAGCTGTGAGGAGTTTGGTAGATCTATGCACGCAGGCGAAGATCGGCGAGGTCGATGAGTAGGCGAAGCAGCTGGCTAGCTAGATAGATGAGCCCGCAGTAGAAGGCGGTGCTTAGGAGGATATAGATGGCTGCTGGCCAGCTCAGCTGTCTCTGGATGAGTCCGGAAGTGGCAAAGAGCCATTTTACGACCACAAAACACTTCGAGATGGCCAAGAGGTAGGCGATGACTGAGGTGATGGTGATGGCGCTGTGGAAGCCAGGATAGGCGGTGTGGGCGCGGGTGAGCAGGCGCTTGATGTTGGGGCCAACTGTGCGCGGGGTTTCTTGAGCGATGTATTCATAGATGGCTTGTACAGGAAATTGCTCCCAGCTGATGCGATTGTCGAGACTACCGACGACATCTTCTATGCCATCATTGCGCACATCTAGAGTAGCTGATTCTGGAGTCTCTGGGTAGCGGTGCAGGTATGCTATGGCTGCCTCGGTTGCTGTTGTCGCGCTGATGGTGTCTGTGCTATCTTTGTCTCCCTCTATCTGTACCTGAAATTTCTTCATCGCGGGTATGTTAGTTGTGCTTGTTAGTTGGGCAAGCGTAAACGATGGTTTCCTGCTGGGTGTTCGTTAGGGGATGATTAGGCACGCAGCTGATGATGGGGGATTTTCCAGCTGGCGGAGGATGCCAGCTGGACGTGGCGGACAAGTCTTGCGGGGGCGGGTGATTGGTGTTAAGGAATGGCAACGGAGGCATCTCCGCAACCAGATCACAGAGACATGTCAGAAGAGAATCAGAGCAAGCCAGTGGTGGGAATTATTATGGGAAGTTCGTCGGATTGGCCGACAATGGAGCACGCAGCGAGAACGCTGAAGACGCTAGGCGTTCCTTATGAAACCAAGGTGGTGAGTGCTCACCGTATGCCAGACGAGCTCTATTCATATAACAAAACTGCGCGCGAGCGTGGGCTGAAATGCATCATCGGTGGTGCTGGCGGCGCGGCGCATTTGCCGGGCATGTCTGCAGCGATTACAGATCTGCCAGTGCTGGGTGTGCCAGTGGAAAGCAAGGCGCTCAAGGGCATGGATTCTCTATTGTCTATTGTGCAGATGCCGGGTGGAATTCCTACCGCTACTTTTGCTATTGGTAAGCCGGGGGCAATCAATGCCGCACTTTTTGCTGCAGCGATGCTGGCTAACGAATGTCCAGAGCTGCTCGAGCGTCTGGTAGAATTCCGCGCAGCACAGACTAAAGTAGCGACTGATAGTGAGCTACCAACCCTCGACTAATTTTTGACTATGTCAGCGACTAAGAGATTTCAGCCAGGAAGCACGATTGGCATCGTGGGTGGCGGCCAGCTGGGCATGATGCTGGCGGTGAAAGCCAAACAATACGGGTATAAGATTGTCGTCTGGACTGGCGGCAGTGAATCACCAGCGGCGAAGTTTGCCGATGCTACGGTGGACGGCGCGTACGACGATCCAGCTAGTTTGGCTGAATTTGTAGCGGCGGCAGATTTTGCCACGGTTGAGTTTGAAAACCTACCTGTGGAGATGTTGCGCCAGCTGGAACAAGAGATTCCTCTATCACCTAATTCTAACGCGATCTACACCTGCCAACGGCGCGATTTAGAAAAAACATTCCTGCGCGAGAATAACATTCCGCGCGCGATGTTTGAGCTCGTGCACAATGCCGACGAACTCGCCAAAGCGGTGGAGCGTGTCGGAGCCCAAGGGGTGCTGAAAACGGCTTCATTTGGCTACGACGGCAAAGGCCAACAACGACTGCACGGCGGCGAAGACCTCGCTCAGGTGTGGCAAGATTTTGGCTCCGACTGCGCGGTATTCGAGCAGTGGGTGCAGTTTGAAAAAGAGCTATCTATCATGGTGGCGCGCGATGCTGAGGGAAATTGTGTTTTCTACGATCCAGCTGAAAACGTGCATCGTCACCACATTCTCGACCATTCTATCGTGCCCGCTAGAGCGAGCGATGAAGTGATGGAGAATGCTCGCCAGATCGCGCAAAAAATCGTCGAGGCTCTGGATTACCAGGGCATCATGGGGGTGGAATTTTTCCTCAAAGCCGACGGCCAGCTGGTGGTGAATGAAATGGCACCACGACCACACAACTCAGGCCACCACACCATGGATGCCTGTGAGACATCGCAGTTCGAGCAGCAGTTGCGTGCGGTTGCCGGCCTTTCGTTAGGCTCAACTCGACTTCTCAGCCCGGTGGTGATGTTAAATTTACTCAGCGATGTGTGGAAAAATTCTGGCGACCAGCCGGACTGGAATCCACTTTGGGACGACGGCTCAGCCACGCTGCACTTATACGGTAAAGCTTATGTGAAGGGGCGTCGTAAGCTCGGTCACGTCAACTTTTTAGCCAAAGATGGGCTGGCTGATCCGCTAGATAGAGCGAAAACGATTCAGCAAAAATGGTTCGCTGAAGTGTAGTCTTATTAGATTTATCTAGCCGTTTTAATTTTCGGGTGAAATCGGCGCTAGATGTAAATAAAACACCTTATCAGTACCGCTTGGTGGGTAACTCCGCCAAGCGGTGTTTTTTTGTGCTGTTGCTTTACTGACAATATCAGCTGGAAATCAAAGTTGATTGTCATTGCAAAAGACAAATGATAACACATGTTTTAAGGAGTTGTTTAACATTTTGCAAAATGAAGAGCCTACTAGTGAGTGAGAAATATGTGATAACAAAGCAGCCGAACAACCGCTTGGCTGCGGATTAGCCTGGGGGATTCTAGGAAACCAATTGATGAATAATTTTAGATAGCATGATGTCGATAGCAACTTGGGTTTGGATTCCCTTTATACTCGCGTTAGTCACGCTGGTGGCGACACCTTTGATGAAGCGCATGCCGCAGGCATTCTCCTTGGCGCTCGCCGCGGTGATGTTAGTTCCGGGCATACTCTGTGTGCAACAGCTGGTGGCTGGAGAAAGCCAGCAATATTCGCTAGCCTGGTTTGAGGCCTTAGGCATTAACTTTGACCTGCGATCTCACCCGTTCTCCTTGTTTTTTGGCGCGTTGATCTTTTTGATTGGTGCCTCGGTGGTGGCCTACACTGGCTTCTACCTAACGCCGAAGAAGTTTGTGAACCGCTTCATGGTGGCGTTGTTAGTTTTTGCTGGTTCCATGGTGGGCTTGGTATTTTCCAACAACATCCTGCTGATGTTCCTGTTCTGGGAGCTCACTAGTGTGTCGTCCTACTTCATGATCGGCCACTATCACGAGCAGCTAGACTCACGAAAAAAGGCGCTGCAGGCATTGCTCGTAACGGGTACTGGCGGACTCGTCTTGCTAGCTGGATTTGCTTTGTTAGGAAGCATGGGCGGTAGCTACTTGCTCAGTGAGCTAGTAGAAAAACGCGAGTTATTGGTCAACCACGAGCTCTACACGGCGATGGTGATCTGTATCTTCATCGGCGCATTTACCAAATCTGCACAATTTCCATTCCACTTCTGGCTGCCAAATGCGATGGCTGGCCCAGCACCAGCAAGTGCGTTTTTGCACTCTGCAACGATGGTGAAAGCGGGTCTTTTCCTGCTAGCTGTGATGAGCCCAATCATTGGTGGCACCGCACTGTGGAACCAAACGCTGATGGTGATAGGCGGCATCACTTTGATTATTTCCTGCCTCAGCGGGCTGGTGCAGACGGATGTGAAAAAGCTGTTGGCTTATTCAACCACGGCGGCACTTGGTTTCCTAACGATGCTGTTGGGCATCGGTACGGAAGAAGCCTTTGTGGCTTTTGTTCTCTTTCTAGCAGCGCACGCATTCTACAAGGCGCCATTGTTTATGATCGCGGGTAGCATCGAGCATCACGCGCATTCACGCGACATTCGCACGATCTCAGGTCTATGCAAAGCGATGCCGGGCACCAGCATCGCCGCTGGCATGGCATTGCTCTCAGTAGCTGGTATTCCGCCAATGGCTGGATTCATCGGCAAAGAATACGCCTACAAAGCGACCAGCTTCTATCCATCTAGCGATATCAATTTACTAACTATCGTTGCGGTATTTGGCGCAGCCGTGATGATCGCTCTATCAGCGCTGGCCGTTGTTGGGCCGCTGTGGAGAAAGAGTGAAAAACCAGAACATCGCCACGAAACCACCGTGCAGTGGGGGGCGCCACTTTTCCTTACCATGATAGGTTTGGCTGTTGGTCTCGCACCAATCTGGTTTGCTTCTACTTTCCAATCCATGGCCGCGTCGCTATGGAATGACGACGTCAACATGGCCATCAAGCTGTGGGCTGGCGTGAATTTGCCGCTGGTACTCAGTATCATCACCGTGGCTACCGGCGTGATTATTTACCTCTACATCGGCAGGTTCCGTCCAGCTGGTGAGAAGATCTACGCTGGCTTTGCCAAATGGGGGCCAGAGCGCGCTTACGACGCCTCGCTAGCTGGCATGTTAGCCTTTGCCAAATGGCAGACCAATGCCATCCAGCACGGTAGACTGCGTGGCTACATCGCCGCTACTTTTGCTTCCGCCACCGCGCTGATCGCCTACAAACTTTGGTTCTCATGGTCGTGGCAAGACTATCAGGTGAGCTTTGATAACCCAGCCGCTGAGCTAGCTGTCGCCATCATTGGTGTGATCATGCTTTTGGCAGCGCTGTTTGCGCTGAAGGCCAGATCGCGACTAAAAGCGATTGTAGGCATGAGCATTGTTGGCCTAGGCATCGCCTTGTTATTTGCTGTATTCAGTGCACCGGATTTGGCGATTACCCAGATCTTGGTAGAAACATTGGTAGCTATCTTGTTAGCCTTCGTTTTGCCACTGCTTCCAGAAATGCGCCGCTACGCATCCAAAGCGGTCAAGCGCACGGATTTGGCCATCTCACTGTCAGCTGGTTTGGTCATGGCAATTATCGTTCTGAAATCAACCAGCGTGAATTTGCATGTTCCTATCTCCGACTTCATGGGAGAGCAGAGTTACCTAATGGCACACGGTAAAAACGTGGTGAACGTCATCCTGGTAGACTTCCGGGCGATGGATACCTTCGGTGAAGTTACCGTTCTAGCGATTGCTTCTATCGGTGTGTTAGCGCTGTTGCGCACGACTGCTAAAGAAGCTGGCTGTGGCCATAAAACGTCGATCATTCTGCGTGTGGTAGGTAAGTTCCTCCTGCCAATCCTCATGGTGCTCGCACTCATCGTTTTCTACCGTGGTCACAACGAGCCTGGTGGTGGATTCATCGGCGCCTTGCTAGGTTGCTGTGGATTTGGCCTGATCTTGCTCAACAGCAGCGATTCTGGCCTAGTAGCCAAAACGCAAAGGCTCTCCAAGCTACTCTTGGGTGTGGGACTATTCCTGTCCGCCCTCGCTGGAGTTGTTGGTAGCCTTGCAGGTACAGATTTCTTCACTGGCCTGTGGATCGCCCCGAATTTGCCGCTCATTGGTGAGCTGCACTTAGGCACGCCATTGCTCTTTGATGTTGGCGTCTTTTTAACTGTCATCGGCTTCACCTGTACGGTGTTAGCTTCATTTTCAAATCAACCACTAGAGAAGGAGTACTAAAATATGGATGTTATATTAGCTATTGTGATTGGCGGCTTATTTGCGGCCTCAGTCTATTCACTTCTTCAGCGGAGCCTATTCCGCATGGTGATTGGCGTGGTCTTGTTAAGTCAAACCGCTAACCTGATTGTCTTCACCGCTGGGGGACTAACACGTGGCAAAGCAGCATTCATTGCTGACGACGCTACTCAGCTGGCTGAAGCCGCTGCCGACCCGCTCCCTCAGGCGCTGGTGCTTACCGCCATTGTTATTGGCCTCGGCGTGACTTCATTCCTGCTAGCCCTACTGCTCAAAGGTGTGCGCAAAGCACAAATCGATGACCTCGATAAACTTAATCCACTCTAATTTCTAATTTTTCATACTCGATGAATCCTACATTGCTTATCATAGCTTGTATTCTACTGCCATTTGCTGGATCCGTTTTGGCTCTGCTCGGTGGTAAGTCGCTGCGCTTCCAACAGGCAGTTGGCATACTCGCTTTCTCACTCGCGCTCGCCGCGTCATGTGCTTTGTTGAAATTTACAGCTACTGGCGAGATCGCCACCGTAGTTGTAGGTGGCTGGAAAGCTCCATACGGCATCACTCTAGCAGCTGATATTCTCAGCGCCATGATGCTGGTGGTCTGTAACCTAGTAGCTCTGGGAGTAGCTATCTACTCACTCAAGGGGCTGAGCGTAGAACGCCAGACGACTTTCTTCTGGCCACTCTTACTAATCTTGATGTTTGGTGTTAGTGGTTCATTTGTGACGACTGACTTGTTCAACCTCTTTGTTTGGTTTGAGGTCATGCTCTTGTCATCATTTGTTCTCATGTCATCACGAGCTGGCAAAAGCCAGTCCGCTGGAGCGATCAAATACGTGGTGCTCAACCTCATCGCATCCACCTTCTTCCTCTGTGGCGCTGGCCTGCTCTACGGAAAAGTGGGCACGCTAAACATGGCTGACCTCGCCGTGAAGTTAGGTGAAAATGACTCCATGCTGGTGCAGAGTTCTGCTGCCATGTTGTTCATTGCCTACGCGATCAAATCAGCCGTTTTCCCATTCTTCTTCTGGCTGCCAGCATCATACCATACGGCTCCAATCCCAGTTTCCGCTTTGTTTGCGGGCTTGCTCACGAAGGTTGGTGTCTACGCATTCATGCGTACCGGGACCTTGTTTGTCTTCACTGGTGATAGTAATATGGAGCGCATCCTCATGGTGGCGGCTATCCTAACGATGGTCACTGGCGTGCTCGGTGCTGCGAGTCAGTTTGCCATGCGCAAGGTGCTTTCATTCCATATTATCAGTCAGGTTGGATATATGATGTTGGGCTTGGCTCTCAATTCCACACTGGCCATTGCCGGCGCTATTTTCTACATTTTCCACCACATCATCGTGAAGTCTAACTTGTTCCTTATCACTGGGGCTGTTGAACACAGCATCGGTACCAGTGACCTGTCCAAAACTGGTGGCCTCTACAAGAAGCTTCCTTGGTTGGCGATGTTATTCCTCATTCCTGCACTTTCTCTAGCGGGCATTCCGCCGCTGTCAGGGTTCTGGGCAAAGTTTGTTGTTCTCAAAGCGAGCTTAGATTCAGGTGAGTGGATTGCCGCCGTCGCTGTACTAGCGGTTGGCCTACTAACATTATTCTCCATGACCAAGATCTGGAACGAAGTATTCTGGAAAAAGGTGCCTGAAGGCGAAGAACGCGAGCTGAAGAAGATTCCAGCTACGATGTTAGCACCTATCGTCGCTCTTGCTATTTGCACAGTAGTGATTGGTCTCTTTGGTAATGATTTATTTAAGCTCTCTGAGCAAGCATCAGAGCAGCTGCTTAACCCGCAACCGTACATCGAAGCTGTACTTAACCCGAACTCATAAGCAACATGTCTATGATTACAAAACCAATTTCAGTGGCGCGATTTGCAGTTCTTTATCTCAAAGAAATCCTCATCGGCTGCTTGCGAATTGCTCGTCTCAGCCTCGCTCCTAAAGTCCACTTTTTGCGCAGCATTGAGTACATCGATATCCAGCTGGAAAATGATGTTCAGCGTCTCGCGTTAGGTAACCTCATTAGCATGACTCCTGGTACTCTAACCATGGATTACTCTGATGACGGTCAGCAGGTGATTGTGCACATGATGTACGCTGATGAAGAAATTCGTCAGGAGACCATCGACACTATCGTTAAGGAGTTTCAACCCGTAGTTAAAATTTTATTCTAATGGATACGATAATATTGATTTCGTTGATGATATTGCTCATAGGCATGAGTTGTTTATTCGTCTGTCTTCTTAAAGGTAAGAACATGGCCAATGCGGTCATCGTACTGGACGTCGCAACTATCTTGGCGCTGGGTATTTTCTCCGGTCTAGCCATCATTGATAATGAACCTAGATATGTGGATGTTGGCTTAGTGCTCGCGCTGGTCGGCTTCCTAACCACCGTTGCCTTGAGCCGATTGGTTAAAACCAAAAAGCAGGCTGAGACAGATAAACTTAACCAAGAAATCCTATGATCGCAGCAATACTATTTCTTCTCGGCGCATTGATGATGTGCATCGCCACTATAGGTATGCTAAGGCTTCCTGACCCATTGAGCCGCATGCATGCGGGGACAAAGGCCGCCTCATTAGGTATTTTGTTGGTTTGTTCGTCACTAGCTGTTCACTTTGCCAGTTGGGAGATTGCGCTGCGCGCGATCTTCATTGTGCTCTTAGTTTTCATGACCGTTCCTGTTGGCGCCCATATGGTGGCCCGCAAGCTCATTGAGGACGACTCAGAGTAATCTCTAGCCAGCTAGAAAATTATTTCAGACCCTCTAACGCCTCGGCATTTCGCCGGGGTGTTTTTGTTTCTAATAGGAGACGTTTGTATAGAAATCTGGGTCACTTTGATTGAATGCTTGGTTGTCTATCACCGTCATATTGGCAGATCATTAATCACCGATATGAAAAGAAGAAATCCATTGATGTTGGCCCCCCTGTTCAGTTTGTTATTTATTATATGCGGTGGTGTGGCTGGTGCTCAGTCTCATCATCATAAACCATCATCTAAGGTGACGGTTGTGCCTCATGGGTCGATTCATATTTCGATCGGTGGCATTAGCTATTGGATATCTAATGACAAGTTTTACAGATACGACGATAGACGAGGTTATCACACCGTGGGCCGCCCAGGCGGTTACAGATCTAACCAAAAGGCATCACTGCCGCGTGGCGCTAGAGAAATTACCCATAATGGTGAGCGCTACTGGAGCTACCGTGGCCAGTACTACAAGCATAACCCAAGAAGAGGTTATGAGATTGTAACCTTGCCTCCAAAGAAATCATCCAAGTGGGGATTCAAAAGTAAAAAGCCGGCAAAAGTTCACTACATGAAATCTCTACCAAGAGGCTCAAAGACAGTGGTTGTGCGCGGTAAAAAGTATTGGACCCATGGAGGCAGATACTATCAGCACGCTTCAAAACATGGTTATTACGAAGTTGCTAGACCAAGATAATTAGACATTGGTCGGGCTGACAGGATTCGAACCTGCGACCTCTTCACCCCCAGTGAAACGCGCTACCAAGCTGCGCTACAGCCCGCAAAACATTTATGCCTTACAGCCAAGATGGCTGTAAGGCAAAATGAAGCGCATCAGTTCACAGTTGGCAAGAGCATTATTTCATGGCATGGCTTTTTCATGAACTCAACGAAGATTGCTGTTATTGGTGCTAGTGGATACACAGGGTTAGAGCTTTTGCGTTTGTTGCTCATGCACCCACAAGCTGAGCTAGTATGCGTTACATCGCGCGCAAATGCTGGTAAGTCATTGAAACAGCTATTCCCACGCTTCACGGGAGCCCCGGGAGCCGACCTCGAGTTTATTGCTCCTGACGCTGATGTCATTGCCGCTAGTGGTGCTGAAGTTGCTTTTCTAGCTCTTCCTCACGGCGTAGCTGCTGAGTACGCCACCTCATTGTTGGAACGTGGTCTGCGCGTGATTGACCTGAGCGCTGACTTCCGTCTGGATGATCCAGCTGTGTACGAAGAATTTTATGGTGCGCCACATCCAGCTGTCGATTTGTTAAAAGAGGCGGTTTACGGCTTGCCGGAAATCCGTTCTGAAGAAATTTCCAAAGCGCGTCTGATAGCCTCACCTGGTTGTTATCCAACAAGCATCATTCTGCCGCTGTTACCATTGCTGCGCAAAGGGCTCATTGACCCACAAAGCATTGTTACCTGTTCAATGAGCGGCGTCAGTGGCGCTGGCCGCAAAGAGGCCATCCCATTGCTTTTCTGTGAGTGTAACGAGAGCGTTAGAGCTTATAGCGTGCCCAAGCACCGTCACCTCTCAGAGATCGAGCAAGAGCTATCCATTGCTGCTGGAGAAAAAGTAGTGATGTCATTCACTCCACACCTCGTGCCTACTAACGCAGGGATTTGTTCGACGACTAGCGCCAAGCTTGTTGGAGATCTTGCCGAAGTAGGCAAAGCGCTGGAAGAAGCCTATAACGATGCCGCCTACGTGCGTCTGCTAGGAAAAGGGGGCTGTGCGGATACCAAGAATGTGACTCGTACTAACTTTGTCGATATCGGCTGGGATTACGACGAGCGCACAGGACGCATCCTGCTGCTCAGCGCAGAAGATAACCTAGGCAAAGGGGCTGCAGGCCAAGCAATTCAGAGCTTTAACATTATGTCAGGCTTTTCAGAAACTAGCGGATTGCTAAATTTCTAGGTTTGCGGCATGTTGCTAACCTGTTTTTGATCAATTGTTTGCTTTGGGTTATGTCTATTAAGAAAATTAAGGGTGGAGTTTGCGCTCCTAAAGGGTTTCTAGCCAATGCGGTTAGTGCGGGGATTAAAAACCCGGATGTCGAGCGGCTAGATCTAGCGTTGATCTACTCAGAGTTTCCTTGTGAAGCAGCAGGTACATTCACCACAAACCGTGTGAAGGCTGCTCCAGTCAAGGTTTCTCAAGCCTATATGAAGGCTGATAAAGTACAGGCAATTGTGGCTAACAGCGGCAATGCGAATGCTTGTACTGGCATTCAGGGGCTTAGTGACGCCCGCCAGACAGCTGCGATTGTTGGAAAAAAACTAGGTTTGCGTCAGCGCCAAATGGCGATCTGCTCGACAGGGGTGATTGGCTTGCCAATGCCGATGATGCGCATTGAACCAAAATTTGGCGAACTGGTGGATGGCCTAGCTGCGGACAAAGGCTTAGAGGTGGCGCAAGCCATCATGACCAGTGATACCACGCATAAAGAGATTTCTATCAGCGTGAAAATTGGTGATCACCGCGTGCGCGTTGGTGCCTGTGCTAAAGGCGCTGGCATGATTTGCCCGAGCATGGCAACGATGCTGTGTTTTATCACGACGGATGCTAACGTTTCCCAAGCATGTCTGCAGAAGGCGGTGCAAACTAGTGTTGAAGCGAGCTTCAACCGCATCACCATCGACGGTGACATGAGCACTAACGATACCGTGATCGTATTGGCTAACGGTGCCAGTGGCGCACCTGAGATCAAACGTAACAGCGTGGAGTGCGGACAGTTCCGTGAGGCCATTCAGTACGTGATGAAAAAGATGGCCACGTCATTGGTTCGCGATGGCGAGCGGGTGACTAAGTTTGTTACGGTTTCCGTCAAGGGGGCAAAGACATATCTCGATGCTAGAAAAGTAGCTGAAGCAGTGGCTAACTCCGCTTTGGTGAAAAGCTCATGGAATGGCGAAGATCCTAACTGGGGGCGTATTATTCATGCTGTCGGTTACTCGCGCGCTGCCATTAGAGAAGAGTTGGTAGATATCTACATCGGTGGCAAAGCGGCATGTTTAGGCGGCCTACAGGCGGATACTCCTATGGAGCAGTTGCGTAAGATAGCAGCTAAAGATGAGTTTGAGGTACGTATCGATCTGCACTTAGGGAAAGCCGATTATGAAGTCTACACCAGTGATTTATCACCTGAATATATCGACTTCAACCGATCTGAATACGCGTACTGGAAGCAGGCGCGGAAGGATGGATTGGCGTAATTTATACCTGACTATCTAGAGCAAAATAGTAGCTCTGCATGTATTGTGTAAGCCTTTGGTAGTATAGTTCTATCTTAAGTTAGGATCGGTCATTTTTACGTTGATTTCAAGAGATTTGACATGACGGGTGGGGTGTAAGTGTCGTATAGTTTGGGTCAGGGATTAACCTGAACCATAATGAAACCACACACTATCAAAGATCTAATTTGTCGACCTCTGCACAGAGTCGTCGTAACTAGTAGTATGGCTGGGCTCGCGAGCGCGAGCTCGCTATTTGCTGCTGAAGGTTCACTCAGTTTGCCAGCTGAGTGGAATTTTTCCAAAGGCGTAAAATCGCAAGATGTCGCCGAGGTAAAGTGGGAGAAAGTCCAGCTGCCTCACACTTGGAACGCAGAGGATGCCAGCAATGGCGGCGGCAAAGACATGCAGAGCCGCGACGGTTATTATCGAGGGCCAGCGGCCTATCAGGCTTCATTCAAATCAGCGAAGTCGGCGATTGAAGGTAAGCGTGTTTTTCTTAAGTTTGAGGCGGTCGCTACGGTTGCCACAAGCTACCTCAACGGTGAGAAGTTAGGTGAGCACAAGGGTGGTTTCGCCGCTCATACCTACGAGATCAGCAAACAACTTAAAGCTGATGGTGAAAATGATTTATTAGTTCTCGCCAATAACGAGTGGCGCGAGGACGTCATCCCTCTATCAGGTGACTTTCCAGTGTTTGGTGGTATCTATCGTCCAGTTCACCTGATCGTTAAAAACGAGGTTTGCATCAGTCCGTTGATTTATGGATCTGACGGGGTACAAATTATCCAACAGAACGTCAGTAAGGAGAATGCGGAGCTGAAAGTGAATGTGTGGGTTGATAACTCACTATCAAAATCAGCCGCTACCGAGCTGCAATTTATCCTCAGAGATGCTGAGGGAAAGCAAGTGGCTGAGAGCAAGCTGGATGCTGAAATTCCAGCTGGCGAAAGCAAACAAGTTAGCTCGCTGGTTAAGCTAGCCAAACCACATCTGTGGCACGGCATCGACGATCCTTATTTGTATCAATTAGAAGTGAAGCTTTCCTCAGCTGGAAAGCCGATAGATCAATTCGAGCATGCAGTAGGATTTAGATTCTATCACATCGACGCGGAGAAAGGATTCTTTTTGAATGGTGAGCCGTACAGATTATTCGGTGTCAACCGCCACCAAGATTTTGGCGGCAAAGGTTGGGCTATCTCTGAGGCTGAGCAAGATCTTGATATGGAGCTGATTCGTGAGATTGGAGCTCGCTCATTGCGTCTCGCTCACTATCCGCACTCTCGTTATTTCTACGATTTGTGTGACCGTGAGGGACTCATGGTTTGGGCTGAGTTGCCACTGGTTGATTGTATTTCCGATCATCCAGATTTTGCTGAAAACAGCAAAAATCAACTGCGCGAAATGATTCTGCAAAATGGCAATAACAGCTCTATTTTTACCTGGAGCATGTTTAATGAAATGTACCACCGTAAGTCGCCGCCAGCCAATGATGTATTGGTTGCGCTAAATAAACTTAGCCATGAGTTAGATCCATCTCGATTTACTGTTGGAGCAAGTAACAAGAACAATAAAGAACTCAATAACTGCACCGATCACTTAGCGATGAACAAATACCCAGGTTGGTACGGCGGTGGTGCTACAGGGATGCCTGGATCGATGAAGAAGCATAATGAGTCTGGCAATAAACGTGGTATTGCCATTAGTGAGTACGGCGCTGGAGCATCTATCCATCACCATGAGCTTGAACTAAAGAGACCTAAGACTAAAGGCAATTGGCACCCAGAAGGTTGGCAGGCGCACGTGCATGAGGAAAATTACCGCTCTATTGCAGCAGCTGGATATTGTTGGGGATCATTCGTCTGGAACATGTTTGATTTTGCTAGTGTCTGGCGCACCGAGGGGGATAAAGATGGCATCAATGACAAAGGCCTGGTGACCTATGATCGTAAGGTGAGAAAAGATGCCTTCTATTACTACAAGGCAAATTGGTCAAAAGAGCCAGTAGTTCACCTAACTGCGAAGCGATTTGTCGAGCGCGATTCACAGAAGACACCTGTGAAAGTTTATTCTAATTGCGGTGAGGTCACTCTGTTGGTGAATGGTGAGGAAGTTGGCAAGGCTAAGCCTGACGAAGTCATGATTACCAGCTGGAAAGATGTGGAGCTGAAGAAGGGTAAAAATACCATCGAAGTTAGAGCGACACGTGACGGCAAACAAGTCACCGACACTTGCGAGTGGATCGTGAAATAAGCGCTACTTGAGCAATGATTATCAGAAAGCCGTCCAGAATTGGGCGGCTTTTTTTTGCCAGCTACACGACCATCTAGCGACCTTACTTAGGTGAAAAATCCAGAGCGCCATTGCGGCGACTTAACTGCTCAACAGCTCAAATGCTATTAGCTGCTTTGTTTAGGCAGTTTTGCTAGCTGGCTTTTGAGTTCCGCTGCGAGTTTGACTAAAGGTTGCTGGTTTTCAGTCGGTAACCCATTTGGGTCAAATCGTGCTTGTTGATGGAGTTTGCTAGCCTCTGCTAGGGTTTGGTCGTTGATGCCGTGCTCAGTTAGCTTTTGCAGCCATTGAGTGAGATCTTGTCCAAGTGGCCGCGGGCCAATGATCTTGCTAGCCATCGGCTCTAGCTGGTTGATGGCTGTAAGTGGTACTTCTTCCGACCAATAGCTAGTGATATGTGAATCTAGCTGTTTGGAGCTTTTGCGAGCATGATAGAGTCGCCAGCCGATCCAGCTGAAAACGATGACGGCAGCCAATGAAACCCAACGGCTGAGTTTTCCTGTATTTTCTGGGCTGGTTCTCCAGAGGTGGAAATCTTCGCGCAATTCTTTCCAGCCATCTTGAATCCGCCCTAACCAGAGCCAGTTGCTATTACCGGTTTCCATCCAGCTGGGTGGTGTTAGGTCGACATCTACCCAGCGTCCATCAATGTAGGCTCGGTTCCACGCGTGGGCATGGGTGCCTCTCAGCAGCCATTGATTTGTGCCTGGTCGATTTTCTCTACAGGAAAATCCAACAGAATAACGAGTTGGCACGCCAGCTGAGCGCAAGATCATAGCCGTCGCCGTGGCAAAGTACTCGCAGTGGCCACGTTTACTATCGAGCAGGAAGTTAGTGATGTACATTCCTTCTTCGCCCCAGCCGAGCTTAGGAGTATCTAGGTGGCGGGTATAGGTGAACTGGGTATTGAAGTATTTGCGCAGCGCGATGACTTTTTGGTTATCGGGCATGTCGAGTAGTCCTAACTGGCGAACAACTTGCTCTACGCCGGCTCGTTCTGCCTCCGGAACTTCGAGGTCAAAGGCATCGTTAGGTGGGCTTTCTACCACGAGTTCAGAATTATCCCAGCTAGTGTAGTCGACGATGGTGTAGTCTGGGTTAACAATGCGGATGGTGCCTAATGAGTTGCGCTCAATGGAGGTGGCTAGACCTAACTTGCTGAGATCGCCAATGGCATAAGTTTGGCTTGGCGATGGAATTGGGTTTTCTGCCTGCTCGGCACTCACTTCACCGCGGAATCTCAGATTGGCTTTTTTGTTCACCTCAAACCCTTTGGGCAATGGTTGCGGAATGATAGGGCGGATGTCAGTTTTTCCAGCTAGACGGTTTTCGCGGTAGTAATCGTCTGACTTGTCGTAGCGCGCTCCAGTTTGATTTTTATATTCATGTAGCCAGACGGCATTGTTATAGCGGTTGAAGGTGGCTGTGCGCACGAGCTGCGGAGATGGCCCGCGCTCCACGGTCATGCGCCAGAAGATTGCGCGGCTTTGTTTGATCTCACCTAGATGGCCTAGGTTGGTGCGGCTTTCTGAGCTATTTGTTTGGTTGCCTGAGCCCATGAATTTTCCGCTCATTAGGTATTCGTAGGCTTGCTTCATGGCGAGCTGGCTAACAAAGCCAATCGAGCAGGCAATTATAATGGCGAGGGTGAAGGCGAGTGGGCGAACGTCAGTAGCGCGCTTGCAATGGCTCCACAGTGCCCATGCGAGGATGGTGCTCATGCCGATGAAAAATTGTGTATCTTCAGCGGAGCCAATGGCGATAGCTACAACCGTTAGGGCGATGTAGCCGTAGCCAGTATTGACTAACAAGTTGTTGGTTTTGCGGCCAAGTTTGCGGTCGTGTTGGTTGCGGCGGCGAGCAAAGTAGGAAAAGGTACTGGCTTTGATTGCCCGTTGGTTTCCGTAGCGCATGGCTAACTCAACGGGCAGAAAGATGAGCGGCAGCCAGATGAGTATGGAGTGAAACTCTCGCAGCCGCATGCCATCTAGCCACATCACCGCGGCGGTCATGCCTGCTATGAGCACGGTGAGGTGCCAGGCGCGGACATAGTGGATGTCGTCAAATTCCCAGCGGGTTTGGATCCAATTACACGCTTCAATGAGCAGGGCGACGATGATGCCTATCAGGCTGTTGCCTGTCATCGCACCCCAATAGATCACGCTAGCTCCAGCTAACAAGCGTGGAGGTGACTGGGCATAGGCGAGGTAGGGTTGCTTAGGCATGTGACTTTGCTAAGCTTAAGCTGGGGTGGGAGTTAGGGAAGCAAAATTTAGCCGCGGGAGACTTTTGTAATTTTACCTTCAGCGATGGCAAAGTTGAGTCTTTCTGGCTGGTAATCGCTGGTGGCTGGCTGCGGCATGCCATCTATCTCAATAATTCGATAGGTGATATTTTCTTCTTCGCATAGTTTTCCAGCAGCTTCTTGGTCCATGCCGATGAACCTATCATCTGGGTTGGCGGCTTCAGCTGGCGGTTCAGCTGCAGGCATGGTCTCAGCTTGTGGCTGGCCAGCTTCTTCTGAGCTATCAGAATTCGCAGCGGATTCTTCTTTTTGCTGACATGATGCTAGGGCGATTGCTGAGCTGATAGCGGCAGCGGTGATTAGATGGCTTGTGGTCATTTTCATAATCGATTGGATGGAGTAAATTAATAGCTACCTATCGTACTGGCTAGATCACTTGTCAATTAGTCGAGTCATTATCAAACAAACGAGCCAAACCATCTAGTGGTTTGGCTCGAGATGAAAATGTTTATGTGAAGCTGCTTATGGAGCGAGTGGCTTCATGGTTGGGATGAGGCCGAGTTGTGGCTCACCAGTTCCGCCTTGTGTGGTTGCGCGAGCGAGCACTTCGTCGCTAACGATTCCGCAGCACTTAGATGCTGGGCAGTATGAAGAACCACATGTGAAGCAGCCGTCTTTAACTGTTTTTGTTTTTGTAACTGGGCGCTTGTAGCTTTCTTCGTATGGCATGCCACCTTTACCAGCTGGCACTACAGTGCGAGTAGCATCTTCGTACTCGGTGTATTCCACTTCAGCTGACATTCCACGGCCGCCGCATGGGAATAGGCCACAGCATGATGAGAACATCATTGTCGCTACGGCTAGGGTGATAAGTTTCATTAGGTTTTTCATAGTATGATTACCATATGAGCAGGAGGAATTATTTCTGGCAAATAAAAAAAATGATTGAATGTGATGTTAGCCGCTGCATTTAATCATTTTAGCGAGATTGTGAATTTGTAATTTGTTGCTAGTTATTAGTTAGTTGCATGGTGGGTGTCATACTTATTTTTATTTGTGGAAAATAATTATCTCTTATTTGCTGACACAGCATCCTCTCGCTAGCTGGCTCACATCATCATCTTGCGGTCTAATGTGCGGTACTGGATGGCTTCTAGCAGGTGGTGCTCGGCGATGTCTTGGCATTGCTCGAGGTCGGCTATAGTGCGGGCTACTTTGAGAATTCTATCATGCGCTCTAGCTGAGAAATTTAGTTGGTTCATTGCCTGCTCTAGCAGCTGAGAGCTAGCATCATCAATTTTGCAATGGGTGCGCATTAGCTTGCTAGACATCGATGCGTTATTTTTAATTTCTGGAGATTGGTGAAATCTAGCTAGTTGAGTTAGGCGGGCGTTTTCCACGCGGGTTTTAATTTCTTCTGACGGCTCACCGCTGCATCCATTATGCAGTTCTTGATAGTCTATCAATGGGACTTCGACGTGCAGGTCGATGCGATCTAGCAATGGACCTGAAATTCTACGGCGATAATTTTCTATCTGCATGGGATTGCAGCGGCATTGGCGTTTGCGGTCGCCGTAGTAACCGCACGGGCACGGGTTCATGGCGGCTACGAGGATGTAGTTGCAGGGGAATGTGTGGCTGGCGCTGGCGCGGGAGATGGTGACGTAGCCATCTTCTAGCGGCTGGCGCATGACTTCTAATGTCTGGCGGCGAAACTCTGGCAGCTCATCGAGAAAGAGCACTCCGTGGTGGGCGAGGGAAACTTCTCCTGGTCCAGGGTTGCTACCACCACCTAGTAGACCGGCGTCAGAGATGGTATGGTGCGGCGCGCGAAAGGCACGCGTAGCCAGTAGCGCTTCATTTTGAGCTAGCCGACCAGCGATGGAATGAATCTTGGTTGATTCTATCGCTTCTTCTTCGCTGAGATCAGGTAAAATAGTAGGCAGGCGTTTGGCGATCATTGACTTGCCGGTGCCAGGCGGGCCAACCATGAGCAAATTGTGTGCGCCAGCCGCGGTGATCTCCAGCGCACGTTTCACTTCCGCTTGGCCTTTGACGTCGTTGAGGTCGACGTTGTAACTGCGTTTTTGGTGAAATAGTTTCTCGCGGTCTAGATCATAGGGGGCCATGGAAATCTGGCCAGTGATGAAATTCCACGCATCGCTGAGGTTTTCCACCGGATAAACTTCGATGCCCTCGACGACTGCGGCTTCAGCGGCATTTTCCACCGCTACAATGAGCCGAAGGCGACCCGATTTACGAGCTTGCAGAGCCATGGCGAGCACGCCTTTTACGGGACGCACTTTGCCGTCAAGTGCGAGTTCGCCAGCGATGCAGTAGCGCTCGGGGTGACGGATGGTGTCCTGCCCACTGCTGGTTTGGGCCATTGCCAGCGCGATGGGCAGGTCAAACCGTGGCCCTTCCTTACGCAAATCTGCTGGCGCGAGATTGATGGTAATGGTGCCATCGTCCCACCCTAGTCCGGAGTTTTTTAAGGCTGCAGTGACTCGTTGTGAACTTTCTCTGACCGCTGCATCTGGCAGGCCAACGGTGAATATTTTTGGTTTTTCTGAGCCGCTTGCATTCACTTCTACCTCTACTTCCACGGCGTCTAAACCAAATAATGTCGAAGAAAATAAGCGCACGGTCATATTGTTAGTCTAGCCGATCGCTTGACATGGTCAAGTCGTGATTTGTTTTCCTATTTTGATCATTTTCAATTACTTAGAGTTTTTGAAATATCATGATTTGAGGAATTGTTATTTTGGATAATTACAAAAAAAGTGTAGACGACGAGTGATGATGTCCGCTATATTGGAATGATTCTAAGTATAAATGAACAAAAACCCACGTCTGTGGCTCTTATAATATAACGGCGCCCCAAACAATCGTATTAAGCAAATAGAAAGTTTCACTTTTTGCGGAATAAACCATCGATTGAGCCGTCATAAGAGTACCTCCATAGCGAACAACCACGTAAACGATAATGTCACAATTTGACTCAGACTCTAGCCTGCGACTCTACTTGCGGGAAATCTCAAAAACTGACCTCTTGACTCCCGCTCAAGAAGTTGAACTCGCCGACCGGATCAAGAAGGGCGATGCAAAAGCGCGTGCGCACATGATTCGTGCGAACCTGCGCTTAGTGGTAAAGATTGCGCAAGATTATTCCAATTATGGACTGCCCCTTGCAGATTTAATTTCCGAAGG
This sequence comes from Persicirhabdus sediminis, assembly GCF_016595495.1. Classification (GTDB taxonomy): domain Bacteria; phylum Verrucomicrobiota; class Verrucomicrobiia; order Verrucomicrobiales; family Akkermansiaceae; genus Persicirhabdus; species Persicirhabdus sediminis. Next base: position 25,495 of record NZ_JAENIM010000008.1, read on the forward strand.
CAACATCGGCCTGATGAAGGCAGTTGAGCGATTCGACCCAGAAAAGGGTGGCAAGCTCAGCACCTACGCAGCTTGGTGGATCAAGCAGGGCATCAAACGCTCGCTGGCCAACCAAAGCAAAACCATTCGCCTACCGGTTCACATGGTAGACAAAATCGCTCGTATGCGCCGTATCTCAGCGATGCTTACCGAGTCACTGGGACGCGAACCTAGTAATGACGAACTGGCTGAAGAACTGGGCATTCCAGCTCGCAAGCTAGCCTTACTGAAGCGCGCAGCGCAGCGACCACAATCGCTGAATGCACCGGTGCACGAAGGTGAGGAGTCTGACTTTGGCGACATCATTGGTGATGACAAAGCTGTCGATCCATACCAAGCGCTCGATAATAAGAGCATGCACGGTGAGCTCGATGGATTGCTTCACTTGCTCGACGAGCGTGAGCACCGCATCATCGATGCACGCTTTGGCCTCAATGGAGCCAAACCGAAGACGCTTGAAGAAGTGGGCCGTGAATTCGGTGTCACTCGCGAGCGCATTCGCCAGCTGCAAAATATCGCGCTGGAGAAAATGAGAAAAGCGCTCAGCCGCAAGGATGAGCCACAAGTTGAATCCCTCGTGAAGGGCAACGCGTAAGCGTTAAAATTTTGATAGTATCTGTGTGTTTGGCCGCGATTCATCAGCTGATGGGTCGCGGTCTTTTTTTGAAAAATGGCCAGTGAGAGCGTGGGTTGGGGCCATTTCATGATCTACGACGGCGAAATAGGCCAGCTGAGCTCAGAGCGAGCAGTGAGATAGTAGCTGGTTCGGGGACTTGAGCGACAATGGTGAACCCTACACTATGTGGCGTAAGATAGTCGTAGTTTGAGCTGTCAAAGCTGATGCTGTCAAAGCTGCCCGTCAGCTGGATGGCAAAACCAGAATTGGCTGTATTATTTCCTTCGCTAGCATTGATGAAGACTTGGTTGCCAGCTTGAATGAGCGGATTTACCTGATTGGAGTCGTGCAAGATCAATAGCGGCATCAATGAGTCAAATAGCCATTGGTGGGATTTATCGTCCACAAAGTTGATGAGAATGGTTGGGTTCACCACCGCCTCACTAAATGTAATGGTGGTTGTTTGGTAGCTAGCTCCTCCCATGTCTAAACTGGCGGCATCGTTGGTAATGCCCGCCCCGTCAATGCCTGGTACATTATTCGATCCCAGATTGGTAGACCAGTCGGTGCTGAAATATAGTCCACCATTGCGGGCTGCTGGATCCATGTTGCTTTGATTGTTTACACTGACGCTAATATTTCCCAGCTGACCGGAAATCTGGCCATCAGCTGATGTATCGCTGCTGTCCCAGGCTACAGACATCAATGCCGCCTGTGAGCTGACGATTAAACTGAACCAGACTGCAGGTATCAGCCAGCTGGAACGAGTGCCGCTGTGTGAAAGGAAAACTGGGATAATTGGTGGACGTTTCATGATTAAAACAAGTTTTCAAACTATAAGCATGTTTCTAGATATCCGTCAATAAGTCATCAATGATGAGTGAGTTAGGTTTTAGTCCTTAGCTGGAGGACCTTCATAGCGATAGACCATCAACTTGCCTGAGCTAAGTTTTTTCAGGTCGAACTGGTAGCTGTGGACGAATTTTTTTCCCGCCCAGTTTTGTTGGGCCACTTTGACCACGCCACGCCCGGTACGCTCGATGACGATGGCTGTATGGTTAGGTCCGGTGCGTGAGCCGTCGGAGAATTGGGTGCTTTCCAGCTCGAGGATATCGCCGGGACGTGGGTGCTCGATGTTGATGTCTAACTTTCTCCCCCAGATGCGCTGTCCTTGGCGCGGCAGCTCTAGCGAGGTGAAGGCGACGTGAGCTAGCGTCCAGCACTCGCCATTGCCAACTTGCTGGCCCATCTTGTTGTTGCAGAAATTGACAATCTTTCTAGCAGCTAGATCGGCGGCAGCAATCTTGTCCTCGGCGGCGCGGCGTTTTTTTTCTTCTTCCTCATCCGTCCCACGCACGGATTGCACAAACTCGCGGTCAAAGGCTGATAGGCTCGCTAGCGGGATGGTATACATTTTGCCATTGCGCTGGAGTTTTACCGTGACGTGTGTCGTGGTAGAATATTGATATTCAGCGGTGATTCTTTGCCCCTTATCATTGGTGAAAACATGCACCTCAGCGCGCCCAGCTGAGATGCTAGCAGCTAGCAAAATCAACATCGCGGTTTGTTTTATGTTCAAAATCATGGACGAGGTGGGCAGCTAAGTAGCTATCTATCAAACTAATATCGTCGGGCATTTCTTAGCAACTATCATTTGCTCGCTAGCTGGAAATTGCTGCGCTTTCTGGTTGAAAGGCAGCGCCAGCTAGCTAGCTTATCGGCATGTCAGAACAATTGATTGCTGAAAAGTGGCCTGAGGCCAAAACAACTGAGAGCGGGCTGAAATACGTAGTGACCGCTGAAGGTGCTGGTGGCGACAAACCACAGCGCGGCCAAGCAGTGAAAGCTCACTACAGCGGCTACCTGCTGGATGGTTCTAAGTTCGACAGCTCTGTCGACCGTGGCCAGCCATTTGAATTTCCTGTAGGCATGAGCATGGTGATTGCTGGCTGGGACGAGGCATTCCTCGACATGACCAAAGGTGAAAAACGCACATTGATCATCCCTCCACAACTCGGCTACGGCGAACGTGGATTCCCACCTGTGATTCCTGGTAACTCACACCTCGTCTTCGACGTTGAGCTCATCGATTATTAATCGACCCGCTAGATTATTGATTTTAGAAAACCTCACCGCGACGGCGGTGAGGTTTTTTTTGTATTGTTAGCTAGCAATCACTAGCGGTAAACGATTGTGCAAGATTGTGATGTTCAGCTGGCTGGCTGTTTGTCATCTTGAAGGCAGATGAATTTTAGGGTTAGAAATAATCAGAAAAGCCAGCCGCCGCTCATTGTTCTGTTATTGTTTGGTGCTGTGTTTGCGGGCATGGGCTGCCTGTTTTGCTATCTCATTGTTAGCTCTGAGCTGAAGGACGCGGAGATTAAAAAATGGCCGCAGGCGCAGGCAGAGGTGAGCCAGTCGCAGGTGAAGGTGCGGGCGAAGCAGGATAAGCCATTTGAGCTGGTGGTGAAATACCAGTATGACTGGGACGGCGAGAGCTACGAGGGCGACAATGTTTCCCGATCAGGCCAGAAGGATAAAGATTATACTAAGCTCTGGCTGATGAGCCGTGAGTTTCCAGCTGGCGCGAAGGTGTTAGCTTATGTGAATCCTGAGGATCCAGCTGAGGCGTATCTGCAAAGTGATGGGATGGGGGGGACTCTGTTGTTTGTGCTCTTGCCGCTGATATTTGTGGTGATTGGCGTGGGGATCATGTGGGCCGGCATTTCAGCTAGAGCAAATGCCAAGAGGGAAGCGGCAGGCGAGTTGCCCGTGAGCACACAGCAGAAGTCGAAGTTCATGAATAAACATGGCTGGCTGTTTGGGGTTCTGTTTGGTTCTGTATTTTTCTTTATTGGGTTGGGGGTATTTTATGGTGTCGGGCTAAAGGGCTGGCAGCAGGGAGTCGCAGCGAAGAGCTGGCAGGAGACGCCGTGCCGAGTGATTTGGAGTAAAGTTAGAACGCACAGTGGTGACGACAGCACTACCTACAGCGTGGATGTTTTTTACCGCTATCAATGGGACGGTCAGAGTTATCGATCTAATCGTTATGATTTTTCCTCATCTAGCAGCAGTGGCTACGACGCAAAAAGAGCGCTAGCCGATCGCTATAAAAAAGGCAGCGAGCACACCTGTTTGGTGAATCCAGCTGAGCCGTGGATCAGCGTGATTGATCCCGATGGTGGTCATTGGTTTGGCTTCATTTTTGGTGGCATATTTGCTCTGGTTGGCGGAGGTGTGATGATAGCCAGCGTGGCTGCTAAGGCAAAATCACGCCGGCAAAACAAAGCTGACGGCGGCTCCAAAGCGGGCAACCCATATTTGGCAAAATCTAGCAGCGCGGCAGTTTCAGCTAGTGGTTTAGTGGAGCAGCAGCTCAGCAAGGGGCGCTGGGGAAAAGTAATTGGCGCCTGTTTTCTCGCTCTGTTTTGGAATGGCATCGTCTCAGTATTCCTGAAAATCCTTTATGACAGCTGGGTGGCTGATAACTTGGAAATCTTTCTAGCAGTATTTTTGATTCCTTTTGTCTGTGTTGGCATTGGTTTTATATTCGCTGCGGTATTGACGATTATCGAGCTCGGGCATCCTAAGCTATTAGTGAGTTATCTAGCTGAAGATTTGGCCTTGGGTGAAAAGGTGACGATTGCTTGGAAAATTCCAGCTGGCAGCGCTGGTCGTCTGAAGCGCATGCAGATTCATCTGCGTGGTGAAGAGCGGGAAAGCTATGAAGGGGGCAGAGATAACGGCACAGCGGTGGCGACTGAGATTTTCGCTTGGTTGCCGCTGCTAGATACTCAGCGGGAGATTGAGATGATCAATGGCAAGGCAACAATTGAGCTGCCGCTAGATCTGATGCACAGCTGGCACGGAGAGGAACATTCAGTGATCTGGTCGATTGAGGTGAGTGGGGAGATAGGATTTTTCCCCAATATGCATGATGAATGTGAAGTTGAGGTATTAGCCCCTAGAATAGAAAAATAGACATGAAGTTAGAGATAGAAATTCCCTACGATCAGAAAGTATTTGTGCCCGGCGAGGTGATCAGCGGCCGCTGTGTGTGGCAGCTAGATAAAATACCAGACTCATTGCAGCTGTCATTACTCTGGCTAGCTAAAGGGCGAGACCGCAATGATACTGAGCTGGTGGCGACTGAGTATCTGAAAGCTTCAGCTAGCGGTGAGCAGACATTCAGCTTTGAGCTGCCGAGCCAGCCATTATCCTTCCGTGGCAATTTGCTGCGCTTAGGGTGGATGTTGGAGTTGGTTAGTGATGGCGGTAAATTTTGCCGTTATGAATTTGAGCTCAGCGCCACTGGTGAGCCTTTGATTTTGAAGAAGGCAGATGTGGCTGGACGGAAAAAGCCGTGGTTCAGGATGAAATCACGTTAGTTGTCGTTGGCTAAGTAGCTGGCTGGAAATTTGAGTTAGCTAGTAATCACTGGTGATAAATTTTTGTCATAATTTTTGGTGTTCACGATGCTGCCCTATAGGCATCTTGCGCGTTCGATGAACACCAAGAATATAAAACGAGCTGAAAAGAAGCCTCCATTGTTATTGATGGTGTTGTTAGGTTCGGTTTTTGTAGGCTCGGGGTGTGTGGCTATTTTTCTAATGATCTTCTTTCAGATGAGTTCGTTAGAGATAGAGAAGTGGCCGCAATTAGAGGCAGAGGTGACGAAGTCGTATGTGAAGATTCGGCCGCAAAATGACCAGCCATTTGAGCTGCAGCTTAAATACCAATATGAGAGGGCGGGGATAAACTACGAGAGCAGCTATTTTTCCAAACAGGGGAGTAAGTCTAAGGATTATACGCAGATCTGGCGGCAGAGCCAAGATTATGCCGTCGGCACCTCGGTGCTAGCTTACGTCAATCCAGCGGATCCAACAGAGGCCTATTTGCATGCCGGTGGACTGGGCTGGATGAACCTTTTTATTCTTATACCGATGAGTTTTGTATTTGTGGGCGTGTTTGTTATTTGTGTAGCGAGGAGTCAGCATGGACATGCGCGGCTCTTGGCGGCTGGTGAGTCACCTGTGGATTCTCCGCTGAGCTTAAGCTTGCCGGAAAAATATACATGGCTGATAGGTGGGCTTACGGGAGTGGTATTACTAGCCATCGGCATCGCGGTGATCTTTGGCTTTGGTGTTCGTGGCTGGCAGCAGGCTGAGGCCGCAAAGAGCTGGCAAGCGACGCCGTGCAAGGTGATTTGGAGTCAGCTCAGGTCTCACGCTGGTGATGATAGGGAGACTTATAGTGTGGATATTTTCTATCGCTACCACTGGGAGGGCCAAGCATATCGATCTAATCGTTATGATTTTTCTTCCTCTAGCAGCAGTGGCTATGAAGCGAAAAAGGCACTGACTGAGCGCTATGGCAAAAGCAGCGAGCATATTTGTTTGGTGAATCCAGCAAAGCCATGGCAGAGCGTGATTGTTGCCAATGGGGATTATTGGTTTGGTTTCATCATTGGCGCTGTGATTGCATTGATTGGCGGCGGCGTAATCGTGAAGTTTGCTGCTGTAGGTGTGAAAAAATTTCAGCGGGAGCAAGTTCTCCCTGAGCCATCAGCGTCGCAAAATCCGTATTTGGCATAAGCATCGTGATGCCGGGTGGCGAGGTGTGTTAGTTTGAAATTGGTCTCGCTGGCGGGTGAATGGTTTGCTGGCTGGCCGTGGTGAGTAGAAATTTTTTCAATGTAAATCTGGCTGAGCAGATCAGACGTGAGGGATGCAGGATTTCGCCATGTGTTAGAAATAATTTTTCTATTGCACATTGTTGGATGTCGTTGCATCTGCGTGTGTAGCGAATGGAGCCAGCTGGTTAGTTTTGTCGCCCGAGTTGTTTGGGCGAGTCAGTTGGTTCGCGTCATTTAATGATTATGAAAACGATTGTAGCAGGAGGGCGAGATTATGAATTTACGCCAGCAGATATTGAGTTCATGGACAGCTTGAAAGAGAAGGTTTCTGAGATTGTGTCTGGCGCGTGTGGGGCGAAGTCGGCGGCTGATCCAGCTACTGGTGCGGATGGATTTGGTGAAACTTGGGCGGCTAACAATGACGTCAAGGTGGAGCGGTTTTACCCTAACTGGAAAGAACACGGTCGCGGAGCTGGGCCACGTAGAAACCGCACGATGGCGGAGTATGCCGATGCGGTGGTGCTTTTCCCTGGCGGGCGTGGCACGGAGTCGATGTACAGAGAGGCGAAGTCGAAGAAGTTGGTGATTTACGATCGCCGCAAGGAAGTGGTTCAGTTAGGTTTGCTGTAGCGGGTGAGTTGGCTGGCATCACGGGTGTTCCATTCAGCCTTCGGCAGATGATTTTTCTGGCTGGTCGACCACGGGTGGCACTCGCTGAGCTCGTTGACCCGCGGCTAAAGTCTGTTCAACCCTGCGGGTTGGGCATTGGCTAGCTGGAATTTGTGCTGCTATCTGAAGAAGGTGCGGTGGGAGATTTCTAGCTGGAGAAGGTGCCGCTGGTGAAGGGGGCATTTTTAGCTGGGGAATGTGTCAGCTGGGGAATGAGCAAAAAAATAGCCAGCTGGTTATTGGCCAGCTGGCTTGGTGATTGGTTTACTGCTTGTGGGCTGAAAGTGTGGCTGTGGGCGGTGGACTTTCAGCTGCGGGCTGTGGGCTTACAGCTGGGCGAGGGCGTCGACGCATTTTTGCGACCAGCTCTCGAGTGATTCGTAGTATTCGCCTTGCAGCTGCTCTAGTGTGAGGAACTGGAGCTCGGCGATGGCGTCTTCGTTGGCGGTGACTTGGTCATTTTCCAGCTCGAAGAGGTGAACGACGCCGAGATGGACTTTGCCTACTTCGTTGGAGTCGTCGTTGAGCAGGGCGATGATTTTCTGGCTATGGCTGCCTGAGATGTTGAGTTCTTCTTCGATCTCGCGCTCTACGCCAGCCATGTAGGTGGCTTCGCCGAGGTGGTCGGTGCGTTCGTCGATGGGGTTGATGTGACCGCCAATGCCGACTGAGCCAGCGGCGTGCAGGCGCGCTTCGCCACCGGATTTGCCACGTCTGTAGTGGAGGAATTTGTCACCAGCTTTGAAGATGGCGTAGGGGATGAGTTGTTTATGAGTAGGGTCTTCCTCGGCGGCGGCGCGGTCCATGAAGAAGTTGTTCTCCGGGTTGAGTATGACGGGCAGGTATTTGTCGATGTCGGCGTTGGTGCCTTGGAAGCTGCCGAGGTCATCGAAGAGTGGACGTGGAATGACGAGGATTTGCTCGCCGGCGTATTTGCTCATAGTGGTAAATTGGATGTCTGGTTGATTATTTCGATGCTGCTTTGACGTAGTCTGCAATGCGCTGGGTATCGTCACCTGCGGCCCAGACGTTGCGTAGGAAGTCAGCTGGATGGAGATTGTTGGCGCTGAGGAAGCGGCGGTCGCCACCACAGCTGAACATGATGTCTGGGTCGAGCTCGCCAGCTAGTTTGGCTTTGGCTTTGGCAATAATGCGCGGCAGGTAGGCGATGCCGTCGAGCTGCTCGCTTTTGCCAGGAAGCTGGTCGCGGGTGATTTCTTTGTCGCTCAGCGTGCCATCTTGCACGACGGTGAGGAAATCACGGCGCACGGCGGCGATGAGCAGGGCGGTGGACATGGAAGGAACGCCAGCGTCACCAAAGTCTTCAACAAAATCAAAGAACTCGCGTTGCTTGTAGCCGATGGACTCGAGGAAGAGCAAGTCGTTGTCTGTATAGTAGCTGGTGAAGTCGGTATTGCCGCTGAGGTATTTTTGTAAACAGCGGTCAAAGAGTTCTAGAAATTGGTCGTTCCACGTCATGGGCTGACGATGATCATTGGGTTTAGATTTGTCACGCTTGGAGTCTGAGAATTGTCCACCAGTTCTTGTCGTGCCTATTTGTGGTGAATTTCCCAGCTAGAAATGGGCGTGCGCTGATCTGAAATCACGCGCATTCCCAGCTGGATAATTTTTTCATTCTCAAGCGGATCGTTTTGCTAGGTTGCAAAAGTTAATGCCAAAAAAAAGAAACCGAACGGTAGTATGAAATCACGCTTGTTTAGCTCATTTAGGATGAACGATTTACTGGAGTTGTGGCGTCTTAAATGCTTGTGAAAGAACGCTTGGACCATGACACGAAGGCAAAATAATGCTTGTCGCCTGCAGGAATTATGGGTAGCGATACGCGGGTTTTTTTTCATTTTGGAAGGTTTTCTATCATGGAGGAAAACGATAATTTCGTGAAACCCCACAAAAAACACAAATACTAGAGTTCCATTATGGCTGCAAAAGACGATACAAAAAAGGTTAGCTCAAAAGCTAAATCAAGTCCATCCACTACTAAGGTAACCAAGCCCGTGAAGATGACTGCGTTTGTCAAAAAGCAACACCAGCGATTATTGGACCTCAGGGATAATCTTCTCGATGCCATGCACCAGGTGACGCGTGATACGCTGAAAAATGCACCTATGGGTAGTGAGGCCTCAGGTGGCGAACACAGTGGTGATGCCGGTAGCGATACTTACGACCGCGACTTTGCTCTACAGATCCTTTCTAAAGAGACTGACGCGCTCCACGAGGTGGCTGCAGCCATCGAACGTGTAGAAAAGGGAGTTTATGGCGTTTGCGAGATGTCTGGGGATAAAATTCCCAACGAACGTCTCGAGGCACTGCCATTCGCCCGCTACACTGTAGAGTGCCAATCTCAGTGGGAGCAGGAAAACGGTGTCAGCCGTGGCCGCGCTAGCACTGCCAGCTATCCAAACTTCCGCTTATAAGTAGCCAGCCAGCTGGAAATCAGCTGGCTAATACTTAGCAAAATGAAATTTCTTTGCTCTCCGATGGTTGATTGTGTTGACCATCGGATTTTTATTGTCTATTCGTCTCTGCAGATGGCCTGCAGGGGAGGATTTTGCAGAAATGTGATTAATTGCGTATTCTTCGCTTGACCTCGGGCTGAAAATGGGTAGCTTCCCGCTCCCCAAGAATTTCCCAAAAAAATTACTATGCCACGCGACATCATCATCCTCGAATGCACCGAAGCAAAAGCTGAAGGAAAACCAACTTCACGCTACACATCAACTCGCAACAAGAAGAGCCTTAATACACCGGGTCGTCTTGAGAAGATTAAGTACAATCCTTTTCTTCGTCGTCGCACATTGCACCGTGAGCTTCGCTAATTGAAGTCGCATTCGTTAACTATTTAACTATTCAAATTCATGTCTACACCTAAGACCAAGCAGCGCCGCATCAACTACTGGAAAGCTAACCGTCCGATGCCGCATCGTCGTCACGACATTCCAGAAGCTGAAGTTAACTACAAGAATCTTCCACTTCTTACTCAGTTCACCACTGAGACTGGTAAGATCCTTCCTCGTCGTGTAACTGGTATTTCTGCTAAGCTCCACCGCAAGATCACTCGTGAGATCAAGCGTGCTCGTGCAGTAAACCTCATGGCCTAGAGATCTACGGGAAATAGATTTTTCACAGAAGCCTGTCCGCTATGTTTAGCCGGGCAGGCTTTTTATTTTTCAGATTAGAAAAAATGCAGGAACTCAAGGATACTCAAAACGAGCTTGATGATCGCAATCTCGCCATCGATCGAGTTGGTGTGAAAGCATTGCGGTTTCCGCTCGAAGTGCGCGAAAAAGATGGCACCACTCAGCGCACCGTGGCGACTACCGCATTGGCGGTAGATCTGCCTCATCATTTTAAAGGCACCCATATGAGCCGCTTCGTAGAAGTGCTCAACTCACATGGCAACTGCCTAGATGTGCGCGAAATGCAGAAATTACCAGCTGAGTTGCTTGGCCGTCTCGACGCCAGCAAAGCTCATGTTGAGTTTAAATTTCCATTTTTCCGCAGCAAACCAGCACCTGTGACAGGAAAAGCTGGCGTGATGGACTACGAGGTTATCTTTGAGGTGGAAGCCGGCAAAGATGGCAGCCACGATTTTATTCTCACCGTGATGGTGCCAGTGGCCACACTTTGCCCGTGCTCCAAGGCGATCAGCGAACGCGGCGCTCACAACCAGCGCGGTGTAGTGACTTACTCCGTTCGTTTTAACGAGCCAATCTGGATTGAAGATCTTATTGATCTGGTAGAAAAATCAGCCAGCTGCGAACTCTACAGTTTGCTCAAGCGCCCAGATGAAAAGGAAGTGACCGAGCGCGCTTACGATAACCCAGTCTTCGTAGAAGATTTGGTGCGCAATGTAGCTGCTCGCTCAAATGCTCAGGACAATATCACTTGGTACAAAGTGGAAGCTGAGAACTTTGAGTCGATCCACAATCACAATGCCTACGCGGTGATTGAGAAACCACTCTAAGTTAGCATTGATCATTTTTAGCAGCCCAGCTGGATTTTTTCCAGCTGGGCTGTTGTATTTCTAGCTGGCTGGAAATGATGACTTCATCTCTAGCTAGATAGAATTTTGCTTCCTAGCCGGGGAATTTTCTTTATCCACCAGCTAGATTCTCTATCAATGAGGCCATGAGAGAAGCGGATGAATTTACTGAATCTGGCCAGCCAGTGTATCATTACAACGAGGCTCCAAAGGAATTTGAGGTCGCCCAAGGTGATGAAGAGAATATTGAGCTCATCAGCCAGCACATTGAAAAACACATCGGCCCCGTGGCCAATGTATTTCACGAGCTGATCTCTGATGCCGTTCACATCGATATCCATATCGTCGAACCCAGTGCGGAGAGAAATTTCTACACCCTGGTGACCTCAGGCATGAGTGATAAAGCCATGGAAACGCCAGAACAATGTGCCGACTGCCAGTACACTGAGCTGATGATCTGTTTGCCAGCTGACTGGCCAATGAGCCAAGAGGAATGGAAGGATACGGCTAACTATTGGCCAGTCCACATGCTGAAGTCTATTGCTCGTTTCCCACATCTTTATAACAGCTGGGTATGGGCGATGCATACGATCCCTAACGGTGATCCGCCAGTGCCATTTGCTGAAAATACCCAGATGTCTGCGATCTTGTTAGCTCCGCCAGTCACCTTGCCTGCTGATTTCTATCAGCTGAAGGTAGACGACGAGAAAACCATCCATTTCCACTGCCTAATTCCGCTACATAACGATGAACTCGTGAAGAAACTCAAAAAGGGAGGTGAATCATTATTTGATGACTTTGATAGGTGTGGAGTGAATGAAGTGCTCGACGCTGGCCGCCCGTCTAGCATCGGCCCGCAAAAACCTTGGTACGCATTCTGGAAGTAAATCCATGGTTTTCAGCTGGTAGCCGATAAGCTAACGTTGACAGTTAGCATCAACAGGTAATACTAGCTAACCATGGGAACTGAGCGTCAGCGGAGAATTTTCGAATCACTAATATCGCGGATTCCTGTTCTGGGCCGTTATACTGGCGCCTTGCGACAACATCGCAAAAAGGTAGCGACCATTCTAGTCCTGATTGCTCACCTAGCTGGCGCACTAACTTCTGTGCGCGCAGTGATGGAGACGAGAACAGCCCAAGGCGCAATTGCCTGGGTGATCTCCCTGAATACTTTCCCCTACGGAGCTGTGCCTGCGTATTGGGTATTTGGTCGCAGCCGCTTTGAAGGATACTCAATTGCTCGACGACAGGATTTGATAGATACCATGCCAGTTGCTAGTAATTTGATGGCTGAGCTGAAATCAAAGAATCTAGCTGTGGATGGTTTGAGTAACCAAGCAGTGCTGCTGGAGCGTCTAGCTAAGTTGCCATTTACTGGCTACAACGAGGTGGACTTATTGATCGATGGTGAGCAAACTTTCGATGCCATTTTTGAATCTATCGACCGCGCTGAAGACTACATCTTGGTGCAGTTCTATATTGTTCGCAATGATGAGTTAGGCAAAAAACTCAAAGCCAAGTTAGAGGAAAAGGCGCGAGCTGGCGTGAGGGTTTATATGCTTTACGATGAGATTGGCAGCCATCAATTACCGCGTAGCTATAGACGTGAGTTGCGCGATGCGGGAGTGGAAATTTATCCATTTCACAGTACCAAAGGATCAGCCAACCGGTTTCAGCTGAACTTCCGTAATCATAGAAAGATCGTGGTTGTCGACGGTCACGAAGCATTTGTTGGGGGGCATAATGTTGGTGACGAATATTTAGGTGTGGCGGCTGGCATGCCAGAGTGGCGTGATACTCACGTTAGACTCCGAGGACCCGTTGTACAATCAGTACAAATCCCTTTTGCGGAAGATCTTCACTGGGCTAGCGGCAAAACATTGATAGATATTAATTGGTCACCCAAACCAGCTAAGTCAGGTAACAATGCAGCCGCTTTGTGCCTAGCTACCGGGCCAGCTGATACTCTGGAAAGTTGTACCTTGTTTTTCCTCAATGTGATCAACTCAGCTCAAGATAGACTGTGGATAGCCAGTCCATACTTTGTGCCCGACGAGCAAGTGGTTTCCGCTCTCCAGCTGGCTGCATTGCGTGGCGTGGATGTGAGAATCTTAATTCCCGAGAAAGCAGATAGCCAGCTGGTATGGCTATCGTCGTTCTCGTACCTCAACCAGACGGAGAAGGTAGGGGTTAAGGTTTACCGCTATCAGCCAGGTTTTTTACATCAAAAAGTGACTTTGGTGGACGATCAATTTGCTAGTGTAGGCACGGCTAACTTCGACAACCGCTCATTTCGTCTGAACTTCGAAATCACCATTGCGGTGAAGGATAAAGATTTTGCCTCACGTGTTGAGGCGATGTTATTAGATGACTTTTCTGAATCCGAGCTAGCTACTGTGGATGATTACAATAGCCGCTCGTACTTGTTTAAGTTCCTCGTGAAATCATCCCGTCTAATGGCTCCAGTGCAGTAGTGCATCAGCTGTGAATACCACGCTCAACAAGGTGGTCGGCGGTAGCTGGCTCAATGTGGACAAAGACATTGAGAACCTCTGGATGAGCATCTAGCAGCGCTTGTTTGACTGCGCCAGAGACATCGTGCCCTTGCTGGATAGTGAGGTCGGCGGTTACTTGCAGGTGGAAATCGACATCATAAAAATCACCAACTTTGCGCACTCTGAACTGGTGATAGGCAATGGCGTGATCATTAGTTAGGATGTGCTCTCGTAGGTCATCAATGATTTCTTGGCGCGGCGCGGTGTCCATCAGGTCCGAGCAACTTTTCCATACAATCTTGCCAGCTTCGAAGATGAGATAGGATGCTAGGACTGCTGTTAGTATGTCGTCGAGCATCAGCCAGTCGGGGCCAGCTAGCCAGATGAAAAGCAGGGTGACGGCGACGGCGAGTGAGCTCACACTATCGCTGCGGTGGTGCCAGGCGTTAGCCATGAGAAGGTCGGATTTTTGTTTTTTAGCCACCGCGCGTGTCCACCAGAACAGTGCTTCTTTCACAGCGAGCGATATCAGCGCCACAATAAATGGAAGTGCGCCGAGCGCTTGCTGGTCAGTCTGAATATTAACATCTGTAAATGCAGAGAGAACTAAGCCTGAGGCAAACACTATCAGCAACATACCAATGAATAACTGCACGAGGCTGGTAAACTTATGGTGACCGTAGTGGTGGTTTTCGTCTTCGGGTTCGAAGGAGAATTTGAAGGCTAGCAAAACGGCGAAATCCGAGATGAGATCTAGCAGGCTGTGCACGCCGTCAGCAAGTAACGCCTTGGTACCACAGGTCCAACCGATGATGATTTTAGCGATGCCAATGGTGAGGTTGATGAACAATCCCCAGAGCGTTACTTTTTGCCCTTGTTGTTGTTGCTGCTGTTGGTGACGGTTGGAATCAGGCATGACTGGGGATATGCTAAGCTAGCTGGCGGCATCTGTAAACCCAGATGGTGCTGGGTTAGATAGGGCGATGGACATTCTAGCTCGCTGGCACATTGTTTGGCCTGCGACGGTTGCATTTGAGATGTCTTAAACAGTTCGCCGTGCAAATGCTGAAGATTTCGCAAGTCCTGCTGAGCATTGAAAATTTCAGCTGTCTATGTTATAGTGCATCTCTGTGTAGCTAGTGGCTGGGTGTGAAATCGCTGCCCGCACCTAGTCTCAACAATAAATGAAGCCGACGATGATTGATGATACTGACGATCCTGCCATTGCTAATTTGGTGAATACCAAAACGCTAGATGACAAAGATTATTATGCAGTGATGGTGCATTTCTATCGTGGTGAACTCGGACGTATTATGGTCTGGCGCCAGCGGCTTGATGTGACGACTAACTGGGCCATTGTTGGTACGACGGCGATGATCACCTTCGGCTTAGGCTCCGCTGAGAATACCCACTTGATCTTCTTATTTGCCAACTTCCTAGTGTTTTTATTGCTCTCTATCGAGTCGCGTCGCTATCGGTTTTACGATGCCTTTCGCGCCCGTGTTAGAATGTTGGAGGCGCACTTCATCATGCCGACCTTGATGCGGGAAACCAAGCTGCTTCAGGGCGACTGGAAGAAGGTGATGGCTGAAGATTTGTTGATGCCAACATTTAAGATGAGCCGCTGGATTGCCACCTTACGTCGCTACCGGCGCAATTACATGTGGATCTTTGCGCTAATCAACGCAGCTTGGTTTGTGAAGATCTGGATTCATTACCCTGAGTCCCACACGATCAAGGGCTTTATTGCAGCGATTTCCAGCCACCATCCATTGCCTGAAGAAATTTTCTGGATCTTATTTGTCCTTCTAATGGCATTATTGACTGCGCTTACCGCTAGCTGTTTGTTAATGAATCACCAAATGGGGGAGTTTGGCTCAAAGGCAATGCACAGGAAAAAGTGGCTTCGTTAGTCACCTTCTTCTAATACCTCAAAGACATCGCCAGATTGTTCGATTTTGAGATCTTCGTATGGCGCTGCAAGTCGACGGTAAATTTCTAACTTTGCGCACTCCAGCGCGCCAATGGCTTCGTTCAGGTGACTGTAGCGAATGCCTCCTTTGTCGATCACGTAGGCGTCGATGATTTTGCTGATGGTGTAGTTGAGTTCGCCCGCATTTTGTGGACGCTCTCCTTTGTCGATGCGCTCTCTAGCAGCTTGGTCTATATATGGCATAATCGAAACGATAGCCATGTTAGCTGTGAGGTACAGCGAAAAGCCAGCCAGCTGGAAATAGCAACCAACTGGCTGGACGATATTGTTAGTTGAACTGGATGCTCCAGCTGACTTGCTTGCTTTCAGCTGAATCAAAAGTGACTTTGAAGTAGTCACTAGTTTCGCTGTGGATTTTGTAAGCTGCGCCGTCACAGTCGATAGTAGGCGTTTTTAGATAACCATTTTTGGCTACTGTCACCGTAGCAGGGTCGTTAGAGATAATCTCTAGCTTGCCACTTAGCGTGGATTTTTCCGTATTCCAGCTGATGTCAGTTAGCTCAAACATTCCCTGCATGATGTGTCTATCAGACGAGATAATCTGTGGCTGCGGCTGAACTTCTCTCACTGAGACCATGCATGATTCTTGAGGTTTTAGGCTGAGCTCGATGCTGTCTGATCCAGCGAAGGTTCCCAAGTACTTATCGGCCCAGAAATCGTAGACGTGGTATGATTTTTCAGCGGTTAGGCCGAGACTGCCAGTGCTGAATTGATCGCCGCTCAATGGCGCTTTGATTGTCTGCACACCAGCTGGATCACGATTGAGTGCGTAGAAGAGGTCTTCACCTTTGAGTGAGTTTATTTCTTCATCGGTGAGCCCGCGGTGATAGGTATTGATGAACATGACTTGATTCCAGCCAGGCTCAACTTCGTAGCTGTAGATTTGTGGATTTTCTTTATCTAAGAAAAGGTCTACTGGGCGCGGTGATTTGGCGCTATTTAGCACTGGGAAAACGCGGCTGAGATCGTGACGAGTCTCGTTATCCAGCGTGGAGATTGCGGATGATAGTTCTAACCGTCCACTGATGAAATACATCTGTGTTAGTATGTTCTGGCGGGCCGCTGGCTGCATAGGCACGGGCTTAATCTCGCGGGTGCTAGGTTTCTCATTGGTGAAGAATTTTGGCGGAATATGTAGCGCTTTACAATCTGGGTAGTAGTTGTAGAGGACACGGTTTTTGTACCAACGCTTACCAATGAGACCCATCATGTTAGGCTCGAGGTGGCTGTTATCTTTGGCGGTGCGTTGCAGGTCAACAATGCCCAAAGTTAGGTCGCTAGGCATGTACTCAAATTCAATGTATTCGCCTTTTTTATCCCACAGCCAATGTTCGAGGCTGCGTTCGTGAATGAATGCGTCTGAGCCGAGCCCAGTGCGTGAGATCTGAAAGTTTTCTCGGTAGGCTGATGAGGTAGTTGCAATTGGATCTTCAAAGCCACCGTCTTTCATCCAGCCAGATTGTGGGTAGTCGAACTTGATGCCTTTGAGTCCATTGCCCTGCCAGCGTTGCCAGACTTTTAGGTAGTAGTCTTGCCATTCTTTGTTAGTGAAATCCATGAAGATGTTGTAGCGTTTGTAGCTGGCATCGATTTTGGAAATGTCTTTGTTAATTACCCAGTTAGGATGGCTGCGGACAAAATCTCGTGAAGGAATGTTGACCTGATGGTATGTGAATGGAATGCAGTTAGCATCGGTAATTCCTTGGCAGAATTTTTCGAAAGTCTCGTAGGGGGCAGCTAGGCGATCGTATTTGAGCATGTGTTTGTCGTCCCACCACCCTTGGCTGGTATGGCCATTATCTCTCCACGCGTAGGTGTCTGGCTCTAGGCGGATGGCCACTGGGGCGAAGCGAGTGAAACCTGTAGCATCTATCAATTTTGCTTCTTCTACGAGATAGTCAGAGCGGTTGAACGGCACATTGTGCCCGAGCCTATTACCCATCGCCCAGCCACATAAGGTGGGGAAGTTATAATAGTTCAGCTGGATTTGGTTCAGCTGTGCGGTATAGTTTGCATAGTTCTCAAGCACCTCGAATGGATTATTTCCATCTAGGGTGATGATAGATTGGTCTTCACTGGCATAACTCTGTCCAGCGGTGATGAGTCTACCAAATGGGTCTCTAGCAATAATGTCTAGCTGGGGGATGTTGCCAGCTTGGCTGATTTTGATGTGGCGGAGAAAATCTTTATATTTCGATCCGCCGGCGACTAATGAGATTTGTTGATCACCAACTTTGCTAGTGATCATGCTAGAGTTCAACCCTTGGCTCGCCATGCCCTCGGTCACATTGTTGAGCGTATTGCCTGAGGAGCCTAGCAAGGTGCGAAAACCAGTGCCATTTTCTAAAATAGTTAGTTTGCCGGATAGCATGGTAGCTGCGCCATAACAGCGAAGGTCACTCTGGCTGGCGTTGTTAATCGAAAAGCCCATGGCTACGATTGGCTCAGCTGAGTCGTAAAGTTTGTAGCTGAACTCGGCGATGACGCCGTCTTTATTTTGCTCGGTAATGATGAGCGTATTGCCAGCTCCCACTTGATCGTGGAATCTTTCCGTGCGTTGTTGGCGCTTGTTAGCTTTCCATTGAGATAAATTTTCTAGCTGAAAGTCTACGGGCTGGAAGTAAACGGCTCGCTGCGCCCCGCTGATGATGGCTTTTTTATCTTTATCGTAGATATTAAGAGATCCGTCCTCTGCGACTTCGAGTGTGATGGTATTATTGCTGAGCTCTATTGCGCGGGCTGCCGATAACAGCGAAATGGTTGTGCTCAGTAGTAAAGCTGGTAGTCTAGCAGGCGGGTGCAGGTGGTGAAATTTCATGATTGGTTATGTGCTGGTGTGGCGTCGTTCTATATACTTGTATATGAATCGATATCTTTTCAAATATAACAATTAATTCCTTATTGGAGTGTGCGGGTGTTAGCGTCTTTTGTTACTAAACATTTTCAATAGATTACCTTGCAGACCGCTGGCGGATGGCTAGCATTCGTCAGGGGAAAATCCTAAATTTTATGAAAATCACCATCATTGGAACTGGCTATGTAGGCCTGACAACTGGAACATGTTTTGCTGAGGTAGGCCATGAGGTTTGCTGTGTGGATAATAATGCTGAGAAGGTTAAAATGCTTCTAGATGGGCAGATTCCTATTTATGAGCCAGGCTTGGAAGAGCTGGTTGTGAAGAATGTAAATGCCAAGCGCTTGCAGTTTACCACCTCTACGGAAGAGGGCGTAAAGCACGGTGAGGTTGTATTTATTGCGGTGCCAACACCTCCGCAGGCAGACGGCTCAGTTGATCTTTCGTTCATTGAAAAAGTAGCGCGCGAAATTGCCGAGAGCATGACGCCTGAAATGGGCTATCGCTGCATTGTGGATAAATCTACCGTGCCGGTGAAGACTGGTGAAAAAGTTGGAGAAACGATTCGCCGTTACGCGCCAGCTGGCGTTGAATTTGGCATCGCATCTAACCCAGAGTTTCTTCGTGAGGGTTGTGCCGTTGATGATTTGCTCAATCCTGACCGTATTGTTTTTGGTACTAATGACGACCGCGCAGGCGAGCTGATGCAAAAGGTTTACGCTCCATTTGTTGCACCAGTGTTAGTCACCGATATCGAGAGTGCTGAGCTGATCAAACACGCGGCAAATTCATTTCTCGCGCTGAAGATTTCTTACATCAATGCTGTGGCTAAGATTTGTGAAAAATCTGGCGGCGACATCGAAAAAGTAGCTGAAGGCATTGGCATGGACGAGCGCATTGGCCGTTCATTCCTTAATGCAGGTCTTGGTTATGGTGGTTCATGTTTCCCTAAAGATGTCAAAGCGTTCATTGCTATCTCCGAGTCACTCGGCTACCCGTTCCAACTGCTCAAAGAAGTTGAGAACATCAATGCCTCACAGATGACTCATTTCCTCGACAAAATCCGCGAAAAACTGTGGGTGCTGCAGGATAAAAAAATCGCAGTTTGGGGGCTTGCATTCAAACAAAATACCGATGACGTGCGCGAGTCTGTCGCTATCAGACTCATCAAACAAATGGTAGAAGAAGGCGCGCAGGTCACTGCCTATGATCCTGAAGCTATCGGCACCGCAAAAACTATGGGTGAGCTCGATGGAGTCATCGAATTTGCTGACAACATGTATGATTGTCTGGATGATGCCGAGGCGCTGGTCATTGCTACGGAGTGGCCGCAGTTTGCTAATGTCGACATTGCCGAGCTGAAAAAGCGTATGCGTAGCCATTTGATCTTTGATGGTCGCAATCTTCTCGATCCTGAGACAGTTAAGGCTCAGGGAGTTGAGTACTACAGCATTGGTCGATAATTTACCCGTCTGATCATCTGCCCCCAATCCATTATAGAGTGAACTAGCCATGTGTTAGTTCGCTGTGTAATGGATACGCTCATTAGCAGCGTGAAATAAATTATTAGCTGTAATTTGTTGATTTTTGAGCTAAACAGCGGCTGTGAGCAATCCGAAAACCAACGTGCGCCGCGCCGCTGTATCAGCCCTAAAAGCATGGGCTAATGGTCATACCTACATGGATACATTGATTGATAGGCATTCCAGCCGCAATCATTTGTCCCGCGAGGATAGATCACTATTGCAGAATATCCTAAACACAGTACTGCGCAATCGCAGGTTGTTGGACCACTGGATTAGCAAACTACGTAAAGGCAAGCTGGACCACGATACTCGTGATATACTGCGAGTCGGGCTCGCACAGATTTTGATCATCGGCATTCCCGATCACGCCGCCGTCAATGAGACCGTAAACTGTGGTAAAGCTCCAGTTCGTGGATTGATTAATGCCGTGCTCAGACGTGCTATTTTGAAAAGAAAGCAGCTCCTGTCAGATGCTGAAGAACTAGCTCCCGATGTGCTTTATTCTCATCCGGGCTGGCTCTACAAACGCTGGAGGCAGGAATTTGGCAAAGCCAATGCTATCAAGCTGATGCAGCTAAATAACCAGTCTGCTGATACTTTTGCTAGAGTAAATCCGCTAGTCGCTGAAGGCGCTGAGGCTCTCGCTAACTCCGACGTCGCCGAGGCTGTGGAGGATGTTGATGGCTTTTACCGCATCACTGGCGCAATGCCTCACGAATGGCTGAACAATGGCTACATCTACATTCAAGATCTAGCGACTAGGCATTCAGTAGAGCTGATGGACCCTCAGCCAGATGAGATTATTCTGGATGCCTGTGCCGCTCCTGGAGGCAAGGCTGTCCTCGCTGCCGCTGCCATGCAGAATAGCGGTGAGCTGGTCTGTACTGATTCTAACGCCAAGCGCTTGCCGAGATTGCAGGAAAATTTACAGCGACTCAAAGTGGCTAATGCAAGTGTTGACGTGCACGACTGGACCAAACCAGCTCCGGCTGATTGGCATGGAAAATTTGATGCGATCTTGTTGGACGTGCCGTGTTCCAACACTGGAGTAATTCGCCGTCGTATTGATGTGCGCTGGAGGCTTCAGCTAGAAAGCATCGACGAGCAGGTAGCTACACAGATGAGTATTTTGGAAAATGCACTTCCTTGCCTGAAACCAACTGGCCGATTGATCTATTCGACTTGTTCGATTGAAAGCCGTGAAAACTCTGAGCTAGTAGCCGAATTTATCGCCAAACATCCCAAACTAAAGTTGGCAGACGAGCGTATTATTACGCCATTTGCTGACGATACGGATGGTGCTTATGCTGCAAGGCTTGAGCTCAAATGATTAGACTGGACAGCTGGCCTTGCTTAACCCAATGATTCAGCCATGAAGTCTTGTCTTGGAATGTTGATTTTAATGGTGCTGTTATTGGTGATTACCGGAACAGCCGCCATTTTGTGGTATGGCAGCCAAACGACTGAGATTGGCCCGCGCTCAGCTGAGGTTAACGAAGCCGATGCCGAAGCCGCACCAGCCGCCCAGCCAGCTGAATAGTTTGTTAGTTATCTACCAGCGAGTCCCATGAATCTTAAATCAGTGATTCTAGCGGCGCGGCCGAAAACTCTGCCCGCCGCAGTAGTCCCTGTTTGGTTGGGCTGCTTACTAAGCTCGCGGGTTTTTGGTCAGCTAGACCTGTGGTTAGCATTTTGTACCCTGATGGGCGCCATTTGGATTCAAATTGCGACCAACTTTTTTAATGACGCCATCGATGATGAGAAGGGGGCTGATACCGAGGCGCGCATTGGGCCGACTCGGGCGACAGCGTCCGGTTTGATGACCCGTAAGCAAGTATACAGCTGGGCATTTGCATGTTTGGGCATAGCTGCACTGTGCGGCATTCCTATGATCATGGAGCGCGGGCCAATCATGTTAGCTATTGGTTTGCCGTCGTTCTATCTAGCATACGGATACACGGGTGGACCGCTGCCGCTGGCCTATCGTGGTTTGGGTGAGTTATTTGTGATTTTATTTTTTGGCCTCGTTGCGGTGATGGGCACGGTATTTGTCCAGCTAGGTGAGTGGCCATGGCAGGCGGCTGTGTTAGGATTACAGCTAGGTTTTTTATCTGCCTTGTTAATTTCTATCAATAACTTGCGCGACGCTGAAGAGGACGCCGGCAATGATAAACGCACCTTGGCGGTTCGCTGGGGGAGAAAACCTGTACTGCTGAGTTTGCTAGCCATGTTTATCACGCCTTATCTGTTGTTAGCATTTCTACCAGGTTTATCACTGCAGCTACTGTGGTTCCTGATTCCTTTTGCTTTGGGCGCTAAGGTGATTGTTTCAGTTTGCACCACGCCCGCTAGCCCAGTTTACAATAAATACCTAGGCATGGCAGGTGTGCACCTCATCTTGTTTGCCTCTGTGTGTACTTGGGTTTATTAATCATTACCCATGCAGATTGATGTTCATCATTACCAGCTAAGGAGCCGAGCCGCTCTTAATAAGCGCTCGTCTAGCACGCGGCACGATGGTGCCTTGTTGCGCGTGGACGGCGGATATGCCTGTCTGCACCCGTGGACGGTGCTGGGAGATCCCAGTTTAGATGAACTGCTAGGTCTGTTAGCAGCGGGCAATGATCACCCGATTTTGCAGTCGGCGCTGCATTGCGCTCGTCACGATGCTCTAGCGAGAAGGGAAAAACGTAGTCTGTTTGATGGCCTCACCGTTCCTCGTTCACATGCCACTATTCCCGCTGAGTTAGATGAACTCGATAGAGCTGTCGCTAGAGGGTTCACGACGGTGAAAATAAAAAGCGCGGGAGAGCCAGAGACTTGGCAATTTCTTGTGCCGGCGAATGAAAAGTTTCCGCACTTACGTTGGCGAATCGACTTCAATGAGCTAGCTGATCCAGCTGAGTTAGAATTCAATCTTCAGCAACTGCCGTCATCTTTGATCTCGCAGATCGACTTTTTTGAAGACCCATTTCCATTCCAGCCAGAACAGTGGAAGAAGCTGAGTTCAAAGTGGGGGATTTCATTTGCGCTGGACCGCCAGTGGTCTCCAACAGACCCTAGCTGTGAAGACTTTATTTCGGTGATCAAGCCGGCGATTAATCCTCTAGCTGGTGATTTTCAGCTAGCTAACTTGAGCCAGCCAGCGGTGGTCACCTCATATATGGACCACCCTCTTGGGCAAAGTTATGCCGCCTGGATGGCAGCTCGTTTGGCTAGAGAATCGGCTAAAAGCATAAGCACTTGTGGGTTGATTACTCATGGGCTTTTTGAGTCTAACGAATTTACTGATGCGTTGTCTCCAGTGGGCCCTGAGTTCTCGCCAGCGGCAGGCACAGGATTAGGCTTTGACGAATTACTAACTTCACTAACATGGACACGACTCAGCTAATCCAGCCAGCATTTTGGGAAAATGATTCTACCGGCATGGTGATGGAAAATACCATCATCGGCCAGCAGGTGGATGAGCTGAAGCAATGGGTGAGCGGACAGCGAGAATTAGATAATCATTTGTTATTTGCCAGCTCCGGGTCGACTGGTGAGCAGAAGTGGATCGCTCTATCAAAGCGCGCTTTGCTGCAGTCAGCTCAGGCGGTGAACAGCCACTTGTCGGTTGATAAAAATGATAGATGGATGTTGTCGTTGCCAATTTTTCACGTGGGTGGATTTGGCATTCTAGCGCGTGCCTACGCAGCTGGAATTGGTGTGAGTACTTATCAAGAAAAATGGGATGCAGCTGCATTTGCTCATCAGCTAGACCGCGACGGCTGCACCTTGACTTCCATGGTTCCTACCCAGCTGGCTGATTTGGTTCAGCTCAATTGTCCAGCGCCAGCTTCATTGCGCGGCGTAGTGATAGGTGGTGGTCATTTAGACCACACGGTCTATCAACAAGCGGTGAAACTTGGCTGGCCAGCCTTGCGCAGCTACGGCATGAGTGAGGCTGCGTCACAGATCGCCACTGAGTTGCCTGAGCATATTGGCCAAACTGAACCGTGGATGCGTCCATTGGCTCATTGGCAACTGCGCAATGGTGAGATGGGCTTGTTGCAGATAAAAGGACAGGCTTTATTCTCTGGTTACGTTCGCTCAGTTGGTGAAAACTTCGAGTTCCACCCTGTGGATAAAGACGACTGGTTTAGCTCTAATGACGTTGTGAGCATTAGTGAGCGCGGAATCAAATTCGACTACCGATTAGATAACCTAGTGAAGGTGCTGGGTGAGCTGGTTAACGTAACTAGCTGTGAAGCTCACCTGCGCGAGTTGGCGGCAGCGGATTCATTGATTGCTGACCGTATCGCGGTCGTAGCCATTGCTCATCAGCGCCGCGGTCATCAGCTAGTTGCGGTGATAGAAGGCGAGCTAGAATACTCGCAGCTGGAAATTTTGTTAGCCAAATACCATCAACAGGCCAACAGTCTAGAGGCGCTTGCTGATGTTGTTCAGCTGGCTGAATTTCCACGCAGTCCCTTGGGGAAAATCCGCTATCAAGCGCTGGCAAAGTTAGTCAGCGAGAGCTTGGCTAGATAAGCTTCTCGGCAATTGGGTCGACTAACATGCGTCCTTCATTTTTCAGAACCAGTCGGTGTTCATTGAGTTCTGCGTAGTTGCGTTCTAGCAATTCTTCTATGAATGGTGAGCTGCTGTCGTGAATGTAATTTACAGGCAATCCCTCGGTCGTACGCAAGAGCAGGGCGATGCGCTCGATGCGTTGATCATCATCGCTGAGTTCTTCAATCTCAGTCATCGCGTGGCGGTTCAGCTGGATCGCTTTGATGTAGCCAGCTGTGTCTGCTAGGTTTTTCCAGCGCGTGCCATTGATGGTGGAAACGGCTGACGGGCCGAGACCGATGTAGTCAGCTCCCGCCCAGTAGCTTTGGTTGTGGCGTGATTGAAATCCTGACTGAGCGTAGTTAGATGTTTCGTAGTGTTGGAATTTGGCTTTGCCTAGCAGCTCGTCCGCCAGCATGTACATCTCCGCATTATCGTCATCAGTTTGCTGGTAGCTACCCAGCTGGAATTTCTCGAAAAAATCAGTATCTTCTTCGTAAGTTAGGTTGTACGCAGAAATGTGATGTGGCTTGAGAGAAATCGCAGTTTCTAGGGTATCACGCCAGCTAGCTAGTGATTGTTTGGGGATGGAAAACATCAAGTCGATGTTGATTTCTGGCATGCCAATGGCGTGCAGAATTTTCACCGACTCAATCGCTTCCGCTCTTGAGTGTTCGCGGCCCAGTGTTTGAAGGATTTCATCGTCAAATGACTGGATGCCTAAAGAAATTCGCGTCACTCCTTGGTCGACAAAAAAGCGTGCTTTCTTTTCATCAAAGGTAGCTGGGTTGGCCTCAAAGGTGAGCTCTTCGAGCTGGCTGAGGTCAAAGTGGCTGCGCAGCCCGGTGAAGAGAGTTTCTAGGTGTGTGCGCGAGAGCATGGATGGTGTACCGCCGCCTAGATAGAGGGTTTTCAGCTGGCGGGATGGAAGTTCGCTCGCACGACGCTCAGCCTCTAGCAAGATTGCTTGAATAAACGCCTTCATGTCTGTGCCGCCCGGCGTATGCTTGTAAAACGAGCAATACGGGCAGATGCGGTGACAGAATGGAATGTGGATGTAGGCGTGCACGACTGCTAAATGTGCTGGCGATTGCCTTTGTGTCAAGGGTTCTCGGATTGTCGCTCTCGCTAACTTGCTTTCTCAGAACCAGCTGATAGTTTGCTAGTATGGATAAAAAATCAATCTTGGTTACTGGTGCCACAGGTTATGTAGGCGGTCGTCTGGTACCGCTCTTGCTGGAACTTGGCCATGATGTGTCTGTGCTCGTGCGTGATGCTGAGCGCGTGGCATGGCGTGATTGGTTTTCTCAGGTCACGGTGATCGAAGCTGACTTGTTAGCTAGTGATGCTAGCTGGGGTGAGGTTACTGGTTTGGCGGACCATTACGATGTCGCCTATTACCTCGTCCACTCTATCAACTCGGGTGAAGGGTTTATTGAGCGGGAGAAGAAAATGGTTAGTCAGTTTAATAAAGTATTCTCACAGCTGGATCATGTGATTTATTTAGGTGGCCATTTTCCGAGTGAAGGAGAAGTGTCTGAGCATCTAGCTAGCCGAGCGTTGACTGGTGAGTTGTTAGCTGAAAACTACCAATGCACACAGTTTCGCGCTGGGCCAGTGATTGGTTCAGGCTCGGCCTCATTTGAGATGTTGCGTTATCTCACTGAGCGCCTACCAGTGATGGTAGCGCCAAAATGGGTCATGAACTACGTGCAGCCGGTGGCGATTCGCAATGTGCTAGAATACTTGGTGGCAGCGCTGGATGTCGGTCCTGTTGGAGTGGTGGACATTGGTGGTGAGCGCATGAAGTTTGTAGATATGATGCTGCGCTATGGCGATGTACGCGGGCTCAAGCGTCTGGTGATTCCCTTGCCTGTATTAACGCCAGGTCTAGCGGCTCACTGGGTAGGATTTGTGACGCCTATATCTAACGACCTCGCTGTGCCTATCATCAAGAGCGTGATTTCCTCAGTGGTTGCTGATACGGCTATGGCTGAGAAATATTTTCCGCAGGTTGTGCCGATGCCCTTTGAGCGCGCGGTAAAACTGGCCTTAGAGAAAAGTGAACAGAAGATGATAGAGACTCGCTGGTCTGGGGCAATGGGCAATCGTAAGACGACTGAGCTGCACGATAGCCAGGGTATGATCAAAGAGATCCGCAGTATTTATGCGGACGTGCAGCCTGAGCACGCCTATGCGGCTTTCACCACGCTGGGCGGCGAAGAAGGTTGGTTAGCGTGGAATTGGGCGTGGGTGATCCGTGGGCGCTTTGACGCGCTGATAGGTGGGCCAGGCTTGCGTCGAGGTCGTCGCCATCCGAGCGAGATTGCAGTTGGTGACGCGGTAGATTTTTGGCGGGTAGAAAAAGTGATACCGCAGCGCGAGTTACTTTTGCGCGCGGAGATGAAGGTTCCGGGGCCAGCCTGGTTACAGTTTAAAGTTGAGCCAGAGGGTGACGGTTGTCGGATTTTTCAGACGGCGTATTTTGAACCAATTGGTCTAGCTGGGGTGTTGTATTGGTATGCATTGTACCCAGTTCACCGGCTGATTTTTAATGCAATGATTTCAGCCCTAGCAGCTAGGGCTGAAAGTTTTGCCAGCGGTGAGAAATCAATCTAGCGGGAATGGTTTTGATTTTAAGCTAACAAAATGACTAGCTCAGCAAGCTGAGTTTGTGATTAGAAGCTCAAATGGTATTTAGCTAGAGTGTTTCCGCGGAAATAATAAGTGAGCACAAGTGCTTGCCCATAGCTGGCACGCTAACGGATTTATCGTGTGCGTTGGCGGTTTCTACACAGATGAAATCATGGTATTCCTCGTCAGCTAGATCGCCGAGGTCAGCCGCTTTTTCGTTCCACGGGTTCCAGACAACCGTGGAGCCACTGCCAGATTTTTGTATCTTGATGATGCGGTTCCAGTTTTTATCGAGGATGTGGGTGGTGGCATCACTTTGATAGATTCTATCTACTTCACCTGAGAAAGAAACATCGCCTGATTGTAGACGCTCAGTTTGCTCACCGACGGTGTCGATGTAGCGGGCTTGGTCTAGGCCGGTGACGCTGACTTGGCTGCTGTCTGAAACACAGAAATAGCTGTGCAGCGCCTCACTAACCGTGATGGATTCATTGCTGAAGTTTTCGCTGAGCAATTCTAGCTGCAGCTCGTGACCGATGCGAACGCGCAAGGTGGTGCGAGTTGATTGTGGTAGCCAAATTTCAGTTCCTTGGGTGGGCAGCTCAAAGGTGAGCTCAACAAATTCTTCATTTGCTTGGCTAGCAATGAGGTTCCAGAAGCGGTTGCGGGCAAAGCCGTGAGATGGAAATGAGCTCTCTGTTGGATGGGCATTAAACCACGGCCAGCAGATTGGAATGCCTCCACGGATGGCTTTGCCTTCAGTGTAGATAGCCTGTGAGCTGGTGAAAATGATAGGTTTCTCGCCAGCTGGCTGGAAAGCAGTTAGGTGAGCACCATGCAGGGCGATTTCGCCGCTGGCTTTTGGGTGGGTGATTTGCGCTACTGGATAGCCAGCTGATTTTTCAACAAATCGAAGTTGTCCGGTGATTTCGTATTCGGCTAGATCGGGAAGTGTCTGCATAGGGTGGTCTGTGATTTCACGCAGTAGTTAGCATGTGTCCCTATTGTAGCAAGTGCCAAGCCAGATTTGTGGCCGAAAAAAAGCCTCACCACTGTGCGATGGTGAGGCTCGGAAAAAATGTTTGGGTGTGTCGCTTAGTCTAGGCCTAAGTTAGCATAGATTTCATCGCGGCACTGGAAGAGCAACTTGCAGATTTCTTCTTCGTCGATCTTCTTCTTTTTCAGCTTCATGCTAGGTACTGCTAGAGCGACTGGGCGCTCGGCGAGTGGAAGCAGGATGCTGTAGTCAGTAACGCTCTCGTGGAAGCTACTCTCGGCGCGGAAAATCTCGTCATTGCCACCTTCGACTGCGGTCATTTTTTTGCCAACACGTGGTGAGCGCTCGTTGTTGCGTCTCGCCAGCTCAAGCAGGAGAATTCTACCTGAGAGAGTTTCCATTGGTGGCTGCATGCTACCTACTTCAACGGACAAACTGATGCTCTTCTGTGGCAACTCTTGAGCGATGGCTAGGAGTTGATCTTCGTAGATGATGCTGAGGTGGACTGAGGCGTCCATTTCTTTGGCAAATTTGCGCATTGGGCGGCGTGATGCATCTAAGATCTGGCGCAGCGGAATGTGCATGTGTGCTAAGCTAAACATCTTGAGTGACATTTGATAGCAGCCAGTCTCAGGATCACGGGTGATATAGCCCTGCTTATTAAGCACTTCGAGAACTCGGAAAATCTCACTATTACTTCTTCCTAGTTTACGGGCAATTTCTGTCTGGCTCAGTGGAGTTGCCTCTTTGGCTAGGGTTTCAAGAATATTGAGGCCCTTTTCTAATGCTGGGGCGCTGTATGTTCGTTTTGGTGTGCTCATTTTATCTCTGAGGATGTTTTCGCCAATGAAAATTTGTTGTTTCCATTCTGGCATGGTTTTTTTGTTAAAATCAAGAGATTTCTTTCCTGCGGCAGCGAAGCTTTGCTCGCTGAGATTTGTAATATAGCGCTAGATGACAACGATGCAACCGTTTACATTGAGTTTTTTCACGGGTGCAAATTACTTTTCAGGTATGAGCTTTTTATGGTTAAAAATCAATAACTTATGGCTATCGTGTAACTAAAACGATTCAATTAAATTACGAGTGATAGGCACTATAGACCCTTATTATCAGGTGTGATTAAATATCGATGTGAGTGGCTGACCTTTTCTGCCTGACATTTTAAATGGCCGCTTGGTAGGAGACATAATGACTTTATCGTAGGGGACACCCATAGCGTAGCCAATTGTGGCGTTAAGTGAATCAGGGTGAATCTTATCAGCCTCATGAGCGACCTCGTGGCCAAATTCACTGGTACCACCATAGACGGTGCCACCTTTGACACCTCCGCCAGCGATTAATCCGCTGAATGCTTTTGGATAATGACCGCGGCCAGCGTTGCCGTTGACTTCCGGCGAGCGGCCAAATTCGGTGGTGAGCACAACTAGAGTTTCGTCGAGCAGCCCGAGAGTTTTCAGGTCATGGAGCAGTGCGGCGAGCCCTTGGTCGACCTCTGGCATTTTCAGGTCCATGAGGTTGAAATTGTCAGCGTGCCAGTCAAACCCGCCGTTAGAAACTTCGATGAAGCGCACGCCGCGCTGGACGAGCCGGCGGGCGAGTAGGCAGCCACGGGCGAACCGTCCACTGCCGTAGAGTTTCTGGGTTGCGTCAGATTCTTGGCTGAGGTCGAATGCCTCGAGGTCTTCGCTTTTCATCAGCTTGATGGCGGCGTCAAACATCTCGTTGTACGCGCGCACATCGCGGTAGCCGCTGTGAAATTGTTCATCAAAGGGAGCGTCAAGCTTGTGGCGCAGGTCGACTTGTTGGTGAAAATCGGCCTCGCTGGTGCCATTGAGTTTGGCATTTTTGATGCCGCTATTGGCATCGCCAATGGGCAGCGGCGAATAGGAGGGATCAAAAAATCCCGCGCCGGGGTGTTTGTTGCCCGTATGCACGGTGATGTAGTTTGGCAGCGTGGATTTGCTCTCCGGCGACAAATAGTTGACCCACGCGCCATTAGCTGGATGCACGATGCTACCGCGTGGCTCGTAGGAGGTATGCATGGCGTAGTTGCCCTGCGCGTGCGCCCCTTGAGTGGTGGTGAGTGAGCGCAGCAGGCAAACATTGTCCATCTGCGCGGCGAGCAATGGCAGACAGGCGCCTAGCTGGATGCCGTCTACGGCGGTGCTGATGGCCTTAGCTGGGCCAGTGTATTTTTCGGGCGCGTCAGGTTTGGGGTCGAGCGTATCGATGTGCGACATGCCGCCGCTCATGTAGAGGAAAATGACATGTTTGGCGGTGGCTGCTTGTGGTGGTGGCGCGGCGCCCTCGCCAAATAATGATGAGGCTGAGGCGGCAATGCTGACGCCAAAGCAGGTTTTTGCCGTTCTGGCTAGGAAGGCTCGGCGTGAGAGTTGGTTGAGCTGGTTGGCATTCATCGTGGCAGTAGGTAATTATTGGACAAAGAGGAAGCGCTTGGAGGTCAGCATGGCTCTGACGAGCGACTCCCTTTGTTTGCTGTTTTTAGGGTTTTGCAGATAGGGGGAGAAATCCAGCCGCTCAGATTCGCTAGGGTAGGCGGCATAGATGGAGAGAAATAACATGTCTAGCTGATCGGCGGGCGACTCCTGCTGGTTGAGCTCATGGGTGAAATTTTTGCTATTTCTGGCGAAATTGCGGATTTCACTGCCATTCATCAAAGTGAGCGATTGTGGGATTGATGCTTGGGTATGGCCAGCGTCTGGTGTCATGCGGTCAGAGGCGCCGAAGTTGCGCAAAAACTCACCTGGATGGTGTGGTGTGGGCAGCTCAGAGCTTCTCATGAAGGCGGCTTTTTCAGGTTTCCCCTGATAGGTCATGCCCATCATGCTGACTGAGCTGGCCATACTTTCTTCGCTCTGCTCTTTGAGTTTTCGTTTGTAGGCTTTGCGTTTGGCGGCGACTTGCTGCATCAGCAAGCTGGCCTTTTTCATGTCACCTGCTTTGCGGGCATCTTGGGCCTCCAGCTGTAGGGCACGAGTCTCACGCTGAACGGCTCGTTTTTCTTCTTCAGATTTGTCGTAGGCGGCGTCGATTTTTACCAGCTCATCTGGCTGGCCGTGCAACAGCTGCAGCGCTGTCTGCTGGTTGGTTTGCCATTTTTGCAGCATCTTCTGGTTGCGTACATTATCTACATTGCCGGCATTCAGAGTGACTAGAGAATCGCGCAATTCTTCAGCGGATAGGCGCCGCAGCGGCGGTCCTGCCCAGTGAAATGCTTGTCCCATTGGTGGTTCGTCGCCATTGGCGTGGCGCTGGAACAGCTGCGTGTGGTAGAGCACACGGAGGATTTCGCGTGTATCGTAGTTGCTAGACTTGGCTAGCTCCGCGAGGTAGTTGAGCACTTCGGGGTGGGAAATCTTCGTTGTCTCAGTCCAGTCATCTAGCGGCTCGACGATGCCGCGGCCAAACACATGGCTCCACAGCCGGTTGACGTAGACGGTGGTGAAATAGGGATTGTCGCGCGCGCTCAGCCAGTCGGCAAATACTGCGCGTCTATGTTCTGGCTGGAAATCAGCTGGATTATTGCCAAACAGCACCGCTGGGGTGACTTTTTCTCCAGGCTCACCGTCGTTGTATTTGTAGTCGGCTGGCAGTTTGAGTGCTTTGCTTGGATTTTCATAAATCGCATCCTTCTGCACATCTTTAAATAATGAGGAGAAATTTTTGTAGAGCACTTTGCTGCCGCGCGCGCCATTGGAGTTTTGCCCTTTACTAGCTTTAGGCGCGTTACCGACATTGGGCCGTTGGCTTTTCACCATGGCGGCGACTTGATCTTTGGCTTTCTCGCTGCGGTACTCGGTGCCAGCGGCAAAGGCAGCCATCTGGAAGTACTCTTTTTGCGTCATGTTCTCGAATGGATGGTCGTGGCACTGGGCGCAGCCAATGCGGTTACCTAAGAAAATCTGCACGGTATTGCTCATATTATCCAACAGCATGTTGCGGTCGCGTAGGTAATAACCAACCGCTGCATTTTCCGCAGCGTGGCCAGACGCCTTGAGCATCTCGCGCACCATTTCATCGTAGGGCATATTATTTTCCACAGCGTCGCGCAGCCACAGGTTCCACGCCAGCCCGCTGCTTTGGCCGCCGCCGGGGTTGGTTTTCACCCGCAGCAAATCAGCCCACATGTTGAAGAGGTGGCTATTCATTCCCGCTGAGCCGACGAGCTGGTTGACTAGACTGACGCGTTTATCCACGTCTGGGTCAGTTAAAAACTGCTTGGCTTCTTGGTGGGTGGGAATGCGACCAATGATATTGATGTACGCGCGGCGCAAAAAGGTGGCGTCATCGATCAGCGCGTTGGCGGTGACTTGATCGCGCTGGTTGGCCTTTTCCATCAGCAAGTCGAGGTTGAGAACGTGCTCGGTCACTTTGCTGTTGGCCATCTCCGCATGCAGCTGCAGCGGCTGGATGAATATGAGAGACAGGGCGAGTGCCTGTTGGGTGAATTTTAGGGTATCCATTGTACAGAGGTGGGTGGCTCAGTGGGGCTAATGGGCGGGTGAATAATTTAGCTTAACATTATATTAACGGTCATACAGATGGAAAAGTTGCGAAAAAAAGAGCCCGCTGGAAGTCAGCGGGCTCGCAAAATGACGATCAATTTCGCTAGTTTGAGGGCTATTGCTCAGCTCTGAGGAAGACTAGCTGGCCGTCCTTGCTAGACGCTGCATCGTAGACGTAGCCAGCTTCAGAGAAGTTTTTTAGCTCAGCGGGATCGGTGATTTTATTGCGGATGGCCCACGCCGCCATCAGCCCGCGCGCTTTCTTGGCGTAGAATGAAATGATTTTGAATTTGCCATTTTTCTCATCCTTAAAGACCGGCGTGATGATGGGAGCTTGCAAGTTTTTTGGCTGAATCGCTTTGTAATATTCGTTGGATGCCAGATTGACCACCGCTGGGTTGCTTTGGCCTGCGAGTTCGGCATTGAGCGCGTCCGTCAGCTGGCTGCCCCAGAATTTGTACAAATTCGCCCCGCGCTCATTTTCCAGCTTGGTGCCCATTTCTAGACGATAAGGCAGCATCAAATCCAGCGGGCGCAACATGCCGTAAAGGCCTGAAAGAATGCGAATCTGCGACTGCGCGCTGGCCAGCTCGTCGGCATTCCAGCTGGCGACGTCGAGCCCTTGGTAGACATCACCTTTGAACGCAAAGATAGCTGGGCGACCTTTTGGCGCGGTGTAGTTTTTGTGCCATTGCTCGAAGCGGCCAGCATTGAGCTCGGCGATTTTCTCTGACACTTTCATCAGCGCGGAGATTTGCTCCGGCGCATACTCAGCCAGCTGGCTGGCTAGAACCTCCGAGTCGTCGAGAAAGCTCGGCATACTGGCGGTCAGCTCGGGAAGTGGGGATTCGTAGTCGAGTGTCTTAGCGGGTGAGAGTAAGAAAATCATGCTGCTAGCAAAGCGCATCTATCTGCATTGTCAATGCAGGCTTTTTGGCTGATAGATGTTAGCCAGCGGGCTAAGCAGCGGAAAAAAAAAGCACTCGAGGGAATCATTACCCCGAGTGCTCGCAAATCTAGCTGGACTAGATCCAGCTGGCTGGAGAAGTTCTATCAGCTAGCCGCGGCGACGTCTAATCAGCGCGATTCCGCCCAGCGCTAACAAGCTCATGCTTGTTGGCTCAGGGATAGGATTAACAGAATCCCTAGCCTCCAGCTGGAATGATTGCCCGTAACCGTAGTTTAGATCAGAGATATACTTTTGCTCGCCTACTAATAACTCACCAACAGTGTTTTCCTCATCAACAGAGTATTCTGATAGATCCAATGTGGAGCCAGCCTGATCATGGAACACGGATGCTCTATATTTGTAAATCAAGACTTCTGAAGAGGACTCAAAAGTACTTCCATTGCCGATAAACAAATAGATACTTTTTCCATAAAAGCCATCGCCTTTTGTTATGTCTTGCTCTGTTGTGAAGTTATATAAACCAGGATTGCCATCTCTAGCGGTTTCTCCATCATATCCGAAAGCTGAGGTTTCGCCAACTTGATGGAAATGTTCGGCGAGCGTCTTAATGGTGGTCTCTTTGTCTTCGATTTCATCGTCCGCGATACCAAAATAACCGATACCAATGACGCCTGAGCCCTCCTCCATCGGCTTGTCTTTACTGTCAGCGATGCCGCTATACTTGGGGTTAGTGTTATATGGGTCCTCTTCTGCGTTGTAGATTTTGAATGTCACCATGGCTGCATTAAGAGTTGTTAGTGTGGTGATGAAAACAAAACCTACCAAGAGATTTTTTAGTGCGAATTTCATAGGATTTTTTGATATATAAATTAATAGACTGTCTATCTCTGCTCTAGCTGATGCATTTTGCTGGCTTAATGATGCTTTCTCCAAGTGCACAACTTAGTGCATTGGTCTGGTGCTTGGAGGATGCAAATTTTTTAGCAAGCGAGTGAGACTAAACCGCGTCACCTCTAATTCCTTTTTTGTTAAAAATGGCGACAAGTCAAAT
Organism: Persicirhabdus sediminis; assembly: GCF_016595495.1. Lineage (GTDB taxonomy): Bacteria > Verrucomicrobiota > Verrucomicrobiia > Verrucomicrobiales > Akkermansiaceae > Persicirhabdus > Persicirhabdus sediminis. Next base: position 60,000 of record NZ_JAENIM010000008.1, read on the forward strand.
CAAGAAATAGAATACTTTATTTACAGGTTAAACGCTTGTAGTTGTGAGGAATAGTGGGGCAGACTGCCTGTAGCTCAATCAGCTAGGATTATGGGCAGAAAAAAGCACTCGAGGGAATCAATCCCCCGAGTGCTCGCAAATCTAGCTGGAATCCATCCAGCTGGCTGGAGAAGTTCTATCAGCTAGGCACGGTGGCGCAAAATCAGCGCGATCCCACCCAGCGTTAGCAAGCTCATGCTTGTTGGCTCAGGAACAGGGATGGCAGCCAGCCGTAAGGTCAGCTGACCATCGTCGTTTTGCTGGCTCTTGTAGCGGATATCTGAAACTAACAATTCGGCGACGGTGTTTTTTTGCCGATAGCTATTTGCAGCAAGGTGGTTGGTGGCGCCTTCAGAAAAAAGCTGGGTAGTTTCAAATTTATATAAAAGGACCTCCTTCATTTCATTGAAGCTGTCTTCGCAGTCTTCGCTGCCGATAATGAGGTAAACATTATCACCATGAAGTGGGTCATTTTCTACCATTTCTATATTTGCGGAAAAATCAAATCTTCCGGGGTCGTCTGAGTTCGACGCTCTGCAGTCGCGGCGTCGGTTGAAAGTAGATGTTTCACCTGCTTGCTGGAAGGCTGCCGACAAAGTCTCCACCGTGGTATCTTCTGATCTTTCGTCATCGTCACTAATATCAAGGTAGTCGATGCCAATGGCTCTTGTATTGCTAGGAATCAAGCCGCCGTCACTAGCTGCGGTGCCGTTGTCTCTGTTATTAGATAGCTGAACGTTGGTTACCGTTATGGTCGCGGCATTTGTAATTGCTAGACAGCTAAGCGAAAACAAACCTACCAAGAGTATGATTGCATATTCTTTCATTAACTTTGATTAGATGAAGTTGTAAATTCGAAGCCTTCGTCTATATTGACTGTCTATTTTTATGAATTAGAGCAAAAGGGAACTTGCACCTCATGATAGCCTCAATAGCTTAGGTTTCTTATTTGGGGGTACAATTTTCTAATCAAGTGGGGTTGACTAAATCGTTGTGGTGGCGGGCGCTTATTTGTTAAAATTCATGCTTTAGTCAATTCTAGAACCGTAAAACATTGTTTGAAATAGGAAACGCCAGTTTGGTGTTATAGCGGGGCTTAACGATTGCGCCTTAGCCTTATATGCAGGCACAAAAAAGCACCCGAGGGAATCATTCCCCCGAGTGCTCGGAAATCTAGCTGGCATAGATCCAGCTGGCTGGAAAGTTAGGCAAGTGCCTTGTTCCACTCAGCGATGCGGTCAGCCTGTGCAGCAAAGAGCGCGTCAGTAGAACCGTGGATTTCGATAGACTCGATCTTGTCGCCTTGAGCGATAGAATCAACAACGTCCTGACCTTCAGTAACCGCGCCAAATACTGTGTGGCGACCGTCGAGGTGTGGAGTAGGGCCGTGTGTGATGAAGAACTGTGAACCGTTAGTGTTTGGTCCAGCATTGGCCATTGAGAGGATACCTGCTTTGTCGTGTTTGTACTCAGCTGGCTTGCATTCGCACTCAAACTTGTAGCCTGGGCCGCCCATGCCTGTACCAGTTGGATCGCCACCTTGGATCATGAAGTTTGCGATCACGCGGTGGAAAACGATGCCGTCGTAGAATCCTTTGCTCGCCAGGTTAAGGAAGCTGGCGCAAGTCACTTGCATGTCAGCTGCAAACATAGTGAGTTTGATGGCGCCCTTGTTGGTTTTGATGGTGATGTCGATATCTTGGATGTCGCTCATAGTGCGCTGAGAAAATCACAGATCGGCCAGCTTGAACATGAAATTTTTATTTCTCCCCGCTGTGCGAATGATCCAGCTGTTTAGCGATTTACTTCTGCATCAAGTACAGCCCGCACGACGGGCAATGCTCAGCGGCATGTTTGCTGCGCAGCAAGGGTGTTTTTTCTGAAATGGGCACGCCGCCAAGAAGCATTTTGCGTGCCTTTGACTGCGACTCGCCCATCCAGCGTATGCTCGAGCTGGAGATCAGGTGGCCAAATTCCATCGCCTTGCCGCACTGCGGGCATAGCCGCTCCACGCTTGGGTCGGCGCTGGGCGTGGTATACATGGCTTCGTCTGAACTATTTTGCATGATGAAAATGAAAGCTAACAAATACGCCAGCTGCAGTCGATAGTGAATCTCCAGCTAGCTGGGAAGTTCAAGTCACGCTTGGCTTGAGGCGAAAGTGCCTTTGGCTGCGAGCTAGGCTCAGTGTTTACAACTTGTGAGTCAGCTAGCTATCAATGAGGAGTGCCTACTGGCTGGAACTTTGGGAAGTTCAGTTGTGCTTTCTAGCGTATAGTTCTTCTTATGTACTCGACGTACATAGTGCCCAGCATCTCTTCACCTGAGCTGAAGAACTCGTCTACATCTCTGGTCAACAACTCGTATTCCTCAGGCCGCTCCTCCATGAACTTATAAAATATATCTTCACGATCCTCTTGAGATTCAGGAAACTGCCCATCTGGAAAAATTCCACAAACGCTAGCTAGCTTGAGCCTAGAACCTTCAGCTCCTATTTCATCAAGAATGTTCATGAACTCTGGGAAGTGATCTCCGCCAGCTCCTACGATATACAGGTCTATACCCGTGCCATTAATATCCATGAGAAACCATGATATTAACCATACAGCCTTAGATACTCTGTCCAAGTCATCCACGGTACAGCCTGACATTATATATCGTTCATCTACATAATTTGCCGTGAAGGAAAAACCTTCCTTGATAAGCATTTCAGCTGTTTCGTTCATTCATTGTGAAAATTTAAGTTTTTGTCATTTTGCGGAGGAGCTCCAGCCAGCTGAGAAGTTTAATTCACGGTCGGCTTGAGGGTGAAGAGCCCCTTGGTGGCGTGGTAGGCGTCGCGCATTTTCATGGTTTTGAATTCGTGGCCAGCGCCCCATGAATCACTGAAGATGATTTTCTCTTGGTCATCGTTGTAGCCGATGATGATTCTCATGTGGCCGCCTTGTGTTTGTGGGTTCAAGTTAGGTTCTTCTTGGTATTTGCCTAGCTCGAGCGACCAGAGCAATGGCACGCCGATGTTGATAGAGTCGCGGATAGCTTTGAGGACACGGCGTTCGTCTAGCTCTTTGCCTTGGTAGTAGACATCGCGTTTTTGATCAACAGTGACCATGCGCCCGTTAGACCCCATCATGCCAATGATTTTGAGTCTGGTTTTGAATCGGTAATCGATGTCGCCGAGTGCGTCTGCCATTTTTAATGTATTGGTTCCCATCTGCGGGTCGGCATTGGTGATTTGAGCGAGTTGGTGCATGTCTGCGCCAATGCCAAAATGTTCAAATAACCGCTGTACGGAGGCGACCACACAGTATCCTTTGCGGCCCTGGTCAACCATAGGAATGCCCTTGATGAAGACGTTGCCTTCCTTGTCTTCGACGAGGAAATCTTTGAGTTTAGATGATTTGATAGATGCGCCACCACGGGAGTTGAGCATGGAGGCAGCCAGCCCGCTGCGGGCAGATTTATTGGCGACTCGGAGACGCAAAAATTCGGGTGTTTGTGATCCTAGTGCGCCCTCGTTGTATTCGAGCAGGGCGATGCCTTTGGGAGAATTCCAGCTGTATCCTTCGGTGAGTAGCCCGTTTCTAGGATCTGCTTTGCGTTGGTTAGGCCTGCATTGCAGCGCTTCGCCCATGCTTTTACCAGTGAGCATGTAGATTTCGTTGAGTTTGTCGCTGGAGATTTCGCCCATGTCACCGCGGTTGTAGATTGAGAAGGTGACGAGGTTGAGTTTATCATCAGCAAAATCGACAATGACTTCTTCGACTTTGAGTTTTTTATCAAACAGGTTGAGAACGATTTGCCCATTACTATGGGTGATGCTGTTCATCTTTGCGCGTGATTTGTCCGCGGTGAGCCATTTGTAATATTTCGATTTTCCCTTAGCGAATTCTTGCTCAAATTCCTCACTCGTCATTTCCCAGTTGCTTGGGAAATTAATCAATTCGTCCAGCGGCACGGAGGTTTTCTTTTTCCCGGCAATGGCGTGACTCAGCTGGAGGATGATTAATAGTGGTAGAAGGAATTTTAACATGTGAGTATTTGTATTTGTGTTCTTGCTAGATTTCTAACGAATCTAGCGGATTGACTCAAGTGAGAATAACAGTTTGCTCAATATCGAGCGTTTAATAATAGGGTGAGCTGGGGATATGAGAACAAAAAAAGCCTCGCTGGAAATCCAGCGAGGCTTGGTAAATTGTGATGAATTGGCGATTAAGCTTTTTCAGGCACTTCTTTTTCGATGCCTTCGAGCTCGTCGTCGTCATCGTGTTTGGTGATCTCAGCACGGAGGTCACCACCTTTGCGGCGGCTCCAGACGTAGACGACTGGTGCAGCGATGAAGATGGATGAGTAAGTACCGATGAGCACACCAATCATGATGGTGTATGAGAAGTCGCGCAGACCTTCACCACCGAAGATGAAGAGCACCAGAACAGCCACGAATGTGGTGAATGATGTCAGCACGGTACGTGAGAGCGTCGCGTTGATGGCGAAGTTCATGACATCTTTGATGCCGCCATCTTCTTGGTTGCGCAGTTCCTCACGAATACGGTCAAATACAACGATGGTATCGTTAATTGAGTAACCGGCGATGGTGAGGAAGGCACCAACGTGGATCAATGTAAGCTCTCCGCCTGTGAGAACGATGATGCCCAAGGTGATGACCAAATCGTGGAACAGAGCGGCACAAGCACCGAGTGCGAATGAGAACTCAAAGCGCAGGGTGATGTAGATGAGGATAGCAATGAGGCCAATGCCCAGCGCGCTAAGCGCGGTGATGAGGAATTCTCTACCCATAGTAGCACTCACCGTATCTTGGTCCGGCTGGTGGTCGGTAGCGATTTCGTCGTAGTTAGCCTGCATGAACTCGATGACCTTGTCTGTGTCAGCTGTTGCACAGCGAACTGAGAGGATGTTGAGGCCAACGTTAGTGGTCTCTTCCAGAGCGGTTACAGATTGAGTCAATTCGAGAGCATTGAGTTTGCTCTGAGCTTCTTCAGCGAGGATGTGGTCTTCGCCGAGGTCGAAGTGGATGATGGTACCACCAGTGAAGTCGATACCGAGCGCACTGTTACCTTTGACACCTACGCCGCAGACACTGCCGAGGAGAAGAACTCCTGAAATCATAGCGGCGATACGGCGCTTGCTGAGGAAGTCGAACTTACGCTTAGGAATGACATTGAGGAAGGTCATCTTGTCCTTGAGCAGCTTGGCGTCAGCCGCCCACCAGAAGAGTACGCGAGTGAACAGCAGCGCTGCGATCATGGATGCGATGATACCAATTGTCAGTGTCACGGCGAAACCTTTCACAGTACCTGAAGCACGCCAGAAAAGGATACAAGCAGTGATCAGGGTGGTGATGTTGGCGTCGAAAATCGCTGAGAATGCTTTTTCGTAAGCCACTTCGATAGCGTTTTTGAGTGACTTGCCATTGGCGAGTTCTTCACGCAGACGTTCGTAGATGAGAACGTTAGCATCAACGGCGATACCAATTGTCAGGATGATACCTGCAATACCTGGAAGGGTGAAGGTGAAGCCAAACAGAGCCATGGCTCCGAACAGGATAATGACGTTGAGAGTGAGGCCGAGAAGGGCGATCACACCAGCGAATCTGTAGTAGATCAGCACAAAGATCATGGTCAGCAAGAGACCTGCAATACCTGCGTAGATACCTTGGCTGACGGTAGAAGCACCGAGGCTAGCGGATACTGAGCGCATCTCGTCTACCTGCAGTGGGTTTTTCAGCGGGTTCATCAGAGCTGAGGACAGCGCCTGTGCTTCTTCGATGGAGTCCATGCCAGAGATCTGGAATAAAGAACCAAAGACACCATTGATGGATGGAGCTGAGAGAACTTCGCCATCGAGAACGATAGCCATACGTGTGTGGCCGATGTTGGCTGCACGTGTGGTAGCAAACATGAGGTCGCCACCTTCGCCATTGAGCTCTACTGCAATTTGGCCAGCGTCAGCACCATAGAGTGCTTGAGCGCGGGTGATGTAGGAACCATCAATAACGATACGGTTTCTGAGAAGTAGGTCTTCAGTTATCGCGCGACCATCTCTGTCAGTATTCTTGTACTGGTAGAGTTTGTAGCCTGGGATGATGTTGGTTTCTGGATCAGCAGCTACTTCTGGAGCTAGCGTGCTTGATTCTTCGTGAACCAGACGGATTTCCAGCTTCGCCACTTGCTCGAGCACGGTGCGAATTTCTTCGGCACGGCCTGGTTCCACACCTGGCATTTGCACGATGATGCGGTCGGCACCTTGCTGCTGGATAATGAGATCTTCAGTACCCATGCTGTTGAGGCGCTTCTCGATGGTGAGAATCGCTTGCGTCACCGCGTCAGCTGTGAGCGGCACAGGTTTGCCTGCTTCGTCGGTATTTGGCTGAACGCGCAGAGTGAATGAGGATCCACCAACCAAATCAATACCACCTTTAAGGGATGAGGCTTCATTGAAGGACTTTTTGCCTGAGAAGAGGTCGCCCATTTGACTAGAAGTCGGTGGGATCACGGCAAAGATGGAGAAGACGGCGATCATGGCCACGATGATGGTGCCCAGATTACGTTTGCGTTTTTGAATCTCGGTAGCGAAGTACCAGAAGAACAACCCAAGGAGCAAGAGTCCTGAAAGGAAGATCATCAGTCCGTCACCGGAGAATGTGTTAGCTATTGTCATGTGTGATTAGCAATGATTGCTGGTTGATTTATCCAGATGAGCTGACCACATAGCAGTTTGTGAGGCCTGCGGCTAGCTGGAAAGTGTGTATGATGGGCAAAAATTATTTTTTTGCGCCTTTCTGAGCGGCTTTTTCAGCGCTAGGGATGCTGGCGATGGCAGTCTTATCAAATTCGACATTAATGCCTTCAGCTACTTTTACAGAAACGGTGAGCTCGCCAATGCTGTGAACGATGCCGTGCATGCCTCCTGCGGTGACGACTTTATCACCTTTTTTCATCGCCTCGACGCGCTGGCGCAGTTCCTTTTGGCGTTTTTGCTGTGGGCGGAATAATACAACCCACATGATAACAACCATAACAATCATCATGATGAATGTGTTGGTTGGGTCTCCCTGTTGGCCTTGGGCTAGTGTTGAGATGATCATGCTCATATACTTAGTAGTGTTATTTTAAATTGGTTAGTTCAGCTGGGAATACGCGTGCACACGTCCTCCCGCCATGTGATTGAGGCGCAAAAGAAAATGCTGGTTACGCGAGGAAAGCAATCTCAAACTGATGATTTCCATGCGCCCGTGTGGACTCAACGAGTCGACTACGTTGGGCAAATCTACGATTTTGCATGATAACGCGCATTAAACGCATCTTTGAACTCAGTGAAGCGGTCGGCTTCAATCGCCGCGCGCGCGTCTGCCATCAGGCCTAGGAAGAAGTGCAAGTTGTGGAACGATAGCAAGCGTGCGCTTAGTAATTCCTTACTTCTGAATAGGTGGCGGATGAATGAACGAGAAAATCTTGCAACGTGCGGGTGGCTGGTTTCACACAGCGGGCGCTCGTCGAACTCAAATTGTTTATTTTTGATGTGGATTGGGCCGTCGAGTGTGTACGCCAGTCCGTGACGGGCGACTCGAGTTGGCAGCACACAGTCAAACATATCAACGCCTTGGCCAATCATTTCCAGCAGCTGCGGCGGTGTGCCGAGTCCCATCGCGTAGCGTGGTTTGTCAGCTGGCAGGTGAGGGGTGGCATTTTCAATTGCGCGGAACATCTCGTGCTCGGGCTCGCCCACGGAAACGCCGCCGATGGCGTAACCGTCGAAGTCCATGGCGACCAGCTCTTTAGCTGAGCGCTCACGCAAGTCGGCGTAGATGCTGCCCTGGACGATGCCAAAGTGCATCTGCTTGCCATTGCCTGATTTTGGTTCGTTAGCTACCACCCAGTCTTTGCATCGCTGCGCCCAGCGGGTGGTCAGCTCGAGTGATTCAGTAGCGTATTTCTCATCACACGGGTACGGCGGACATTCGTCAAAAAGCATAGCAATGTCTGAGCCGAGCACCGACTGAATCTGCATGCTGAACTCTGGCGTGAACATCATCTTGGCGCCGTCGATGTGGTTGGAAAAACGCACGCCTTCTTCAGTGATCTTGCGCAGCTTGGCTAAAGACCAGACCTGAAAGCCACCAGAGTCGGTGAGGATAGGTTTGTCCCAAGTAGAAAATCCATGCAAACCGCCAAATTTCTCAATCACATCCAGCCCTGGGCGTAAGTTAAGGTGGTAGGTATTGCCCAAAATAATCTGCGCACCCAGCAGCTCGACTTCCTCTGGGTGTAGTGTTTTCACCATGCCCTGTGTGCCTACTGGCATGAAAATAGGCGTCTCGATGGTGCCATGCGGGGTGACGAGTCGGCCACGCCGCGCTTTGGTTTTGCTATCGGTCTTTAGAAGTGTGAATGACATGGATTCGCTGAGCTCTCTGCTTTGATGCTCTGAGCTAGCGCCGCAGGCATCGATTGGCTAGCCTAATGTGCGTGCGGGGAAAGTCGAATCTTTTAAGCCAATCGCAGGTGGCCATAGACACAAGCGCCGCCAGCCAGCTGGAAATGGTCCAGCTAGCTGGCATGCCAATCAAGTCTACCATTGATCTCTACAGGCTGGGAACGTAGTGGATCCATCCTTGCACCAGCGGGTGAGCCGCTAGCTGCAGACCCAGCCAGAAGACGGCGAGCCAAAATGCCAGCTTGCCGACGATTTCCAGAAAACTATGCCGCGGAACTTGCAGGTAGCCAGTGGGCGAGCAGATCATGTGCATCAGCAGGTAGAGGTTATAAATTGGCACCAATAAGCCGATGTTGGCTTTGCGGGTATATCCTAAGTTCTGCAGCCGGCTGGCGCACACCATCAAGCTGACGGCGACAATGGCTGCCACACCAGCGTAGAAAATCAGCTGATTAGCTGGTGACCAAACCATCATGGCATAAACCAGCGCGGGAAGAATAAGACAAAGGTAGGCATTGTAAGAAAACCTGCCGATGCCACCGTAGTCGATGCACAAGCTCTCGTAGCCAACTTTATCTTTCAGGTAGACTTTGTGGCTATTTGAGTGCGGTGCTGGTTTGAAGTTTCCCAGCGAAGTCGCTGGCACCCATCCGTGCATGCCGTCGCGCCAAACCATAACTTCTTCATATAATTGGCGATGGTGAAATTTTCGTTTCAGCTGCTGTTCTGAGAATGGGCCAAATTGTTCATTTTGGTGCATGAGATACCATTCCTTTTTCTTGGCGGGGAAAATGTGGGGGTGAGCCAAGAATTCACCTACTGAGTGAAGACTAAGTTGCATTGTTTTTGGGGGTTGGTTTATTTTGTCTAAGTGCAGACAAAAGAGTAGTTTAGGGCTAGTTGGTGGGAGGGTCAAGCTAGGAGCTGAAAATTCAATCTGAACATGAATTATTCATGTAGAAGAATAAGTAAGCGATTTGGGGGTTGAAGTTTTGAGCGATTTGGTAATGATTGGCCGCGATGAGTTATCAACCTTTAAGCGGGAAGACGGCCGTAGTTTTCGGCGTAGCAAATAAGCGTAGCATTGCTTATGCTGTGGCTAAGGCCTGGCATGATGCTGGAGCGAATTTGATTTTGAATTACCAAGGTGAGCGCAACAAAGATAGCGTTGCTAAAATTGCTCAATCTTTGTCCGAAGATATTCCTGTCTATCCCTGTGATGTGAGTAGTGATGTTGAGTTGGATGAATTCTTCGAAAATGTGAAGAAGCATTCCGACACAATCGATATCGTTCTGCATGCCGTAGCATTCGCGCCACGCGAAGCTCTGGAAAACCCATTCATCGAAACTTCTCGTGAGGCGTACTCAATCGCTCACGACATCAGTGCTTATTCACTAGTTGCCATCGCTCAGCGCGCTGAGACTATGATGCCTAGCGGTGGTAGCATCCTTGCGATGAGCTACTACGGTGCTGCTAAAGTTATTCCACGTTACAACGTGATGGGTGTTGCTAAAGCTAGCCTCGAAGCCAGCACTCGCTACCTCGCTGCTGACCTCGGTGCCAAAAACATCCGCGTCAACTGCGTTAGCGCTGGGCCAGTTAATACACTTGCTGCTCGCGGCATCGGTGGCCTTAACCTCATGCTCAAGCATTACGAAAAATTTGCTCCACTTGGCCGTACTTGTACGCTCGAGGAAATTGGTGCAACTAGCCTGTTCCTCGCTACTGACGGAGCTGGCGGTATCACTGGTCAGACAATCTACGTCGACGGTGGTTACGAAATCAACGGCATGACTCTTGAAGAAGAAGTCTACCCAAATAAGTAAGTATTAGTTTGAATTAGCGTAGTATTCATCAGCTATGAGCCATTGGTATTACGCTAAAGACCAACAACAGCTCGGACCAGTTAGCCAAGAGGAACTTTCCTCAATGCTGGCACGAGCTGAATTATCACCTAACGATCTCGCTTGGACGGATGGAATGGCCGAATGGCTGGAAATTGGTAAAATTTCCCAGCTGGCCAGTCCTCCTCCTTCGCAGACAATTCCTCCGGCGGGCAAATTAGACCCGCCAGCTGGATCCATTTCTAGCGGATCCGCCGTGCCTACTTCGGCAGCTTCTCCCTATCAGACTCCCGTTAGTGGCCATGCTTATGCTCCGGGGAGTACGATCTATCAGCCACGTCCGGTGCAGTCAACCAACTCACTGGCCATTACTTCATTAGTGCTGGGCTGTTTGAGCCTAGTCGCCTGCGGTTTTTTATCCTCCATTCCGGGCGCAATTTGCGGGCACATCGCCCTTAGCCAGATCAAGCGAAGCTCACCTGAGCAGCCGGGCAGGGGCCTAGCCATCACAGGGCTTGTGCTCAATCATATTGTCAATGCTCTCTTGTTGTTAGTCATTTTGTTTTTCCTTGGCATGATGGTCTTAGGTTTGTCGCTGAGTGCCTCCGATTTTGAAAATCTCAATATCGACGACTCGGACTCTATTGAGGACTTTTTAGACAGCGAGTCTGAGCGCTTGATAGACGAAGGCGAAGCAAACTAATTAATGGAAAACTGGTATTATGCCGTGGACCAGCAACAGGCTGGTCCTGTTAGCCGAGAAATCATATTGGCGAAGTTAGATAGCGGTGAGCTGTCAGCGGATGACCTGGCTTGGAATGACAGCATGGACGAGTGGCTGGAAATTGGCAAAATCCCTCGGCTAGTCACGCCGCCATTTGTATCTTCGCCTCCAGCGGTGCCTGTGACTCCCTCGGCTAGTGCTGGTAAGCCTCCACATACAGGTTCGGCTGTGCCGCCTGTGTCCACTGCCGCGCCCGCGCCAGCTGCAGTAGCCGCGCAGCGTAACGGCGATGCCAGCTTGTCGCCTTACCAAACGCCTAAAACCGTTGGCCAAACTAATGTCTATCAGCATGGCCAAGCGCGTAAAACTAACGGCTGTGCCATTGCTTCAGTAATCTTAGCTTGCATTAGCCTATTGTCCTGTTGGTTTTTTAGCTCCATTCCGGGAGCGATTTTTGGCCATTTGGCACTCCGGCAGATCAAACGATCTTCGCCACCGCAGCCTGGCCGCCGGCTTGCGATAGCGGGCTTGATTCTCTGTCATTTAGTAAATGTGATGACCTTAGCTGCTATTTTCTTTGCTATTGGTGCTTGATTACTAGAATCTTAATGCCAGCAGCTAATCAATGGCCAATAGACACAACTTTGTTTAAAATTTAGATTACAATAAGATCATGAGTGAATGGTATTACGCAAAAAACCAGCAACAGCTAGGACCCGTTAGTAAAGACGAATTGTTGGCGAAGTTAGAAAGTGGCGAGCTAGCTGCTACAGATCTAGCATGGACTGATAGTATGGCTGAGTGGACTGCCATTGGTAAAATCTCCGCACTGCAGAGCGCCGCGGCAGCGGCTGTGCCACCTCCATCGGCATCACCAGCCAGCGCCGCATCAGCCGTGCCCGCTGCTGAGAGCACTCCCTATCAATCACCAAAAACATCCGCGGAGAGCGCTGCGCCTAGCTACCAGACTCCCGCACCACCAGCTGGAACTAACGGATTTGCCGTCACCACATTGATCTTAGGTTTTCTAGCCGTGATCTGCTTAGTGGTTTGTATTGGCCCGCTATTTGGCATCGTCGGTATCGTTTTTGGTCACATTGCCCTAGTGAAAATCAAGCACTCTGAGCCACGTCAGAGTGGCCGCGGACTAGCCATCACCGGTCTGGTTCTGAATTACCTCAGTGTGCTAGCGTGCGTTGTCATTGCTGGTTTCTTCTTCTGGCTGTTTTCAGGTATGGAAACTACTGGCCCTGACGGTCAGCCACTTCCTGAAGATGAGGTTATGGAAGTTGTTCTAGATCGGTTTGAGGAGGTATTTGGTACCGAAATTACCGAAGAAGTTAGACGTAGTGTGGAGCAGGCAGAAGCTGAAGCAGCCGAAGAGTCGGGCGAGGAATCATCAGCGCCGGCTCAACCAGCCGCTGACGAATAATGATGAAGGCGCGCGTAGCCTATCTGCTAGCGCCCGTGTGGCTCGTTCTGCTGCTTGGCATCCTCTATGGATTTGCTAAGTGGCAGCAAAAAGTCATGCCCGCATGCATGCTGCGCGAGCTCACTGGCTGGCAGTGCCCTGGCTGTGGCGGCACCCGCACTGCTAGGGCCATTTTATCTGGCCAGCTAGATCAGGCCTTGCAGCTGAATCCACTTCTAACGATCTTATTTGCCGCCGCCGTTTTGTGGAGTCTCTGGCTGAGTGTCGTGCACGGCATGCTCGCTAAACCGCGGGCTCATAAACCACTCGCTGGCGCCGTGCCTAGCTGGTCGCTCAATGGCAAAATCCTAGGCCTAACTCTAGCCATAGTTGTGCTCTTCGCCCTAGCTAGAAATTTCATCTAGCAATCGTCTGCCGAAGGCTTTGGAGTGCGGCGATCCTTCGCCGCTTTTTGTGGCGCTGGCGGTATTTTTTTCATCCTAACGACAGTCTAGCTGGGTGTGATGTTTTCAGCCACGATCCATTCTGCCTTCGGCAGATCATTGGTTGGTTGGGCTGACCACGGGTTGCACTCGCTAGGGCTCGTTGACCCGCGGCTAAAATCTTTAAACCCTCCGGGTTTGAGAATGGAACTGGGCTAGAAAGTTTCCAGCTAGGAGGTGGGGCTGCTAAACATTGCGCTGGCTGGAATATGTTTCGCCCCTTCAGGGCTTGGGTTTGAGGGTGGCGTTTTCCTAGGGTTGCGTTGCGCCTTCGGCGCTGCCTTACCCTAGGCTGGGCTGTTATACGCCTTCGGCGTCAAACCGAGTAATGGGTGAGATCGGAATTGGGCCAGCTAGGAATTGAGCCAGCTAGGAATTGGGCCAGCTAGGAATTGGGCCAGCTAGGAATTGGGCCAGCTAGGAATTGGGCCAGCTAGGAATTGGGCCAGCTAGGAATTGAGCCAGCTAGGAATTGAGCCAGCTAGGAATTGGGCCAGCTAGGAATTGAGCCAGCTAGGAATTGGGCCAGCTAGGAATTGAGCCAGCTAGGAAATTGAGCCAGCTAGTGGCTGGTGGATAGGCAATGTTTGGCGGAGTTGACTGTCGTCGGTTTTTGTATTCCAGATTATCGTTTAAGCTCTTGCTAGAGCAGTTTTTTCTATCTATGAAATTATTAGCTTTGGTTGCTGCTAGTTGGTAGCCTGAGGCCTTGATGATTATCTAATCTATTTGAAGCAAATGAATCTATCTATCGACAACGAGTCAGCCATTTATCTCATCGGACTATCAGTTTTGGCCGTCTGTCTCATTTACCTAGCGGTAAGAATTTTTAGAAGCGGGGGCATCTATCGACCTCTGTTTGTCTCGTTGCCGCTGGCGATGATGTCATTAGTATTTTTTTGTGGTCCTTTGACTGAAGTTAGAGCTGATGAGGCGTCTACGGATGATGTGGCGAAGGATGAGCTTGGCGGTTTATCAGTGACTCTTAGAGTGCTACCTCAAGCTAGCTGGGGCGATGAGGTAAAGCCGCTTGAGGCCGACGCGGTGAGCCAAGCGATTCTCACCATCGAGCAGCGCCTCAATAGCAGGGGTACTGAAGATCTGATCATCCAGCAGGAAGGTGCCGACCGCATCATGGTGCAAATGCCCGGTACTGAATTGGCTGAGGTAGAGGCGGTTCGCGTTTTGCTTGAGAGTATCGCTAAGCTGGAACTCCGTCTGGTTCACGAGGAATCACGCACGCTAGCTCCAGAAGTAGCTGCCGATCCACAAACCAACCTCATTCCTGGCTACAAACTCTATCATTACGAATCGACGGATAGGGATGGTAACGCAGTCACCGAAGACCTTCTGCTCAGAAACCGTACCGTTATTGATGGCTCCTACATCACCCGCGCTCAGGCACTTTATGGTGCTTATGCCGGTCAAATCGTAGTTGAGCTTAATGATGAGGGTGGTGAAATTTTGTTAGCTACAACCAAGAAAGCCAAGCCTGGGCAGACTCGTATGGCGATTGTGTTGGACGGTAAAGTGCTTTCTGCTCCGTCTATCAATGGTGTTTTTGGTTCTTCATTCCAGATCTCTGGCATGGACTCGCTCGAAGAAGCTCAGGCGCTGTCCGCTGCGCTGATGAACCCGCTGAAAAACCCTGTGACTATTGAAGAAGTCCGATGGTTGCCAGCGAAGTAGTAGATAGTTAGATCGGTATCTAGCATGAGTGAGAATATCTACAGCCCTCCAACAGCACCCGCTGAGCGACTTCGAAAGCGCAGTGCGAAGAAACTAGCTGTTTCTATTTTTGTGGGTGGGTTCATCTTATTTGTGCTGAGTTTGTTGCCAACTTGGAATTTTTCAGCGGAGATAGTTATAGCGTCTGAAGTGAATCCACTTTGGACGGAAGGTGGCGAGGTGATAGACTCTAACATGGGTGAGGGATTGGACTCGCTTGGCTTCACCTTCACCACAGGTATAGGGGCCGAGACTGAGGCTGGTCTTTGCTTTGGTGATTTCTCTGTAGATGAATATTGGGTGATTGAATATATGGCTGCGAGCAAACAGGTGAGAGCTAGTGCGTGGCTTCCTGAACTGAATTGGCTAGGTCATGTGTGGGCGAGCTATCGCTTTAACAAATTGTCTGAGACATTGGAGGAACATCTAGCTGGTGAGTGAGGATTTTTTGTTCAGGTTGTTAAGCAAGTTTATGAATGCGGAAGGAATTGAAATGTCTAGGCAAGGTAGCAAGTGTTGATGAAGCAGTGGATTAAAATAACTATCTTTGCCTCGATATTGTTGGGGGCTAGTTTGGGTCTTTTTTTCTATGTAGACTTTGTGCGTGCCGAGAGGGCGCGTATTTTTGCTGATGGAGATTTTGGTTTCGAGCTGATAGGTAATGAGGATGAATTCTCATATTTTGTAAATGCGCTAGCTTCTCATGCTGTCTCCAAGCCAGGGGTGTCTGGGCCGATTTATGAAGTTCCTGACTTGGGGGATTTTTGGCAAAAGAACAAAGATGGGATGCTAGGGGAATGCTATTTCTATCATCGGGTGATTGGAGATGACTATTTGATAGAAATTCCATTTGGCCGGCATGGTGTCTGGCTGATATCAAATATTGAGCTGGAGAAATTAGAAACGCCTGTAGCTGAATACAGTCAGCTGGTGCCATCTAGGCGTTTCGGCAAGGTATACTGCGCGAAGGCAAGGTAGGCGAAGTGAGCTATCTCGCCCCTTCAGGGCTTGGTAAGTTAGGAAAATTGGTTCCAATCCAGCGGCGTGTTTCAGACTCACGGTCCATTCTGCCTCCGGCAGATCATTGATTGGTCGGGCTGACCACGGGTTGCACTCGCTAGGGCTCGTTGACCCGCGGCTAAAGTCTTTAAACCCTCCGGGTTTGGCAATGGAGCCGGTCGTTCTGTGAAAGAATGCCAAGACTAACTTTAGCCGTAGTTCTTCTATTCACTCTAGCTAGAAATTTCATCTAGCAATCGTCAGCCGAAGGCTCTGGAGTGCGGCGATCCTTCGCCGCTTTTTGTTGCGTGTGCGGTAGTTTTTCATCCAAGGTCAGTCTAGCGGATTGTGATGTTTTCAGCCGTACGGTCCATTCTGCCTCCGGCAGATCATTGTTTGCTCGGGCTGACCACGGGTTGCACTCGCTAGGGCTCGTTGACCCGCTGCTAAAGTCTTTAAACCCTCCGGGTTTGGCAATGGAGCCGGTCGTTCTGTGAAAGAATGCCAAGACTAACTTTAGCCGTAGTTCTTCTATTCACTCTAGCTAGAAATTTCATCTAGCAATCGTCTGCCGAATTCATCTAGCAATCGTCTGCCGAATTCATCTAGCAATCGTCTGCCGAATTCATCTAGCAATCGTCTGCCGA
Organism: Persicirhabdus sediminis; assembly: GCF_016595495.1. GTDB lineage: Bacteria > Verrucomicrobiota > Verrucomicrobiia > Verrucomicrobiales > Akkermansiaceae > Persicirhabdus > Persicirhabdus sediminis. The sequence continues at coordinate 76,349 of NZ_JAENIM010000008.1, forward strand.
ATTCATCTAGCAATCGTCTGCCGAATTCATCTAGCAATCGTCTGCCGAAGGCTCTGGAGTGCGGCGATCCTTCGTCGCTTTTTGTTGCGCGGGCGGTATTTTTTCATCCTAGGGATAGTCTAGCGGGGTGTGATGTTTTCAGCCGTACGATCCATTCTGCCTCCGGCAGATCATTGTTTGCTTGCGCTGACCACGGGTTGCACTCGCTAGGGCTCGTTGACCCGCGGCTAAAGTCTTTAAACCCTCCGGGTTTGGCAATGGAACTGGGCTAGAAAGTTTCCAGCTAGGAGGTGGGGCTGCTAAACATTGCACTGGCTGGAATATGTTTCGCCCCTTCAGGGCTTGGTTTTGTGTCGGGCGTTTTCCTAGGGTTGCGTTGCACCTTCGGCGCAGCCCTACCCTAGGCTGGGCTGTTACACGCCTTCGGCGTTAGGCTCGTGTAATTGTTTAGCTAGCTAGACATTGAGCTGGCTGGAATGAGCTGGCTGGAATGAGCTGGCTGGAATGAGCTGGCTGGAATATGTTTCGCCCCTTCAGGGCTTGGGTTTGAGGGTGGCGTTTTCCTAGGGTTGCGTTGCGCCTTTGGCGCTGCCTTACCCTAGGCTGGGCTGTTATACGCCTTCGGCGTTAGGCTCGTGTAATTAGTTAGCTAGCTAGGAAATGAGCTGGCTGGGAATGAGCTGGCTGGAAATGAGCTGGCTGGAAATGAGCTGGCTGGAAATGAGCTGGCTGGGAATGAGCTGGCTGGGATGAGCTGGCTGGAATGAGCTGGCTGGAAATGAGCTGGCTGGAAATGAGCTGGCTGGAAATGAGCTGGCTGGGAATGAGCTGGCTGGGGGTGTTAGGGGAGGTTTTGTGGTCACGGTTGAGTTTCCAGCTAGCGGAGAATTTTCCTCTAGCTGAAAACTGAAAGCAGCTCACCAGTCTCGGAAGACTGAACTACGATCACTGGTCACTGCACACCGATCACAGTACACTAACAATCTACCTAGAAGGCATTTGTTGGAGTGTGAATCCTTTGAGGTATTCGGTCTCAGGGATGGCGGGGATGACTGGGTGGTCGAGGCGCTGGCCGTGAGTTTGGATGAGGCGTAGTGAGCGTTTGGCGTCGACGGATGCGTCGACGATGTTTTTGAGGAACAGCTCGCGGGTGGCGTGGTGTGAGCAGCAATAGGTGCTGAGAATGCCGCCTTGCTCTAGTAGCTTGATGCCGCGCAGGTGGATTTCTTTGTATCCACGCATGGCGTTGCTGAGCGTTTTTTTGTTTTTGGTAAATGACGGCGGGTCGAGAATGATGATGTCGAATGTTTCCTCACAATTTTTCAGGTAGTCGAAGGCATTGTGGGCGATGGCGTTGATTTCTACACCATTGAGTTCGGCATTGCGCTGGCACTGGGCGATGGCTGATTCTGAGACATCGACGGCGGTGACGCTGGCTGCTCCGGCTTTGGCGCAGGCGAGGGCAAAACCACCTTGGTTGCAGAAGCAGTCGAGTACACGTTTGCCTTTGGCGTATTTGGCGATGGCGGCGTGGGCGTCTAGCTGGTCGAGGTAGAGGCCGGTTTTTTGTCCGTCTAGCAGGTCGATTTCAAATTTGATGCCATTGGCTTCGATAATGAATTGGCCTGGGTTTTCACCGTGGACGAGAGCGACTTCTTGTGGGATGCCTTCGGCAATGAGAGAAGGCGCATCGTTGCGCAGGATGATGGATTTTGGTGCAAGCTGCTCGACGAGTGCTTCGACGATGACTTCGCGCACGTTGTACATGGCGAGTGTGAGTGTCTGCAGCACGAGGTGGTCGCCGTAGCGGTCGACGACGATGCCAGGCAGGGCGTCGGATTCACTCCAGACGATGCGCGCGAGCTCGGGGTCGAGGCCAGCTGATTTGCGGTATTCGATGGCTTGGCCGATGCGGCGGGTGAAGAACTCGAGGTCGAGTTTTTGTTTGCGGCGCGAGAACCTGCGCGCCACGATTTGTGAGTTTGGATTGTAAATAGCGGTGCCCAGCGGGCGATCGCGGAAGTCTTTCATCGAGATGACATCACCAGCTTGTGGGTTGCCAAATGTTTTTCTGATCTCTGATGCGTAGACCCAGTCGTGTCCGTGGAAGATGCGCGAGCGTGGTTTTACAATGATACCTGCCATGGGGCATGATGTAGCACGGAATTTCCCCGCTGGCTACTGTTGAATTTTGAGCAAATTTTCAGCTGAATGCAGCCAGCTGGATATCTTCATAGAGGCAAGATTGACAAAAACTCATCCAGCCTGCATTTTGTGATGAGGCATTTGACGATGGGTAGAGATGATATCATGTATGCGATCGCGCGGATCGACTTGGCAAAGGTGGCTAGCTTTGGCTGGCAGGTCCGTATGCAGCGGCGCGGCGTGAAGTATGGGAAATTTTTCTCTGATCGCAGTTATGGTAGCCGCGAGGGATCATTGCGTGCGGCTCAGCAGTGGCGCGATGCCTTGGTGGCTGAGCTGGCCTCGCAGACCCGCGTATGCACACCGTCGCCACGCAATCGCAGTGGGGTAGTGGGCGTGTCTAAGGTGAGTGTGATAGGCGCCAACGGGAATCATTATTTTTTCTGGCAGGCGACGTGGTCACCGGAGCCGGGACGCCGGCGATGTGTGAAATTTTCCATCCAGCGCTACGGTGATGATGAGGCATTCCAGCTGGCGGTGCAGGCGCGTGAGCGCGGTGTGCAGTAAGTAGGAGTTAATTTGTGTTTCTTCAAATTCAACATTTGTTAAATGTGATTTGATTTTTCCAGCGTGCTGATGAGCAGTCTTTTAGGTGGCTTGGATTTGCTTTTTTTTGTGATTTTCTGAGCATGAGTTTTGGGAAACTGATTGCAGAATAGTGAAGTTCAGCGTATGGGTTTTGGCGTCTGCTGTGTGCGTCAGATATTGGTAGCATGCCCGAACCGATGTTTACGTCCTGGGGGCGGCCCCGGCTATAGAAGATCATGCCTTGTCAGGAAGATCGACTTGTGACGGATGTCCCCAACTTGATGAGTTACGGGAACGTGGCTCTGCACCAATGACGGCACGGCGGATTTTTTATTTTCCAGCTGGCGGTAGACAATGGTCACGGCTTTGAGCTGGTGATTGACCAGCGGGATCCAGCTAGCTGGCAGGCATTAATGCAGATCTCAGCGCATTATTTTATCGTAAATCGGCCTCAATCCGTGCTTAAACGTGGCCGTGTTCGCAGAGAAGCAAAAGGTAGAGACCCAATTCGTAGAGTTTGGTAGCATCGATGAGCCTATCGTCTTGCGCCGTGGTGGTGAGTTGCCGGGTATCCGGTTGGCTTACGAAATGTGGGGCGAGATGAATGAGGATAAGTCGAATGTGATTTTGCTTAACCACGCACTTTCTGGCTCACATCATGCAGCTGGTTTCAACCCAGCCATTCCTGAAGTGGGTGAGCTGTGGCAGCCCGAGCTGGAAAATGGCTGGTGGGAAGATTTTCTCGGGCCAGGCAAAGCGCTAGATACCAATCGCTATTGTGTGATTTGCCCTAACTACCTTGGAGGTTGTTATGGCACGACGGGGCCGGCATCTATCGACCCGCGCACTGGTAAAGAATACGGATCTAATTTCCCTCATCTAGCAGTGGCTGATCAGGCAGATATTCAGGCACGTCTGCTAGACGCGCTTGGCGTGAAGCGACTGAAGGCAGCTGTGGGGCCATCTGTAGGTGCGCTGATCACTCTAACTTTTGCGACCCGCTATCCAGATAAAGTGGAGACGGTGATTCCGATGTGTGGTGGCTTTAAGACGACGGTGTATAACCGACTGATTTTGTTTGAGCAAATTCTAGCGATTGAGAATGACCCGCATTTTAATGGTGGTGATTATTACGAGGGAACTAAGCCAGATTATGGATTGGCGCTGGCTAGAATGATTTCGCATAAGACATTTGTGCATCTCGATGCCATCGAGCGCCGCGCGCGCAGTGAGGTGCGTCAAGATACCGAGACTCTAGCGTGGTACAAAGTACAGGATACTTTCCAGAGCTATATGCTGCATCAGGGGAAAAAGTTCGTGAAGCGCTTCGACGCCAATACCTACCTACGCATCATCGACATGTGGTCTAACTACGATGCGGTGAAGGAAGGTGATGCCGAGAGCCCAGCTGATTTGTTTAAAGCCTGCGCTGAGAATAATCAGAAATTCCTCATCTTCAGTATCGACTCAGATTTTTGTTTCTACCCTGAAGAGCAAGCTGAGCTGGTTGCCCATCTGGAAAATAGTGGGGTGAAAACCATGCACATCACGGTGCACTCAGATAAGGGGCACGACTCGTTCCTGCTGGAAAATGAGTTCTATACTCCACATATTTCTTACGCACTAGCTTCGAGTTAGGTCTGGTGATTAGATTCTTGATGACAGCTGTAAGTGCTTGTGCAATAGTTACCTATTATGCAGGCAAATTTACACGAACCGATAGAGTCTCTTTTATGTGCTCCGCTGACAACGAAGCGGCGCTTTTCTGATTGCCTAGTAGCCAACCACACCTTGCACGAGTTTCTCGAAAATGAACTCGTTAGAGCTGGCTTCGAAATGGTAGACGACGCTCATTCAACCGAGCGTACATTGCATTTACCTCTGGATCATTGGATTGATGTGGGCGCGCTCTGCATGCTAACACGCAGCACCGAGCCAACTAGTTTGTTTGACTCGCGTGGCGACCTCGTTGCCTGGCGCGGGCATAAAGATCCACGTCAGTGCACGGGTAAGATGGTGACGGAGGCAAATTGTTTCCGCATTCGTTACGCATGGGATTTCCTCCAGCTGAATGAGGAAGTGCTAGATGTTATGGGGCTGAGTGATATTCGCGGTGAAATTAGCCAGCTGGCTGAAGTGCGAGGCAACCTCTATCTTGGTAACGGTTCAGTAGTCCAGCCAGGCTGCTTTATTGAAGGAAATGTGGTGATTGGTGAGAACTGTGTGATTGGGCCTAACGCCTATATTCACGGTAATACTAGTATTGCTGATAATTGCCATATTGGTCACGGTGTAGAAGTCTCTAACTCAGTTTTTTATGAACACGTCACGGTGGGTCATAACGTCTACGTTGGCGATAGCATTGTAGGTAATCATGCTCTGCTAGGAGCTGGCACGGTGCTTTCTAATAAACGCCACGACGGTAGAAACCAGCGAGCATTGATTCGTGGGGAATTGATTGATACCGGTCGCCAAGAGCTCGGTGCAATTATCGGCGACGGCGTGCGAACTGGCGTCAATACTACGGTATTTCCCGGTAGAAAGATTGGCAATGGCCGCACCACCAGACCCGGTGCTTTGATCGAACATGATATGATGTAAATTTCTCTCTATACCTGAAATTGAGAAGTGTGATTATTGATACAAAAATGAGATTGTTTATTTGTTAGGTTGTGTTCTCAGGGATGACAAAGCAGCTTGTAGGCCAATAACTGTAACTATCCCTGATGAATAATAATTTCTCATGTAAAATCACCTTGACGAGCATCGCCAGCGGAATTTTAGCCGTGGGCGCGATTTCCGCAGCGTCTCGACCGAACTTGGTATTCTTGTTAGCTGATGATATGGCATCGGCCTCAGCTGGCTGGATGGGCAATGAACAAGCGAAAACTCCGCAGCTGGATAAGCTGGCGAGCGAAGGGTTAGTTTTGCGCAACCACCATAATACCACCTCTATCTGCATGGCTAGCCGGGTGTGTATCATGACGGGGAATTATGAATTTGTTCACGGGGTAAATTTTGGCCGCGGCAAATTAAAAAAGGAACAATGGGCGCTAACGTACCCAATGTTGCTGAAGCAGGCAGGCTATCGGGTTGGCTTTGCTGGAAAATTTGGTTATTCAATCTCAGGGTTGAATAACCCGGATGATTTCGGCAAATTGAAAGACTATCCAGTGAACGAATTTGATTGGTGGGCTGGCTGGCCGAGTCAGGGGACATATAAAACAGCTGGAAATGAATACCTCAAACAATATGCCGAGAAGTACCCACATTCGACACGTGCGCTGGGCGCGGCTGGGGCGGATTTCATCAGTGAGTCAGTAGCTGCAGGCAAACCGTTCTGTCTATCTATCAGCTTCAAGGCGCCGCACAGCCCGATGTCGTCGGATCCATTTTTCGAGCAGGTTTACGAGGGAGTTGTTTTTAACAAACCAGTAAATTACGGCAAAGAGGGAAGCCAACATCTAGCTCCGCAGTCAGGGCTTGGCCGCCAGCGCTCGATGTTCAAATCTAGCTACGAATCTGACAAGGACTTCCAGAAGACGATGGGTATTTATTTCCGCCAAGTCTACGGCGTGGATTATGCCGTTGGCATGATTCGTGATTCCTTAGAGAAAAATGGCGTGGCGGACGAGACCATTTTGATTTTCACATCAGACAATGGATACTTTTTGGGCTCACATGAATTTGGTGGAAAAGTTCTCCCTTATGAAGAGGCCACCAAGGTGCCGGGCATTATTTATGACCCGACACGCAAGCATTCTCATGGCAAGCAGACGAATGGGCTGACGTCGGGAATTGATATGGCGCCAACTTTGTTAGCATACGCTGGAGTAGAAATTCCAGCTGGCATGGATGGCAAATCATTGATCTCCGTAGTTGAAGATGAGAACTACCGTGTGCGCGAGGAACTCTATCTGACGCAGGTGTGGAACCAAAACCGTGATGATATCATTGGGGCCCTCACCGTGCTCACAGAGAAATACCGCTATAATTACTGGTATTATGCAAATGAGAAAATGCCTCCATCTGAAGAGTTATTTGATAGAAAAAATGATAGCCACGAAATGACTAACTTGGCGAGTTCGCCTGAAGCGACACCTGCACTCGAAGAGATGCGCGCGCGCTATGACGCTAAGCTCGAGTTATGGAAAAAGCGCCGCAATCCAGATTATGGATATGACCGCTATGATGTACTCGCTGATCGTAATGTGCCATGGCAGGACAAAGAGTTCATTGCCAAGTTTATGGACTATGATAGCAAAAAGAACGTTAAAGGTGAAAAGAAAGTCAAAAAGGTTAAGTGATGGGCCAGATTTGGTAACAAGAGTTGCAAAATCGGAGGCGTATCAAGCTCCAGTACTCTAAATCTTGAACAATGAAACTTAAGAAAAAACTTATAACCCTAGCATGTGGCTTGCTAACGATGGTGGCCCATGGTGAAAACCAGCGTCCTAACGTTCTGCTGCTCTTTGCTGATGACATGCGTGCAGATACGATCAACAACCCTGAGGTGCTTACTCCTACTTTAGATAAGTTAGTGAGCGGTGGCTTTGTTATTGAGAGCCTGCACAACTTTGGTGGTAACACAGGTGCTGTTTGTATCCCTGCGCGTAACATGCTGATGACTGGTAAGTCATGGATGCGTTTTGATGCGGGTCCTCGCGATAAAGGTTTAGGGGCAACTTTACCAAAAGCATTTAAAGCGGCTGGCTATCAGACATGGTACCGCGAGAAGAGTGGTAAATCTAACCTTCCTCACATTCAGAAGCAGTTTGATGAATATGCTGATATTCACATGGTGAGCGAACTGAGAACTGGTTACGCCTGCCGCAACGTTGCTAACGAAGCAATCGAGTACATTGAAACAGGCCGCGATAAAGCTAAGCCGTTCTTCATGTACATCGGTCTGCCTGCTCCACACGATCCACGTTTCAATGCTCCTGAGTTTATCGAGTTGTACAAAGACAGAAAGGTTTCACTGCCAGACGATTTCCTGCCAATGTACCCATGGAACCCATCAGACAAAGCTGTCTACGTTCGTGCTGAGCACCACACTGCATGGCCACGTGACCCAGAAGTAATGCGCGGACACATTCGTGATTATTACACACTGATCACTAACATGGATTACGATCTGGGTCGTATTATCAAATCTCTGGAAGAGCAGGGCATTAGAGACAATACAATCATTCTGTTCAGTGCTGACCAAGGTCTAGCAGTTGGTAGCCAAGGCATGATGGCTAAGCAAATGACACATAGTAGTTTCCAACACGTACCATGTATCTTCAACGCTCCTGGCCTGGAAAAAGGTTCATCAAAATCACTGGGTTACACCTTGGATCTATTCCCAACATTGTGTGAGCTAGCTGGAATCGACGCGCCTGAAAACATTGATGGCAAAAGCTTAGTTCCAGTCTTACGCGGTGAGAAAGAAATGGTCAGAGACCGTCTGTTCTTCGCTATGTACAATAACCAGCGCAGCCTCCACAAAGGTGATTGGAAATTGATCCAGTATGCTGAAATCAACAAGACTCTGCTTTTCAACAAAGCTAAAGATCCATACGAAACTGAGAACCTTGCTGATAACCCAGAGTTTGCTAGCACAGTTACAGCTATGATGGAAGAGCTCCGCGCTGAGCAGGGCAATTGGGGTGATGAGGCTCCTCTGACAGTTGACAATCCACGTGACCCAGTATTCGTGGTCAACAAGAAGAACGCTGATAAGGCTGCTAAGTACCCACGTGAAAAAGTAGGTGGATTGGCTCCAGAATGGAAGCCAGGTAACGAAGTTGACCTATCAGGACCTGAGTACCGTCAGTAATTGCTGAGCTTACGCAATTTTCAAAATTAGCCTGTTGGCAATTAGAATAGACCAACAGGCTAACTAATGAGCTAATGCTCAAGCTGGTGACGATTGATTCGTTGCTGTGCTTGGGCATTAGCTTTTTTATTTTCCGTGGGATAAAAGCTTGGTCGATCTGGCTGTTATGCTTAGCTGTGGCTAATGATGAGTTCATTAGTAAGTGTGCATGAGGCTTGGACGAAGTTAGCCGAGAGAGTCGATAAGCTCGACTCCGAGCTGGTAGATATCACGCATGCACATTCACGAGTGCTGGCGGAGCCAATTTTGGCTGATCGACCATTGCCGCCATTTGATCGTGTGATGATGGATGGCATTGCTATTCGACTGGCTGATTATTCTGCTGGCCAAAGGAGCTTTGTTATTGATGGCCTGCATGCCGCTGGTGATCCGGCGGTGATGCTTATTGGTGAGGCGCTGGAGGTGATGACGGGAGCGATGCTACCGTCTGGCGCTGATTGCGTGATTCCCTACGAGTTGGTTGACCTCGCTGGTGGCGTGGCTCAGCTGGACGATGGCATGCCATTACAGCCGATGCAGAATATTCATCTAGCAGCTAGTGATAGTCCAGCTGGTGTGAGCATTGTAAAATCTGGCCAGCTGATTGGGTCCGCGGAAATTGGTGTTGCGGCTTCATGCGGCGCCAGCCAGCTAGCTTGTTATAAAATCCCAAGCTTGGCGGTGGTGACTACTGGCGACGAGCTGGTTGATGTTAGCGAGAAGCCACTGGCGCATCAGATTCGCCGATCTAATGGATTGGCAGTGAAGTCGGCATTAGAGGCTGAGAAGTTAGCGGCGGTTGATTGTTTGCATTTGGCTGACGACGCTGAGGTTCTAGCTGAGTTTGTAAATTCATCGGACCACGAAATGTTAGTTTTTTGTGGTGGCGTTTCTAAGGGAAAAAAAGATTACGTTCACCAGGTGTTGAGCGAGCTAGCTGGCGAGCCGATTTTTCACGGTGTTGCGCAACGTCCGGGCAAGCCGATGGGATTGTGGCAGCTGGCTGATGGGCGCCTAGTGGTGGCGCTTCCCGGTAATCCAGTAGCGGTGTTAGCTGCGATTCACGTTTACCTCAAACCAGCTCTGAACCTGATGCGTGGGGTGGTGGTGAATGCGCAAATGGTGAGGCTCAGCGAAGAATTTAGCGGTCATGCTGCATTTATTTTTCATGTGCCAGTAGCTGTGCTTGGAAATGCTGGCGTGGTAAAGGTTTTGCGGGCAAAGAATTCGGCTGATTACGCGGCAGCTGTTGGTGCTGATGGCTTTGTCTCAATTCCAGCTGGCGGCGCTGGTTTCAATCAATCTGTGCCGTGGTTTAGATAAGCTGTCTAGCTGCTGCTGTGCTTTCTGATACCATTAGAAAATTGTCAGCTTATGGTTAACGTTAGATGGCTGCAGTGTATAGATAGTTAGCATATGGCAACTTTAAGAAAACTACAACGTACGCTGGCTCTCGGCGCGATGATGCTTGGTGTGAGTTCTGCGATGGCAGCGGATAAGCCGAATCTGATTTTGATGATGGCGGATGACTTGGGCTGGGGAGATACTGGGTTTAATGGCAATACCATCATTAAGACTCCGACTCTGGATAAGATGGCTGCTGAAGGCGCGGTGCTAGAGCAATTCTATGCAGCTGGCCCAGTTTGTTCTCCTACCCGTGGCACATTTCTCACGGGTCGGCATTTTTGGCGTTACGGGATTTGGACCGCTAACAAAGGTCATCTACCAAAAGAAGAAATTACTTTAGGAGAAGTTGCTCAAGCGCAAGGGTACATGACCGGTCACTTTGGCAAGTGGCACCTAGGCACACTCAGCAAAACCATGTCCTCTAAAGGGCCTGGCCGCAAACCTGAGATTAACTATGCACCAGCGTGGGAGTACGGTTATGATAAGACATTTGTCACCGAGTCCGCTACGCAAACATGGGATCCGGGTGAGGGTAAGCGCAGTAGAAATAATCCATTTTTTGAAGATGGCGAAACCACCATGGAAGGTTTGAAGGGCGGTGACGGCCACGTGCTGATGAGCCGCGTGATTCCTTTCATCGAAGATGCGGTAAAACAGGACAAGCCATTCATGGCGGTGATTTGGTTCCACGCGCCACACGCAGATGTGCTCGCTGGCCCTGATTATTTAAAAATGTACGAAGAGTACGGTACCTCTGGGCATTATTACGGCTGCATCACCGAGATGGATGATTCTATTGCCCTCATGCATGCGAAGCTCAAAGAGCTCGGTGTTTACGACAATACCATCCAGCTGTACACCAGTGACAACGGACCTGAAGGAAAAGATCCAAAGCCGGGCTCAAGAGCTGCTGGCGTGACTGGCGGACTTAGAGATCGCAAGCGTTCTCTGCATGAAGGTGGTGTGCGTGTGCCTACTGTAGCGGTTTGGCCAAATCACATCCAAGCTGGATCTACGATCAAGGTAGCTGGATCAACCATGGATATTCTGCCAACGGTTGTGAGTATTCTTGGTTATGAAATGCCAGATGATCGTCCGCTTGACGGCATTGATTTGACGCCAATTCTCAAGCAAGATGTGACTGAGCGCAGCAAGCCAATTCCATTCCGCTATGGAAGTACCTTTGGTCTGATCAAAGGTGACTACAAGCTGCTTACCAAATCACTAGGTGATTGTTCCCAAGACGAGCTGTACAACCTGAAAGAAGATCGCGGCGAGCAAAACAACATCGCGCAAGATAATCCAGAGCGCATTGCTGCGATGAAAAAAGAGATGGCAGCCCTGCAAGATTCATTTGCCAATAGCCACTCAGGTAATGATTACGTTGGGGTTGATTATTCTCCTGATTCTGAGTTCAAGCCAATGGGCGCTGAACCCGCAAAAGCTGGTAAGGAAAAAAAGAAAAAAGGTAAGAAGTAATCAGCTATATAGGTAATATAACGACAGCTGTATGACGGTTCATCGGCTGGACCTATAGATCAAAACAAGCCTCAAAAAACCATGAGGGTGGCGGGATATAATGACTTCCGCCGCCCTTAGTACGATATGAAAAAGAACTTATTAGCACTAGCTGCAGCGGTGAGCTGTAGTTTCAGCCAAGCCGCTGAGAAACCAAACATTGTCTTCATTTTCACCGATGACTACTCGTACGAATGCCAAGGGCATTTGGGCATGGAGGCTATTCAAACTCCTAACCTCGACCGTCTCGCCAAAGACGGCACGCAGTTTACCAACAGCTACAACATGGGTGCGTGGGCCGGAGCCGTCTGTGTGGCTAGCCGCACGATGATCAACTCAGGCGCCTTTGTGAACCGCGCTCAGAAGACGATTGTGGAGCAACCGCAGTGGGCTGAACTGATCCGCGATGGTGGTTACAAAACTTACATGACCGGAAAATGGCATGTAAAAAAGGAACCTGCATTTGATGTTGTCAAAGACGTGCGTGGTGGCATGCCAAAAGGATCTGGCTACAACCGCCCGGTGAGCCGTGAAGATTTTGAAAATGGCTGGCAGCCGTGGGACATCGGCGAAGGTGGATTCTGGAAAGGTGGCACTCACTGGACAGAAGTAGTTGGTGATAACAGCGTGGAATTTATCAATCAAGCAGCTGAAGAGGAGAAACCATTCTTCATGTATCTTTCCTTCAACGCACCGCATGACCCACGCCAGTCGCCTAAAGAATACGTCGACATGTATCCTGTCGACGACATGAAGGTGCCGGTGAACTATTTGCCAGAATACCCGTACCGCAAAGAAATCGGCCTGCCTGATAATTTCCGCGACGAGCGCCTCGCTCCCTACCCGCGTACCGACTTTGCCGTGCAGGTGCACCGCCGTGAGTATTTTGCCTCCATCACCTACCTGGACTACCACATGGGGAGAATCCTAGACGCGCTCGAAGAGCACGATATGATGGACAATACCTACATCATCTTCACTGCTGACCACGGATTGTCTGTCGGTCACCACGGACTGCTCGGTAAGCAAAACATGTACGAGCACAGCATGCGAGTCCCCTTCATCGTCAAGGGACCTGGCGTGGAAAAAGGCAAGAGCATCGATACGCCAATCTACCTGCAAGACGCCATGCCAACCACACTTGAGTGGGCTGGTGTGGAAATTCCCAAGCATGTCGAATTCAAGAGCGTGAACGCGCTGATTGCAGGTGAAGCAACTGAGCATTATCCTGCGATCTACGGCAAATACATCAACTTCCAGCGCATGATCCGCAAGGGTGACTGGAAACTCATGATGTACCCAAAAGCGTCTAAAAAACTGCGTCTCTTCAATCTCGTTAAAGATCCTAACGAGATGAATGACCTCGCTGATAACCCTGAGTATACCTCGAAAATTGAAGAGCTCAAAACCGACTTCAAAGCACTTCAGGACGTCATGGGCGACGAGCTGGATCTAGACAATCCAACAGCACCACGCGCCAAAAACAAAAAATAATCAGCTAACTAGCTGACAAATAAATCTGCTAAATGCCCAGCTTGCCTATCAAGCTGGGCATTTTTTGTGTATCGTTTCCAGCTCGGCGGAGACAAAAAAATCCCGGCTTCGTGATGAAGCCGGGATGGATGTTGGATTGATCTAGCTGGAATATCTAGCTGGCTTAGTTAGCCACGATATTGACGAGGCGGCCAGGCACCACAATCACCTTGCGGATGGTTTTGCCGTCGATGAACTGCTGCACGTTTTCGTGTGCTTTGGCGAGTTCTTCGATGTCTTCTTTAGCTGCATCTTTGGCGACGGTTAGGCGAGCGCGCAGCTTGCCATTCACCTGCACGATGAGCTCGATTTCGTCTTCTACCAGATAAGCTTCATTGCACACTGGCCAGACTTGCTCGGAGAGCAGCTCGGCATCCAGCTGGAATTTCTCACCGAGGCGAGCGTAGACTTCTTCAGCGAGGTGCGGAGCAAATGGGCTGAGGCATTTGAGCAGAGTGACGATCAGCTCTACAGGCAGCTGCTTGGCTTCACCGAGTGCTTTGGTACAGATCATCATCTGGCTGATCGCGGTATTGAAACGCAGTGTTTCGATCGCTTGGCTGACCTTCTGGATGGTTTCGTGAACTACCTTAAGCAGCTTTTTATCAGCGCATGGCTCAGCAGTGAGCTTGTCGCTCAGCTGGTATTCGCCCGCTTGGTTTTTCTCGATGGCGAGGCGCCAGACTTTTGCGAGGAAGCGGGAAACGCCTTCGACGCCTTTCATCTGCCACGGCTTCACTTGCTCGAGTGGACCCATGAACATTTCGTAGAGGCGCAGTGCGTCCGCACCGTACTCAGAGACCACGTCATCTGGGCTGACTACGTTGCCAAAGGATTTGGACATCTTACGGTTCACTGGTTCCAACTCGATGGAGGAGCCTTTTTCTGTGAATTTGTTTCCATCAATAACGATGTTTTCCAATTCCACTTTGACAGCTCTGTAGTCAGTGTCAGATCTACGTTCTTTAAAATGGACGACTTCACCCGCTGGGTCAGTGTAATAGAAATACTCGGTTTCACCGAGAATCAGTCCTTGGTTCACTAACTTCTGGAATGGCTCGATGGTATTGACGTGTCCGAGGTCGAACATCACCTTGTGCCAGAAACGTGCGTAGAGCAGGTGGAGCACGGCGTGCTCAGTACCACCAACGTAGAGGTCGACGGCGCCTACTGTGTCGTCGCTGCCACCCATCCAGTATTCTTCGGCTTCTTTAGAAATGAAGCGCTCGGTGTTAGTTGGATCGCAGTAGCGCATGTAGTACCAGCATGAGCCAGCCCACTGTGGCATGGTATTGGTTTCGCGCTTGGCGGTTTCGCTGTAGTTGATCCACTCGGTAGCTTTTGCTAGAGGACCTTCTGGTGAGCCAGTTGGTTTGAAATCATCCATCTCTGGCTGGAGAACTGGTAGCTCGTCGTCGCTAACAGCGCGGTGCTGGCCGTCTTCCCAGAGGATTGGGAATGGCTCGCCCCAGTAGCGCTGGCGTGAGAATAACCAGTCGCGCAGCTTGAAGTTCTCCTTAGCTTCACCTTTGCCTTCAGCTACTAACCATTCGATCATTTTAGCTTTGGCTTCGTGAGTGGCTAGGCCGTTGAGGAAATCAGAATTGATAGCTACACCTTCGCGAGTGAAGGCTTCTTCGAGCTCGCTGCAGCATGTCGCGCTGTTGCCGCCAACGGAGCTGGCGTCGGCAACTACTTGCATGATTGGTAGCTGGAATTTGGTCGCAAATTCAAAGTCGCGCTCGTCGTGAGCTGGCACAGCCATGATGGCGCCGGTGCCGTAGCCCATCATCACGTAGTCAGCGATCCACACTGGGATCTTGCTGCCGTTGACTGGGTTGGTGGCGTAGGCTCCAGTGAACACACCGGATTTGTCTTTGTTGAGGTCACCGCGCTCGAGGTCGGATTTCAGCGAGCAGGCTTTGATGTAGGCTTCTACTTCGGATTTCTGCTCAGCGCTGGTGATTTCAGCCACGTATGGATGCTCAGGTGCGAGCACCATGTAGCTAGCGCCAAATAAGGTGTCTGGGCGAGTGGTGAAAACGTCGATGTCGTGGCCGTCGATGTCGAAGGTGACTTCAGCACCTACGGATTTGCCGATCCAGTTTTTCTGCAGCAGCTTGATGGACTCAGGCCAGTCGAGCTGGTCGAGTTCGTCGATCAGGCGGTCAGCGTATTTCGTGATGCGCAGCATCCACTGGCGCAGCGGGCGGCGCTCGACGGTGTGGCCTTTGGATTTCCACTCGTCGACTTCTTCGTTAGCTAGAACGGTGCCGAGATCTGGCGACCAGTTAACTGGGGCTTCGCTGATGAAGGCGAGGCGCTCGTTGTCGATTTCTTCGCGGCTGAGGCCTTTTTCTTCCAGCTCGCTGATTGGGCGTGCTTTGTTGGTTTCGGCGCAGAAATATGAATTGTACAGCTGGAGGAAAATCCACTGTGTCCAGCGCACGTAGTTTGGCTCTGTGGTATTGATTTCACGATCCCAGTCGTAGGCGAAGCCGAGTGATTTCAGCTGGCGGCGGAAGTTATCTACATTCTGCTCGGTGGTGATGCGTGGGTGCTGGCCAGTTTTGATGGCGTATTGCTCAGCAGGCAGGCCAAATGCGTCCCATCCCATTGGGTGGAGCACGTTGAAGCCATTCATGCGCTTGTAGCGGCCGAGGATGTCAGTAGCGGTGTAACCTTCTGGGTGACCGACGTGGAGGCCGGCGCCAGATGGATACGGGAACATATCTAAGACAAAGTACTTTGGCTTGCTGGCATCGAAGTCGGCATCACCTGGATTTGGTGTGCGGAATGTTTTTTGTTCGTCCCAGCGGGCTTGCCACTTGGGCTCGAATTGGTCGAATGGAAATGGTTTGGACATAGTGGTGTCGATTTGTGGGCGGGAATGTATCGCATCCGCCACGGTGGTAAAGAAAAACCCACTCAAGCGGTGATGCTTTGAGTGGGTTGGTGAATTTCTAGCTAGCTGTGAATTACAGCGTCTCAGGGTCGACAACTTTATCCCAGCCACCTTGCAAGTAGCGGTAGGCAATGATGTAGCTGAGCGTGGCGGTCGGGATGGCCCACAGCAGGCCGATACCAAAGCACAAGGCTCCGAGGAAGATCACGATTTGGGCGAGGATGTTGAGGCCAAATAGTCGCCACCAATTGCCTTTGGTAATTTTCCAGCTGTAGATGAGTCCAGCAATGGCGCCCATTTTGTATTCAATGATAGCCAGCGGGAAGAAAATGCAGCGGACAAAGATGAGCAGGGTGGGGATGACTACCGTCAGAGTCGCCAAGGAGATACCGCTGGCAATCAGCACATAAGGTGGAATTCCTAGATCAGTAATTGATGGTAAGCCGATGCTTAAAAGTACCGCGATGAACGCACCCGCAACGATGAGTGGGAGCAGGTATAAAAATGAAAAGAGGATGTAGCCAACGAGTACGGCGAGCACGCGACCTGCTTGAGTGAATAGATCGAGCATGCCGGCTTGCTGGCCTTTGACCAGATGGAGACAGAAGTTAAGAAAGCCCAGCGTGAGGTAGATGGGCAAAATGAACATGGCTGCCGAGATTAAGCTTTCAGCGAGCAGTTGTTGATTGTTGATCTGTCTATCCTGCCAGGTGGATTTCATATTCTCGATGATCTGGTCGAGACCGCTAGCATTTTTGCCCTCGGTATCTGCTTGGTCATCACTAGCGTCAGCTGGAGCTTCTGCAGGTGTGCTGGCCATAGCTGGAGCTGCGTTATTGGCAGCTGGAGCTGGTGGAGCTGCGGATGGGCTCGCTGGCTGGGTGTTTGCTGGCCCAGCTGGAATGACTTCTGGAGCGGCTGGTGCCGCTGGGCTAGCTGGCTGAGCGGTGGATTGGCTGGCTGTCGTGGGCTCTGCCGCTGGCTGATTTTCTCCAGCGATTTGTTTATTGGTTGGGTTGGCCCTATTGATGGTCTCGGCGGCTTCGTCTAGCAGGTCGCTTTGTGGTGGTGTGAAGTTGCCCGATGGCAGCAAACCAAATGAGGTGACGGCGATGCCGGTGCCTATGCTGAGTGCGGCAATGGCCATTTGCTGGAGAAGTAGCACTCCCCAGAAGGTGAAGAATTTTCTTTTAGCATATCCATAAGCGATGCTGATGCAGCCAGTGACATCTAATAATACTGGCTCAGGTGGCAGGCCGTCTTCGGTTTCGTGAAACTCTGAAATGATTTGAGCTTCTGGGCTGCTGTATGGATCTGCCGATGGCTGGGTATTGAGCGCTTTCTTTTGCTTTTTAGCGGGCTTGGGCGCTTTGGTCGCAGGGGCAGCGGGTGGTGAGGCGAGGGTAAATTCTTTGAGGCTATTGGGTTTTACCCATTCGGCCATGCCTTTTTTCCAGACGAGGTCCTGATCAGGGTTGAGTCGGTTGCCTTTGATCATCGACTGCAGCTGTTGCAGTGACACGGGGCCGTCTTGTGTGCCCCCTTTGGCGTAAAACCATTCTTCCTTCGCTTTGCTCATGTATGTGTATTCGAGTTAGGGTTGGACAGAAGCTAGATCAGCCGAGATCAACCCAGGGGAGATCAGACAGGCGACCGCCGGGGCGATGCACGTAGCTTTGTCTCGATTATATGTAGTTTTAGGGGTTGCGGCGATAACTTCCTCGTAATGAGACTCAAACGTTGTTTGGGTTTTGTTACTTAAAAGTAAAAGGAGAGTTATTTTTTTCAATGAGAACCTCAGATGGCAGACGCGAGGGGTAGACGCTGTCTCTTTTGGAACGAGTTGCTGGAGCCGTGAATGCCCCTCATTTGCTACTCGAACCAGCTATCTTCAATGCACTTCATTGTTTGTCGATCTGACTAAGATATTTACGAGAATAAATAAAAAAGCCCATGCGTCGATGATTATTGACGCATGGGCTTATGGAAAACTAAAGGGTTTAGTCTGACTGCTTGAGCATGTGTGGGTGACGGCGGTGCGTGCCCAGAATCTAATTGCTCGAGCTAGCTAGTTTCTTAGAAGTGGATGGCGTGGCCGTCCGCGTCTAGAGTAGCTTCGTGTAAGGCTTCAGCCAGTGTTGGGTGGGCGTGGATGGTGGAGTGGATCTCCTCAGTGGTGCACTCGAGCTCGAGAGCGAGGCCCATTTCTGCAATCAGCTCAGTGGCGTTGTCGCCAATGATGTGAGCGCCGAGAAGCTCGCCGTGTTCTTTGCCGTAGATGAGTTTTACAAACCCTTCCGCATCACCAGCTGCTTGCGCTTTGCCGATGGCTGCAAATGGGAATTTGCCCACTTTGTATTCAACGCCTTCTTCTTTGAGTGCGCGCTCGGTTTTACCAACGCTAGCTACCTGTGGATGGCAGTATGTGCAGCCTGGGAAGTTGCCCACTTTGCGAGGTGCATGACCATCTACAAAGAGACCTTCAACACACTGGATCGCTTCGTAGCTGGCGGTGTGTGCCAACCATGGTGGACCAGAAATATCACCTACTGCGTATACATTCGGGATAGAAGTTTCGTAGCGGTCGCCGATTTGGATAAATCCACGATCTGTAAGAGCTGGCTGCTCGCCGCCAGGAAGTACTGGCTGCACGCCGATGGCCACGAGGCAAACATCAGCAGTGAGAGTTTCGGCGCCTTTAGGGCCTTCTACTTCGATAGTCACGCCATTGCCATCTTCGCTGGTGCTGACCACTTTGGTATCAGTGAGGCAGCGGATGCCTTGTTTTGTGAGTGATTTCTGCAGCTCTTTGCCAATCTCGTCGTCTTCTACAGGAAGTACCTGAGGCAGCATTTCAACGATAGTTACCTTGGTGCCAAAAGCATTGTAAACATAAGCAAACTCAACGCCGATGGCGCCAGCGCCGATGACGATCATTTCTTTTGGTTGCTCAGGCAGAACCATAGCTTCTTTTGAGCTGATTACGGTAGTGCCATTGAATGGGAATGGTGGCAGCTCGCGGCTCTTACAGCCGGTAGCAATCATCACGTTAGCTGTCTCGTAGACAGTGGACTCGCCATTGGCGTCTGTCACGGCTACTTTGTTGCCATCAATGATGGAGCCGTAACCTTTGATGTAGTCGATTTTGTTTTTCTTGAAAAGAAACTCGATGCCGCCAGCGAGACGGTCAGAAACTTTGCGTGAACGACCAATCACTGATGACCAGTCGTACTCTAGGTTGTCGAATGAAAGGCCAAACTCTTTACCCTTCTTAGTAAGTGTCTGGTATAGCTCGGCATTCTTAAGAAGTGCCTTAGTTGGAATGCACCCCCAGTTAAGGCAAGTACCGCCTGCGCGGTCTGCTTCTACTACAGCTACCTTTTTACCCAGCTGGGCACCGCGAATAGCTCCTACATATCCTGCAGGGCCTCCACCAATAACAATGAGATCGTATGACATGATAGTGAAAAATTTGTGGTTCGAATCAAATTCTGCGCGAGACAGTGGGCGAGGTGGTAACAAAAGTCAACAACCGGATGAATCAACAAAGCCAGAATCTGTCGCTGCAAATTCTGGCTTTTTCTTCGCTCTGTTTGCGAATGATCGAAATTATCGTTCTAGTGGGGCAAATTAGGCGCGCGAAGCAATGCCCATAAGCGCGTAGGCGAGCTTTGCCGCAGTGTAGTCGCAGCTGTGTAGCTCAGGTCTTGGCGCCAGCTCAACCACGTCAATGCCGAGGATTTTGCGTCCACCAGCAGTGCAGGCTTCCACCGCATCTAGCGCTTGCCACCAAGTGAGACCACCCGGCTCAGGCGTGCCAGTAGCAGGCATCAACGAGGCGTCCAGCCCGTCGACGTCAAAGCTGAGGTAAATATTCTTAGGGAAATCTTCCGGCAACAATTCAGCAGGGATGCCATTTTTAGCGATCTCACGCGCGTCGAGGTAGCCGACACCGCGCTTGGTTCTTACTTCAATCTCTTCTTTGCACAAGTTGCGGATGCCAATCTGGAAAAGCGGAATGTCGAGGTCGAGAATGCGGTGCATCACCGATGCGTGGCTGTACGGGTCGCCATTGTAATCTTCGCGTAGGTCAGCGTGGGCATCAATCTGCACGACGCCAAAGTCACGGCGAATATTTGCTAGCGCGCGCACCGGTGCCTGCGTGAGGCTGTGCTCGCCACCGAGAACGACAGGGATTTTGCCCATATCAAATACGGTCTTGCAGGTTTTCTCGATGTTGCTGAGCGCTTGCTCAATCTTGCCTGAGCAATCAACGGCAGGAGTGGTGAATAGACCGAGGTCGCCAGGGTAAGATTTGCCGTCGAAGGCCTCCAGCTGATACGCAGCATTTAAGATAGCCTGTGGGCCATTTGCTGTTCCCGCACCGTAGCTGACGGTTTTCTCTAGGGGCGCAGGAATGATGTGGAAAAGAGCATCTGCTGGGCTAGTCGGCTCGTATTCTGAGCTCAAGAAATAAGAATGAGTGCTTTTTGACTTACCGTGATAGATCATAATTTAATATAGGTCGGCATTCCCCTAGCAAAAATAGCGCCAAATCCCTGACAGTCATTGAACTGTCAGCATTTTTCGTTAATGTGCATGGGGAATTCGATTTAGCAGATACGGGTTTTCTTACCGTATTGCAAACTTATCTTTCGCGATTTTATCTGCCGCCAGCCATGCATAGAAATTTTAAAAAATAGCCAGTTTATTTTACTGCAATTGCGAGCACCCGCTGGCTCATGGATTCATTTCTGCGCGTATCTTGCTGCGGTTTTTTTAAAATTTCCCCCAGCTAGAGGTGTGGCTAACAGCTGAGAAAAAAAGTATACCCCAAAGCGTGGTGGCCAGCTTACTCGTGGCTAGTTGTTAGTATATGTGCTGAGACGCTTGTTTTTGTGATGATTGAGGGCGAATAGCTGGCTAATTCCAGCCATCTGTATGTCGGCTGGAAAAGGGTCAAATATACCATATGTTGTATTGTGAATAATTTGTGGATACTACATGGCCATTTTTTGGTAGCATTTATCAACAAGTTCATGCAACGTACCTAGCCTTGAGGGCGGGCGAGAAAACAAGCATTTCTATCCCGCTAAGCTTCTGCGAGTCCCGCAGAATCCGCTCAATCACCCTATCCCACCAGACAATGGCAGACATCATTAAAGTTACCCTAGGCGATCGTGTCTTCGAGTTAGACCGCGAAAAAGCTGAAGAAGGCTACGCAGCAAAAAAGGTGATCAATGGTCGCCAATCGATGTTTTTTAATATTCTGCCGCTCAAGTACACCTGGGCATACAATCTGTATAAACAGATGAAAAATGACCACTGGGAGCCAGCTGAGGTGAACCTGACCCAAGACGCTGTGGCGTGGAAACAACTGCCTGCTGAAGCTCAAAAATTGGTAAAAATGGCGCTCGGTAGTTTTGCTTTGTCGCAGAACATTTTTGCATCTCAGGGTATCTACGTGCTGCGCGATCTCGTCACCGCTCCCGAGCTGAAGCTAGTATTTGGCCGCTACGTTCACGAGGAAAATACCCGCAGTGACGTGCTTGTTTACCTATACGGATCGCTCGGGCTCGACCCGCTAGAATGCCAAGACCTCGCATCCGCCTCAGGCCATCACCGCCAAGTGGAAGAATTTGCCCAGCAGAATATCAGCCAGCTGACCCGCAACTCCGATACCAAGGAGCTAGCTAACAAGCAGGCATTTGCGCGCAACCTTTTCCTCTACAACCAATGTCTGGAGGGCACACAGTTCTTCAGCCAGTGGGCATGTTTGTTCTCACTCGCATCGCAAAACAAACTTCCAGGAGTCGGCCAAATCCTCAGCAAACTATTACAAGATGTGCTCTACCGCATCGAGCTGTTCAACCAGCTGCTCAAAGAACTCGTCTCAGAAAATCCTGAGCTGTGGACAGAGGAATTCCAAGCTGAGCTCGTCGACATCATGAAACAAGCCGTCGAGCTTGAGCAACAACTCATCAGCCAACTTCCAGTCGATAAAGTTGGTTTGCAAGCTGAAGCACTCAGCCAGTACATCGAGCACCTCGCCGATGAACGCCTATCCGCTTGTGGGTTAGCTCGCCAGTACTTCCACCATTCCAGCCCGCTGCCGTGGCTGGACGAACAGATCCACATCAATACAGGCACTCGAGTCGCTCCAGTTCAGACGGCTGTGTTAGATGCTTTCGACGACGACGACCTCTAAGTTTTTCCCGCACAAACTAACTGAACTCAAACGAGATTCCCTATCATCATGTCAAAACTCAACGTACAACTTGACGATCATTCGATCCCGCTCGACGAGAGCAAGGCAGCTGAGCTGCTAAGCGCGAAGCGTGTGATTGGTGGTCAAACCGTTCGAGGATTTGGTCTCCTGCCACTCAAGTACCCTTGGGCGTGGGAGATTTATTCCGATATGCGAGCGAACCACTGGGAGCCAGAAGACATCCCGATGCAGAAAGATGTTGAGCAATGGCGCAGCAACGAAGTTTCAGATGTTGAGCGATGGATCATCAAAATGGGCATCGGTTATTTCTCCGCAGCTGAAGGCATTGTTGGAGATAACATCATCCACGTGATTCGCGATCAGGTCACAGCTCCCGAGTTAGAGTTAGTATTCCGCCGCCACGCCCATGAGGAAAATATTCATGCCGATTCATTAGTCTACATGGTGAGCTCGTTAGGCCTCAACCCACACGAATGCGAAGCCATCTTTGAAGGCGTCAAAACCGTGCAGGAAAAGACCGACTTTGTTGTCTCTAACTCGCGCTCACTGCGCCGTGACATGGACATGTCACTAGTGGAGAATAAACAAGCACTAGCCCGCAATGCTTTCATTTTCGGCCAATGCATGGAAGGCACTCAGTTCTATGGATTGTTTGGCATGATCCTCTCTCTCTACCGGCAAAATAAATTCCCAGGCATCGGCCAGATGTTCCGCTACACGCTGCGTGATGAGTCTAACCATATCGAGCTGCTGCGCAACTTGTTGATGGATCTGGCTAACGAAAACCCAGAAATCTGGACTGACGAGTTCAAAGAAGAACTGCGCCAGACCATGGCCGAAGCTACCAAGCTGGAGAAAAATTTCATCCGCGACTGCCTGCCAGTTAGTGCTGTTGGATTGTCTATCGAAGACTTCCACCAATACATCGACTACATCGCCGACCGCCGACTCGAGTCATGCGGGCTCGAGCCACTCAACGACCAGCTAGAAAACCCATTCCCGTGGCTGGCTGAAATGATGGACATCAAGAAGGAGCAAAACTTCTTCGAAGGCCGCGTCACCGAATACCAAAAATCCACCGCCCTAGGCAACATCGACGATGATGATCTTTAGGATAGTGATTAGTTTTCAGTGTTCAGTTTTCAGACTGCCTTAAGGCGCATCTGAAACGCTAAGCTAGCAGAGAGATATCCCCATGTCCCTACACACTTTTGAAGACCTCGAAGTATGGAAACGAGCCTCTCGTCTGGCTGTGGATGTCTACGTTGCTACCTATCAATCTAATGATTTTGGCCTAAAGAACCAGATGCAGAGAGCTGCGGTTTCTATCCCATCGAATATTGCGGAAGGCGCTGAGAGAGACTCAGCTGGAGACTTCATTAGATTTCTCAGAATAGCCAAAGGGTCATGCGCTGAGCTAAGAACCCAGCTATATATTAATCAAAAAGCCAGCCAAGAGTTGGCCATTTCACCATTCAACAACATTGATCAGCTAGTTCGAGAAACTAAGGAGATAGCATCAATGTTACATGGTTTAATTCAGTCCGTTCAAAAAAACAATACCTCCAAATAAGACAGCAGTGATTCTGAAAACTGAACACTGAAAACTAACAAACCTGCCCACATTCCTATAAGCCAATGTACCGTTCCATATCACTCGAAGAAGATTTAGCCCTGAAGCGCGTTATCACTGATCGCGGAAATTCTAACTCAGACAGATTCGACTGGCGTAAAGCGCTGGGCGATAAAGTGCCTGAGCGCGTGGCTCAAATCTGGGTGACTCGTGGACAGCAAGAAAGCGAACTTTGCCTCACCGAACTCGCTGAGACCATCGGTACTGCGCTGGCTAACTTGCTAGAATCTCGCAAGCAATCTGAGGAAGCCATCTACAGTGAAGAAAACTGCCTGTTTGTTTCTAACGTGGCTCATTCAGTTGCCAAGGCTCTGACGGATCAGGTGCAAGACGGCGGCCAGCTGAGACTTTCTCAGCACGATCTATATTTGTTAATCGAGCGCGCATTGATTGAAAATGACGCACACGATGTAGCCAAGTCATTAGTCTTTACACGTTCGCTAGAAAAGAATGGCGAAGTGATTGTTAGCGAGGAGCCACAGGAAATGCCTGTGCGTCTGATTCGCCGCAATGGCAAAGTCGTTCCATGGAGCCAGACAAAAATCGAGATTGCGGTGCGCAAGGCATTGCTCTCTATCAAAGAAGACCCAGAAGTAGCGGTAAAAGTAGCCGCGGGCGTGACTGAAAACATCCGCCTCGGTGACCGCGCCTTTGCTCACATCGAGTACGTGCAAGATCTCGTGCAGGAAGAATTGATGCGTCAGGGGCTATTCAAAGCTGCTGAAGCCTACATTCTCTATCGTGCCCAGCGCGCACAGATGCGCATTGATGAAGCTCCAGTAGACGACCCTAACCAGGAGTCTATGGTGGTGGTGACTACCAAAGATGGATCGACTGAATTTTGGGATGGCACAGAGCTCAAGCGCCGTATCGAGTTTGCCTCAATCGGTCTGGACCTATGTCTCAGCCCAGCGCAGATCGAGCAAGAACTACGCCGTTCTGTGGGCGCGGAAATCACAGCAGCCGATCTCAAATCAACCATCACGCTGAATGCCAAATCACTCATCGAGCGTGATGCTGATTTTGCTAAATTTGCCGGTCGCATTCTACTCAGCTACATCTATGAAGAAGTGCTCGGCTGGGATATCGTCAAAGACGGCATCAGCGGGCTGAAGGCTGTGCACCGTGAAGGGTTCAAAAAGTATATCCAATACACCGTCGGCATTAAGCGACTTTCTCCTAAACTGATAGAAAAGTACGACCTCAACAAACTGGCTGACGCGTTAGATCCAACAGCTGACCTCGACTTTGACTACCTCGGTGTGCAAACTCTCTACGATCGCTACCTGATCGTCGACAAAACTCAAGCGACTCCACGTCGATTAGAAACCCCACAGTTTTTCTGGATGCGTGTGGCCATGGGCCTATTCCGCGCTGAAAAAGAAAACCGTGATGAGTGGTGTATCCGCTTGTACTCACTCTACAAAGGTCGCCGCTTCTGCTCATCCACGCCTACCTTGTTTAACTCCGGCACACTGCACAGCCAGCTGTCATCATGCTACCTCTACAAGGTGGACGACTCTATCGAGAGCATCATGATTCGTGGCATTGCTGAGAATGCATTCCTATCAAAATGGGCTGGCGGGCTAGGTGGCTCATGGACAGCTGTGCGCGGCACTGGTGGTTACATCCAGGGCACTAACGGTGAGAGCCAAGGCATCATCCCATTCCTCAAGCTACACAACGATCAGTTAGTAGCTGTTAACCAAGGCGGTAAGCGCCGTGGCTCTGGCTGTGCCTACCTCGAGAGCTGGCACAACGACATCGAAGATTTCCTTGAGCTGCGCAAAAATACCGGCGACGAACGTCGTCGCTGTCACGACATGAACACCGCTAACTGGATTCCAGATCTGTTCATGAAGCGCATGGAAGCTCGCCAAGGGTGGACACTTTTCCGCACTAACGATACGCCAGACCTTCACGACCTCTACGGCAAAGCATTTGAGCTGCGCTACATCGAGTATGAAAAGTTAGCCCAAGAAGGAAAAATCTGGAGCAAGCAAATGCCAGCGATTGAGCTGTGGAAGGGCATGCTGAAGATGATTTTCGAAACTGGCCACCCGTGGATTACATTCAAAGATCCATGTAACCTGCGCTCACCGCAAGATCACGCTGGTGTGATTCACAGCTCTAACCTGTGTACTGAAATCACCCTGAATACTTCGGACGAAGAAACCGCTGTGTGTAACCTAGGTTCCGTAGTTCTCGATAGCCACATCACGGCTGATGGATCGCTCGATCACGAATTGCTCAAGGAGACCATCACCGTTGCTATCCGCGCGCTGGATAATGTGATCGATATTAATTTCTACCCAACAGAAGCCGCTAGAACAGCTAACAGCCGTCACCGTCCTATCGGACTTGGTGTGATGGGGCTGCAAAATGCCTTGTACAAAAAGGGCCTAGCCTTTGCTAGCGACGCAGCTGTTGACTTCAACGATGAGTTTATGGAGGCGATTGCCTACTACGCCTACAATGCCTCATCAGATCTAGCTGGCGAACAGGGAACTTATTCTAGCTACAAAGGATCTAAGTGGGATCGCGGTCTCTTGCCGCAAGATACTGTTGATATGCTAGAAGAAGAACGTGGGGTGAAAATCGACGTGCCTCGCGGTAGCAAGATGGACTGGACGCACCTGCGTGAGAAGATTGCCAAGCAAGGCATGCGCAACTCTAACGTGCTCGCCATCGCTCCTACGGCAACCATCTCCAACATCATGGGAACTACTCCGTGTATCGAGCCTAACTACAAGAATCTCTATGTGAAGAGCAACTTGTCTGGTGACTTCATCGTGCTCAACCGTCACCTGGTAGAAGACCTGAAAAAAGAAGACCTGTGGAACCAAGACATGCTCGACCAGCTGAAGTACTTCGACGGCGAGCTAAGCGAAATTGAAGGCATCCCTGACCACCTCAAGGAGAAACACAAGACGGTCTTTGGCGTTGGCTACGAGGCGATTGTTAATGCAGCTGCTAGACGCCAGAAGTGGATCGACCAATCACAGTCGGTCAACTTGTTCCTCGCTGAGCCAGACATGAAAACGCTCAGCCACATGTACCGCCGCGCGTGGCACACCGGACTGAAAACTACTTATTACTTGCGTACTCTGCAGGCGTCTAACATTGAGAAGGCGACTGTGGGTAACAAAAAGGAAATGCGAGGAGTGGTCGGCAGTGGAGCCGCAGCAGCCAAACAATATACCGCAGCAGAAGTGAAAGCCTGCAGCATCGAAGCTATGATGAATGGCGAAGAATGCGAAGCCTGCCAGTAAGAGGTCAGACTTATATATATGGACCCAATAATTAAAGCAACGATCGCAGCTGGCGTTCCTTATGCGGTGAATATCATAAGAGATATTCTAGAGAAAGTTCCTAACATTGCAGGTAAGGGAAGAGCAGCAAAGAAGAGGAGGAATGATCTTGAAGATAGGTTAAACAAGTATCTATCAAATTTATATGGTACTTGTAGCTATCTTCAAACTATAGCTTTTGCCAGTAATCCGAAACCACTGGAAGATCTTTATATTCCGACTAGTTTGGTGCATGTAAGTGGGGAAGAGCTCCTTATTGATAAACTAACGAATATATTTGAAAAGTCTTCAACAGTTGCCGTGTTTGATTCAGCTGGTATGGGGAAATCTACGATCGTTAAGAGGTTAGTTTTGAATGAAATTGTATCTGCTAACAGTTTGCCGGTTTTGTTTGAGCTTAGATCTTTTAGAGAAAATGACAAGTTGGAAGAGGAGCTCCTTAAGCTATTAAAAATACAAGGTTTGTTGCCAGACGAGGGACTCATTTTTGTTGATTACCCTGTGTCTATTTATTTAGATGGACTAGATGAGGCCCCCGCTGACTTAGCGGCAGAGATAACGAGACAATTATTGGCATTTCATGAGAAATATCCACGAGTGCGAATTCTCGTCAGCTCAAGAAGACAAACTGAAATCTCAGTTCTGTTGAGCTTTTATTGCTATGGAGTGAAGAATCTAACTGACCAGCAGGCGTTTGAGCTAATTGAGCGATATGATGAAGGAGGGGATTTAAGTAAATCACTAATTAAGGCTATAAAGGAATCTAGTTTTCCTAAAATCAGAGCATATCTGAGCAACCCTCTATACGTATCATTATTATTTTGTGCTTATCGACATAAACCATCGTTACCTCAAAAAATGAGTATTTTTTATGAGCGTGTATATGCGGCGCTTTTTGATCAACACGACTTAACTAAATCTGCTGACTATACCCATTCGTTGAAGACTGGTCTAGATTCAAGAGAGTTTATGTTAGTCTTGAGGAAGTTGGCTTTCAAATGCGTATTGGATGGGTATAGGGTCGAGTATTCAAAAATCGATTTCGAAGAGAAGGTCTCAAGTGTTGTCAAATCTATCGAATACCATAAGATTAAAGTTTCTGATTTTCTCCGGGATAGTACAGTTGCCGTACCGCTTTTTATAGACGATGGTCATACTGTTAGATGGGCCCACAAATCACTCATGGAGTATTTCGCAGCTCTGTTTATTTGTTACGACACAGAAAACAAAGACGGGGAGTTTATGCTTAAACTAGTTCAAGACAGCAATGCTTATAAGTATAAACATATTTTAGAAATGTGTGCAGATGTGAAATATCCAAGTTTTCGAAAAACTGTAGCTAAGTACGTATTAGGTGACTATGTCCGACACTGCGACTCTAAATATCAAACGATAAGCAATAGGAGGATCAAAAAGCCTGATGTTCTAAGTAGAGTTCAAGCAACATATGGCATTAAGGCTTTCCTAATGCTAAGCAACGAACTTTCAGTATCTAAAATTAGCTCAGGAGGTCTTTCAATTAAGCTGCCTTGGAAGAATGGAACTGTAGCTAATGAGGTTGCTCCACAAGGCAATTGTTCCAAGACTGAGCAGCAAAATATTGGGGTAGAGGGATTGGTGGGAATGCTATCTAAGATCTGTGATCCTGATTGTAATAATAAAAACTGGTTTCCTGCGATGAATCTTCAAGTTGATGATGAGGTTGGCTTGCTGTGCTTTAAGAAAGAATCGGTTAACAGATGGTTACTTAGGGTCATAGCTGAGAAGGAATCTAGTGAGGAATCTTCTATAATTGAAATTACGCCAGACGTAGCACTAGGGAATTTGAGTATTTCTAAAGGTACGTTTTACAAAATAACTGATGATCCTAAAGAAAAGTACAATAATTCGACCAATTTTAAATTGGTAACTGGGGTTTTAGGTGACGGGCTATGTGTGACTATAGCTGAAGCCAAATCAATACTCGAAAGTATAGAGGCTGACACGAGTTCCACAGATTTAGCTGCTATGTTAGAAGCAATAGGCTAATTTAAATTTGATGTATTATAGCTCAAATAATTTGGTAGTAGAGACTTCTAATGAAGTTGTTGTAAGAATTATTTTAAGGCATAAGTGAGTTCTTTTTTATTTACCGGCTAGTCTGTTATCGATGATGAAGTGGTCGCGAGTCTCTAGCTGGAGCTGTGAGAACTCCGGGTGGGCGGGATTGATGAGGTAGTTCCAGCCGTCTTCGATGATCACCGATGGGACTTTGAGCACGACATTCCATTGGTCGTGGACAAATTGCTCGCCGACGTCACGCGTCCACGAGCAGTCCATTTGCCAGTTTTTTGGCATGCTAACGATGTCAGCTAGCGAGCTGTGTAGTTCTTCGGGCATTTTGGCGATGCCGTGTGCGTATTTACCTATCAGCTGGATCAGGCCGACGTGGACGGATATTTCCAGCGCTGCTAGAGCGGGGTGCTCTGCGGCGTAGAGAATATTTGTACCCGCATGATTCCAGCGGCTGGCTTCAGCCGTTTCAGCTGGCACATAGCCAAACCAGCAGCTGTCCTTGAACCTCTTGGGCACCAGCCTGTGAATGGTTAGCATGGCTAGTTAGGCAAATACACCTTGTTGGATTTTGCGCAGCTCCTGAATGACTTTGGTCGTTCCTGGCTCGTGCAATAAGATATGAGCTGGAATGCCTGCTAGCTCGGCGCTTGGGTATTTCAGCCACAGCTCAGCGTCCTCTTCACTATCAAAGGTCTGATAGGCGGTATTGATGGCACTTAAAATGCGGTAAATTTTTTCAGAGCTGATTTGGCTGATTGAGCTATTGGGCGTGCGCTTTAGCCGTGCGTAGGTACTCAGCGAGATTCCCAAGGCAGAGGCCATTTCTTGGTCGGTACAGGCCAGTTTTTGTTTGATGTTCTCAACCAAAGTAAATGCCAATCCCTGCTGCAGGGTAGCTGAAGACATGTCATGGGTATCAGACCAATGAGCGTGAGCTTTCTGAGTTCTTCTGATTTGGATTTTTTCTTTGAGAGCCATAAGCGGAGCTGTAAGTTAATCTAGTCTGCATCAGCTATCAGGGTGTGTCAAATGACAATATTGTACTGTCATTTGATGTTTTGGTGGCCTGCCGCCATGCATTTCTGTAGTAGCCAGCCAATGAAGATGCCGGTGCTATAGCAGATGAGGTCGCTGGCGAGAAATCCACGGCCAAAGACTAGCGCGCCGATGGTATGGCTGCGGATGGCATTGGCCCAGTCGGCTTGATAGAGCTGGGAGAATTCGATGGCAAAACAGAAGGCCAGCGCGGCGAGGGCAATTTTCCAGCTGGCTGAGCGGGGCGCAACAAAGGCAAATGCCCAGAAGATCATCAATGCCCACAGTGTATCGCCAGCGTATGTTGCTAGAAAACTCGGTCGCGGCATGTAGCTGGATCTCGTGAGTAAACCTGCTGTGATTGTTAGGATCGTGAGTGCGAAATAGATCCACCTGAGTTTTGTATGAGCGGTGAGCATCATGGCTTTAGATGACTAGCTGACTGGTATGTTCATATTTAATGACTAAGGGCTGGCTGATAGAGCACAAAAAAAAAGCCCGGGCGGTGTGCCCGAGCTTTACTGAATGATTCGAGAAATTAATCGATACGGAAGTGGTAGCGACCTTCTGTTGGGCCGGAGGCAGATGCCTTAGCATCGAACTTGATCTCGTAGCTAGCGCCCATTGCGTGCTGATTGATGGAGAATTTATAAGTAGTTTGCTTATCGTCATTTTTATCAGCAGCTAGAGCTGTGCCTTCGCTAACAAGAAGACCGTTTTCGTAGAGCTTGAGGTTTTTCAGAGCTGGGGAAGGACCGAAACTAGTAACCACACTGAAGATATAATCACCTTGGCCTGTGATGTTTTCTGTCACATCTATCGTTACAGGCTTGAACTTGTTAGTGTAGCTTTTCTTTGCCCATGTAGCTACTTCTATACCTAAATCAGGGTGTACAAGTGCTGGGTATTCTGGAGCGTGATCAGGCAGTGCCATCAGCTGGCTAGAGTATTTATTGAACAATGATTGTGCAATTTCACGGCTGTCACCAATTGCTTCGCTAGAGAGTTTTGGTGGGTTAGCACAATAGGCCATTTCAAAATCAGCCATCTTGCTATGGATGTCATCACCACGGAAGCTTGCTCGCCCGTAGCTGTCGTTAGGTGGGTCTGCGTATCTTTCACCAGCGGCTAATTTCGCATCGAGCTCTTTGATCCATAGTTTCCAGCGCTCTTGGTAGAATGTGGAAATCAGGCCGCCCCATTCGCGCCACGCGTAGTCGTAGAGTGAGTTGTCCGGATTGTCAGTTCCCCAAATTGTTGGGAGAGTGGCAGCAGTGGTATTGTAGTAGGCTCTCTCTTCATCGTTAGTGGCCCAGTCCATGGCGTCTTTTTGCCACACACCCATGAGCATCTGTGGGCAGCTACTTACCAGTTTGTCGATGTCGCCAATCAACTCGACCATCTCTTGGCCAACTTGATTGAGCTTTTCTCGATCACCTGCTTCAAATGCTTTTGTTAGCTCAACTTGTTGGTAAGCAACTAAGTTAGACAGTGACTGGCGAGAAACGTCAACGAGGTCGAACTGGAAGCCTGCTGACTGCATAGCGGCTGGGTCAACTGCGAGCAGTTGCTGCCAAGCGCGCGCGAGTAATTTGCTATCGTAGGTGTAGCTACGAGCATAGGACTTATTCGGGCCTGCACTAATGGGTCTGAGCCCTGGACGTCCAGCTAACATGGATGAGTAACCAAATCCCCCCATGCTGTAGGGTCCATCTAGCAGGTATTGCCAAGCTTTCTCAGCAGCAGCACTTTTCAGCCCGTAGCGACGTTGGGTGTATTTATTGAGCCACTGCTTGAGGTCGATCGCTCCTTCGGCCCAATTCATCTCTAACGCGAGATGATAGTTAACCGGGTTATCATTGATGCCCTCTGTCCAGTTACCCACCCCAACGCAGTATTCAGAACGTTTTCTCACCGTGCTGTAGAGGTCTTGAGCGACTACTTCGAGGTCGCCGTGCATGAATGTTCTGCCACCAAAGTTATTCAGTTGTCCCTGAGTGAATGGGTAGCCCCAATCGGCTAATTTCTCCCAGCGGTTACCATGCAAGTTCATGATGAGCAGCTTGTCTTTGGCTACAGCTTTAGCGATTGGCTCACGAAGTGACCATGTCTGCATAACCCAAGTCGCGTTAGGGTCAACGGAGGTAAATAGAGCGGAAATCGATTTGCCGACCTTGGCAAGGTATTCGTCACCTTGGACAGGAGGTGAACCTTCGTGGAAAGGGTCACTCATGTAGTAGCCAGCTGTGCCTAGCAACTTAATCTGGTTATTGAGGTAGATGGCTCCAAACTTATTAAATAGTGGGTCCATTGGGTCTAGCTGAGCTGCTGGGTCGAAGCTTCCGCGTGCCCAGCCGTGTTTTAGATCAACTCTAGCATCTGGAAATTTCTCTTTGAATAGACGTGGAACGTGACCGCTGAATCCGTGAACGATAGGTGTCATGCCTAAGCTCATCTGGCGGTCCATGATTTGCTTGCCTAAAACAATGTGACTGTCGATATAGCTTTTTGGAATTGGGCCGCCTGTGCCTTCGAGGTTGCTCATCCACTGCCAGTTTAGGTAGGTAGGTGCGGCAATGAATTCTCTAGCTTCTTGATCTGTAAAGCCAACTTCTAGCAGACTGTGGTACCAAACACCCTCTACGCCGACAATAGCAAGCGGCATATTGACGCCGTGCATGGCTAGGATATCGATCATTTTCTGCCAGCGGTCCCAGTTCCACCAAGTCGCTGTGTAGTTGAATGTGCAGTAATTGAAGAAGTGTCTAATCTTGCGTGGGTTCACTACTCGTACTTTTTCAGTAGGTATCGGAAGGGTAGCTGGAAGGGCCATCTGGTCGCCCCACAGTGAGTAGAGCACATTGCAGTAGTCACCGAGGTAGCGGTTATACGCGGAGGCAATGCTGATGCCATTATTTCCTCGCAGCACGATTTTGCCATCTTTGCTGTCTAGTTCATAGACATCTAACCCGTCAGCAGCTGGGATGATTTCCAGTTCAAACCTATCGACCAGGCTTGGCGTTACGCGTTTAATTAGCTCGTGAGCAGCCTGTTGCTGTCCAGCGCTGTCTTGTTGCGCCTGAGCTGTTGATAGGCTTATGGCTGCCAAGACAATCAGCGCACTGATTATTTTGCTAAGTCCTAGGATGTATGATTTTAACATGTTAGTAGCGTCCAGCTGCTGCTGGCAGGTGTTGTTCATAATAAAATACGCGTGTGACATGCGATTTTTACAGGTGCCAAGACGGCGTAATTAACATTGCTGCGGCTCTTTTAACAACGGCAGCAGATTGATTTGGCTGGGGTGTTTTGCTAGGTGTGAAGGCAAAAGAACTGCAGGTGAAAGGATTGTGAGAGGTGTGGGTTTGTTGTGTGATAGATCTATCAGATTGCATGACTTGAGAAAACTTGTTGCTCGAGATTGTGGCACATCCAGTGCTATGTTGGTGGTGCTATGAATGATAATATTCATCAAAAAGTTGGTTTTCTCCTCGATATGGACGGTGTGATCTATAAGGGCAAAAAGTTGATCGATGGCTCTGCAGAGTTCATCGCCAAACTCAAGGAGCATGATATACCCTATTTATTTCTAACCAATAACAGTCAGCGTACCCGCCGCGACCTCGCTCTCAAGCTGACTCGTATGGGACTAGAGACTGAGCCTGAAAGCATTCTAACGTGTGCGATTGCTACAGCTAGATTTTTAGCAGAAAAGAAGCCTGATGGCACGGCTTACGTGATTGGTGAGAATGGTCTAGCAGCCGCGCTCGACCGCAATGGCATCACGGTGGTTGACGATGATGCTGACTTTGTGGTGGTTGGTGAAGGGCGTACCATTAACTTTGAAAATATTGAAAAAGCAGTGCGCTTAGTAGCCAAAGGAGCGGCATTGATTGCGACTAACTTAGATACTACTTGCCCAACTGATGAAGGCATTCGTCCGGGTTGTGGTGCCATCGTCGCGATGATTGAAAGTGCCACCGGCATTGAGGCATTTTCCGTTGGCAAGCCGAGCCCAGTGATGATGCGCATGGCGCGTAAAACCATCGGCCTGCGTACTGACGAAACCATCATGGTGGGGGACACCATGTACACCGACGTGTTAGGTGCGGTGCAGATGGGTTATCGATCTGTACTGGTGCTCAGCGGACATACCCACGAAGAGGACGTGAAAAAGTACGCTTACAAACCAGACTTGATTGCGTCGAGTCTTGGCGGAATCCCCGAGGGATTCTTCATGATCAAAAAACCAGAATAGCTGCTAGCCAGCTGGAAATGAGATTATCGCAGCATTCACTGCGCTAATCTTCACATTTGAGCCGCGACGGAGTGATTTTGCTTTTCTGTCGCGGCTTAGTTGATTATTTGAGTGTTTCCACTATTAGTTGCCATGGCCAAAAAGAACCGAAATAAGATCCCGATCAAATCCGTTGCTGATGTTAAGAAGATGCGTATTGCCTGCGAAACGGCGAGCACCATTCTGCAGGCAGTGGCCAAGGAGATTAAAGCTGGTGTAACCACTGGTGATATCGACCAATATTCGCGTGATCTCATGGCGCAGATGGATGTCAAAAGCGCCTTCCTCGGATACCGTGGATTCGCCGGCAACATCTGCATTTCTGTAAACGAAGAAGTGGTTCACGGCATCGGCGGCAGCCGTCCAATCCTCAGTGGCGACATTGTTAGCGTTGATATCGGCGTGGTGCAAGGTGGCTGGATTGGCGACAATGCCACCACTGTTGGCGTGGGTGAAATTGATCTGGAAACCAAGCGACTTCTCGCGGTGACCGAGCAGTCACTCTACGAGGCCATCAGCTTTGCCAAAGAAGGCGAGCGCCTCGGTGACCTCTGCGCAGCGGTTGAAGATTTTGTCGTTCCGCATAAATTCAGCATCGTGCGCGAGTTTGTTGGTCACGGCGTAGGTCGCCGTCTGCATGAAGAACCACAAGTGCCTAACTACCGCCCGCACGGTCGCTCACCACTGCTCAAAGAAGGTATGGTATTAGCCATCGAGCCTATGGTGAATGCCGGTGTACCAGGTGTGAAAATCCTCGAAGATGGCTGGACAGTCATTACTAACGACAAGAAGTATTCCGCTCATTTTGAGCACACTGTGTTAGTGACCAAGAATGGTCCAGACATCCTCACTGCTAGACCGCGTGAGGCGACGCCTGAGATCCTCGGCATCGAACTGTAAGCCAAGCGCCCAATAACAAAAATTTCCAGCCAGCTCGTCTCATCACGAGCTGGCTTTTTTATTGTATGGAAGCTTGTCAGCGTAAGGTCTTAAGGGGAAACAGGGCTAGCTCTGAAATTAGTAAGTGTGTTCAAATTCCCAGCTGGAATTGAGATTTCTAGCAGCTATACGTAGATCTTCAAAACTAGACTCAGACTCCGTACAAATAGTGATAGTCTGAATTTTAGATAGATTTTCTAGCTGGAGCACCTTGTCCAGGAGCATTAGGAAGTCAGAGCTCTCTAGGTCTCCGTAGCCGGTACCTAATGCGCTCATAAGAATGGATTTGAAACCTCTTTTGTCGGCATCTTGAAGAACCTTTCTAAGCAAGCTCTCAATGATAGCCGGCTCTGTGTGGTACATCGGGTCAGCTGCCACACAGTGATAGATGACTTGCCATTTCTCGTCTGTTAGCGGCGATAGAAATAGGTCACCCACATTAGCGAGAGCTGAATTATCGAGCGCATTTCTCAACTCAGCCTGAATCTGGCTACCTAGCAGCTGGAGCAATGTGCCGCCCACGCCTCCGCTCATCATCAACTGGACGTTGGTAGAGTAGACTAGCGCGTCAGCTGGAATGTTGATGATGTTGTTGCGCAAGATGAGCTTTTTCATGATTGCTTATGGATGAGTGATTTTAGGTAGAGCAATGGTCTGAGGAAGATATGCACGAGCACGATGAAAAAGAAGAGGAGGTTCCTGAGCAATAGCATGGGGGACCAGCTAGGGCGGATAGTCATAGGCTGACTAGATGTGATTGCTTCGGATAGTTTTGCCAACTTTCCAGCTGAGCAGGGAAACTCGGCAATGTGATTACTCCAGCTGGCGGGAATGTCTGCAGCTCCATGAGCGGCTCCACATAGCGCTCCAGCAATGGCTGCAGTGGAGTCTGTATCTCCTCCAGCAGCGATGAGGTCTCTGATGACAGGTTCAATTTTCCATTGGTGATAGAGTCCGATATAAATGACAGCGGGAACGGTTTCGTAGGTGTATCCTGAGATGCCGTTCTTTGGTTGTCGTAGTAGCCGAGATAGATAATTGTCAAAGCTGTGTTTGCTAGCTAACGAACTCTTAATCTCTAGCAAGATAGTTTGCCATTCAGCTACAGCTTGCTCATCAGAGATAGGATCTGTAATGTTTTCTAGCAGTTCTATAATTTCAGAGTTTGTCGGCAGCTGAGCTTGTTGAAGAAACAGCGCGGCAATTTCACAAACAGCAAGTGAGCTGATCAGGGCTCTCGGGTCAGTATGGCTGGTCTCCGTGTGCGACTTTGTTAGCTGGTAGCGTATTTCTTTGTTGTCGGGGGAGCAGGCTGCGACAATGGCAGCTCTCATTGCAGGGCCATTGCCAGCTGAGTAGACGCCTGATGATTTGGCCGAATAGCCAAGACATAGTTTGATGAGTGATTTTGCCGTGGCCAAACCTACTCCTGATGGAAAACCAAATAACCAAGCACGCAGCTGCCAGCTGAAGTTTCGGCTACATTTCTCGACCTCACCATTAGCTTTCAGCCAAGCTTGTGAGAGCATGATGGTGTGCTCGGTATCGTCACTCCACATACCACGGCCAAGGATGAAGCGCTGTTTCAAATTTTTGTGCCAGCCAAGTCGTCTAATCATGGCTGGTTTGAGGCCCTCAGACGGCAGCCCTAATGTATCCCCAACGGCTGTCCCTAGCAGGATGCCGTAGACTTTATCTTCGTTAATGGTCATCGGATTGTTGTGGTGAGAATTCATAGGTCTAATAGGCCTATTCTTGATAGGGCCTTATAACTGTTTGCTATCAATCATAGTGCAGCCAGCTAGCTGCATTTCTTGGTGGGCGTTTTGTTCGTCAGTTGGCTGGAGGTTGACGGCGCGGCAGGCGTCTTTGATTAGGGTAGTTTTGTAGCCTAGCTGGAGGGCGTCGAGCACGGTGAATTTCACACAGTAGTCGGTGGCCAGACCGCAGACGTGTAGCTCGGTGGTTTCTAGTCGTTGAAGTAGCTGGTTGAGGCCGGTATCGTTTTGCTGGTGGTTGTCAAAGAAGCCGCTGTAGCTGTCGACTTGTTGGATTTGTCCCTTCCTAACGATGTGGTCGATTAGTCCACTATCTAGCTGGCTGGCTAACTGAGCGCCGTGAGTTCCTTGTACGCAGTGGTCGGGCCAGAGGATTTGTGGTTTTTCAGCTAGCTGGGTGATGTCACCGACCGCTTTCCCATTGTGCTGGCTGGCAAAGCTGGCGTGATCGGCAGGGTGGTAGTCTAGAGTGGCGACGACGTGGTCGTAGCTGTCTATCAGCTGGTTGATGACGGGAATGATTTCATCTCCACCTGCAACGGCAAGTGCGCCGCCGGGCAGGAAGTCGTTTTGTACATCGACGATGAGTAAGGTTTTCATTAGGTGAGGAAATGGGTGGTGGCGTTAGAGCTCAAAGTTGATGCCTTGTTTTTCTAGCTGCTGGTAGTGGGCTGGATCGAACTGGTAGAGTCTAGCTGCGCGGTGGGCGACGTCTTGCTCGACTTCGTCGGTTTCTATCAAGATGCCTAACTTGATGACTTTTTTGCGGAAGTTGCGTTTGTCGATTTTTTGCTCGAGGATGATTTCGTAGAGTTTTTGCAGCTGGGTGAGGGTGAATTTTTCTGGCAGCAGCTCGAAGCCAACTGGCTGGTAGCGGACTTTGCCACGCAGTCGTTGGCGCGCAGTTTCGAGAATGGTTTGGTGGTCGAAGGCGAGTGAGGGCAGGTCGTCTAGCGAGAACCAAGCGGCATTGCGCGCATCGGTGGCGGCTTTTGGTGCGTGCTCTATCAGGTTAACTAAGGCGTAGTAGGCGACGGTGATGACGTGCTCGCGTGGATCGCGATCTGGCTGGCCGTAGCTGTAGAGTTGCTCGAGGAAGATGTCGTGCAGTCCGGTTTCTTCTTCTAGCTCGCGGCGCGCGCAGTCGTCTATCGATTCTCCCACTTGGATGAATCCGCCGGGCAGTGCCCATTTGCCTTCAAATGGCTGGATGTCGCGCTGGATGAGCAGGACTTTGAGGTCGTCTTGGTCGAGGCCAAAGACAACGCAGTCAGTAGTTAGAGCGGGGCGTGCGTATTTGTATTGGTACATGCTTCGGTGGGTGGAAAGTTGATGAGTTAACCATTAGTGTCTATTTGACACTATGTAAAGGTGTAAAGTGTTGTTTTCACACTTAGGGGGCGATTGCTTACTACTAACAGACTAAGTAAAAGCAATCTATCAGCTAGAACATATTTCATATTGACTCAGGATTGAGCGTTTGATTCTTTGCCTGTGCGCATAGCACTTTCAAAAATGAAAAAGAATACACTTTGTCAATTAGTCACAGCTGTTGGGGTTGCCTGTTCGTTAGTATCATGTTCAACGATGACAGCTAAAAAGTATGAGGAATCTCAATTTGTTGGCAGCTGGAATTACGAGCAGCCAGGTTTCCATATTATACCTCCTATCTCGGCTCGGGTAGAAAACCGAAGTGATGGTACCTCTAAAACTGTAATTACCAAGGTGGGTCAAGCGCCAGCGAAGAGCTCATCTAGTAAAATGAAAAAGTTAAAGGCTGGAACTGTTTTAATGGAGAATGAATGGAGCATTTCTGGTAGCACTTTTGTTGAGAAAAGCGAAAGTGGCAAAACCTTCAGATACCAGATTTTGTCTGTCTCGCCTGACCAGTACGTTCTGCGCAACGGCATGGGGGATAAAAAGGTCTACGACAGAATTAAGTAGCACTGAGGTACAGTTAGCATATTTCTCAGCTAGCTGGAGGTATTACTTCCAGCTAGATTTTCTGCTAGCTAGTTTTCCAGCTAGCTAGTTTTCCAGCTAGCTAGATTTTCTTCTAGCTGGTTTTTTTTATACGCCGTAGGCGTTCAACAGCCAAGCCCAGTGTTAGGCAGCTCCAAAGGAGCAACGCAACGCTTGGGAGCGGCGTCAAGTGGGCAAGAAGCTCCAGCGGAGCGAGACAGCTCAGTAGACGTCTCGCTGGCTGCGAATTCTGCCATTATCATCAACTCCGAGCTTTCCATTTTACCTACGGCAAAGCCATGCATTGGGCATCGGACCACGGGGGCACTCGCAGGCTCGCTTACCCGCGGCTTCAATCTTATGAGCCCTGCGGGCTTTCCTTTGCAGTTAGTTTTTGCCCAGCTAGATTTTTCTTCCAGCTAGATTTCCTCCTAGTTAGTCGCCTAGTGAGCTGTGTCGCTCCGCTGGAGCTTGCTATCATTTTTATACACCTCACCCATGGTTGCGTTACGCCTACGGCGTGGCCTTACCATGGGCTGGGCTGTGTCACGCCTTCGGCGTATGGAACATCCTAACCGCGGTGATGTGTTGTTGATAATCAAGGAAAGTTAATTGCGCGAGCGGGCTGGTGATTTTCGTGAATCTAGCCAGCTCAGGAGGCGTCTAGCTGGGTGTTGAGCTATTGTCATAAACTCCGGGCTTTCCATTTTACCTACGGTAAAGCTATGCATTGGGCGTCGGACCACGGGGGCACTCGCAAGCTCGCTTACCCGCGGCTTCAATCTGATGAGCCCTGCGGGCTTTCCTTTGCAGTTAGTTTTGCACAGCTAGATTTTCTTCTAGCTAGATTTCCTCCTGGTTAGTCGCCTAGTGAGCTGTGTCGCTCCGCTGGAGCTTGCTATCATTTTCATACACCTCACCCATGGTTGCGTTGCACCTGCGGCGCGGCCTTACCATGGGCTGGGCTGTGTCACGCCTTCGGCGTATTGCTTTTCTAGCTGGCTGGAAATTGTGCGTCTTATAGTTTCTTTCAGCTAGACGCCTAGCGAGCTGTGTCGCTCCGCTGGAGCTTGCTATCATTTTTATACACCTCACCCATGGTTGCGTTGCACCTGCGGCGCGGCCTTACCATGGGCTGGGCTGTGTCACGCCTCCGGCGTATTGCTTTTCTAGCTGGCTGGAAATTGTGCGTCTTATGGTTTCTGACTGCTAGATTTCCTTCCAGCTAGAGATTTCCTGCTGGCTAGATTTAGGTACACAAAAAAAGCCCTGCGGTCGCGATCCGCAGGACTTTTTTGTAGATTAGTTAGGGAAGTATAAATTACTTCTTGTAGATTGACTTGCCGGTAGAGAGCAGGTCGTCACATGCTTCCTGAAGGCGAGCAGCGAGTGATGCTTCAGCCTTTTTGAGGTAGCCACGTGGATCGTAGACTTTCTTGTTACCAACTTCGCCGTCGATCTTGAGGATGCCTTCGATGTTTTCGCAAACGTGAGTAACGATTGGGCGAGTGAACGCGTACTGAGTATCAGTATCGATGTTCATCTTAACCACACCGTATCCGAGAGTTTCGCGGATGTCTTCGAGGTCTGAACCTGAACCACCGTGGAATACGAGGTCCATTTTGGCTTCTTCACCGTACTTGTCTGTAACTACTTTCTGACCGTCACGAAGGATGGTTGGCTTGAGTTTAACAGAACCTGGCTTGTAGGCACCGTGAACGTTACCGAAGGTAGCTGCGAAGAGGAAGCGACCGATTGGCTGAAGAGTTTCGTAAACAGCCATCATGTCTTCTGGAGAAGTGTAAAGCTTCTCAGCTGGAAGGCCTGATGTGTCGTGTCCGTCTTCTTCGCCACCTACGCAGCCTGCTTCGATCTCGAGGATGATGTCGAGCTCAGCACATTCTTTCAGGAGACCTTTTGAGATCTCGAGGTTTTCGTCGAGTTCTACAACAGAACCGTCGAACATGTGTGAGTTGAAGAGAGGTCCTTTGCCTTCTGCTTTACGAGCGCGTGATGCCTCGAGAAGTGGCTTAAGGAATGAGTCAACTTTTTGTGGGTGGCAGTGGTCAGTGTGAAGGCCAACAAGGATGTCGTACTTTTCAGCAAGACGGTGTGTGGCTTCCGCAAGAACGATAGCACCAAAAGCTTCGTCAGCGACGTTAAGACCGGAAGCAAATGAACCGCCTCCAGTTGAAACTTGAATGATTCCATCAGAACCTGCATCGGCGAAAGCCTTAAGCGCACCGTTGATGGTGGCAAGTGAGGTGATATTGATGGCAGGGTATGCATAGCCGCCCTTTTGAGCAGCGTCCAGCATCTCAGCGTATTGTTGTGGTGTTGCAACTGGCATAACGATGGCTAATTAAGCGCATCTGGCTGCATTTGCAAGGAATGCTTCCCTACGTAGCAATTGATGCGCGAATTTTTGCATGATTGGAGGCAGATGTAGAATTAGCTGATGAACTCAGTGGTAAAACTACTTTTTAGCAGGGCCAATAATGTCGCGCATGGCGTAGAGTGCCTGCTCTTTAGATGACCAATTGATGAGGTTAATGATGCGTGCGCCGGTCTTACGTTTTGGGCCAAAGTAGTCTTTGGTTTGGTCGAAGATGGACTCGATAAATGCCTCTGAGCCGACGGCGATTCCGCGGGTGAGATGTGGCATGTTGGTTTTGCGGATCACCTTGTCTAATGGCTTCGCTTTGCGGTTGGTATATTTGGTGAGTTTCTCTGGCTGGTCGTCTTCTTTTTGTTTGAAGGCGGAGATGAACTCGAGGTTGTTTTTGGCGAGCACCATCTTGCGGTAGAATGTTTCGTGCGCAGCATTCCAGGTGGCTTTTTGTAAATTGGCTTTTGGGATTTCGTCTAAGCCTGGCTGATAGGTCTGCATTTTGACGATGCGGCTGACGCCAGCTCTAGCACTTTTGCAGCCGTTGATAGCGGCGTAGAGTGAACCCCACTCGTAGCGGTGAGCTGATGCTGTTAGTCTCTGGCGCAGCGGAGCCATTTCGATGTAGGCAGCGACAAATCTTGTGGCGTATCCTGGCTGGACGATGGTATTGGTGTAGCGAGTGCTCCACGCGGTGCCACGGCGTTGGTGTCTGTCGTTATAAAATCCGC
The DNA here is from genome assembly GCF_016595495.1 of Persicirhabdus sediminis. Taxonomy (GTDB): domain Bacteria; phylum Verrucomicrobiota; class Verrucomicrobiia; order Verrucomicrobiales; family Akkermansiaceae; genus Persicirhabdus; species Persicirhabdus sediminis. The sequence continues at coordinate 118,667 of NZ_JAENIM010000008.1, forward strand.
TGAAGCGTTGTTTGAGGCTTTTCATGAACATACTCACTGAGTTCATGCGCTGGCGGTTTTTCTCAAGAATGTTAGCAGCCTGCTTTTTGTCTGTCTTAAGAGCGTCTCGGTATTTGCTATATTCATCGAGTCCGCGGCTAGATTGCCCGTAGGCTTTCATTCTCTTGAGCAGTTCTTTGTCAGAAATGGCTGAACCGTCAGTTTGGTGCTCTAGCAGGAGATCGAAATTCGTTGGCAAAATGCTGTATGCGAGAACTTTAACACCGTAGAAGTTAGCACATTCGTGCATGATCTCGATGAACTTTGTTCTATCAGCTGGTTTGAGCTTCGGAATGCCGTCAATTAGGCTGGATGTGGAGTACTGGATAATTGGTCCGGTAGTGTATGGGTATGGAAAGTAACTGGCCATTGTTAATTCTTATAGTTAGCCGAGAATTCGCAATCAAGACGTAAGTTTAAATTTCACGTTTAAATTATTTTTTGAGATGCTAGTCACTGGTCGTTAGGCAATAAGCATGGGGGATGTAGAGCGGTTGATACGTGTCCAAAAAAATTCCCGCCACGCACTAAGTGCATGACGGGAATGTCAATTGACAATTTCGTTAGCAGGCTAACGAGTCTGTCCGTTAATTTTTATGTTTACCGCGGTAGCCAACTTTTGGTCCAATGTGAGCGCCCCAGCCGAAGCGAGGTTTTTCATTTTCGCTCTGCCATTGTTTGAGGGCTTTTTTCATACGCTCAGCAACTTCTGGGTACTGCTTTGACAGGTCGTTGCTTTCGCTGATGTCTTCACTGATGCGGAATAGGCCAGTGACGCGCTTGCCTTTAACTGACTTGTCGTTAGTGGTGACATATTTCCACTCGCGGTCGCGAATGGCTGAGTTAGTCACGTTATCCCAGTAGAGGTAACGTTTTTCCAGCTGAGGTACTTTGCCGGTGAGCAATGGCATGAGGTCTACGCCATCAAGCTTCCATTCATCTTTAGTCTCACCAATGGCAAGCTGTAGCATGGTCGCTGTGATATCGATGCCGTTAGCTGGCTCGTCGAGAGTTTTTCCAGCTGGCACTACACCATCCCAACGCACCAGGTAAGGAACGCGGATACCGCCTTCAAGTGTGCCACCTTTGACGCCACGAAGTGGTTTGTTGCTAGATTGTGGGAAGCCGCAGCCACCATTATCACTGGTGAAGAAAATGATGGTATTGTCCATCAGCTTTTCTTCTTCGAGCTTTTCTAGCAATAGGCCGATGTTCTTGTCCATGTTGTGCACCATGGCAATGTTAGTGCGGCGCATTTCATTTTCGATGTGGCTGAACTTAGCTAGATCTTCTTTGGTTGCCTGCATTGGACCGTGCGGTGCGTTGTAGGCGAGGAAGAGGAAGAATGGTTTGTCTTTGTTGCGTTCGACAAATTTCACAGACTCGATGCCAAATGCGTCGGTCATGTATTCGTCGAAGTTAGGGACGCGCTTGGCGTCTTCGCGGTAGACACCCTGCCATGGATCTTTTTGCTGTTGGTTAGTAGCGCCAACAAAGTAGTTAGCAGCGCCATTGTTGAATCCGTAGAATTCTTGGAAACCACGGTTGTATGGCCAGAACTCTTGTTCGTCGCCGTCGTGCCATTTGCCAACGAGGCCGGTCACGTAACCTGCATCGCTGAGGTAATTACCAATGGTGCTGAGTTCTAGCGGAAGGCCTTGTTTGATGCCGTGCTCACGCACACGTGGGCCGGTATTATCGTGGTAGCCAAATCGTTGTTGGTAGCGGCCAGTAACAAAACCTGCACGTGACGGGCCACACACCATGTTCATGGCGTAGCCAGAGGTGAATGAGGTACCGTGGTTGGCAATGCTGTCGATGTGTGGTGTTTCGAAGTCGCCTTCACCCTGCGGGTTGTAGCTAACATCACCGTAACCGAGATCGTCTGCCATGATGACAACGATGTTTGGTTTTTGTGGGGCAGCCGTGGCAGCTGCAGCACCAATACTCAGAGCGGCTGTGGCTGAGCACAGCAGTGTGTTGATTCTCATAAGATTTGCGTTGGGTATATATGTATGGAGGAAAAATTATTTACGTTTCACACGCTCGCTGTGGTATGGGAGTTTAGGGTCCCAGCCGTAGTTAGGTGGCACTGTAGTATCGTCCCACTTCTGGTGAGCCTTCAGCAGTCTATCAGCGATTTCTGGATTTTGGTGAATCAGGTTGTTACTTTCAGCTAGATCATCGTCTAGGTTGAAGAGTTCCATTTCACCACCTTCTTTAACGAGTTTCCACTTGCCGTCGTTAACTGCCCATTTATTGCCAGTTTTCCAGAACAGGGTACGTCTAGGGAAGGCGGCTGCGTCAGCTCCAAGGTGTGGGGCTAGGTTGATGCCTTCTAGCTTCCAGCTCTCGTCTACCTCACCACCAAGGGCGTTGTAGATTGTTGGGAAGAGGTCTAACGAGAAGACCATGTCGTCGATTTTTTCACCAGCTGGAGCGACTCCAGGCCACTTAATAACAAATGGCACGCGGATGCCACCTTCGTAGTAGGTGCCTTTTTCTCCGCGCAGTGGATCATTGATAGAGAAGTTGTTATTTGGTTTGCCTCCATTATCACTGAGGAAAACAATCATGGTTTTCTCGGTGAGATCATTTTTTTCCAAGGTGTCGAGAATGCGGCCGATGTTATCGTCCATAGTCTCAATCATCGCAGCGAGGATGCGGCGGTTAGGATCTTCGATGTGCTTGACGCGCTCGAGAGCTTCAGCCTTTGCCTGCATCGGTGCATGTGGTGCGTTGAAGGCGACGTAGAGGAAAAATGGCTCGTCTTTGTGACGCTCGATAAATGAGATCGACTCACGGCCTATAGCATCAGTGTAATATTCTTCTTCGCGCTCAACCAGCTCGTTGCCACGCATGTACTTTTCTTCACGGTTAGTGACGTCGTCGTACAGAGCGGCGCCTTCGAGGAATCCAAAGAACTCGTCAAACCCGCGGCTCAGCGGGAAAAGGCGTTGGTCAAACAGATGCTCGCCACCAAGGTGCCATTTACCAAAAATAGCTGTTTTGGCAATATCTTGCTCCTTGATGCGATCAGCGATGAGTTTGTGCTCGAGCGGCAGGCCGTATGGTACGTCTAGCGTACGGCGGCGTGGGCCAACATTGCGTTCAGCGCCCAGCTGCTGCTGGTAGCGGCCAGTGAGCATGCCAGCTCGAGTGGGGCCACAGACGTTTTCAGTAACGTAACCTTGAGAGAATTGCACACCTTCTGCTGCCAGCGAGTCAATGTGTGGTGTCTTAAATTGATCCTGACCGTGGAATCCCACATCGGCATACCCGAGATCATCAGCTATAATGAGGATGACGTTTTGGGCTCGAGGTGGCGTGGCTGGTGCATCAGCTGCGGATGCAGCTGGTACGATGAGGCCGGTAATTGCGCAGAAGATGGTGCGTAGCTTCATAGGTTGGTGTTAGTCTGTAGTGGTAGTGTGGTATTAAGGCTTAATTGCCTTTGGGCTGCTCCAGATTTTTTCAATCGCGTCGTTGATTTCTTCAGCCTTCATGAAGGCCTCCCAGAGCTTGCCAGTGCGATAATTTTCGATCATCGGCCCGATAGGTCCCACGTCAATTCCAATATACGCTTTGGCGATCCAGTTTCTGGACGGATTAAATGCATCATAAAATCCAAACGGTCCCCAGAGCTCTTTTCCGTCCTCCAAATACATGCGTTCCATCATCTCGATGACGAGCTCTGGCTGGTAGGCGATAGATGAGAGCGCGCCGGTAGGTGAGATGGTTCCGTTGTCGTGATGGTCTGGCTCGTGAGCGAGGTAGCCGTCAGGATCGAGGCTCGCAGTGAGTCCCCAGTATTTGTCGTAACCCTTGAATTTATCAGCATTTAGGCGGCAATAGTCGTGGTTAGCTAGAGTCAGGCGTTCAAATTCTTCAAACAAAAATCCATCACCAAGTGGCACCTGCTTTGGATCCAGCCCGAGGTAGCTGTAGTGCATCACAAACATAGGAATGCCGTAGCCGTGAGTGAGTACCAGCGGGATTGGGCCATCGAGACCTTCCACTTCACGTGGTTTGAAATATTTTTTATTTCCGCCAACCCAGCCGTCCCAGTAGGTATCAACGCTGGTAGGATATGTAGGAGAACCCACGCCCAAGATATAAGCGATTTCAGATTCGTTGAAGCCAGTGATGCGCAGGTTGCTGAACCCATGAGTCGGTGACCAGTGCCACATCATGACATTTTCCGTTCCCGGGTTGCGGATGAATTTATCCCACTGGATGTCGCGCCAAAGTTTGTCGGCAACCATGCGGATGTGTTCTTCGCTAGCACCATTTTTATCAAAATACTCACGCGCAAAGATCAAGCCCTGAGCAATGATCGCAGTCTCTACCATGTCAGCTCCGTCGTCTTCATCTGAAAACGGATGAGTTTTGCCTGTGTAGCCGTCGATCCAGTGAGAAAAAGCACCGAGGTGACGCTCAGACTTATCGTGCAAGAAATTCAGCACCTTGGTGACGTGGTTTACACCTTCTTCGCGAGTGATAAACCCACGCTCGATGCCCACGGCGATGTTGAAGAAATAAATACCTGTAGAAACCGCTGACATAAATTCAGGGTCCCAGCTCTCCTCAGGTTTGATACCCTCGCGTGGCAGGCCACTCACCGGGTTGGAGTAATCATAGTAGTAGCGGAAGCCAGCTTCTTGCACTTCAGTCAGGAAACCTTCACGCTCAAATTCAGTTGTGGTAGCTGATACGATAGGTGACCAATTGCCCTCCATCGCCACAAAATCTTCCTTATGCTCGCCAGTCTGGATCTTGCGCACGCGGTAGAAATACTTTTTCCCCGCTTCGCCAATGTAGTCGCTGTAGGCATTCACCATTGGCAGTGGGTTTTCTAAGGTGGTAAACTCACCGTCTTTGCTCTCAGCTCGCTGCACTTCGTAGCGTTCAAAGTCACCTTGCACTTGCCAAACGAGGTCCACCCGCAACATGCGCGGGAGAGCACGTAAATTCTCGATGTCATGCTGAGCGATGTTTTTCTCAGCTGCTAGAGAGTTAATCATACAACTTATCAGCAGGGCGCTGATTAGGGATAGGGATGTCAGTAGTCTTCTTTTCATCTTTTTATTCGCAATGTAGATCCAGAGAGGTTCGCGTCAAGCCACTCGATTTAGCCAAACTAGCTGTCCTCGTAGTACTGAGCGCAATGAGAGCTGTTAATTTTCTTGGAAAATCCTCGCCCTCAAACAGTAAGTGAGTTTGGTTTTACCCCGTCTTAGGCGGCATTACGTTGCCAGTTGAGGTCATATTACAGAACTGGGAAATTATTTCCCAATCGCGCAAATTCGTCATCTCAAGTGTTTGATTAATCGATTTGGTGTGAATGATAGATCCCCGCCAGTAGACGTAGTTGTTGGAGAGGTGATCATCATCGAGTTAGCCAATATTTGTTAGCTAGAAATCAAATCCATGCCGACGAGTTAGCTGGGAGAATGGTATCGACCCACGCCAACAACAAGCTAGCTAGAGCATCGGGGCGATGCACGGACGCTAGCTTGGCTCGACACGCAGCGGACCTATAGAATCATGTCTAGCTAGGGCAAAAAGATGAGCCAGCTAGTTTACTCGCTACCACGGTTCTAACGAAGCTTGCCTTAGTGGTCGATTCTGTTGATAGAGACAATACTGATGAGATAGCTGCTATCGGGTAGCCTAGCATAGGAGATGAAGTTAGTAGCTGGCCCGTCGTAGAAGAAGCTATAGGTCCTTTTTTGAATCCTCATCTTACGCTGCGGGTTCAGCTGGTATTTTCTCAGAAGTGGAATGAGGCCTGCGCCAGATGTGATAGACGCTTTTCCTATACCCAGAGGTTCATGGACCTTGAGCGCAACCTGTGTGCGGTTATTGAACCCAAGGCAGCTAGTGTCATAGCTGTACCTGTGGCCAATCCAGCTTGCGGTCGGCTTTTGGTTAGCTTGTTCAGTTATTTCCATCACTTCAGCAGATCGGTAAACTGAAGCTGGCTCCTCTGAGCGTAGATGGGTGCTTGGATAGGATATAACTTTACTGTCTCGGTTTTGCGCTAATACGCGCCGGATCATCTGAATCTCTTCGTCGCTGTAGGCGATCACGCCGTCGGCATTTGCTTCCTGGCCTAGCGATTTCAGACTGTCTATTGTTTGCTTATCATCTTCGTCGATGTAAACCTGAATAGTGGTGGCCCTGAGCAGTGGGGAGCTTGCAGCTGCATCTATCCACTGCGGTCGCGCTAGGCGCTCAATCTTGCGCGCTGCTTCGAGATCGCCTGAGAAAAGTACGGTGTGGTTCCATGCTTGATAGCTCGCCCCTTGAATCGCCCCATTTTTGCTAGGTTTGAGGATCACCTTAAGTTTGTCGACAAGGCTAGTGTCTAGCTCATGGCTTGGCTCTAACTTCAAAAGCCTTGTGTTGATACGGTCGAGAAAGTTAGCTGGAACCTCAATGAAATAATTACTCACTTTGCCATCCTCTGGCAGTGGCCGGAAGACCAAATCATCAGCTTCAAATTTTCCCGTGAGATAGCCCGCTGACTCAGCAAGCCGGCGCATTGCCATCGTCATCGATTCCTGCGTTGAGCTGAAGTTGACCACTTGCTGTTTAGGCTCCCCCTCGATGCGAATGTTAAACTCTATAGGCTTCTCACCCGTATCAAAACAGGCCTGTCGATAGGCGCTTTTGAGTTTATTCACGGCTTCTCGGAGTGATATTTCATTGGCTGAAAAATCAGGCATGATGAAATTTCTCAAGTCATCTGGTAGATGCGTACTTTCTGGGCTATGGCCGATAAATTCGATCTGATTACCATTGATAGAGCAGGTACTGCCACTGTGCTTGGCCAGCGCTAGAAAGGCATTATACATTGAGATGTTCTTCTCTTTGAGTTCGGCGATAGCTTGAGTTTGCTCGTGCTTCTTGATGATAAATTTGATCGGTGTTAGGTTGTTTGCTCGGCAGTGGTCTTCGTATTGTTTGATCAACTGAGCTAGCGCAATATCGAGGCTAACATTCTGAAAATCAATTCCAGCTAGTTTTGTATCGATGAGCATCATCTCTAGAATTTCATTGGCTGAAAAATCAGGCTGGATGAAATTTCTCAAGTCATCTGGTAGATGCGAACTTGCTGGGCTCTGGCCGATAAATTCGATCTTATTTCCATTGATAGAGCAGGTACTGCCACAGTGCTTGGCCAGCGCTAGAAAGGCATTATACATTGAGATGTTCTTCTCTTTGAGTTCGGCGATAGCTTGAGTTTGCCCGTGCTTCTTGACGATAAATTTAATCGGTGTTAGGTTGTTTGCTCGGCAGTGGTCTTCGTATTGCTGGATCAACTGAGCTAGCGCAATATCGAGGCTAACATTCTGAAAATCAATTCCAGCTAGTTTTGTATCGATGAGCATCATCTCTAGATCTTGTAATACGCCTAGTTTGGATGAATCCATCATCTGAGTATTCGCTGATGAGCTGCCTAAACGATACAAGTGAGTCTTGGGACTATCTGCGATTGGTCTGCCCGTAGCATCAATGATTAGAGCTGTCGTGGCGACAATGAGATAGCTGCCATCATGCATCTGCATAAGCTTAATGCCAGTGTGCTCGTTCTCATTCAGCTGGCTGGTATCCCTCGCCTGTTTGACGAGTTTGAGATTATCGCGTCCAATTTCAGCTGGGTCGTAATTGTAGTCAAACTCGGCAATGCCTGATTTTTTTGTCTGCGCTAATATTTTTATTCCCTCTAGCTGGTTGATCTGAATCTGGCCGCGGTGCAGAATATCTAAACCGTGAAGCTCGGGGGATTGCAGGAATTTTACTCCTAGCCAATCAACTGATAGTTTTCCAGGACGCGTATATTCTCGTGTTAGCTCGATACTCGCAGTTTCGCCAAACCGACATATAACAGATGGCAAAGTAGTGACCGATACTCCCTCATTGGTTGATAGATTGCGGGCTAACATCTGAGTTTGTTGGGATTCTAGGCTGAGTTCACCTGCAGAATCCATTTGTTGTTGCAGGAGTTCAATGAGCTCTTGCTGAGTTTTTGGAAGGCTAATGAGCGTCGTCATGTATCTCAGCTGCATAGCGGGTTTTCGCCTTTCGATATAGGCGATCGTTTTCATGAGCTCAGCGGTTTTTCTATCGCATTGATAGTTGATCGTACTTGAACCAGGGATGAATTTTGCTGATACGAACTTGCAGTTGTAGAGTTTTTCAACGACCTCTTTATAGCTGAGTTTGTCCGCTTCGGCCTGGGTCGCAAGATTCGAGCGTACCAAATTTTTTCTCATGTTCATGAGCCAGTCAGGAGAAACGATTGCCTTTTGAGTGACGATTTCAGCTGGGTTTTCAATTGGTTTAAATAGGCAAGGGAGAGCATCTGATGGCAGCTCATCCACGTCATTGGGTAGTTCCAAACTCATGCCTGATAGAGCGGCTAGCATTTCGATGATTTGATAGAAATTGCCATTATATGGCTGGTAATACTTGATCTGGCTGGCTTTTTCCTGAATCTTGAATTCAAATTTCAGTGCTTGCTGACCAGTCTGCTCACAGATTTCGCGGTAACGATTTTCCAGCAGTTCGAGTGATTCAGCTAGGCTGAGTTGGCTGAATTCTATCGAAGGGATAAAAAAGTGGCGGAGTTCATGAAATTCGTGACTTTTTAGTTCATTGCCGTGAATGCTCACTTGATTGTCAGAATAGCGGATCTCTGAGTTGCTAGCTTTTGCTATCTTTTCTAAAGCTAACTTCGCATTGCTGTTTTGGATCTGCAGGTAGGGGATCATTTTTGATGTCCCTGTGATGATGGGGGTGAAAGGGACTGGAGGTAATCCTCTATCGGTGTAGCTCATGTGAATCATGGTGCCTAACTTCATCACAGCTTCGTTGACCGTTTTGTTTTCCAAAGTGAAAGTCTCTATTGGGCATTCTGCTAGCTGTTTTTCCCGATGTGAAAATGCAGCTGCGGCTCTCTTTGGAAATTCAATTTGATTCTGCTCCACATCGGTCAGCATGTTCATATCCGCAAGGGATGCTTGCATGCTCTTTAGAGGTGGGACTTCGCCAAAAGCGTCTGTGTCCCATTCGGCATTCTTCTCAATATCAGGAACCGGTACACTAACATCTTCTGGTAGCCAGATGATTTTTCCTTTATCCTTATCTTCAGCTGGTTTGGTATCTTCAGCTGGTTTGGCATCTTCAGCTGGTTTGGCATCTTCAGCTGGTTTGGTATCTTCAGCTGGTTCGGTATCTTCAGCTGACTCTACAGGCTGAGTTTTTGTTTCCTCTTTAGCGGAGCTTGGCTGGCTGCTATTGAACAGAATGGTACAGCATATCAGTGTGATCGTTAGGGCCGATAGGCTACCTAATGAAAGACTTGATGGGGCACTGATTTTTCTTTTTCCTGCAAGGATGGAAATGCGATCGAGTAATGAGCCATCAGTAGCTGCTAGGGTCGTCGTGAGCTGGCTGAGCCGCCATGATTCCAGCTGGGCCAGAGCCCTAGCGTAACTTGCCTTGTCGTTAATTGTTTCTGCAGCTAACTGATCGCAGCAGATTTCTCTAGAGTCTCTGGCGCGTCTGTGCAGCCACCAGACTACAGGGTGATAGAAAAGCACCGAGGTGATGACTAACTGCATGAAGTTAGTCAGGTAGTCGAAGCGGCGGATGTGAGCGAGTTCGTGCAGCAGAATCGCTTCTGCTTGTTGGGCATCCAGCCCTGTGAAAAATCCAAGCGGTACCATGATAGTTGGCCTAAGCGTGCCGATGACGACTGGGCTCGCGATACGAGCGCATTCGTGCAGGCGCACTTTGGTTTTCACCTTGATGCGTTCGCGCAGTTGGTCGAGACGGTTTTGCCAGCTGGAAACAGGGTGGCTAGCTCGTTGCCAGATCTGGCTGAGAAGCCAGCTCCACAGCAGTCGTAGCGAAAAGATCAAACATAGTGGCAGCCAGATTAGAGTTAGCCACGGCATAATGTTTGTTAGATTTTGGTGCCAATGCGTAAGCTTGGCAGGAGCGTTTTCTTCGTTAGCTTGGCCTAGACCACTCGGCTGATGATTGCTGATTGGCGCGGCTTCAGCTGGCGGCAGTTGGCTGTTTTCCTGACGGCTAATTCTAAGTGTCCATTCCGCTGTGTTGGGTTCAGCTGATGGAAACGGGAAATGTGCTAGCTCGGGCTGATCTAGTTGGTCTATTGGCCGCGGTGACTGAATGATTTCGGTAGCGGTTTCATTTATTGTAGCTGGAAATAATGGGGTGTTAGCTGGAGCTGACTCGCGCTCGGGGATGAGCTGATAGGTAATAATGGGCGCTAGGCCACAGAGCACCAAGCCAGCGACGCAGATAGCGTGCTGCACGTTAGCCGTTCTCGAGAACTTGAACTTCATCGTCAGCCCACAGACGGAACCGATGACTAGCCCTTGCCAGAGAAAATGGAAAAGTGTCCAGCCAAGTTTTTCGCTGATTGGGTGGATCAGTAGGTCTGTGAGAGCGTGCATAAGTCTACATTTTAGTTGATTGCTCGTCCTCCATTTGTGCTACCAGCTCTTTGATCTTTTGCAGATCTTCTGCTGAGCATTTTTTCTCTGATAGAGCACCTAGCGCGAGCTTGAGAACGCTGCCTCCAAACAGCTTACCAGCTAGAGATTTCACTTCCTTCTGTTTCGCTGAATCTTTACTCAGTGCGGCGCTGTAAATATGTGCACGGCTACTCTCATCTCTGGTGACTAACTTTTTTGTCGTCATGATCTGAAGCAGCTTAAGGGTCGTGGTATAGCCGCTGCTAGTTTCTAGCTGGTCGTGGATCGCACGTACCGTTAGTGGGCCATTTTGCCAGAGCACATTGAGTATTTTGAATTCAGCCTCAGTCGGTGAAAGGTCCGTTTTTGACATGTTTGTTTTAATACGACGAGCTTCGTAATTAGTCAACGAAAGTTTTCGTACAATGATAGATTAGATGGTTTGTTGAGTTGATAGAATCTCGTTGATAGAACTAGCGGCACTTGAGTTTTATGGTTTTTTGGCCAGCGTGGATTTGCAATTAGCTGGACGTGAATTATTTGTCTGGGTTATGGGTAAGGGATGGCTGATTGTTTTTAATCAGCCAGCTAATTGCCTTAGAAAATCTAATTGATAATAACAGACACAATTATGAGTGAACACATGAAATCATCTGGCGGCAAGTGCCCAGTCATGCACGGCGCGAGTACCGAGGCCGGATCAACTAACATGGACTGGTGGCCAAAGGCGCTAGATCTAGATATTTTGCACCAACACGACTGTAAAACTAACCCAATGGGGGAGGACTTTGATTACCGAGAAGAGGTGAAAAAGTTGGATTTTGACGAGCTGAAAAATGACTTGGTCCAGCTGATGACCGATAGCCAGAGCTGGTGGCCAGCTGACTGGGGCCACTATGGTGGATTGATGATTCGCATGTCGTGGCATGCCGCTGGAACTTACCGTGTGGCTGACGGTCGTGGTGGAGCTAACACAGGCAATCAACGTTTTGCGCCGCTCAATTCTTGGCCAGATAATGTGAACTTAGACAAGGCTCGTCGACTGCTTTGGCCGATCAAGAAGAAGTACGGCAACAAGCTGAGCTGGGCGGATTTGTTAGCCTATGCAGGCACGATGGCCTATGAATCGATGGGGCTGAAGACATACGGATTTGGCTTTGGTCGCGAAGACATTTGGCACCCGGAGAAGGATATTTATTGGGGATCTGAGAAAGAATGGCTGGCGCCGAGTGGTGGTGAAGGCAGCCGGTATTCAGGCGAGCGCGATCTGGAAAACCCTCTAGCAGCCGTGATGATGGGCTTGATTTATGTGAACCCAGAAGGTGTCGACGGTCAGCCAGATCCGCTGAGAACAGCCAAAGACATCCGAGTGACTTTTGCTCGCATGGCGATGGATGATGAGGAAACAGTCGCGCTAACAGCTGGTGGACATACTGTGGGTAAATGCCACGGCAACGGCGATGCTGGGCAGCTAGGACCTGACCCCGAGGGCGCTGAGCTAGAAGATCAGGGCATGGGGTGGATGAATAAAACCAGCCGAGGCATTGGCGCGGATACGGTTTCTAGCGGGCTGGAAGGCGCGTGGACCACTCATCCAACAAAGTGGGATAATGGTTATTTTGAAATGCTGCTCAATCATGAATGGGAGCTGAAAAAGAGCCCAGCGGGCGCCTGGCAATGGGAGCCGATTGACCTCAAAGAAGAAGACAAACCGGTAGCTGTGGAAGATCCTAGCAAACGTCACAGCACGATGATGACGGACGCTGATATGGCCATGAAGGTGGATCCTGAATATCGCAAAATCTCTGAGCGATTCTATAATGATCCTGACTATTTCTCTGAGGTATTTGCCCGAGCATGGTTCAAACTGACGCACCGCGACATGGGACCTAAGGCCTGTTATATTGGCCCCGACGTGCCAGCTGAAGATCTGATCTGGCAGGATCCCGTGCCAGCTGGACACTCTGATTACGATGTGGCAGCAGTGAAAAAGGCGATTGCCGCTAGCGGGTTAGAAATCTCTGAAATGGTAGCGACCGCGTGGGATAGCGCGCGCACGTTCCGTGCGTCTGATAGACGTGGCGGCGCCAATGGTGCTCGCATTCGACTGGCGCAGCAGCGCGCGTGGCCAGCTAACGAACCTGAGCGTTTGAATAAAGTATTAGATGTGCTGGAATCTATTGCCGCTGAATTTTCTATCAGTGTGGCGGATACCATCGTGCTGGCTGGCAATGTAGCTGTCGAGCAGGCTGCTAAGGCGGCTGGCTATGATATTGAAGTGCCATTTTCACCAGGCCGTGGTGATGCCAGCGAGCAGCAGACGGATGCTGAATCATTCAACTATTTAGAGCCGCTACACGATGGCTATCGCAACTGGCAGATGAAAGATTTCTCTGTCAGGCCTGAAGAAATGCTGCTTGATAGAACTCAGCTGATGGGGCTCACCGCTGCAGAGATGACGGTGCTGATAGGTGGTATGCGTGTACTTGGCACCAACTTTGGTGGCTCGGCTCACGGGGTATTTACCGATCGAGTAGGAGTGCTCAGTAATGATTTCTTTGTGAATCTAACTGACATGGCGTACGTGTGGAAGCCAACTGGCTGCAATTCATACGACGTACGTGACCGCCAGACGGATGAACTCGTGTGGACGGCAACCCGGGTGGATTTGGTATTTGGATCTAACTCTATCTTGCGCGCCTATGCCGAGCTGTATGCGCAGGACGATTGCGAAGGTAAATTTGTCTGCGACTTTGTTTCTGCCTGGAGCAAGGTGATGGATGCGGACCGCTTTGATTTGCTCTAGCAAGAAATTCAAACTCTTCTAGCTAGCTGGCATTTCCGGCTGGCGGAGAAAATAAAAATGGCTCCGGAGAACCAAACTCCGGAGCCATTATTGCAAATTGATTAGGTGATTTCGTTAGCTGCTTACAGCTGGTTGAGCTTCTGCATAACCATCTGTGAGAGCACTTTACCGTCGGCGCGGCCAGCTGATTTTTCTTGAGCAGCCTTCATCACTTTGCCCATGTCTTGTTTGCCAGTGGCACCTACTTCAGCGATCGCGTCGGTGACGATGGCTTCGACTTCCTCAGCTGACAGAGCGGCAGGCAGGTAGCCTTCGAGCACTGCGAGTTCGAGTTTTTCAGTTTCGGCTAGGTCTGGTCGATCGTTGGCTTCGAACTGGCTGATAGAGTCGAGACGTTGTTTGATCTGCTTGCGGATGATGGCAGTCATTTCACCTTCATCGAGCACGCCGTCAGGGCCAGCTTTATCGATGGCAGCATTTTTGAAAGCAGCCTTCAGAGCACGCAGGGTAGTGAGCGCCACTTTGTCTTTGGCTTTCATGGCGGCTTTCATGTCTTCGGTGATTTTTGCTTCGGAAATACTCATAGGCGCATAATGTGCGAGATCCGCTGCCTCTTGTCTAGGGAAACTGTGTGCCAGCTGGCGGATTCTCTAGCTGAAATGGCTGCCAGTGGTGGAGCTGAGCTCAATCTTGTTTGATGATGAAGTAAAGCGAGCCAATGAATAGAATGGCGCCAGCAGTAGCACGTTGGGCGTCGACAGCAATTAAGACCACTCCCGCAATCATGACGAGGGCCATGAAGACGTTGTGGATCGTTCTCTGAACAAAATTCATTACGAGGGAGACTAACTGAAGAAGTTAGGTGTGTGAAGGCAAATCATGAGCGACTAGTCAGCAGGAGAAAATGGAATTCTACGCTGGCGCACTGGCATGGCGGGGTTTAAGGAAATGGCCATGAGCGAGTCAAAGCAATCATCTCTGGGTGGCCGCATTTTTTTATTTTTCCTCGGCGTCGCCTTGGCGGCGATGGGAGGATTTTTCACCTACATGCTGTGGCATAGTTTCCAGCTGGCTAAAGAAACTCGCCAGTGGCCAGAGGTGGAATGTGTGATTGTGCAGTCGCGTGTGGAAGAGCGACTGGTTCCTGGCTCGCCAATGGAGTATCGCGCACGGGTCTTTTTTGACTACGAGCTGGATGGACAAAGTTACCTTGGCGAGAAAATTTCCCGCCGCGGTGCGCGCTGGACAAAAAGTAAAGAACGCGTTGAGGCTGTGTTAGCTGACTACCCGTTGGGCTCAGTGCAGCCGTGCTGGGTGGATAACGCCAATCCTAACATTGCGGTTTTGCGCCACGATACCAAGGCGGGTGGTTATTCGATGTGGTTTCCCGGATTGTTTTTTGTCGGCGGTCTGGGCATCATGGTAGCCAGCGTGCTGCCACAAAGAAATGCCAGCTAGAGCATTTCGCGCTTGCCAGCTAGGGCGCGGCTGTAGACCTTGCGGTCATGGAATTCAAAAACGTGACCGCCCAGGCTAAGGGCAATGTGTATTTCGACGGCAACGTGGTTTCTCACGCGATCACTCTGGAAGACGGCAGCAAGAAGACATTTGGTTTCATCTTCGCTGGTGAATACTACTTCGGTACTGAAGCCGCTGAGCGCATGGAAATCACCGACGGTGAGTGTGTGGTGAAAATCAAAGGCGAAGATGCTGAGAAAACAGTGAAAGCTGGTGAGTACTTCGATGTTCCTGCGAATTCAGGATTCGACATCAAAGTGGCTGCTGGTACCGCTCAGTACATCTGCTCGTACATCGTCTAATTAGATTAGATTTTAAATTCCAGCTGGGATATTCCTAGCTGGCGAAATGGCCAACTCGCATCTTGTGAGTTGGCCATTTTTTCTATCAACGGTGAAGATCTATCAGTCCAGCTGTGAGCGTTGATTTTAGCCAGTTAAATGAAAATGGTTAGCAACTTGTGGCCAAGCTTGGAGTTCATAGCCGTGTATGAAAAACATTTTCACCAAAGCTGTGAGTTCGGTATTATTTTCCTCATTGTTATGCTGCGGCCTAGCCTTGGGCGAGAAAGGAAAGAACAAGCCGGATAAAAAGGATAAGTCCGACGAGTGGTCATCTAGCGAATATAGTGGTATCCGTACCCACAAAAATCTACGGGCGGCGATGTTGTCTAAAGGTTTTTCGTGGCTCAGTGGATCTCCCGCCGATAACGAAAAGTTATCTATCGGAAAGAATGCCCAGTTCTTTGGATTTGTGGCCCTGCGTGGTGAATCTGGCCGCGCCGCTAACCGAGGCATACTTGGACGAGCCTTTTTTGCCATCAGTGATGATAAGCAAAAAGAGATACTAACAAAGGCGGTGCTGGCGGAAGATGAACCACTGAAAAACTGGTGGAAAACACGTGAGACCATCTTGAGGATTTTTGAAAATCATCTGTATAACGGTGAGCCGATAGATGAAGAAAAGACCATCAAAGCGGGTAAAGAGTTTTGCAAGCTTGGAGGCATAGTTGCCATTCATGAGGCGCGTGCTTACGCCGCATTAGAAGACACACTAACTGAAGATCAGCTGAGGAAAATAAAGGCATGGCGTATTGATCCAGAGACCGCTCAGGAATTTGGTGATGGTGGTCGCGTCGAGTCTGACAAGCTCACTCGCGAGCAAGCAAAGCAGCTAGAAGACCTTTTTGCGAAAGCCTTTTCCTGGCTAACAGGCAAGCCGGAAGACAACCTGGTGATTCCTTTGGGTCAGCCAGCTCAGTTCTTTGGATTTGTTGCAGTTCGCCACCAGAGTGGTCACGCTGCTAGCCGTGGAAAAATTGCCAAATCATTCCGCGATATTCTCAGCGCCAGCCAGCTGAAAATGGTGGATGCAGCCATTGCCGAACAAATACCAGTGGTGAACAATTTCACCGACGAGCGGGCAAAGTTTCTTGATCAACTCGAGCTATTGCGCACGGATGCCGACAAGTTTGACGAAGCGTTAGCATTAGAAATCGCTGAAAAAATGGGTGCATTGGAAGCTGAAGCTGGCTGGATAGAAGCTAAGGTCTATCGAAAAATTAGAGAGTCGATGAGCGACGAGCAAACCAAGCTCATGATGAAGCTGCGCGGTGATTACGTACTCGATGACAAACAAGTTGAGGCGCTCACATTAAACCAGCGAGGCGAGCAACTAGCCATCCTTTGCTCAGCCTGTCACGGTGCTACTGGGGCGATGGCGGGTCCTGAGCTCGAAGGCATGTTTGATAGACCGATTGCCTCTGTTGACACTTATGAATATTCTAGCGCGATGAAAAAACATTCAGCTGATGGGCCGTGGACGGCTGAGAAGCTAGATGAGTTTCTAGCGAATCCCAAAGCCTTTGCTCCCGGAACTAAGATGGAGTTTCAGGGGCTGTTAAATGCCGAAGATCGCAAGGCAATCATCAACTACTATAAAGTGAAGTAGCTGGCCAATTCCCTGTGGGGGCTCTAGCTGGAAATATCTAGCTAGAGAATTTTTTGCGTTGCTGGGGAAATGCGTTATATTCGTTAGTTATGATAGCTCCCAGATTGATGTTAGTATGTGCCAGTGTTGTGGTTTCCCTAATTGCCTCTTCTTGTGAATATGGCAGGTCGATGGAGATCGAGGGCGGTGGCGTGACCTTTGTCATCCCAGAAAAAGGAGCCACTGCAAGTTCTCATTCCAGCGCCGGAGGGCTGGCTTATCAAGGCCCTCACACCCGCGCGATGACGGATGGAAAAACGCTAACGGTCAATGGGCAAAACTATGGCAGTGTGCGCGCTGGTGATGTGGTAGACTTACGAAAAAAAGGCGTGGTTGAAGTCAATGACCTGCCACGGTCGCCGCAGCTCTAGTTAGCTGGCTAGCTGGGGGAGTTTTATATTTGATAAAGGCTTGTCTTGAGTGCTGGTTAAACACTAGTTTTCCTGTGTGAAGATTTGCCGTGGGGAAGTAGCTAGTATTGAGAGGTCTAATGACGTTGTAACAACTGGGGATGGCAGCGTTCGAGGTAGACATGTTAGCTTGATTCAAGTTGATGGTGCTAGGGTGATTTTTAAGTCACGTGAGATGGCACCCATTTCAGTTGGCTACTATGTTAGCTTTGTTGGCGAACCTCAGACTGGGCAGTTTCTAGCGCATGCATGTCGCAATGATTCTACTGGCTGGAGCTCCAAGCGTCAGGGTGCTGGCTGCTTGCTAACGATCATGGTTTTGCAAGTTATCATCGCGGTGCCAGTATTGCTCATGTTTGCAATGATCTTATTGTCCCTCGTTACGCCTGAAACTGACTATGGTTTAGCAATGCTGATGGCCTTTCCATTCGGTTTTGGCTGCATTTTATTATACATCATGGTTAGAGTGGCGATGGGCATGAAGTTAGATAAAAAAGCACACCAGATTCTAGCTGATCTTAGCTAGATTCTCCGGCTTGGATATTTTGTTTCTTTTCAGCAGCCTTGCGCAGTCGTTCGCTAGCCCACGCTTTTTCTATAGCTGATTTGTGAGAATTAGCATCTTGCAGATTGAACCCTTCAAGCTCGCTGATTTTTTCCCTAATGAGTGAGATGTATTGGCCTTGGTCGCGATGGATTTCGGCAGCTTGTTGGGTCACTATTTTGTCGTGTTTGGTAAAATAACAAGCGGCGCGGTGTGCTTGATTGGCTCGCTGGCCAAGGCATTTCAGAGCGGCTTCCGCCATTGCTGTGGCGCTGCCTGAGTGCTGGTGGATCACAAAATCAACCCCCAGTTGGATGAGCTCGTATTCGTGCGTGCGTGACAGTGCGCGGGCCATGATTTTCAGCTGCGGGAAATGCTTGCGGCACAGTTCGATGATGTGGAGGATTTTCTCTTCGTCATCAATGGCGATCATGATGGTTTTGGCTTCAGCGGCTCCAGCTGACTCTAGCAAGTCGAGCCGGCTGGCATCGCCGTAGAATGTTTCGATGCCGAGCTTGCGGAGGAATTCGACGTGTTCGGAGTCGCTATCAATGACAGTTAGAGGATATCCCTGTGCACGCAACATGCGGGCGACAAAGTTTCCAAATCGTCCAACGCCCGCGAGAATGAAGGGGGATTGTTCGTCTATCTCGTCGGCTTGTTTGTCGTCGACTTCGCGAGTGCCTAACTTCGGACGAAGTACTTTTTCTTCCACCATCATGATCAGTGGTGTTAGGGCCATGGAGATCGCCACACTCGCAATCAGCAGCTGGGTGGTTTCCGCTGGTAGAATGCCCTCGCTGAGCGCAAAACCAAATAAAACAAAGGCAAACTCACTGCCCTGAGCTAGACTGAGGGAAAACAGAACTCGCTGGTCTGAGCCAAGTTTGGCGACGCCGCCGATGGTGAAAATGATGGCTGCTTTGATGAAGATGAGACCGAGGACAATGGCGGCCACGGTGAGCGGCATGGATTTGATCAATGAGAAATCAATGGCGGCTCCAACGGCGATGAAGAACACACCTAGCAGTAATCCTTTGAATGGTTCGATGTCGGATTCCAACTCGTGTCTGTACTCACTATCAGCGAGGACGACGCCAGCGATGAAGGTACCAAGAGCTGCTGAAACTCCCAGCTGCATCATGATGCTAGCGATGCCGATGACGATGAGCAGGGCTAGGGCGACAAAGACTTCGCGCACGCCTGTAGCGGCGACGGTGCGTAGTACGGGACGCAATAACAGCCTGCTAGCTAGAATAATGAGAACCACTGCAGCAAGTACTAACAAGGTGAGCACCCAGCTGGGTTGATGGGCTATCCATTGTTGGAAGGCAGATCCTTCGCCGCCGTGGTCGTTGCCAGCTGAGCTAGGGCTGATGGTGGCGAGCATAGGGTAAACAGCTAGAATCGGGATGACGGCGATGTCTTGAAATAACAAGACCGAAAAAGCGCTGCGCCCACCTGAGGTTTTGCTCAGTCCTTTTTCTTGCAGCGACTGCATGACAATGGCGGTGGAGGAAAGTGATAGAGCCATGCCGATAGCTAGCGCCATTTGCCAAACGAGTCCGCAGGCCATGGCAATGCCGGTGATAACGGCGGTGGTGACGATGACTTGTACACCGCCGAGGCCGAGGATTTTGCCACGCATGCGCCAGAGCATCGATGGCTGGAGCTCGAGACCGATGAGAAATAACATCATGACGACACCAAACTCAGCAAAGTGCATCACACTCTCACCTTCTTGGCCAATGGCGCGTAGGCCAAATGGTCCAATCACCATGCCCGCTACGAGGTAGCCGAGCACGGCGCTGAGGCCAAATTTTTTAGCTAGAGGTACACTGATAACAGCGGCTGCTAGGTAAATCAGTGCGCTGGAGAAAAATTGTTCTTGAGTCATTAGCTAGGGGTGTCAGTTAGGGTTTTGATGTAGTGCTCCATGCAACTTTTACAATTGTTCTTGTCGAGTTGCAGTGCGTCGTGGATGATCAATGGGGCTTGGTAGATCATGCCGCAGAGTTTGAATGTGCGCTCTAGCGGGAGCAAAATTTCCTCCATGGTATGTTGGACCTGCCCCTCTGGTGTATATGAGCTGGCTGGAGAGCCAGTGGTGGTGATGATTTGGGCATATTTTCCTACCAGCGCATCAGCGTGGTGGCCGTACGCCCAACCGTATTCTAACACGATGTCGAACCATTCTTTAATGAGTGCAGGCGTCGAGTACCAGTAGAGGGGAAATTGGAAAATGATTCTATCCACTTGCTCGACTTTCTTTTGCTCAAGCTGCGGGTGAATGATGTGATCTGGGTAGGCTTCATAGAGGTCGTGAAAGATGAGATTTTCATCTTTCGGTAGGTAATTAAGCAGCAGCTTGTTGGCTTGCGACTTGTGCAGAGCTGGATGGGCGAATATAAGGAGCGTTTTTAGCATCAGAGGAAAATGGATTATGCTCAATATAAACGAGATAGATCTGGTTGGATAGAAAATAAGTTCATGGACAAGCTGCTAGACTGGACGTCGAGAGCTCCAGCGGTGATCGTGCTAGCCTGTTATTTTTTCTGAGTTGCTGATCCAGCTGACGGCCTAGAATGAATGGTCTCGGGACGCAGCGTAAAATTTCTGAAATTTCCAGCAATTAGCGAACTATTCTAGCTGCAATGACTTACTCGCTGGGAGCGGCTATTCACCGTCAGTTAGCAAATAAAGAGATAAAACTATTTATTCGTGGTGGTGTTAAAGCCGATGGCTACTAGTTGGCTAAAATACATACACACACACAAATGAAAAAAGCACTCTGTTTACTACTCATGCTGTTAGCATGTTCAGTTAGTGGGCAAGTTGTCATCAACGACATCAGCCCGTCGCAAGCGGAAGCCGGAACTACCGGCCTGCTCGTAACCTTCACATTACCGGCCTCGACGCCACCTTCGCCACCCGTTGGAAATCTGCCATCTAGCGTCACCATTGGCAGCCTAAGCGGGACATCGATCACGCACAACTCACTAGGTGTGATCACGGCTGTTTTTGATATTCCAGCTGACGAGGTAGATGGCGCCAAAGACGTCGTGCTTACCTTTTCTGGACCGACATTTACCCAAGCTGGTGGATTTACCGTAGGGGAAGAGGTTTCACAAGAAGTCAGCTGGCCTAACGGTCCTCCATCATCGGGGTATAATCTCTTTGGGCCACTCAACTCGACGGAGACCTATTTGATGGATAATAACAAAAACATCCTGAAGACCTGGAGCAGTGAGTACAAGTCTGGTCATTCGTGTTATCTTACGGAAAAGGGGACCTTCATGCGCACTGCTAACACTGGAAGTACTGCGATCTTCGCTGGTGGCGCTGGCGGGCGAGTGGAAGAGTACGACTGGGATGGAAATCTTATTTGGGCCTATGATTATGATACTGCTGATCATCGCCAGCACCACGACATTGAGGTCTTGCCTAACGGAAATATTCTGATGATTGCCTGGGAAGTGAAGACACTGGAAGAAGCTCTAGCAGCTGGTAGAGATCCCGCATTGATTAGTGAAGGCGAACTGTGGCCAGACAAAATCATCGAGGTTGAGCCGACAGGAAGCTACGGCGGCAACATTGTGTGGCAGTGGTGCGTTTGGGACCATTTGGTCCAAGACTACGATGCTAGCAAAGCTAACTATGGAATCGTTGCGGATCATGCGCATAAGATTAACCTCAACTATACGCAGAGCGGCAACAATGCGGGCATCGCTGACTGGAACCACGTGAACTCAGTTGATTACAATGCCGAGCTTGGACATATTGTTTTGAGTGTACGCAATTTCAGCGAGATCTGGGTAATCGATCACAAAACGACAAGCGCGGAAGCAGCTGGACCAGCAGGCGATCTGCTTTATCGGTGGGGCAATCCAGCGGCTTATAACTCAGGAGACACTAGCGATCAGCAGCTCTTTGTGCAGCATGATGCTCAGTGGATTGCTAAGGGGCTGTTAGGTGAAGGAAACATTATCATCTTCAACAATGGCCAAGGTCGTATTGATGGTGATTATTCGTCGATTGAAGAAATCACGCCAGCATTGAATGAAGACGGTAGCTATACGATGGGCCAGCCTTTAGCGCCGAGCTGGAATTACACTAGCAGCGTGCCGAGTGATTTTTACGCCTCACGTATTTCAGGAGTGCAGCGATTAGCTAACGGGAATACTTTGATCTGTGAGGGCACGGAGAGTTATGCTTTTGAAGTCACCCCTGATGGTGAGCTAGTGTGGGATCATTCCTCTAGCGGAAGTTTGTTCCGCTTCTCGCGCTACGCACCTGATTTTGCAGGTTTTTCCAATACTGAGCTAGCTGTTTCTCAGCAGCCTTATGCGGTGGTTGGTACTGGCCAAGATCAATTTTATGGCAATACCAATACGATTAGCCAGCCAGCTATAGGTGATGATTTTTACGGTCAGGATGCCAATTATGTTAGTAATCGTCCAGTCTATGAACTTAGCCCCGACAGGCTCACTGTGTACGACTATCAGACAAAGCTCAGCTGGGTGAAATCAGTAGACCAAAATGGTGATGGCCTGATCGATACAAATGACAAAGTGGCCTGGGCTGATATTCCTAACATTGTTGCTGAGCTGAATGCGGAGAACTACGGTGGCTTCGACGACTGGCGTCTTCCTAGCATTAAAGAGATCTACTCTATCATCGATTTCCGCGGCATGGATCCGAGTGGTTATACAGGCACGGACACATCAGGTCTGACACCATATTTGGATAGAAACTACTTCGACTTTGGTTATGGTGACCAGGATGCAGGTGAGCGCATTATTGATGCGCAGTTCTGGAGTAGTAGCGAATACGTTAGTACGGTAATGAATGGCACGGCATCAGCGTTTGGTTTCAATTTTGGTGATGGCAGGATCAAAGGTTACGCGCGCGATAACAAAGGCAGTGGCGCTGCGAACACCATGTATCTACGATTAGTGCGTGGCAATTCCAGCTACGGGATCAATGACTTTGCGGATAATGAAAACCAGACTGTTAGTGATTTCGCTACCGGCCTGATGTGGGCGAAAGATGACAGTGGCTTTGGCATGAATTGGCAGGATGCTCTGGCTTGGGTGCAGGAAAAAAATGCTGAGAACTTTCTAGGATTCAACGATTGGCGACTGCCTAACGCCAAAGAGCAACATACGATCCTCGACTATACTCGCTCGCCGGCGACTCATGGGACGGCAGCTATTGACCCCGTATTCAACTGCACATCTATCATTGTGGAAAATGGCGAGAACGATTTCCCATTCTATTGGACGAGTACTAACCACATCACTTATAACGGCAAAAGTAGTAGTGCTGTCTATCATAGTTTTGGCACAGCATTTGGCTACTTTGGCGAACAATGGATAGACGTACACGGTGCTGGAGCTCAGCGCAGTGACCCTAAATACGATGACGGCACGGATTACTCTGAAGGTCACGGTCCACAAGGTGATAGCATTCGCATTGATAACTTCGCTCGTCTGGTGCGCACTTCTCTAGCTAGTGATGATAGCGTGGGCGACGGTATCCTTGACGCGTGGCGCCGCAAGTATTTTGGCGGCACTGGAACGACGACTAACGACCAGTCTGCAGCTGCTGCTGACCCTGATGGTAACGGTCAAACGAACTGGCAAGAATACCTAGCGATGACGGATCCAACAGATCCAAATTCAACATTCAGAGCTGAGCTCAGTGGTGACGGCTCGTATTATTCATTCACCTTCCCGTCATCCAGCGAGCGCGTTTATACCTTATGGCGTTCAGCTGATTTGAGCGAGGGTTCATGGCAGCAAGTGGACGGTCAGGTAAATCTAGCTGGCAGTGATGGTTATCATGTGCTCACAGATCCAAGCCCAACAGACAAGCAAGGGTTCTACCGTGTTGAGGTTGCCCTGCCATAATGATTTGGTAGAAAATAAAAAACCACCAGCGGCAATGCTGGTGGTTAGAAATTTGGTTTATCTAGCTGGCTGGAAATTTTTAGCCAGCTAGGTCACGCTACAGAGCGAGGAAGTTTTTCAGCAGCTGGAGTCCGTTGTGCTGGCTCTTTTCTGGGTGGAACTGAGTGGCAACCAGTTTACCGCGAATGGCCATAGTTGGGAAGTTGAGCGCGTAGTCGCAGTGAGCGGCGATGTCTTCTTGTTCCTGCAGGTCGGTGTAATACGAGTGCACAAAGTAGAAAAATGGATTTTCAGGCAGCTCGTTCCAGATCGGGTGAGATGGATCTGTTGGGACGACTTGGTTCCACCCCATGTGTGGAATTTTCAGCCCAACATTAGGGAAGCGCTTGCAGCTACCTTTGAGCACGCCGAGGCCGATAGCGTCGGGTGATTCTTCGCCACTTTCTAGCAATAGCTGATAGCCAACGCAGATTCCGAGGTATGGTTTGTCTGCGGCGATCCAATTTTTGACGGGTTCAAATAACCCGCGCTCTTTTAGGTTAGCTGCGCAGTCGCCAAATTCACCTTGGCCAGGAAGCACGAGGTGAGTGAGCCCTTCGAGCTCTTCTGGAGTACTAACGAGTTTGGCGTTGGCGCCGATAGCGAGGAAAGCATTTTCCACACTATGCAGGTTGCCACGTCCGTAATCAACGATTCCTACTTGCATATTCAATGTTAGTTAGGTGGCAGTGCTTAGAGCATTTCCTTAGTGGACGGCACGCCTTGAACGCGTGGGTCAACTTCGGCAGCGATCTTGAGTGCACGGGCGAGGCCTTTGAAGATTGACTCGGCAACGTGGTGGCCGTCGCGACCGTAGAGGACTTCAACGTGCAAGTTGCAGCGTAGGTTGAAGGCAAATGCGCGGCAGAATTCTTCAGTTAGTGTGAGCGGGAAGTTAGGTGCATCAGCACAGCGCTCAGGGTGACGGAATTCGATGAATGGTCGGTTGCTGAGGTCGATGACTACACGGCTGAGAGTCTCATCCATTGGCAGGTAACAATGACCGTAGCGATTGATGCCAAACTTGTTGCCTAAGGCTTCACGAATGCACTCGCCGAGTACGATGCCGGTGTCTTCAACGGTGTGGTGGGCATCCACTTCGATGTCTCCAACAGTTTTGACCTTGAGGTCAATGAGCGAGTGACGCGCAAACAGGGTGAGCATGTGATCGTAGAAGGGTACTCCTGTAGAAATCTCAGACTTGCCTGAGCCATCTAGATCTAGAGACAGCTCGATGGAGGTCTCGGTGGTAGTGCGTGATTGACTTGCGGTTCTTTTGCTCATGATAAAAAAATCGGGCTGGCCAGAGCATAGTCTGGCAGCCCGAGTTGTCACGTTCAATTGTCCGCCTGCCTAGTGGCTGTGGCTGGACGGTTAGGTTGGATTAGATAGCTACTTTTTAGAGGCGTCCCACGCTTGTTTGTAGTGAGCCTGCACAGCGGTCTTGTACTTCTCGCTGAAGTTAGGATCAATTTTGATCTCTTCGAAGACCTCTTTTGCTTTGGCAAAATCTTGAGCATCAATCGCCTGCCAGATGGTGTTGTACAGCTCAGCTGAGTTGTGACGAGCATGGTTATTCATGCTTCTGATGATCTGGTTGATGTTGTTGATGGTGTCTTGGCTTGGCGTTTTGTGGTACTCGCTGGCGGTGAGAATTTTCACCCCTTGAGATTTTTCACGTTTGTAGGTGCTTTCGACTGCTTTATTGGAATCTTGCACGACCTTGATGGCGTTGGCTTTGCTGTTGCCAGTCATCGATCCCACGGTGCGTTTGCGCTCGTCTTTTTTCGCATCCACTTCATTGATCATGGTGGTGAGGCGAGATTTGTGGCGAGTCAGGGCATTTTTTAAGCTAGCACTTGCTTGGCTGTAGGCATCACAGCCGGCAAAATCGCTTTTCATGTTTTCCCATGCCTGAATGGCGCCGTTGTAGTCTTGCTTTTTGAGTGCGGCATCTACTCTGCCTTTGGCCACGCCAGCATCTAGCTCGTAGGCTTTTTTCTGGTACTCAGTTTGCGTTATCAGCTTGCCGTTGATTTTTGTTGAGCCAGCTTCGATTTGTTTTTTCTCGTCTTCGAGTGTGCGAATCATTCCGCGCACGGTGCGGCGGTGGCTGGACAGATCGTGTTCGTCGAGGAACTTGTTGAGTTCGGCGATGCGCTCGTCGTATTCCTCCACTGGAAGCATGTCTGGAGCAGGCGCTAAATCTTTGATTTTCTCAAATGCTGGGCCGTCAGTAGCGAGGCGTTCTTGGCGCACTACTTGGTCGCGCGGGAAGGTCTGCTCGTACTTGATGGTTTCGCCGTGATGAACCATGATTTTGTATTCATTTGCATCACGGGAAATTAATTCGCCCTCAACCTTAGTTCCGTCTTTCATGTGAAAGATATCTGCCGATGCGAGCGCGCATGTGCCAAGCAGGGCAATACATGTGAATTTGAATCTCATAAATGGTGTGTATGTTGATCATGTATTCCAGCAGGGAAAAATGAGAAGTAAAGTAAATAGCTGGATTTATATGCCTTGGGGGCGCTTGTGAAACAGCTTACTAGTAGGTGATTTAGCGCGTGTTGGTTTTTTTTAGCGGGCTAAAATTTGCATTAGAAATGGGCTGTTTGCACCAGTTTACATGTGCTAATACGGGCGGATATTTTATGGTAAATTTCTTTGCATTGGCATCGATCTGCCACTAGTGATTTGGCTAGTGGCAAAGCAAGTAGATAGCATCATTATTGGGCAAGGGTTGGCTGGAAGTTGCTTGGCTCTAGAGCTGCGGCGGCGTGGACAATCGTTTCTTGTGGTGGATAGGCAAGATGAACATTCGTCGTCGCGAGTGGCGGCTGGATTGATCACACCTATCACCGGGAAGGGGATGAATCCATCGCCTCGACAGGATGAATTTTTGCAAGTTGCGGTACCTTTTTATCGTCAGCTAGAGAATCAGGTGGGGCAGACGTTTTATCATTCCAGCGAGGTGTTAAGATTATTCTCTGGTGAAAAAGAGTTTCGCAAGTTTGAGCGTAAGCTACAGACACAGAACGGCTACGACCGCTGGGTGGCTGGCGAGGCAAACAGTGCAGCTGGGGTGAAAGCCGAGCACGGTGGTTTTGCCATGCGCGATGGTGGCTGGCTGGATACGAGAAAATTTCTAGCTGTGGTGAGTGAGTTACTTGCAGGTGAAAATCGCTGGCTGGAGGCGGATTTTTCTGCTGATGAGCTGGATTTTTCAGCTGATGGTGTGAGCTGGCGAGATTGGCGAGCGCAGCGGGTGATTTTATGCCTCGGTGCCTATGGTTTGGGATCTGGCCCATTTGATTATATTCCTCATCGTAGTGCTAAGGGGGAGATTTTAAGTTTACGCATTCCATTGCTCCAAGGCAGCCAGCGCTACCATCGTGGCGGCTGGCTGGCGGCGCGTGAAAATGGCCTGTGGAAGGCGGGAGCGAGCTACGACTGGGACCAGCTGGATAGCGAGCCAACTGGCGCAGGCCGCGAGAAAGTGGAGGGCATTGTACAGTCGTTTACTGATGCCGCTTACGAGGTGGTGGCGCACGAGGCAGCGGTGCGGCCTATTGTGCGCTGCAGCCAGCCAGTTTGTGGGCTACATCCAGCTCACCGTCAGCTGGGATTTTTTAATGGTTTGGGGTCGAAGGGAAGTTTGGTGGCGCCATTGGTAGCTAGCCAGTTTGCCGAGTATTTAGCTACGGGTAAGCCAGTGGATGATGATTTTGATTTGGCGAAAATTTTTCCACCCGCTACTAGTGAGTCATGAAGTGGCAGGTAAGAAAACCATTAGCAATGGCTCACGAGCTGGTGAAAGCGTGTGTGCAGTCGGGTGATGTGGTGGTGGATGCGACGCTGGGCAATGGTCATGACGCTTTGTTTTTGGCAAATTGTGTAGGTGCGCGCGGTCGGGTGATTGGTTTTGATGTGCAGCAGGCGGCAGTGGAGGCGAGTAGCGCGCGGCTAGCTGACTGTGAGGCGGCGGTGGATCTACACCATTGTGGGCACGAAAAGCTGGCTGATTTTGCGCCAGCTGGCTTGGGCGCGGTGATGTTTAATTTGGGTTATCTTCCCAATGCAGACCACAGCGTGATCACGCTGCCAGCTACGACTTTGGCGGCGCTGGAATCGGCGGTGGAGCTGATGCGCCCGCGCGGCATTCTCTCAGTGATGTGTTATCCCGGCCACGATGGCGGGCGAGAAGAAGCTAATGAAGTGGAGGCGTACTTTGCCGCTCTGCCACGCTACGGCTGGCAGGTGGTGAAACACCAACACCTCAATGGGCCAGCGACATCGCCATTTCTACTGGCGGCACAGAAGCGTGCCGAGAAGTGATTTCCAGCTGGCTGGAGAAAACAAAACCTCAGACCATAGATGGCCTGAGGTTTCTATGTACTCAAGGAGATGTCGCAATAAACTATTTTTTGCGTCTGGTGAGTAAACCAAATGCCCCGATCATGATGAGTGACGCGGATGATGGTTCTGGAATAGGCGTGGTGAATGTGTAATCGATTGAGAAGAGGTCGAGTTGTCCACCTCTTGTGCCTGTACCAGGTTCTCCATCTAGTGTACCTAGGGTGAGTGTCCATGAATTGTCGCCAGCTGCGGCGTCGCCACCTACATTGTTAAGGCCTAGCTCATTGAAGCTGCCGCTGGTCGGAGTCAGGTTTGCATAATTGAAGGTATTACCGCTAGATCCTTCGATATTAGCAGTTGTAGCTCCACCTTGTTCTGAGAAGGTAAGGTATTCACCACTGCCGAATCCTTTTAGCGTAATGCTGTTCAGCGCGATTGAGTTGAGAGTGGTGCCGTCTACGGAGTTTACGGATAATGTGAAAGTGATTTGTTCGCCTGATTCGATCTCGTTATTATTATTACCTCCATTGACATTAACAGTACTGCTGTTGCCAGCTTGTTCACGTAGCTTGAGGTTTGAAGAGTTTCCTACAGTAGGTGAGCCGGTGGCGGTGATTGTTAGTCTAAATTCAAGACCATCTTGCACGTAGCCCGCAGTCTGGCTGGTTGCGCCACCAGTTACCCCCAAGGCTCTCCAGTCTAATCCACTACTTAAGTCGTTATTTCCCATGACTAAAGTGGCTGCCGGGCTAGCCGCTATGGTGGCAAATAATATTGTGGGTATAATCAGTTTAGTGTGTTTCGTTGTGATTTTCATCTTCTTTTCGTTACTTGTTTAAGAGGATACGTGCGTGAAATAGTTTCACTGACGAAAATGAAGCTCGCTGCGTAATCTTTTGCAAAGTTTTAAACTTAAAATATTTTTTGATTTGTGAAATTTTGACGGTGATCGTGATACTATTTGATAAATATGTGACATGCAATTGTAGTTATTCAGTAAAATAGAACCCAATCGATTAATTGGACTCACTGATTTGCTGCACGACTGACTAGCTAGGATTTAAGGAATGACCCGCGCACGGCGGGCTAGTAGCTAGATGCCTCAGCAGCCACCGCGCATCTGGCGGAAAAGCATGAGGGCTAAGAACATGCCGATGATGGCGAGCGGGACCAGCCAGCGGGATTTGCTGACGGGCACGGAAAAATCAGGCGCGTCGGTGACTTCAGCGAGCTGGCGCATTTTTTCCACCACACCATCGATGCCCACTTCGCGGCTGGTGGTGATGAGCTTGCCGGTATCGGCCTCGATCAGTGCGATGTGGGGGATGGAGTTTGGCGCGTATTTTTCCAGCTTAGGGATGTCGGACCAGGCGACGGCAGGAAATGGCATGTTGTAGTCGCGCAGGTATTTGAGCCGCTGTTCGGGTGTGCGATCGCTGCTGACCATGACGATTTCTACCGGTGATGATTTGAGATATTGGTATTCATCTACCAGCGCTGGCGTGGTGGCGCGGCACGGCGGACACCACATCGCGGTGTAATATAGCGCAATGAATTTTTTCTCCGCTGGCAGTGTGTAGCTAGCCAGCTCGGCGGGATTTTTGTCATCGAGAATTTCCAGCTGCGCGTGGTTGAGGCCAGCTGGCTGGCTGCTTGGTGCGCCGGTGAGCTGGCTGGCGGCGAGCAAGAAAACCATGGCAACTAGCTGGCTGAGCTGACGGCTGGTGGTGGAAAAATGGGCTGATTTCATGATCATAGAGTCTAGGGGTGGGAGAGCCTTTATTTGGGTAAGATAGGCGAAATGGGCACTTATTCCGTGCATTTTTTTGCATAAACCGAACGAAACCGCTAATCCAGCTGAGAATTGACCGATTCTGCTTTATCGGACCCGCAAGCTGTGGTTTGTTGCGCGCATAAATTGAGCTGACCACTGGCTATAAGTGAGTGAGGCTTTTTTGTTAACTAAGACCAACGACCATTATGCTGACGATTCGCAACATGACCAAAAACATGGGAGGGCGCACCCTGTTTGAAGATTCCAATTTGACGATCAACTGGGGCGAGCGCACCGCATTGGTCGGCCCTAACGGCGCGGGTAAGTCTACTCTGTTTAAGATTATTCTGGGCGAAGAAGATTGCGACAACGGCGTGGTCGATCTCGATGAATACGCGATTGTTGGTTACCTCGCGCAGGAAGCTGGCGATCCAGGTGACGAGACCGTGATGGAAATCGCCATGGGCACCACACCTGAGATGGTAGGCATTCTGCGTACCATGCGTGAGCACGAAGCTGCAGGCACCACTGATTCTGATGAATACGGCGCCGCTCAAGACCAATTTACCGCGCTCAATGGTTACCAGCTAGAGCCAAAAGCGAAGAAGATCCTCGCTGGACTTTCCTTTAAACAAGAAGATTTTGACCGCCCAGCTCGCGAGTTCTCTGGTGGTTGGATCATGCGTTCCTACCTCGCTCGTCTCTTGGTGATGGAGCCGGATTTGTTGATGCTCGATGAGCCTACTAACCACTTGGACCTGCACACATTGATTTGGTTCCAGCGCTACCTGCAGAACTACCCAGGTGCGATTTTGATGATTTCCCACGATCGCGATTTCATGGACGAGATCATTGAGACCGTGTTCGACATCGACCAGCAATCATTCATTTCCTATACCGGCAACTACAGCTCATTCCTCAATCAGCGCGAGACTCGCTACGAACAACAAGTTAGCGCGTACCGCAACCAGCAGAAGGAAATTGCCAAAGTGCAAGAGTTCGTCGACCGCTTCCGCTCAGTCGGCTCAAAAGCATCTCAGGTGCAGAGCAAGATGAAGCAGATCGAGAAAATGCGCACGCTGGAGAAACCAGCCACTCCGCGCAAGGTATTCAAATTTAACTTCCCTCAGCCGCCACGCTCAACACAGAAAGTAGTCGAGCTGGAAAATGTCGACCTCGCCTACGGTGATCTGGTGATCTACAAAAATACCAGCCTAACCATCGAGCGCGGTGAGAAGATCGTTCTGGTAGGCCCTAACGGTGCCGGTAAATCCACATTGATGAAGCTGCTCGCAGGTACCCTAGAGCCACAAGCTGGTACACGCCGCGCTGGCTACAGCACCAAGCTGGGTTACTACTCACAGCACCGTTCCGAAGCCTTTGACGAGCACAACTCAGTTCTCGACGAGGTGATGAAAGCAGCGCCAGATATTCGTGAAGACGAAGCGCGCTCCATCCTCGGATCATTCCTATTCCGTCGCCAAGACGTACACAAGAAATGTAAGGTTCTATCAGGTGGTGAGAAATCTCGTCTCAACTTGGTGAAATTCCTCGTTGATCCTCCTAACTTGCTGCTGATGGATGAGCCTACCACTCACTTGGACATCCTTTCTATCGAAGCCCTCGTGCAGGCGCTGAAGCAATACGAAGGCACCTTGGTATTCATTTCCCACGACGTGCACTTCATTCGCGCACTGGGTGAAACTACCCTGCATATCAGCGGTGGCCAGCTCACCCGCTACTCTGGCGGATACGACTATTACCTCGAGAAATCTGGTCTCGGTGATGGTGACGCTCGTGGCGGCATCACTGCCTAACGCGGTCATAGATTTACCGATTAGATTCAACACCAAAGCAGCCAGCTGATCCAGCTGGCTGCTTTTTTGTATTCATTGAGAGGGCAAAAATTTACCCAGCTGGATTTCTCAGCCTCCATTTAATAGATCCGGCTAGCCCAACAAATTGACATTTAGAATAGCAGTTCTATCAGCCTGTTGCTGGAGAGTCTTTTTTTTGTTGGAACTGAAACCAGCTAGAAAAAAGCTGGAATGAGCTCAGCTAGCTAATTTAGTAACACATTGAAGCCTAGTTGGCCAGAAGTCCAGCCAGCTGGAATGTTAAATCCTGAATTGCTATCAAATTCCAGTGATTCTAGCTAACAAATAGATACGGTTTGAACTTGATTTTCCTGCTAGAAAGTTTTTAAACCAGTCTTGTGATATATGACCCACACTGTAAATTTCATTAATATGCGAACCTTGTTAATTGCTAGCTCATTATTTTTTTGGGGAATTCATTGCTCCCATGCAGACATCAGCAGAGATTTCTTTTGCTTATCAGTGGCTTCTCAGAATGCTCATGCTGAATTTGAAGTATTAGCTACTGATGTTGCTGTCGATCCAGAATTAGCATCCAAATACCGCAAAGAAATTCAGCAATATCTATTATCTTTGGTTGAAAAAGGAGCGTTGGTTCAGATTGAAACAAAGTTTCAGTCTCCGGATGATCTGGGTGAAGAAAAACAAAATTCTTTCATGGAGGATTTGATAGATATAGCTACTTCGATGGCTCCAAAATATGGCTATTACACATCGTTGGAAATGGTAGGCTGCGGAGTAGGCCTCAAATTACGCAATATCCAACGGGATGAGCCTATTGCATGGACTTTCAGCGTTCCGAAAGAATATGAAAAAAGAATTCAAACAATGATCGCGCTGTATAAGTGACTCCAAATACATTCACACTACACGAAGAAAAAGAGAGTGAGCCTGCTAGCTGAAATGTTAAATCCACATTTGCTATCAAATTTCAGTGATTCTAGCTAACAAAATGATTCGATTGAAAATTGCGTTTCCTGCTAGTCCGATGATAAACCTGTCTTGTTATATTCTTCTGCTGTCTCACATACTTACGCTGGTGTAACGGGGGCACCCTCTACGGAAAGTGGAATGAAATCGTCGGCCGTTAGTATCAAAGAAAGTAATATTAGTAGTAAGTGGGAATGTGTAGAAAGTTCGGAGTAGTAATATTGATCAGTTTGTTACTTTGGTTTGTGACATCACTGGCTTTGCAAGATAGCCGTAGCACAAAGCAAGAAATTATAGATGTTGGTACGCTGTATGTCTCTGTTATGCCTGAAGTCGAAACGAAGTTTGTTGAGGATATACGCAAGTTGTACCAACTTGAGGATATTGCTCAGGGCGGTACAATGGAAGGTTTCTCATATTATGACAGGACATATAGCTTCTATTTAGATCAGGCTGATGTCGATGATTTGCAACGATATGTATTAGCGAATTATGATGGTAAAAACCTGCTTGGGCACAAGCTTTCAGCTACAGTTGACTATGAGCCATCTGGGGATGAGGCACATCAAGTGTGGGTAGACGTCAAGTTTTATCATGAGGAGCAGCGGACGCAGAGTAAATGGATGTTGTGGTTGTACCAATTTGTGGAATAACTATTTTAATTTAGGAAGACTAGTAGACAGACAAAATGAGCTAGAATTTTTTTGCAATCTTCTCAACCTGAGTTACCTGTAGAGATTATGGCTACAGCTAGATATCTCTCTCCTTATCGAAAACACCGATCGGCGGTGTACCATTGCATTTCGCGTGTGGTGGATCGGCGATTTATTTTGGGTGATACTGAGCGTGAGCTATTTGTTGGGCTCATGCGCAACTGTGAGACCTTCTATGGCGTCAAAATCCTCAGCTATTGTGTGATGTCGAACCACTTTCATCTGCTGGTCGAAGTCCCCAAGGAAGGCGAGGTGGAGATCGATGACGATGAGTTTTTGCGACGTGTGAAGGCGCTATATTCGCCTAGCTACTACGCCGAGGTGAAGCAGATATTTTATAACTTGCTAGAGACTGCTAGCCAAGATGCTGAGGGGAATTCCAGCCGGGTGGCGGCGGATAATTTCAAGCGACAATATACCAGCCGGATGCACGATTTGGGCAACTTCATGAAGAGCCTGAAGCAGCGGTTCAGCCGTTGGTACAATAGGCATAACAACCGCGACGGCTACCTGTGGAGCGGTCGCTACACCAGCGTGCTCGTGCAGGCTGGATACGTTGCTAGAATCATGTCGACCTATATTGATCTCAACCCAGTTAGGGCGGGCATGGTAGAGAAACCAGATGCGTATCGATGGTGTAGCTACGGCGCTGCACTAGCTGGAGATAAACGCGCACGCCGTGGGCTTTGTCGTGTGCTCTGGCTGAAAGATGAAATGCCTAACTCGGCGGCTGAAAACCAACCGTGGGATGAAGAAAATGCTCGCCATTACTGGACGGATGGCTGCGCCGAGCGCTATCGCGTGCTGCTCTATACCGATGCCGAGCAGACATTCAAAGACATCATGACCCGCGATGGCCAGTGGGTGAAAGCGCAAGTTAGAAAGGGAGTCAGCAAGGAAGAAATCGAGAAAGTATCTGAAGCTAACGGCCAGGTGAACATGGCCTATCTGCTGCGACATAAAGTCCGCCACTTCAGCGATGGTATGGTGATAGGCAGTCAAACATATCTCAATGAGGTATTCCAACAGACGAAGGAATGGTTTGGAGAAAAACGCAAATCTGGCGCTCGTAAGATGAAATCAAAGCATTGGCGCCAATCGCCCAAAGAGGTCTGCGCCATGCGCGATCTTCAGCAGTAACCACCACCGCCAAACGAGCTGGAGTGAGCCAGGTAGCTGGAATTTTCAGGCCATTCGATAAATCCGACTGACCCAACAAATTGACATCAAGAAAAGCAGTTCTATCAGCCTGTTGCTGGAGAGCTGTGATTTTGTTGAAATCAAGATCAGCTAGAAACTGGCTGGAATGGCCATGAAATCAGCTAATTGGGCCAATTTAGTTACGAACCGAAGATCAATGGCCAAAAATCCAGCCAGCTGGAATGTTAAATCCTGGTTTGGTATCAAAAGTCAGCGTTTTAGACTTACAAAATAATGTGATTAGTGGTTTAGATTCCTGCTAGTCTGACTCTAAACCTGTCTTCTAATATGTGTCTTCTAATATGTGGAATAAGTATGGACGGGGGGCAGGAAAATCTAATACATATAAGTAATGATGAAGTACGGAATTATAGCTATAATTATATGCCAAATGCTAATTCTGTTGATGTTTATATATATGAAAAACTCAATGGAAGTAGATTACAAAAATACTCAAATGTTATTTGTAGAGCTACAAACTGAGATTAGGGAGCTAAAAAGTGTTTTAGCAGAGCTTCCAGCCCCTGATTAATTTTATACAAAGTTTGGGGTTTGGAAGACTAATAGACAGACAAACTCAGCTATAATTAGCTGGCTAGTTTTGTCTCGCCCCTTTGGGGCTTCAGGCCTATTGGGCGCGCTCACCCTGACCTGCGTTAGGCTTTCAGCCTTGCCTTGGTCAGGGCTGTAGTGTCTCGCTCCTTCGGACCTTTTTCCGGGTATAATGATATCGCGATAGTTACTGGAAAGATAGTGACATCCTGAGAGATGACGAAGCGATAGTGACATCCTGAGAGGTGGCGAAGCAATAGTGCCCCCAGAGAGGTGGCGAAGCGATAGTGACATCCTGAGGGATGACGAAGCGATAGTGACATCCTGAGAGGTGACGAAGCAATAGTGACATCCTGGGGGGGGACGAAGCGATAGTGACATCCTGAGGGGTGGCGAAGCGATAGTGCCCGCTAGAGAGGTGACGCAAAAAATAGTGGCGTTCTGAGAAGTGGCGAAAACCTGCTGAAGTTAGGGCCGTTCATCACGGGCATGTTTTATGAATCTTAGTTGTAGCTAGTGGGGGATCTGGCTGCTTGTTTTGCTGGTTGAGCGGGCAAAAATAAACCCAGCTGGAATGAGATCCAGCTGGGTTAGATAGAGGTGACTTTTCTAGCTGGCGGGTGGTTAGCCAGCTGGGGTGAATTATTCTATCAGCATGCGATAGAATACTGACTGACTTTCGGTAGGCACGATGTGCAGCGCATACTGGTAGCTAGGCAAGCTAAAGGTCTTGATGAGCTATTTTGTGGCCTAGTCTTTGTCCATTTGATCTAGAGCGGGCATGGCGACTTCGGTGAGCCAGCGTTTGGCTGCTGATTTAGCGTCGTCGTTCATGCCATGAGCGGCGGTGGCAATGCCTTCTTTGGTGACCTGAACGCGAGAAGATTCCATAGCATCGGCAACGCCAATGGTGAATGCCTTGGATTCACTTTTTCCACCCCAACCGACCCAGCAGCAGTATTGTTTGCCTTTGGCTGCTCGAAAGTCGCGCGAGATTGAGCCGCCACCCTCCCAAAGCATGAAGGCTTTGAAATAGTCCATGTAACAGTCCCAGTCCATGGCGATAGCTGAGCCGATGATGTGTGCTCCATTGCTGCTGCCGGCAATGATTCGATGGGTCTTTGAAAGGTTGGGGATGAGAGTGGTGAGGCGCTCAAGCATGGCCGCATGGTAGGCTTCGATCAACTTCATGTTGCCGCTATCACTTCCTAATGCGCCATCTTTTGCGATTTCAGAAGTATAAGGGAATGAGACGAGCACATATCGACTGGGGTCGGCAATGCTTTTAGCTGCCCCAAGGCTGTCATTTCCGCTGCCGCCGTTGAGGAATACCAACACAGGCACAGGGTCGGGGTACTTGAAGTTGTCAGGGATTGAGATGCTGAAGCCTGCTGTTTTTCCGGTGTAGGTTTTTGCGAGTTCAGGCATTTCGACGCGGAAGGACGCGCCGGGTTTAACTCGTGGATCGAGGTCGCTGGGCTGAGGTATCCCTTGGCTTTTAAAAACCCAATTCTTAATGTATTCTTGATCCTCTTCGATGAATGTATCCATAGCGAATGTATATCGCTTTTTGCCGAGCACTTGTAAGGTGACTTGTGTTTCGTCAACAGAGACGATGGTGGCTTTGATTGTTTTTTGGTCAGTAGCTCGAGTGAAATCTCTGACGGCAGCCTGGCCCTTGACCTCGGCGCCGAGGATCATGAAAAGTGCGAGTAAGGAGAGCGAGATCGACCATATATTAGATTTCATTCTGCTAGTAACGTTTATTTTGCTAGGTGAGTCAAGATGGATTGCCGAGAGAAAGTAGTCGTTTGAATGTGGCTGTATATGGGAGACGCTGCACCAAGTATGTGGCTCTAACTGATTTATTGAAAAGCTCCTAGTGATCGTAGAGTGAGCACGTTCACTGGGTAATGAGATTAGCCGCGGCTGCGATAAGGCAGCGAACTGAGCTGGCTGGGGAATTGCTCTGTTGGCTTGTCAGCCTTCTTGGTGGTAGCGGGCTGCGCCTTTGGTTTTTAGTGAATTGAAACCGTGAAAGATCTTCTGATAGGGGTTCTAACGATGATAGTGAATTCTAATGAGTCAATGGGGGGAGTTAGGCGATGCGTGGCCACCACTATATGGCTCGTTGTTTTTATCGACCTTTTCCCCTGGGCTGTGCCCAGGGCTTCGAATGGTCGCCGCTACGCGGCTGGCTGGAGAAGTTAGGCGTGGCGGTATTTAACCATCTGGACTACCATAATATCCACTGAGCTGGAAATGCGGCGATAGATAATCGCAAAACTGTGAGCTATGCCGAATCTGTGAATTCATGAAACAGACAATTTGTTAGCAAAGTTTATTTGGATAGGATCACAAGTCGCACTCCGATGTCATCACCTGACGGAGGCATGCTAGCATGACTATTTACAGAGAAAACAGCAAAGCATTCATTTAGCGCGATAGGCTTATCCTCGTTATAAGTGATGTACATCTGAAGTGTTTTTCTATTGCCCGACCCCGCCGGTGCTCTCCAGTTTCTCATCGAGGCTCTCGGAGTTTTTAGCAGCCGCCTTTGAGGCAGGAGGCCAATCAGCGAAGGTTTTCAAATGCTTCTGCACAATCCTTTGAGCTGGGCCAAATGCCCACATCTTTTTCCCCATCCACTCGATATACATGCCCGATTCTTCAGCCGCTCTCTCCAGTGGATCCTGTCGCAGGTTGAAAAGTAAGGGCGCAGTGAGCTCCTCCTTGGCGCCCGACCACCCCTCATTCTGAACAATGAAATGAGCCTTCCAGTCACCATATCTCACCGCCTGCAGCGTAGTGCGTTCGTAGTAGATGATCTCCTTCCGGTTCGACTCACCAGCACCGGTCAGCATAGGAATTTGATTGTAGCCGTCCAAGTGGGCCTTGTGTCCGTTGTAGCCGGTCAACATCTGCTGCTTCAGATCCTCTGGGCCACCAGCGGCAGCTACGAGGGTGGGAAGAAGATCCATTGAATCGATGATGCCGTTGTTGATCGATCCCTGCTCAACTTTGCCAGGCCAACGCAGCAACATTGGCACACGAACTCCACCCTCCCATGTCGTGCCCTTTTCGCTCTTGAAAGGGGTCATTCCACCGTCAGGCCAAGTCATAATTTCAGGTCCGTTGTCAGCAGAGAAAATGACAATCGTATTTTCGGCTACGCCCAGCGTATCTAGTTCGTCGAGAACCTCACCCACATGATCATCGAGGTCCCTCATCACGACCTCTTGAAGCCCTTGTCCGTCCTGACCGAGCATGGCTTCATACTTCGGTGAGAGGTGCGTCCAAACGTGAGCACGAGAAGGACAATGCCACACAAAGAACGGCTCCTTCTTGGCCACGGAATCCCGGATAAATTTCAGGGTGTGCTTGTTGACCTCGTCATCGAGAGTTTTCATACGCTCGGGAGGAAGCGGCCCATCGTCGATGATCTTTTGAGTTCCCTCACCGGTCGACCAGCAGTGGACGACATTCCTTGGGGCGAACTGCGCGGCCTCCTCGCCCTTCGGAAACTCGGGATCAGAGGTATATTCCATGGCGTTCAGGTGGTAGAGCCACCCCCAAAACTCATCAAATCCATGCATTGTGGGCAGGAACTCATCGCGGTCGCCCAAATGGTTTTTGCCGAATTGCCCGGTCCGGTATCCAAGTTCTTTGAGCAACTCCGGCAGGGTGGGAGTATCTGGGCTCAGGCCGATAGGATCCCCAGGCAAGCCAACCGTGTGCATTCCAGTGCGGACTGGAAACTGCCCTGTGATCATTGCTGATCTGCCGGCGGTGCAGGTTGGTTGTGCGTAGTAGTCGGTGAAAAGCATGCCTTCCTTCGCGATGCTGTCGATGTTAGGGGTTTTGCTGCTCATCAAGCCGCGGTGATAGGCGCCGATATTCAGGAGCCCAACATCGTCGGTGAGAATAATGAGAATATTGGGTTTCGAAGTCTCCGCTAGCAAAGGGGCCTGATTTAGGGAGATTGCGATAACTGCGAATAGGAGTGTTTTGATTGGTTTCATATGCATGGGGTGGAATCTGTTACGAGTCTCAGTGAATAGGGGTAAGCTTTCTGCACTAACGTAAAGCATATCGACCGAAGACATCGACCGAGAAGCTTTGGTGTTGGGCTTAATTTTTTAGTGTAACTAACTAATGTTGATTGAAATATATAATCAGTCAATGATCTAATCAGGCAATGAAATAGCTAAGCCGCTAGATATCTTTAGCTGGCTAGCAGATAGCTCTAGCAGGGCGCTTGTTTTGCTGATTGAGTGGGCAAAAATAAACCCAGCTGGAATGAGATCCAGCTGGGTTTGATAGAGGTGGTTTTTCTAGCTGGCTGATGGTTAGCCAGCTGGAATAGATTATTCGATAATCATGCGATAGAACACGGGATTGCTTTCGATAGGCACGATGAGTGCCCAGTTTTGCACGCTGTTATTTTCTGATAGCAGTTCGGTATCGAGGTCGTCGCTATCGACATCTTTCCAGCTACTCATGTCATTTGATTTCTGCCATTTGTGGCTGAGCCCTTGCGCTTCGGTATTGAGTGAGAAGGCGATTTGCAGTTCACCGTTGCCAACAGGGGTAGGTAGATAGATGGAGCTGCCGGCGCTATTAGGATCGGTACCGAGGTAGTATTCCTGCATGTTAGTGAAGCCGTCACCGTCGGCATCTTCGGTAGCTGCTTGTAGCTGCTGGGCTACATTTTCCGTGCTTACCCATTGGTTGTAGTGGGTATTTGGGAAGTTGTCGCCAATCACCGCCATGCGCAGTTCCATGAGGGTGAAGTTAGCATCAGGTCCGTAGATGAGGACGGTATCAAACGCGCGGGTATAGTCGAAGCTGAAGCGCGAGTGGTAAGGCGAGCTGTCAGCGATATCGGCGTTGTGTAGTGAGTCGATCACGATGCCATCAGCACCACCAGCCAGCAGGTAGATTTCCATGCCGTTATCACGGTGAGTGAGTGCGTTTTTGCTGCGGCCGTAGAGGTCCATGACTAACTTAAGACCACTAGCCACGGCGACACCTTCTGGGACCTCATAGTAGAGGAAGGACCCTGAAGTTTTATTGTTGGCATGGAATCCGTTGGATGCGGTGCCTTGAGCGGGGCGCACCAGCGTTGGCTCGTAGACGTCGTAGGCAAATAGATCATCGAGGGTTTTGGCAATGGAGCCACCGTATCCAGAGCCTGTGGATAGATCACTTCTGCTGACAAGTGGCACGAGATCGGCAGAGCTGTCTAGGTGGACAGGATTCTGGTAGATTATTAAGCTAAATACTCTGCTCAGCTGGTAGCCATATGGATCTGTGACGAGGACTTCGGCGTCGAAGCTGGTGATATCAGCTGGCAGCGCGGAGCCGTCGTTGATGCTGATGGTGCCTGTGTTGGCATCAATTTTCAGCGTGCCGTTGAGGTCATCAACTAGTTCGTAGAGGTGTTGGTCGAATTCATTAATATCCTCAATGGTAACGGTGGCAACGACAGCTCCGTCATCCGCGTGTGGGTTGATCACGGAAACCTGGGTGAGCTCAAGAGCACTTGGCGGCATAGCGGCCAGACCAGCGACATCTTCAGCGAGCAGGGTGGTTTTGAACACCGAGACTTTGCTGATTTCACCTTGCCAATGGTCGCTAGCTGAATGTGTGCTGGCTAGCGTGAGTGTGGTTGCCTGAGCTAGCTGGCTGGAAAATTCACCTGAGGCGACTAAGTTGCCGTTGAGGTAAATGGCAGCCTCGTGTCCATTGACGGTAAATGCGTAGTGATGCCAGTCAGTAGCGGCGTGAGACAGCATGTAGCTGATTTCGCTGTTCTTGTAGCTGAGTACCATTTCGCCCTTAGCTGATAGGCTGGCTGTTAATGGCTGGGATTCAGTCTGCATTTCAAAGAGAACCTGCTTGGCGGTGGAGGCGTCATTGACTCTAGCCCAGCTGGAGAAGCTGAATTGGCCATCGATGTCGCTAACAGCTTGCTCAGGGATCTCTAAGGACGCGGCATCCGTATAGAGGCTTGGGCTGTTGACTTGATTACTGAACGAGCGGTAGTAGTCGCCACTTGGGTGGGCGTTGTTGCCCAGGCCTGAGATGTCGTTGATGTCTTCGCCAAATTCCTCGTAGCTGAGGTAGCTACCAACTTCACCTAGGTAATGCATGTTGACTTGGTGAGCGCTGAGCGTCTTGCGGTAGAGGAAGATTTCATCCATTGATGTCATGGAGTAGTCATTGCCGTCAGAATTAGCCGCAAAAGTAATGGTTGCGAATGTGGTAGGAATGTTAGTTGGCTGGGTCAGTGTATTGGTGAGTTGGCCATTGACGTACATTTCTAGCTGCTCGCCGTTGTATTGAACCACAAAGTGAGTCCACTCATATTCCTCGAATTTGCTAGGGCTGACGGTAGTAGAAACTTTACTGTCGCCATTGAGGTAGGCGCGCACGCCGTTGTTGCTGCGGTGTTCAATCCACATGCCTTTGCCTTTGCCGTTGTTCATCTGGAAGATGCGCGTATGGTCGCCGGTTTCGTTACGTTTGAGCCAGAAGGCGATGGCAAATTCATCTGAATGGCTACCGATCTCGGCAACTAATTCGCTAGGTAGTGAGGCGTATCCGCCAGTGAAGCTGATGGCTTTACCATAGGCGCCGTCATCGATGATCTCGTAATCGCCGATCAGGCTGGCTTCGTAGCCGTTGTTGCGAAGGTCGTCCATTTTGCCAGCTTCGAAGTTGAACCAGCTGAGTGTACGCGGCAGCACTTGGATTTGAATGTCAGCATCTGTGTTGTTGAGTGCATCGCCAACGTTGTAGCGGATTTTATCAAAGCCAGTGAATCCGAAGTCGGGCACGTAGTGAACGGTATTGCCTGTGACGACGTATGCGTATCCTTCTTCGATTTCTTCGAGCTCGGCGAGTTCAAGAACTTCGTTTTCCTCATCGGTATCATTGGCGACGGGGTCAAACTCTAGGATGTCATTTTCTACCATGACGTAGCTATCTTCACCAACGATTGGCGCCTGGTTCGCTCTGAACATGGCGGTGACCGTGTAGGTAGATTCGGTTAGCTCAGCAGCTGAGCGGTCGATGACCTCTTGGTAATCACCACCGTCAGGCATGACTTCTACCGTGTAGGTGTATATGCGATCCAGGTAGGCGTCGATGTGCA
Source organism: Persicirhabdus sediminis (assembly GCF_016595495.1). Taxonomy (GTDB): domain Bacteria; phylum Verrucomicrobiota; class Verrucomicrobiia; order Verrucomicrobiales; family Akkermansiaceae; genus Persicirhabdus; species Persicirhabdus sediminis. Next base: position 161,002 of record NZ_JAENIM010000008.1, read on the forward strand.
GTTGGTCGATCTGGTAGTTTTGTCCTAGGTCGATGACAATTTCCTGAACGGCCCCACTAGCTGACCAGCGGTTATCGTCGTCCTCGCTGATGCCATCGATAGCTTCAGTCGCAGGGTTTTCCTCTTGCTGCGCGGTGACGGATTCAATGGATTTGTTGAGCGCCACATTCACGCCATTGCTGAAGACTTCGATCTCGCGCAAGGAGACCCAGCTTTCACCGTGCAGGTTATTGGTGGTAAGTTTTACGTAGCGGCCAGTGGTTGGTTCAATGTCGATGACATCTGGGTAATCACCAGTGATCACGGTAATGGTGATCTCGTGCTCGGTATCAAATAGCTCAGTCTCGGAAAGCAGGCCGTCTTTGAGCAGGGTGATTTCACCTGTCTGCGCATCAATTTCTAAATATCCATCGAGGTCAGAGTTTTTCGTGCTGATAGAGTAGCGGTGTTTATCTTCAGTATTGAGGTCGTTAGCCTCCACAGTGGAGATGACGTCGCCAATCTGCGACACTTGTGAGATGAAGAGGATGTCACCTTCAATGTCATACTGGTTAGTAAAGGTGAGTGAGCTAGGTTCAGCGCGTGACGCTGCGTAGGCAGTTTCATCATCCAGCGCGGAAGTGTAAACTTTGATCTCATCAAGCAGAGCATAGTGTGGTGATGAGCCGTTGGCTTTTTGACCAATAAATAAGCGGTCTAGCTCGAGGTCGTCGGTTTGAATGCCTGTCTTGCTAGCGACAAGTAGACCATTTTGGTAGAGACGCAGTTGGGCATTTTCAGCATCGCGCACGACCACCCAGTGGTCGTAGAGAGCAGACGTCATTGGGGTAGTTAAGACGGCTGTAGTCGCATCCGATCCAGCTGTAAGAACAAGCTTAGAAGCATTGTTATTGGATAAGCTCATTACCGTCTGGCCGCTGGCATTGATGCCGTGGATGATGGTGGCTGCACTCGCAGGGTCTGTTGATTTCATCCAGAACGAGGCTGAGAAGGTCGCTGATTGCTTGAGTTCATCAGCTAGCGGGAGTTCGATGGCGCCAGCTGTGAGGTCGATGCCAGCACCAATGGCGCCACTAGTAGTTGCGCTAGCGCCGAGGCTGAGCTGGTTATGTTGAGCATAGATGCTGAAGTCTTTCAGCTGGCCATTGGGCATGCTTTCCCCTTTGTAGGCGAGCACATTGTTGAGGGCGTCATCTTTGATGCGTTCGGCGCTGAGGACCTGGTTGTAGATGCGGAGTTCGTCAATATCAGCTGAGCATCGGCCCAAGGTTAGAGTAGCTAGCTCAGTGAGGGCTCTGGATTTGCCACTACCGCTGGAAACCAATTCACCATTGAGGTAAATTTTCAACGAGCCGGTAGTATTGTCTTTGGTGACTGACCAGTGCTGCCAGATATCATCGGCTACCCTGTTTGAGGCCGTCAGGTTGTCGTTATTACTTTCGTCGCGACCTAGAACTACGCGGAAGTCGTCATTTTTATATGGCATGTAGACGATGAAGTCATTGAAGCCATCGGTATTGACACCAAGCAGGAGCTCGCGGCTGCCGCCAGAATCAGCATCCATTCTTGCCCAGAAGGAAATGGTCAGCTGCGATTCAATGCTGTCGAGAATGGTGGTTGGTAGCTGGAATTCATCACCTGAATCACTGAGTCTAAAACTCAAGTTGCCACCCCAGATACCGTCGCTTTGCCAGCTGCTGGATTCTGGTGTGTCTGTCCAGCCGTGTAGGCCATTGCCTGAGGAGTCAAGCAGCTGGCTGTCTCCTGCTGATCCATCCATTTTATAGTGAGCCACCAGCCCTTGGCTGAGCAGGCGAATGGAAGCGGTGTAGCTGTTGTTTTGGCTATCAGTAGCGGTGTATTCAAAATCAGTAGATCCCACAAATGGTCCTTTTGGGGTGAAATAGACAGATCCGTCGTCGAGGATCTCAGTACTGTAGTAGTCGTTGTTGCTGACGCTTACCACCATCAGTGAGTCATTTTCTGGAGAAATATCATTGGCGAGCAGGTCATAGGAGAATGCCAGACCTTGTTCGCTGACAATCACATCGTCCATCGCGCCAGGAGTATCACAGTAGATATATTGTGTGGCGTCACTTGTGCCCTCCAGGGAAACGGCGATCTTGATGCGGGCGCGACCAGAGGCGCCAGTTGGCGTCACGGTCATGATATTGCCTGAGACGGAGACGTTGGCGACGTCGGCATTGTCGATCACTTCAGCTTCACAGATGAGCTCTTCATTAAACCCGTGGAAATAGTCGCTTAGGTCGATTTCTACTGGCGTTTGGTCACCCTGTGAGAGGGCGTAGACATTGGGCAAATAGCGGGTGATGCGTGGCGTTTCATACAAAACTGCGCCATCGCTAGTGCCTTCCAGGTAGGAAATACCAAGCCAATCGTCGCGGGTCAGCGCGCCAGATGGGATGGGAGCGCCATTGTAGCGGATGCCTGTGCCATATTGGGCTTCAATATCGCTATTGGTCATGCCGGCGATGAGTGAGCTCGTGCTCTCAGCTGGCATTGGCATGTAGTCGTCTGCCTGTTGGACAGACATGTGCATGGCTATTGGGGTATTGGCAAAATTATCAGGGTCAAATGTGAAGTAGCTGCGAACACCAAAATTGGTGCCTACGATATTGTTAATTGCTCCACCAAACCCATCGATGGGTTTATTCCACATGTATATATTAGCTGGTTCAACAGGAGTTTTGCCATCATCGATGACTCGTTGTTGGTAGTTAGCTAGCGCTTGCTGTGAGAGGCTGCCAAATTCAATATTTCCCTGAATCAGCTGCCTATTTGGTTTGTTCCAGTTTTTGCTTAGCGTGATATTAACAACATTGTTGAGGTAGGCGTTGTACAGGTATGACGTGCCCTGGCGAGGAGATGATTCGTAACCATTCACAAATCCTTCAATATGGGCATTCATGATGTCCCATCCACCAGTGTTGTGGAATGCTTTGTAGCCGGTGCCTGATGGATTATTGAGGTCGTTGACCAGAGTGAGACCGTTGACCGTAACGGCGCCAGAATACCATCGGCCCATGCCTGAACTGACGCTCCAGCCAGTGAAATCTTCGATGAGACCTTTAAACCCACCGCCGCTGCGACCGAGTCGGTGCCCATCGCGCTGCACCGCGTAGGCGGTATTGCCGCGGAAGTTCTGTAAGTTCTGGTGAGGAGAAATGGTGCCTTCCCATGGTGAGAGTGCGTGTTTCTCAGGGTCGCTAGTATATGCAGCTGGCAGTTCCTTGATGACTTTTGGCAAAGCACTGTGCGAGTGGTCAGGTTCTACCCATGTGGTGAATCCAGAGCCGGTGGTACCAGAGGCCACGTTGTCGATGACGTCCATATTGGTGGATGTCAGCCAGAACCCCATGCCGCCGCCGCCGCTGTTGCGGCCAGGTCTGAGGTAATCCGCAGTGAGGGTGCGGATGGAAACGTTGTTGATGAAGGCGCCAAGTTCGTCGCCAGATTCGGCAACGTAGGCTGCGCCAGCGACATCGTAGCTCACGCAGTCTTCCACAATCGCGTGGCTGGAATGCACCACGTATCCCCAGCCAGGGCTGGTATCTACGGCACAACCACGGATGATGCCGGGAGTGCGGTTCACGCCATTGAGGTGGGCCATGTGAAAGTGCATCGCGTAGCGGGCCACTGGGTTGATCGCTGGCTCGCTTACTGAGGTAGACGAGGTGACGGCTTCGCGTGTAGTGGCTTTTAAGTTGGTGCGGCCGAGGTTTTGGAACTCGACGAATTCGCAGACCACGTCGTTGTGGTGCATGAACATGATATGTCCACGACCAGGAAACTCAGTGATCGTGCTGCGTCTATTATGCCACGGGTCGTCGTGTACCACGGTGTCCGCCAAGTGTGATTCTTCAGACTTAAAGACGATGTTGCGGTTGAGGTTAATGATGTGAATTTCCAACTTCTCCTGAACCGTCGCTGTGGATGCGGTGGGTGGAATGTGATCCAGCTCAAGCGGCTGATCTATGGTGATTGTTTTGGCGTTGCTGTTGACGGCTACTAGGTAGCGAATTTCATCACCCTCAACATCATCGTAGCTGTCTGTAGCGATGACGAGTTTGTCGCCGGCTTTCCAGTTGCTAGGAACTTCTTTGACGTTAATGACAGTAGAGCCAGCTGCAACGCCGCTAGTCACAGCGTAGGGTGATTTGGCTGAGCCATAGGCGCGTACGGGGCCGTTAGCTAGCAGGCCAAGACCAATTTTCAGCGGATCGTAGTCGGCGGAATCGGAGTCGAGCACAAACCCATCTTCTCTATCATCAAAGATGATGGTGGCGGTGACATTGTCTTGAATTGGCTGGCTGGAGCTACCGATTTCGAGGTAGCCCGATTCAGAAGTGACCAATGTTTCAACACGCAGCTGGGTGTTGCGGTTATGTTTGAAAGTAAGTTCGCCGTCGACGCGGATGGTGCGCAGCGATTGATCGTAGATGCCGTTTACCTGTACGGAGATGCCTTCGGGAATCAGCACGCGGGAATCGTCAGTAGGTATTGTACCTGTATCCCAGATGCTAGTATCAGACCAGTTGCCATCAGCGATGGCGACGTGGGTGACATGTTCGTAGGCTACCAGTGCCACACCGTGGCGATGTTTCGCTACTGGGCTGAGGTGCATGTCCATATCCATCTCTTCCTGGCCAATGGCCGAGATGGGGAGAAGCAGTGGGGTGAGAGAGGCTAGTATGTATAGAGCTCGCATGATTGTAGGGTCGTCGTTCAAAATCAGTCTGACTGATTATGTGGGGGAGCTTCGGGGATACAAATGACTGGGTCGCCAAGAGGTATGGTGTGGTCTGTATTGAGGTCGTGGTTAACACTCAGGTCGCAGCTTTGCTTGGTGATTAAGCTAGGCCATGTTTCCTGTCCTGAGTTGTTTATACATTTTCAATACGAGATCACTGATAGAACTATCGATTCTAACCTGTATTATCAAGGTTGAAAAATGCCGTTTGTTTAGATTTTTCAATGAGTTCCGGGAGATAAACGGTTTAGTTTGATTTGGCTGATCAACAGAAAGATTGTTTGATGGATTCAGCCTATGCTCACGGAAATCAGTAGTTTAAGAAGCTTGGGGGCTGCTGAGTTTACATGTCACTTGCTGTTGCTGAACCGTTTAGCTGGTGGATGACACAAGGTGTTAATTAAATTAGTATAACATGTTAAATTTAGCAGATTTTCAGCTGATATTTTCAGTAGGTGAGAGGACCCTAGATTGTTCGTAATTGATTTTTGCAGATAAATCAATGATGCGGACACAAAAGACCCAGCTAGAAATGCTTCTAGCTGGGCCGGTTGAAGGTCTATCTATTTGAGCTAGTGGAGTGGATTATTCAATGATCATGCGATAGAAAACTGGCTGGTCATCGATAGGCACGATGAGGGCCCATTCTTGCACATTACCAATTTCAGCCATCAGCTGGGTATTGATCTCTTCGTTGGCGAGCTCGGTCCATGACACCATGTCATGAGAGATCTGCCAACGGTGGCTGAGCCCCTGAGCGTCAGTATTCAGCGAGAACTTAATTTGCAGTTCTCCATCCTGAGTTGGAGTCGGCAGGTAAATGCCGCTACTTGTGTGATTAGGATCGGTACCGAGGTAGTACTCTTGCATGTTGTTGTAGCCATCACCATCAGCATCGACGGTGGCTGCTTGCAGCTCTTGGGCGACACTCTCCGCGTTGACCCACTGGTTGTAGTGGGTATTTGGGAAATTATCAGCAATCACTACCATGCGCATTTCTAGCAGGGTGAAGTTAGCATCCGGACCGTAGATCAAGACGGTGTCAAAGGCCCGCGTATTGTCGAAGCTGAAGCGCGAGTGATATGGCGAATTATCATCGATGTCCACATTGAGCATGGAATCAATGACGATGCCATCAGCGCCACCAGCGAGCAGGTAGATGTCGATGTTATTATCGCGATAGGTCACTGAGCTGCTGTTACGGCCGTAGAGGTCGATGACAAATTTCAGCCCATTGGCTACGGCGACACCCTGTGGGACCTCGTAGTATAGGTAGGCTCCAGCGGATTGGTTTTTGGTGCGGAAGCCGAAGTTGACATCTTCTTGCTCCGGCAGCTCAAGCGCTGGCTCGTAGGCGTTGTAATCAAACACGTCGTTGAGAGTATCGGCTACCGAGCCCTTAAATCCATTGCTTGAGATATCATCGCGGGCTGTTAGCGGAACCAGATCAGCGGAGGCCTCAAGGTAGCTAGGATCTTGATAGATGATCAAGCTGTAGGCTTTGCTGAGCTGGTAGCCAGCTGGATCGGTGAGTAGGATCTCAATGTCGAAGCTAGAGATATTAGCTGGCAGCAGAGAGGCATCGGCAATGCTGATGGCGCCCGTATTGGCATCAATCTGAAGTGTGCCGCTAAGCTCGTCAACGAGTTCGTAGAGGTGCTGGTCAGTGGTATTGAAATCTTCGATCTCAATGGTGGCGATGATTTCACCAGCTTCTGAGTACGGCGTGATGACGGCAACTTGGGTAAGCTCAAGTGATGTCGGTGGCAGAGCCGCTAGCCCGACTATATCTTCAGCTGACAAGGTTGTCTTGAAGATATTCAGCTGGCTGATTTCACCCTGCCAATACTCGCTGGACGAATGAGTGCTAGCCGCGCTCAGTGAACTAGCCTGGCCTAGCTGGCTGGAAAACTCACCTTCAGCAACGAGCAAGCCGTTGAGGTAAATGGATGCATGAGATCCATTCACGGTGAATCCATAGTGATGCCATTCACTGACTTGATTAGCCACATCGTAGCTCACTTGGCTGCCATTGAAGCTGAGGACTATTTCTCCACTAGCGGATAGGCTGGCGATCAGCGGCTTGGACTCTGTTTCTAGCTCAAACAAGACTTGGGGGCCGTCTTGGATTTCATCCACTTTGGCCCAGCTGGCAAAGGTGAATTGGCCATTGATAGCTGAGACCGCCTCAGCTGGAACATGCAGCGACGCCGATTGGGTAGTCAAACTGGCGCTGTGCAAAAAGTCGCTGTAGTTGCGGTAATAATCACCAGCAGCATGGATGTGGTTGGCCATGCCGGAAATGTCGTTGATATCTTCGCCGTATTCTTCGTAGCTGAGGTAGCTGGCGACTTCACCTAGGAAGTGGCGGTTGACTTGATTCGCCGACAGCGATTTGCGGTACAGGTGGATTTCGTCAAACGACGCCAGTGAGGTGGAATTGCCGTCGCTATTGGCAGCGAAGGTGATGGATTCGAATGTATGCGGCAGGCCAGCTGGCTGAGCGATGGTATTTTTCAACTCACCATTGACGTATATTTCCAGCTGCTCGCCGTTGTATTGCACCACAAAATGAGTCCATTCAAACTCATCAAAGTGACTCGCACCAACGTTGGCATAAGTTTTTTCATCACCTTTGATCCAGACTCGCAGAGCGTTGCTATCACGTTGTTCAATCCAGATGCCTTTGCCGCTGCCATCATTCAGCTGGAATAAGCGAACATGGCCAGCTTCCTCAACAAACTTTGTCCAGAATGAGATGGCAAATTCATCTGAATGTTCATTGAGCTCAGCAACGAGCTCACTAGGGAGTGACGCGTATCCTCCATTGAATTTGATGGCTTTGCCAAAGGCGCCGTCGTCAATGATTTCGTAGTCGCCGGTGAAGTTTGCTTGATAGTTGCCGTGGCGCACTTCGTCCATCGTGCCGGATTCGAAGTTGAACCAGCTGAACATGCGCGGAAGCACTTCAATATCGATGTCAGCGTCGACGTTGTTGAGTGTGTCACCCACGTTGTAGCGAATTGAGTCGAACCCGCTAAACCCATAGTCAGGCACGTAGTGAACCGTATTGTCAAAAATAACGTATGCGTGACCATCTTCCATTTCTTCGAGCTCGGCGAGCGTGAGGTGCTCATTTTCCGCATCAGTATCATTAGCGACCGGATCAAATTCGAGGATGTCATTTTCAATCATGACGTAGCTATCCCCACCAACCACAGGCGCTTGGTTTGCCTTAATCATGGTTGTCACCGTGTAGTTAGTTTCCTGCAATGTAACAGACGCGCGGTTGACAACTTGTTGATATTCGCCGCCCTCAGGCATGATCTCCACAGTATACGTGTACAGTCGGTTCAGGTAGGCGTCGATGTGTAGTTGATCGATCTCGTAGTTCGCGCCGAGGTCGATAACCACTTCGTTAGTTTTACCTTCAGCTGACCAACGGTTAGCGTCGTCATCAATGATGCCGTCGATGATGTTAGTCGCTGGGTTCTCATCTTGCTGGCCACTCACTGAAGCAATGGTCTTGTTGAGGGCAACATTGACACCCTCGCTGAAGACTTCGATTTCTCTGATAGAAACCCAGGTGTTGTCGTGTTTGTTATTGGTTTTGAATCTAACGTAACGACCAGTCGTCGGGGTAATATCGATAACATCTGACAAATCGCCAGTGAGCACGGTGATAGTGATTTCGTGTTCGGTATCAAAGAGCTCAGTTTCGGATAGGAGTTCGTCTTTGTGTAAGTAGATTTCGCCAGTCTGGTTATCAATTTTCAAATACCCGTAAACATCAGTACCATCGTCATCTAGCAAGTAGATGTGTTTGTCCTCGGCATTCAGGTCATTAGCGGTAACGGTAGAAACAAGATCGCCAATTTGCGAAACTTGGGAAATGTAGAGAATCTCATCAGCCTCGCCATATTGGTTGGTAAAGGTCAACGAGCTCGGCTCTTCGCGTGAGGTTTCGTAAGCAAGTTCATCACCAAATGCTGAGGTGTAAACCATGAGTTCATCAACCAAGGCATAATGCGATGCGGAGCCGTCAATATTTTGGCCAATGACGAGACGGTCGAGGTCCAGCTGGCTATTCTGGCTGATTGAATTTTGCGCAACTAATACGCCATTTTGATAGATTCTGAGCTCAGCTAGATCGGCGTCTTTTACCAAGATCCAGTGGTTATAGAGTGAGGAGTCCATTGCGGTTGTTAGGTCCGCAGTGGTATTGTCTGCACCTACTGACCAGCTCACTCTAGATGCGCTCGAGTTAGATAATTTCATCACCGTCTGACCGGTCTCATTGATACCATGCAGGATCGTTGAAGCCGTTGTTGGATCACTGGATTTCATCCAGAATGAGATGGAGAAGTTAGAAGCATTTTTCACTTCATCAATCATTGGAAGCTCGAGGCCAGCCACGGTGAGGTCAATGCCTTTACCCAGCGCACCATCGTTGATTGAGCTAGCGCCTAACTCTAATGCGTTATGTTGGGAAAATGCGCTAGAGTCAGCAAGGTAGCCATTTTGCAATGTCTCACCACGGTAGCTGAGAACGCCTCCGAGTGCGTCATCTTTGATGCGCTCAGCGGTGAGGATGTGGTTGTAGATACGCAGATCGTCAATGTCAGCTGAGCACCCGTTTCCGAGAGTGAGAGAAACGAGATCGCTAACGGATCTATTTTTACCAGAGTTGCTGCCAACCTGCTCGCCATTGAGATACAGGTACATTTTACCAGTTTCTGTATCTTTGGTGATAGACCAATGCTGCCATTGGTCGTAGATCATATCATCTTTCACCGTGAAGGTATCGAGGCCGCTGTCATCACGCCCTGAGGATATTCTTACATCGTAGGCGGTGTAGGGAGTAAAGATATTGAAGACGTCCTGGCCAGCTGAGTTGAGGCCTTGCAGCATCTTGTTTTGATTGCTGGTATCACCGTCGACTCTGGTCCAGAAGGTGATCGTGTATTGTGATTCAATGCTATCAAAGATGGCGGCAGGCAGCTGGAAATGGTCAGCTGATTCGCTTTCTCTAAAGCTTAATGATTGGCCCCAAATGCCGTCGTCTGCCCAGTGGCTGTTAGCTGGTGAATCTGTCCAGCCGTGCAGACCATTGCCAGATGAATCAAGCAGCTGGCTGTCACCGGCGGAACCGTCCATTTTGTAGTAAGCAACGAGTCCTTGGCTGAGCAAGTTGATAGTTGCTGTGTAGCTAGTATTCTGGCTGTCCTGAGCGGTGTAGACCAAGGTGGTGGTGCCGACAAATGGCGCGGTTGGGGTGAACAGGATTGAGCCGTCACGGAGGATTTCAGTAGCGTAATAATCGTTGGCGGTGACGTCGGTCACTTGCAGGGAATCACCCTCTGGAGAAATATCATTAACCAAAACATCGTAGCTGAATTCTTGGCCTTGCTCGCCAACAATGAAATCATCCATCGCCCCGGGCGTATCGCAGAAAATATATTGAGTCGAGGTGCCTGAGTCTAGCACGGAGGCTGACACTTTAATGCGAGCGCGGCCAGAGACTCCAGATGGAGTCACTGTGAGCTGGGTACCAGAAATGGAAGCACTAGCGATATCGGCATTGTCGATGACTTCAGCTGAGCAAATCAGTTGCTGGTTAAATCCATGGAAGTATTCGCTCAAATCGATCGTCACGGGAGTTTGATCACCTTGGGCGCTGGCGTAGACATTGGGCAGGTAGCGAATGTGACGCGGTGAGTCGTAGAGCTTGGAGCCATCGCTGGTATTTTCCAGATAGTGAATGTTCAACCATTCTGGGCGGGTGATGGCATTGTTTGGGATGCCGGTGCCATTAAGGCGGATGCCGGTGCCGTATTGAGCTTCCACTTCGCTATTAGTCATGCCAGCGATCACCGTCTTGGTGCCCTCGGGCATCAGCACGTAATCGTCAGCCTGTTGGGCCATGTGAATAGCCATCGGCGTATTGGCAAAATTATCTGCGTCAAAAGTAAAGTAGCTGCGATAGCTCAAGTTGTTATAAACATTGTCAATCAAGCCACCAAAGTCCGTAGCCTTTTTGGTATCCATGTTCATGTCCGCCGGTTCTTTTGGCGTCTCTCCCATGTCGATGACACGCTGCTGGTAGTTAGCAATTGCCTCAGCTGAGAGTTGCTCGAAAATGATCTCACCTTGCACAAACTGCTTATTGGGTTTGTTCCAGTTTTTATTCCACTCGATGTTAACGACGTTTTTGAGGTAGGCGTTGTATAAATACGAGGTACCTTGGCGTGGTGATGATTCGTAGCCGTGCACAAAGCCTTCGATGTGGGCATTAAAGATGTCCCAGCCACCAGTGTTGTGGAATGCTTTGTAGCCGGTGCCTGATGGATTATTGACATCGTTAACCAGCGTCAGGCCATTGACGGTCACGCCACCAGAGTACCAGCGGTCCATGCCAGACTCGACGCTCCAGCCAGTGAAATCTTCGATGAGTCCTTTGAATCCACCACCACTGCGGCCTAAACGGTGGCCGTGGCGTTTTGCAGCATAGGCGGTATTACCACGGAAATTCTGCATGTTCTGGTGGGGTGAGATGGTCTCGTCCCACGGTGATAGACCGTGCTTTTCAGGATCGCTTGTATAGGCAGCTGGCAACTCCTTGATGACTTTTGGCAAGGCGCTGTGGGAATGGTCGGGTTCTACCCAAGTGGTAAATCCAGAGCCGGATGAACCAGAGGCCACGTTGTCGATCACATCCATGTTAGTAGACGTCAGCCAGAAGCCCATGCCGCCACTACCGTTATTGCGGTTTGGTCTAGCTGAATCTGGCGTGATAGTGCGGATAGATACGTTGTTGATAAAGGCGCCTAACTCATCACCTGACTCGGCAACGTAGGCAGCGCCAGCAACATCGTAGCTGACACAGTCCTCAACAATCGCGTGGCTGGAGTGAACCACGTACCCCCAGCCTGGGCTGGTATCTACGGCACAACCGCGGATGATGCCCGGCGTGCGGTTCACGCCATTGAGGTGGGCCATGTGAAAGTGCATCGCATAGCGGGCTACTGGGTTGATCGCTGGCTCGCTCACGCTAGTGGATGAGGCGAGAGCTTCGCGTGTGGTGGCCATCAAGTTGGTGCGGCCTAAGTGGCGAAATTCGACGTATTCACAGATCACATCGCTGTGGTGCATAAACATGACGTGGCCACGGCCAGGAAATTCTGTAATCGTGCTGCGTCTATTATTCCATTGATCGTCGTGATCTACGCTGTCAGCTAGGTGAGATTCTTCGGACTTGAGAATGATGTTGCGGTTCAGGTTGATGATGTGAATTTCTAACTTCTCCTGAACCTCTGGTTTGCTCGCGCTTGGCGGCATGTGATCCTGCTCTAGCGGCTGATCGATGGTGATAGTTTTTGCGTTGCTGTCGACGGCTACGAGGTAGCGGATTTCATCGCCCTCAATGTCATGGTAGCTGTCGGTGGCGATGACGAGTTTGTCGCCGGCTTTCCAATTGCTAGGAACTTCTTTGACGGCAATGACGGATGTGCCTGCGGTGACTCCACTGGTCACGGCGTAGGGTGATTTGGCTGATCCATAGGCGCGCACTGGGCCGTTAGCTAGCAGACCAAGACCAATTTTCAGCGGATCGTAATCGGCTGAATCTGAGTCGAGCACAAACCCATCTTCTCTGTCATCAAAGATGATGGTAGCTGTGACATCGTCGTGAATTGGGTTTTCCGCAGTACCAATTTCAAGCAAACCTGTTTCGGAAGAAACTAATGATTCCACTCTCAGCTGGGTACTAACATCTTGTTGGAAACTTAGCGTGCCGTCGACACGGATGGTGCGCAGTGATTGGTCGAATATACCATCCACTAGAACCGTGAGCCCTTCGGGAATCAATACGCGAGAATCGTCAGCTGGCAGGGTGCCTGTATCCCAGATGCTAGAATCCGACCATTCGCCATCAGCGATGGCTACGTGAGTAACATGCTCGTAGGCTACTAAGGCGACCCCGTGGCGATGTTTGGCTACTGGACTAAGGTGCATGTCCATGTCCATCTCTTCTTGGGCAATGGCCACGAGAGGGAGAAATAGGGGAAAGAGTGAGGCTAGTTTGTATAGAACTCGCATGATGTTAGGGTGATTGATGGGAATCAATTGAAAGTAATTGGTGGGGGAGCTCTGGATTTTATCTGACTAATCTATTGTTAGTAGTTAGTCAGTTGTTGGGTTGTGGAAGCATTGTCATTTCATCATTTCAAATGGTGGATTTGGCAGTAATTGGCTACTGATTTGAATGAATATTCTGACGCTTTTTGAACCCTCTAGGTGCGCATTAGTTACGGGCAAGATTCGCTAGATTCAAGCTGTATTAACTACATATTATGATATTTGATAACAAATTTAACACCTTAACGATTTAGTTTTTAAGCGCCTATTGCTAAAGGACTAGAGCTTATGTTCTTAGTGAAAATTGAGTGACAAAATTGTTACTTCGGTGTTTGGATTTTTGCTGATTTTTTAAATTTCCTTGTATGAAATAAATTATCCATTTTCATGATCACACGATGAGAAGACTTTTTATGAACGCCCTGCTTTCGCTGTTAGGGTTGAGTGCTATTTCAGCTGAGGAGAAACCTAACTTCATCATGTTATTGGTAGATGACATGGGCTGGGGCGATACAGGTTTTAATGGTCATCCGGTGATCAAGACACCAAACCTAGACCAAATGGCTGAAAATGGGCTGAAGATGAATCGTTTCTATTCGACTAACTGCACGTGTTCACCATCGCGCGCTGCCATTCTAACTGGCCGTCACAATCTGCGATTGGGGCTCACGGGATTCATGTCGACGCCGAGCGACGAAAACCCAGGGACATGGCATTTGCTAGAATCTGAGATTACCTACGCAGAGGCATTGCAAGAAGCTGGTTATGCTACGGCGCATTTTGGCAAATGGCATGTCGGCTACATGTGCCCAGAGCAGAGCCCGGAACATTATTTCACTCCAGGCATGGCTGGGTTTGAGGAATGGTTTACCTCTCACAATGTCCTCTACACTTACGATCCCTATCAGGCGCTGCCACCCGGCAAGGACGAGAAGCATCTTTATTATGATCAAGGAAAATTGATTACTCTAGCGGAAGGGCAAAAGCGGCCAGAATTACGCCGCGATGATACCACGATTTTGATGGATCGCACGCTGGATTACATCGAGCGCATGCACGAGCAGGGGAGGCCATTTGCGGTGGCGACGTGGTTTCACCACATGCACGGTCCGCTGAGCCAGAACCCAGATTTGCTTTCCTTGTATCCAGCTGGCTTGCCAGCTGACGAGGTGAAATACTATTCAAATGCCAGCTCGATAGATATAGAAGTGGGCCGGCTGCGCGCTAAGCTGCGTGAGTTAGGCATTGCCGACAATACGATGATTCTTTTCACCAGTGACAATGGGCCAGTTGGCGGCACGCAATTTCGCGATAGGCTCAATCAAGGTGAAAGCCACGGTGGGCGATTTGTGTATGGCTTTAGAGGATCAGCTGGACCATTCCGCGGCGGCAAATACCACCTTGGCGAAGGTGGCATTTTGGTGCCGGGCGTGATTGAGTGGCCAGCGCAGCTGAGTCAGCCAGCGGTGACCGATGTGCCGCTGGTGCAGACCGATTATTTTCCAACCGTGCTGGAGGCCGCTGGAGTGGCGATGCCTGACGACCGCGAATACGATGGTATTTCTTGGATGCCATTATTTAGAGGGGAAAAGCTAGCGCGACCTCGTGGCATTGCTTTTTCATCTGGCCGCCAGCGTGCGTATCGCAATGACACATACAAGGTGGTGAGCGAGGACAAGCAGCCAGAGTTTACCCGTCTGTACAACCTGCTGGATGACCCGTACGAGGAGAAGAATTTGGTGAAAGAAAACCCCGAGCTTTTTGAATCTATGGTCAAAGAATACGAACAGTGGGAGCAGAAGGCGTTGGCTGACTGGCAGGTGATGCTAGTCAAAGATAAAGAGCGGAAACAATAGTTCGTCCGCATCCATCTGCAGGAGGAGAAAATTTTCCTCGGTTTAGCTGAGAGCTTGCATTCTTGTGCCTGTCTGCTTGCATGGCGAGAGTATCACCCTCAGCATTCATCCATAAACGTGAAAGAAAATAAGTCAGCACAGGCAAAGATTGTATGTAAACCAACCAACTGGTTCATCTGGCGGGCAGCCGCCATGATCATCATGTTTGGCGTGTTTGCGTTTTTATTTTTTCAAGACGGCATGTGGGGGTATCGGGAGAAAAATCTCCAGTACTACATGCATCAGACATTTAAAGATGCAGAGACTAAGTTTAATCAACAGGTTAAAGAAGGGGGCGTGGATGCCGCCAGCTGGAAATCATTTGCCGCTGAGCAGCACTGCGCGCAGCCAGAAAGTGGCGGCGACATCCTGCCACGCGAATTTTCTGCCGAGCAGCCGTGGCCAGAGATATTGGTGAACGGATTTGATGCGCTCAGCAAGGGACGACAGACCGCTAAATTTCCCCCGCTGTGGGAGGAATATACGCTGGCTGAAGGCATGGACCTTGAGCTGGATGAACACGGAGTTTTTGAAGAAGGTAAAATCAAAGAGCAATTCACCGCCATGACGGTGTGTCTGGTATTGATTGCCATTACCTTGTTTTTCCTCATCCGTACGATGCTGCGGACCATAGAAATCGATGACGAGGCGCTCTACGACCAGCTGGGGCGGCGGATTCTATTTTCCAATATCACCAAGATCGACAAACGGAAGTGGGATACCAAAGGCATGGCCTATGTGTATTTCACCCAGGATGGCAAAGAGGAAACGGCGAAGATTGATGGCCTCGTGTACGGCCAGTTCAAAGAAGAAAATGGGGCGCCCGCTGAACAGTTATTTGCTAAACTTTTAGCCAATTTTAAGGGTGAAATCATTGAATACGTCGATGATGACGAGGATTCTGAAGAGGACTTATCGGCTGATTCTGTAAAGACAGATGCATAAATAATTGCGCGGATTCATTTTATGAGTTGCCAAAACTCGATCAGCCCGTATAAATCCGCCTAGGATAATTTCAACCAACCTAACTATTATGTCAGATAGCATCGAAGCAAAAGTAAAGGCAATCATCGTAGACCAACTCGGAGTAAACGAAGACCAAGTTAATCTTGAAGCAAAATTCATTGAAGACCTCGGCGCAGACTCACTCGACACTGTTGAGCTCGTTATGGCTTTCGAAGAAGAGTTCGGTATCGAAGTACCTGACGAAGACGCAGAAAAGCTTCAGAGCGTAGGCGACGTTGTTACTTACGTAACTAACGCCAATGCTTAATTACATGCCCTTAGGCTAAAGTTTTTATTAAAAAAGGTGGGCTCTGTCATGGAGTTCACCTTTTTTATTTCTCAGCCAGCAGCTAGCTTGGCTGATGAGCTCGAGCTGCCAGCGGGTTTGTCACCGGCAACAATCGAGCCTACTATGCAATAGACACTATGACTCCAGGAAATCATTCACCTGACAGCATCCAGTATGCATTAGAAACCGCTCAGCTCTTGCATGAGCCGGATCGACGCATTGATACTTTTGGCGCGACTCGTTTCAAATTCACTCTCATCAGCGAGCTGATGGACAAAGTGGGCCAAGTGCGTGTACGCACTGGCGAGCTGGAAGCGCACAAACCGCAGATCATCCGCCCAGATGCCTACAAGGAAATCGAGCTGGAGGGATTTAATGAAAAGGCGGCTGAGTATATGGATTGGCTCAAAGAGCAGCGCATTGAGCCCGTGTTTTTCCAATACGGATTTACCTTCAAAAGAACCAACGTGCAGGAAGAGCTCATTCACGACTCTGTAGACAACGTGCGCGACCGAGTTCTGGAAGATTTACGCAAAACTGGTGACCCGATGATGGCGGTCATTGAAGGTGTGGATGACGCGTGGGAAGTCTGTTTGCTCAAGTTCTCCATCGATATTATTTCAAAATCAGCTGAGATTAACGCTTTTGATTTCAAAAGGCGTGGATTGCTGTAATCTGCCGGCATGCAATTCTGGGTATTCATTAAGTGTTTGGCCGCTACCTTTGTGATCGCATCGGTACTTGGTACTTATTGGGTGTTGGAAGAATTCAACAGCCCGCTGCTGCGTGAAGGCCCAGCTGAGTCTACCATCGTCGCCGCTCAAGAAGCCGCGATTCAGAAAAAAATGGAACAAGGCCAGCTCACCGACATCGAGCCTGGCGCCAATGCCTTTGAGCACGTCAAAGACCTGCTCATCAATGGCAAAATGGATGAGGCCGAAGCGAAGATGAAATACATCGTCAGCTTCTATCCTGCTTCTAGTGCCGCTGAAGCTTCACGCAAAATTCTCGGGGAAATGAACCTCGATAGGCTGCTAGCGCCACACGACAAACCTGTGGTTGAGGTCAAACCCGGTGATACTTATTACAAAATCTGCAACGCCAATAAAACCAGCTTGGATAACCTGATTTACCTCAACAAGCTGCGCCGCGCTACCTCGCTACAAGCTGGCGCTAAGCTCAAGGTGATGCCGCTCAATAATAGCTTGGTGGTGAACCTGCGTACTGGATGGCTCGAGCTGCTGGATAGCGATGGCCAATTCCTCAAAAACTACGCCATCATTGACGCCCGCTACGATTCTCGCAAAGGCAAATACAAAAACTCCGTGGATGCCACAGGTGGTTACGCTAACGACCGCAGAGTCGCTAAACATGGTGATGATTACCGCGCGTCAATCAAACGTATCTCGCTAGCCAAACACGCGCTGGAAATCCGCTCACAGCTAGAAGATACAGATCCAGAAGATACGGGGATATTCATTGCTAACGAAGACATCGAAGAGTTGATGTTATTGCTGCGCGCCGGCAATGCCGTGCAAGTAGTTTATCCAGAATAATCAGCCAAATTTTAGTTTGAGCCAAAAATAGCGATGGAAATCTTGTCCAATCCCTGATTGAATTCGCCAGCACAAAATTGCAACATTTTACAACTGACGCATGAAACCATTAGACTTTGAAGAACCTATCATTGAACTCGAAGCTGAGTTGGCCAAATTGAAAAAAAAGGCCAAGGGGCAGAAAATCGATATGTCTGATGAAGTGACTGCCATGGAAGGAAAATTGGCAGAAACAAAAAACCAGATTTACGAAAACCTCACTCCATGGCAACGTGTACAAATCGCACGTCATACCAACAGACCATTCATGCTCGATTACGTCGCCCACGTATTCGATGATTTCTGTGAACTCCACGGTGATCGCCACATCGGTGACGACAATGCTATGCCAGGTGGCTTTGCTACTCTAGGTGGCCAAAAAGTCGTTGTTCTCGGTCATCAAAAAGGCCGCGATACCAAAGAAAACTTACTGCGCAACTTCGGCAGCGCTCACCCAGAAGGTTATCGCAAATCCATGCGCCTGATGAAGCTGGCTGAAAAATTCAACCTGCCAGTAGTTGCCCTGATTGATACTCCGGGAGCATTCCCAGGTATTGGTGCGGAAGAACGCAACATCGCCGAAGCCATCGCCTATAACCTGCGTGAAATGGCCATGCTGAAAACACCAATCGTAGCCGTTGTGCTCGGTGAAGGTGGCTCAGGTGGCGCGCTGGGAATTGGTGTCGCTGACCGCGTCTTGATGATGGAAAATGCCTACTACTCAGTGATTTCTCCTGAAGGCTGTGCCGCCATCCTCTGGAAGCACCGCAAGCACGCTCCTGAAGCTGCTGACGCTATGAAAATTGCCGCTCCAGATCTCGGTGAACTCAATCTCATCGACGGCGTGATTAACGAACCTA
This sequence comes from Persicirhabdus sediminis, assembly GCF_016595495.1. Taxonomy (GTDB): domain Bacteria; phylum Verrucomicrobiota; class Verrucomicrobiia; order Verrucomicrobiales; family Akkermansiaceae; genus Persicirhabdus; species Persicirhabdus sediminis. The sequence continues at coordinate 179,553 of NZ_JAENIM010000008.1, forward strand.
AAGGTGGTGCTCACCAAGATCACCTCATCGCTGCTTCTAACCTGCGCGACGTGGTTCTTTCTCACATCAAAGAGCTGCAAGCCATGAGCACTGAGGAAATGCTCAACGCTAGATACGAAAAATTCCGCTCATACGGTGAGTGGAACCACGCATAAGTAATTCTAGCAGAATGAATTTGATTAGGTGACTCCAGCTGGGGTCACCTTTTTCTTTGCCTGTTAGTAAAACTCGACTTGTTACTAGCGGCATCCATGTGTAATTAAACCGTAGTTTGCATATTTTGCTAAAACATTCTTGTCCGGCACTGGGTGCTTGACCATGGAGTGTTCCACAAATAAATCATCAGTTTCCCATTATGTTTGAAAACGTAGAACAGGCAGCGCCGGATCCGATTCTTGGATTGACCGAAGTTTTTAATCAAGACCCTAACGTTGAGAAGATCAATCTCGGTGTAGGCGTCTATCAGGACACTAGTGGTAAAACACCAGTGTTGCCGTCAGTCAAACAGGCTGAAGCGATTGTTCTGGAGAAGGAAGTCTCTAAAGGCTACCTGCCAATTCCAGGCCTTCCAGCATATGGCAAAGCCGTTCAGACTTTGCTCTTTGGTGCTGATAGTGAGTTGCTCACATCAGGCCGCCTGTTCACAGCTCACACACCAGGTGGTACTGGTGCCCTTCGTGTAGCTGGTGATTTTCTTAAGCAAAAGACTGGTGCCAAAAAAGTTTGGCTCACCACACCTACTTGGCCTAACCACGGACCAATCTTTGCCGCAGCTGGATTAGAAAACGAAGGATTCGCTTGGTACAATGCCGAGACTAAGAGCTTCGATCTAGCCGCTGCTCTGGAAGCAATCGCTAAAATGCCAGCTGGCGACATCATCGTCCTGCACGCATGCTGTCACAACCCAACAGGCTGTGATCCAACAGTAGCTGAGTGGAAGCAAATCGCTGAAGCAGTAGCTGAGCGCGGACTCCTTCCGGTAATCGACTTCGCTTACCAAGGTTTTGCTAACGGAATCGAAGAAGACGCAGAAGGCCTTCGCCTGATGACTTCTATCTTCGGCGAAGCCATCATCTGTAGCTCGTTCTCTAAGAACTTCGGTCTCTACCGTGAGCGCACAGGTGCAGTGACTATCATCAGCAAAGACGCTGACACTGCTGGTAAAGTAGCTAGCCAAGCTAAAGTTGTAATCCGCTCAAACTACTCTAACCCACCATCACACGGTGGCCAGATCGTAGCGACTATCTTTGAAGACGCAGCTCTCATGGACATGTGGAAAGCTGACCTCACAGAAATGCGCGAGCGCATCAATGGTGTTCGTGGATCACTCGTTAGCGGACTCGCAGCTCTGCAGTCAGACGTTGACTTCTCATTTGTTGCTCAGCAGCGCGGCATGTTCTCACTGCTCGGCCTCAGCCAAGAGCAAGTGAAAGAACTTCGCGAGAAGCACTCCATCCACATGGTTGGATCTAGCCGCATCAACCTGGCTGGACTTAGCGAGAACAACATCGAGCGCTTCTGCAAGGCTGTTGCTAGCGTGCTCTAATCGCTGAATTAATTCTTATCTAGCTTACCGTCTCAGCTACCAGCTGAGGCGGTAATTTTTTGTCAAAAATTTGTCATTGGCCAACTGGCTGGAAATGATAATTTCCAATCATGGATATATTGGAGGCCGTTATTTATGCAGACGATCTAGTTGCCGCTGAGGAGTTTTACAACAAATTGTTAGTCCGTCAGCCATTGATAAAAGATGAAGGTAAACACATCTTCTATCGTCTCCAATCAAGCATGTTGCTGATTTTTAATGCCGAGCAGTCAAGCGTCCAGTGCGTGAGTGACAAACACCCCATTCCTGCCCACGGCGCCAAAGGGCCTGGTCACGTTTGTTTGTCTATGATGGGCATTGAGCCAGCAGTCTGGAGAAAGCGCCTAGCTGAGTTAGACATCGAGTTAGAACAAGACATCACCTGGCCTAACGATGGGGTGTCGCTCTACTTTCGTGATCCAGCTGGCAATAGCATAGAAATTGCTACGCCGAAGATGTGGGGGTTTTAGCTCTCATGCTTACTCAGATTTTTCAGCTACCACTGGCTGCTGAGTGCTAATGGTGGCGCTAGCCGTATTCGCGCGCATGCTCGGGTCATACATCGCTTCTACTTTTGCAGCTGGTGCAGTCGCGGTGCCAGCAAAGGCAACTCTGGCTAGATAGCTGATTTGCTGCGCTTCTCCCGACCATGACTTGTTGAGGAAAAACCGCGCCTTATCACCTCTGAGCTCGCGGTGGCTGATGCGCCAGTCGCGGCTGATCTTCGCGCTGTGTACCGAACTTTGTGAGTCGAAGTGGTCATTGATGATCTCAAACACACTTGGTAGCCTGTCCTCGATGGCGACGTAGCGAATGTCGGATGGGAAGCTAATCGTTAGCGTAACTTTGACGAGATCTCCAACAGACGGTTTATCTAGTGGCAGTTCGCTGCCGTCGGCCTGCACCACAGTGTATCTTCTATCAATAGCTAGCCCTCCAGAGGAACTAATCTTTGTCTCCTTCGACTGCGGTTTTGCGCTCAAACTGAGCTTGGCAAACAAGGGGGTATCGCTAGTAGCCACCAGGCTCTGGCCATTTTCCAGCTGGAACACATGGTGCTGAGCTGAGCTGGTTTTATCGATAGAGCCCTGTAACGTTCCCTGATTAGACGTTAGCGAGTATTTGCTAGATCCGCTAGAGTGGCTAAGTGATTTTTCATAGCTAGCCATGCCCTGCAATGCCCAGCTATTCATCCATGTTGAGCGCCAGTTTCCATTAGCTGACCGTGATGCCAGTAGATCAATCACAGCATCGTCTATCATCTCAGCTGGTGCTTTCAGCTGGCTCAGCGCCATCAGGCGTGTGGATGAATCCGTTGACCCAGCCATCCAGCTGGAGCTATTTGTGTAGCTTGTTTTCTTTTCCACAAGACTGAGCGCAGTTTCTCTATCACCACCTGATAGGTCGATAGCCATGGCGAGAAATGATTTAGCTGTTTGGCTGAGCTGGTCTCTATCTTCGTAGATACGATTTTGTATAGAACGCTGCGGTTGTTCAGCTAGGGCGAGTACATAGAGTGTTCTGCAGAGAATGTCATTATTCCAGTCATTGTCTTCGATCTTGCTCTTGCGCACATCTTTGATAATCCAATTTGTTAGTTTGGCTAGACTCGAGTTGTCCACTTTGGCTCCTCTTTTTTCAGCTAGAATGAGAGCCATGGCCCCATAGCTCGATGCCCAGCGTTCAGAACTAGAGCCACTTGGCCAGTAGGCGAGTCCGCCGTCAGTGGTTTGCATGCTCAGCAGGCGGTCCGCTCCTTTTTGTAATGCGAGCATGACATCGGCTTCATTCACTTCTTTAAATGCTGGCACGATGTGTTTCAGTTCGTTCACTGTTAGCCACGGCATCATTGAGGACGTTGTTTGCTCAACACAGCCGTATGGGTACTTCAGCAGGTAGTCTGCTGCTCCAGCTGCTTCTAGCAAGCGTGAGTTAGAAACCGTTACTTCTAGCTGGCCTCTGCCAGCTAGTAGCTCGGCGTCAAGTTGATCCGCCAGCGCTGTATTGCCGTCGATACGTGCATAGACAACTTGCGTCAGCAGTGGTGTCGGGTAGGTGCTTTCGAAGCTGTTGGTGATGTTATCGCTATGCCGTTGAATCATGGAGGCATTCAGCGTGGCTCCTTCTAGCTGCTTAGGCTTGGCTGACCATGTCCACTGCACGGTACCAGTTTTACTCACATTGATAGGAAAGCTAACTTCAGCGGATTGGCCTTTTTTCAGCTGGATTGATTTTGTGCTGCTGTGGCTACTGCCATTGGTAGACACCAGCTCGCAGATGTCGTTAGTTTCTAGAGTTACCTCCCAGCTGCCGTCGTAGTCGCTGTTATTTTGCACCAGAACCATTGGCTCCAGCTGGTCGCCTTCGCTTACGTATCTTGGAGGCATTGGCTCTAGCATGAGTTCTTTATCTACCACAAAGCTCGATGTGGATGAGCCAAACTGATCTGCGCCTTGTGCGGCCAGAGCGACCACTCGATACGTTGTTAGTGTGTCAGGTGTGGTGAAGCTTACAGAAAAGTTACCTTTTTTATCAGTCATTACCGTAGGCTGCCAGACAGCACTGGGGTCGAAATCCTCACGTGTTGCGATGTCTAGACGTGGTGCGGCGGCAAAGGCGTCATCGCCGCCAATAACAAATCCTTTATTAGCCATATAACGCAGTTCTGGGTTTTCACTGAGGTAGTTAGAAAATGAGTTTCCGCAGGTCATGCTCAATGGCCGAGAGGCAAAGAAGAACTTCAGCCAGTTTGGGTTGTTGTAGCCCATTACCGCTAGAGTGCCTTCGTCGACGGCAAATAAGGTAACCTCGGCATTAGCTGCTGGTTTTCCTGCGGCGTCTTTAACCGAGCCACTCAGCGTAATTTCGCTAGCTGGAAGTGATGAGTGTGATGGCGCGATGATTGTTATCTCGAGTTCTTTGGCGGGATCGAGCACGGCAAATTCGCAGTAACCGATGCGCATGTCGGCGTGTTTGTATTTGTGTGGGCTGTCGAGAGCGCCACGCACCACCATCACGGAGACAAAGGCATTTGGCGCTAGCTCGGCGTCGATTGGAATTTCTATCACTGGCTTTTCTGAGCTAAGCTGCATCTGGAAATGCTGCATCACATTTTCCCTCTCAAGGGTGACCAATGCGGTACCATCTATCGGCGTCATGACGAGGATTCTTGCGGTATCCCCAGCGGTGTATGTTTTTTGCTCGGGCACAAGTTTGATCTTATTGCCATCTTCAGTAGACCACGCGTAATCGTTGGCTCCGTAGACGTGTACGGCGGTCACTGTTTTCACGGTGCGGCCTTGTTTGTCTTGGCTAGTTAGGGTGATGAGATGTTCCCCAGTTAGGTCAGACGAAAATGTAAACTTGGCGGATTTCCCAGCTGGAATCGTTAATTTGCTAGAGCTGATTTTGCTGATGCGTTCTTCGTTGTTAACGCGCATTTTTCCATCACTGTTACGTACTTTTGTAGTCTCGTGATAGACACGCTCCACGCTCACCTCAAGCTCTTGATCCTCAGCTGCCAGTTCCCCATTGATGTCGACCGCGAGGATGTCTAACTCAGCGCTATCTCCGATGCGCATAAGTTTATTGATGCGCGAAATACCTAGGTAAATAGAGCAGGGGTGAATAGTGGTATTGCTATTGGTAGTCAGCGTTTGCTCGCGGCTGTCGGTGACTTCTGCGGTCACTGAAAGCATCAGAGGGGAGGGAAATTCGCTAGCTGGAACTTCGAGCTCTTTGCTTATATTTCCATCTTCGTCGAGTAGCAGGTTGCCGTTGAGCGATTTGCTAGAAGGTACATTTGACTCGCTTTGATAGGAATCGTTGTAGCCATAGTAATGTGCCCAGTAGCCGTAGTCGTAATGGCGATGGTTGCCAAATTTGTAGTCACGGAATTTCTCGGGATAGAAACCCACATTGCGGCTAAATAAATGCCATGCAACTCTAGCTGAGGCGACGGGCATGCCTTGGTAGTAATTTGCTTTGGCTGACCAGGTGATTTTTTCACTGGCGATTTCCGGCTCATCTATCTGGCTGGATACCTCAAAGGCATTGCGACGGAATTCTTGCACGTGAAATCCGCTGCGGAAATTATACATTTGCTCCCACCTCCAGTTAGAAATGGATTCTGGCTTAGCTGGTCCAACGAGTTTGAACTCGACCGTGAAATACCCTACGGTTTCGTTAGGCAGAGTGAATGATTTGTCGAAGGCACCTTTTTCAGAGAACTCGATATCTTCGGAGATGAGTGAGCGCGAGCGGCTGTCGTTAATGATTAACTTGGCAGATTTGATATCGCTGAACTTGACTGAAGATCCTTCTAGCTGGCGCAGTAGCGCCTTCAGGTTGACTTGCTCGCCTGGACGATAGAGTGATCTATCAGTGAAGATAGAGAGCTTTTGAATTTTATCGGCTGGGGCATCCCAGCTGTAGTTGATAGGGAAGCGCCACATGGAAATATTTTGCATCTGCCTATCAAAGGGAACGATATATTGATCGTCATCTTTGCTGGCTACTAGATGAGTGATTGAGTCGTTGTTAGCTAGGATGACAACGCCATTTTGGTCGGCCTCATATTGTTCGATAAACTGGGCGTCATCGCCGTAGGCTTTGATCGTGAAATTAGGAATGGGTTTGCCATTGTTATAGCTGAATCCATAGATCATGGTCTGTTGAGCTCCTTGCTTCCAGCTGAGGCCGATGTCAGTTAGTTGGATGATAGACTGGCTAATACAGCCACTGTTTGGCGCTAATTTTTTTGCTTTCCCCTCAACTGAAGCAAACATCAAGCTCGGCTTGCGATTGCCCTGTAGAACCTCGTTCCAGCTGAGTTTGATTTCAGCGCTGGTGTCGATTTTGTTATCTAGGAATATCTCGCTATCGTAGATGGATTTTCCTGAGACGAGTGAGAAGGGGAGTGATTGTTTTGGGCTGACAGTTTGTCCGTTATGCCCCCAGCCAGTGTAATGTTGATAGCCTAGCATGGCGCGAACCGCTTGTTCGGCGTCGAGATGTTTGATGCGAATTCTAGCGGAGTCTATATTGACGGTATCTATGTTATAGTCGCGGCTGCCGTAAAGTTGCTGAGCTGTGATGAATGATGGCAGCGCGATGCCCGGCGCGAGCCGATAGAATGTAAAATCTCGTCTATCATCTTCAGCTAGATATAGCCCGTTGATAGAACTTAGGCCTTTTTTGATGGTGATGTTCCAGCTTTCTCGTTGTGAGAACTGCCCTTTAATGGTGAGCGTTTTTTTATCATCTTCTAGCTGATAGCGGATGTTGGCCAACTTAGGGCTCAGATTGATATACTCGGGGAGTTTGTCGATGGTGGATTGATCTAGCGGGTAGTTGAAATGAATCTTAAGCGTTCTCGGCTGATTGGCTTCTACCGCAGGGGTGATGTTATCAATTTCGAATGCATTGAGGTCGCCAATCCACTGAGATGTACTGCGTGCTGTTCTTGCTGTTCTTGATTTGTTAGGCGTGTCGGCTGGTATTACCAAATACCAGTTTTGGCCAATTGGTAGTGGTTTGATAGGTTCTATAACAACCGCGGTTGAAAGTGGGGCCTCGTCGGCAAGTTCTAGCTGGGCGATTTCCTTCAACTCAGGGTTGATGGCTTCGCGGAAGCGCTGAAGTCGGGGTTTTACTCTGTAGTAGTCAGATTGGCAATCGGCCCAAGTAGCGGTGCGCGCTTTGACTGGCACCTTCACCCCTGACTTGTCCTGAAAGTAGACCAGCAGCGGCATGTTCTCGGCATTGATTTCGTCGTTGAAGGCTAGATAGACTTTTGGGCTCCTTGAGTAGGCTAAGCTATCTCCTATGGTGCGGCTACGGACGACGTCGAATGATTCGCTATTGATGAGAAAATCATTGCCTCTCTGAATTGCGGAACCGTCTAGGTGGCTGGCTTCGGCGACGATTTCTAGCTTGTATTTGATGCCGATGATAGGCAGCTGGCCGGGAATGAATTCTGCTTTGTTAGGCGTGTGCCATTTGAGCATTCCGCGCACCTCGGGAGTTACCTTAACAAGTGTATTTTGCGCGACTTTACCTACCTGATCGTCGCCAACCATCTGTTTCTCGAAAGTGACAAAGATCTTCGACTCTGGCGTCCATTTACGACTGCTGGACTTAAATACTGGGGAGGCGAGTGTGAACTGGACGAGCAGTAGACTCAGGATGGTGAAAGGGAGTAGCTTCATGATCAGAAAAAATTCAAACCATATACTAGACATAAACAGCCGCAGTCGGCGATGAAATTTAGTTTAAATATTTGTCAGCAATGAGATGATTTTGTCTTGGCTGATAGTTAGGATACAAAAAAAGGCATGCCGACTGCCGGCATGCCTAGGTATTAAAGTTGGATAGTTAGGTTAGTTTGCTAGGCACCATTCGATGTGCTTAACGAGCTTGTCCTTTTCGTACGCGTAACGTTCAGGCTCTTTGCTTTGATCGATGTTAAAGAGGTTGAACATGCCGCGCATTTGCAGTTCATCATCAAATACGGCGATGCGCATGTCGTGGGCGATTTGCCCAGGTGTGGCGCTTTTTTCAAAGCGGTTGTATTTCAGCTGATCCTGTCCGTATTCTAGCAGTTCATCTTTATCGGTACGCATCAGCCACCATTTTGAGGTATCAATGCTGAGCTGGTTAGAAAAATCTGCCATCCACTCTGGGGTATCCATTTCGGGATCAACCGTGATGCTAACAATGTGAAATTTTGGGTTGTCTCTGAACATTTCCTGAAGCTCGCGCAATACGATGATGTTGTCTTTGGCGCATTCCGGGCAGCGGCTGTAGAACTGGGCAAAGACCCAAACTTTGCCTTTCAAGTCTAGCAAGTCGACGTCTTCGCCAGCTTGGTTTTGCCCTTTGAGGCTCTTGGTGAGTGTGGTGTAGATGTAGGGTTCACCGACAACTTTGGCTTCCACAAGAGCTACGGGTTCTTCCGCTTCTTTGAAGCTGTCCGCGCGCTGGCTGAGGTAGAATCCAGCTAGGATTCCGATAGAGATGACAGCTACTGAGAAGTAGATGAGATAGATTTTACTGCTTAGTTTCATCGTTGGCTAACTTTCCGGGTTGAGATTCGTTGAGGACGTAGTCGAGGTTTTTGCGAAGTCTTGATTCAAGAAGTTCGATTGCTTTGAGGTAGTAGTCAGCACCGTCAATTTTGGCTTTTTCAGGATTTGCTGCGACAATATCTTCAGCTGATGATTGTGCGATTAGAGCGTCGTCAAAGGCGTATTGTTGGCGGATATGGCGCTCTGAGTCGACCATGGTTACCATGTCTGGGAATGTCCATTTTTCGCTGGCGTCAGCAGCTTTCACTTTCTCGACAAAACCCTGGCGCAGCTGGTTTTTTCCATACTTGTGCATGTCCGTGGTGTTTTTAGAGGTAATGATCCACCATTTGCTAGAGTCGATATTTAGCTGATCCGCAGCGGCTTTTAGTTTCGCTTGCGTCATGCCGAGGTCTTCACCTTCCACGCTGATGCTAACAAACATGACTTTGTCATTGTCGGCGTAGTCTTTGGCCAGGCGCTGCATTACCTCTAAGCTAACATTGCGTTCATCTAGCTGGCTGAGGGCGATGGGTGAGGTGAACCAGACTTTGCCGACTAAGTCGTCGATAGAGACGACTTTGCCATCTTGGTTGATGAAGCTGAAGTTTTGTTTGATCTCAGCTGAGATCGGCGGTCTATCAGGGTGTTGTTCGTCGGCGTGTTTGATGTATTGCTGGATGATGAGCCAGCCGCCAATGATCATGACAACAACAAGAATAACGACGGTGCGTAGGATTTCTGCGTTGTTGCGTTCAGCTGGCTCGAGGCCTTCTAAGTGGTCTAACTTCATGGGAAATTATTGGGTGAGTGAATTCCAGCTCACTGCTAGCAGCGTTAAGCCGATTGGCAAGTAGAGTAGGGTGTATAAAAAGAGTTTTCTGGCTGCAGGACGGTCGCCAGCTTTACCAAATTTCATGGCTAAGATGACCATGTAGATGCCAGCTAGAGTGCCGCCGATGGCAAAAGTTAGGTCGCAGTAGCCACGCAGATAGGCAAATGGCCCGAGCGCTGCGATAGCCCAGCTGAACAGAACTGATAGGCGGGAGGAGAATTTTCCTGAGACATCACCATTGGCCCACATGACGTAGCCAGCGTCTTCGTATTCTTCGCGGCACAGCCAGTTGATGGCAATGAAGTGAGGCATTTGCCAGAGGAAGAGCACGGCAAAGAGAAACCATGAGCGTTCGTCGAAGACGTTGCCGCCAGCTGCTGCCCAGCCAATCATTGGAGGGATGGCGCCGGGAATACCGCCCATGAGCGTATTGGTGCTGCTAGTGCGTTTGAGCGGTGTGTAGAGAAATACGTAGGTGCCGAGAGCTGCAGCTGCTAGGTAGGCGGAGCTTGGGTTGACCTTGATCGCTAGATGGATGATGCCAAAGGCGGCGAGCGCCCAGCCGATGCCAAAGGCATTGACGGGAATCATGCGTCTAGCTGGCAGCGGGCGATCTGCGGTGCGCTCCATGCGCGCGTCTTCTTCGATTTCCATCAACTGGTTAAAAGCAGCTGATCCGAAGGCGGTGCAGGCGGTGCCGAGGATGGTGTGAAATAGTAGCCAACCGTCGAAAATCCAGTCGCCGTCGTGCAGGTATCGTGAACCTAATAAGAAACCAAAAAAATTGGTCAGCACCACGAAGGTGTTGAGGTTGAGTTTGGTCAAAATCGCCAAGTCGCTACGTAGTGTAGGCGGTTTGTTCTTTTTCTTCCGTCCCATAATGGAGCCGTGTGGGTGAAATCGTTAGCCGTGAGCCAGCGAGGCTGTGGGCTTTCTGGCACTGACGTAAACGATGATGGACTAGCCTGCACGCAAAATGTGAGCAAAAAATGCGATAATACGTGAAATGGTTGTATAGCCGAGCGGGGGATAGCTTTTCTAACTTAGCTGCTTAGAGTCTATCGGGCGGTGATTGATTTCGCAGAACAAAAAAAGCTGCAGGGTAAGCACCCTGCAGCTGGATAGAAAATGAGTGAGCTAGAATTGGTTTATCCTAATCCTTCGATGATGGCTGGGATCTCATCGATGGCGTAAACGAAGTGCTCAGCGGCAGCTTTGACCTTTTCACGCGGTGTGTAGCGGCCAAAGCCAACAAAGGCGTCGACTTCTGAAGCCGTTTCGAGATCGGAAACTCCATCACCGACCATGACGATGGCGCTTGGTTGGAATTCTTCTTTCAGCTGCTTGATGATCTCAGGCTTGCCACCATTGCGGGTGGTTGGGCTGGCAGTGAAACCAGCGTAGCTGCCGTCATCATTGAAGTGAAGCGGTACGGCCTCGATGCGATCAATACCTAGCAGGTCAGCGAGTGGCTGAATCGGATAGATAAATCCACCTGAAATAATGATAGGTGTCCACCCTTGCTCGCGCAGTGCGTCGATGGTCGCCTTGGCTGTTGGCTCGATTTGATCGATGTACAGCTGGCCGACGGCATCAGCAGTGGCGCGATCTGGCTGGATGATGTCGAGGCGTTTGGCGAAAATTTCGTCAATGGCAACTTCACCATTCATCGCCGCATGAGTTAGGGCGACGACTTCTTCAAATACAGCGTCACCTTTGCCGCGTGCCAGCTCGTCGATGCCCTCAATAGCGGAGAGGGTAGAATCGCAGTCAAAAACAATAAGCTTCATGATAGAAGGGGATTATTTTTTACCGTAAACGGCGTCCGGATCGAAGCTGAGCTCGGTCTCGGTGAAAGTAAGTGAGGCTGGCTGCTCTTTGACCGGCATTTCTACCTTACGATAGAAGCAACCGCTACGGCCAGTGTGACAAGCACCTTCGCCGAGTTGGTCAACGTAGAGGATGATAGCGTCTTGGTCGCAGTCAGTTAGGATTTCGTGCACTTTTTGGATGTGACCTGAAGTAGCGCCTTTGTGCCAGATTTCCTGACGTGAGCGAGAATAGTAAACGGCTTCGCCGAGTTCGAGAGTCATCTTGAGAGATGTCTCGTTCATGTAAGCGAGCATGAGTGGCTCCTTGGTCTTAGCGTCCATGGCAACGGCTGGAATGAGTCCGTCGGCATCGAATTTAGGTGAAAAAACAGGCTTTTCCTCGAGGGCTTTTTTATCCCCACGGTCTCCAAATGTGATCTCAGACATGCAGCTCTTTATCGTTATACAGGGCGATGGTCAAGTAGCTATCCGTGGCTAGCTGGGGCGGGTGAAATGAACTCTAGCTTGCTCGGCTTCGTCGGCGTTGTTAGGTGGAATTGGATGATAGCTTTTCAGCTCTAACCCACATTGCTCAAATAGCCCGATTTCCGCTTGGCTCAGCGGCCAAGGTGGGCCAGCTGGTTGGTTTTCATCTGGGCGCAGCATGGTGATGAGAAGCAGCTCGCCAGCTGGTGCGACGAGCTCTGCAATCGCCTGGATGGTGCGCGCTCGCTCGCTGAGTGGCAGTGACTGGATGGTGTAAATTTCCAACACAAAGTCGTAGCGCGGCTGGATGCTGCTAGGTAGTTCAAACAGGTCAGCTGTGAGATAGTTGACTTTTGTTTGGGGAAAGCGCTCTTTGCACCAGTTGATGGCGTTGTCTGAGATGTCAAAGGCGGTGCAGTTGTATCCTAGCTGGGCGATCGCCTCGGCATCATCGCCAAGTCCACAACCGATGATCACGGCTGATAGATCTTGCGCTGGTGATTGTTTATCTAGCCACGGTTGTAGAATCGGGTGAATGCCCATTTTTGCCCATGGCACCTCGTCGCTATTGCCGTCAGCTGATTGATAGACTTTATCAAACCAGCCAGTTAGTGACCCTTCCGCTAGCGATTGATGAGCTAATGATTGTGCTTTTGTGCGATGATCATCCATGAGCAACATCTATCATTGCGGGGAAATTTGGCAATGAATTCTCTAGATGATAGCTACTGGCTAGATGGACGTGTGGCGGTGCCGGTGAGTTCGGCTTTGGCCTGGCCAATGAGAAAGAGTGAGCCGCAGATGAGTACTGGGCTGGCTGGGTTCTCGGTGGCTGCTGCCGCTAGAGCTGCTGAGAGGTTTGGGTGCTGGCTGGTATTACTGTCAGCTGGGCAGGCGGCGGCGAGCTGTTCTGTGCTTAGCGCTCGCGGTGAGTCGATGGGGCACAGGTGGATGTGGCTGGCGATTTTGTTAATCACCTCTAGCACGCTGCTGATGTCTTTATCTTCTACGGCGCTGAAAATGATGGTAGCTGGTTGGTTAGGAAATTCTTCTAACCAAGTATCCACGAGCGTGCCAGCAGCTTGTGGGTTATGAGCGCCATCGAGAATGAAGTGGCGGCCAGCAGAATCTGTGATTGGCTCGAAGCGTCCGGGCCAGCTGGTATTGGCCAATGCCTGTCTAACGCAGTCGACGCTGATAGGTAGCTGCAATGCGTGGCAGGCATGTAGAGCGAGCGCTGCATTTTCCCGCTGGTGAGGACCTTTTAAGCTGAGTGCGTAGCCGTTAATCGGCTCGGTGATGAACTCAATAGGAGCGCGCATCTCGCTAGCTTTTTCCTCTATCACGGCGTGAGCGAGAGCTGACTGGCGAGCTGAAATGACGGGGTTTGAGCTGGTGATGATGCCGGCTTTTTCCTCGGCGACCTTATCTAATGTATCACCCAAATATTCGCAGTGGTCTAGCGCGATGGGAGTGATGAGATGGAGGTCCGCTGGCACGGCTGTGGTGGCGTCAAGTTTGCCGCCCATGCCCGTTTCTAGAATGATAATTTCGCATTCCCGCTGGCGGAAATGTTTCATTGCCACAGCTAGCGTGAGCTCAAAAAATGTGGGATGGTGTGGCCAGCTAGCTACCAACTCACGCAGCTCGGTGAGTGAATCGGCGACGGTTTGCTGTTCTATCATCTCACCGTTGACGCGGATGCGTTCGCGGTAGTCGATGAGGTGTGGCGAGGTGAACAGGCCAGTTTTTCTACCACAATGGCGGGCCAATGAGTCGATCATTGCCGAGGTCGATCCTTTGCCGTTAGTACCGGCAATGTGGATGACTTTGGTTTCGGCTTTTGGCATGGCTAGGTACTCGCGCAGTAGCCTGCGCGGAGCGTCGAGCCCTAGCTTGATGCCAAATTGTTGGGTGGCGTAGAGCCAATCGATCGACTCTTGGTAGTCCATTAGCCGCTGGAGTTAGTCGTTCAGCATGTAGCCGAGCAACTGAGTGAGTTTGTTGCGCATGTCGCGGCGCGGAGTGATGTCGTCAATCAGACCGTGTTCCATCATGAACTCAGCAGTTTGGAAGCCAGGAGGCAGGTCTTGGTGAGTGGTTTCTTTCACCACACGTGGGCCAGCAAAGCCGATCATGCATTTTGGTTCCGCTAGGTTGATGTCGCCGATGGTGGCAAAGGAAGCGGTCACGCCACCAGTAGTTGGGTGGGTGAGGATGGAAATGTAAGGAAGCTTAGCTTCGGCGTGGCGGCCGAGAGCGGCGCATGTTTTAGCCATCTGCATGAGCGAGAGCATGCCTTCTTGCATGCGCGCACCTGATGATGCTGAGATGATGATGACGGCGCGTTTTTCTGCAGTAGCTAGCTCGATGGCTTGGGTGATTTTTTCACCAACGACTGAGCCCATGGATCCAGCAAAGAATTTGAAGTCCATGACGGCGATCACAGCTGGCTTACCGCCGATGCTGAGTTTGCCGGTGACGACACCATCATTGAGGCCAGTTTTTTCGCGCAAAAGGTCGATTTTGTCCTCATACTTGGCAAAGCCGAGTGGATTTTTTGAGAACATGTCAGCGTTCGTTTCTTCGAATGAGCCGGGGTCTGCGAGGAGTTCGACGCGGTCGTAAGCACCCATGAGGAAATGGTGGTCGCAGCTTGGGCAAACAAAGTGATGTTGTTTGAGGTCTAGCGTGTGAATCATCTCAGAGCACTCTGGGCACTTGGTCCAGAGGTGGTCGGGCATGTCCTTGAGGTTGCTTGCTTTACGCAGTGATGGTTTCTTGAAGATCGCCATAGCGGTATGATGTTAATGCGGTTCTATTAAAAACAGAATCGAAATAATTGGGAAAATGAATTTGTTTGGGGGTTTTGTTCAGCTGAACGATTAATAGCTACGGCCCCAGAGCGCGCGCTGAGTAGTTGGTTTACCAGTAAGGATGCAGCTAGCTTCGGCTTCTTCTTGCTTGTCTAGAGGCATGCAGCGGATGGTGATTTTGAGTCTTTTTGAGAGTTCTTCTTCTTGTTCGCGAGTGGCGTTCCAAGGAGTGAGCAACCATCCTGGCTGGTCTTGATCCCAGTGTTTTTCGAACTCAGCGAGGTCTGAGCACTCGGCGATGTTGGTATCGCGCAGCTCTGTGGCTTTGTCCAGTAGGGTATTGTGGATTTCCTGAAGAATGTCTGGCACCTGCTGGATGAATTCTTCGCGCACAACGAAGTTTTTCTCCATCACGGCTTGGTCGCGGCGCTGTAGGCATACTTTGCCACCTTCGACGTCACGTGGGCCGATTTCGATGCGGATTGGGGCACCTTTTTTCACCCATTCCCATTTCTTAGTACCGCCACCGATTTCACGTTGGTCAACGTGAACACGGATTGGTGAACCTTTGTAACACTTGTTGCGCAGGATTTCAGCCAGCGCGTTGCAGCTGTCGAGCACGGCGTCGCGGCTGTCTGCTTTTGGTGTCACTGGGATGATGACAATCTGGTGAGTGGCAACAGCTGGCGGCAGTACGAGTCCGTCGTCATCTGAGTGCGCCATAATGAGCGTACCAATGAGGCGAGTAGAAACACCCCATGATGTGGTGTGGACGTGTTCTTGTTTACCTTCGCGGCCAGTGAAGACGATGTTTTGCGCTTTGGCGAAGTTTTGACCGAGGTAGTGAGAGGTGCCCGCTTGGATGGCTTTTTTATCCTGCACCATAGCTTCTACGGTGAAGGTATTTTCAGCGCCTGGGAATCTTTCAGCTTCGGTTTTCTCACCTGGAACTACTGGGATGGCGAGGTGGTCGCGCAGGAAATCTTCGTAAAGTTTGTGGATGAGTTTGGTTTCTACCAATGCTTCATCGCGAGTTTCGTGGGCGGTGTGGCCTTCTTGCCAGAGGAATTCTGCGGTACGCAGGAAGAGACGAGGACGCATTTCCCAGCGCATCACGTTGGCCCACTGGTTTACTAGTAGTGGCAGGTCGCGGTAGCTTTCGATCCAGCGTGAGAATGCAGCGCCAATGATGGTCTCTGAAGTTGGGCGAATGACGTATGGCTCGGTAAGTTTGCCAGTTGGCACCATCTTGGTTTTACCATTTTCGTCTTTCTCAGCTTCTAGGCGGTGGTGAGTAACAACCGCACACTCAGTGGCAAATCCTTCTGCGTGCTCAGCTTCTTTTTCTAGGTATGAAAGAGGAATGAGCAGCGGGAAATAGGCATTTTGGTGGCCAGTAGCTTTGAATTTAGCGTCCAGCTGGCTCTGGATGTTCTCCCAGATTCCGTAGCCCCATGGCTTGATGACCATGCAGCCTCTGGTCTCAGAGTTTTCTGCCATGTCGGCGCTTTTGATAACCTGTTGATACCACTCTGGGAAGTCGTCGCTTCTTGTCGGCGTGATTGCTGTCTTTTGCTGCTTGGCCATATCAGATGCTAAAAATCATAATTTGACGCCATTCTCAAGTGTGATGTGTAAGAAAGGTTGGGTGTTAGGTGACTTTGTTACCCTCGGGGGGGATGGTTGGGCAGTTATCGAGATGCGCGAAGCGGGATGTCATTGGATGAGGTGAGCCATTTATAAGACCCGTTTGACTTTTTTTGTGACAGCATTTGTATGCGCGCGGGTGAGCATTTTTGTGCGATGTGTTCAACCCGCGGGTATTTTCTACAAGACACGTTGATCAGATAGAGCGATTAATTAGACGTGTCGGTTAGCCTGAAATGTGCACTTTTCGCCAAGTTTGAAATGTTTGTTTAGCTGCTTTGAAAAATTAGATAGCTGCTGGGAAATGGCTATCAGAAGTCAATTGAAAACATTTTCAAATGCGTCTCAATCTTTTGTTTGATAGTGTGTTAACCTATGTATCAGTATGTGTTTTGCGGGCTTGTTAGTTCGGCTACTACAAAAAATCTTAAATCTTTCATGCTTTCTTCTCGCCAAGAGGGGTTTGCATTGAATAGCTTCAATCAAGCTAGAAAATTATGAACATCTCCACACCTTTTTCAAAGAAGTTTGTCAGCCTGTTATTTGCAGGTGTCATGGCCGTTCCAGGTTTAGTTTATGGCCAGTCGTTTAAGATCGATGCTACCGATCCTAAGTTTGATTCTCTTGATTCTCCAGAGTTTGGTGGAAATACAGGACGTAAGAAATTTAAGCCTAAAAGCTGGCTGGAAATGGAAGTGAAACTGAATGTTTCCGCTCCTGAGTCTATCGCTAAAGATGGTTATGTCGATGGCGTGACTATTAAGTGGTATGTCGCCGCTAAGGATCCAGCTCAGAAGGGAAAAGGTTACATCCTGTTGGAGAAGCAAGTTGAGTATCTTAACATCCCAGTAGGAGAAGATATTTATGCGTCTGTCTATTTATCTCCAGGTGCTGTTGAGCGCTTGAGTGGTAGCAAGCGTGCTAGCAAAAGCGTCATCGAAGTCGTAGGTGGCGAAATTCTTTTCCAGGGCCGTCTGATTACTCGCTTCACCTCTAAGAGCATGGGGAGCAAGAGTGACTGGTGGAACTCTGGCAACCTTTCCCGCATGGATGGAATCCCGTTGCGCAATAAGAATGAGACTCCATTCAAAGCTCTGTGGTGGGACCGCTACGCTGAGATCAAAGATGAGAAGTAGTAGCTGATATTTTTTTAACAATCGCACATACACACATAAATTAACGACTAATAATCATATGGCTGATTCACAGGCTACCGTTGCACTGAACATAGGTTCGCAGCGCGTCACAATGGGGGTTTTCGAGCCCTCCAAAGGAGGGGGCTTAATCTTGAAAAAGTTCGAGGCTACTTCAATCTTGGCAGACCCTGCCATGGAGATGTCTCGTCTCCCTCAAATTCGCATCGCGATCTCTGAGTTGGTCCAGAAGTTGGGCCTCAAAAAGAGTAAGGTTAAGTACAGCATTTCAGGACAATCTGTATTTACTCGTTTTGTTAAACTCCCTGCGCTGCAGGATGACAATATCGAGCAATTGGTAACTTTTGAGGCTCAGCAGCACGTTCCTTTCCCTATTGATGAAGTCATTTGGGATTGGCAGGAATTGCCAAGTGTTGGACCTGAGAAGGAAGTTGTTATCGTAGCAATCAAAGGCGACGCTCTCAATGAGATCAACGATGTTGTTGTTGAAGACGGTCTTTCTACAGTGAATGTAGATGCTTCACCAATGGCGATCTACAATGCTTTCCGCTACAACTATCCGGAGATCACTGAGTCAACATTGCTGATTGATATTGGAGCTAAGACTAGCAATTTGATCTACACAGAAGGGGATCGTTTCTTTACCCGTAGTGTGCCTGTTGGTGGCGCGTCTATCACGACTGCTATCGCTAAAGAGTATGGTGTTAGTTTCTCTGAAGCTGAAGCCCAGAAGACAGCTAACGGGCTGGTTGCTCTGAATACAGCTTACACATCACAGCTGGATGAGGCGACTGCCGCTCTGTCTATTGTGATCCGCAATGCGCTGGCCAAACTGCCAGCTGAGATTGCGCGTACAACTAACTACTATCGCAGCCAGCATGGTGGTGCTGCCCCACAGCGTATCATTGTAGCTGGTGGTGGAGCTAACTTACGCTACGTCACAGATTTCCTGAGCGACAAGCTGCGTCTGCCAGTTGAGTTGTTCAACCCAATGAAGCAAGTTTCAGTAGGTTCAGGCGTGAATGCTGAAGCTATTGCTAGCGACGCTCACACAATGGGTGACCTTGTTGGTCTTGCTCTGCGTGGTGTGGATAAAGCACCGCTGAAAATTGACCTTGTACCTGATGCTGTTGCGCATGAGCGCGACATTCAAAAGCGTAAGCCGATGATGTTAGCTGCCGCTGCTGTGGTGCTTGCTGGATTTGGTGCTTGGGCTGGTCATCAGATGAGCATGAATGCTAAAGCGCAAGATCGTTACGACGATATTGCCGCTGAGGTAGAAGAGCGTCAGCAGTACGCAATGCCGCTGGATGGTTTGAATAGGAATGCTGAAATTATTGCCAAGTTTGGTGCGCAATACTTAGAGGCTGAAGATGCTCGTACTGGCTGGATCAACCGCTTTAACGATCTGACTAAACTATTTGCGCACGATCAAGTGTGGTTATTTGACGTCAGCCCAGTATCAGGTTGGGATCCTAAGCAAGGAGAAGAAATGGTGCTTAGCCCAATTGTAGCTAACGATTTCCGTGAGAAAACCTATGGGATGTCATCATTGGCTCCATTGAATGCAGCTCCAGCTGGAAGACAGCGTGGTGCTAGAGGTTCTCGTAATAATAGAAATGCGGCTGGACCAGCTGCGGCTAAAGGTCCAAAGAAAATCGATGCGCTTCGTGTGCGTGGATTCTGGCGTGGTAGCCGTGGTTTTGGTGAAGTTTACGAGTTGGTAGACAAACTTAAGAATAGCTCGACTGAATTCAGCTTTAAGATCGAAGGTGAGAAAAGAGGTGAGATGGTAGAGCTGGCGCGTGATGATAAGCGCATTGTTCGCAGTAACCAAACAAGCCTAGATGAAGGGAATTACGCAGCTCCGTTTGAGCTGATCTTGCCAATAGCTGAGCCAATTAAGGTTCCAAATAATAACTAATTAGATTTTAAGACAATGAGTTGGATTCAAGAAAATAAGTTCACAGCTGGCTTGCTAGGCGTAACGCTAGCAGGAGCCATTGGTTTAGGAGCTCTTGGTTATACTAAATCAAGCGCGACGGCAGAAATCGTCGGCGAGTGTGAAGAATTGCAGTATCAATTAGATGATTATCAAAATGCGTCTATCTACCCTGATGCGGAGAATTTAGAAATTCGCCGCGAAAAGGTAAATGAGTTCCGTGATGCAGTAGCTGATATTCAGGCTAAGATGTTAGCTTACCGTCCAGAGAAATCTGAAAAGCTAACACCAGAGCAGCTCAGCGCCAAGCGTGTTGAGATCATTGATGCCATCGGTAAGAAATTTAAAGCTAATGGTGTAGCTGTTCCTGAGAACTCTCAGTTTGGTACTGAGCGGTTTGTTGGTCAGGTTCCTAGACCAGAGGCAGTTGCCTTACTCAACTATCAGTTTGGTGGTATTGAGGCGATACTGAATGCTCTAGCTGATTCCCGTCCAAAGGGATTGGTGAATGTCTATCGTCATCAGCTAGATGTTGAGACTGGCCGCAAGGCAGCTAATAAAAAGCCAGGTGTCTATCGTGCAATGCCAGTCGAAGTTACCTTCCGTGGCAACGAGGAGAGTGTACGTGAGTTTCTATCAAAAATAGCAAACTTAGAAAGTCACTTCGTCGCTGTGCGCAGTGTTCGTCTGACAAACCAGCGCACTCGTCCACCGCGTGTTGATGACGCTGAGTTCAAAGTAGTAGAAGAGGATGATGCCGCTGATCTATCAGGCTTTGAGGGATTTGAAGAAGATGGTGAGGTCACCGAAGAGGTTGTTTCAGTAGATGTGACACCAGGTGAGCGAATCCTCAAGCAGGTGCTCGGTAGAGAGCAAGTTTACGCGCATGTTCGCATGGATATTTTGTTATTCCGTAAAGGGATTGATATTCCAGAGATTAACTAACCCGTTAGAAACCAGTATAGAGAATTAACAAAATGTCTTGGGTTGAAGAAAATTACGAAAAAGCTGCACTAGGAGGTGCGCTAATCATAGCGTTAGGCTTAGGAGTTGGCATCGCAACGGATGACCGCTTGGATGGTATCATGGAAGATGCCTCCTTCACTCGCAAGAGTGAGACGAGCCTAGAGCAGATGAATGTAGCTACTGAGGTGATTAAAAGCCTCAGCACGGAGCATACGCTGAATAAAGGTGACTACGATGGTCGTGAAGTCGATCTCATGGTTGGTGTCCCATTGTTTGTCAAAAAGGGCGTGGAAGAGCCAGTGGATCTATTGAAGAGCGCTGAGCAAGTGCACCCTGGTATGGAAAATACTTGGTGGCTGGATAATGAAATTGATCCTGGTTATGTGAATTCACCTGACCTTGATGCTGATGGTGATGGGTTCAGCAACCGCGAAGAATACGACGCGCAAACTAATCCAAATGATCCAAATTCATATCCAGAGCCTATCGTTAAGCTCGCCGCTGTTGGCGTTGAAAAATTTGATATGGCAATGTCGTGGTCTGACTTTGGTGGTGGATCATACCAGTTCCAGATGAAAACACGTGGTGCTGATCGTCCAGCTCGCAAGGTGGTGAAACCTGGTGAGATCTTCTTTGATGATGGCTCATTAATGGCGGGACGTTTCAAATACGTTGAGCGTATTGTGAGAGACGTGGAACATCCACGAACAAAGGTTGTGAATAAGCAAACTTTCCAGAAAGTGGAAGACCTCAGCGAAAATAAGCGTGGTCGTATCTATGAATTTGGTAGAAAGCCACAGCTGATTACGGATTACACTGTTGAATTTCGTCTCAACGCGCTGGGTAAATCTGGCGAAACGTTCAAGATTCAGGAGGGGGAAAGGTTCTCATTACCATTCAGAGCAAAAGCTAAAGAAAAGCCATATTTGTTAAAATCCGTCGATCCTAAAGCCGGTATCGAGATCGAATACAAGGCTGGTGATGAAATCAAAACGATTAACTTAAATTTCCCGAAATAAAGACAAACCCCTAAACTAACTCGTATTCGGGGTGATGCAAGCGGATGACGGAAAAATAATTCATTTTTCTGAAAAATAGGCTTCCCATCACCCCACTAATTACCCGAGAGTATATTTAATCATGGAAAACACACAGACTCATAGACATTGCAAAGCTATTGCCAAATTGATGGCAGTTGCTGCAGTCATGCCTGTCGCTATCTCTGTGGCTACTGCTGGTGACAGTGGCTACACTTCTGGCGGCGGTGGAAGTACATCGAGCATGGCTCGTGCTGAGATTGCTCGTCGAGCAGGCCTCGTTCAAGATGCAGACGCAGCTCTCTACGCTGGCCGTCAAGCATACGCTAACAAGGACTACGAGACAGCAGTAGCCGAGTACCGCAAAGCAGTAAACTTACTGCCTCCTGGTCCAGCACTCGCTGACCGCAGAGCTGATTACAATGCTCACCTCGGTGACGGCGTATCAGCACTTGCACAGCAGTACCGCCGCGTTGGTAAATACGACGAGGCTCGTTCACTTCTCGAAGAAGCTACAGAGTTAGATCCTGCAAATTTCAATGCTAAGAAGCAATTAGCTTATTTGGATGATCCTATTCGTACCAATCCTTCTTTGACTTACGAGCACACTCAGAACGTAGATAAAGTTCGTCAGTCACTATACAAAGGTGAAGGTTTCTTCAACCTTGGCGATTACGACAAAGCTGAGGAAGAATTCAAAAAAGTTCTTCGTGTAGATAAGTATAACATCGCAGCTCGCCGCTGGATGGAACGTGTGGATTCAGCTCGTTCTGAGTACTACCGTTCAGCATACGACCAGACTCGCTCACACATGCTTGCTCAGGTTGACAAAGCTTGGGAAATTGCAGTGCCTGCTGAGAATGCAAATATTCCTACATTAGACGGTCTTGATATGAATACTCGCAGTGAGGGTGTTCTGTATCTCCGTAACAAGCTGGATAACATCGTTATCCCAATTGTTGATTTCGAAAATACTTCTGTTGAAGAAGCTATTGATTTCCTACGTATCCGCGCTCGTGAGCTAGATCTTACTGAGACTGATCCTACTCGTAAGGGCATCAACTTCATCATCCGTAAGCCTAAAGGTGGCAGCGCTACTGACGCAGGTGATGGCGATGATTTGCTCGGTTCAGACATCGGTTCTGCGCGTATTCCTTCACTGAAACTTCGCAATGTGCCTCTCGGTGTTGCGTTGCAATACATCTGTGATTTGACTCGTCTTCGTTACAAGGTTGACGATCACTCAGTTTCATTGCTGCCAATTAACAGCCTTGAGACAGATGAACTCTACTCACGTACATTTGTTGTTCCTCCTGATTTCCTAGCTAGAGTTTCTGCAGGTTCAGCTGGTGACACTGTGGATGATGATCCATTTGCCGCTTCATCTGGTACAGGTGGTGCAGCTCTAGCTCCGCGTAGGTCAGTAAAAGAGCTTCTCTCCGAAAAAGGCGTAAGTTTCCCTGATGGCGCGAACGCTAACTATGTTGCTGGTGGTAGTCAGTTGATTGTCTACAATACACTCAATAACTTGGATGTTATCGATCAGCTTGTGCAAGCGATGCGTACCGAAGGTGGTAAGCAGGTTCGCATCATGACTAAGTTTGTTGAAATCTCTCAGGAGAATACAGATGAACTTGGCTTTGACTGGATTGTGACTCCGTTTGCCCTTGGTGGTGACGGCTACATCGGTGGTGGTACTACAGGTAATGGTGCGCAACGTGTTACTGGTGACTTCACAAGCGTGAATGGTCGCTCGATTGCAGGCAACCCAGTTACGAATATCAGCACATCTGGTCTTCGTTCAGGCGATTATGCTATCTCTCGCAACAGCATTGATGCGATTCTGAATAACCCAAACCGTAATGCTCAAACCAATAGCGTTGCTCCTGGCATCATGTCTCTGACTGGTGTATGGGGAAGCGAGCAGGTACAGATGATCATGCGTGGTTTGGCTCAGAAGAAAGGTTCTGACGTGATGACTGCTCCTAGTGTGATTGCTCGTAGTGGTGAGAAGGCTAGCATCGAAGTGATTCGTGAGTTTATCTACCCAACTGAGTACGAACCACCAGAACTTCCAAGTTCAGTAGGTTCATCAAGCTTTGACGGTGGCCTCATTGGTGGTTCATCATCAAGTTTCCCAGTGACTCCAGCTACACCAACTGCGTTTGAGACACGCAACACAGGTGTTACTCTGGAAATCGAGCCGACTATTGGACCTGATAACTACACTATTGATCTGCGTTTTGCTCCAGACATTACTGAGTTCGAAGGCTTCATTAACTACGGTAGCCCAATTCAGTCACCTGGTCAGGATGCTCTTGGTAATCCAGTTTCCGTGACTATCACAGAAAACCGCATTGAAATGCCAGTGTTCTCCACTCGTAAGGTGACAACAGCACTGACTATCTATGATGGTTACACTGTGTCAGTTGGTGGATTGGTTTCTGAGTCCGTTCAGAACGTAGAAGACAAAGTACCTATATTTGGTGACCTTCCATTGGTTGGTCGTCTGTTCCAGTCACAAGCTGAGAACCGTATTAAGAGTAATTTGATCGTCTTCGTGACAGCTCAAATCATTGATGCAACTGGTCGTCCGATTCACGGCGACAGTGGTGATGCCGCCTTTGGCGACGCTGCAGCCCTTGATACAGTAGGTGTTTTACCTGGTAAGTAATCCAGGCATTCACTGTTAAATTTTCCAAGCGAGGTAGCTAGCTACCTCGCTTGTTTATTTTATATGATGAAGGTTTTAGCTCTCACTGGAGGTATAGCCTCAGGCAAATCATCAGCGCTCGATTTGATGCGTCAGATGGTTCCTGAATTTGCAAGTTTTGACGCGGATGCCTCAGCTCGCCATTTGCTTAGTCAGACAGATGTCATTGACCAGCTCGCATGCTTGTTTCCTGAAGCAGTAGTTGAAGGGAAAATTGACCGCTCAGTTCTTCGGCAGATTATTTTTTCGCATCCACCAGCTAAGCAGAAGCTTGAGTCCTTGCTTCACCCTTTGATCAGAAAGGAATGTCTTGCATCTTTAGCGCAGGCACGTAAAAGCGGTGAGGTTCGATTGTTTGTTGCTGATATCCCACTGTTCTACGAGAACCAATTTCATTTTGGCCAAGAGTATGAACTGCTTATCGCAGCAGAGCCAGAGTTACAAATTCATCGATTGCAAATTAGAAATGGCTGGCAGCGCGCTGAAGCGCTCGCTGTTATTGAGGCTCAGATGTCATTAGTTGATAAAATCCAGCTGAGTAAATCTGTGATTTGGAATCAGTCAGGGTTGGATTCACTCCAACTGCAACTGAAGATGTTCCTCAAACATATCGGAATTGAGAATTAGTTTACAATAATGACAATGGACAACGAAACTCCTACAGAGGCAGCTGAACAAAAGTTGATTTTACCTGAACACGTAAATGTCAACGAGTACCGCATGAAGCCATTGGGTGAGATTTACTCAATGCTGGAGTCGTACCCAGTACGTATCCCGGCTAATGCTTCCAAGAGCCAGCTGCTATTTGAATTGTTCGCATTTTTAGCCAAAGAGGGAGTATCAATCGACGGTGAAGGTGTCATTGAGCAAGCTAAAGATAATTACGCGATGCTGCGCGACCCCGCAAAAAGCTTCAAAACATCCCCAGATGATCTCTACATGAACGGTCAGTTCATTCGTGAGTATGACCTGCGTGTAGGTCAGAAAATTAAAGTTCAGCTTCGTGCTCCTCGTGGTCGTGATAAATACCTCACCGTAGTTAACCTGCTAGAGATCGAAGGAGTGCCAGTAGATCAATACGAATCACCCCAAGACTTTGACCGGCTCACTGCGATGTTTCCGGATGAGCGCATCGTGCTAGAAAATCCAGAAACTGGACCAGCTGTGCGTGTTTTAGATCTGGTAGCACCGCTTGGCAAAGGTGGTCGAGGATTGATTGTAGCGCCGCCTCGTGGAGGTAAGACGATCTTGTTGAAGCAAATTGCCAAGTCTATCCAGCTGAATAGTCCTGAGGTCAAATTGATCATTCTCTTGCTTGATGAACGTCCTGAGGAAGTTACCGATTTTGAAGAAAATGTTTCAGCTGAAGTCTTCAGCTCAACCTTTGATGAACCATCAAAACGTCACGCTCAAGTTTCTGACCTAGTCATGGAGCGCGCCAAGCGCCTAGTCGAGCAAGGCGAAGATGTTGTTCTCCTGCTCGATAGTTTGACTCGTCTAGCCCGTGGCCATAACAACAGCCAAAGTGGCGGGCCTATTGGCTCAGGTGGTGTCAGCCCGGCAGCACTTCAGAAAAGCCGTAAGTTCTTTGGCGCTGCTCGCAACGTCGAAAATGGCGGGAGCTTGACTATTCTAGCTACAGCCCTCATTGAAACAGAAAGCCGTGCCGACGAAGTCATCTTTGAAGAGTTCAAAGGTACAGGTAATATGGAGGTGCGTCTAGATCGTGAGTTAGCTGAGCAACGCATCTACCCAGCGATTCACATCCCGCAGAGTGGAACACGTAATGATGACCGTCTCTATCACCCTGATGAGATGCAAAAAGTTCTACAAATCCGTCGCCAGCTAGCCTCTCTACCTATCGGAGACGCCATCCAAGTTTTAATTAAAAATCTAAATCAAACGACCAGTAATACAGAACTTCTTCTCAGAGGTCTCTAGTATTCAGATTTGTATGTTTAGAGCTCAGATAACAGAAATAATACACATGATGCGGATTGCCGCTTGACTTATCTGTTGAGATTTAGAGTCTTCATCTACGAACAAAATTGCGCCTTCTCAGTCGCATTTTAGTACACACTAATAATTATGAAAAAGAGATCTTATTTGTTTATGTTATTATTGGCGCTGGCGCCATTTTTCACAAACTGCGGAGGAGGTGGCTCAGATGAGTTTGTTATTCGACCGCTTAGTATGAACGGCGTGACCATACAATTTAATGGTGGAACTCAATTAAAGTTCACTAGATCAAATGATACTATTGGAGTTGGTGAGATCGGGGCCATGGAGTTTGCTGGTACAATGGGCATTGCTGCCACAGATAATGGCTTAACGAATCCTTTTTATGATCTTTATTGGCCTACAGCTATTCCTCCAGGTACTAGTTATACCTATGAGTGGACCGAGTTAGATCCTAGTCAGACTGGAGGCAATAACAATACAAGTATCACTCTTAGAATTACATCTACTGGTTATACAGAGGTAAGATCCTTCCCTGAAGGCCCTGCTTATACTATCCTTGCAGCAGCGAACGTAACTCCTACGATCATGACTATGACTTTCTCTACTTCTGGTGGCGGTGTTATCGATAATACTCAAGTGTATTTTGATGACTCACAAGCCAACGAATTTGATAGTTTAGCAGGTCTAACTAAAGATATTCGTGAAGGAATTCAGTCTCTCGATAAATATGGACGTGCACTTACCCCTGGTTATAATGATACAGAATTTGTACCTTTCGTAACAGAGTCGCTTGTAGGAAAGCGTGTGAGATTTAGCTATGCTGATGGTGTCAGAGTGTATGTGACAGCAGACGGTGCAGACGGTTCAACTAGCGGTATTAATGATGAGTTTACTGAAACTTGGGAGGAAGGGGTTTTGACTTACATCCAGTACGATAATCCAGCCAATCCTGATGACGATCAGAACATGATCGTTAACGATCAACGCAGATATAGATGGACTGTAGCTACTGATTTTGGACCAAATCCTCAGACATCTACCTTAATTATTTATGATACTGTTGCTCCAGGTGTTAATGATGTAATTACTTGTGAATGGACAACTCGCAGTGACTACGGTGCTGGCGGTACGTTTACTTTGAATAACCCTAATTCAGATTATGATGGCTTAGAAGCTAAAGCTGAATTTGTTCATTAATTAGATAGCTGATTAAGTTATCAAAAATATTATTTAGCACAGCAGGCTGGGATGAATCTTTATAAATCTCTGTTTTGCTGTGCTATTTTACTTTTGACAAGTTCCTGTGCGCGCAAGGATTTTGTTAAACGAATAGGAGTGAGCTATGACGAGGTGCTCGACTCTAGGTTGGACGTAGACAAGTCATACGATACAGTTCCTATATCTGTTCTAGATTGGGATGAAGCCTATGAGAGACTGTTGAAGCACAATGCTTCATATAAGCAGTTTTCATACTCAATAACATCATTAGAAGAAGAAAAAAAGAAGCTATTAATTACGGAGCTCTCTCCTTCTGTGTATAGCTTCGTTGGCTTAAGCCAAGGGATTAGTAGTCTTGCAAATATTTCTAGTGACGATATAAACGCTAGGTTTGTAGTTAGTTTTAGGATTCCCAATCCTATACATTTATATTCTAAGGCGTATACATACGAGTTGCAGCTATACCAGATGACACAAAATCTGGAGCTAACAAAGCGTAGGTTGACTGTTTCTCTCTTTAACTTATTTCTAAGACAGGCAGCTCTAGCGAAGCAAGAGGTGGAGTTGCGGGAGGACGAGCAAAAGGCTAAACTTTTGAATCCTGAATCTCAGATTAAAGCTTTAATCTCAGCTAAAAAAAAGGCCCTTGATATTGAAGACGCCAAGAAATCCCACCGGATTGCAATCAATACTCTATTAGGTTCAGTTGGGGGGAATTGGTATCTTGATTATAAAAGTTTACCCAAAGTTTCGTATGCCTCGAAGCTTGATCAGATGGGCGTTGAGGATGGCTTTGGCTTACTAGCTCTGAGAATATCAGCTGTGAACCTAGAAGCTTCATTGCTCGGCCTTAAAAGAGCTAAAATGGACATTTTGCCTGACTTTAACATAGGTATCAATAATCCGACACTGTATTCATCTGATTCTAGCTCAAGTTTTGCCTTGGACCCTAAAGAGATCGATATGTACAGCTCGATGAGTAAATCATATCGCTTCGATGGTTCTTTTTCTAAAAATTTAAAGAGTGCTGAAGATAGGGTGGCGCTTACTAGACAGCAGCTTAAGCTGAATATGGAATCCGAAAACGTTAGGGTGGAAAAGGTAATTGCCACATACCGTTTACTATTGGAGCAAAAAATGAACTTGGAGACGGAGTTAGCCCTTAGAAAAAAACAGATACCTCTGAGTGGCGCTGTTGATGGCGTAATAGCACACTGGAAATTATTAGATCAAATTGGTGAATCAATTGAAGGTGTTAAAAGGCAATTGCAGCAAATAGATCTAGAGTTTTGGGTCTGGGATGATCCGGCTTGGAGCGATTGAGAAATGCAGTTATTGCAGTATTTTACCAGTAGGTTTTCTGAGGCCTAAAATTACAGGGATGGTGGCGAGAACAGCTCCACTAACCATAGCTATGGATAGTGCGATGATGTCAGCATTTTTTATATTCAACTGGCTAACAGCTTGGAGAGGTAGTTCAGGAGGGATGTAAGGACGTGCTTGCTCGAGTAGTAAACGCCATGTATTAGCTGTGAGATAGATCCCCGAACTCACCAAGATCAGGTTCTCTATAAAACCATGTGCTATAATCTGTTTACGGGTAGCTCCGAAGCTTCTCAGAAGTGCGTATAGATAAGCTTCTTTTTCATATTCTAATACAGAAATGTTACCTAAAATAAGCGCTAGTATGATCGCTACAAAGACGATGATAATAGCCCTTATTTTAATTTGAGCTGTTTCCAGGTCATGGATTGCTTTGAGTATGTCAACCGAAGAGTCTACTTGAACCGTACGGTTTTCAGCTCTAAAAAAGGCGTCTACTATATTCTTTGTTTTTGCAACTTCTCGCGAGTTAGGTGCTGTTATAAGTGTAGTGGATGAATAGCCTTTTAGTAAAAGAGGGTGCAGTAGGCTGAGTGGTGCGTAGATCACCATGTCATCTCTTATTGTAGAGGAAAGCCAGTCCGGCATAAGACCCGGTTTGGCATACAGTGTCTTATCGTGTAACTTAAATTCAGTTAAATACTGATCCGCTGAACTGTTACTTAATATATAGATTTGAGGCTTATTATCAGCAAGTAAGTCTGGTAAACCAGCAATATTTCCGTGTGATGTAAACACTGGAACTCTTCTTCCGGCTAGTAACTCAGCGCTGCTGAATGGTCTTAGCAAGGTTGTTGAGTTTATTTCAGGGGCAATTTGTTGCCAAATCTCATTTTCGTGTGCGCTTGCGAGGAGTTGATTTTGTGCATTAAGGTTACGTACGGTTTCAGTTACCGTTATCGTTCTAATGCTTCGCTTCGATAATTCCTCTGTTAATTTATCCTCTAATGCTGAGAAAAAGACTAGAACTAGTATTGCCAGAAGGCTTAAGAGTGCTGGGATGAATACTTTTGTTAAGGGGCTAGCTGGATGTTCTTGCCAGCGATTCAGAGTATTTTTCCATAGATATGAAGGAACGAGTAAAATTTTATTCATCGTCTGAATCAGGTCTAGATACCGCGAGTAGTTGAGCTCCATTCTGGACCAGTGTGCTTTCAGGCCACAAGTGCTTCACTAACCCTTGCCATCCTTGTTGGTCTAATACGTCTGGAGCTAAAGATATTATATCCTGTTTTCTTACAATGTAGCAATTCTGTCTGAGGTTTCTGTGGACGTTGGCCAAGAATTCACCATTGACGGCGTCCTTGGCTTTTTTGATAT
Organism: Persicirhabdus sediminis; assembly: GCF_016595495.1. GTDB lineage: Bacteria > Verrucomicrobiota > Verrucomicrobiia > Verrucomicrobiales > Akkermansiaceae > Persicirhabdus > Persicirhabdus sediminis. The sequence continues at coordinate 209,495 of NZ_JAENIM010000008.1, forward strand.
CCGCTTCTATAACATTGAAGATGTGAATTTGCTGCCTGCGGTTTGCGTTGACGTCTGTTTCGGTATGAGAGAACTTACCCCTTATCATGCCTTCTGGTGCTCCTTGGTTGAGAGTACTGATGAAATCAGTTAGGTCGCTGGCTCCCAGAATAGGAAGGTCACTAATCAGGTGTATACTAAAATTTGAATCATCAACTATCTCGGCGATTGTCTCGTTAGACTCTAGCCATATTTCTATTTCTTTTTGCTCGCTGCTGGCTTGATCCCATTTTTCAGCTATTTGAGAACTGTTGAATTTAATACGGCCATCGAATGGGGCTTTGATGTTGTTTGTTCGCTTTAATTTTTCGAATTCGAGTTCGCGTTTCTGAAAACTAATTCTAGCTTCAGCTAGTTTCTGATTACGTTTTCTTTCCAGGTTTTGAGGGTTTATTTTAGTGTTAAAGATATCTATTTGTTTATCTATCTGGTTAACAGCTTCTTGGATAGAGGCTTTTAGTTCTGCTGAAGTTAGCCGACTGTCCTTTAAGATAACCTCAAGTTCTTGCTTTTTAACTAAAAGTTCTGATAGACCTTCGGCTAGCTGTTTTCTAGAATCAATAACCTCCCATTTAGACTCCGTGTTAAGAGTTTCTAGTTCAGCTCTGGCTAGTTCTAATGACTCCTGTTCAAGCTCTAGCCTCTTTTTGTCAACAATTGCCCAGACTTCACCTTTCTGGAGTTCGGCTCCGTCTTTGCATAAAATAGTAATCTCGCCATAAAGTGAATACTCTCTGAATGATTTAGGCTTAAGAATCGCCTCTGATGAAGTGATCCAAATCTTATTACTAATTGTATATTGGCTAAGTTTTGGAGTCGCGCCAAGGCTTACATCTGTGAGCAAGGTTGATAGTAAAATTAACGCAATGAATTTTATATAAGCTTTCATTAATGTTCTATTGATCTTGAGGGGGCTTATCAGATGCCGTTAAATTAAATATCAAGGCATATAGAATTAGTATTTTTGACTTTTTCTTAGATTTACTATTTAATTCTGATCAGGTTGCACGACTTCTATCCATACTATTAGCTGCTTTCAATACCGAAAATGATCAACTGTAACCACATCTATTACCGCTACCACAAAAAACAAGAATGGATACTTGATGATTTTAGCCATGAATTTAAGGCTGGGATCCATTTGATTAAAGGGTTTTCTGGCTGTGGCAAGTCTACTTTGCTGAGGATTATGGGGGGGTATTTGCCGGCTGATCGTGGCGAAGTATTGATAGGCGAGCAGCAAGTAAAGCCAGGCATTGATTATTGGCGTAGAGATTTGGGGTTTGTTTTCCAGCAGTTGAACTTGTTACCGCTGGCTAGCGTGAGCAGAAATCTAGAGCTGGCGGCGAGCTTGGCTGGACTGTCTCGTAAGGAAACGAAGGTGAGAGTCTCTGAATATTTGGCGAAGTTGGGGTTGGAAGGTTATGAAAAGCGTTTGCCGACTTCTTTATCTGGAGGTCAGCAGCAGCGCGCGACGATTGCTCGAGCGTTGATCAAGGAGCCAAGT
>NZ_JAENIM010000009.1 GCF_016595495.1 Persicirhabdus sediminis
GATAGAGCGAGTAAAAAGTGGACCATGCCAATCCAAAACTGGGGACCAGTACTGGCTCACTTTTCCATTGAGTTAGGTAAGAGAATGCCAGACTTAAGCCGCATCAACTTCTGATGCCTCATCACATCGAATGGTGAACGCAGCTCCAGAGAAAATCAGCATAACTCCGCATTGGGCAAGCCAATGCTGCGGCCTGCGGCACTTATATGATTTTGCTCTGGAACTCCGTCCTCCATCGAGTAAGAATTTTTTATCACTGATTCAAAGAATCAATGATTAGAGTTAGACCAAAAACACAAAGTTTCAGTCAGTCCCGAGGCGAAACTCCTATTTCCCGGACGACGGATGCGATTATGACCGCATCGTTCGGGTTGGTTCTTGTCACACTGATTCTGGTGTTTCAAGTCTTCCACAATCCTCCCTTAACTGCGGGATTAATGGCTGGATTCTTTTCCGCCACAATTGCGGTTCGATGGTTTTTTGGCAATTACGCTTCGGGCCCAAAAACAATTGCCGAACAAGGCGAGGATACCAAGCCTGATAACGTTCCGCGTTGATGCCCTCTCGTAACTTCGATATACTTTAAGCAAGAGACTGCCGCCTTCTATCAGGTCGGCGCCCCTAAAACGTTCGCTTCGTCAGAAAGAAAACCATGTACTTCATAAAATATAATCCGTTGAAACAACAATTGCGTGACAGAAGCCTGTCTGAACGAGAGGCGTTACCCTATTACCTTTTACTGTGTGCATTATCCTCTTTAATGTGCTCATTACCCAGTTTTGGCGTTTTTAATTGGTGGAATGCTCTCTCTTGTTTGGTTGCTCTATGTGTAACTATTGGTGGAGTTATTTATAGTTTTTCTTGCAACGGTGGTTCCCAGGGAATTGATTTTATTCAAAAAAGTGTAGTTTTGGGATGGGTTGTTTTTGTTCGGTGTTTTCTAGCCTTTATGCCACTTGCTATCGCTATCTATATCATCTTAGCAATACTGGAACACTCCTCTGAAAACACCTCGTTAGTAGATGTTATAATTGCGAATCTCTTTGGCATCATTTTTTACCAAAGGCTCGGAGTTCACCTGTGCGATATAAAAAATGAACAAGCTAACAACGTCATGCACAATCTATCAGAAAAGGCGGCGGATATTGTAGAATAAGCAAAGCTGGTTGTTCCTTTTCTAGCCAGTGATGCCCGACGCTCACCCCATCACATCTACCTGCTCACGCAGCACCGAGCTGCATGATGCCTTTGTCACTATCGCACCAGCAGATGTGGTTTTGCATCGCTGGCGTGGCTTGTTTGGAGTGGAAGCTGCAGCCGTAGAAATGTGTATGTTTCCGCATTGGACAACAAACCTATTACACTCTTTTGCCAGATTGATAGGCTGTAGGGTGGTAGTAGAGAGAATGGTGAAAGCATAACTAACTATCAGCTAGTTATGCATTGACTCATTAGATATTTCTAGCAATCTGAATTAGATTCACTGGACACTGAAAACTTTCCACTACTAACAAAGTGCACAGCCCGCCACCATCATGCCCCCTATCAATCTGACTAAAAATGCCGCCCGCCAGCTCACAAAGATAATGATCATAGCCTCGGCTAATCTCGCGGAAAATGTTAAATCACACAACCATTACCACACACCGATAATGTTAGCCTCGAAAATGACGCACCTCACCTCTATCCTCTTTCTCGCAATCGCTATGAATGCACACGCTGACTTGGAGTCCGGTATCACCGCATACAACAAGGGAGACTACGACACGGCACGGAAAGAATTCAACGCCGCGGCAGATTCCAAGGACCCTATGGGATTACATCTCCTGGCCTCCCTTTACTACCAAGGTCACGGCGTAGAGAAGGACTTGGGTCGAGCCGTCGTATTGTTCACAGAGGCTGCGAAGAAGGGTTACAAGCATTCCCAAGCGAACCTCGGCCTGATGTATCAAAAGGGAGACGGCGTGAAGAAGGATATAGAGAAAGCCATTTCCTACTATACTGCAGCAGGTAAGCAGGGTGATCTTCAATCAGCTCTAAACTTGGGGCAGATCTATCGCACTGGGAACGGAGTTGCCCCTGATCAAGCTAAGGCAGCTGCTTACTACAAGTTTGCGGCAGAACGTGGATACATTCCCGCCGTGAACGAATACGGCCTTCTTTTTGCACAGGGTCATGGGGTCGAGTTGGATTACGTCGAAGCGTTCGGTTGGGTGTCTTTTGCCGCTAAGACTGGAGATCCCCAAGCCACCAAGAACCTCAATCAACTGAAGGAGATTCTCGGAGATAAGGTTGGGGAGGCAGAGAATCGCGCCAAGGAGATCGAAGCTGCAATCAAAAAACAAGACGGTGCAGGACAACCGACTAGCCGCTTCGAGTCCAAATAATCTCGGCAAATACCACCCTTAACCAGCAAGTCGAAGGTGCCCCTCCGATAGCCGGTGCCATCCCTTTGACTGACGTTAAGCTAAAACAAAGATCACAAACATGCCTCTATCAGATATATTATGTTGCTCCTCGGAAGATCTAGAATCAATGATTTCAAATAACGATCCCTATTCAATTGGTTCTTGGTATCACTCTAAAGGGATTGGTTCTATCGAACTATCGCAGCTAGCTGAATTCTTACATATTGGATCATACAGTGATATCCATGAAGGTTTTGATTTGGTAGGAGAACCTCTACCCGATGGTCCATGGCCAGAAACAATACCAGGTGAGCTTATCAACAAAATCAGATCTATCTCTAACGAAGAGATTGCGAGTGTAGTTAGTAAGTGGAGATCTATCGAAGAATTTGGAGGTTATGCCTCAGAAGAAAGCTTGCAGGGATACTTGGCCGACCTACGTGAATTCCTGAAAACGAATACAGGAAGCTTTTATCTTGTGAACTCACCCTAACAATCACCAAAACCCTCGCCCCACCTAACAAAGAAATACAGCCCCCTTTCAGTGCAGTTGAGTTCCGCCCCCCTCTCTGATAATTCTTACTTTAACCCCACAGCACAAATCCCACGTAATGTTCTTGGGTGGAGTGCTTTACGTTAGACTAATATACATGTTTTACCGTAAAATCTCAGATTCACTAGAAATCAGACTTTCTGTTCCTCAGTTTGCAGAAGAGCTGTTCAAACTAACAGACCGGAATCGGCAGTTCTTAAAGCAGTGGCTGCCTTGGCTTGATTACATCGAATCAGCAGATGATACTCGCTCATTCATCAACACTCAGCTGCTACGTTTTGCTAAAGGAGAAGCTCTTCACATTTCCATATTCTACAAAGATAAGCTGGTTGGTGTGGCTGGTCTGAATGAGATCGATAAGGTAAATTCCATCGGTTACTTAGGATACTGGCTTGGTGAAGAACACAACGGTCTTGGTATTATGTCGCAAGTTGTTACTGAGCTGATCAAAGTTTCAGCAGACTACTACAAGCTTCAGCGTATCGATATACGTTGTGCCACACCTAATGCTAAGAGCAGAGCCATTCCTGAGCGTCTTGGCTTTACTCACGAAGGCACACTTCGCAGAGCTGAGAAGGTTTACGATCAGTGGTTCGATCACGAAGTCTATTCACACCTCATAAACTGATCTTGGCGAACAAGACTCTATATTCCAGCACTTCCCCGTCGAGTAGCTGGCATGGTGGCCATTTCAAGTTCAGCCCAAAAACTAGCTCGCTGCATGGTCCATGGTTAGTTCGTTAACCCCTCGGTGAGACTAGATAATATTTATATCGGCTGAGGGATATCCCATCCTTCTGGCAGATAAACTGCCTGGCTAGCTGCTTGCAAGAAGGCGAAATTTTAGGCTTTAGCACAGCATGTAAATATCCAGTTACGGTCAATTAGAGTAAATGGATTATCCCGCGAAGCAGGCCCTTCTCCCCCCCTGCCTCAAGACGACCGTTTGTTTCGCAAAGTGTGTATTTTCTAGTTTGTTTTGTCATGACTTTTTCAAGTATGAACATCAAACATGAGCAGAACAAACCTATTAATGGCCCTTCTTGGCATTGTGACGACCGCACATGCCAGCACGTTGACCTTTGAAGGTACAGGAACCAATATTCCAATACCCACCGACTGGGGAAGCGCTATTGCAGCCAGCGGAACGGGCTACAATATCGCCAATGGCGCCACACCCAACATCGCTCTCACTTGGTCGGTTGGCGCCGACGGAACTAAGGAGGAAAGATGGGATTTCTACAATGATTCCGAATGGAGCGGCGTTGCCCAGCTGAATGACTTCGAGACCGGTATCAGCTACTATCTCACTTTCACTCCCGATGCCGAATACGGCGTCGTGGTCGATTCGTTCGTCTTTCATGACTATGCTGGATGGCAAGGAGGCAACGACTTTTCATGGAACCTCTACCAGGACGCGGCTGGCGGTGAGTTGATTGCATCGGGCTCTGCTACTACGACCGACGGAGAGAGGCTCACGATCAACACCGGCATGGAAACTAACTATGCGGGCCCAGTGGTGCTTGAAATCATCAACAACGAAACCAACGGCAAGCAAGGATCTGACCAGGCACTCGACGATATCACCTTCCGTCAGGTTAACCTCTCTGACCCCTCCGAGCCCACCGAGCCAGCGCTGCCCAACATTCCCTTCTCCGGCGAAGTCAAGCTGCTCGCGCTCAACACCTGGCATGCAGGCTCCAAGGTAACTGACGGTATCGACAAGATTGCCGACGTCGTCATGGGAACTGGTGCTGACATTGTCGCCTTTTCTGAGACCTGGCCGAACGATGACTTCCCCGCCACCCTGCTGGCCTCGCTCTCAGGCAAAGGGGCCTCCAACTACGAGGGGTGGCATGCCGGTGGTGATGTTTCACTGATCAGCCGCTTTCCCATTCTGGAAACTACAACGGTCTATGATGCGACGTCGAATAATAGAGGCTCCATCATCGCCTATCGGCTTCAGCTGCCTTCGGGCCACCCGCTTACCGTTTGCGTAGCGCACCTAGACTGGAAATGGTATGCCCTCTACCTACCGCGTGGCTATAACGGCGGAAACCCTAACTGGTCGATGATTGATTCAGACCCAGCTGACGGCATTCCCGACTATGTCAGCGATGTTACCGCTATTCTCGAGTACGACCTGAATTCCAAGCGCGGCGACGCCATTGCGGCATTCATCGCCTACGCCGAGACTTTAACCGCCGCAGGTGAAGACGTCATCCTAGCGGGCGACTTTAACGACAGCTCGCACCTCGACTGGGTCGATTCAACCCGGAATATGTTTGGCCATAACAACTTGGTGATTCCATGGAACGGCAGCTTGAACCTGGCGACAAACGGATGGGTGGACAGCTATCGTGAGATCCACCCCAACCCAGCTACCCATCCGGGCATCACATGGCCTTCAGACGCCTTCGAGAAAACCTCGACCAGCTGGACCCCTGCCAGCGACGAGCGCGACCGCATTGACTTTATCTATTACAATCAGCAAAACATCGCCGCACAGACTGCCGCAGTGGTCGGCTCGCGCGCCTACTACGTGCTCAACGAGAAAACCGATATTGTTTCGGACGACACCTTCCTGTTGGAAGATCAAGATTGGCCCAGCGACCACAAAGGTGTGCTGACCACCTTCAATTTTGCCGACTCCGACTCGGACGGCATGCCTGATTACTGGGAAATCCGCTACGGCCTAGACCCCAACGACCCTTCCGACGCGTTGCTTGATTCCGATTTTGACGGTGTCAGCAACCTCGATGAATATCGTTACCGCACAGACCCCACCAATGCAGCCTCGTTCTTCAAGGCAGAAGTTACTATGGACAATGCGGCCAGCAGCATGGACATCCAGTGGGACAGCAACAATGAATTGCTATACCGCATCAGCAGATCCACGAACCTCGAAGACTGGACCGTTTTGCAGGATAACATTGCCCCTACCCCGCCACAGAATACGTTCAGCTGCCCCACTAACAACGCCATGGAGTTCTTCAGGCTGGACACTCATTAAACCATCACCACTTCTATCCTGAGCTTAACTAATGGCTCATCGACTCTGCCTGGGAATATTCCCAGGCAGAATTTATTTCTAGCGGCAACCATGACGCAGTAGCTAAGCGCTCCAGAGCCCCGCTGAGCCAGCAAAAGGTGAACCGCTCCACTGATGACTAACATGATCACTTTGATAAACTCCATGACGCGCTTGAAGCGGCGAATAGTGAAACCTAGCTGACTAGCTATTTCATTGACTGATTAGAGATTTCTTTCACCCTGTACTATCTATACTGAAAACTTTCCTCTGCTAACTAAGGGCGTAGCCGCCACTATCATGAAAACTAACTATCTAGCTATACATCCCGCAGATAGTTAAATCACGAAGTAATTACCACTAACCAATACTGTTCTACTCAAAAATGAGCTTCAACTATTTCGCCAACCCAAGGGCTTTCGCCTATCTCGCTGACGAAGGGCTGGCATGTCATTTCTGCAAGGCTACTCAGGACTGTCTCGATGGCTGCAATCTATTCGGCCAAGAGAATATCGAGGCAGTGTGCTTCGATTGCATGGCCGCAGGTAAGTTGATCGATTTGGATATTTCCACCAATCAGATCGATGAAGCCGCTCTCGACCCAGGCAACGATCTTGAGGGAGTCGCCAACGAGATTACCTATTGCACCCCGTCAGTTCCGACGTGGCAGGACTGCTTCTGGCCAGTAAAGAACGGAAAACCCTACAGATTCATCAAAATTGCATCGAAGTTGGACTACGACTCGAAGGAGCAGTTCGTGGCAACGCTTTTTTGCTGTGATCAGGACCCTGAGTTGTGGGAAATGCTACCCGACCTGAAAATCGAAAACATGGAGGTAGGGCAGTATGACATTTCCTTCTATCTGTTCGAGGACTCTGGCGATAAGTTAACGATCTGGGATGCAAACTAAGCACAACAGCGCGTGGCACCAGAATCCACTCCCCGCTTCGAGTCGGATTTCGGCTGGTAGCTACAGACCTAAACCTGAACCGAAGCCTCGCCCAAAGTAGCGGATGTGTGGACTTCGGCGTTTTGCAAAAAATGATAACCCATAAATTATTACAACGCCTCTTGGTATCAGCCATTCTCCTCTGCATGGTAGGATGTAGCAGCAAGAAAGTTATACGAGTCACCATCCTTAAGGATGGCGCTCCACTAACAAATTCTTCGATTTCGTATTTAGAACTCAGCAACAAACTAGGAACTGAAAGTCACACAGCTACAACAGACCAAAATGGTAAGTTCGAGGTCACACTAACAAGAGAGGATCAACCTCTAACTTACAATGTGTCGTTGGTTTCTGATGACGAATCTATAGATATCGCTCGAGGTGGATTCAGAGGAAGCTCTCGGGTAGCTATGTGGGAGGAGAATGGATACAAGGTGTCCTTCAACTAGCTAGAAAAACAACTAGCCTAAGAATTCGTTACTAAGAATAGCACCTGTCTACGGTACAGCTCGGGCCATGGTCGCCACGATGTGGCTGCTCTATTCTCTGCTTGCCAACCTTGGGCGTTGCCCAAGGCTTCGAGAGGTCGCCACTCCGTGGCTAGCTGGAGGTGATATTTCCCCAAGGCTGGCCGTTCAGTCGTAGGGTCGCCACGATGTGGCTGCTCTATTCTCTGCTAGCCAACCTTGGGCGTTGCCCAAGGCTTCGAAAGGTCGCCACTCCGTGGCTAGCTGGAGGTGATATTTCCCCAAGGCAGGCCGTTCAGGCGTATGGTCGCCACGATGTGGCTGCTCTATTCGCTGCTTACCGACCTTGGGCGTTGCCCAAGGCTTCGAAAGGTCGCCACTCCGTGGCTAGTTGGAGAATATAGCCCCTCACGGCTGGCTGGAGAGGATATTCCCCGTAGAAGATGATATTTCCCCACCGCTAGCTAGATACGTCGGGCAAGAAATAGACGGCTAGTTCCAGCTGGCTGGCATGGTTCGGTTTGACCGCTCAGTCGATCATTTCTTCCTCGGCTAGCTGGAGAAATATTTCCCCCACGGCTAGCGGTTCAGACGAAAGGTCGCCACGATGTGGCTGCTCTATTCGCTGCTTACCGACCTTGGGCGTTGCCCAAGGCTTCGAAAGGCCGCCACTCCGTGGCTGGCTGGAGAATATAGCCCCTCACGGCTGGCTGGAGAGGATATTCCCCGTAGAAGATGATATTTCCCCACCGCTAGCTAGATACGTCGGGCAAGAAATAGACGGCTAGTTCCAGCTGGCTGGACAGGCTCGCTTTTGACCGCCCTGTCGATCATTTCTTCAAAGGCTAGCTGGAGAAATATTTCCCCACACGCTAGCTGGATACGCCAGCGAGTAACAGACGGCTGACTCTAGCTCGCTTTTGACCGCTCGGTAGATAATTCCCACCTCGGCTAGCAAGTCAGCTCTTTGGCCAGCTACTTGCATCACCAGCGGTGCTGTGGCTGATACGCGGGCAAGAAAAAAACCAGCGAACCTTGCGGTTGCTGGGTCGATCATCAAGTGGTAGCAGAGGGCGGATTTGAACCGCCGACAAAAGGCTTATGAGTCCTCTGCTCTACCCCTGAGCTACTCTGCCATCTACTTGATTGCTGCCGTTCTGCTGAGTGATTCAGCGGCTCGGCGCGGACGAATTACTCTGATTTCGAGTTCTTGTCCATAAAAAACTAGCGCAAAAATGCATTTTTTCAATCGCGTGAAATGCCCGTCTTCAGTGCGGATTGATTCTGAGCTAGTTAAGAAATCTAGTCCGAATGACACTTCCCCCCCCTGCGGGGAAGAGTGAATGGTGAGGAGAGAAGAGGGTCCCCTGTGGGGAAAGAGAGAATGGTGAGGAGAGAAGAGTGAGTTCCAGTACGATGAAACTTTTGCGTCTCGATATCTATTAGTAAACCGCGAGACACCTGACACCTGACACCTGACACCTGACACCTGACACCTGACACCTGACACCTGACAACTGACAACTGACAACTGACAACTGACAACTGACAACTGACAACTGACAACTGAAAACTGAAAACTGAAAACTGAAAACTGAAAACTGAAAAACTGAAAACTGAAAACTGAAAACTGAAAAACTGAAAACTGAAAAACTGAAAACTGAAAACTGAAAAACTGAAAACTGAAAAACTGAAAACTGAAAAACTGAAAACTGAAAAACTGAAAACTGACAACTGACAACTGACAACTGACAACTGAAAACTGAAAACTAGCCTCTGCCCACTTCCCCCAAAAAAAAGCCAGCTGGGATCACCCAGCTGGCTTTCATTTTAAAGATGTAGCTGTCTCTACCCTTCTAGAGAAATGATATCGACTGGGCACCCTTCCACGGCGCGTTCTAGTGCTTCGCGGTCAAATTCCAGCCCTTTGGCGATATGAAACACACCTTGGACATTTGAGTCCAAGAGCTCAGCCATGCCGTCGGTGTCCATGACAAAGTAGTCAGGCGCTTCCTGAGTACACAGCGCGCAGCCAATACATTCGTACTGTTTGTGTTTGATTCTCATGGTGAATTGATGAGCGAGATTAGGCTCCAGCTGGAGCAGGTTTCTTCAGCGGCTGTGGGATTTCTACCATCTTGTAGACTTTATCACCACGGCGCACATCGCCAGATACTGGCAGAGTGATGACGTCGCCACGATCTGTGGTTTCCGCCTCTACCATTTCCTCGCCGCGCTGCACACGCATGGATTCCACAGTGCCTTCTACCACGCCAGTTTTGTCGCCAATGATGAGGTATTCATCACCCACGGCTAGGCCAGATGCTTCGGCATCAATTTCGATCACGCCGGCTTTTTTGTAGAAATTGGTCAGTTCACCGACATAAACTTTGCGGTGAGTCGCCTTGCTACCAGCAGTGCCAGACCATCCTTGCTGACGGCCAAGGTAATAACCATCTGAGAAGCCGCGGTTGTAGACTTTAGAAATGCCCGGTACCAGCTGCTCGACGAGCTCCTGGCTGTAGGTACCATCATTGACGGCATCGATCGCCTTGCGGTAGGCACGGATCACAGCGCCAACGTACTCAGGTGAGCGGCCACGTCCTTCGATCTTGAAGACACGGATGCCGCTTTCGAGCAACTCGTCGACAAAGTCGATGGTGCAGATGTCGTTTGGCGACATGATGAGGTTGTTGTCTACCACCAGTTCTTTACCGGTTTCGGTATCTTTGACGGTGTATTCCTTGCGGCAGTTTTGCACGCAGCCACCGCGGTTGGCGGATGCATTGGCAGTATAAAGTGACATACCACAGCGGCCAGAAACGGCGATGCAGAGAGCTCCGTGCGCAAAAGCTTCCAGCTCCATCGGGCGACCACTGCGACCACGTAGGTCGTCGGCAATCATTTTGTCCCAGATGCTGCGGATCATTTTCAGGTTGCACTCGCGAGCCAGCACGATGCGGTCGCTGTATGGTGCGTAAAATTTCAGCGATTCGTAATTAGAAATCGATAGCTGAGTGGAGATGTGAACTTCAAAACCAATCTCATTGGCAATCTGCACAGCCGCCATATCTGAGACGATACAGGCAGACACGCCCAGCTCGTGAGCGGTAGTGAGAAGGTCGCGCGCCAGCTTGAGGTCGTGCTCGTAGAGCAGAGTATTCAGCGTGAGGCAGCTTTTCACGCCGCCTTCTTTACAGATGCGCACGATCTCCGGCAGATCTTCCAGATGGAAGCTACGGCGAGCTCGCGCACGCATGTTCAGCTGGGCCAACCCAAAATAAACGGAGTCAGCTCCATTTTCGATCGCCGCCTGAAGTGAGGCGTAGCACCCAGCAGGGGCAAGCAGTTCTGTATTCTCGTAACGCATGGCGCGGTGGTTTTTTGATACTTTCAGCCGAAATACCAGAACATTTTTTAGAATAAATCTAATCTGGCTAGATGTGACGCATATCCTGCTCACCCAGCCAGCAGCCAGCTAGCTAGAAAATGTGCCCATTCGACCAGTATGAAGCGCTATCCATCGACGTGAGTGTAAAGCTGGCCAATCACCGTGGTTGGGTGGAATTAGAATCTATTTATCCAGCTGGCGATGAATAATTAAGCAAAAGCACGACATTTTCACTCAAGCATAGTTGACAATGAGGACTATTGAACAAAAGATTCGATTAGCTGCCCCAGCTAGCGCCGCTAGCCTAACAATCAGCTGATAAAGCCAATTCACCCGAAAAAGAAATGCGCAATCAATCACTCACCCTACTCGCCCTAGGCGCCGCCTTTGGCCTCAGCTCATGTGGAGAAAAGTCCAGCCCAGCAGCTGACGAATCCGCAGAAATCAAACCTCTCGTATTTTCCGCCATCCCAGACGAAAAGGTATCTGACCAAGATGCCAAATTCCAAGCAATGGCCAAGTACCTCAGCGCCACGCTCGAAGTACCAGTAGAATTTTCCATCTCAGCTGACTACAACGCAGCCGTGCAGCGATTCAAAAATGGCGAAGTTCACCTGGTATGGTTTGGTGGCCTCTCAGGCGTACAAGCTCGCGACGCCGTGGAAGGAGCCGAAGCCATTGCTCAAGGCGCTGAAGATCCAAAATACAAATCCTACTTCATTGCCCATTCATCTACTGGCCTAGCCAAGTCTGATGAATTTCCAGCTGGCATCAAAGAATTCTCCTTCACCTTTGGTAGCCCACAGAGCACCTCTGGCCGCCTGATGCCTACTTGGTTCATCAAGCAGTTCACCCAGCAGACACCTGAAGAATTCTTCACTCAGCCAGTGCAGTTCCAAACTAGCGGCGGCCACCACTCTACTGCCAAAGCGGTGGAATCTGGATCCGTTCAAGTAGGTGCGCTCAGCTACAAAAAATACGACAGCATGGTGGCTGACGGCGAGCTGGATCCGACTAAGGCTGTGATCATCTGGGAAACACCATTCTACGCTGATTACAACTTCACCGCTCACCCAGAGCTTAACGAGATCTACGGTGACGGATTTACTAACAAGCTGCAGAAAGCGCTCATCGAGTGCACCGATGCCGAGGCTCTCAATGCCGTCAACCGCAGCCAGCTCATCGAAGCTAACAACGAAGAATTCGAAGGCATCCGCGTGGTTGCTCAAGAACTCGAAATGCTTCGCTAAGCCAGAAACATCCGTTTTTACTAATTACCACAAGCTTGGCCGCATCCGCAGCCAAGCTTGTTTTCTCGCTAGATTAGGCCATCATTTTCAAGCAAGTAGTTCACCAGTCGATACATCCCAGCGCAATGGCCTCATTTCACCTCAGCAATACTAGCGTCCAATTTGGACAATTTCATGCGCTCAAATCGCTGCACATCGACATCCAGCCAGCTGAACGATTGGCGCTGATAGGCACCTCAGGCAGCGGCAAAACCACCCTGCTCAAGCTGCTCAACGCGCAGATAACAGCCAGCCAAGGTGAGGTGCAAATCCTCGGCGAAAAAGTCGATACCCTGAGCCCAAAACGCCTGCGCCAGCTGCGCTCACACATTGCTTTTATCCCCCAGCATCTCGGCCTCATTTCTAACCTGCGCGTATTTCAGAACATCATGTTAGGGCGAGTGGGCAAACGCTCAACACTCGGCACGCTACGAGATCTCGCCATGCCAGCAGATGAGGAAATGCAGAAAATCTTCGACATCCTCAACTCATTAGGCATTGCCGAAAAACTCTACCAGCGGACCAGCTCGCTATCTGGCGGCCAGCAACAACGTGTCGCACTTGCTAGAGCACTCTATCAGAATCCTGAAGTCCTGCTAGCTGACGAGCCAGTGTCAGCTGTCGATCCAGCGCGCGCGCGCAGCATGGTTCAGCTGCTCAACAAGATAGCTAGCGAAAACAAACTCACGTTGATCATGTCGATTCATAACATCGAGCTCGCGCAAGAATTTTTCCCGCGCGTGATTGGTCTGCGCGGTGGGGAAATCAGCTACGATGGCACTAACAGCCAGCTAGATCCAGCCGCACTTGAGCGCATTTATAAGCTCAACACAGACGAACTTAGCCAGTAGAGCCAAGATCTATCATGTCGCAGCCACCACCACACCGCTACCCAAAATCACTCGCCTCCGTCATCGGCGGCAAGCGGGTGCTCATGGTTTTACTCGTGGTGGTTTTATTCAGCTGCCTGTATCTAGCAGGCATCCGCGTCAGCTCGCTGAAACCGTCTGAATACGGCCTCAAACTCAGCTACGAATTCCTCGTTGCCGCGGTGCAACCAGCGCTGAGCTACGAAGCTGGGCCGCCATCAGCCGACGCGCCACCATTTCTGCTCAAAGTACTCACGGCGCTATGGCTCACTTTTCAATACGCGCTCTGCTCGATGAGCGTCGCCTTAGTGATAGGTTTTATTGGTGGTTTTTTCTCATCCAGCTCGTGGTGGCCAGAAAACCCTAACCGTCCGCTGAAGATTGCGCTCAGAGGATTTTTTCTCATCTCACGATTTGTGGTCACACTGGGACGATCGGTGCACGAACTCATCTGGGCATTGCTCATCCTAACGGCTCTAGGCACCACACCGCTAGCTGGCATCATCGCCATCTCTATCCCCTACGGTTGCACGCTAGCTAAAATATTCTCAGAAATGATAGACGAGCAGGCTGGCATTGCTAGAGAAACGCTCAGCTCGATTGGCGCCAAACCAATGCAAAACTGGCTATTTGGCTGCCTACCACTGGCATTCACTGATATGCTTAGCTACACGTTGTACCGCTTTGAATGTGCGCTGCGCAGCTCAGCTATCCTCGGGTTTGTTGGCATCCCAACAATTGGCTACCACATCGTGCAGGCCTTTGAAGATTTCCACCTACTCGAGCTGTGGACATACTTATACACGTTGTTAGCCATGATCATTCTCAGCGAGCTGTGGGGGAAATCTATCCGCGCACGATTTAACGGCCAGATCGCTGAGAAAACTAACGCATGCAAAAATCCATCGCTCAAGCAGCTAAAATCACAACGACCAAAATCGTGGTGGCTGCGCATCAGCGGTGGCATCGCGCTAGCTACAACCATCTTTGCTTGGCTGAATATTCCAGCTGCTAGATACCCACTCAGCTGGCAACGTCGGCTCTCTAACTTAGAATCATTTTTCCAACAAATCGTCCCCTACCCAGTGCAAAAAAGTGGTGACTGGGCCGACGCTTGGCCGTGGGCCAAAAACCTGCTAGCTGAGTCTGGCACCGAGGCCATGTTGATGACCTTATACATCGCCACAGCCGCCGCCATCATGGCTGGCGTTGGCGCGGTACTGAGCATGCTTTGGGCGTCTGCTAGGCTCAACCGCATGCAGAGTTTTGAAACCTACACCGGCAACTCACGCACAGAACTTTGGCGCCGCAGGCTGACGCGCACCGCCAGCCATTTTGTCCTGCTGATTGCTCGCTCGAGCCCGGAATACATCCTCGCCTTTTTGCTTTTGCAGATCTTTGGGCCCACTGCGTGGCCGCTCATCCTTGGCTTGGCCATTCACAATTTCGGCCTCATGGGTCGACTATATAGCGAGCTGGTAGATAACCACCCAGCTGAAGCGAGCAAACAAAGTCTGCTAGCTGGAGGCAATCGCGTGCAAACCTACTTTGGCGCAATTCTGCCACAGGTATTTAACCGCTACTTGTTATACTTTTTCTACCGCTGGGAAACCTGCGTGCGAGATTCCACCGTGCTCGGCATGCTTGGCATCCTCTCGCTGGGCTTCCTCATCACCGACGCAAAAACCAGATTGTTCTATGACAACCTGATGTTTTTTGTCCTGCTGGGCGCGCTGCTTGTCTTTATTGGCGACATGCTTTCCTACTGGATTCGCGCCAAACTTCGCCAGCTAGATCACAGCTAAGCCAGCTAGATTATTTCAGCTTGGCAGCAGGCACCCCTTTGCCGTGGGCATCTTCAAGGTGTTTGACGCGGTACCACAATTTCTCACTTTCGTTGTAGTGAAAATACAATGGTTTTTGCGTATATCCATCTTCACATAAGACAGATGCGTGCAAACCAGCTTCGGTGAAATAGACTTCGGCTACTTGCCAGTGAGAATGGTCGCGGCTGGCTTTTTCCCCCAGTGCATCCATCACATTATCGCGATCACTCAGGAAGGTGAGCAAGGCTTCATCTGGCACAGTGAGCTCGCTGTAACTGCGAGTACGCTCGACCAGCGGACGATATTCATCACGGTCAATTTCAACATCCATTGGCCAATGCGCTGGCTGCGCAAATGGCGTACATTGACATAACAAAGCCATCGCAGCAATGACTCCGCCTTTGATGACTAATCCATTCAATGATTTTTGCTTCCGGTTCACGCCATCAACATGAACTTACAACTACAAAAATGCAAGCGATGAAAACCACGCCGTCCATCCAGCTAGCTAGGCCAGAGGTGATGGCTAGTACATGCGGCTCTCGACGTCGCGGAACTCAAGAAACAACTCGTTCCAGCGCTCTTGATTATTTGCTAAATCATCGAGTGCTTTGACGAGGTCACCTTTGACCATTTCTAGCATGCCACCGTACTCGACATAAAAGTCGTGCAGACCACGCGAATATTCCTCGCGGATGCCATCTACAAAATCACCAGGTGAGTCGTCGAGACGATCAGACAATAAAGCCAATACTCGGCGCCGCGACCGCAGTGCGCGCACATTCATGTAAACCAGCAGCGCGGGCACACCCATGAGAATGGCCAGCGAGAGCCATGGGTTGAGAAATTCTACAAAAGCCCCCAGCAAACCAGCTAGAGTGAATAAAAACAAGATGGATGACATGCAGCGCTGCAGCACATTGCGGCGTTTCTCCATTTGCTCTTCTAATGAGCGTCGCAGCCTCAGCTGGATAATCGACTGCTCTGAAACCTCGCCCATGCTGGTGACAAAATTCTTTTTCACCTCATCAAATCCAGCTGAGCTGGCTTTGAAAACTGGCAAGTCGAGGCCAAGTTCATTTTGCACGCGCGGCAGCACACTATCCCAGTGCATGCGGCATTCCTCGCGGATACCATCGCCTACTCGCGCGGCATCTTTTTCCACAGCTTTGCGGATTTCAGCCTGCAGTACCGCTTCGATCTGGCGACCAACACGGTCTTCCACAAACAAACTCACCATGCTTGGCAGCAGTCGCAGTTTTTTGCGCACGATATCGATGATATTTTCCTGCTGCGCAGAGAAAACCTCACGCATGTCGGCAAATTTATCTTCCAGCTGGTCACGCTGACGAGCGCGCAAGATATCCAGCTCTTCCTCTACTTGAATCAGGAATCCTTTATTGTCGCGCAATCTCGCACCATGAGCATCCATGAAACGATCCATTTCTCGCAAACACTGACCTAGCCCACGTGAGGCTTGAGCCAGATAATGACGACGTTTCGCGGAAGCATCCACAATATCAGCCAGATAATCTTCCAGCTGCAACACGCCACTGTCAAAAAACATGTCCTGATCGCGCGGTTCTCTTTGCTGCGCCTTGGTTGCCAGCTCAGCAGACACCGCCAACATTGGCAGCGCGCGCCCAACTTTCTGTTCTGACAAATCACGCAAATGGTGCATGATGGTTTTCAGCTCGCCACTATTACTGCGGTCCACCTGCTGCAGCACAATCACCGACTTATCCAGCACATCGCTGTCCACTTTCGCCAAAAAGTCCCAGGTGCATGCCGTCCATGGGTTGCTGACAATAAATACCCAGAGGACTAAATCTACCTCTGGCAAAAATTTGAGCATCTCACCGTGGTGAGCGCCATCACCGGCATTCAGGCCTGGCGTATCAATAAAACTATATTGTTTGAGAAACTCGTTCGAGCGGTACTTTTCACATACCAAAACTTCAGTTTCTACATCACGATCTTCTTTTCCGTAACGAAACCACTGCAGCTGCTTGGTCTCGGGCAAAAAGCTAGCCTTACACAGCTCGCCACCAAAAAGCCCATTCATCAACGTCGACTTGCCCGCATTCACCTCACCACAAACCATGGTGAGGATAGGGCGGTTCAAGTCCTCAAGGGCCTCTTCCTGACTTGCAGGATATTCGTCAAAGCCTATTCGCCCAGCAAACTCACGGATCGATTGATCCAGCTCGGACAACTGCTTTTTTTTGCTAAAGTACTCTTTGCCAATCATGCTCTATTCGCCAATGCGACTAGCTTTGGGCTAATCCATCACGGGGTTACTGCAGCCTGAGCGACACCGCTTGGCTGAGCTAAGAGCTGAGAAACAGTCACAAAGGTGTGACCTTTGCGAATCAGCCTATCAATCGTACCTGGCACAGCATCCACAGTCGTCTTGTGAATATCGTGGGCCAAGAGAATCGCACCATTGTGCGCTTTATTGACCAGCTCGTTCTCTACGCGATAAGCATTACGGTATTTCCAATCCAGTGGATCTACTGACCACAGAATAGTAGGATAACCATACTCGTTGAAAATCCACTGACGTTGGTCCTGGCGCAGCGCTCCGTATGGCGGACGGAATGTGCGCGGCTGCACACCACATGCTTTCACAATAGAGTCGCGGCATTTGTTTAATGAATCGCGGCATTGGTCAGCTGACATCTTAGTGAAGTTATTGTGCTTCCAGCTATGGTTACCAATTTCGTGCCCCTCCGCTACAATGCGGCGCACAATCTGTGGGTATGCGTCAACATTAGTACCGACGACATAAAATGTCGCCTTCACATTGCGATCACGCAAAATGTCCAGAAGGCGTGGAGTCAAACTTGGGTGTGGGCCGTCATCAAAGGTCAGCGCTACATATGGAGTCGCTGATGATCCACGCGTATGAGTCACGCCGCTCGCAGCTGACAAATCACTCGAAAGGTTGATATCTGGATTGCGTTCCGGCGGTCCTTTCACTCGCGGAGCTGAATAATTGCTATTCGCAGAACTTTTCACCTCAGCTTCTACAGGAGGCGATGAAACGTCTTTTGAACCGCACGAAACAGCCAACAACGCAGTACACAGGATTAGGGAAATTTTTCTTAACATAGCTAAATTAATGATAATGAATCGCCTACAGAACCAAGCGAATGATGGATGATACTCTAGCCCTCATTAGACGATTGTCACGCAATTCTTAGGCATATGCCAAAGTCTAAACTCGATTGAAAAAAAAATCACTTTTGATGCATTTATTTATTGCATTTCTTCAGAAATTCCCTTAAAGATTCGCCGCGCCGCCGAAGGGAGGCCAACAAGGAGTAACAGCCCTATAGTGTAATCGGTAACACACCGGATTTTGATTCCGTATTTCTAGGTTCGAGTCCTAGTAGGGCTACCACTCACTAACTTAGCCAGTCAGCAATGACTGGCTATTTTTTTGCCCATTTTTTGGCCACTAGGTCAGATTCTAGCCAGCAGCGCTAGCTTCAGTTTTCAGCCCTCTCCTTGACCGCTAGCGCGGGGTTTTGGTCAGTAGAATCCATTGACCACGCCCACTCACTTTCAGCTGCCTTGTTTTCCAGCTACGTGCCACCCTGAGGTGAAATTTTTCAAGCTCACATAAAAGAGTAAACCGGCACATTTTCCCTCATCCCGCCGCCAGCTGAGCAGCGGAGGCAATAACGGTTCGCTGACGATAAACTTACAGGCAAATACACCGTTACAACGCAGGCAGCAACTAACCTTCCCCACCTCGCTAACCCATCCAAATTTAACTTAAACCAGCTGATTTTCACAAATCTGTCGGTAAATAATTAGATAAAAGGATAAACGCCCCAACGTATGTATCGACGCGTACAAACAAAGACAGGTAAACGATTTAGTCCCCATCGAAGATATCCGCTCCACCCAGCGCCCCCTATACTTACCCTTACCCAACTCACTTATCTATCATTCAGCCCAGCTAGACCCAGAACAATACATTTCCACTAGGGAAAAACTGACGAAATCAAACAAAACTTTTGTTTCAGGGTGAAAATTAATGTCGTAATGAGAAGGATTTCGACATTGTCCAGCAAATACATTGTGCCTACATTTCATACTAGCAAACGCTTATTAATTTACTAACGCAAATTCAAACCTATGAGGACAAACTTAGCGTCTAGACCATACCTAATGCAGAGCGAAATGGGATTCGCCCTCATTGCAACGATTGCGGTCATGGCGCTCATGGCTGTCACCGCCTTAGCCATGTTGAGTTTGAGCACCGTGGAAGTTCGCTCATCCAACCACGGCGATGCCATGGCTGAAGCAAAAGCGAATGCACGAATGGCATTGATGATTGCCATCGGTGAACTCCAAAAAGCAGCTGGGCCAGATACTAGAGTCACAGCCGAAGGAAACATCGACGACCAAGCCGACGAAGGCAAAGGTCACTGGATGGGCGTGTGGAGCTCCGCTAAAGAAACAGGTAGCCAAGACGCGAAGGATCAGGGTGAGTTCATCAGCTGGATGGTTTCACACCCACCCAATACGCCACTGGCATACTCACATATCAGCGACCAAAGTTTTCTCGATGACACTTTTGCCAATGGTCTAGCCAACTCAGTTACGCTTGTGGGTGCAGGCAGCGCCAACATCAATGACAAACCTGGAGATAAGGTCATCGCTCCGAAAGTGGAAATCATCGACTCATCCACTGAAAACCGAACAGGTCATTACGCCTACTGGATCGGCGACGAGGGCGTCAAAGCGCGCATCGATCTACAAAGCACGGAAGGAAGAAATGATCGGCTGACAAACATGGGCACACAACGCTCAGCCTTTGAGGTCATGACCGATATCAAAGAGTCAAAATCCGATCTTTCCGTTGATGACCCTCAAATAAGTAAACTCTTAAGCACTCAATCCATCGCCCACATGTCCAACAGAGAAGCCGGCATCAGCCACTTCCACGATATCACCTCGCACTCGATGGGTCTGCAAACAACCACCCGCGACGCCAACACCAAGTATGGCTCAGGAACAACTACGGTGATGGAAAATGGTGGGCTTAAAATTGACCTCTCATTGTTATTTGAAAAATCAGATAATGATTTTGAAGCCCTGACGCCAGCAGATTACGCAGCCTTCCAATACGACGATGCTCCCTTTGGCACCTCAACTCTACGCGACGTGGGGCTATTATTCACCGTTGACGGTGTCACTGAGGACAATTCCACCGAAGGGATGATCTATGGCCCCACCATGGACATGCTCAGAACCCATTACCGCTTGTACAAAGACGTCGAAAATAAAGAATCCCAGCCAACACTCAAGCAGGCATTTCCCTTCTACCCGAATGCTACTGAGTTTGATAATAACTACGAACTGACCGCCTACATCAATGCCGAGCGCCTAGGTCGTCGCTTCCTAGATACAAATACTCACCGGGTTTCAGAGAAGAAGGCGGAAGATGGCAATTATGCTGTGACCTTCGATGTCACGCGCAATACCAAACCTAATGTCGCGCCCTATTTAAATAGGGTGCTCTATTATTTTTCCGTAATCACTGAAAAAACTAAAAGAACTGACGGCTCTGGCGGTTCTGATACCCATAACGACACGGATGATGAGTGTTATCGCATTAGCAAAGTAGTCATCACCCCTATTGTTATCCTCCACAACCCCTACGATATCTCGATTAACTGTCCTGACATGGCCTACCGTCCACACTTTCAGGAAAGCCAACTGCTTGCGCCTCAAGGCGGGTCTATAAAATTACATGAAGAAAAGCTCGTCACTAACGGCAATACCGAAGACGCTGTGTTTAAAATCCCAGCCTGTAGTTACAAACCTGGTGAAATCAAATTATTCATGCCCAACGACCTGAAGGCATTGGAAAATGAGCACGAGCTCGCGGAACTCTCAACAGGCGTAAGCCTTGGTTCTGGTGCCTTTTTTGAAATTAAAAAACCAGATGACGTAGCAGAAGGTGACAAAAGTAGCACCTACATGGAAACGCAAAATATTGACGCGAATGATCAATTCAAGCTCTTTGCCTACCACACGAAACATAACATCCAGTCATTAGAGATTTACCAAGGGGGCAATCTCAACAGAATTTACACATCCAGAGCGGTCAACCTAGAAAGTCACTCCACGGGCGGCTTATCAAGCTTACGAAACGGTGCGCCAGAACGTAGTGCTCTAGATTACGCAACAGCTGAGAACGAGCCGCTGCAAGCTACAAACTACTACGACTTTTACACCAAACCATATAATTATGAATTACCTCGTGATTATATGGACTCTGAGAGTTCAGCGGCAGCTGTTTACGGTTTCCCAACTTTTGTCTTCAACAACCCGATGTGCGTTTCGGATTCAGGTATAGATAACAAAGCATCTGGTAACATTACAAGACAAGCGTCCCCTGGAGCCTCTGTCTATTCACCCTACAAGAGCACCCATGCAGATTATAGCGGCAGCGCCGCGAGACAAGAACAGATAACCGCCCTGCTCTCTCCTGATGGCAAAACTACGACTTGGGGAAGTGGCTATAACGATGAAGGTCAGACACATATCTCCGTGCTCAGCATTCCAACAGCACCGCTGGTATCTATCGGCTCACTGCAACATGCTAACTTATTTGATCAGGGAAACCATCCAGCCTTGCTCATTGGTAACTCGTTTCCCAATTTACAGCTGACAGACCTAGCCATTACATTTGAGGAAATAAGCCGCGTAGACAACAATGGCTACCGCAAATGCCATATCCCTTTTGACTCCACCTTCCACACTAATGAAGCCATTTGGGATTATTATTATTTTTCATCCATAGCGCCTAGATCGGATCAAGGTGCATACGATGATTCATCAGCTGATGCTGAAGCCGACATTCAACAAGTGATATCCGACTGGTTAGACGGCACCCAACCATTAGCCAATGAGCGCATTGTTTTTCTCGCAAATGGAGAAAGCATAGACGATGTCAAATTAGCCCTCGCAGAGCCAGAAGCCTATCAATTTGCCTCCGCTTATACAGGATTACTGGGAGCGTTTAACGTAAACTCCACCTCCGTTGAGGCGTGGAAAGCGATGCTAGCTGGCTACCGAGGCCAATCCTTAGACATTAACCCTAACGGCAAAGTTAAGACTCATGACAATGATACGGACTCAGCCCTACCGCGCACACTCTTACCAAACAAAGCAGGCATCTCTGATCCGGAGCCATTTGACGAGGATACCTGGCTAGCCTTTGCCAAACTCAGTGATGACGATATTCAAGAACTTGCTGAGGCCATTGTCACTGAGCTCAAAGAACGCATGGAGGAAAATGCTCAGAGGTTCACCGCCGCTAAGGGGTCATCTAAAGTGCCCTTCCTGAGTCTAGCTGACTTTGTTAACCGCATGCCTGATTCATCTGAGCCCGAATATCAAACATCTGGCCTGCTACAAGGTGCCATTCACAAAGCCAAGATCAACGAGACCTTGGAAACAGATTCAGCGTCTAGAACAACAAATGCATTTACCACCGCAGCCGTCACCCCTAACGCTAGAGATTACGAAGTTGAGTTACCTGAAGACTTCCCAGCCTTAGACGCAGCATCCAGCCCCAGCTACATTCTGCAGTCAGACATCCTGCAAGCTATCGGATCTAGCATTAGCGCGCGCTCAGATACATTCAAAATTAGAGCCTATGGCGACAGCCTAGACAGCAAAGGCAATATTGTCGCCGAGGCTTGGTGCGAAGCAGTTGTCCAGCGTACGCCAGTTCCCGTCACCCCCGTGGGAACCACGGGGATTGCCAAGTGGACACCTGATACATCAAATTCAACGCTGCCTAACTACGGAAGAAAAATGAAAGTCGTCGCTTTCAAATGGCTTAACAAAAACGAAATCTAACCATCAACCTCGATGAAATTTCTCACCCTACTATTTCTATTGTTATATTCCTGTGCTTTCGCACAAGAAAAGGCCCCACTTTATTTCAAAGTCTATTCGCTTGGCACTATATCCAAACCACTGGCATTTGGCCCCGTAGACAAATCTACTGAACTCGAGTTTTCTAAAAGGAAACGGTCTAAATTCTATCAAACCCCAAAGGGTAAAAAAATCGTCTTTTACGAAAAGGGCGCGCCAACTAACGATGAAGGAAAATTAAATATTGTTGGCTCAGCAACGATACCCAACACCGTCAAAGAGCCGCTACTTGTTTTTGTGCCTTTGGAGAAAAAAGAGGATCAACCGCAGAAATACGATATTGTCACAGTGGATGATAACCCTAAGAATTTCAGCCCGGGAAAATCAAATTTCATCAATCTAACGAAGAATAAAGTTGCGCTTGTGGTAGGCAAAAAAGATCCAAAAACAATCCACATCAAACCTAAAAATTGCCAGACTTATTCTCTAAGTAAGAACCATCAAGGCAACCTGCCATTCAAACTCTTCATCAACGAAAATAAAAAGGCTAACTTGGCCATGAACTCGTACCTATTTCCTAGCCATACGACGAGGAATATCTATTTCATCTGGCCGAAAAATACACCGCACAAAAACGGCAATCTTGTAAAACTTGAACTCCTCGGACAAAACGAGGCGCAAATGAAACAAGACAGACTAAATCTAAAAAATATGCAGGTTCAATAGCTACTTCAGCTAGTGCATTTCCCAACAGATATTAATTCATTAGAGGTGGGTTTCATTTCGAATCACGCTTTTGTTAGCGCTGAGGCGTGAAAATTAGCTATCTAAAAGTGGCTGGTAGAAATAAAGCTATAATACTTAGTTAGTCATATCCTGTGTGAGCACTTAAATCGTCGAAATGGCGAGCTGCATTATTATTCTAGCCCACGCCTGAGCTGGTCGCGCAGCTGGCTACTAGATCACTAAAAACACAGGCCAAAAGGAAGATAGCGGAGCGAATGGCTCTGACGCAGGCCAGTCGGAAGGCCTAAGGTCGTCTGGCTGATCGCGCCTGATCGCTCTTTAGCCGCAAAGGGACCAGAAAGTGCAAGCTCGTTAATAATATCTAGCTACTTAGCTATGATCCAATCACTAGCTGCGATCTGCAAAAACAATCTGCAGATAGAGTGAAGCAGCAGTGCCCATCAAGCAGCCCATGATAGGTCGTTAGCTCAGCATGTTAATTGAGCTAACTTCATTCTACGTACGAGCCACTAGCCAAAGATGAATGCTCAGTAAATTCATCCCCCACACCAGCTAGATTAGATAAATCAGATAGAATGCATATTAGCCGCGGCAATGGTGAAACTGGCGCGGTTTAGCAGCGTTCAACCAATCAAAGCGCATTTGGTTGCAGCCAACTTTCAATAAATTTGGACAAATAATTAACTCAAAACTCCAATATTTAACACCCACCAGAGCACAGCAAATGGCTAGATAGGCTAACTGTGAACAAATATGGATTAATCTTTCATGAAATATAATTCATGAAAGATCCTAGTTAATATTACGTGTAAGTTCATGTATGATAAGGATCTCAGCACCTTCATCAGGCATTAGACAAGCGGATTTCTTCTATCAGAATAATGTCATTTTGCTGACGACTAGGGACAATTATCGGTCAAGTGTTTCTTATTTGAACTATTTCCGGCTAAAATTCCATATTGCCCAGATGAATACATTGTGACTACATTGGTTATTAACGAACGATTGCAGCCATGAACAAACATTTCCCATGTAAAATAAAATGCGATGTAAGCAGGCAAATTAAATCGCCCCAAAAAGCCGGTTTTGCCCTCATCGCCACCATCGCAGTGATGGCCCTAATGGCTGTTACCGCGCTCGCCATGCTCAGCCTGAGCACGGTTGAAGTACGCTCATCTAACCATGGTGATGCGATGTCAGAAGCTAGAGCCAACGCCCGCATGGCCCTCATGATCGCCATCGGCGAACTACAAAAAGCCGCCGGCCCAGACACTAGGGTCACTGCAGAAGGCGATATCGACGACTCACCAGGCCAAGGCAAAAACCACTGGATGGGCGTGTGGAGCTCAGCTGACGAAACCACCGGAACCACTCCAAAGAAAGCCGGCGAATTTATCGGCTGGATGGTTTCTAAACCAAGCTCAACTACAGCAGACTACACTAACATTAACGGCCAAAATCTAATTGATAGCTCGCTCTCAAATGGACTGCCTAATTATGTAACCTTAGTTGGCGACGGCAGCGCGGACATTTCTACAAATCCTGAAGACGAGGTAATCGTTCCTAAAGTTGAAATCGTAGATACTACCAATGATATATCCACGGGCCATTACGCCTACTGGATAGGAGATGAAGGTGTCAAAGCTAGAATCGACCTACAGACATCTGACGACAGAGATGATCGATTAGCAACTATGGGCACTCAGCGCTCAGCTTTTGAAGTAATGACTGAAATCAAAGACTCTAAACAAAATCTTGAAGTCGATGATCCAAAAATAGTCAAACTCATTAGCTCTCAATCAGTCGCCCACGTAAGTAGTCAGGAAGTCGGAAAGTCGCACTTCCATGACATTTCATCTCATTCTCTGGGAATTGCAACTACTACTCGCGACCCTAGCAGCCAATACGGTACCGGCAAGACGGCCGTTGTCGACAATGGAGGATTAAAAATCGACCTCTCCTTATTATTCGAAAAGTCAGATAGTGATTTTGAAGATTTAGAACCTGATAATTATACAGCGTATAATTATGAAAATGCTCCCTTTGGCTCAGCAGGAACACGAGATGTTGGGCTTATCTTCACAGTTGATAATGTATCTAATGGCAATTCTACAGAAGGGCTCATATACGGTCCTACAATGGACATGCTTAGAACCTACTATCGACTATACAAAGATGTAGAAAATAAAGATTCCTCGCCAACTTTAAGCTCAGCATTCCCATTCTACCCTAATGCTTCAGAATATAATAACGACCTTGCTGATACGGGATATATGAATGCAGATCGTATTGGCTATAGAAACCAAGACACCAATACACATAAGATATCAAAAAAATCTAATACAAGCTATGAAGTCACCCGGAACACAAAACCAAATGTCAGCCCATACATTAACCGCGTTCTCTATTACTTTTCAGTCATAACAGAGCCAACATCCACACCACCTGACCAAGCTGGAGCTTGGTCGCGTATCAGCAAGGTGGTCGTCACCCCAATCGTTATTCTCCACAATCCCTATGATGTTTCCATCGACTGTCCAGACATGGCTTATAGCCCTGGATTTGGTAGTAGTAGAATGTACATACTACTAGAAGACCCTAATCCTAACGACCTACACACAAAATTTAAAGTTGATGGCACTTTGGGAAAATTGGTGAAAAAAAATAAATCCTTAGACTTGGACAATGACAAATACGTTACTAATGGAAACTTAGGTGAAGCAACTTTAAAGATTCCGGCAATTAAGTACAAACCTGGTGAAATCAAACTTTTCATTCCTAATGGCCTGAAGGCTCTTCAAAATGAACATGAGTTGGTAGAGCTATCTTCAGGTGCAAATATTGACGGCGGCTTCTACTACGAATTAAAACCAGCAAGTCGAAGCTACGCTAACCTAATGGCGACAGACCTACCTGGTCCGGGCGAAGCTGGATACAATGAAGATAAATACGGCAACTGGGACGAAAACGATGCCTTTAATCACTCTCAGTACATTCGGGATGATTTTGCTCTACAACTCTATGGCTGTTATGGTGGTTACCTCATTCAACGTTTAGATATGTATAATGGGTCTGATCGTGATCGGGTCTACACTTCGAGAGGTGTTTGGTTAGAGGGTCGTTCTACAGGAAGCGTTGTAAAATCACTAGCGGATTGTTGTAAAAACGCGCCTAAAAGGTTTGCCATAGATTACGAGACGGGTGAAGACGAAGTTGGACAACCTACTAACTATTACGATTTTTATACTAAACCCTTTGAATACGAAATTCCTGCTAACTACACAGCTAGTACCACTTCTTCTGAGACAGCATATGGCTTCCCTACTTACGTATTGAATAATCCATTATGTGTATCTGACTGCGGAGTAGATATCAGAAATAGCGCAGATGTAGAAATACAAGCGTCCCCAGGTTCATCAGCTTACTCACCATATAAAAGTTCTCATGCTGATTACTGCGAATTAGATGAACTACCCAATCGGCTAATGAACATCCTCGCTCCACAAGGAGGCACTACGACTTGGGGCGGAGGAATGAACGATGAAGGTCAAACTACTGTCACAGCATTAAGTATTCCTACAGCACCTCTAATATCAATAGGTTCGCTGCAACATGCCAATCTCTATGACCAAGGAAACCAGCCAGCTTTAGTCATTGGAAATTCATTTCCTAACCTTCATATTGGCAGCATTGCTAACACCTTCGAAGAGAGAGAGTATACTGACAATAAAGGATACCTACATAATTATGTTCCCTTCGATGCAGCCTTCCATACTAACGAAGCCATCTGGGATTATTATTTCTTCTCGTCCATATCACCAAAATCAACGGACTCTTCCTATAACAGTTCATCTGCAAAAAGTGATGAGGATATAGAGCTGGCCATTTCTGATTGGATTGACGGTAACAGTCCCATAGCTAATGAACGCATTACTTTCATTTCTAACGGCGAAACATCAAGTGATATTAAAACAGCTCTGAACGATCCCGATGCATATAAATACGCATCTGCATATATGGGGATCAAAGGTAGCTTCAATATCAACTCAACTTCTGTTGAGGCATGGAAAGCAATTCTATCAGGCTACCGCGGGCAAACGATTTCTATTAACCCTGAAGGAAATATTAATGACCTCGACGTTGCGGAGACCTCCTTGATCCCGAGGAACCACCTCTCATTACAAGAAGGAATCGAAAGCCCATCTCCAACAGACGACGAAGCATGGGTAGCATTTTCACAACTTTCTGATGATAAGATTACAGAGCTTGCTGAAGCTATTGTTTCTGAAATTAAGGACGTGATGAAGGAGAATGCCTCTAGAAACAAAGGATCTAGCAGCTCGTCTAGCGTTCCTATATTAAGCCTAGCTGACTTCGTTAACCGTATGCCTGACTCCTCTAGACCTGAATACCAAACATGCGGACTGCTTCAGAGAGCGCTCAGGAAAGCGGGAACAAATGACAGCTTAAATAGAAAATCTGAAGGGCGCACTAAAAGCTTTACGACTGAATCAGTAACCTCAAATGCACGTAAGTATGTCGTTAAACTTCCAGAAGAATTCCCTGAACTCGATGCCGCATCAAGCTCCAGCTTTATTCTCCAATCTGATATCCTCCAAGCCATAGGTTCACACATTTCAGCTCGCTCCGACACATTCAAAATCAGGGCTTATGGTGACTCTGTTGATCGTAACGGTACTATAATCGCTGAAGCATGGTGTGAAGCTATCATTCAAAGAACACCAGCACCTGTTGTTCCTCTTGCTACCACAGGGCTAGGCAAATGGACTCCTGACACATCTAATGCCACTAACTACGGTAGAAAAATGAACGTCATATCATTCAAATGGCTGTCTAGAAACGAAATCTAAATTTTAAAAACATGAAATATATCACGATCTTCATTCTATTTTTACATGCGTTCGCAAACGCTCAAGATAAACAGCCAATGTTTTTCAAAGTTTATTCAGTTAGTACAACTCCTGAAAATTTGGCTTATGGTCCCATTGACGAATCTAATGAAGTAACCTTTAAAAGAAAACAAAGGTCTCCGTTTTACAAAATAGCGAAGACTAATAAAATTGTATTCTATGATAGAGATAAGCCTCTAAATGAAGACGGAAAGTTAAACATCATAGCAAAAGCTTCTATTTCACCCAGTATTAAACAACCACTCCTTGTGTTTGTACCAACTGAACGAAAGGACGACGGCACACAACTATTTGATATTATTACATTGGACGACAACTCAAAAGCCTTTAGCGGGGGTAAGTCCTACTTTATAAACTTAACAAAGTCTAAAGTTGCTCTAGTTTTTGGCAAAAAGAATGAAAACAAAATCTTCATCAACCCAAAACAAGCTAAGGCTCATGAGATAAGTAGCGGCCATGTTGGTAATTTACCCTTCAAAGTCTACATCAGCGATAATAAGACCGCTAAGCTAGCAGTCAACTCCTATCTTTTCCCTACAAAGAAAGGGAGAAGTGTCTACTTCATATGGCCAAAGACTAACCCAAGCGGGAAAGGAAACTTAGTCAAAATAGACCTAATGAGACAAAATGCTGCTCAAATAGAAAGAGATGACAAAGACCTTATTGAACTAAAACTAAATAAATCAGGTTAGTCTACCCCTTGACGCAAGTCAATCGTGACCTACCTTCAGCCGCAGATTCTATCTGCGGCTTTTTTTATGACTACTTCACCCACCCTATTATGGTTTCGCCGTGATCTTCGTTTAGCGGATCATCGTGCCCTGTTATATGCTATTGAGCTAGGCCAGCCAATCATTCCCGTCTATCTACACGCCGAGGACGACGGCGGTGTATGGCGAGATGGCGCGGCGAGCCAGTGGTGGCTTCACCATGCCCTTGAAGACCTAGCGAGCCAGCTAGAGTCATTAGGTTCGCAGCTGACTATCTATTCATTAGAGAGCGAAGACCAGCTGGCTGATTTTCTCATCCAGCTAGCAGAAGAAACTGGCGCCAAACAGATAGTTTGGAGTCGACGATATGAACCCCATTTCTGTCAGCGTGATAGGCAGATCAAAAGTTCACTCACAAATGCAGGCATCCTAGCAAAATCATTTAATAACAGCCTGCTCTACGAGCCAGACGAGGTAAAAAACAAAAGTGGTGGTCATTTCAAAGTCTTCACCCCCTTCTGGAAAAGCTTAAAGGACCAGCCACCGGAAAAACCACTACCTAGCCCAGTCAGTCTAGCTAGTTTACAACCAGACTACTGGCCAGCTGGAATAGCTGTCTCTGAGCTAAACCTTCTTCCATCTATCAGCTGGGATGCGGGATTCTATAAAAATTGGCTAGCCAGCCATCAGGGCGCTGAAGCCAGCTTGAAGAAATCTCTCAGCAAGGCGCCTAACTACCAACAAACTCGCGACACGCCAGCTATCGACGGAACGAGCCGTCTCTCCCCCTACCTGCACTTTGGTCAACTGAGTCCACGTGAGCTTTGGCATTCTCTTAATGATAGATTTGGCAATGATGCTGCAATCGTCGAAGGCATTACCCGCCAGCTATACTGGAGAGAATTCTCAGCCCACACACACTATCATTTTCCTCACAGCACAGACCGTGCACTGAAACCAGAGTACGACGCTTTCCCGTGGAACTACGATGAAGACATCATCAAACAATGGCAGAAAGGTGAAACTGGCTACCCTATCGTTGATGCCGGCATGCGCGAGCTGTGGGCAACTGGCTGGATGCATAACCGTGTGCGAATGATCACCGCCTCATTGTTAGTCAAACACCTCCTGCAGCCATGGCAAGAAGGCGCACGCTGGTTCTGGGATACCTTAGTAGATGCCGATCTTGCTAACAACTCTATGGGCTGGCAGTGGGTTGCTGGATGCGGGGCGGACGCATCTCCCTATTTTCGTATTTTTAACCCCATCATTCAGGGGAAAAAATTTGACCCCTCTGGTGACTACGTTAGAAAGTGGATACCTGAGCTAGCGCAGCTACCTAACGAATATATTCACGAACCGTGGACCTGCCCGCCGCTCGAACTTATCAGCTACGGTGTCCAGCTGGATAAAGATTACCCGAACCCCATCATCGACCATCAAAAAGGGCGACAGCAAGCGCTTGACGCTCTTGCTGAGTTCAAAAGCAATAGATAATCATTGTCTTAGATCAAAGCCTCTATCAAAGCCAGTTCGTCATCGGAGAAATCCAGCCTATCAGTAGCTCCACAGGCTTCATCAATTTGTTGAGCTTGGCTGGCTCCGATCAATGCCGAGCAAATTGCCTTCTGGCGCAGCACCCATGCAATCGCCATTTGCGCCAAACTTTGCCCACGAGCATCTGCTATCTCATTAAGCAATTTCAGCTGAATCAAACGCGAATCAGTCAAATCTCCTTTATTGAGAAACGGGCTATTGCTCGCGACACGTGAACCAGCTGGAATTCCAGCTAGATAACGGTCACTCAATAAACCTTGGGCCAGTGGCGAAAAGACCACCGTTCCGAGCTTTTGATTTTCACATTCTTTGAGAAAGCCACCTTCTATCTCGCGAGCTAACATGCTGTAGCGGTTCTGCACGATGACACACGGTGTGCCTAGCTTTTTGAGGATTTTGCTAGCTTGTGCTAAAGTGGCCGCACCGTAGTTAGAAAGTCCCACATACAGAGCTCTGCCACTGCGTACGATATAATCCAAAGCTCCCATCGTTTCCTCTAAGGGGGTATCGGCGTCCATCCTGTGATGATAGAAAATATCAACATAATCCAGCCCTAGTCGCTTCAAGCTTTGATCACAGCTAGAAACTAAATATTTCCGTGAGCCAAAATCACCAAATGGCCCTGGCCACATATCGTAACCAGCCTTGCTAGAAATCAATAACTCATCACGATACCCAGCCAGCTGGGATTTCAGAACCTTGCCCAAACATTCCTCAGCGCTACCAGGAGGTGGCCCGTAGTTGTTAGCTAAATCAAAGTGGTAAATGCCCTTATCAAATGCATGGCACAACAATTTACCAGCCTGATAACTGCTAACATCACCTCCAAAGTTATGCCATAAACCCAATGAAACTTGTGGCAAAACAACTCCCGACTGCCCACATCGTTGACGAGGCAAACAATCATAGCGCGCGGCATTAGCAGTATAACTCATACCACGCTCATACACAGATCGCGCCCCTCCGCCAATACAGAAGTCCACTGCATCAGCATAGAGAGCGATAGAAGAAACTAACTATTACTCAAAATACTCAGCCCAAGAGCTGGTGGTTTCCCACACTCGCACCTTAGCGATACGCACTTCAGCACGCACTGGGTACTCAGGATCTGGCTGATCTACAAAACGCTTGAGAGATGCCGTGGTATGCTCAAAGATCGTGCGCGCCATCACCTCAGTGGTAGGATCTTCGCCCTCAAAACCAATGATGCGATCACCATACGCTTCTTTGAAAAAATCAAATTTATCATCATCCGTATTCATGCACAGCGCATGATCGTAGGCGTCTAGAAAATCACCAATCATGCGCTTGATGAGTTTGAAATCAAAGACCATTTCACGGCTGTCTAGGCTGTCAGCTTCGAAAACTAACTCTACCTTACGTGTGTGCCCATGAGGGAAACGACACTTATCCGGGTGCTTAGACAACAGGTGGCCGTTCTCCACCTCGATCATTTTACAAATTCTGTACGCCATAGTGATGCAAATTTCTTCGCCTCAACATGTCCCATGTTCGGCAATTTACAAGCCCAAGCATCTACTAATATCCATGCTGGCTGAAAATTCTCCACGCCTGCCGGATCCTGTGAAGATCGCGATTCCATAAATCGCGAGAACTCACGCAGCTTAGATATTAGTGTTAGACCGAGGCTCAAAACCTCATGATCAGTCACAGTGAGCCAGCTGGACTCAAAACTATAGATTTATAAATGCATCTCAGCTAGAAATACTTCTTAAAGATACTTTGATAGCGATTGTAGATGTATCCTAACACTAGAAGAATAAGCCCTAAACTCAGTAAGGAGAAAATTCTAGCTAGCGCGCCAAATGACCAAATATCAACAAGCACGATATGAGCAAAGCTTAGCGCGATCCAAACAAGCCCAGACCAACGAAAAGCTCGCGACTTAAGCACAAATCCTAATCCCATCTGTAGCGCCGCCATCAGGCTCCAGCCAATTGCGTAATTTCCAGCAAACCACGAATCCAGAGCGGTATTATAGCGAAGTAACAAAACTAGCTGACCGACCAACAACAACAACGGCCCTAGCTCAAAACCCAAGTTTAGACGCTGGTACTTTTCACAATAGATCCAGCCAACTAACACCAACAAGCTAGCAGGCAGCATACTGCCAGTAACAAAACTCTGATTATCAATGATCTGCCATAGTATAGCGACTGCAATAGGCACTATTGTAGCTACAGGGAAAAATCTCTTATCCTTACGCCACCATGCTAAGCTCCCCATTGCTACGGCTACCAGACACAATAGATAGACACCGTTCAGCTCTAGCACATTCCGGTGACCTTCGATAAGAAACGTCAGCAGAACAGTTAGCACTATGCCTAACTTTGAGCGACTAATAGAACATCGCAGCCGCTCAGCAATGCCTAGATGAAGCGTCAAAATACCCAACAAAAACATCAGACTGAACCAGCTAAGAGAAACTCCAAAATAGCTGACCTGTACTAATGCCAAAGCAAATAGGTAAAAAGTCAATCCGATGACCTGAATACTACGGCGACCTAACCATTCACCGCCACTATGCAAGATCAACGGCAGGCATAAAAACAAGTAATACTTTCCCGTAGCTCCAAATGACGGCAATTGCTCAACAAAAAACAAAAAACTAACAACAAGCCAGACAGCTAGCATGGTCTCGCGCTTGAACCAGTTGGAAATTTTCACATAGCTGAGATTCAAGTCACCGACGCGTGTGAACCACAGATAGCCAGCTACAAATATCAAACCTGCAGACAGAGCGATGCTTTCAGTAACACTATTTTGATCAGGCCCAATCATTGCAAAAAAACTAACGCCAAATAGAGCTACTCCAGCTGGCGTTGCTAGATCGTCGCATAATACTTGAAGCTTCCTTAATTTCACGACATCCAAGAGCAAGGCAACTAACAACAGACTAGCAACTTGCCAGCTAAAGATCCATGGATTGGTTAAAATTGCGTATAGCAAGATCAACCATGAAATCACTGCAACAATGCGTCGCTCTATCAATTGCGTAGATTTTATGCCCAGCTTATTAAATTGAGTCATCGTTAGCGTATAGCTAGCAACAATGCTGCTCAGAGCTAACAGACTAATCCATTGAGCGTCTCCCTGATTTATATCAATGCCAGCATAAACCAAAGAGACTAACAAAAGAATCAATGATGCAGGATACGCATATCTAGACCTCACGTACTTGTGAGAATAGAGGCAACTCAACGCAGATAGAGCGATAGCCAAAAACCTCGTATAGCCAGACCAGGCAAAAATGATAGCTAAGGTCATACTGATGAGGCTTTGATAGGAAAAAATTCCAGCGATCTGGCGTCCGGTTTGCTTTTTGAAGATATACAAGTAGCTAGCAATGCCGCCCCAAACCAAAGTCGTGAGAAGCAACATAAGCTCGATCGAGATCCCTGGGCCAGCTAGGGATGCACAGAAAAACTGACTTGCTAGAAAGGCACCATTATTCAGCATGATTAGCCAATTGAGCGAGCTTGCATCCTGATTGCGCAATGACGCGATCACGCATGGCAACATGAGTACTGCCCACAGCAAAAAACAAAACAGATAGACTAAGGTCGCGGAAAAATTATCGCCATGATAGCTGATCCAGAAGAACTGCGTCGCATAGGCAAATACCGCCACTAAGAAGCTGCTAGGCAGCCAGCGGTGGCGAATCGACATATACATTCCTAGAGTAGATAGAAGCACTGCTGAGAAACCTGCGAGCAGCCCAGCTGGATTCACAACAACTGCGTAGTAAGCGAAGAGCAAAGAGAATGAGCCAATGATCTGACTACGTTTGAATGAGGCAACGAAAATCATGACTACCGCCCAACTAGTCATCATAACAGAACTCAACAAGGCACTATCATAAACCTGTAGGTTAGTTTCAAAATGAGCTGCATAGAAGGCATAATAGATGGTTGCCATGCCTCCAGCCACCAAGACATGCGCGTAGTTAACTAGCTCAGAGCGTTTCTTTTCCAGCAACTGACCCAAACCCGCTAGAGCACCTCCTGCAATAACAAAGAGGGATAACTTCACCCACGCACTGGATGAAAAAATCCAATTCACATAAGCATAGCGACTCAAAAATACAAAGCTTGTTAAAAGCAATAACATACCAATACGCACAAACCACACTTTGCCAAATTCCAGCTCCTTCATCCCAACCGAAGACTCTGGCGGATTCCTATCAACGGCTGCAGCTGGCTCCGAAGTAGCCGCTTCTTTCAAACTAACAATCTCCACCCCTTGATTGGTTTTTTCATTTATATCTGGTGGTGGGATTTCGACAGAAGGAACTTTGGCTTCGAATGGAGGCGGAGAGGCATTCGCATTTTCCAAGCTATCAACTGCCGCCTTAACATGATCAGGTTGGCTAACAACGTCCTCATTCACCGCAGTCGACTCTTTATGACTTAGCGTTGCATACAGTCGCCGCAATGAATCTAGCTCCATTTGCAACTGCGTAGCAGATTGAATAATTTCTTTTTGTTTGGTCTCAGCCGAGTCCAAGCGCGCCGCCCATGATTCATTCATAACAAACAAACTATCACAGACAAGCATGCTGAAATCATCGAATAATTAGATACTACTATCATTTTAACTGATGATACACCTCTTCTTCATAAGGAATTTGAACTTCACATAGATTGCCACTTGCTGTCACAGGTATGTTAGCTAAAATGTAGCTAGATGAATGACCGTGAATCAGCATGGAACCAGCTAGCGGGGCGGCTACAACGCAAAATCAATTTGGCGTGGTGGTGGCAAAGCCTAGCTGCGCCGTGGCTCATTTCAGCCATTACCTTTAGCATCATCATTCTCTTTGTGCGCCAATCTAACCCTGCGCTCATAATTTCCCCCACCATTGCGATTGGCTTGGTGTTGGGGCTCTTCATCATTCATTCCCTAGCCGCCTACCTGATAGCGAAAAAGCGCTTTATCTCACGACAAGAATGTTTGGTGAAGTTAGAGTCAAACCTTGAGCTAGATAACGCTCTAACTAGCGCGCAAATGGGACTGCGTGACTGGCCCATTCTCCCATCTGCGGTACCTCAGCTACTCCGCTGGAACAAATTGAGAATTCTCATTCCATCAGCTGTCGCAATTATCACCACATGCGCCTCATTTGCACTCCCCGTATCTGCAAAAGAAACTAACGAGTCTGATATTAATGAACCACGTTTATGGTCTCAGATTGAAACCCAACTCGAAGAAATTAAAGCGACCCAAGTAGCCGAAGATCCTTACTTCACCAATATAGAAGAACAACTGGAAAAACTCCGCCAACAGCCCAAATCAGATTGGTTTAATCATTCGAGCTTGGAGGCTAGCGACCATCTCAAACAGCAAATGCTCAGTGATGCTAACGAGTTGAAAAAATCATTATCTAGCGGAGCTAATCAGCTGCAACGTATGGCTGAAGCAAAAAACCAGCCTGCCCAACAAAAGGCTGCAGCCGACGCCATGCAACAAGCACTCCAACAAATGCGCAAAGGCAAAATGCAAGCTAACCAAGACCTTCTCAAGCAACTGCAAGGGGAAAACCAAAACGGCCTGCAACAGCTCAGCAAAGAACAGCTAGAGAAACTAAAAGAACAATGGCAGCAAGCAGCTCAGGACATGCAGGGAGCGCTGCCAGGCGATGATGGCGACTGGAAAGACCAACAGTGGGAGGCTGCTGACGGCGACCAAGAATGTGATGGGTGTGGTAAAAAGGGCTGTGACGGCGAGAGCTGCGAGGGTGGCAGAGGTGGTGTAAATCGTGGGCCAGGAACAAATAAAAAATTGCTAGGCAAGGAACACCAAGCCGATGAACAAGGCAATCGATCACCACTCAAATCAGATTTATCAGCTAGAAGCCTACCGGGCGATTTGCTAGAAACTTCTGAGATAGACCATGACAAATCAGCTAAACCATTCTCACCGAGCTCCAGCCAGCAAAGCCAAAACAGCGGCGAGGGCGGAGACCGCGTCTGGCGAGATTCGCTCATGCCAGATGAGCAAAAGGCACTGAAAAACTTCTTTGAATAATCACATACTCTAACCATGGAATTCGCTAAAGACGAAGAAATCACACTCGCTAAAGAGAAAATTGACCATCTCACCCGTCATCTCCAACAGGTCATTTTTGGCCAGGAAGAACTCATTCAACTCGTCATCACAGGTCTGTTAGCTCGTGGCCACATCCTCCTGGAGGGGCTTCCAGGGTTGGGAAAAACAGAGCTAGTAAAAACCTTATCGAAATCACTAGGCTTGGGATCAAAGCGGGTTCAATTCACTCCTGACCTACTTCCTGGCGACATCACAGGAAATCCCATTCTTCAGGAAATAAATGGCCAACGTGAATTCATTTTCCAGCCAGGACCATTATTTACTAACATCTTGCTAGCTGACGAAATCAACCGAGCATCGCCAAAAACACAATCAGCCATGCTTGAGGCCATGCAGGAAAGATGTGTCACCGTAATAGGTGAAACCCATTCCCTGCCGCTACCATTTTTTGTCCTCGCTACTCAGAACCCCATTGACCTAGAGGGAACCTATCCTTTACCTGAGGCTCAGTTAGACCGCTTCCTTTTCAAGCTACAAGTGAGCCGAAATGACGTTAGCACCTTGGAACAAATCGTCAACAAACGCGAGTTAGGTCAGGAACCTGAAGTCAACTCAGTCATGACAGAGGACGAACTCAACGACATTCTCAAGCTCGTTCGCCAAATCTATCTTCCTGATGTCGTCGCGAACTACATTGCCCGTCTGGTAGACTCCACCCACCGAGGGCAATCGAAAGCTGCTAGCCACATCAAATTTGGAGCCAGCCCGCGAGCAGCGCTATCACTAGCATCAGCAGCCAAAGCGCGCGCATTGATGCACGGTCGTAATAACGCAAGCTTTGAGGACGTCAAGGCATGTGCGCACGCGGTGCTACGCCACCGCATCATTCTCGACTACAATGCCAAGATAGAAGGGCTGGACAACGACCAATTGATCGATCAACTGCTAGAAGAAGTTCCTTTTCAGGATACCGCTGTGCCAGCCACGCTGAGCGCCAGTTAATAGATTACGAGGCCATATCTGGCCTGTCTGGTAATAAAAACCCCTCGTTATCGATGCTCACATAATCATCGATAGTAAGCTCGCCTAATGCCGGTGAACTTAGCATGACTCGATCCATCAATGGCTCCCAGACGTAGCCAGGTAGTAACTTCCCTAGGCTGCCTGATTTCCAACCAGCCTGGAAACTAGCTGTTGATGTTGGCATTGCTGGATGAGGCATAGACATACTAATCACACGCTCGTGAATCACCTGACACGGGTAATAGCCATCACAGGCAGGCATACTAGCTGAGAAGTCATAGCACTTTCCTGTTAGTTCCTCCTGCTTCACCTTTTGTGCTAGCTGCCCCCCAGCTAAGAAAGCGGTGACCTCGTATCGGTCTGCCAATTCACCGATGCGTTGGGCATCATCGTTAGCATCCACGATCACTAATGAAAGCTTCAGCAGCCTAGCGAGAAAGACTAGAAGTGTGGGGCTCAGCCCCCCGAGTTCATCAATATCAACCATCACAACTTCCCCGTAGCTGAGTGCATTGATTTCTCTAATCTGCAGGGCGTTGTACAAACGCTCAGACTTTTCATCAGCTGAGCTGGACTTCAACTGCTTTCTCAGCTGGCTGAGTTTGCTAGCGTCACCGTGTAAGACCTTAAATGGCTTTTTGATCATGCGATGTGATGCACGCATTAGTTTTCTATCAAGTAGGCTCCCCGTTTGCATTGCTACTAACTGACGCCGCAGTTCATCGACAGAGCGATCATCATCTTCTAGCAAATCACCAAAACTAACACGTACACCATAAGGAAGTTTGTACGGGCGCTTACGGAAATAACGATTTCTCTCAAATGAGAAAATGGATCCCCAAAGACCATCCATAAATACTGGCAATACAGGCACCTTTGCCATTTTAGCAATGCTCTCGAATCCACGCTTCAATTCGTTTAATGTACCTGTACGTGAAAGTTGTCCTTCAGGAAAAATACAAACAACATCACCATTAGCTAGAGTTTCCGCGGCAATTTTCATCGCTTCACGCGGGCGCTTGCTAGAAATAGGTACGGTTCCAAAGAACTCAGCACCAGCACCTATCCATTTCTTTTTAAACATCCCGCTAAACATCAAGAAACGAACGGGCCTAGGACAGGCAGCTGAAAGAATAAACGCATCGATATAAGTCAGGTGGTTAGGGCACAACAATACCCCTCCTTTAGCTGGAATATTTTCAGCATGATGAACTTTAATACGATAGACTGAACGCAGCAGCCCCAAGGCAACAAAACGAATGAAATCACGCGGCAACAAGCGAGCCGCGTAGAGAGTCACGGCGGCACTCACAAGCGCCAAGATAGAAAACTGAATGGCATATGGCACATTATTTTTAGCCAGTAACATTTGAATGAGAACAGCTACAATGCCAGCTAGACAGTCTAGCAAGCCAATGCCAGCTAGAATGCGCCCTCGCCTATTCGCTGGGCAAACATCCTGCAAATATGCATTGAGTGGCACCAGTAAAATTGCAGATCCAGCGCCAGCAAAGGCAATCCAGAATAGCAGGCTCGTATTGATAGCGTGAATGTTAAGCGTCGCTAGAGCGATCAGACCAACTACCATGACGATGCCACCGATAGGCACAAGACCTAACTCTATGCGACGTCTGCAGACGATAGAACCTATCACGCCACCAATAACAACACCACCGCTAGCAGCTAACATCATCCACGCAGTTCCCGAGCCAAATCCCGAACCACCGCCAGTTAAATCTTTACCAATCTGAATAGAAAGAAGGTTCATAATGCCCGCAAATCCCCAGAAAAAGGCGATACCTGCTGCGCTAAACCTTAGTCGTTTGTCATCCCAGATTTCCTTTAGTTGGACAAAATGAGAAACGGCCACACCAAAACTAAGTGGCTTCACTTTGTGCGCTGGGCGTTTTTCGATGCCCATTGAGATAATGATCGCAGGAATACACATCAGAGTAACTATCACCAATGGTCCGAGCGAAGCTGTCCAGCCGCTTTCAACCGCCTCTAGGCGATAGTCGAACCAAAATCCCGCTGCAATTTGGCCGACGCAGATTGCTAGTACTGTAGCCATCTGTGAAATACCGCTAGCAAAGCCAAGCCGCTTAGTTCCTACTAACTCTTTAACGATCCCCAGTTTGGCTGGGCTGAGCATAACCGATTCTATCGACAATAGAAAAAATCCGAAAATCGCTAGATATAACTTATTGTAATAAATAGCGATAGTGATGAGTGATAGAACGATCACCTGCATTAACAGCATCGCTCGAATCACGTAAGTTTTGCTGAAGCGATCGGCAACCCAACCAGAGATAGGCGCAAACAAAATAAAAGGCAAAACAATCAGAGCTCCTAACACATACTCCATATAGGAAACGATGCCCGTTGAACCAGTCGACATCAGCCAGCCTCCTAGCGGAATTAACAGGAACTGTGCCGCCTTATCATTGAATGCATTTTGTGTCTGAATAGCAAACAAACACCAAAACGATTTCCAGTTACGCGGACTAGGCTCGTCTGTAGGGGCATCTAATACTTCGTTCATCAAGTATGCTTATGACAGAAAGCCCCGTACTTGGACAATTGATTTATGTAACAATAACTATCGATTCATTCGATGTTAGCGAATCTAGGCAAAATTTTACCTAAAGATAAATGCCTGCCAGCACGCTTGGTAGACCTGACTGCGGCGAACCTTTACCCCTTGAGATCTAACTTCAGCTGTGGAATTTTCTAATAAATCCAAGGTATCTTCGCCTATCAATGCAGGCAACACTGTTGCCCCGCGAGCTAGTCTTGAACTCAGTGAGCGAGAATACGGGTATGCTGAATGTAACCATGCTCTCGCCTGCGCGAGCATCGCCTGATAGATCTTAGTTTGCTCTGCGGCATCCTCCAGCTTCCAGCTAGGAATATAACATCGGCCTTCTTTAAGATCATTACTTTGATCGCGCAAGATATTGATTAACTGGAGCCCTTTGCCGTATTCGATTCCCCATTGCAGCATCTCAGCTTCAGCAGCTTTGGAATAGTTAGGCAAGGTAAGAAACCCGACCTTAGTCCAGAACTCACCAACACAACCAGCTACGAGATAACAATATTCCTCGAGCTGTGAGAAATTATCCAACTGGCCAATTTTATCCACCTCAAATCGCTGCAGGTCTAGTGACTGGCCATGAAGAATCGGCTGCATCACCTCTCTGACTGCTGACATTTCCCCCTCA
The DNA here is from genome assembly GCF_016595495.1 of Persicirhabdus sediminis. GTDB lineage: Bacteria > Verrucomicrobiota > Verrucomicrobiia > Verrucomicrobiales > Akkermansiaceae > Persicirhabdus > Persicirhabdus sediminis. The sequence continues at coordinate 40,950 of NZ_JAENIM010000009.1, forward strand.
GGAAGGGCGTCGTAGGCAGAAAAAACCCGATCAAGCTGGCGGAGTAAAACAGCCTCACCTGCATGCTTTTGCTGCGGCACAAATTTCTCATTCAAAGCATCGAATAGCTCACTTCTATCACCCGCGTCTAGCAAGCGCGTGAAGCAGCTTAATAAATCAATACGAATGCCCGCATCCACAACAACAGTATCCGCGATGGTATCACTAGCACGAGCTAACAAATAACCGAGTGCGACTGGACGGCGCATCGCTGCAGGAAGGAAGCGAATACTCAGATAAAACGAACGCGAGACGTCTTTGAGGAGTTGTCGGTCCAACCCAATAGATTGTTTCATATCAGCCATCTATCTAAGTTTGAGATTTGGTGGTTTGAAAAAAATCACCCGCCAGCTTGTGAAAGATTTCAGCTTGTTCCCATGGCACTCGGTGACCGCAATCAGCCACAATTTCTAACTGGCCATTAGGAAGTGCCGCACAGGCTTTTTCAGCCACACGAAGGAACTTTTCGTCACGATCGCCAACTACCCAAAGAATAGGCATCTGCAGATCACCTAGCCGCTCTAGCAAATCATCCTGAGCGCCAAGTGACCAATCCATGAACGATCTAGCGATCTCATTGCGTTCAGCTTTTAGACGATAACGATCTGGCAATTCTACACCAGCTAACACGGATTGATTTTGCCATTCAGCTAGAAATTCACCCCACTCGCTACGTAATGCCTTACTAGCCCACTCGGCGTCAGTCTTTTGTCGTTCCAGCCTAGCAGCTGGATCAGACAAGCCTGTATGAGCTGATACAATGACTGCTGATTGCCAGAGATCAGGAGAATCAAGCAAGGCATGCAGTGCGAGTCTACCGCCGAGCGAATACCCCATCAATTGCGGTGAGTTATCCATACGCGCTACATCAGCACTCAACTGGGTAGCAAACTTTTTCAGAGGCATTGGGCAGCATGCCAAATATTGCCATAGCTTGAGCCGTCTAACATCCAACTTAGCTGGAGCAGACTCATGCATCGCATTGGCAAAGTTGCGCAGATCAGATTCGTGCCCAACAGCACCATGTAAAGACCAAATCATTAGACTCTCACACTTGGGCGTTCATCCCTATCAATAGGCATTTCAGTTTTCTTAGAAAAGCGCGCCTGACGATGCACACTGAGCAATAAGCCTACTGCCGCCAGGGTAAAGACGAGGTTCGTACCCCCATAGCTAACAAATGGCAGTGGCAAACCAGTATTGGGTAACACAGCTGTAGTCACCCCGATATTCATCATCGCAGGAAGTACAATACTAGCAGTAAGACCAATAGCCAAAATACGGCCAAATCTATCAGGCGCATACATCGCAATAGCAATGCCATACACTGTGATCATCACAAAACAAAAGATCACGCCAAGAGTGAACCACAAACCTAACTCCTCACCGATGATCGGCAAAATAAAGTCAGTATGAGCAAATGGCAGCGTACCGTGTTTTTCGTGTCCTTCACCTAACCCAAGTCCATCAATGCCGCCATGACCAAAAGCGATCAAACCGTGATACTGCTGATAACCAAAGTTCTGCTGGTGTTCTGGGTTATCGAGGTCCATGAAAGCCATAATACGGTTCCAGCGGTTAGGACTAGATTTCACCATGAAATACAAGCCAGCTAACCCTGCGACAGCCGACGGCATTAGATACCAAACGCGAGTACCTGCCGCAAACATGACCACAAATCCAGCTCCAGCCATAGCTGCAGCAGTCCCCATATCTTTCTCAAAAAATACCAGTCCAACGGGAATGACCACCAAGATTCCCGGTAAAACAAATCCTTTCCAGAATTTCAAAACCTCAGTCTGACAGCTGGAAAACCAAGCTGCTAGAGCAATGATCATCGCAATTTTAGCGGGCTCAGACGGTTGGAATCGACCAATCAAAGGCATGCGAATCCAGCGTGTTTCACCATTCACCTCAACACCAACCCCCGGCACATAACAAAGAGCCAAGAGAAAACTCGAAATAACAAGGATAGGTAACCACCACTGGCGCCATACTCGGTAATCAATGGTTGCCAAAGCACCGGCTGCAAACAAACCTATCAGTGCAAAAACTAACTGCCTCTTGACATGTGAATAGCGTTCGCCTGGAGCTTCGATCCACACCGAAGTACTCGCCACCATGACTAGTCCAATGACGACGAGTCCAGCCACCCCGATGGCTAACAAGATGGCGTTACGACGACCCATTTCAATATAAAGTAGTTAGGCTTACTGCTGAGCAGGAATCTTGAGCGACTGACCAATACGAACCATGTTAGCATTGTCCATGCCATTCAAAGCCATGATCTGATCAGAAGGTACTTTAAACTTCTGGCTGATACGCCAGAGAGTATCTCCCCTAACGACAGTGTAACGTACACCGCTGTCTACTGGAATAACCGTTGGAGCGACCTCAGCTACAGGAATCGCTCTAGCTGGAGCGCTAGCCTGTGGTTGCACCTCTTCGACTATCATAGCTCGTGGAGCTGAAATGACCTTCTCCTTCTTCTCTACCTTGGCTGCAGTCACTTCCTTCTCGTAGCTAACTGGCTTCGTATTAATCGTTTCCTGAGGCTGTTCGAGCACCGCTGGTTTTGCATCTATCGGTTCAACTTGGGCAATGACTTGAGTAGTCTCAACTGGCTGACTAACTGGCTCGGGAACAACTGGAGCTGGTGTTGGCGCAGGAATGCGTACCATCACACCAACTTTAGGAATTTTATCAGTATTGATGGCACGTAGCGCAGACTCATCAACTCCGTAGGCTCTAGCAATTGAAGCAAATGTTTCCCCTTGCTCAATCATATGACGCTCAAAAGTACCGCTAGGTTTGGCATCGGCAACGACAGGACTCGCGCCAGAAATAACAGTCCCTTCACTGAAGTATTTCATATGCACAATGATTCCAATGATCGCTACCACGTGCAGTGCTAGAATCATGATCAAAGATCTACCCATGTTAATGCTAGGCTCTTCAGCCACAACGTGGCTAGCACTCACCGCTGCTGTCGTCGCACGCAATTTGCGGCTACGAGACTGGCTCTTTGTGCGTTTGGTATTGGCATGCAATGCCCTATAAGCCGGCCGTTTGACCGGATTACGCTTTGTTTGTAGGCTTGGCTGTTTCATGGTATGGGGAAATTAATTATTTAAGATTAAGCACAAATTCGCGGAAAGCATCACCGCGCGCTTCGTAACCGCTAAACATATCAAAGGAGGATGTTCCAGGTGAGAACAATACCGTATCTCCAGCTTCAGCTAGATCTCTAGCTGCTAGTACGGCAGACTCTAATGACTCTACTCGTATAACAGGTAGAACTTCAGCAAACAAAGCTTCTAGCTGGCCGCCAATCTCACCGAATACAACCGCTGATTTAGCATGATGTTTGAGTCGATCTAGCACAACTGAGTAATCTAATCCTTTATCTTTTCCTCCAGCGATGAGAACTAGCTGACGTGATTGCGACCTCAGAGCATTATCCAAAGCATGAATATTGGTTGCCTTAGAATCATTGATATACTCAATGTTATCCAAAATCCTAACCAGTTCACATCGGTGTAATGGTGGTGCGACGCCAGCTAGGGCTTCAGCAGCCTGCTCTGGTTTCACACCTAACTGAGCACACGCAGCAAGCGCAGCCATAGCATTTTCTGCATTATGCAGTCCACGCAATCTCGTTTGCTCAATATCTAAAACTGGCTCACCCGCCAGCTGGATCCACTTGCCATCAAATGTGTAATCAGCATCAACTTCGGTTGAGAAACTGAGCAATTTGCACTCTAACTCACCAAGCTGCTCACCGGCACGATAGACAACAGTCTGTTCAGATGATAGGTTTTCAAAGATACGCATTTTGGCTGATTTATAAGCCTCAATCGTTGGATAGCGATCCATGTGATCCGCTGAGAAATTCAGCCATACCACTACATCTGGACGGAACTGGGAAATCGTTTCTAGCTGGAATGAACTGACTTCCAAAGCAACCGCTGGCAAATCAGGAGTTTCTAAAACAACCTCAGCTAGAGGAATTCCGTAATTGCCACATGGACGGCACGGGATGCCTGCATGATTGAGGATTTTTTCGATTACCTCAGTTGTTGTCGTTTTGCCGTTAGTTCCTGTAATGGCAATGACTTTACCTTTATAACAACGAGCTGCTAGTTCGAGTTCACCAATCAGCTCGCCAGTATTCTTGGCAAAAGCTTTAACGTAGCTCCCGTAGGTGTCGATGCCTGGAGAAATAACTAGCAGGTCACTATAGACTTCGCAGCCGAGTTCTTCGCTAGCGCCAGGATACGGCATCACGCCACGTGGCACATCAACGATTTCCTCTTTGGTATCGTACAAAGTAACGTCACCGCCGAGGTCTCTAGCCAAACGCGCAGCCGCCATGCCACTGCGGCCAGCTCCTAGTACTGCGATTTTTTTTCCGGTAAGATCCATTAGACGATTTTAAGTAGCGCGAGTCCCATCAACCCGCAAATGATAGAGATAATCCAAAAACGAATGATGACCTGATTTTCATGCCATCCTCTCAGCTCAAAGTGGTGGTGAATCGGGGACATGGCAAAGATTCGTTTGCCGGTGAGTTTGAAACTCGCCACCTGTAGAATCACAGACATCGCCTCCATCACAAAAACCCAACCAATCAGCACGAGCAAGAACTCCTGCATGGTGCAAATTGCAGCTGTACCCAGTGCGCCGCCGATCGCTAGTGATCCGGTATCGCCCATGAATACTTTGGCTGGGTGGCAGTTGAACCACAAGAAACCAAAACCAGCTCCAACAAGAGCCATTAGAAAAACACTAAGCTCGCCGACCAGTTCATTCTGCGGGATATTAAGGTAGGTATTAGCCAGCCAGTAATGGTGCGTTAGGTAGGCAATCAATGCATAGGCAAGTGACACTGTGATGGTCACGCCAATAGCTAGCCCATCTAATCCATCTGTAAGATTAACCGCGTTAGAAGTACCAACGATGATGAAAGCGAAAAATGGAATACAGAACCAGCCGAGATCGATGATCGCGGTTTTTGCTAGAGGAATGGTAATCGCGCTGATGCTGATTTGCTCTTTCACCAGGCTGAAGCTAGATGTCTCAGATTTGGTATAGAGGAATACGCCTGCGGCGATAGAGATCATTAGCTGCCAAAATAACTTCTGTCGTGAGCTGATGCCATCTGAGCTTTTTTGGCTCACCTTGGTATAGTCATCAATAAAACCCAACAATCCGTGCGTTAGCATCACAAACATAGTCACTGCGACAAATGGATTGAGCGGGCGACCGCAGATGAGAACAGCCAACAAAACTGTGCCTAGGATCATTACGCCGCCCATGGTGGGGGTTCCAGCTTTGCCACCATGCAGCTCATTGAGCTTGTGCACTTCTTCAGCTGAACGGATAGGTTGGCCGACTTTGAGTGATACCAACTTACGAATCACCTTATCGCCAAACATCAAGGTTAGACCAAATGTTAGCAAACAAGCTAGTGCTGCCCGTACGGTGATGTACTGCAAGAGGTTAAAAAATAGACGCGTATCTTCAGCCCAGTCTGCACCTGCAGCGTGAGCTTCCTGCCAAAATTGATAGATCGAATATAACATTTAACCTTGTGGTAAAGCTTTGTTCATAACGCGCTCCATTCCAGCGGAGCGACTTCCTTTAAATAATACCAAGTCACCAGATTTGCAGAAACTCTTCAGCCAATCTGCGGCAGCTGTGATGTCATTAAATTGTTCTGCGTCACCACCGTCCTCAGTAGCTCCGCGATAAATATTTTCGGCGTTCTCGCCCACGCTAACGACTTGGAAGCCAAATTCTGATGCGAGGCGCCCGACTTCGAGGTGAGCTTTATCCGCGTGAATTCCAAGCTCGCCCATCATGCCTAATACGGCGATTTTGCGACCGCCATTTTTACGTGGCATCTCATTGAGAGTTTCCAGCGCAGCGGCCACCGAATCAGGGTTAGCGTTGTAGGTATCATCAAATACTGTAATGCCAGCTGAGTCGTAGCGGCGAAGTCGACCACTTGTGAGTGTTGAACCATTAAGTCCGCGAGCGATTTCAGCGGCTTTCATGCCAAGCACATGTCCAACAGATGCTGCTAGAAGTGCATTATTAACCATGTGTCGTCCAGCCACAGGGAGGTCAACCATTGCTGTATCTTCTTCGCCAATGACTAACTTAAATGTAGATCCAGATTCAGTCAGGTGAAGTTGCTCAGCTCTAACGAGTCCGCGACCATTGCCAGCAAAGATGACATCAGCATGTGTGCGCTCAGCAAAATAGTGAGCAAAGTCACAAACTGCAGCCACGATTAGCGTGCCCTCATCGGGAAGCGCTTTGGCGAGAGCTCCTTTTTCTTCAGCAATGCCCTCACGAGATTTAAGAAACTCAATGTGAGCAGTACCAATATTGGTGATGACTCCGATATCAGGTTTGGCGATCTGGCAGAGAGGTGCAATTTCACCTGGATGATTCATGCCCATTTCCCAGATGCACACCTCATCGTCTTCTTCAGTTGATAGAATGCTAAGCGGCAATCCGATGTGGTTATTGAGGTTTCCGCGAGTGGCATTGACCTTAAATTTCTCCCCCACCACAGCGGCGGTGAAATCTTTGGTCGAAGTTTTTCCATTAGAACCAGTAATACCAACAACTTTGATATTCAGCTGGCTGCGATACCACAGAGCTAGTCGTTGCAGTGCTAACAATCCGTCAGCAACCACAACTACAGCTGTCTTGTCTAGGTCAACGCCGCTAACTGATTCAGCTAGAATCACGCTAGCTCCAGCACCCTGCGCATTGGCTAGGAATTGGTTAGCGTCGTAATTCTCCCCTTTTAAAGCAACAAACAGATCACCCTGCTTGAGTGTTCTGGTATCTGTAGAAACCGCGCTCACCGCTCGCCCAGCCATCGAACTAGGACATGCAGCAGCTAACTGGCCTCCTGTGGCTTGAATGATCTGAGTAACGGTGATTGGTTTCATAGTTGTGTGGGAGTTAATTAATCGACTTATTTTTCGGGTTTGGCATCGTCATCCCGCTTGTCTTTCGGGATGAACTTTCTTGGTTGGGCGTCACCAAATGAGCGGAAGCCATATTTTTCTTCGCGTTCTTCGCGCGCTTGGATTTGCTCACGGATTTGACGTTTCTTCTCCATCTCTGCATTTTTAACTGCACGGGCATCTTCGATTCGCTTGTTGCGCGCGGCCATTGCCTTACGCCCTTCAACACGATCGTCGAAATGTACTTTGTGGCCAGCAATGTCCTGATAGGTCTCGTGACCTTTACCAGCTAGCAATACGACGTCACCAGCACGTGTCATATTCACTGCTTTTTGGATGGCGATGCCGCGGTGAGGAACCACTTCGTATTTAGTACCTTTAACGCCAGCGACGATTTGTTTGATGATCTCGTTAGGATCTTCGGTGCGCGGGTTATCAGAAGTAATGACGCAGTAGTCACTTAGCTCAGAAGCAACTTTGCCCATAAGTGGACGCTTAGTTTCATCTCTATCACCACCACAGCCAAACACTGTGATCAAGCGACCGAGGTCAATTTCTTTAAGCGCGTTGCAGACGTTAGCAATGGCATCAGGTGTGTGAGCGTAATCTACAAAGACCAAGGTACCATCGCGGCGACCAAGGCTTTCTAAGCGGCCAGGAACCTGCGGAGCATCAGCAATAGCTTTGATAGCTTCGCGAATTGGCACGCCAATAGCGATTGTTGAGGTCAAGGCAGCTAGGGCGTTAGAAACGTTGTAGAGGCCAAAGTATGGAGTCTTTACGAGGTAATCTTTACCTTTGTACTGCAGCTCAAATTGAGTTCCGCTCATGCCTTGTTTGACGTTCACGGCGCGGAAATCAGCATGGACGCTGAAACCGAAGGTTAGAATGCGAAGGTCATCTTTATAGTCGCGCACTAGCAGTTCGCCGTGGCGTTCATCGATGTTGATCACCGCTGTTGGACGCTTTTTGCTTTCGCTAGCTACCATGCTTTCGAACATAAGCTTTTTGGCATTAAAGTAAGCCTCCATGCTGACGTGATAGTCGAGATGATCTTGGCTGAGGTTAGTGAAAACACCAACGTCGAAGCTGGTTCCAGCGGTACGCTTCTGGTGCAGCGCGTGGGATGAAACTTCCATGGCCACGGCGCGGCAGCCATTTTCTACCATTTCAGAGAATACTTGCTGCAGCTGGAGTGGATCAGGTGTGGTATGAGTCGCCTCACGTTCTTCCAGCCCGTTGTCTACTTTGATGGTGCCAAGTAATCCAGCGCGGTGCTGAACGTTTTTCAGAATGGCATGAGCGATGAAAGCGGTTGTTGTTTTGCCGTTAGTGCCGGTAATGCCGATAGTCTGCAGCTGAGATGATGGATTTTCGTACCAGGCACAGGCTAGAGCAGCTACTGCAGCACGAGCATCACCCACGTGAGCCCAGCAAATTTTGCCGTCCCAATCAGCATCGGGAGCCACTTCTGAGATGATGGCTACAGCGCCGGCGTCGATGGCCTGTTTGACAAAATCATTGCCATCCACGGCAGTTCCGCGAATCGCCACGTAGACGCTGCCTTCGCTAACTTCGCGACTATCAGCGGTAACCCCACTCACGTCGAGAGTTTGATCTCCTGAAATGACTGCCTTCTCTAGGCTCTGCAGTAATGTTTTAAGCTTCATGATTCCTTACGCTTTTCAGCGACTTCTTGATTGTTTTCGATCGGATTGGTCGGTGCGATTCCCATCCTTGCAGCCACCCTTCTGGCGACTTTGGCAAAAATAGGCGCGGCAATGGTCCCGCCGTACCGTTTCACTTCCGTTGTCTGTGGATCATCTACGACTACCACGCAAACAAATTCGGGTTTATCTGCAGGTAAAAGTCCAACAAATGACACGGTGTAGCGTTCGAATAAATACCCGCCATTTACGGGATCATGTTTCCAAACTGTGCCAGTTTTTCCGCCCACATTACCTTCAAATCCTTCAACTTTGGCGCGACGCGCGGTGCCCGTGACGTCAACGACTCCCGCTAGAGCCGTGCGCATGTCTTTGGCTGCTCTCTTGCTAATGACGCGGCGAACCACTTCAGGTTCAAATTGCTCAATCACTGCGCCATCATTAGTAATCACAGATTTAATAATTTGAGGTTTCATCAGCTGGCCACCATTGGCGATCGCCGAGTAAGCACTGGCAATCTGCAGAGGAGTGACGGCATTGGAGTAACCAAATGTTGCACGCGAAAAGTCAGTTGGGTTATCGCTGAGCGGGGTAATGCCAGCGCTTTCGCCAGCTAGATTGATGCCCGTTTTTTTGCCAAAACCAAATTTTTTCAGGTAGTCGTAATAACGTTCTTGCCCGAGGAGCAGACCAAATTTGTAAGTACCAATGTTACTGGATTTTGCCATCACTTTAGCCGTCGACAGCTCACCGTAGTAATGGTGATCCTTTACTGTAACTGAACCGTGACGGAATGGCATCCAGCCAGTATCAATCACGGTATCGAGATTGACTAAACCTTGATCTAAAGCTGCAGCTGCGGCAACAATCTTGATTGTTGAGCCCGGCTCGTAGCTGGCCTGAGTGGCAAAACTGAATCCATTCTTGGCCGCATTTTCACGAATGTTTAGGTTGTAGCTAGGCCGGCTCACCATGCCGAGAATCTCGCCAGTATCCGGCTTCATCAGAACAATACAGCCAGTTTCAGCCTCAAATTCTTCCAGCCCGGCATCGAGTTCTTCTTCCAGAATATGCTGCAGCTGAATATCAATGGTCAACTGCACGTTGAGTCCGTGGGCTGGTGGCAACATCATGCCAACTTTACTTGGCAGAAGTAAATTGTTAGCACTTTTTTCCTCGATTACAAACCCATCGCGCCCCTGCAGTCGGTTATTAAACTTCTGCTCCACCCCTGAGCGCCCTTCCCCCTCGTAATTGACAAAACCAATCACGTGTGCGGCTAGCTCAGGATAAACGTACCAACGACGCTGAGCTTGCTCAAAAAAGAATCCACAAATCCAGCGCTCTTTTACCAGCTTTTCCAGATCATCAGATCTATCTTCGGGTAAGTCTTTGCGAATCGTTAGCTCCTGCAGCTTAGTATTTTTAATCCGATCGCGCAGCGCGTCCTCGGTCATACCTAACGGCCTAGCTAGCTCGCTGATAGCATATTCAAAATGCTCCTCAACGATAGACGCAGGAGTCATGTCCTCCATGATCCGGCGCTGTCTGAGGCGAATCATCGCGCGGCGCTTAGCTCTATCCTTCAGCGGATCTAGCTGCTTCCATTTTGTGGTATCGCGCAGGTCCCTATACGCCAGCCCACAGGCTGCTAGAGATGGCTCTTTGAAAAGGTGGCGCATGTCCACCTTCACAGTAGTTAGAGGAATATTGCGCGCTAGCTGGACTTCATTTCTATCAACAATCCAGCCACGCTCGGCGACCAGCACACGCTTTTTACGTTTGTATGCCTCGCCAGCTTTTTTGAAGTCTTCATGCTTCACCACCTGCAGGTAAACCAGCCGAGCCGATAAGCCACTAAGCCCGAGCACGAAGCTCAGGCAAAGTAACAAACATCGACGGTGGAAGGTGGCGTCTTTCATTGATTAGGGTGTCAGTTGGGCCACTGCCTTTCGGGCAGTCTCCTCCACATAGAGTGGATCGGCTGGCAGTACTTTTTCGATGGCATGCACCGGAATGTCAACCAACTCGGAACCAGTACCTTCCAGCTCAGCACGGATGCGGTACAAATTGAGCTTTCTATCAATCTTCACCTGCACGCTGTTAATCGAGTCGTCATTCTCATCAATGTTCATTTTGATCTGCTCGATCTCTCGCTGTACAATGACTTGGCTGTTTTTTAACCAAACGTGAAACATACCACCTCCGCATAATGCGATGGCAGCTACAATCAAGATGGTCATTTCTAACCAGCTCAAATTTTTTCTCTTAGAATGTTTTCTAACGTTCATCTAATATTAAATTTTTTCAATCACACGAAGCTTTGAACTACGTGCTCTAGGGTTGCTTTTACATTCCTCATCGCTGGGGGCGACGGGCTTACGGGTTATTTGCTTGAATGCGTAATCTGGGTTTGGTCGCGGCTCTGGCCATTCCTTCTTATCGACGGTAGGCATGGAGACGTGGCGCATGAATTGTTTGACCATGCGGTCTTCTAGGCTGTGGAAGGTGATTACTACGAGTCGGCCACCTGGTTTAAGAAGGTCGCTAGCTGCATGTAACAATCGCTCTAGCACGCCAAGTTCATCATTCACTGCGATGCGCAGTGCCTGGAAAGTACGTGTGGCTGGATGTTTTTTGCCGCCGCGAGGCAGCACAGAAGCAATACAGTCAGCCAGCTCGCTAGTGCGGCTAAATGGCTGCTCAGCACGGCGGCTAACAATCGCTCTAGCAATGCGGCGCGATGCTTTCTCTTCGCCGTATTTGTAAATGACGTTAGCTAGATCTTCCTCACCCCATGTATTACAGATATCAGCAGCGGTTTCGCCAGCATCGGCATTCATGCGCATGTCTAGCGGGCCATCATTCATGAATGAAAAACCACGCTCTGCGTAGTTGAGTTGCTCAGAAGAAACACCAATATCCACTAAGATAGAGTCTACCTTCTCAATGCCTTGCTCAGCTAACAAATCTGCCATTTCGGCAAAGTTTCCAGCTACAGCTGTGAACTGGTCCCCGTAGGAGGCCAAGCGCTTACTCGCATATGCTCGAGCCTGAGCGTCTTGATCGATACCAATGACACGTGCTCCCCCTGCGAGCAATGCACTGGAATGTCCCCCACCTCCTAGGGTCCCATCCACGCAAATTTTGCCCACGGCAGGAGCCATGAAGTGAATGGTTTCTTTAAATAATACTGGTACGTGATAGTCGCTTGCTCCCTCCATATTTCTCTCTCCTCCGCTCCCCGCTGATTTTGTTTCAGATGCAAACCAAAGGGCACCGCAAGCCCGTCGTCCCTCCCAAGGATCGGAACTTGCGGTAGCCAGCTTTAGTTTAGTCAACAACATGTCAGTATTGCATCTATCACAGTAAATTTTCGTTTAGAAGAATCCCAGCTCGTCGTTGATGCCCTCCAGTGCTTTGTCTTCTTTCTGGAGAACTTCTTCGTACTTGCTAGGTTGGTAAATCTCAAAGTAAGCCCCGCGGCCTACTAAGACGACTTCGCCGCCGGGTTCGATTTCAAATCTCTCACAGCAGGCTTTAGGAATGAGCATCTTGCCCTGAGTTCCAACAGACACCTTCAAGCAGCTCGCAAATAGTTTGCCGCGGTACTGGCGTTTTTGGGCGGTGCTCCAGCCCTCGAGCTCGTCAATGGCCTGAACCATGCCTTCGAACTCAGTTTCTGTTAACACCTTGATGGTTGGAATCTCCAAACAAGATGAGTGTAATAAACGCAGTGTTCCAGATGTGGCCATACGCCAATCCGCAGGCACAGACACCCTGCACTTTGGATCGAGCTTATGGTCAAAAACGCCCTCAAGGCTATGTTCCAGCACACTCATTAGCACTCACACTCACTCTGAAGCACTTTAATACACTTAAGTACACTTTGGGTCAATCTCGTTTTTACTATGACTCACAGCGAGTTAGGACTTTTCTAGCACACCTAGACTTTTCAAGATATCTTCAGCGGTGTACCAAAGTGCACCAATCCATTGCACCGTAAGCAATCCCACCATCCACTAACGTAATCATGGCCAAAAAAACTAAACCTTTTACTAACACAAAAAAAATTCCTATTTTGGTTAGTGAATATACAAGCACACTCGATCACGTCAGAGGAAAAGGCACGGGAATCCAACTAATGGAGCTAGATTTATCCACCGGAGAGCTATTTCACCTACGCCAGCTAGCTAAGTTAGAGAACCCCTCATACATGAGTCTATCACACAACAATAGCCATCTTTACGCCATCAGCGAGGTGTGCGAATTCCGAGGCAAGAGAGATGGCAAAATCACTAGCTACCAGCTAAGCAACCCCAACAGCAACATGGAACTGATAGAAATGCAACAATGCAGCTCACACGGCGCTGGCCCAGCTTATTGCAGACCCTCACTAGATGACTCCACCCTACTCAATGTTAATTACGTTCACGAAAACCTAACCACTCACCCAATCCTAGCTGACGGCACAATCAACACTCCATCTAGCAACATCCAGCTAGAAGGCAACGGACCCATTAGACAGCGACAAGAACAAGCACACCCACACGCTATCAACCAAAACCCGCACGACCAACTCGTCTATCTATGCGATCTCGGCAGCGACTCACTCATTCGCTATCAGCTAGACACATCTAGCCAGGTTGACTTTTTCGACAAACTCAAGCTTCCAGCTGGCAGCGGACCGCGACACATCGTCTATCACCCGCAGCTAAACTATAGCTACATCTCGCTAGAACTTAGTTCACAGCTCGCAACCATTCACCACTCAGCCTCACCAAATGACACCAAAGTATGCGATCTATCAGCAGCAAGCTCAGCTAACAACGATGTCAATTTCCCATCTGAGCTCACCCTCACGATCGACGGAAAATTCCTCTACCTAGCCAACCGCGGCGCTAACACCATCAGCTTATTTAGCTTAGATAACCCAGCCAAACCTGAGCTAGTAGAATCGATCGACTGCGGCGGCACCACTCCACGCCACATCGCCCTGAGCCCTAATGAAGAGTTTCTCATCGTCGCCAACCAGGACTCGGATGCTCTCGTTAGCTTTCAGCGCGATAAAACATCAGGCCGATTAATTCACGCCCACACCGTCGACCAACCAACTCCATGTTTTATCCTATTCCCAACTGAGAGCCCAGCCAGCTAGAATCTAGCTAGCCGGCAAAAATACAATGATTATCAGAAAACCCACAATCCCCAACAACACAGCAAGAAACAGCAAGCGCTGCAGCTTCAACAAGCGAATCAATTTACCATCATCCGGCTCAGCCCAGCGAGATGAATTCATCGCAAAACGAATGTAGCACAGCGAAAAACCCATGCTATGCCTCATCAAAGATGGCGCCACCAACTTAGCGTGCAACTCAGCATCAATCTGCTTCAGACGAGCCTTCACTGCCAGCGTACAGAGAAATCCAGCCGACCATACAATTAGATAGATGGCCATATAAACCACTAGAGTCACTATTTCCACAAGCGTGACACTAACAAGAACGCCACCACCAACAAGAATAAATCAGCCGTTTCAGCCAGCCAGCTAGACACAAAAAAGCCGAAGGTTTTCACCTTCGGCTTTTAAATATTTGGAACCTAATTGGTTACGCAACTTTTGCTTCGAGAGCAGCCTTTGCTTGAGAAGCGAGGGCGTCGAATGCAGATGCGTCGTTAACAGCGAGGTCAGCAAGAATCTTGCGGTCAACTTCGATGTTAGCAGCCTTGAGGCCTTCCATGAAACGTGAGTAAGTCAACTCACGCTGACGAGCAGCGGCGTTGATACGAGCGATCCAGAGACGACGGAATGTTCCCTTACGCTTCTTACGGTCACGGTACTCATAGATACGAGCCTTACGGACAGCATCCTTAGCGTAACGGTACAGTTTTGAACGGAAGCCGCGGAATCCTTTTGCACGCTTGATTACGCGCTTACGACGCTTGCGACTAGCCGGGCTGTTTGTTGATCTTGGCATTTGGTCTTTTTAATTGGAATGAACAGTTTCTTCTCAATCCTTCCACAGTCTCGTTCATTCGACTCTACTAATAGCGTAGAATAGGCTGTGTGAAGGCCACTCGTTATGCGAGTGGGTGGCGTTGGCTTTCGCCGACTTATGGATTAGGCGTGAGGAAGTGAGGCACGTACTGCCTTCAAATCTGCATCGGACACGAGAGTCGCCTTACCCAGATTGCGCTTACGCTTCTGGTTTTTCTTTGTAAGAATGTGGCGTTTCCCTTGCTTACGACGCAAAATCTTCCCTGTGCCTGTCACCTTAAATCTCTTGGCGACGGCCTTCCGGGTCTTTGCTTTACCTGATGTTTTAGCCATGGGGCGGCGAAGCTAGCCGTGAACTGATTTTTTGCAAGCCCATTCTTTAAAGAATTTACACAAAATCAACCACCCACTGAGAATAAACCAATTACACTTATAAAAATCATCAATAGCGACTTTTCCAGCTGAGTAAATGCACACTCAGCTGAAATCATCATAGCTATAAATAGCGATTCTAGCGTCACCCCACCTTCTGCTCAATAGAGACCAGAAAACGTATCTGCCGCCTAGCCACACTATATACTGGTTTTAGGAAATTTAAGCACCAGCCAAATACCAATCAACATATATATAGCAAGAGCTCCTTCACGGTAGCTATAAATAGGAAATGTCGTCGCGTGGATAGCGTCCGAAAACCGCCAAGAAAACCGCCATACGCAGACAGACACAAAAAAGGCCCAGCTATGCTGGGCCTGATGGATAATTTGGTTCTTTAGAAAGCAGATTTCAGCAAACTAGGTCTTTGCCTAGCAGGAAAAAACGCCCTCCCTAGTTAATAAAGCACTATAGAGGTTTACTCAGCTTCTACCGCAGCAGGCTGTGCGCTTGCATCACCAGCTTCCACTCCAGCAGCCGGAAGCTCAGCAGTAGCATTCTCACCGCAGCTGGACTTCTTCTCACCACAGCTAGACTTTTTCTCGCCACAGCTGAACTTTTTCTCGCCACAGCTGGACTTTTTCTCGCCACAGCTGGACTTTTTCTCACCGCAGCTGGACTTCTTCTCACCACAGCTGGACTTCTTCTCACCACAGCTGGACTTCTTCTCGCCGCAGCTGGACTTTTTCTCACCACAGCTAGATTTCCCTTCACCGCAAGTACTGCGATCCGGGCAAGTGGCACAGCTACCGCCACTACAACCACCACTGCCAGCTGGAATCTCAGCGAGCGGACTCAATGAGGCAGCAGTCAGAATCGCCACAGGAACTAGCAAACCCAACCACATTTTTGCTGAGCTTTTTTTACAGGCGTAGTTAACGAGCCATTTGCGATGCAGCCACAGGTGCCAAACCACAAGGAAGCAGAGAACAATCCCTCCCCACAGGTGGATATCCTTCCACATCCCCTTGCCCAATCCCCACAGGCCAACGCTTTTACCAGCTGCGCCGTGTGGAAATTTCCATTCTAAAATCAAACCTGAAACTGCAATCAACAGCCCAAGTACGTACAAAATATAGTTTAAAACTCGCGCTAACATAACAATCTAGCGATTTAAACTATCACCTCATCAATTACCAGATAGCAGATAAAACCGCAGCAAAACAACTGTATCCTAACGAATTAAAGCAATCGCGCGCCCGCTACTCACCATCAGTAGCCGATTCATCGGCAGAAGACACTTCTTCTACTGGTTTCTCTTCTGCCTTGTCAGCTGCTGGCTCAGCCTTTTCAGGTTCAGGCAACCCCATCACCATCAGCTGCAACATATGCTCACCTTCAGCCAAGTTTAACTGAGGCGCAGTTAATAACATGCACATGACTTGCAAGCCAGAGATCTCCTTCGAAGTAAAGTTAGACATCGCTAACAACTCCATCCCTTGAGCTTCAAGTGGCCCCTTAGCTCCTTCCATCATTTCATCGAGAATCTCGACTTCGCCCCAGCTATCACCAAGAAACTCCTTCAGTTGCTTTTTAATTTCAGCTGGATCTTTCTCCGTAGAATATCCCAAGACTCGCATGCCCATCATTTTGGTATCTACGATCTGTGCCTCGCCCGCAAATGCCTTTTCAAAATCAGGCACCTCAGCCGCTGAAGCTGCAAGCATCAGTGAACAATAGGCAAAATCATAGCGAGTTTTTTCATCATTAGATGAACCTATCCACAGTCATTTCACAACACAAGAAATAGTTAGAAACAAACGCAACAGCCGGCACCTCTTCTCCTGCTAATGAAATATGCCAAGCAATGACTATTGGCGTGAGCGAAAAGCTGTGCTAGGAAACACTTATGAGAACTCTGATCAAAAATGCGCTGAAAAGCGAAACCGCTAGCGATAGCCTCACCATAAAAGGATGGGTGCGCACTCGCCGTGATTCCAAAGCATTTTCATTTTTAGAAATCAACGACGGCAGCTGCATGGCTAACATGCAAGTCGTCGCCGACGCCGGCATCCCCGGCTATGATCAAGTCAGCCAAATGACCACTGGCGCAGCAGTGGGCGTCACTGGTCAGCTGATAGAGTCTCCAGGCAAAGGTCAAAAATGGGAACTACACGCCAGCTCCATCCAGCTGATAGGTGAAGCACCCGCTGATTTCCCACTGCAGAAAAAAGGCCACAGCCCTGAGTTCCTACGCTCTATCGCCCACTTGCGCCCGCGCACCAACCTCTACGGCGCCACCTTCAGAATGCGTAGCCGACTCGCTCGCGCCATCCATAGATTCTTCGACGAGCGCGACTTTACCTACGTGCACACACCTATCATCACAGCCTCAGATTGCGAGGGAGCTGGCGAGATGTTCCGCGTCACCACACTGGATCCAGCCAAAGCCGAAGCGCAAAAATTTGAAAACGACTTCTTCCAGAAATCTAGCTACCTCACCGTGAGCGGCCAGCTAGAAGGTGAAACATTCGCCACCGCTCTCTCCAACATCTACACTTTTGGCCCAACCTTCAGAGCGGAAAACTCAAACACATCGCGCCACGCCGCTGAGTTCTGGATGGTGGAACCCGAGATCGCGTTTGCCGACCTCAATGATGATATGGACCTAGCTGAAGAATTTGTCCAATACCTCGTTAAAGACGCGTTAGAAAATAACGAAGGCGACCTCGAGATCTTTGCCAAGTTTGTCGACAAAGGACTCATCGAACGACTTGAATTTGTCGCCAACAAACCATTTGTCCGCTGCAGCTACACCGAGGCTGTGGACATCTTGTTAGCCAGCGAAGAAAAATTCGACTACCCAGTAGAATGGGGCGTCAACCTGCAGAGCGAACACGAACGCTACCTCACAGAAGTTCATTTCAAATCTCCGGTCACCGTGTACAACTATCCAAAAGACGTGAAGCCATTTTACATGCGCCTCAACGACGACGGCAAAACAGTAACCGCCATGGACCTGCTCGTCCCAGGCATTGGAGAGATCATCGGCGGTGCCCAGCGTGAAGAACGCTACGACCAACTGCTAGCTAACATGAAAGCGCACGATCTCAACATCGACGACTACAACTGGTACCTCGAGCTGAGAAAATATGGCAGCTGCCCACACGCTGGATTTGGCCTCGGATTCGAGCGCATGCTCATGTTTATCACCGGCATGAAAAACATCCGCGACGTCATTCCATTTGCTAGAACACCCGGGAACTGCGAGTTCTAGACCAACAAGCAATCAGCTCACCACGTCCACATCCTAGGTTGGTTGATTTTGAACAACTTGCCATCGCGCATCTCTAACTTATAGCTAGAATATTCAATCTCATCAGGCGAAATGGTCGACATGGGATCATAGGGCGGGAATACCACTTCATTGCCGCGCAGTTCGTACTTATCTCCAAAGACGGACTTAAGGTCAGCTAAGGTCATCTCTGGATGGAACCAGCCAAGACGATGCTTGTGACCTACTTCTTCTACCAAAAACTTGCGCCAGCTAGATTCTTCACGCTGCGATGGCTGCTGCAGGTTCAGTGACATGCCCAGTTGGCGGTAGCTTTCGTATGGCAAGAGCCCATAGACGAAGGCTTTGATAGATAGGCGGGCTTCATCGTTAAAGCTCATAAACCCACGTAGCTGGGCCGCAGAAGAATGAATGCCATAAACCTTCAGTTGATGATCAGCAAATAGGTACACCTGCCGCCAAATCCCTCCGCAGCAAAAACCATCATTCTCATATAAGCTAAAGCCCTTACTGTACACCACCTCGGCTAACACATGGCGCCCCCCGTAAACAATATAATAGGTTTCGCTAGGCTCTAACTTCTCGTGATTACTGCAAGAATAATAATCCTCCCACCCCCTGCCATCAAGATCACTATCCTCTTGGTAGAGCCCAAATGGATCTTCAGCCAAAACTAACTCTCCCTTCTGCACCTCCAACAATGGATGATCAGGTACAGAGAACGATACCAAATCGTCAGTATATTTTTTCCAAGGCCCAAGGTGGAATTTTTGAATTGTCGATATATCAGAGTCGTTGAGTTTCATCTCCTCTCTCAATCGCTCTAGTCTGCACATGATACTATTAGACACGTCTAACGTGTTAAAATCCATGGAACGCAAGTGCATATCTACTCTTGCCGTAAGGTCCTTCTGATACTCTGTACTTGTGGAATCATAGCTTTTGTTAGCTGGCGCACTATTCTCCCCACTCACAGCTTCAGCCACGGAGATCTGAGCGAAAGTAAAATACGCCATAGCACTTACAAAGACATATCGGCACAGGAAATTCATAACTGGCAAGTTAGCAAACCCCTGTTTCAAACCAAGAACTAAAGTAAGCTTCACCTTGCATTACGCGACTCCCCTACCTCAAAAGCATCAGCTCAAGATAGGCGAAAAAATAGCGCTCACACATCAACCTACCAGAACATAAGTGCTAGGTAGTAAACTAGATGAGAAATCAATGATGCAAGATCATCACTTTTGCACCCATGCCCGTCGACAATTAGCCAAATTTGCAAAAATCGAAAATGTGACACAAAAACACTAACGAAATCACCCGAAAAAACGAACGACCAACATTCAAACAATCTTGTAACGCCTCCACTCAACTGAGGAAAAACAAACCAAACGCTATTGATGAACAGACAAACAACCTAATACACTCATCGATAGATCATTAGAAACCAACACTAACGGTAAATCATTAGATTATTATAACGATCAATTAAATATAGTTCAAATCAATACTCAAAAGCTAATCAATACGTCATACAAACGACGTTTTCACAGCTGTCCGGCTTATAGAATTTTGATGCTTGCTTGGCCTCGAACTAATTGATGAATATCGATCATCAACTTGCAAAAAACCGGTTTACCGAACGGTTTACCAGCTACCTCCTCACCCCCATTTTAGAGAGAAATCTAAACCATTCTCACTAAATACACACAGCCCCAACAAAGCAATCCAATGAAGTCTAACTCATCAATGGCTCCGCCAAACGCCAGTCCAAATATATCCGCGCCGAAAGAGAATAAATACAGTAAGCTCATTCTAGGCATTGGCTCGTTCATTGTCATCATGACAGCGGTTTTAATCGCTAACATCAT
The DNA here is from genome assembly GCF_016595495.1 of Persicirhabdus sediminis. Lineage (GTDB taxonomy): Bacteria > Verrucomicrobiota > Verrucomicrobiia > Verrucomicrobiales > Akkermansiaceae > Persicirhabdus > Persicirhabdus sediminis. The sequence continues at coordinate 61,181 of NZ_JAENIM010000009.1, forward strand.
TCTTTCCAACAAGTTAGTAGAATACTCAGCCGACGTTAACCTTGCTGGTCGCCAGCGGATGTTGACACAGCGAACAGCTAAACTGGTGAACATGATTCAAGCCAGCACGCAGACACAAAATGACACTGCCACTCTTGCTGCCCAGAACGAGTTAAGACTGACTTATAAACTTTTTGACCAAACTCTATCAGCATTTACAAACGGTGGTGACACCATCGGTGCTGATGGCGAATCCGTCATCACACTGAGACAGGTGAGCACGCCAGAACTCGCCGCACAGCTAAAAGAAGCCAATGACATTTGGGGTCGATTTGGACGCAACGTGCAGAACCTTGCATTCACTCCACCAAGCAGACTCGACCCGATAGACATCGACGAGTCGGTGGAGATGGCTGCAAGCTACAACTTGCAGCTGCTAGCATTGATGAACAAGCTCACACAGGGATTGGATGATCAAGCTCAGGAGACAGCTGGTACCCTAAAAATGCTCCAGGCCGGCGCGCTTGCGGCAATTCTAGCTAACTTTGTTTGGATTATTACTTCAGCCTTCGGCTCACTTCGTCGTACAGATGCTCAGCTCATCCAGTACTCCGAAACACTAAAGACACACAACGAAAGCTTGGAAGCGACTAACACCGACCTCGCAGCCACCCAAACAGAGCTTAACAACTCAAACGAAAACCTTCAGTCAGCATACGATTCACTTAAGAAATACTCAAGTGAGGCGGAACAACGAGCCAACGAGTTAGAAAAACTCAGCCGCGACTTGAACCGACTCAAGGAAGAGTCTGACACCATTTTCACCTCAGTTGACCACGGTCTATTCCTCATCGATAAGAAGGCCATCATTGGTCGCCAAGTAAGTTCATCAACCTACGACATTTTTGAAACTGAAAACCTATCAGACCGTTCATTAATCGACTTGCTTCGCCCACTGATCACAGAGAAAGATACGCGTACTCTGGAGAGCTTCCTACAGTTGCAGTTCAATCCAAAGACCAGCTCCAAGCAGCTGATCAAATTCAATCCATTGAAGAAGATTGAGATTACCCTTAACTGGGACGGTCAAGGGTTCATCAATAAGCACCTCGGTTTCAACTTTGAGCGTATTGTTGATAACGGTGAAATCGTTGCCATTCTCGTAACTGTTACTGACGTTACCGAAACCGTAGCTCTAGAAAACCAGCTGAAGCAGGCTAACCAAGATCAAGAGCGCAAGACAGGTCTCATCCTTGATATCATTCGTTCTGATAGCCAAGAGTTAGAAATCTTCCTCGCCCAGACAGATAAAGCGCTGAATAAGATCAATGATACCCTTAAGGAAGAAGGTGTCGGCGATAAAGCCACTGACGAGGTCAACAATAACAGCCACCTCATTGAGACCATTTACCGCACAGTTCACAACATTAAGGGCAACGCATCCATGCTCAAACTTAACAGCATTGTGGAAACCGCTCACCAAGTTGAAGACAAGCTCAGCATGCTGCGCAAGAAACAACATGTTACCGGCGACGAGTTCCTTGGCGCCCTGGTAGAACTCGCCTACATGCGCGAGCTTCTCAATGATTACGAAGAGCTCACCCAGTCACTGCTTCGCGACTTTGTACAACCAGCACCTAGCGCGTCAGCCGCCCCTCTAACTACCTCAGAAAAACTCAACAATGAGTTAGTGAAGTTCACTAACGATATTTCTGCTGAACTCGCTAAGCCAGTACAGCTGCAAGCAGATCTGAATGTAGATTCATTAGGTGATAACGAGCTCGCAGTGAACAAGGACATCATCATCCAGCTGATTAGAAACTCACTAAGCCACGGCTTCGAAGATGCTGATACTCGTAAGCAGCTAGGAAAATGGGAACGTGGATCTATCTTGCTCTCAAACTCTATCGATAACAGCAGCGACAATGCACTTGGCCAGCCGGCTCACGTATTCAAATACCGTGACGATGGCGCCGGTCTTGATCCAGCTAAGCTTGCAGAATCAGCTGTTGCCAAAGGTCTCATCACAGCTGAACAAGCAGCAAGCCTGAAAGACAATGAAACTATCAGCCTGATCTTCCAGCCAGGTTTCTCCACTGCCTCATCCGCAGACCAACATGCTGGTAGAGGTGTTGGTATGGACATCATTAGAAACCATATCGTGAAGCAACTCGGCGGCAAACTGCGCATGAGCTACAAAACTGGCCAGTACCTAGAACTCAGCTGGTATTACCCTGTAGCAAAAAATAGCCCGTCAGTGCCTGCTCCGCAAATGGCTCAAGCATAATTTAACCTCCAACTAACAAACTATCATGAAACTGCTTATTGTAGATGACTCCGCGATGATTCGCAGAGCTATTGCCTCAGCCTACCAAGGGACAACATTCACGGACATTCAAACCGCATCTGACGGATTACTAGCTGTTACTATCTTCAAGACCTTCCTGCCTGACGTTGTCACGCTGGATATCACCATGCCTCACATGGATGGTTTAGCTGCGCTCACACAGATGCTTGAAATCAAACCAAATACTAATGTGTTGGTGATTTCAGCCCTAGCAGATCACCACACCGCCATTGAGTCCCTCTCCAGAGGTGCCAATCAGTTTATTTGTAAACCGTTCACACCTGAAGACCTCAAAGAGGCCCTAGACGACCTCACCTTGGGATCTCCAAATAAGCTGAATAACTCAACCAGCCGCCAAGAAGAACAAAGCATCAAGCTACAAACTTCTGCGATCCTAGAAAAAAAAATGCCAACGCCACCCGAGGGACTAACTGATAGCGCAACTCCAAAAGCCGACGATTACCCGTCTGGTTATGTTACTCCACCAAATGTGAAACCACAGGTTAGTCTCACAGAACACGAAAAATCAGTTAAACCCTAATACCCAAATATCAGTATAATATGAGCGAAAACGATAATAATGTTGGCAAGATCGATGAAGATATTGTCCGCTTTTTCATCTGGGCTGTGTGGAATTTTTTCCAAAAGCAGTCGCCGATAGAGCCAACGGTTGATCCACCTTACCTGTTTGATCGTTTCAAGCACGACGAGTATACAGGCATCATTGGGGTATCCGGCTCTCAGAAGGGCGCTGTTTACTTCACCATGGGGAAAGACATGCTAGATCATATTATTAATACCAACTACGGTAAAAATATTGATCCTAACACGACCGAAGAGGATCGCGAACACCTACGTACCGACTTTGCTGGTGAAATGGCTAACACAGTTTCAGGTAACGTCAGAAACTATCTTGGGGAAGATTTCCTAATTAGTGTTCCTGTTGTAGTGAAAGCAGGCAAGACACCTCTCATCCTACCCAATAAAGTGACAGGTATTGTATTCCCAATCGAATGGGACGGTCACCGCAGCCACCTCGTCGTTGCCTTAGAAAACAGCCAACTGCCAGATAATGATGAGTTCATTATGAGCTAAATAAGCATAAACCTCACCCCCAAACCTAAAATCAAACAATGAATGACTCCGATCTACCAGTAATTTTCAAACGCTACCAAACAGCTGTAGACCTCGAGAATGGAAATCATCAACTACCTCCCATCATTTGGAAGGTACTGAAGCTGTTGGCCCAACCAATGGACAGATTTTGTCTGTCCAAAAAGCTATCCACAAGTTCCTCGGAAACACTTGAATTGATCGAGTTTGCTCTGAAAAACGAACTGATCGAAGTCATCGAGGCCAATACAGTTAGCTACGAAGAATACCTGAGCACATACTCACAGGCATCCCTGCCAGCTGCTGTGGATTACAATATCGAAGAACCATTTGTTATCTTGCCGTCAGAGAATACTCCTAACGCATCGAACAATCAACCAGCCGCTAAACAAAATGGCTCAGTGCAATGCGCATCTATCGCTAGTGCGGCTGGTCACGTTAGCCAAGACATCGACCTAGATTCAGGCAATGACCTGCCAACAATCAAACAAGTCAGTCTTGCGGACCTACGTGATGATGACTCTGTGATCGTTAGCAATAATGACCATGACGCAGCCAAAGATCAGGCGGTCACATTAGAGATCGCCACCTAGCGGGTTTTCCTAATAATTGCGAGATGACTTGTCTCGCCTAAATAAAATTGGCTGCACAGAGTGATCTGTGCAGCCAATTCGTTTAAACTAATCGCTAAATTGCCTTTAGCTTAACGAAGCGCTAAGGCACCTTGAGTCTGAGCAATGCGAATATCGAGCTGGCTCACTGAATCTAATTTCTCAACTTCGAGAATAGCTGGATGGAAGCCAGCTAGAGAAAGGTCGGTATTATTTTCCAAGATTTCAGCCAGAGCATCCTGCTGCACTTCACCGTCAACAGTGATAGCCTCCAGTTGCTCAGGAGTCAGCTGGGCGGTTCGCCCCTTAGGCAAATAAATCGCCCCTGTGCTGAAATCCACAGCAAAAGCAACAACGCCTGGAATGAAAAAGAACAATAGTCCTACGGCGTCGAGAGCGACGACGGCAGGATCCAGCTGACCAGATTTCTGGCCTCGGCGTTCTGGGTGAATAATAGTACCGCAGGAAACCGCTTGGAGTGCGACTGCAGCTGTGAGAATGGGGGCCAGATGACGGGTCAATCGGCTTTGGTTTAACATAACGTAGCCTATACACCAGAGCCCCCAGCTGATGACAAGGCCTTATCAATCATTTAAAACCAACGATTTACACAAACCTAACGTTGCACCACATATATGCAGTAAGCCAGATAGCCAGCTAACAAAAATGCCCCCTCCAGACGAGACAAATGGCGGCGTGTCACCATAAACGGTAAAATCAACACACTAACGCCGACCATCGTAGCCATATCCGCCCAGTTGATTTCGTGAGCCTTAATGGCACTGATAGAACCTGTGATGCCAACTACTGCCAATAAGTTGAAAATACATGAACCAATCGCGTTACCCGTGATCAGATCACCTTGGTTGCGAATGGATGCGACAACGGAAGTTGCCAGCTCAGGTAACGAAGTACCAAAAGCGATCATCGTGAGAGCAATCACAGAAGCTGGCACACCTAATACGATGGCAATCTTCTGGCCGTTTTCAACCAATAAGTTAGCGCCAAAAACCAGCGCAACGAGCCCCATGACAATGAAAATAACATTACGTTTAAGGCGCCCCTTTTCACCAGCATGTTTTACAGCCTCAGCCAGCTCGTCAATATCCTCAGTATCCGAACTCTCAGGCTCGTGTCTAGCAAAGTAGATGCTAGCAACTACATAAATAACAATCATGGCCGCTAGGATAAAACCTTCCCAACGCTGAAGCACACCATCCCACAGCATCGCCGCAAAAATCAAACTACTAACAATAAGGATAGGCATCTCACGGCGGATGATTTGTAACTTAATCGTGATTGGTTTGATCAAGGCGCCCACGCCAAGTATCAGCGCAATGTTACAAATGTTGGAGCCAATCACATTGCCTAGTGCCATATCTGGCTGGCCAGCTCGGTTAGCATTTACGCTTACTAATAACTCAGGAGCACTAGTACCAAAGGCCACAACAGTAAGGCCTACTACCAGAGGTGAAATCCCTAACCTTAAGGCAATTTCTGAGCTACCGGCGACTAACCACTCAGCTCCGTAGTAAAGCAAGGCCAAGCCGACGATTAAAAGCAATACGCTAACGAACATTTCCATAACGCAAACTGCACTTGGCAAGCCGGAAAAGTAAAGCGAGATCTCGGCGATTCTGGCCCATTTGGACCAGTCAGATCCTTGCTATCTTTGTGCAAATCTTATGTGTGCATATTTTGCGGATTTTCTAATTCAATTCCTTTACTCTTGTTCCTCCCAGCAACACCAACTAAAACGCCACACAAGCCTAAACCCTGAAGGATAGACAGTTACACCAACAACCCATTGATAGAGTCAAATTTAAACCGATGCAATTACGCATATTTTGCTCTAAAATCGCGCAAAATGCGCACGACTCACAGTAAGAAATGCACAGCACGAAATTGACATTTAATCTATAAATTTTTAGACAAATCCAGCAACCCGCTGCTCACCCTATGCTCGTCCTCGCCCTAACTATTTTAATCAGCACTCTGCTTGCAGGCATATTTGTCGCCTGCTTTTTCATGGAGTGGAAAAACGTGCGCGAGAGAAGTATCGAGCAAGATTCCTTGCTCCCCTTGGACGACGACACCCCACCAGCATCACCCATTTCTAGAAAATAAACTATGAAGACACAAACCGGTAATACCGTAACCATTGAGTACGACGATTCCATCGTGCGGCTATTCCTACTCGCTTCTCTAATCACCTCTGTGGTGGCTATGTTAGTAGGCGTGATTATTTCATCTCAGCTGCATACCTGGCAGATGAATGGATTGGGCACAGCTGGACTAGAATGGATCACTTTTGGTCGCTTGCGCCCACTTCACACAAATGCTGCCATCTTTGCCTTTGTTGGTAATATGATGTTTGCTGGTGTGTATTATTCCACCCAGCGCTTGTGCAAAGCCCGTATGGCTAACGATGTGCTTTCGCGGATTAACTTCTGGGGCTGGCAGACCGTCATTCTCGGTGCCATTATCACACTCCCTCTCGGTCTAACTCGTGGCAAAGAATACGCTGAGCTGATTTGGCCTATCAACATCCTCGTGGTTTTGGTTTGGGTTGTATTTGCCGTCAACTTCTTCTGGACACTTCATAAACGAAATGAACCGCACCTCTATGTGGCGCTGTGGTTCTACATCGCTACCATTATTACCGTGGCGATGCTTTACATCGTTAACCACCTATCACTCCCTACCAGCCTAACTCACTCCTACCCAATCTTTGGCGGGGTACAAGATGCGCTAGTTCAATGGTGGTATGGTCACAACGCCGTGGCCTTCTTCCTAACGACGCCGATCCTCGGCATCATGTACTATTTCATGCCTAAGGCAGCTGGACGTCCAGTCTACTCCTACCGTCTTTCTATCATCCACTTCTGGGCGCTAGTATTTATCTACATCTGGGCAGGTCCTCACCACCTTCTCAACACAGCTCTGCCACAGTGGTTGCAGATGCTCGGCATGCTTTTCTCACTCATGCTTTGGGCTCCATCATGGGGCGGCATGCTCAACGGCCTGCTCACTCTGCGCGGTGCCTGGGACAAACTACGTACCGACCCGGTCATTAAGTTCTTTGCCGCAGGTGTTACCTTCTACGGCATGGCGACATTCGAAGGCCCGCTGATGGCTATCAGAAGCGTTAACGAAATCTCACACTATACTGACTGGACAATTGGACACGTTCACTCAGGTACACTCGGCTGGAACGGATTCATGGCTGCCGGCATGTTCTACTGGATGGCTCCGCGCCTCTGGGGCAAAAAAGACGGCTCTCCTAGCAAACTGTGGAGCACAGCCATGGCCAATACTCACTTCTGGCTCGGCACCGTAGGCATCCTACTTTACATCGGCTCAATGTGGGCATCTGGTATTCTCCAGGCTCTCATGCTCAGCGCGACTAACGAAGCTGGCACACAGCTGAAATACACTGATTTCCTCGAAACCGTGCAGTCCATTCTACCAATGCTGTGGTTCCGTACAGCTGGCGGCCTGCTCTACCTAACTGGATTCATTCTCTGCGCCATCAACATCTTCATGACCATCAAAAATGGTAAAGCTGTGAATGGCACCAAAGAAGTGGTGCTTCCTGAAGCTGACGAGATGGATACTAAAGCTGGCTGGAAAGCTGTCTTCCGTAACGACCCAGTTACTTATTCATTCTGGGTGATCGTATTCCTAACTCTATGGATCTTCTTACCATCCTACGCTGACGTAGCCGCTCTCGCGATCGCACTTGGCCTCGCAGCTCAGGCATGCTGGTTATTTAAAAAGCGTCACCAAGAGTGGAGCAACCTCTACGAAACTCTGGAGAAAAACTGGGTTCCATTCACCCTGCTCGTTGTTGTTGCAGCTGGTCTTGGAGGGGCGATTCAGATCATCCCAACAGTGCTTGCTAACAAAGGCGCTACCGTAGAAGAGCGTGTGCAGAAACTATACACACCTCTGGAGCTAGCTGGTCGTGATATCTACATCACGGAAGGTTGTTATAACTGTCACTCACAAATGATTCGTACGCTGGAGACAGACGTGCGCCGCTACGGTGACTGGAGCCGCATTGGTGAATCTATCTACAACCACCCATTCCAGTGGGGATCTAAGCGTACTGGTCCAGATCTCGCTCGTGAAGGTGGCCTACGTCCTGACAAATGGCACTACGATCACATGTTAGATCCACGTGCAATTTCCGAAGGATCTATCATGCCAGCATACCCATGGTTGCTTAAAAAGGAGACTGACATCGACGCACTTCCTAGCAAAATCGGTGCTCTAAGAGACTTAGGTGTTCCATACCCAGCTCTTAACAAACACGAAATCCTTGATAGCGCTCAGCACCAAGCACTGAAGATCGCTAAAGGTCTCGTAGCAAGCAACATCACCCTTCCTGAGGACCTAGACGAGTCATTCACAGCTGGATCTATCAGCGAGAACGAACTCGTTCAAAAACTCGCCCAGCGTGAAATCATTGCGCTGATCGCTTACTTGCAGAAAATCGGTGCGCACATCGACCTCGAAGTCGACGAATCAGCTGCTCCGAAATTGCTTAACCCTGACACCAAGCAGCAACCACGTGTAGCTAACCAATAGAACCAACAACGACTATGTTCAAAAGAATCATCATCGAAGATTGGAATCAGATCGGAGGACTCATCTCCTTCATCCTGACATTTGGCATCTTTGCCAGCATCATGCTGCGCGCTTGGAGAATGAAACCTAGCGAAGCCGAGCACATGGCCTCACTCGCCCTAGAAGAAGACCTCAAACAAAAAGAATCTAACCAGTAGACCCATGACTGATCCACGTACAAACAAAGACATCAATAAAGGTCCAGTTCTGCGCGAGCATACATTCGACGGCATTGAAGAGTACGACCAGAAATTACCTAACTGGTGGTTATTCACCTTCTACATCGCCATCGTTCTCTACATCGTCTACTGGCTGCTGATGTACAGCACAGGGCTCATCAAACCTGATTCTCAGGTCATTGATGAGCACATGGCTAAAATTGAGCAGGTGCAAAAAGCCGAACTCGAAGCCATGTTAGCTAACCTTGATGACCAAACACTCATCACCTGGAGCCAAAATGGCGGCATCCTAGCTGAAGGCGAAGAGATCTACAAAGCTAACTGCCTCGCCTGCCACGGAGCAGGCTTGGAAGGTGGCATCGGTCGCCCACTCAATGCTGACAAACTCCACTACGGTAATAAACCTATGGAGCTTTTCAACATCGTGCTCAACGGTTCACCGGCTGACGCAGTTGGCTATAATGGCCAAAAAATGCAGGCATGGAAGCAGCTTGGCCCAGACAAGGTCGCCAAGGTCGTTGCTTTCGTAGCTAGCAAAAACGACAATATCAAAGAGTAAATTACTCTCTATCAAGCTGGGCTGAACGCTCCCTCAGCCCAGCTTATCTCCCCCGCCCCTATCACCCTAGCTTAGCCTAGCAGCTAAGTTAATTTCTCCAAAACAGACACATCATGTCCACGGGCAGCAAAAAACCTAACCTGGCCTCCGTCACCACGGTCAACAAAGACGGATCTCACTATCGGCTCCACCCAGCTGATGTCAAAGGGCGCTTCACACTCGCCCGCAGGCTCGTTGCCGCACTTTGCCTCATTGTATACGTAGCCCTGCCATGGATCAAAATTAACGGCTATCCAGCTGTCTTTTTAGATACCGCCATGCGCCGCTTCCACATCTTTGGCGTCACCCTCGCCATTCAGGATATGTGGGTTCTCTTTTTTGTCATTACGGGTTTAGGCTTCACGCTGTTCTTCATCACCTCTCTAATGGGCCGCATCTGGTGTGGCTGGACATGCCCATACACCGTATTTCTTGAGCACGTGTATCGCCGCATTGAGCGCTGGATAGACGGTGATGCCACCGCGCGCAGAAAACTCGACGCAGAACCGTGGTCGGGCACAAAGATCGCCAAAAGAATTCTCAAACACGGGCTTTTTCTAATCATTAGCTGTCTCATTGCTCATGTGTTAGTTTCGTACTTCATGTCATTAGAGGGTTTGTACGCAGCCATTCAAACAGGCCCAGGCGACCATATCTTCTCATTTGGCGTCATTATCTTTTTCACCGTCGTTTTGTACGGCTGCTTCGCCTTTTTCCGCGAACAATTTTGCATCATGATGTGCCCATACGGTCGTCTACAATCTGCGCTCAGTGATGATGACACCATGATCATTGGTTACGACTTCCAGCGCGGTGACCCTCCCGGCAAACCTAAAGATCCTGATGCAGGTGATTGTATTGATTGTCGCCGTTGTGTGCAGGTTTGCCCAACTGGCATCGACATCAGAAATGGCCTCCAGCTAGAGTGCATCGGCTGCGCTAACTGTATTGATGCCTGTGATGACATCATGAAAAAACTGCAGCGCCCAACAGGACTGGTCCGCTATGACTCATACAACGGTCTGCATGGTAAAAGGAATCGCATTCTGCGCCCACGGCTATTCATGTATTTTGCCCTCATGCTAGTTGGCCTATCAGTGCTCACCTTCACCGTTTCGAAAAAAGCTAGACCATTTACAGCACAGATCACCAAGATGAAAGGCATCGCCTATCAGCAGGATGATACTGGCATCCGCAACGTGCTGAGAATCTACCTATTTAATAAGCGAGCAGTGGATGCTAGCTATAGCTTTAGAGTAGAAAATGCTCCTGAATGGCTCAAAGTAAGCGGCTCGACCGACGACTTAAAACTAAAGCCACTTGGTGAAACAACCTACACACTCGTCGTCATTGCACCTGAAGAAAACTACGATGGCCCATTTGATTTCACTCTAATCGTCGAAGATCAGGGAGGCGCGACCGTTCAGCAACAGGTTAACTTCCTGGGACCTAACCCAAGACTCTATCGCAAGCGATTAGATGAAGCCAAAGCAACAGGGACCAACAACTAATCCCTAATTTACCATCTCAATGATAGAACTTCCTAAAAAATACGCCTGGATGCTGATCATCCTACTATTTGCACTCAGTCTCTCAGCTTGGATAATCTTTTACAAGGTAGCCGATAAGCTCGAGGTGAAACGCATCGATACTGATTTACCAACTGAAGAACAAGTAGACGTAGCTGACAGGCCCAACAACTAACCTAATCAAACATGCTAGAAACCGTCAACACTCCAGCTATCGCCTTTTTATTTGGCTTAGTAACTAGCCTACACTGCGTTGGTATGTGTGGGCCAATCGCCTGCTCGCTTAGCACACTCAAAGGCGGTGAAACTCAGCAAATGACTTCAGCTGTTTGTTACCATGGCGGTCGTCTATTGTCCTACTCCCTCATTGGGGCAACCTTTGGCGCCATAGGCATGAAACCTCTACAGTGGTTTTTCAACTCTCCCGCTGTCTTACTGCCATGGGCTCTGGTGATCATGTTCTTTCTCATCGCTCTCGGGCTGGAGAAAAAAATTCCTCGACCAGCATTCTTCAATCGCTTTGTTGCTAGAGCTAGATTTAAAGCTGCAAAAACCAGCGTCACCCGCGGATCACTAGCTATGGGCCTATTTACCCCGTTGTTGCCATGCGGCCCGCTGTACATGCTATTTGGCTTTTCCTTACTAACTGGCTCAGCCATTCGCGGTGCAGAATTCGCTCTAGCATTTGGCCTCGGAACTGTCCCTCTGCTCTGGTTAGCGCAGCACGCATTCCACAAGATTCAGGCGCAGGTAAAAGCCGCCACCATGCCGCTCATTCGTCGCGGGCTAGCACTTGTGACTGCCATTCTTATGTCTATGCGCCTGGCTGACACACTTCCGTGGAACCAAGCTCAGGCTGAAAATGCACCTAGCAGCCAGCTAGAAAATGCCTTACCGCCAGCTGAAAATGATCAGTCTAATGGCGAAAATTCTGCGGCTGAAAAAGCTGAAGAAGTTAAACAAGCACTACCATCTTGCTGCCACTAACTATTTTTCTTTTTCCATCTCGCCAAGGCGCGATCATAGCTGCGGGTATCCAACCATTTTGGTTTCCCCTGCACCACATAAGATCCAGTCAATCTATCGTGGATCGTACGACGTCGCGCTGAATACATAGACAGCCCATCTATAAGCACCAGCACGGGAATAGCTGGGAATAAACACATTCTCAGGAATTCACGCAAAATAGACTTTCTGCGAGACAAGAGCTCACCACTTCGCTGGACGATGCGAATATTCATCGCCCGCTTTCCAATAGAAATGCCCGAATCAACAAGCATAAACCAGTTGAAAACGAGGTAACAAATAAATGCGGCTATAACAAATAATGCGTGATCAAGCCATTCTTGCTGAGTAGATAAATTGACATCATTTGCCTCAGCTAACATGAGAACAAGATGAGCAGGTAGAGACGCTACCAGCACATCTATAAAGTAAGCTGCACCACGCTCGAGTATCCCAGCCTTGAGATCGATGATTCCAACTGGCCCCTGTTTCCTATCGGCGTCTTCACGGACCGGTGTTTGATATGGGTTCACTTCCTCACTCACGTACTAACATTAACACTAACGAAGGTAAGATGCGAAAACAAAAAAATGCGCCGTGAAACCCACGGCGCATTAAGAATTAATTAAGCTGGCTGATTATTCTGCAGCTTTACGTTCATTAATGTGGCCGCCTTTGAGCTTATCAATCAAAGCCTGAAGGATGTAGTAGAGCATTGGTACCACAATCAAACTTAGTGCGGTAGCTGCACACATGCCGCCAAATACCACGGTGCCAAGAACCTTACGTGATTCTGACCCGGCGCCAGTAGCTACCAGCAACGGTAACACACCCAAGATAAACGAGAACGCAGTCATCAATACCGCACGGAAACGCAACTTGAGCGCATCCAAAGCTGCGTCAAATGGGCTCGCTCCAGCTTCGTATTTTTCTTTAGCGAACTCGACGATCAAAATCGCACTCTTCGTTGCTAGACCGATCAACAAAACAACACCAACCTGAGTATACACGTTGTTATCCATGCCACGCGCAATCACTGCTAGAACCGCCCCCAAGAGAGCTGTAGGCACTGACATACAAACTGAAACAGGAACTGACCAGCTCTCGTACTGAGCAGCTAGAATCAGATAGACGAGAACAATAGCCAACATGAAGATCACCGTCGTTGAGCCCGATGCCTGCTTTTCCTGATAGGACAAGTCGGTCCAAGCCAATGAGGCAAAGTTAGGTAACTTTTCAGCCGCCATATTTTCCACAATGGCCATCGCTTGACCTGAGCTGAAGCCCGGTGCTGCACCGCCGCGGACCGTAACCGATGGATACATGTTGAAGCGGGTGATCTGCTGTGGACCATAACTATTCTCTACGGAAGCAACCGCTCCCAGAGGAACCATTTTGCCGTCATCAGCACGAATCTCCAAGTGGTTAATATCCACTGGCTGGGCACGTGCATCGGATCTAGCCTGAGCCTTCACCTTAAAGTTACGGTTCATGTACACGAAGTCGTTAATGTATGCTGAACCTAGGAAATTCTGCATCGCTTCAAAAACTGACGCTAGCGACAGTCCACGAGTTAGAACTTGGTCACGGTCAATGTCCACGTAGAGCTGAGGCACATTGGCCCGGAAGGTACTATTCACACCAGCTAGGCCAGTCTGAGTATTTCCTTCTTCAACAAAACCGTCCGCGACTTGAGCAAGAGACCCAATGCCTGCACCGCCGGTATCTTGAACCATCGCAGTAAAACCACCAGTTAGACCGACACCTGGAAGTGAAGGAACAGGGAAGCTCATACACAAACCTTCTTGCAGCTGAGCGAACTGAGCATTCATTTTCTGGATCAATACATTCTGATGCTGCTCGGGAGGTCTCTCAGACCAGTCTTTGAATACTGCAATTGCGAAACCTGAGTTAGAAGCAGCTACGCCATCTAGCAATGAATAACCAGTAACAGATAGGTAGTTATCTACCCCCTCAGTACCAGCGATAATATCATTTACCTGACCGATGAAATCCACCGTTCTCTCCTGAGAAGAACCATCTGGCAGCTGAATGTTGATCATGCAATAACCTTCATCCTCTTGCGGCACAAAACCTGATGGCAATCCAGAGAAGCCGTATAGAGCTAGCGCAGTCATGCCAACAAACAAGAGAAGACCAAGTGCTGCCTTGCGCATCACGGCTCTGGTTAGCCCAGAGTATACGTTGATGGTCTTATCCAAACCTGAGTTGAAGAGCTTAAATGGCTTCGCCAACTTATCTTCATCAACGCGTTTGAGCAACATTCCGCAGAGAGCGGGACTGAGAGTCAGAGCATTGATAGAACTGAAAATCGTTGCCACGGAAATGGTAATCGCAAACTGTTGGAAAAGCGTGCCTGTGATACCTGGCATGAAAGCAACTGGTACGAATACTGATAACAACACCAGAGTCGTGGCAATAACAGGTCCAGTGATTTCGTTCATCGCCCGCTTAGTCGCTTCCTTGGAAGAGATCGTTTTATCCTGCTGAAGGTGACGAGTAACGTTCTCGACAACCACAATGGCGTCATCAACTACAATACCAATAACCAGCACCAAACCAAACAAGGTGAACTGGTTGATAGTGAAGCCAATCGCAGCCATCACAGCGAAGGTACCAATCAAAGAAACTGGAATCGATGCAGAAGGCACCAGTGTTGCGCGGAAGTTCTGTAGGAAAACAAAAACCGTAATAACAACAAGGATCAGCGTCGCAAACAAGGTGACAACCACCTCATTCATAGATGCTTTAATAATGTCGGTATTATCGTAAGCAATTTTGTAATCGACACCTTGAGGAAAGCGCTTTTTCAGCTCCTCTAACTTAGCACTTACCCCTTCAGAAACCTCAATAGCATTTGCCCCAGGAATCTGATAGACAGCCATGGTGGCTGATTCTTGCCCCATGAAAGTAGAAGTAAATCCATAGTTTTCAGATCCCAACTCCACATCGGCAACATCTCTAACGCGCACGACGCGACCATCGTCACCAGTCTTAACAACAATATCACCGAACTCTTGGGCGTTCACTAGACGACCTTTCAAGTTAACGGTGTATTCGTACATCTGACCAGCTCTGGCGGGAGGCTCACCAATTTTACCACCAGCTACCTGAACACTCTGGTTAGATACGGCATTGATAACATCAGCCGAAGTTAGGCGACGAGCGTGCAAACGATCTGGATCTAACCACAAGCGCATACTGTAGTCACCAGTACCGTAGGTATTAACCTTACCGACACCGTTAACTCGAGCAATCTCATCCTTGAGATTCAGCTTCATGTAGTTAGACAAGAATAGACCGTCTTTACTTTGATCTGGTGAAAACAGAGCAATGAACAAGTTAGTATCCTGACTCTGTTTGTCAGTCTTCACGCCCATTCGTTGGACTTCCTGAGGCAAGTTAGACATCGCCGCAGAAACACGGTTCTGCGTCATCACGTTAGCCATATCCAGATCGGTGCCCGGCGCGAAGGTAATGGTGATATTTAGCGAACCATCATTACCACAAACACTACGCATATAGAGCATGTGCTCTACACCGTTGATTTGCTCCTCTAGCGGGCCAGCAACTGTATCAGATACAGTCTGGGCATCAGCACCAGGATAGCTCGCACTTACCGTCACGGATGGTGGTGCAATTGTTGGATACCTCTCAATGGGCAAATCCAACATAGCAACACCGCCCATAATGATAATGACAATGGAAATCACCATCGCCAAAACTGGGCGGTTAATAAATGTATGGGTGAACATAATTCAAGTTAGGTTAGCGCTAGATTACTTATCAGCTTTATCAGCGGCCTCATTTTCAGCAGCTGGTTTTTGCTCAGCGGCTTTATCAGTTGGCTCGGCTTTAGAGTCTTCAGGACCACGCTCATCAAGAGTTTCTGTGCTTTCGATTAGCTCAGGAGCCACTGTAGCTCCAGGACGTGCGCGCTGGAGACCTTTTGTGATCACCTTGTCGTCAACAGTAAGTCCCTCGAAAACGATACGTCTAAGACCAGAGATCTCGCCGGGCTTAACCATCTTGCGCACAACTTCATTTTTCTCATTCACGGTCATCACATAATACCCTTCCATATCACGCTGAATCGCATGAGTAGGCACGGTGATTACATTCTCGTAGACGTGAGGAATAAGCATTCTAGCAAACTGGCCTGGACGCAAAAGGCGTTCTTTATTTTCAAATAAAGCACGCACTCGCAGGGTACCTGTAGATTTATCAATGGTATTTTCGATGTAATCGAATTTACCTGTCTCATTAAAAATAGATCCATCAGTTAGCTTGAGCTGTAGATCAAGATCAGTGGGCTTCTTATTTTCTTCTTTTTCCAATTTCTGGAAAGAGAGCATGACACGCTCATCGATATTGAAATAGACGTGTAGTGGTTGTAGAGAAACAACAGAGGTTAGATCAGCTGCACCACTTACACCTACCATATTACCTGTACTCACCAATCGGTCAGCAACCACACCATCAATTGGAGAGATCACTTCAGTATAGGATAATTGCAGTTCTGCGGATTTCAGCTGGGCCTCGGCTGATAGTAAGGTCGCCTTGGCGCCTTGCTGCTGAGCTTCTGACTCAAGCACAGCAATTTCTGAAACCGATTGGTTAGCAAACGCCTCCTGCATTCGTTTATAGGAAGCATTAGCTAGATCGAGTTCAGCTTTGGCTTTCGCCACCATAGCGTCTGCATTATCGCGAGCGGCGATGTATTCGCCCTGCTCTATCAAAAACAATCGCTGGCCAGCTTTCACATCTTGACCATCTCTGAACTCAATTTTTTCAAGGAAACCAGGCACACGTGCCTGAATAACAACATCCTCAATCGCCTGCACCTGTGCAGGGAACTTGGCAAATACAGTAACGTCATTTGTCGTCGGGTTCTGCACACTCACCTTGGGTGCAGGCGGAGCGACATAATTGTTTGTTTCCTTACAGGAGTTTAGTGTTAGAAGGCTACCGCCAGCCGCAATGAGAGCCACGGCTGGAAGTTTCGTAATCTTGATAGAGGACTTCATGGTTTGCGTTTTTTAATGTTTAAAATTATTTCTGAGCGTTTGACTGCCAGCCACCGCCCATAGCTCTGTAGAGTTGGACGTGAGCAATTGACACAGCCCCTTGGCTTTGCGCCAATTCATCTTGCTGAACCGTAAGTGAACGCTCCATATCGAGAACGTTCTGGAAGTTCGTTAGACCGGTAGTGTAGAGAGTTTTCACTTGCTCAACAGAAGCCTCAGCAGCAACAACCGCACGCTTGAGAGCGAGGACACGTTTGCTTTGCTCGCGGATTTCAACCAGAGCATTTTCAACGTCTTCCAAACCACCTAACACAGTATTTTTATATGTCAGCTCAGCTCTTTCAGCACGAACTTCTTCTGCGTAGATTTCAGCTCTAACGCGGCCACCAGTAAATAGGTTCCAAGTGAACTGAGGTCCGATTCCGTAGGTGAGTCCGCTACCGAGGTTACCACCGTCAAGAGCTTGCAGGGAGATTGTACCAGGCAGAGTGAATGTTGGGTAAAGCTCAGCTTCTTTAACACCAATGAGGGCAGTTTGCGCAGCGAGGCGTCTTTCAGCAGCACGAATATCTGGGCGCTGACGCATGATGTCTGCAGGAATCCCCATTGAGGCTTTCTTGCTAGCGTTAGGAATAGACTTACGCGTTTTTAAGCTGGCTGCTAGTGAGTTAGGTGACTTACCGGAAAGAACACCCAAGCGGTGAATTGACTGCATCAGCGCGCTGCGCAGTACTGGTAGAGCGGCTTCGGTAGAGGCTAAGTTAAGCTCGGCCTGTCTAACGTCTAGGTCGGGAGCAAGTCCGGTCTCCTTGCGGTTTTCGGTAAGCTTGAGCGTTTCGCGCTGGGTTTCAATGTTATCCTCAGCATATGAGATTCGCTGCTGAATGGAACGCAGGTTGATATAGTTGCTGGCAATTTCAGAATAGAGAAGAACCAAAGTATCGCGGTAATCTTCCTCACTCGCTAAGAGTTCGGCATCAGAAGCTTCAACGCTGCGGCGCACACGCCCCCATACGTCTAACTCCCAACCTGCACCAACACCAAGGTCGTAGAGCTGGCGATCGTCGCCGCCTCCAACTGATGACTCAGAACTGTTGCGGAATGCTGTGGCTGAACCAAACCCCTGTACCGTTGGGTAAAGCGCAGATGTGGTCGCTCCACGCAGGGCTCTCGCTTCTTCGATGCGCGTAACGGCAATTTTCAAATCTAAGTTATCGCGACCAGCGTCGTCGATGAGCTTGTTCAGCGTAGAATCATTAAATACGCTCCACCAACCCGCTAACTGAGGTGTCGCCTTGCTGAAGTCTTTATTTAATTCAGCACTCCAGGTATCGGGAACACGCACCTCGGGACGCTGATAATCAGGTCCCACCATGCACGATGAAAGCATTACTGTTGTGGTTAATAAACAGGCTCCTGCTAACTTCACTTTCGTTGGTGATTTCATACAATGTTTCTCAATAAAAAATTTAGCTAAATGCAAGCAGATGAATGATCCACCCGCCCTAGACATAGAATCATAAGAACACCATATGTCGAGACATTATACCCGCATACATGAGGCTAACACGCTCTAGCTATACGAGCGTGTGTAGCACTACTTTCAGGCAACTTTTTGTTACTGCGGCTCAGTTAGCTGAAATCAACGACATGCTGATTAGAAAACTCTAACTTTGAAGAAGTCCCACAAAACCTGGCGATAGACTTTGCGTTTAAATTCAGGTAATGATTTGATAGGAAAGTCTTTGGGTTTGATCCACTTATAATCGCTAAATTCTGGTGGCGATTGGTTCACATCGATTTCTACCTGATTGGACTTCTTAAGTTTGCAGAGAAAATAAACCTGCTCTTGGCCATCATAGAGCACCCCCTTTTTGATCACAGGTTTAGAATAATGATAGCGGTAGCCCATTTTCAAATCCTTCACTTTGTATGATGACTTAGGCAAACCAATCTCCTCTTTGATCTCTCGAACTAATGCAGTTAGGAAGGTTTCTCCGTGATCTACGCCTCCTTGAGGAAACTGCCACGCACCAGCGTTGCCGAAGCGCTCACAGATGAGCAACTTCCCTTTGCGGTTCATGATTAATGCTGCAACATTAGGGCGATAGTGAGGCATAGATAGATTATTGCCAGCATCATCAGCCAAACGCAATACGACTTTTTATGAAACTTTTCCCCCGTTCAAAGGTATCATCTGGAGCCTGACTAGCGTGTGAAATATCGGCTCGCCATACTCGCATACGCTTATCCATTAGACATTAGCCTAAAAAGCAGCTAATGACTGTGACTACAAATTTTAGAATACGACATAATGAAAAGACTAACTACGATACTACTCAGTTCACTGGCTTTCACATTGCTAGCCACAGCTCAGGACAAACCTAGCGCCGAAGAAAGTAGCGGCAACCGTCGACTCTGGCAGGCCAATATCAACGACGGATCATACGTCGTAGTGCTCGATCGCATCTCATCTATCAGCAAACACGAGTATATCCTAGAAGGCACTCCTCTGAAGGTCACCGAGGTAAACATCGAAACCATGGGCTCAGCCCTAGCGCGCTTTTATTACATTGCACCGGTGACTGATGACGCGGGTTCTAACGTTGGCAGTCATCTATCAGAGCGCAGTCGCGAACTACTCAGTGAAGCAGGATCACGCGCAGGTGCCGATACAGAAACCATCGTCGCCAAACAATATCCAACAACTACACACGCAAAAACCATCGAATACCGCATTGCCGACATCGATGATTTAGACAAACTTTTTGAAAGCCTGCGCAAAGCGGTAAGCACTGGCCGCGGCAGCAAGTTCACTATCCAATAGTAGCGACAGCCAACGGACATTCGTTGCTCATCATTTTCGCAAGCCAGCTAGCTACATCTAGCTGGCTTTCTTTTTTGTATTGAATACAGAAAAACCCCTGAATCACAGCTACAAAAAAGCTAGCTAGCTAACATTGCCGCTAGATTCTTTAGCTTTAAGCTCTCCCCTAACTAACTGAGTGCCGACAACGGAAGTATCCCCCTGCATTTGCTCTATCAATAGCTCAGCAGCTCTTGCCCCTAACTGCTCAAGTGGCTGGACAACAGAGGTCAAAGCTGGCGTCACTTCTCCAGCCATGTAGGAACCATCCACACCAGCCACACTAATATCTTTTCCTGGCACCAAGCCCAGCTCCTTAATCATGTCCATGGCGCCGAGGGCGCTGAGATCATTCGCCGCAATCAAAGCTGTCGGCCTATCATCTAACGACAGAATTTGTTTCGCCGCCAATCGCCCGATAGAGTAATGAAACCCACCGTTAGCGATATACTCTGGTGGCAGCTCCAGCCCATGTTTTTTGATTGCGTCTATAAATGCGCGCCCACGAGTCACCGCGTCACTGACCTGCTCTGGGCCAGCAATATAAGCAATTTTCTGATGTCCTAGTGAGACCATATGATCAACCAGGCATTCTATCGCATGCACGTTATCCATATCCGCCCAGCTGATAGATGAATGACTTGGCTGAGCGCCCACCACCACCATAGGAGCCTCTTCGAATGTCTGATTCACAATCAACTCATCTTGCTCAAGGGGAGCTAAAATCATCACCCCATCGACACGCCGCTGGGCGACTAAAGACATTAAATTTTCACCATTTTGGTATTCCCGCGATGAGGTATCTAAGGGAATCAATCGCAGATCTTCCTTAGCTAGCCGGTTTTGCGCCCCACGATAGATACCGGCAAAATACTCACTGCCCAACAATCCATCAAAGCGCACACCAAAACCAATCAGCTGAGTTTTACCACGAGAGAAATTTCCAGCCAGCGCATTGTAAACATAACCAAGGCGGTCAGCTTCTTCGATGACACGCTCGCGTGTTTCTTTACGAACGGATCCAGTTCCTGAAAAAACACGCGAAATTGTCATCTTGGACAAGCCAGTCGCTGCCGCAATGTCCTCCATCGTTGCGCCTTCTGTTCCTCGCTTTCGTTTTATTTTTTCCATGGTTTTAGGGTTACTGGGAATTAGAGAAAATCCTCATCTGCGCAACTGGCCATTTTAGCGGGGTCACGAAGATTCGTTTTTCTTGATTCTGCTTACTAAAAACCAGAAATGTGCTCGGTAACAAGCATAAACGAATTGCGCCTAATGAAATGCCAATTTGAACAGAGCACAATCGCGCTCAGTGAGGCCAATGACAAATAAGCTCAGAGAAAAAATGGAAGTAAATAATCGCTAAGGCCGACAATACCAGCCCACTAAACAACACTAGCTGAGAACCTTATGGCATAAGGAAAATTGAGACGCCAATTTTTACCAAACCATCACAATTGTGAAATTTTACGGCTTTTCCCCACCTCATGAGACATCAAATTGGTGCAGAAAACCAATTTTAAACTGTAGTTTCAAACTAAATAGATTAAGTTAATCTAATGCCACAATTTCTGCAGCTGCCCGAAAATCCAAGCCATTAAAAAAATCATGAACATTATGCGCCTTATTTTAGTACTGACATGCCTACTTCCATTAGCAGGCCTGGCTAAACGCCAACCACCCAACATTATTCTTATCTGCGCAGATGATCTAGGTTACGGAGATGTCAGTTACCACCACGGTCACGCTGAAGACATCATTACACCAAATATCGAGCGCTTAGCCCGCAATGGCGTATGGTTCTCACAAGCCTACAGTGCCTCCACACTTGGCGCCCCAGCCCGCTCCGGCATGATGACCGGACGCTATCCCCAGCGCTATGGATACGAAGACAATCCTGGGCCATTTCGACAGTCTGAAGACGTCACCATCGGCACACCTGATAGCGAAACCACTCTAGCTGAAAAATTTGGCGAACTCGGCTACACCACAGCACTGATAGGTAAATACGAAGATAGCTACAACCAGCTGAAGCACCCAAATCGACGTGGCTACGACTACTTTTACGGCTTCACCGGATCTATCATCGACTACTACGTCAAAGCGCGTTCAAAAAGGCAGATCTACAGAAATAACAAACTCGTGATCGAACAACGCTATCTCACAGACGTTTTTGGAGAAGAAGCTGAGAAGTTCATCATTGAAAATAAAGACGATCCTTTTTTCCTCCACCTTTCCTTTAATGCTGTCTCAGGACCTATCGTAGCGCCACCTGAGGTGGTGGAAAAGTTCGCACACATTCAAGGCGAGCGCAGACGCAAATTTGTCACCATGCTCTACATCATGGATAAAAATATTGGCAACCTATTGAATACCTTGAACAAGCATGGGCTGAAGGAAAATACCATGGTGATCCTGACTAGCGACACAGGCAGCAAACCTAGAGCAACTCATGCGAGCAACGGCAATCTCAATGGCGAGCGCGGCACTTTTTTCGAAGGCGGCATCCGCGTCCCCTTAATCATCTCGTGGCCAAGCAAATTGCCAAAAGACTTTGAGCACACACAAATGGTCAGCACCTTGGATATCTACCCAACCATCTTTAGCGCCTGCAAAGCGAGAAAACCATGGTCGGAAAATGAGCTCGATGGCAAAGACATCTACAGCCAGATCAGCGGCATGGAAGACGCCAGCTCTCACGAGTATTTATACTGGAGAGCCAATGCCAAGTGGGCAGTCAGGGACAATCATTGGAAGTTAGTCTTCGCCGATAATAAATCTCCCGTTGCTTTGTATAAAATTATTAATGACGAGAGAGAGCAGAAAAACGTCATCAATGATTATCCAGCTGAGGTGGAGCGCCTCAACAATGCCTTTGTTAACTGGTCAAAGACATTGAAAGCACCACAATGGGGGTGGCAGCCACAGTACTGCGGGGAAACTAAAATGGATTTTAAAAACCCAAACCCGCAAGCACTGAGCATCGCTGATTAACTTAGCGCGCTTGGCTGCATGCCGCTTCAGCGCACTTTAATCCATCCAGCGCGGCGGACACAATGCCACCAGCGTAACCAGCTCCTTCAGCACATGGATAGAGCGATTTTACTTCTGGGTGCTGCAGTGAATTTTCATCACGAGGAATCCTAACTGGGCTACTGGTTCTCGTTTCAAATCCTATCAGATTAGCTTCTTCAGTGATGTAGCCGTGCATGCCTTTGCCAAACTTTCGCAAACCAGTTTGCATGCGTTTGACGATGAATGACGGCATCACTTCATCCAGCCGCGAGCTGGTGATACCAGGGAAGTAACTTGTCTTTGGCAAGCTAGCGGAAAGTTTTCCAGCTAGGAAATCTGGCACTCGCTGAGCTGGTGCTTTTTGCATACCACCGCCAAATTGAGACGCGGCAATTTCTAGCTGCTTTTGGAAAGCGATGCCAGCTAACACGCCGTGTTGTTGCTGAAATTTCTGCGTATCCTCAGGTTCAACGGTGACCACCATGCCGCTGTTAGCAAATGGTGAATCGCGCCTTGCTAGAGACATGCCATTGACTACGACCTCGTCATTTTCCGTGGCAGCTGGCACGATGAAGCCACCTGGGCACATGCAAAATGAATGCACGCCACGACCGTCGATCTTACATGCTAACGAATACGATGCCGCTGGCAGCTTTTGGTGTCTCGGCTCACCTGGTTTTTGATGGTACTGGATAGAATCAATCAGCGGTTGCGGGTGCTCGATACGCACGCCTACAGCAAATGCCTTTTGCTCTAGCCGCACACCATCGCGGTGAAGCAGTTCGTAAATATCACGCGCCGAATGGCCTGTAGCAAGAATCACAGACTCACCAGAAAACTCACGTCCATCAGCCGTGCGCACGGCTTTCATTTCTCCTCCAGCGATAACAAACTCGTTCACCTTGGCATTGAAATGCACTTCCCCGCCAGCTGATAGAATGCTCTCACGCATCGCCATCACAACTTTCGGCAGCAAGTTAGATCCAATGTGTGGATGGGCGTCAGTGAGAATTCTAGCTGGCGCGCCGTGGGCCACGAAGGTTTCATAAACGGTGCGAACTGGTCCACGCTTGGTGGCACGAGTATAAAGTTTGCCGTCAGAGAAAGTACCTGCACCACCTTCGCCAAAGCAGTAGTTAGAATCTTCTATCACCGTTCCCTTACGCATGATAGGCGCGAGGTCATAACGGCGAGCTGAGGCGTCTTTACCGCGCTCAAGAACGATTGGTTTCACGCCGAGCTCGATACAGCGCAAGGCCGCAAACATACCAGCAGGCCCGCAGCCAACAATGACTACTTGTTTTGCGCCAGCTGGAACTTGCGAGTAATCAGCATGCGGAAGTGGTACCTCTGGAAGTTTCCCGCCAAGAGCCACTTCGAGACGCAGCTGGACTTTCACTGGAGCGCGGCGCGCGTCATATGACTGCTTAACCAGCCGGATATCAGAAATCTGTTTGGGATGAACTTTGAGCTTTCTAGCTGCTGATTTTTTCCAAGCCTCTGGCTGATCACTGCGATCTACGGAAGTAATTATGTCGACGACAACTGGCTGACTCATGGGTATAGTTAGTTTGTAATTGGCTGCTTCACTCCGTCTTCATCCACGTTTACATAGCTTACCATCGTGGTAAAAATCGGCTCACTAGCTGGTTGTTTTCCACGGCAAACCTCTACTCGATAGCTGACTGAGGTAGCGCCAACACGCACTTGATTGCACCGAATGGTCAAGATAATTCCCTCCCGCACAGAGTGGCGAAAACTCACCTCGTCCATGCCTACGGTAACAAACCGGCAATCGGCAAAATCTAGGCTAGCGGCAATCCAGCTGGCTTCGTCAACCCACTGGAGCAAGCGCCCACCAAAAAGAAATCCATATTGGTTCAAATCCTCAGGCAATACTAAGCGGTGGGTTTCCATAATGAAAATCGTTAGCTGCGCTGAATGATGACTCTTTTATATCTAGCGGCTCCGTCAGGTGAGCTGGTCTTCACCTTCTCATCTTCCACCAAAGCATTGTGCACAAGTCGACGGTAGAAGGCATTCAGCGGCTTCATTTTTCTGGCTTTGCCATCTTCGTGAACTTTTTGTGCTAGCTCGCGCGCCGTCTGGATAATTTTTTCCTCATAGCGATCACGGTAGTGGTCGCAGTCAACACGGATGCGTTTGGCGTCTGGGAAATGTTTGCTGAGGATGCGGTTTACCAAATATTGAAAATCTTCCAATCGGTCACCATTGGCACCGATCAGATACTTGCCTTCCTCAGTACGAATTTGCAAACACACAGATCCATCGTGCTCTAGCTCATCGATTCTCGCCTCAAAGCCAAGGTGATCGAGCATCGTCTGCAATATCTTTTTGGCTGCCTCCACTTCTGTCATAAGCAAATGCTAAATAAACCAATCCAAAAGGTCAACTTTTCAGAGTTATCAGAGACGAATTAAATCTCCCGCTGGATAACTCCGCCGGCAAATGCCATAGATAAAAAAATGCACCCACAGCCAGCTGGCGGTGAGTGCATCAGAAATATATCTTTGGTGAAAATTACACCACACTAAGCGGAGAAGGAACCGTGATCACTTCCATCCCTGCAGCTAGCGCCGCTTCTATGCCAGCTGGTGCATCTTCAAAAACCAAACAACGCTCAGGTTTCACCCCAAGGCGCTCCGCCACATCAAAATAGATATCTGGATTTGGTTTCCCTTTTTTCACGTCATTTGCAGTGACCACTTCATCAAACAGATCGCTGATATTCACTTGCTTGAGTGTTTTTTCAGCCACATTACGAGATCCACCAGTAGCTACCGCCATTGGCAGCTTGCCGCGAACGTGTTTGGCAAACTCAATCACCTCAGTAATTGGCTTGATTCTGTCCAAATTTCCCATGAATGCCTTGCGTTTTGCGGCTCCCACAGCTTCGGCGTCTAGGTGAACATCACACTCACCATTGAGATCTCTAACGATATCGCGAGTTGGGCGTCCACCCATCGCGTAAAAGACATCTTCAGCAAATACGTTGTACGCGCCAAAGCTATCCAGCGCGACACACCATGCCTCAAAATGAGCTGGCATGGAATCTACCAGAGTTCCATCCAAATCGAAAATGACGGCATCATAATCCGCCAAGGAAATGTCGAACAAGTTTTCCTTAAACATACGCGCACTGATATGAACAATCCCAAGACATATTCAAGCTGCCATTTTCAACAAAATCGACAGATTGAAATGAATATTTCATTAGCCTAATTCAACCGCTTCATCGCAATAAGCGCCAGCGGCAACCCATTGTGGTTCGGTGGATTTGTTGACAAAACTAACGGTTCCCTCAATCACCACACCATCACAGAATCTTACTGGACCTTCGATGCTCAGCTTATCGGCTTTCACCAATGACGGAACGCCCAGCCCTTGCAGGCTGTCTACCAGTTTATATTCATCAGAAAGTGAGATCACTGGTGGCTTACCATCGCGTTCGGCAGCCAGAGCAATGCGACCATCAACTGAGCGCACGTAAGCATCTGAACGCAGAGCAAATAAATCCGCAGTGGATTTCACCGGAGCAAAACGTGAGCGCGGCACACAAACCGCACCAGATCCTTTGAAGCATTCGATCGCCGCACCCATTGCCGTTTCCAGCTGATACACTGGAGTTGATTCTTTATCGCGCGGGTCTACCGTCTTGCGGTTTTGAATCATTGGCAGCGGAAGAATTCCGTTCTGCGCTTTCAGTTCGTCACGTAGTGATTGCAGATCAAGCCACAGGTTATTGGTATTAAAGTAGCGGTGAATGTTGATGTCCTGGAACATGTGAAGATCTTCATCCGGACACTGGGCTACTTCGCGCAGAAGCAGCTGGCCGTCAGATTTTCTCAGCGCCAGATGGCCACCTTTTTTATCCGCTTCCGTCCGGCGAGTCGCCTCCATCATGAATGGCATGCCAGAAGTTGCAAAATGTTTGAGCAAACATGGATCCAGCACAGCACCTAGGTTGTCCGAGTTAGAAACAAAGGCGTAACGTACACCATCAGCTAACAATTTATCCAACCAACCACTGCCAACCAGCGCTGGGTAGAGATCACCGTGTCCTGGAGGACACCATTCTAACTCTGGATTTGCCGGCCAGCTCACTGGGCCGAGCACATCTTCATCACTAGCATCTACCTTAGGTGATGAGTTTTGCATCATCTCAATGTCTTTGCCAGTCTCGGCAAATCCATCAACGATGTAGCTATCCAAATGCTCAAGTGTATCCGCAGAAGTGCTGAAGCTATTCATCAGCAAGAACTTCACCGGCGCGCCAGTAGACTCGCGTAAATATTCAATCTGCTCGATAATGATATCCAAAAACGTCAGCTCGTCCTTCACCGGAAGCAAGCTTTTGGCTTTCTGCAATCCCATGCTGGTTCCTAACCCGCCGTTGAGTTTGATCACTACTGTTTTGGACAGCAGATCTTGGTCGAATTCTTGGCAGGTAAAACCGAGATCAGCTAAATTAGCAAAACCATCTGCTCGATCGATGTCTCGCTCAGCTAGATGGCCAGAGCTCTCCTCAAGCAGCTTTTTATAATTATGCTGAAAAGCCAAAATGGCCGACTCATTGACGCCTGCACTTTCCATCTTTTCACGGAAAGCTGCAAATTTTTGTAATGGATCCATAGTTACCACAAAAAACGTGGTAGAACATTTATCCGCACATGGCCATGCGAAATCTCAAAAAAATGCCCGCTGACCTAGCAAATCATGACACTAGTCCATTTCTGTTACTAAACCGAAAACAATAAGTAAGACACAAGCGTTTAATCAGAAGACCTGTAATACCTTCTGTAAACAGAAGGAGTCATGTGCATGATTCGTTCAAATGAACGCGTGAAGCTCGCATGTTCCTGAAAGCCAGTTTGTAGTGAAATTTCGCCAATATTCAGCTGACTGTTAGCCAATAAATCACAGGCCGCAGCAATGCGAGCTTGTTGGATAAAACCTCTCGGCGTCGTGCCGAGGTGCTTATGAAATCTCCGCTCTAGAGTACTGATAGACATACCGCTATGTGCAGCTAGAGAAGAGACGGATAGAGACTCGCCCACATTCTGGTGAATGTATTCCACGAGCTGGCCAATCGCGCGGTAATCTGACGGCAGCGGATGCACTTGGTCAATCTTGCGAGAAATGCCCGCCGTGCCCATAATCTTATCATCGCGATCATAGATGGGAATCTTGGTCGTACTGCGCCATTCGATCGCTCCCGTGCGCATGGTCACAAGCTCCATTTTATGCCGAATCGACTCGCCAGTTTCTACAATTTTCTTTTCATCGGCGCGATAAACCTTCGCCAATTCCGGGGTATGTATATCTTCGTCAGTCATGCCAATTTCCGCACCACGACTGAATGCCTCATAATAGGCATGATTAAGAAAAACAAATCGTCCATCACGGTCTTTGATCCAAAAACCTATATCTGGGATCTCATTCAGTAGCTCCAACGCAACCTGACCCGGCTTCATATTCTGCGTAAACTCATCGACAGTTAAACCACCATTGAATTTCTTCATGTCTATACAACTATTCATATTCCTAATACTGGTCAAATACTTTCACTCTCTCAAATGACGAAAAATGACAAATCTATGATGACTCCAATCATTGTATTTTTACAGATTTAATATATTCTCAATACATCTACCCCCGACGCAACTATTAAACTTTAAACTCATGTCTAACCATTTCCCAACGATCAATAAAATCCAGTACGAAGGACCAAAAACTCGCAATCCACTCGCATTTCGTCACTACAATCCAGATGAAGTTGTTGGAGAAAAAACCATGCGTGAACACCTCCGCTTTGGCGCCGCATACTGGCACGTGATGCGCAACGAACTATCAGATCCATTTGGCGCAGGCACTTCAGTCACTCCATGGGATGACAAAAGCGAATCTCTGAAAAATGCACTCAATCGCATTCCCGTTTTCTTTGAGTTCCTCGAAAAATGCCAGATCGACTACTACTGTTTCCACGACCGTGACATCTCACCTGAAGGTGCCACCCTGCAGGAAACTCACGATAACCTAGCCTGCATCACCGACGAGCTCGCCAAATATCAAAATCAGACAGGTAAAAAACTCCTCTGGGGCACAGCCTGCCTATTCAGCCATCCACGTTACGCACAGGGCGCAGCTACTTCACCTAACGCTGATGTTTTTGCCTACAGCGCAAGCATGATCAAACACGCGCTGGAAGCCACTCACAAACTCGGTGGTGAAGGATACACATTCTGGGGGGGCCGCGAAGGCTACGGCAGCCTGATCAATACCGATATGAAGCGCGAACTCGACCACCTCGCTGCCATGCTTCACCTCGCCGTGGATCATGCTAAAAAAATCGGCTTCACTGGACAATTCTACATCGAACCAAAACCACGTGAACCGTCTACTCACCAGTACGACTCAGATGCCGCAGCTTGCCTCAACTTCCTGCGTGAATACAAGCTGCTAGACCACTTTAAGCTCAACCTAGAAACCAACCACGCAACACTGGCTGGCCATACGATGGAGCACGAAATGGAAGTTGCGATCAATTCTAACGCGCTAGGATCTATCGACGCTAACCGCGGTGACGAACTCCTCGGCTGGGACACCGACCAATTCCCGACTAACATCTACGGTTGTACTCAAGTCATGCTTCGCCTGCTGAAAATGGGCGGATTCACCACTGGCGGACTGAACTTCGATGCCAAGCGTCGTCGTGAATCACACCAACCAGATGACCTATTCCACGCCCACGTCGGCGGCATGGACGCCTTCGCTCGCGCACTCAAGATTTCCCACGCGATCATCGCAGACGGCCGCATGGATGAATTTGTTTCATCCCGCTACAGCAGCTTCGATCAGGGTATTGGTTCAGATATCGAATCTGGCAAAGTCGACTTGGAAAAACTCAATGACTACGCGCTCGGCATTGATGCGCCAATTCTTAACAGCGGTCGCCAAGAGATGCTAGAAAACTTGCTCAACGATTACATCGTCTAATTTTAGACCATTACCAAGCCTACTTATCCAGCTGGATGGGTAGGCTTTTTTGTAAATTTAATAACAATACCATCAGCCATGATCACACTAGGATTAGACGCCTCCACTCAGAGCCTATCAGCTCTCATCATCGACACCTCAAAGGGAACTATTATAGCTGATCACAGCGTGTCATTTGGCCGCGATCTAGCAAAATACAAATCCCCAGCTGGTTTCATCCCCGGCGGCAAAGATGGCGAGATCCACGCCGACCCACGCATGTGGTTAGATGCCCTCGACATGCTCATGGCTAAACTCCAATCCTCAGGCATTGATGTCAGCACCATCGATGCCGTTAGTGGCTCAGGCCAACAACACGCAACCGTCTATCTCGCTGAAAAATTCCACCAAACAATCAGCCAGCTAGATAGCTCACAAAACCTATCCAGCCAACTGGACGACTGCTTCTCCCGCCAAACATCCCCTATCTGGATGGACAACTCGACCGCCAAAGAGTGCGCCGAGATGGCCGACGCTATCGGTAGCCAACAAGAAGTGTGCAAACGCACCGGCTCTATCATGATCGAGCGATTTTCAGCGGCTCAGATTCGCCGCTTTGCCAAGCTCGACCCCGCTGGCTGGCAAAATACCAACACCGTGCACCTTTGTAGTTCATTCCTAGCTTCCGTGATTAGCGGAAAATCAGTTGCCATTGACCACGGCGACGGCGCAGGAATGAACCTGATGAACCTGCAATCACTCAGCTGGGATGACAAAGTTGTTAGCGCCTGTGCTCCCGAGCTAGCAGAGAAGCTGCCATCACTAGCACCGTCAGCTACAGTGGCTGGCAACATCGCCCCGTACTTTGTTGAAAAGTATGGTTTCAAGGCGGAATGCAAAAGTATCTTATGGACTGGCGATAACCCTAGCAGCCTCGTCGGCATGGGCGCGGCTGGTGCTGGAAAAATGGTCATCTCGCTAGGCACTAGCGATACCCTATTCGCAGCTATGCCCGAGCCAGTCACCGATCCAGATGGCTATGGTCACGTATTTGGTAACCCGCTCGGTGGCTACATGAGCCTGATCTGCTTCCGCAATGGATCACTTGCTAGAGAGGCGCTCAAAGAGCTACTCGCCGCCAGCTGGGAAGATTTTGCAGCCGCAGGAAAAGCTGAACGCATGGGCCCAGATGGATTCTCTGCGCCATTTTTCATGGAGGAAATCACCCCGCTAACACGCGCTCCACACACTCAATGTTACGGCAATGTGGATGAGGAAAAACTAAGTAAGTTAGAAAAAATACGCTTCCTGCTCGACGGCCAGTTCATAAATATGAAATATCGAGCAGCTTGGCTCGGTATTGATCCGGATGAAATCTATCTTACAGGTGGCGCCGCACAAAACGACGGCATCGCCCAAACTGTAGCGGACATCTTCCAAATCCAATCCAGCCGACTACAGGTAAATAACTCAGCCGCGCTGGGAGCTAGCCTCAGAGCAGCTCACGCCTGTGGGATTTCTATCCAATCATTAGAAAGTGATTTCTGTAAATCCTCAGCTGGCAGCGAACGCTCACCGCAAACAATTTCACCTGAGTCACAGCTAAAATCAAAACAACTCTACCAATCCCTAATCAACAACATCAAACAAGACTAACTCATGGCAAGAAAACTAACACTATTCACTGGGCAATGGGCAGACCTGCCAATTGCTGAGCTGCTCCCAAAAATTAAAGAAATGGGTTACGACGGTGTCGAACTCGCCTGTTGGGGCGACCACTTCGATGTCCAACGCGCACTTACAGAAGACGACTACTGCAGTAATCTCTGGCAACTCATCGAGCAAAATGGCCTCGATTGTTTTGCCATCTCAGCACACCTCGTTGGCCAAGCCGTGTGCGACCTCATTGACGAAAGGCATCAAGCAATTTTGCCTGACCACGTATGGGGTGATGGTGAGCCTGAAGGTGTTCGCCAGCGCGCCGCCGAAGAAATTAAAGATACCGCCAGAGCTGCTAGAAAGTTTTTTGATGCCGCCCCGTTCACCCCAAAAGGAGGTCGCCCGCCAGCGGTTGTCAATGGTTTCACTGGTTCATCTATCTGGCACGCTCTCTACGCGTTCCCACCTACCAGCCAGGAATTTTTGCAAAAGGGATTTGATGATTTTGCCGCCCGCTTCCTGCCTATCCTCGATGTTTTCGAAGAACTGGATGTCAACTTTGCCTTAGAAGTTCACCCAACAGAAATCGCTTTCGACATCGCTTCAGCTCAACGATCGTTAGAAGCTGTTAACTTCCACAAACGCTTCGGCTTCAACTACGACCCGAGCCACCTCGGCTACCAAGGCGTCGACTACGTGAAGTTCATCCACCAATTCTCAGATCGACTCTATCACGCTCACATGAAAGATGCGTGGTGGGGCCACGGAGACGGCACCGTTGGTGTCTTTGGTGGACATACCGACTTTGCTGATAGCCGCCGTTTCTGGGATTTCCGCTCAGTTGGACGTGGTGACGTCAACTTTGAAGAAATCATCGTCGCCCTCAATGACGTCGGCTACGAAGGCCCTCTATCAGTCGAATGGGAAGACGCACGCATGGACCGTGTACACGGCGCTACCGAGAGTGCTGCATTCGTCAGAAAGTTAGACTTTCCGCGCAATACTGACGCCAGCTTCGACGCAGCCTTTGACAACGACAATCAATAATAACATGAGCTCAAATAGAAAAATTCGCATGGGCATGGTTGGCGGTGGCCAAGGTGCATTCATCGGTGCCGTCCACCGAATCGCTGCAGCCATCGACCAACAGATTGAACTTGTCTGCGGTGCTTTCAGCTCAGACGCTGAGCGCTCGCTAGCTTCAGGCCTTGAGTTCTTCCTGCCAGCTGAACGTTGCTACGCCAGCTACCAGGAAATGATGGAAAAAGAAGCCGCGCTACCAGCTGACCAGCGCATGGACTTTGTAGCTATCGTCACACCTAACCACGTTCATTTTCCAGCTGCCAAATCCGCCCTCGAAGCTGGTTTTCATGTGCTATCAGACAAGCCTGCAACCCTCGATCTAGCGGAAGCAAAAGAGCTCAGTAAGATAGTAGAAAAAACCGGTCTACTCTACGGGCTAACACATAATTACACCGGCTACCCGATGGTCAAACAGGCCAAAGAAATGGTCGCGGCTGGTGAGTTAGGCAAAATCCGCAAGATCGTTGTTGAATACCCACAGGGGTGGTTAGCGACTAAGTTAGAAGACAGCGGACAAAAACAAGCCGCCTGGCGAACCGACCCGAAACGCTCAGGTGCAGCTGGCTGTATTGGAGACATTGGCACTCATGCCGAGAACCTAGCAGAATACATCTCAGGACTGAAAATCTCCGAACTAGCAGCTGACCTAAGCTCATTTGTTGACGGCCGCTTACTTGATGACGACGGCAATATTTTGCTTCGTTTTGACAATGGAGCCAAGGGAGTACTGCATGCTTCACAGATCTCAGTAGGCGAGGAAAACAACCTCAACATCAGAGTTTACGGTGAAAAAGGCGGGCTCGAATGGCACCAATACGAGCCCAATACATTGCTCGTCAAATGGCTCGATCAGCCGACGCAGGTATACCGCACAGGTAATGCTTATCTCGGCGAAGCCGCCCAACTTAACAGCCGCACACCATCCTCACATCCAGAGGGCTACCTCGAAGCATTTGCTAATGTGTATCGTAACTTTGCCGATCACATCCGCTGTCTGCTAGATGGCTCGCAGCCTAGCGCTCATGTGCTAGACTACCCTAGCATCGCCGACGGCGTGCGCGGCATGGCATTTATCGAAGCCACTGTAGCTAGCTCAAAAAATAACGCAGCCTGGACTGAGCTGGACATCTAGCAAAATATAAACAGCCGTATCTATCGAAAACACCTTTCTGTAGAACTGCATTTTGATCTTAATTCACACTGTGCTAGTATGCTTTTGATAAGTAACTAGCACAGTTTTTTTTATGCCTACAGAGAAAGAGAAGATGATTGCAGGTGAGCTCTATCATGGGTTCACAGACGAGCTAAATGCTGACCGTCTACGTGCTCGCGAACTGATGCACGACTACAATACCAGCCCCTACGGTGACACCACTCGCAAACAAGAAATTCTCAGCGACCTGCTAGCTAGCAGTAACAATGCTCATGTCGAAGCGCCGTTCCGTTGTGATTACGGCTATAACATTGAGCTCGGAAAAAATGTCTACATGAACTTCAACTGCGTCATTCTAGACGTCTGCAAAGTTACCATTGGCGACAATGTCATGTTTGCCCCCAATGTGCAGATTTACACTGCAGCCCATCCATTAGATGCAGAAACTCGTATCAGCGGGCTCGAATTTGGCACCCCTATCAGCATTGGTGATGATACATGGATTGGCGGCAACTCCGTTGTTTGTCCAGGCGTCAATATCGGCAAACGCTGCGTCATTGGAGCTGGCAGCGTGGTTACCAAAGACATTCCAGACGACTCACTTGCCGTTGGTAATCCAGCTCGTGTGATTCGCCAAATCGATAATTCAGAAAGGCTACGGAAAATTAACGCATGCATGGATCCGCTGCATTAGAACTTGAAAGCGAGGGCCATTAATCGCATCTTTGCCTCATGCGCAAAGCCTTGCTTATTTTTTCACTCATTCCATCACTAGCATTTTCTAGTGGTCAGAAGGCGCCACCGGCGTCGATTTCCTTCCACCTCGAATCCGGCGAAGGTGCCGGAGCTAAGATGGTGCGCGAGGTTGAGACCGTTGTCGGCAAAAAGTGGTTCAGCAACTCACCATTTGTCAGCAATGGTAACGTCGCTTCGTTTGCCCCATTTCCAGCCAAAGATGGTACCAGCTTTGGTGTTGTCTTTCAGGTGGATGGCCTCACTGCCAAACGATTAGAAGCGCTTACCGGCACCAATATCAACAAGTTGGTCATGCCTGTTGTCAACGGTCAGCCAACTCACGTTTTCCGTATTGATGAAAGCATCAAGGACGGTCAACTCGTCGTCTGGAGCGGGGTGACTGAGCGGGAAATCAAAGCCTACGACTTCCATTTCCCTCGCATTGGCCAGTCCAAAGAAGAATGGGAAAAGAACGTCAAAAAGCTCAAAAAAGAACTCAAGGAAGCCGAAAAACAACGCAAAAGGCTTGAAAAAGACTAACCATTAAGGCTCATGAAATCTCTCACCCTATTGGCTGCAGCAGCACTGCTCGCCCTAACTCCAACTAGCCAAGCTGGCCCATCTCAGCTGCAACTCCCTACAGCTAACGACGCCATCTTCAGCAGCAATCCTGAGGACTTCTACATGTACTGCGATCGCTCATTCGAGGGCGTGCAGTCAAAACCCTGGACAGCGGGCAAATATGGGTTCGTTAGAAACATGCGCCGCACCGCAGAAGGTGTGATCGGCACACGCTTTCACGAAGGCATTGATATCAAACCTCTCAAGCGAGATAGCAATGGCGTTCCGCTAGATATTATCCACCCAATAGACAGCGGCAAAGTCGTGCACGTCAATGCCGTTTCCAGCCGCAGCAACTACGGAAAATATATTGTTGTAGAACACCGCTGGCCGTCTGGCACCTACTACAGCCTCTACGCCCACCTTAATCGCATCGACTGTCAGGTCGGCCAAAAAGTAGACCACAAGTCATCCTTAGGAACATTGGGCTACACTGGCGTGGGCATTAACAAAACTCGCGCTCACCTGCACCTCGAGCTTTGTGTCATGAGTTCACCTCGCTTTGAGACATGGTACGGGCGTCATTACACTAGCCCTAACCACCACAGCATTTATAGCGGGCTCAACTTAGTTGGCATGGACATTGCCGAGCTATACAAACTTCAGCGTAAGCACAGCCAGATAAGCATCCCAGATCTAGTCAGCCGCGAGACGATTTACTATAAAATTACCGTCCCTCGTAAAGGTCAGCTAGATATCGTCAAACGCTACCCGTGGTTAGTTAGAGGAAATCATCGCTCCGCTTCAGCCTCATGGGAAATCTCATTTACTGACTCTGGATTCCCGCTAGCAGTCGAGCCATCTAGCAAGAAAGTCGGAGGCCCTGTGGTGAGCTATGTGCGCCCATCCAAAACTCACCATTCATACCAGACCAAAAAATACCTAAGCGGATCAGGTTCATCTGCATCAGTTAGCTCGTCTGGCTCACGCTACATCCAGCTGATTACTGGAGCATTCTAGCAGCGAGAAAGAATTCACCTATCCCAGCTGGAAATATTCAGCTGGGATTTTTTGTGCCATGCTAAAGACCAAAGGATCTCTACTGAGCTGCTGACTTCCGCATCTCTCTCAATTCTCTAGCATTGCGTAGCCGCCGCTTTTGAATCACATATTTAGACCGTCCATTAGTGACAATGGCTTCTTGAGCGGCGATCAATTCTTTACGCCGTCTATTGGCCTCTTCCTGCGTCTTGGAGGAACCATTATAATGAGTCGCTTGCAGCGTTTTGTAATCAGCTAGATAATTCCTAGCTAGCCCTTTATAGATGACTAACTGGCGGCTATCACTTAAATCAGACTGAACTACCTTCCGCATCAACTTAGCAGACTCATCTAGCAAACCTTGCTCCCAGTATTTCAGCCCCAAGGTGAAATTTGATAGAACCTGCACGGTCATATCAGAACTATCAGCTAGCTTGACCGGCGGTAGAACGGTCAAGGCCTTGACCAGATTCTCAAGCTCAGGTGAATGAGCGCCACCGTCGATTTCCCAGAGTGACTGCAGCTTGTATGCACTTGCTTCGGCATCTGCTGATCGACCATCTAAATAAGCCGATAGACAGGCACCAATTCCAGCCCAACTGCGGCTCGGCTCCATCACTGCCTCATCCGCAAGCAACTGATTAAAAGCTGCCTCGGCATTAGCAAAATGTCGGTTTTTTAAGCTAGAATAGGCTTTCTGATAGGCTGCTACAATTCTCTTCGCCTCCTCTTCAGTATTCCCCTCGCCTTCCAGCGCGTTTTCTAACTCGTCAAAGTCAATGGCTTCTTCTACTGCCTCAGCATCACTTGCGTCATCGTCACTATCGACTAATTGTGAAATGACAAATACAAGCGCCGCTGCACCTAACAAAGCTCCTCCAGCCAGCTGGATTTTTGGCTGCTTCCACCAGCTATTCGCTTGCCGTCTTCGTCCGCGACCGCGCTTGCGTTTGGGCTTTGAACTAGCAGCGTCTCTGTCGTCAGCAAAGGCTTCAGCTAACAACTCCTCCATCTCTGCGTAACTAGCAAATCGATCATTAGGATCCATTTCCATAGCTGTATCAATCAGCTCACAGCATGGTTCACTGAGCCAAGGTGCCACTTCAGCAATTGGCTTGATCGTTTTCTTTGCTTCTAAAACTTCTCTTGTCGATTGCGAGTTTGTGCTGATAGGTGGATCACCGGTCAGCGCATGATACAAGCTGGCTCCCAGCGCGTAGATGTCGCTACGAAAATCTTCCTCGCCTTTGACGAGCGCTTCTGGAGGCACGTAATATGGAGTCGCCCAGATTTCCTCGGCAGTTGCCTTGCCGCCTTGGGTGACCAATGCCAAACCAAAATCCACGATCTTGACCTGATCGTTAGCGTCAAAGAGTATATTACCCGGCTTAATATCTCGGTGAATCAACCCCGACTCACGTGCAGCTCGCAGACCCGCAATGGTCTCGCCAGCGACCTGCAGCACCTCGTGCTCAGGCAGTGCGCCATGCGCAGTCATGCGCTGTTCTAAGCTACCGTTAGGCACCAGCTCCATAGCGATGTAAAAATGCCGCCACGCCATGCCCACGGTGTAAACACGAACCACGTTAGGATGGCTAATCGCAGCCGTAATCAAAGCCTCGCGCTCAAACTCCTCCATGCGCTTCTCGTCTTTAGAGAGCTCTAGATTGAGCAACTTAATCGCCACCTCACGCTCCAGCTTGGTATCCCAGGCAGAAAACACCTCGCTCATCCCGCCAATGCCCGAGCGCTTGGTCAGCTCGTAGTGGCCCAGCTGGCATTTCACCCGTGTATGCTCCGAGCAATGCGGACAAATTACATTGGTAAATGGCACCATTTCGGTGACATCCATTTCTGCTCCACAGCCAATACAGTTATCAATGTCGCGCTCAGAATCACTCATCTTTACCTATTTCATAAGCAGCTCAGCCAGCCGATGCAACGCATAAAAGAAAATGCTTAGATATCCATACTATAAGTCAATGCTATGTTTTTCATCCTAGGCCCCCTATAGCCTACACGAATATCGCTGGTAATTTCATCAAAACGTGCTACCAGATCCGCGTGAGCAGCACCGTCAAACCATCACTTCTGGCCCAAACTAAGCAAGATCTCGAGACTATCATCGATGAGCTCGGCGAACGCCCGTATCGCGTCAAACAAATCCTCGACTGGATTTACACAAAACGCGTCGACAAAATTGAAAACATGTCAGACGTGCCAGCAAAGCTCCGTGAAAAGCTCGCTGAAGAATATACTCTGCACACACTGGAACACATCAGTGTCAACGGCGCCAAAGACACCACTCAGAAATTCCTTCTTAAGTTAGACGACGGACGCTACGTGGAAACGGTGCTCATTCCAGCTAACATTGGCGACGGCGGCATTCAGGCTGAACGCCGCACACTTTGTGTATCCTCACAAGTTGGCTGCGCCTACGGCTGTAAATTCTGTGCCTCTGGACTCGCTGGATTCACCCGCAACCTACGCCCCGAAGAAATCATTGGCCAAATCCTAACGGTGGAAAAAATTTCCGGCGAAAAGATCAACAACATCGTCTTTATGGGCATGGGTGAGCCAATGGCCAATTACAAGAATCTCGATAAAGCACTCGATATCATCACCGGCCAATGGGGCGTGAACATCGGTGCTCGCCGTATCAATGTCTCCACTTCTGGCCTCGCGCCGCAAATCAAACTTCTAGCTGATAGAGGTCAACAAATCCGTCTAGCCATTTCGCTTCACGGAGCTACTGATGAAGTGCGTGAGCGCATCATGCCGGTGAACAAAAAGTACCCGCTCAAAGAACTCATCGACGCACTGCGTTACTGGAAAACCCACAGCAAACAGAAATTTACTTTTGAGTTCATTCTCATCAAAGGAGTCAATGATTCCTTCGACCAAGCGCGCCAGCTGGCAAAACTAGCCAAATCGCTACACGCCAAAGTCAACCTAATCCCATACAACACGGTTGAAGGTTTAGAGTGGGAGCGACCAGCTCTGCAGCACTGCAAAGACTTCGCCGCCATCGTTCATAAAGCGGGAGTAACCACCACGCTACGTAACGAAAAAGGCCACGACATCGCCGCCGCATGTGGTCAGTTGCGCCTCAAACAAGAAACTGCTGAAGGCATCATCGAAGCCCCAGTGAAAACTAAGAAGTAGCGCCGCTGCCCTATCAGCTAGATCATTCCTTGCTCTAGCTATTTATCCCGTCACTCACGGGATAGCCTCTGACTTGTTATGCAATTTAGACTAGCTTTCTATGCTTTCTTAACCGGCATCAATAATTAGTCGGACATATAGTTCAATCAAAACCTAATAGCGCTAATTGAGTTCATTTACTTGGAGCGCATTGATTGCTAATCGATTTGATTCCAGCTATTTCCCGCAGCTGCCGATGCAGCAAGATGCTCAAAACGAGCTATCACTCTAATCAGCAGAATTAGTGATTTTTGATACATTAGATGAGACAAATGATATCTAGATCAACTAGCTGAAAATGATTAACACTTAAAGACAACCCAACAACTTATTCATGATGAGCAACTTAGATTAAACCTTTTAAAGGCATGAAACGCTCGATTAAATCAATGGATTAGTTTAACGTGGCGACCACCTGAATCATCAGTTAGATTACACAGGCAAACAATAATTCCAATGATGAATCTACAAAAAATCTCTCTAATGGCTGCAGCCATACTAGCTGTGACTACAGCCTCCCAGGCATCTACAGTAATTGTTAGCTATACAACAGGCGCTGGATCTAACGTAAACGAAATCATCACTGCTGATAAAGCGTTCAACTCATCCACTGCTATTATAAACAATGGTGATTCAGGATATAGCGGTCCTAATACTTACGGTGGCTTCTATCTGCATGGATACACCAATGCAGATAGCCAAGTTAAGGTAGCTGACCACAATGCCAACGGCTGGACTGTTAGAAATAAGGTTGTTGGTGAAACTGTCACTGGCATCATCGGGTTTAGCACTGGCGGAGTCGATGCTGGAGCTAATGCCTCCCTATCTTCCACTGCTAGCCTCAGTACCCCTGGCTTATTTAACTTCCATTACTTCATCGAAAACGATGGCAACTTCTACATCAGTGATGCGGTAAACAGTAACAACGAGGGTGGAACTTTTAATTACACCTTGGGTGATCTCAGTTGGAATAACTACGACCCTGAGTCTTCGGCTGCTGGAATCGCTTTTGCTGGAGATCCTGTGGCGGATCCTGATTTTGCCAACATTGGATTTGTAGGTGTTGTCATGAGTGGTAACAGGACCGTTGATAGTAGTAGCAGTTCCTTCGACATGCGTTTGCCAGAATTTCAATTTGCCATCGTACCTGAGCCTAGCTCAACCACATTGCTAGCTCTAGCTATGGGTCTAGGCATCACTCGTAGACGCCGATAGATCAAACTCTATATTCCATCCGCCACGTAGCACTCCTACGTGGCGGATTTTTTTGTTAATTTGATATAGCTGCCCCGCTCATACTAGAGGACAGTCAAAATAAACAAACTAAACGAGCTGGCGATAGAACCGGAAACCAGTGAATGCCAAGATACCAAACGTGGCGAAAAATATCCACACCATCATAGTCTCAGAATTACCAACCAAACGCGAAGATCCTTTTTCTCCGACTAAGTATTCAACCTTAACGTTTTTACCTTTGAATGGCCAGTCGGTAGCTACCGTATCGCTCTCACTGTGGGGATATCCTTCCTCATCGTAAAAGACATAGTTCACTTTCAACTTCGTGCTTTTCATAAACCTGCGCCTTGAAGACGTGGTCTTGTAAATATCACTGATCCGCGCATCCACAGTCTCGCCACTGGTTTTATACTTCAGCTCCTTACATGAACTAAAGGCCGACACGACGAATAACAGAAAGACAATGAGTAACCATTTGTATTGTTTTAGCTCTTCCATAAATATATTTGTTAGTTTTGGCAAATGCTGGCCGAAAATAACTAACACCTGCGAGAAGTGCGCAATATTTGCAAAACTAACGTATGTCAAGGCGGTGTCTGTCAAACTAACTAGATAATTGATTAGAAGCATTTCCATATCAAAAACCACAAGCTAGCTAACTGATATTAAACCACTTGAAACTAATTACAGCCTGAAAAACAGATCACACAAACCGAAAGCAAAAGACTGATAGGTAACACCTAAGATCCTATCAGCAATCGTCCAAAGGACATTATACGCCGGCAAATCGGTAAATAGACCAATTTAAACAATTAAAATACTGCTAGATTGAAACACACTGAGCAATCTGTACGTTGTCTATTGCGTATGAAGCTTTTCAGTCCAAAGATCATTTTACCACTGGCTATCACAGCCATCAGCTCAGCGGCACTTGCCCAAAGACCTAATATTGTGCTCATCTTCGCTGATGACATGGGGCACGGTGATATCAGTTGCCAAAACCCAAACGGCAAAATTCCAACACCTAACCTCGACAAACTAGCGAGCCAAGGCATGCGCTTCACCGATGGCCACAGTTCATCAGGTATCTGTACTCCTAGCCGCTTCGCTCTTCTAACTGGCCAGCACCATTGGCGTAAATTCCACGGTATCGTTGGATCATTTGGCGAATCTGTTTTTGAACCCGATGATTTCACCATCGCTAAAATGCTCAGTGAGAGCGGCTATAATACCGCCGCCATTGGTAAGTGGCACCTCGGCTGGAACTGGAAGAGCCTAGAGACTGGCAAAAATGATGCCCCTGAAGGAGCCAAGAATGCCCAAGGACCAGCAGCTTACGACTGGAGCAAACCTATCCCAATGGGTCCGCTAGACCAAGGCTTCGACTATTACTTTGGTGACGGCACTATCAACTTCCCACCGTATTGTTGGATCGAAAACGATAAAGTGGTTGAGCCTCCAACAGTGATGATGGACACAGATACCTTC
Organism: Persicirhabdus sediminis; assembly: GCF_016595495.1. GTDB lineage: Bacteria > Verrucomicrobiota > Verrucomicrobiia > Verrucomicrobiales > Akkermansiaceae > Persicirhabdus > Persicirhabdus sediminis. The sequence goes on from NZ_JAENIM010000009.1 coordinate 103,259, forward strand.
AAACCAATCCCTGAAGGTCGTTGGGAATTCCGCCCAGGACCAATGCTCGACGGTTGGGATCCATATAAAGTCCTTCCAACACTAACTGATAAAGCAGTCGAGTGGATCGGCAAACAAACTGCCGAAAAACCATTCTTCCTCTACTTTGCACTACCGTCACCACACGCGCCAATCATCCCTAACGATGAATACGTCGGCAAGTCACAGGCTGGCCCTTACGGTGATTTTGTTTATGAATCTGACGCCATGGCTGGACGTATCATCAAAGCCATCGAAGACAAAGGCTTTGCTGATAATACCATCGTTATCTTCTCTGCCGACAATGGCCCCGAAGGTTACGCATACGACCGCCTTAAAAAGACTAACCACAATAGTTCAGGTGAACTGCGTGGCCTCAAACGTGATCTCTATGAAGGTGGCCACCGCGTGCCATTCATCATCAGTTGGCCAGGAAAAACGAAAGCTGGTAGTGTGAGCAACCAAACAATCAGTCAGGTTGACCTCGCAGCAACATTTGCAGCCGCCGCTGGCACCACGATACCTAACGATAAAGCAATCGACTCACACGATCTGACTCCACTGCTTGCTGGTGAAGACAAACCAATTCGCAAGTCTACAGTACAAAATACCAAACCTAAAGCATTTGCTCTACGATCAGGTGACTGGCTTTATATGAATACCAATTCAGGTTTCACACGTCGTCCCGATGCGACAAAAAACGGTGAAGACTACAAAACCAAAGGGCTGTTATTTAACCTTAAAGACGACCTCGGTCAGCAAAACAACCTGTTCGATAGCGAGCCTGAGCGCGTTGAAAGAATGGACAAAGAGCTCAACGAATACATCGACGGAAAGCGCACTGCGCCAACTCGTCCATAACAAATCTAATTAAGAATTCTATTCTCAGGCCGAAGCTAACGCTTCGGCCTGTTTTGTTATATAGGAAAAGATACGCCACAAAATAGAAGTTGCAGCTAGCACTCAGAAAGCGCATGCTTAACTTATGGATAACATCCGCGCGAGCATCATTGAGATTCTTAAAGAGCCTAATTATCGTGGGCTGAATAAAATCGACCTATCGAAAAAACTCGAACTCGGACCGCGCGATCGATCTAACTTTCGTACCCAACTCGCCAAGCTCGAGCGAGCAGGCATCATCATCCGCGCGAGCAAAGGCAAATACTACCTGCGTGGTGGCGACGACAAACCAATACTCATCGGCCAAATTCGCTTTTCACAGAAAGGTCACGGTACCTTTTTCCCCGACCTCAACGACAAACAGAATCTTTCATTAGATATCGAACTGGAAAAATGCCGCCGCATTCACATCCCCCATACCAAGGGAGGTGTGGCTCTAGATGGAGACATTGTCACCGTACAGATAGACCGCTGGGGAGAAGAACGCAAAGCCCGTGGAGGCAAACAACGACGAGGCGCTGAAAAAGGACGCCGGCGTGGTGATAAACGCCAGCCAAAGCCAGTAGAACTTTCCAACAACGATCCTGTTGGTCGTGTCGTCGACATTATCAAAAGACGTAACAAGTATGTTGTTGGCACCTATTTCCAGCGCGGTAAATTCAGCTATTTTCAGCCAGAAGATCATACCTTGCCCGAAAGCTTCGACATCATCGAGCCTAGCAAAGCCAAATCCGGTCAGATGGTAGCGGTGGAAATTGTAAAATGGACAAGTCCGTTTGAGATTCCACAAGCACGCGTCAACGAAATCCTCGGCTGGCCAGGAGATGTTGGCATCGACATGCTCAGCATCGTTTTCAAAAATGGCATCAAAACCGACTTTCCACCGCAGGTAAGCGCAGATGCGGATGCGGTGCCTCATACCATCGATGAGGACGAAGTGGCGCGGCGCGACGATTGGCGCGAGCGCCTGATCATCACCATCGACCCTGCTGACGCCAAAGACTACGACGATGCTATTGCGGTAGAAAAGGCTGACAACGGCAACTGGCTATTAGCCGTTCACATTGCTGATGTTTCTCACTATGTAAAGCCTGGCAGCCCGCTAGACGAAGAAGCTAGATACCGCGGCAACAGCACTTATCTAGCTGACAGAGTTATCCCTATGCTGCCTCCAGTACTATCAGATAACATGTGCAGCCTGCGCGGTGGTGTTGACCGCCTAACCAAGTGCTGCGTGATGGAAATCTCACCAACTGGAGACTTACTGAAATCAACCTTCAGCGATGCCATTATTCACAGCAAAGCACGCATGAGCTACGAAGAAGCTCAGGTGATGCTAGAGGGCGATACTGGCGAAGAAATTGGCGACATGGTTCGCGATGCCTGGCAGTTAGCTTCCATGCTGCGTAAAAATCGATTCGTCAAAGGTGCTCTGGACTTAGACTTCCCGGAAGTTAGGGTGAAGTTAGACGAAAAAGGTGTCCCCGTCGACATCATCAAAAGTGAGCACAATGAAAGCCACAAGCTGATTGAGGAGTTCATGCTGCTAGCTAATGAGGCGACCGCTAGACTTCTTAAAGGTAGAGCCACAGGAACCATTTACCGCATTCACGAAGATCCAGATGCCGACAAACTGATGGAGTTTAGCCAAACGGCAGCAACACTCGGGTTTAGGTCTGGAGACCTCACTAACCGCAAGCACATCCAAAGCCTGCTCAAGCAAGCTAAAGGAACTATGGAAGAGCACGCCATCAAACTCGGCCTGCTGAAAAGCCTCAAACGCGCTGCCTACGGCAAAGAACCACTGGGCCACTACGGACTCAATAAAGGCGATTACTGTCATTTTACCAGCCCTATCAGACGCTACGCTGACCTCATTGTGCATCGATCATTAGAACGCCATCTGAGCAACCCACCTGCTCAGATAGATCCAATTCTAAAGTCAGCTGAGCTCGACAAGATAGGCGAGCACATTTCTAACACCGAGCGTACTAGTGCGGCAGCTGAAAACGAAAGTCAGAAGCTCAAGATGATGGAATACCTCTATCTCTGCACACAAAAAGAAGAGCCTCCGATCTTCAAATGCGTGGTGATAGAAGCACGCCGCATGGGCATCTTTGTTGAAGCTATCGACATCATGACTAAAGGACTCATCCGCGTCGACCACTTCCCCGCTGGTGATTGGTTGTTTGATTCCGAGCTACAAAAATACACTAACCACGACGGCATGAAGGGCAGCTTGAAAGAAATCAAAGTTGGCCAAAAAATCGACGCTCACGTCGCTAGAGTGGATATTGAAGCCAAGATGATCGACTTCAAATTCGTGCAAGCTGCAGCAAAAAGATCACGCAAAAAGTAGATTCATACGTTCTATTCTTGTCGATAATCAAACCAGTGCTAACTTTATAATTAGCCTGCAAGGTTCACATTATCATGGAATTAGAACTCAACCGCATTTGGACGATCGTCGTTGCCCTCGCTTGTATCGAGCTGGGCAAGCGACTTAACAGAAAGTTCAGCTGGCTAGAAAAAGGCAACATCCCGCCATCTGTCTCAGCTGGCCTCGTCGTCTCCCTTTTGCTCGCGCTGGTACGTGAATTTGGCTGGCTGGATGTTAGCCTAGATCCAGTACCGCGAGACTCTCTCTTGTTAGTCTTTTTCGCCTCATTAGGTTTTGGCGCCCATCTTGGCAAACTCGCATCAGCAGGCAAAGGCACGCTGATGGTTTGCATCGCCATCGTTGTTCTCATCTTCACCCAGAACATCATCGGCATGGGCGTGGCAAAAGCTTTTGGCCAGCCGGCTGAACTGGGGCTCTTTTGTGGTAGTATCGCCTTTCTCGGTGGCCACGGAACCGCAGTAGCTTGGTCAAATACAGAGATGGCGCACTCTATCAACGGCGCATTCGAGTTAGGCGTAGGCAGTGCCACTTTGGGCTTAGTTTTGGGTGGCTTAGTTGCCGGCCCCGTAGCCATGTTTTTATCGCGGCGAAATACTGAGGAAATCAAACACTCTACCTTGTTTGAGAAAGACGTTGTTGTCGAAGTTGAACGCGATCACGTATTCTCATCAGATCGCTGGATCATCTCTCTGTTATTTATCTTAGCCTGTGTCGCCATCGGTATCCCCATGCGTGAGTGGCTGGTAAGCCAAGGCAAATCTATCCCGCCATTTCTGGCCGTAATGTTAGTCGCAGTGGCTCTCACTAACATTGCTGACCTGGTTAACAAACCAATGGACAAGGAAGTCTCAGATCTGGTTGGTACAGTATCACTACGCATCTTTCTAGCAATGGCGATGCTCTCATTAGATTGGGGCGAGCTGGCAGAATACCTACCGCTGTTGATCACGGCGTCTATCTTGCAGGTTGTTGGCATACTCATTATCACCTATTTCCTCGTCTATCTATCATTCGGAAAAGGTAATGAAGGATCCAGCGCAGCTGGTGGGTTCATTGGTTTTGGCTTAGGAGCCATGCCTGTTGGCTTAGCCGTGATTCGTCGACTAACTGATACTTTTGGCGACTGCCCTCGAGCCATCCTATCCCTAACTCTAGCAGCTTCATTATTCTGTGACACAGCCAATGCCGTGCTCATTTCTGCACTTTTCAAATGGCTTGGATAGCCAGCACATTTACAAACAACCATTTTAATCTGGACTTAAATCATTCATAACGATTAGTTTAGCAGATGCATATTGCTCAGAAATGCTAACTAACAATGAAAAGTCTAATCACCACCATAGGAATAGGCATTGGCCTATCAATAAGCCTAGCAGCCGACGAACTGCCAACTAAGGAAGCGTTAAAAAAAGCTGCTGAAGAAGCGCACGCGAAATTCAAAGACGAGAAAGAAGGCAAAAATGCCGACTACATTCCCGCTCTAGCAAAAGTCCCTAGCGAACTTTTTGGTATCGCCATCGTCACCGCTGACGGCGAGGTCATAGAAGTTGGCGACGTCGACTACAGCTTCTCAATGCAGTCCTGTTCTAAGGTTTTCACGATGTGCATGGTGATGGAAGAATCTGGAGCTGAGGCTATTTTTGAAAAAATCAACGTCGAGCCCACAGGCATGCCATTTAACTCTATCAAAGCGATAGAACATGGCGACGGGCGAGCTGACAACCCACTGGTTAATGCGGGCGCCATTGCCACGGTGAGCATGATTAAAGCCGACTCACCCGAGCAGCGATGGAAAAAAATCAGCGATTATTATAACCTGCTAGCGGGCGAGGAACTCAAGGTGCTAGAGGACGTCTACGTCTCTGAAGCTGAGACAAACTTCCGCAACCGTGGCATCGCCAACGTTCTATTTAATTCCGGCAACTTATTCTGCGACCCGCTAGAAGCCACTGACGTTTACACCCGCCAGTGCTCTGTCGGAGTGACTACCGCGCAGCTGGCGATGATGGCGAGCCCACTGGCTAACGATGGTGTCCATCCAGTTAGCAAAAAAACATTTCTCAAAGAAGACGAGGTGCCAAAAGTGCTCTCTATCATGACCATGGCAGGCTTCTACGACGGCGCAGGACAATGGGCATGGAAGACTGGCTTACCTGCTAAGACGGGTGTGGGCGGAGGTATCTTTGCCATCGTGCCAGGCAAAATGGTTATCGTCGCCTTCTCACCACCAGTCGACCAATACGGCAATAGCGTGCGCGCGCAAAAAGCCATCCAGTACATTGCCGATAAGTTTGAGTATAACATCTTTGACGAAGACTAACATTAAGCAGCTGAAATTATGAATACGATACCGCAACTTAGAAAAGGCCTATGCCTGCTAACGATAGGATTACTCGCCTACCCTCAGCTGGCTGCAGCGGCAACCACTGAGGAAGAGCTTGCTGAGCTGAAAGCCACCGCGGCTGAGATGCAAAAAACTATCCAGCTGATGAATGCTCGCATCCAGGATCTAGAGAAAAAAAATGCAGCGATGGCAAGTAGCAAGCCAGCACCAGCACCAGCTAGAGCGAGCCAGCCAGCGGCGCCTAAACAAAGCACTCCACAGCTAGCTAACAAAACAGAGGATCTCGACCTCTATCAACGGTCACCATCGTACCTCAGCTTAGAGACGATAGCCGATGGTGGTGAGCTAGGGCACAAAAGTCCCGTGCGCTATCGTCATACCATGAACGATAGGCAAATAGCCGCATCTCGACCAGAAGACTATACTCTTGATCCCAAGTACCGTGGATTCATCCCCGTGCCTAACACACCAGTTCTGATCAAGTTTAATGCCAAGCCAAGGTTAGACTTTACCTACGATAACAATCTAGCTGGCAGCAATACACGTTTTGTTCCTTCTAAATTTCCGCTAGAAGGAAGTGCTGATTACGGTGGTAATGGACAAGCAAACCTCAATGCTAACGGCACCCAGCTGAGTGTCGACGTGCGAGCTCCTGAGCGCCCCGGCAATGTTCGCTTTTACTACCAGAACGACTTCTTTGGCGATGAGAATGCTAACATGCGCTACCGTCTGCAGCACCTTTACGGCCAGTATTACGGGCTGAAAGTTGGCTTCACCTACAGTGCTTGGGAAAACCCGGACGTCTGGCCAGATACGGTCGACTACGAAGGCCCTAACTCGGTGATTTTTGCCCGCCGACCACTAGTGCAATATACCCACGCATTCAACGAATGTTGGAACTCCACCATTGGCATGGAGCAGCCAGACTTTTACGTCGATGCGCCTAAGAAGTTAGCGCGCATGCCCGACTTCGCCGTCAATACCCGCTGGGAAAATGAGAACTTTGGCCACGTCCAGCTCAGCGGCATCATCCGCGATATCGGTGCGCGTGACGTCAACGGAGACGACTTCCACGAGCTCGGCTGGGGCATTAACCTCGGTACTAACATCAACCTCACAGAGTGCGACTCCTTGCAGTTCCTCGGCGTCTATGGTGAAGGCATTGGCGGCATGGGCAATGATACCAGCTTCCTCAATAGTGATGCTGGATTCACCGCTGACGGTGACCTCGAAGCGCTAGCCTACTGGAGTGTGATGGCTGGCCTAACACACCGTTGGAGCGATCGCTTCCGCTCAACGGTGACCTACGGTTACGCCCATCTCGACCCAGCCTCCGGCCAGGACGAGCAGTTCTATAACTTCAGCCACTACGCATCCGCTAACTTGATCTGGCAGATCAAACCACGTTGGTCGCTCGGCGCAGAAGGCCTCTACGGTTATAAAGAAGCTCAGAACGGCGATAGCAGTGACGACCACTTCCGCTTCCAGCTCGGCATGGTCTATTCCCTATTTGATTAATTCCATTGAGATAGCACAGTAATAGCACGAGGTGATGGGGAAACCCATCACCTCTTTTGTTACACCACACAGCTCACTGAATTACAAAAAGGTTGTCAGTGACGGTCAGCATTTTCATCGTCAAGCTAGCTGGCATTTGCTAGAAGACGATATTCGCCATATGAAACGTCGTCACGAACTGTCACTAATTCTGGGCTGTATAGCTATCCTAGCACTTATATTTGCCAGCTGGATATTCACAGCTTCGTCTAGCCCTGACTCTGACAATCTGGATTCAGCTAATATAGACATTTCAGCTAGATTAAAATCTATCTACAAACAGCATCCAAATCTTCGCCCAGCAGATATTGAAAGAAACAGCAAACAAGAGCACCAGCTGAATGAACTGCTAACAGGCGAAAATCTCATAAAGCTGAAGATGCAGATAGAACCATTTGAACAAGCTATCCAAAGCAATAAAAAAATCACCCTAGAGCAAGCCGAGACTTATTTAGCCGAACACGAAGTTCTGATCCAACAACTCATCGAACTAGGCCCAATAAATGCCCCCCTGCTGCAGACCGATGCTGGAGGAAACGATGCACAGCTTCATGGGCTAGCCAATTTCAACCTGCACAAAACTCTCACCGATATGCTTGGCGTTAGCCTTGTCTGCTATGCAAAAACTCAGCAGCTCGAGCGAGCCGAATTAGTCGCCGATGCCTTGCACAGCCACGCCCTGATGAAATCGCAAAACCTACAGGAGGCAACTGTGATCAGCCTAATAAGGAGCATGACACTTGATTATTATCTATATGCAGCTGGAATCAATTCACTAACAACAGACTTCAGCTCGCAGCTAAGATATCCAGATATCAAATTAAGCGACCTCCTCAGGGGCGAAAGCCAATACGCGATGACTATGCTCTATTCAGAAACCAAAATCACAGCTGATGGAAAACTCATCATTCCAGCTAACGTTTTTCAGGAAGAATCATTTGAGTTAGAGCCAGACAACAAAAATCTTATCCAAGAGCTTACTAATAACGTCAAAAAGAACCTCAACAAGAACGAGCCACAACATATCGAGCTAGACGAGTTAGAAGCTGGCTTCCTTCAAATGCTGAACAAACTTCAATCAGATATTAGAGCCCACGAAAGCCGCTCTGACAAAGCTCTTGATAAACCTTTCTTCAAAGCTCAGCAGAGCCATCTAGCTGGATTGAGTCCCGTAGCAAATGAGCTCTGTACATTCTATTTCATTGGCTTGGAGGAATACAGTAAAGGTTTACAATACGCAAAAATCTCAGATGAAATGAAGCAAACAGCCCTCGAGATTTGCCACGCACGCCAGCACGATTTCCCCTATACTAAGAAACTACCAAGCAATCCGGAGACTGGCGCGTCTATCCTCTGGGATAAACAAGCAATGCTGCTGGTAACAGAGATCTTTGATGAGAAAATTGAAGTCCAGATTCCCATTTCCAACTAGCTAACATGTGAAACAAACAAAAAACCTGTCAGGGTGACCTGACAGGTTTGAGATTTTCTAGCTGGGCATGTTAGCTTTGGCTGAACTATTCAGCCAGCTGGCTAACAAGCTATGCTTAGCTTCTGTTTTTCAGCTGTGGGAAGAGGACAACGTCGCGGATAGTAGGTGCGCCGGTGAGCATCATGACGAGGCGGTCGATGCCGATGCCGATGCCGCCAGCAGGAGGCATGCCGCTTTCCAGAGTTTCCACGAAGTCGTGGTCGATGAGCTGAGTTTCTTCACCTGCTTGGTCAGCAAATCGCTGAGCCTGCTCTTGTGAATCGTTAAGCTCTGAGTAACCCGGTGAGATTTCTTGGCCGTTGATGATGAGCTCGTAGACGTCTACCACATTGCCATTTTCTTTGTTCACTTTGGCTAGAGGAACGAGCTCCTTAGATACGTGAGTAACAAAACATGGATCGAATGTGTGCTCTTCTACCAGTTTCTCAAATACCTGCTGAGTCACCTCGTAGTCTTCCATGGCTGGTGAGATTTCTACGCCCAGCTCGCCACATTTTTCACGGCGCTGCTCAGGTGTGAGGTCAAACCAATCGTCGCCAGCGACACCTTTGATGAGGTCGTGGTACGGCAGACGCTTCCATGGGCGCTGCAGGTTGATAGTGCGGATGACTTCGCCTTCTTCGTTTTTGTGTTCGATGTTGAGTCCGCCGCAGTATTTCTCTGCTAGATGGCAGGTCATTTCTTCTACCAGGTCAGCCATTTGCTCGAAGTCTGAGAATGCCCAGTAGGCTTCTAGCATGGTGAACTCTGGGTTGTGACGACGGGAGATCCCCTCGTTACGGAAGTTGCGGTTGAGTTCGAAAATTTTGGTAAATCCACCTACTAACAAGCGCTTGAGGTGGAGCTCAGGAGCGATGCGCATGGTGAGCGGCATGTCGAGAGCATTGTGGTGAGTCTCGAATGGACGGGCAGCGGCGCCGCCAGCAACACCGTGCAGCATTGGAGTTTCCACTTCGAGGAATCCACGGTCGTGAAGGAACGAGCGGATTTCAGCAATCATCTGTGAGCGCTTGATGAAAATATCAGCGCTAGACTGGTTGCTCATGAGGTCGAGGTGACGCTTGCGGTATTTGGTCTCGCGGTCAGAAACGCCGTGCCATTTGTCAGGCATTGGGCGCAGTGCTTTAGACAGCACCGTTAGGCTGTTCACCTTTACAGATGGCTCGCCTTTGCCGGTGGTGAATGTTTCACCATCGATGCCAATCCAGTCACCCATGTCGAGCAGCTTGTAGGCAGCCCAATCGGTTTCTGAAACTCCTTTTTTGTTGAGATATCCTTGAATGCGGCCGTGTACATCGCCGATAGAGAAGAATACGCTCTTGCCCATATCGCGGATGGCGAGAAGACGCCCAGCCAGCTTGACCTGTTTCTCGTCAGAAAAATCGGCCTTCAGCTCACCTGGAGTGGTGGTGGTTTCAAACTTACTGCCGTAGGGGTCGATGCCTAGCTCACGGAGCTTGGCTAACTTCTCCTTACGCACGGCGATCAATTCTGCTTCTGTAGATTGTGGCTGTTCGCTCATTACGAGGCAGGGCATAGACGGCGAGCCAGCAGAATTCAAGCCTAGAGTTATGCCCAGCTAGAAAAGAAAATCAGCCAGCTAGAAAATCCAGCTGGCTGACCATTAAAATAAAATATTCTGAGCTCCTCTAGCCTTTATCTTTAGCGGCGTCGGACTTGTATGAGGCGCTGCGGTAGTCTGTTTCATAGAACCCGCTACCTTTGAAAATCACCCCGCCGCCAGCACCCAGCAGGCGCTTGACTTCACCATCACAATCCGGCTGCGGACAAGCGGTGAGCTTATCGTCGCTCATCTTCTGAAATACCTCAAAGACGTGGTCACACTGCTGGCATTTGTAGTCGTAGTTTGGCATAAATTGATAAAGAATTTTGACTTCGCCGCACTCAGTAGCGCATCAAACGTAAAAATCAACCACGGAAATAAGCCTCGACCATCCTTGACTCGACACCAAACTAAGTTGATAGTCTCTGCGCCCCTGATAATTCAGAGTCACTTATGAAGTTCCTTTCTCTCATCACCATCTCCTCGCTCGCAGTCGTTCTATGTCAATGCACACCCTATGCAGATGACTCTAGCTACTCGTGGGAATCCGGCACCCGTTATCTAGCCGGCTATGGTCCAGTCGGTGGTGATAGCTTTGGAAATAAGAAACCAGCTCGCGATGGTCAGAACCCTAACGACGGTGGTTATTGGGACGGCGACAGCGCCTCTGGCCCAGCCAAGATCCGCATCAACCGCGCCGAACAAAAAGCCTACTTTTATAAAGGCTCACAGCTCGTTGGCGTGACCCCTATTTCTTCAGGCGACTACAAACACACCACGCCAGCTGGCAGCTACAAAATCAGCCAGAAAAGCATCGACCACAAATCCTCACTCTATGGATCTATCGTCAATGCTAGCAATGGCTCCGTAGTTAATGGCAATGCAGACGTGCGTAAAGATCGCCCAGGACCAGGTGAAATCTACAAACCGGCACCAATGCCGTATTTCCTCAGATTCAACAGCGCCATTGGCATGCACGCTGGTTACCTGCCAGGCTACGCTGCCTCACACGGCTGCGTTAGAATGCCCGAGCACATGGCGGAAAAATTCTTCCATCACGCCAGCATCGGCACGCCGGTGATTGTGGAATAATTAGTAGAAAGTTTTCAGTTTTCAGTTTTCAGACTGGCTAGGTCAGTGACCTTAGCAGTTCTGGCGAAGCCTTTTGGAGTGCGGAGATCCTTCTCCGCTTTGCTAGCGAGATGACATCGCCACAGACCTAAGCTTCAGCCAATCAGCTCACATTCACAGGCGCCATCTACCAGCTAGAAATCACCCACTCTAGCCCCAAGCCCACACCAGCTAGAAACACCCAATCTAGCGACTAGCCCACACAAGCTAGTCCAGCTACGTTAGCAGTTCTGGCGAAGCCTTTTGGAGTGCGGAGATCCTTCTCCGCTTTGCTAGCGAGATGGCATCGCCACAGACCTAAGCTCCAGCCAATCAGCTCACATTCACAGGCTCCATCTACCAGCTAGAAATCACCCACTCTAGCCCCAAGCTCACACCAGCTAGAAATTTACCCACTCTAGCCACTAGCTAACGCTAGCTAGTCCAGCGGCGTTAGCAGTTCTGGCGAAGCCTTTTGGAGTGCGGAGATCCTTCTCCGCTTTGCTAGCGAGATGACATCGCCACAGACCTAAGCTCCAGCCAATCAGCTCACATTCACAGGCTCCATCTACCAGCTAGAAATCACCCAATCTATCGACTAGCCCACACCAGCTAGAAATTTACCCACTCTAGCGACTAACTATCGCTAGCTAGTCCAGCGGCGTTAGCAGTTCTGGCGAAGCCTTTTGGAGTGCGGAGATCCTTCTCCGCTTTGCTAGCGAGATGACATCGCCACAGACCTAAGCTCCAGCCAATCAGCTCACATTCACAGGCGCCATCTACCAGCTAGAAATCACCCAATCTAGCCACTAGCTCTCGATAGCTAAACCAGCTAGAAATCACCCACTCTAGCCCCAAGCCCACACCAGCTAGAAGTTTACCCATTCCCCCATACGCAAAAAAGCCAGCTGGGTGGACCAGCTGGCTTTGATTAGAAATCGTTATTTCCCAACAGAATAAGGTGGCTGATGTGGCCACGGGCGCACCTGCTTGAGGATATGGCCACCGCGCATGTACCAGCTGCCGTCGTCGCGCATCATCTGCACCATCCACAAGTCGTAGTTATCAGAAACCTGCCAGCGGCTGATTTTACGTCTACCCAGCTGCAGGCTGTTGGAAATCCCCTGGTCACCAGCAAAGTGCAAGCGCTCAGCATCAAAACCTAACTTCGCCAAAATATCAGCTGGTTCGTCATCTGGAAATTCTTCGCAGAGCGGGTGGATTTTCTCATCCGCAGCTAGAGCTTCATCATCGGTATACAGTTTGATATCCGTGCGCGGCTCAGGCAGCAGATCATCACGTCGCTGACCTTCTGGAATCCATCGTTTCTCCCACTCAGCTTCTAGGCCAGCTAGACGCAGTGCTGGCTCATGGCCAGTTAGTCGGTCACGGCTAACATCAAAGAAGTTGCTATCGCCCCAGATCATCCATGCTTCTTTACTGCGGTTGAAGGCGACGTGGTTCACACACTCAAATGAGATATTGCCATCCACATCGTAGGCTTTACTGCCCTCATCAAAAAACACAGCTCTAGCAGCTGGCCAGTGATGAGTTGGCGCTTTGTGAATAGAATGCAGCACATTGTTATGAATCACAGTGCCGCGCTGGTAACCGAGCGTATAAATGGCGCCGCCGTCTTGCACTTCGCGCTGACCATCGTAAATATGGTTAGCGATCACGCGGAAATTTTCAATGCCTGTTGGAGTATCATCCCATCTCCAGCCGATGCTGATGCCGCTGTAGGGCATGTGAGCGATGGTATTGTGCTCGATGGTAGTATCTTTAGCAAAGATGCCATAAACACCAACTGCACCAAAGAACGTCACGCCACAGTCGTGGATGTAGCAGTTAGCCACGCGGTTGCCCACTGGCATTAGATCATTATCTTTTCTAATTCCAACAGTCACAGCATTGCCGCCAACGTCATGGAAATGGCTACCAACCACTTCGTTATCATTACTACCTTCTAGCACGTCTAAGGCACTTGCTCCCAGCTGGGAGAATTCACACCCTAACACACGGCTATTTTTCACATGGCGAAACTCCATAGCCGCTGGATAGCGAACGCGATCAAATCCTTTGCCATCAGATTCTCTTTTAATAATCAGCACATTACATGCCTGGCCACCTTCATAACCTTCAGGGTCGTAGGTGAATTTAGAATGGGCAAAACGAATATTTTCAAACCCCAAACCTACTACAGGAGCCTCCTCAGTACCGTCCAACCTAACGAGCTGCGGCAACATTGGAATCACCACATCAGCCTCAGCCATATTGACTCCTTCGTGCGGCCAGACTGTTAGCGTGCCAGTAGCTGGATCATAAAACCACTCACCTGCTTCATCTAAGAAACCGAGATCATTTTCAAAAAAGTAAACATCCCCCGGACGCATCTGTAAGTGACGCGTCACTGGCGCGTGTGGAGGTTTCAAAGTAACCACACTAGTCTCTGCATCCACCGAGGAAATCTGCTTGTGGCTCGTCGACCACACTTTAGAAGCACGCACACGGACGTGGTCTAAGTTTTCTAACTTCAACAGCGGAGCCACATCTTCTAGGGTCACCGTGTAAGTTTCAAAATCAGGTGATAGACCGCCCGCTTTGATATCGCGGTAGCGTTTATCCCCTTCTGATAAATTCGGCCAGCGCGCAATCGTCTGACGTTTACCATCCACCCACAGCGCGTTGCATTGGCCGTCAAGTGTCTCACGAATATCTTCTGGCAAAGTAGCCTGCCATGTTGGTGAATTCTCTACCTGCTTCCAGCCAGTAACCTGATAACCACCGCTCCACTCAGCCAGTCCACCAGCTGGGCCAGCGAAGCTCACACGGACATTTTCTCCACCGCTGTCTTGCGCATCAAAACTCAGTACCTCATCGAGCTGGTAGCGACCTTCGGCAAAATTGACCCGCAAGTGCAGATGTTCGTCTGCGCCAGCTTCGGCGACCAATGCACGAACGCGTTTGCGAGCTTCTGCCACACTGGCTAGTGGTGACGCTTGGCTGCCGTCAGCGGCATCGTTGCCAGTTGGCGATAGATAAATCGCCTGCTTCTGGTCCGCGGCTATCGCCATGCCGGCATAACCCATCGCACTGATTATAAATAAACTCGTGACTCGTTTCATAGTTGTATGGTGGAAACCCAAAGCTGTAACATAAACCCATTTACCGCTAGCGCAAAAATCCAACAACTTGCAGGAAAAATGAACGCTCAGAAGAAACGATCAACTAACGCCATTCGTGGCGTGGGTAGCGTCCAGCGAGGTCTTTTTTCATCTGCGGGTAGCCGGTTTTCCAGAAACCAGCTAGGTCTTTGGTGATCTGCCACGGTCGCTGGTTTGGCGCTAAAATATGCACCAATAAATCAACATTGCCGCCGGCAATCTGCGGCAAGCTGTCCACATCGTAGAGGTGCTGAAGGCGCAGCGCAATCCACGGTTCTTTACCCTCGGCATAATAAACTTTAGCTTTGCGGCCATTGGCTAGAACAACTTGCTCAGGAGCATAGGCAGCTAACACCTCGTGCTGAGCTGGCGACAGCCATTGGCGCAAAACCGGCATCACCTTGCGGCTCTTGATTTCTTTGTACGACTTAGCTCCCAAACAAAGCTCGGTAAATAGCACCTCTCTATCAGCTGAGGAAAACCCGGGCATTTCTAACTCAGGCATCCACTCACTCAAGTTCACCACACGCGCAATCCAGCGGTCGACGTCGCGATCCCAAAACTTGAGCACAAGTTCACCAGAAGCCACGCGCTCAGCTAACAACTCAGCAGCACGCTCAGCATCAGGTTCCCCGCCCACCTTTGAATCAATCACAATATCTCGCCAGCGCAGCTCATGGCGCTGCACCACGCGGCGCACTTGTTCATCGTAAATAGCTTCATTTAGCTCGCTGAGATGCACCTGATCAGCCCTGCCTATCAGCTCTTGTTTGTCTATCACCGTACAGCGTTTGAGATGTACCGTGATATCTTTGCCGCCAACTTCGGTTACTTCGGCAGCCACAAATAACTCACCGCCGCGAGCCACACTTTGTTTGTCTAGCTGGCCACGGCGCCCGCCTACCAATCGGCAAGCCAATGTTGAGCTGCCCATTTTTTGTCCCAGCCTATCAGCAAAGGGAACAAACATCGCGCTGGCTAGAGAGAATTGGTTCTCGTCAAAATTCACCTTCTTCCACGGCAAATTCAGCCGTCTGCACATCTGCTCAAGCTGGCGGAACGATTGGCCTAACTCACGTGCGCCACGAGCTGATAGACCTTTATTTCTGCAAGCTGATGGGTTCAGTCGGTTTTGGTTTTGCGTCCACTGGAAGGCGCGCCAGTAGGCGGCAAAATCACTAACATCACCGTCGTAAGTAAAGCTCTCCAAGGCATCGCCCTGCGGTAAAAATAAGCTCTCAGCTTGCTCAGCGGCAGCAACAAATGCAGCCTCTGCCACACAGCCATGCTGCGCGGCTGATAGAATCAGACAAGCATAACGTGGATGAATCGGCATGCGCATCATCCAGCTACCATCTTCGGTGAGCATTTCTAGCTCGTCGATGGCCCCTAGCTGGTGCAGCAGAGCCAATGACTTGCTGACAGTTTCCTCCTTCGGCGCGTCTAACCATCGGTAATCTGCAATTTCATCCACCCCCTGAGATTTCAGCCCAAGCAGAGCCTCGGTGATGTCCATGCGCTGGACTTCTGGGCTATCAAAATCGTCGCGCTTGGCATGTTCAGCTTGCGACCACAAACGCACACACAAACCTGGAGCGGTTCGCCCAGCGCGACCAGCACGTTGGTCAGCAGACGCTTTGGAAATCTTCCTAATTAACAAACTATCGAGTCCACGCGTCGAATCGTAAACGGCAATGCGCGCGAGCCCAGAATCTATCACCGCCGTAATGCCCTCGATGGTCAGTGAAGTCTCCGCCACGTTGGTTGAAACAATGATCTTTTTGCCGCTACCGTGAATCGCCAATTCTTGTTGGTCGATGGGTAAGTTAGAATACAGCGGGTAAACATGATAGCCTTTCGCCCAGCTAGCATTTTCTAGCAAGGTGATGGTTTTGCGAATCTCATAACCACCGGGCATAAATACCAACAAGTGGCCGTCAGTTTGCGCCACCAGCTCTTTGGCTGCATCGGCAGCTTGCTCCCAGACGGGTTTATTTCTGGCCACCTCGCGGGCGCCGCCAGCTGGCTGATAGGCAGCGCTGCGGTAGTGAATATCCACTGGGTAGCTACGCCCCATTGCCTCTAGCGATGCACATGGTGATAGATATTGCGCCAGCCCAGATTGCTCCAGCGTCGCCGACATCACTACCAGCTTCAGATGATTATTGCCGCCATCTTGTAAATCTAAACAACGCGCCAAACAAAGGTCGCTAGCCAGCCGACGTTCATGAAATTCATCAAATACCACACAGGCCACTCCAGCTAGATCTGGGTCGTCTTGAAGCATACGCTGCAGCAGACCATCAGTTAGAAATAATATCTTTGTCTGTTTATTGTACTTGGAATCAAAGCGCACCGCGTAGCCAACTTCCTCGCCAAGTTTGACACCTCGCAGTTTGGCCACCCAGGTGGCTAACATGCGCGCTGCAATCCGTCGTGGCTGGACAACCAAAATCATGCCCTCAGCCAGCTGGCTATCGAGAATCATCTGCGGCACACAGGTCGACTTACCCGAGCCCGTTGGGGCCTTGAGCAAGACACGGTTGCCACTGCGCAACGAGCTTTCCAGCTCAGATTTGATTTCTAGTACCGGTAAATCCACCGCCACATCACATCTGGCGCAGCTCACAACTGCAAGCCAATCTTTGCACGACGAACTAACACACCATGCAAATTTCTCCTAGCTGGAGAAATAATGTTCTAATGACTCGATGGCGCCACGGCTAGCTGGCTGGCTGGCAGTGTACCCCCCTAGTTTGTCGACCACTTGTTTGATTTCCTCAGCGGCATTGCTAGGGCATGCTAACATGCCGGCGACATTGAGATCCATCATGCCAAAATCATTATGGCCATCGCCAATGGTGAAGCGGTTTTGCGCCTCCACGCCTAACATCCCGCCCACCTCAGCTAGCGAGCTGCCTTTATTATAATGTTTATGGCTAAATCTCAGGTAGATGGAATTGCGTTCGTAGCTGAGATTCGGGTGGCGGTTAGCCTGGCGCGCGATCTGCTCGACGATGCGATCCATTTCCTCATGTGAGCTAGCCACCACTCCGGCTGGTTCTTCTTTGTCGGCAGCCCACTCGGCCTCGGTATTCTCTTTGACCCAGCGCTGCATTTCTTTGAGCAATCGGCGCGATCGCCAGAATAACCAGCGGTGATCGCGGTCGCATTTGCGGTTCCATTTCTTAGCTGGCTGCCAGCGACCAATGCCAGCTGGCATGAAAATCTCGCGCTCGCGGGCGATGACAAAATCGGGCAGAAATGGGAATTTGCCTTCATTAAACCCCTGCACCATCTGAAAAAGTGACCGCCCAGTATTGATTCCCCACAGTGCTCCGCGCTCGCTACGCAGCGACTCTATCAGCTCAAAAAATGCGGGTTCCACGGCGGGATTACTAGCTGGATCATGCAGCGTGCCGTCAAAATCAAAAGAAAGGAGGTAGCGTGCTTGTCCTGGCTGCGGTAATGAATTTCTCATAGTCTGCGAAAATCTAATGGCTGACGCGACGAGACTAGCCCAGCTCAGCGGTCACGCAAGGATCGATACAGCCAGCTGGCAAGATGGCTAAAAAATTGCTGTTCATCTCGCCAAGATGGTCTATTTTGCCGCCAAATGAGCGAAAAATCGACAAAGCAACAAGAGAACCCATTGGCCAACATCATGTGGAATGTGCTCATTCCCGTCGTCGCGCTAAGTTTTCTAAGCAAAGGCGACAATAACCCGCTCGAGCAAGCCGCCAACGAGAAGCTGTGGCACATTGGTCCCGTATGGGGCATGATCCTCGCCGTCAGCCTACCAGTGATCTACGGCATCCACTTTTTCATCAAAAACAAAAAGGCCAACTTCTTCTCCATCCTCGGCATCATCAGCATCCTGCTCACTGGTGGCATCGCCCTGATGACTTTCCAGAAAGATGGCACCGTGCAGGATCACGCACCATTCTGGTTTGCCCTCAAGGAGGCCGCCGTGCCAATGATCTTTGGCATCACCATTCTGGTTTCGCATTGGACCAAAACACCGCTAGTTCGAGTCTTCCTCTACAACCCTGATTTTTTCAACATCCCGAAGATCGAAAAAACCGTGCGCGCTAAAGGAGCTGACAGCGAATATAACAAACTCATCTTCACTGGCACCCTGCTGCTTTCCGGCTCATTTTTCATCAGCTCAGCGATGAACTACTTCCTCGCCATGTACCTGCTCAACGGCAATACCGGCAGCCAGGAAGTCTTCAACGAAGCCGTTGGCAAACTCACCGCTTGGGGATTTGCCGTGATTGGTCTGCCAATGATGGTCATCCTCATGATCACCATGTGGAAGCTCGTTTCTGGCCTGCAGCGTATGACTGGCATGGATAACGAAGAAATCCTCCTGCCACGCTAATTCACACCCGTGAATTCATTTTCAAGCACTTAAAATCTGCCCGTCAGCTCGTATTTCTAGCTGGCCAGATGCCAACAGGCGGCAGAGTTTTAGCAGAAATATATGATTGCCCCAGCAGCCTCGCCGGCTAGTGTGAGCTAATCTTTATTTATCTTTATGAAAATAAACGCATACACACCATCAAAGTCGGCACGCGGATTCACCCTCATGGAGATCATGGTTGTCATCGCCATCATCTTAGCTCTAGCAGCCCTCGGCGTCGGTGGCTTCACCGCCGTGAATGAAAAAGTTCGCCGCGATAGCGCAAAGCTGCAGATCCGCTCCATGTCAGCAGCTCTAGAAACCTACAAAAATGAACAAGGTGACTACCCAATAGGCAACGGCAACGCCGGCAGCTCCAGCGAAGTCTACTCCGCTCTATTTGGTGACTACAACTTCGACGGTACCACCGACGATGGCGAAGTCGTTTACCTCGCCACTCTCGACCCTAACGCCGCGCTGAAAAGCCGTATCGCATTCTCATCTAGCAACTCATACATCCTCGTCGATCCATGGAGAGACGTTTCTGAGCCTAGTAAAAACGAATACCGCTACTACCGCAGCGAGCAAGAAAGCGATCCTAGCCAAATGAACCCAGACTTCGACCTCTGGTCAAATGGCCCTGACGGTGAAGGTGGCCCTAACGGCACCGAAGCACAGCGCCGCGACGATATCACTAACTGGGACTACTAATACTCAGCTTACCCATTTTCCCAACCTGCTCCAGCTCACTGGCGCAGGTTTTTTTATGCCTGCGAAATGCCAGCTAGCTGGAGGTCTGCATCTAGCAGTCTATCGAAAAATGCTTTTTAAGTTTCTTCACCGTGTGAGCCCAGCGTGCCGCAGTCGGTTTACACACTGTGTTTTGGTTGCCAAAAAATCCAGTTTCTCGGTAAGCTTCATGGTTAGGAACCGTCATTAGCCAGTTCACCGCCACAAAGTACTCAGCCTTTTTGGCGTCATCGTCATATTCGCGGTGATAGTCACCTTTGCTCAGAAAACTACGCTGTCCAAACTCGCTAGCGACGACTGCGGGTGCTGTCACCTCGCCCACGCCAACAAATCCACATTTAGGAATATTCACCCAGATGCGATCCCCTGCTGCGAGTTGTTTCAAAGTTTTTGAATACCAATCACCGCCGCCAGCGCTGACAAATCCATATTCAACTGCCTCCGCCCAGCTGCGTCGATCACTCTCGCCAAAGGAAACATAATATTCCCCATTCCATGGTTCACGCGCCCCACTAGTTGCATTTTTGGCGTTGATGCTTGTTTCCACAGGATCAGCCAGCCAAGTACGACTGAGCAGTCGCTCATTCCGGTGCTGGAATACCTCAAAAAATAAGACGTTGATGGCGACGTCCAGCTCGTTGAGGTAATTGACTATTCGCTCGGTACTAGCATCGAGCTTCGAGGCAACGACTACTATCTGATGGCTACTATTCAGATCTTCTTCATTCAGCTTGCCGCCAAAGAAATTCTCGAAGCAGAGGTCGAGGCTCTCAGCTGAGTGATTCAGCCTTTCTCTACAGTGATCATAAATCTCGGCAATGTCATTAGATTCAAGTGTCTTGATCCATGACGCGTAGTCCAATGCCTGAGCAACGACATCGCGTGGTGTCTTGTCCTTTTTTAGCTCAATCACCACAAGATTGCCCTCAGCATCAATCGCCAGCAGATCGATAAATCCCCCATGTGTCGTTTGCACTTGCTGACCAATCAGCAACCAGTGATCAGAGAGAATCGACGGCTCCTGCACAATCATTCCCTCCAGCTGCGCCTCTGAATCCAGCGCTGTTGATTGAAGACGCTTGGGCTGCTCAGAGACATTCCAGAGAGTATTGGTGATAGGCATATGATCGTTAATTAGCTAGAAGTTATCAGTAGCTGCTTGGAGCGTTAAGAAAGGTATTAAGAAAACGAAATATAAATAATCCTGTTTACAATTCGGGGTTTTGGGTACAAGTTCCTATTAATGCCGCAAGGCAGATCTTCCTAGCCTTATGGCTCAGGATTCGGTTTTTTCCTCGTTCGCCCGATAAGTAACGGGGATTTTTTGTGCCTATAAGTAATGGTGCCATCACGTATTTGACCAAATTTTCTTTGCATTTTTGAGATAATGCGAGAGCTGCTGCCGGCTGACGCAGTAAGCGGTGGAAAATTTGAACCCTCCACTTCTTAAAGGTTCCAGCCAAATAATATAGCCTTGCGCCCATGATACATATGCTCGCTTCCCGGGAAAAGGGCGACTGCCTTCTTCGGGCACGCGGAGAGGAACTTCCCAGCATTCGGTTTTCAGCCCTCTGCCCTCTATAATAATTTTGATCCAATCGATTCGCTCGACACGCTTGCGGTCGACTTTATTTTTACTGAATTCAGAACGCTTTCTATCCTTTGATGTATTGAAGGCATGATGGTACCGATCTTCAAAAAAACGCACGGATAAGCCGTCATGAGAAGTAATGTCACCTGACCGCCGGCCTGACTCAAGGTAATCTTCTTTATAGATCCGCAGCCCCTCATCATAGACCTGCTCATCAGAGTAAGCTGAAAAGTCGAAGATTCCATGAGCTTTCAAAGATACGCTGCCTTGCTTCATCTCAACTGGATCTTGAAAAGATTTAATTTTGAAAGCGCTGGTGAGCTATCAGTACTAGTGAGGCTGTAGCCACGTTTCTCTTCGATGTATTGAATTAGGTCAGCTTTGGGTGAGTCTGACTGGACGCCTGACCATTTGGCAGCCGTTGCCCCAGTAAGAAGGTCTGCAATTTGGGCTAGCGGGCTGTCCTGCGAGTTAATTACATTCAGGCTTTTGAGCTTAGATCCATGTGCAAGTTTGGCGTCGATACAGCGCTTCAGAACCTTGTATCGATCAAACACCTTGTTTTTTTTGAAATCCAGTAACACGGAATGCTCGCCAGGCAGCTCCAACCACTTGATCAACATCTCGTAATAGAATTTATAAAAACCAAGCTCATCATCGCCACCTTGAAACTCGTCGTATTTGATTTGCTTCTTATCGATAATGATGCAACGAAAATGGATTGGATTTTCGAAGTAGTAATCGATCAATGCCTTATAAGAGCCTAGCATCAACCTACTGGTCTTTGACCATTTAACCTCCGCCCCTATTGAATGTTCAGAGTAGAGGGCTCTGAGGCCTTTTAGGAGTTTACTTTTCTGGGCTGTAGGTACCCAGATACCGCCGATTGTCATATAACCATCAGATGAACCGCTGTCATGACGGCTCTCATCGCAGTAGATAGTGTAGTTCAAAGGTGTGGCCATGATAGATCAGATGGTAGCTTTCTCGACGATGGTGTCGGTGAGGGTTCCTTGGGTGGTTTGGGCGGATTGCAGTTTGGCTTTGAGGCTGTCGCAGAGAGTAATAGGCTAGTCACCTTGTCTAAACGCTGCACTATTGGCGCTCAGAGGATTTAATTACCATTCGGTTACGTGTTGTAAATGTGACTTCACGGCGAATTTGCGTCATCTCATCCCAAGCAGCGTCGAGAATTGCAGGGGTGATAAATTTAGCGTCAATGTCTGACTCACTGAGTTCTAACTTATCTTTCTTGTCCATTATTGAGAGTTTCTGGGAGTTCACTGTTTTCAGCTAACACCGATAAAGCATTACTAATGAAAATCGATAGTAAAATAAGGAAATCTAATGAAATCACAGAGCTAGCAGGCTAACTAGCTAGACACAAAAAATGGCAGCCCACACACACGGGCTGCCATTTTATAATCTTCATGAAGGCTTCGGTTTATAACATACACACATACATACCGATCGTTACCAGTCGCCTTCATGAAAGAAATCAACTTTCAACGAGCTAAGCGGATCACGATCCGAGGCTCTTGAGCGCGTATTTGAATACGTCGCGCACATCGGCGTGGAGTTTTTCTAACTCGCTGGTAGAAACATTGCCGTCGCTCTTGGCGCCTTTTTCTTTGCCTTCTAATGAATCGAGCTTGCGACGTAGGCTAGATGACTGTCCTGCGCTGAGCTTGTTGGTATCAACGCCAAGGCGGTTGAGCTCTTCTAGGCGTGATTGCATTCTGTTGAGACGTGGTGTTAGCATCTCGGCGGCGACGTCATTTTTACGAGCCTTTTTGATTTTCCCTCTGAGGTCTGAGATATTGCCGCTAACGGTATCTACTTGGTCTGCGCTGAGAGCAGCGGCGCCACCACGCATTTCTTTGGCATTTTCGCCGATAGCTAACAACTCGGCTACAAACTCGCGACCTTCTTCCTCGGTAATGCGATCGTCAGCTAGTGATCGCTGAATGCTCTCGTAGGTTTCTTTGTGCTGGAATCTGATGTTTTTGTTAGCATCGACATAGTAGCGCATGCCGCCAGCAGTCTGTTTTTGATAAGCGGCAAATTGATCACGCAGGGCGCCTAGCTCATCAGGGTTCATGCCAGCAATGCTTTTGCCTGGTCCATCGCCGCGGCCTTTAGGTCCGTGAGGTCCGCGCTTGCCTTTGGCATCAAGATCGCCAATTCCAACAACAGCCACTGCGACTGCTAGTGAAAGGTTACGAGTGAGTTGTATCCATGGTTTTGTATTTTTCATTGTTTGCATATTGTTTGATTTTGTACATTGGATGCAACACGGCGAGTTTGCATGAGTTGTAAAAAATCTCTCCGCAATAGCCAATCCAGCTAACAAACTGGCATACAGATTCGGCTGCAAATCCCTGCAAATAAAACGATCGCGGCGGTTGACGAAAATTGAAAAATAATTTCGAAAAAACTCATCAGCGAGCATTCTAGCAGGCAAAAAAACACATGCATGAGGCGGCTGAAAAATGCTGATATCAAGTTGCCATGCAGTGAGATCTGACTATCTTGCAGCCAGTATATTTATTATGGCCAAAGAATACGCCGTTGAGATCCGCAATTTGATCAAAGAATTTCCATCGCCCTTCCGCCGCAAGAAACATCGCGCTGTGGACCAGGTCTCGCTGACTATTGAGCCGGGAGAAGTCTATGGGCTGATTGGTCCCAATGGATCGGGTAAGTCGACGACGATGAAGGCATTGCTTGGCCTGCTCGCACCTACTGAGGGTGAATGTTTCATCTACGGGCGCAATTCGCTGAAGGTTGATTCCCGGCAAAACATCGGGTTTCTACCAGAAAATCCATATTTCTACAAACACCTCAGCGGTGAGGAAACGCTAGATTTCTATGGCAAACTGTGTGGCATGAGAGGAAAAATGCTGCGCAATCGTGTCGCTGAGTTGCTAGAACTAGTCTCACTAACCGACGCCAAAGACCGCCAGCTAGGCGGCTACTCCAAGGGCATGCTACAGCGCATTGGTCTGGCACAAGCGATGATCCAGCATCCAAAACTGCTCGTGCTCGATGAACCAACAGCTGGCGTGGATCCGATTGGTTCACGGCAAATCCGCGACTTAATTCTCCAGCTCAAACAACAAGGCATCACGGTATTTCTTTGCTCACACTTGCTAGAGCAGGTGCAAGATGTCTGTGATAAGGTGGGCATTATTTTCCAAGGGAAAATGATCCGCGATGGTAGGCTGGACGAGCTGATCAGCATGAAAGGGCAAAAAGAACTCATCATGTCTGGCGTGTCTGATGAACTGCTAGAACGCATAGAAAAAATGATAGCTGATGACCCACAAGCCAAGCTGCTGCAAGCTGGCAGCCCACGCACCACTCTCGAAAGACTATTCCTCAGTGAAGTAGAAAAAGCGACTGACTAAGATGTTTACTAACTATTTTTTCTCCTCAGCTAGAATTGGCATCATCGCCAAGCATACGTTCACGCAGCTCTCGCGCATGAAGGTATTTTATTTTCTAGTAGCCTTTGCCCTGCTTATTGTTGGGGCTAGTTTTTTTGAAATGCCGGGTGGCCGCATCGCCTCAGATTCAGCCGAGCAAGACTTGCGCATGGTGAAGAGCACGGCGATGGGAGCTATGAGTTTGTTCTCGGTGATCTTTGCCATCGCGGCTACGGCTCTGCTGCTGCCTAAAGACGTCGAAGACCGCACGCTGTATACTATTCTTTGCAAACCAGTACCGCGCATCGACTACCTGCTAGGAAAACTGCTAGGTGTGCTGGCGCTGATTTTTCTCTCCATTGCGCTGATGGATATTTTGCTCACGGGGATTTTGTATTTCCGCACCGAGTCTATCATCAGCTCGGAGCTCGCTAATGCGGCGGCAGCTGGATTTTCTAGCGAACAAGTTGCCTATTACGAAAGCATCATCCGCCAGCAAGGTCCGACTTGGGATTTGCAATTTGGCGTTCTAGCTATCTTTCTGAAAGCAGCTGTGATTGCTTCTATCGCCTTGTTAGTATCCTCCTTTTCCACCTCCACACTATTCACCATCGCCATCTCGGTACTGGTTTACTTTATTGGCCACTTCACCGCTGATGCTCGGGATTACTGGCTGTACATGATGGGTGATGATTTCAGCATGATGAGCAAGTGGATGAGCCAGCTAGCGGTGCTCATTTTTCCAGACTTCCAGCTATACAACATCATCGACCACAGCATTGAGGGGAAAAATATCCCCGCTAATGTGATTGGTAGACTGTCATTGCTCACGGTATTTTATTGCGGTATCTACAGCATCTTAGCGTGGTTCTGCTTCCGCAAAAAAGAATTCTAAGGCTCAGAGCATGCTTAAAAACTTCATCATCTGCCTAACGATCCTGTTGCTCTTTGGTTTTGCCAGAGTGCCATTTGAGGCGTCCCTAACTGAGGATATGCGTGAGCAGAATATCCTCCCCGAAAAAGTGGACCAGCTAACACGCGAGAAACTTGGCCAAACTGGCGCCGCCGTCACTCTGGGTGGCATGCGTTCGTTAGTAGCCAGCTTGCTCAACCTGCGTGCCTTTGTGGAAGGTGAAAAAGCTGAGTGGCAAAAGCTAGAAGACACCTACGAGCTGGTGACCACCTTGCAGCCACATACGATCATTTACTGGGACCTCGGCGGCTGGCAACTCGCCTACAATGCTGCGGCCAATGTGTCGCTGAATGCCGAGCTACCAGAATTTGAGAGAGAGAGACAAGCAAACCTCTACATCGAAAAAGGAGACGCCTTTTTGCGAAAAGGCTCCAAGCTCAACCCCGATGACTGGAAACTCGATAGAGAACTCGCTCGTCTTTGGTCGAACCCGTACAAAAAACCTGACCCTCGCCGAGCAATAAAACATTTAGACGACGCAATCGACTCTCCGGAGATCATTAAAAACGATAGAGACATCCTGCGACGGGCAAAATTTCGCGAATTGGCCAAGCAACCACTGCAGGCCAGAGCGGCATTTGATTTTGGCCGCGAGCTGTTTGAGGAATCCGCACACCACCGCACTCCTGCCCTGTGCGCCACATTGTTCGCTCTGCAAAATGAACTGAGTCTAAACGAGTCAGAACAAATCCCATTTGCTGTTTTGTTCTCCAGCCCGGTCACCGCATGGCAGCATTTGAGTAACTATTTCAACTCACAAGTCCCGCAGAAATTACCCGCTGCTGGCGTGGTTAACAAAATTCGCCAGCTAGAAAATCAGCTAGAAATTCCGCGCAATCAGAGCATGATCAACCCGTAGTTTTTCATGTAATAAAATAAAAATTGATCGATTTTGTAAGATTGAACACTTTTTTTGCTTTTACTTTATAAGACATCACGGCATGTCTTTTTACCAACAACTTTACCTCGTACTTACTCTCCAATGAGAATCGCAATTTTCGGTGACATCCACGCAAACTTAGAAGGCCTTGAAGCCGTTTTGGCTGACGCCAAAGAACAGGGCTGCGACAGCCACATCTGCATGGGTGACGTCGTTGGCTACAACGCAAACCCAGCTGAGTGTCTTGAGATCGTTCGTGACTTGAACTGCCCAGTGGTAAAAGGCAACCACGACCTCGACTGCGGATTTGATACCTCACTTGAGATGATGAACCCAGTGGCCGCTGAAGCACTTCAGTGGACTCGTGAGCAGCTCGCCCCAGACCAACGTCAGTGGCTAGCGCGCCTGCGCATGGTTCGCCAAGTGCACGATTTCACTATCGTTCACTCAACTCTGGATCAGCCAAATTCTTGGAACTACGTCACCAACCGCTTTGACGCGATGGCGAACTTTTTCTACCAAGTCACGCCAGTTTGCTTCTACGGTCACACCCACGTCCCACGTGTATTCGCCCGTACTAACAACGTGCTCGAAGTTCCAGCTGAGGAAGTGGAGATCGAGCCTAATGTAAAATATTTCATCAATACCGGATCAGTGGGTCAGCCACGTGACGGTGACTGGCGTGCGTCCTACTGCATCTATGACATGGACGCCAAGCGCGTGATCTTCCGCCGACTCGAGTACGATCTCGAAGCCGCGCAGAAGAAAATCATCGCCGCCGGCCTGCCAGAGATGCTCGCCGAGCGTCTAGCATTTGGTCGTTAATCAGCCAAAGCTAACCATTTCCGCTGAGCTAGTTATCTAGCTCAGCATTTTTTTGTGTAAAAATCCAGTCATAGGTGAATTGATGATCGCCATGGCCGCAGAAATTTTCTAATCCTTGGGCATGCTTAAAACTATCGTATCCATGATAGCGACCGCCGCCACCTGCGCGGTGCTCATTCCATCATGCGCGCCTACCAATGCCAGCTCGCCCCAAGCAGCTTATGCCGACGCCGATAAATACCCACTCGCGGTGAAATACGGTGACCCGAAAAAGCAACAAGTCATCAGCCCATTCCGTCCTCATAACTTAGTTGACGTTAGCGGCATGAAAAGTGGCCAGCTCGCCCGCGACCCAGCCACCGCCAGCGTGGATGCAAAAACCGGCAAGCCGGATATCAATACGGCAAAAATCTTCCGTATCCCATAATATCCAGCTAGATTTTTCACGAGTTCAGTCAATGACCGCCGATGCGGTCATTTTTTTTCATTTCGCTATTTTCAAATCGACCAGCTCATCTAGATTCCTTGTCTATGAGCTATCAGGTTTTTGCCAGAAAATATCGGCCACGCACATTCAAAGACGTTCTTGGTCAAGATCACGTCGTGCAGACGCTGCGCAATGCGATCGAAAAGCAGCGCCTTGCTCATGCCTATTTGTTTGTTGGCCCGCGTGGCACCGGCAAAACAACCACTGCGCGAATTCTAGCCAAAGCACTCAACTGCCCAGATGGCCCGAGTGTTGACTTTGACCCTGACGCCATCATCTGTGAGGAAATTGCTAACGGCACATCGCTCGACGTGCTAGAAATTGATGGTGCCTCCAACAATGGCGTCGAACAAGTGCGCGAATTGCGTGACGATGTGCGCTTTGCTCCGTCACAGGGGAAATTCAAAATTTACTACATCGATGAGGTGCACATGCTTTCAACAGCGGCATTCAATGCCCTGCTGAAAACTTTGGAAGAACCGCCAGAATACGTCAAATTCATCTTTGCCACCACTGAGCCTAACAAGATCCTACCAACTATCATTTCGCGCTGTCAGCGATTTGACCTGCGCCCAATCCCCACCGACATCATCGCCAACCATCTCAGCTACATCGCTACTGAAGAAGGGGTGAAACTAGATCAAGCTGCGGCCTGGGCCATCGCTAAGGGAGCAGACGGCGGCATGCGCGACGCGCAATCCATGCTCGACCAGTTAGTAGCCTTCTGTGGGGAGCAAATCACCGAGACTAACGTGCTCGATATCTTTGGTTTTACCTCACGCGAGACAGTGGCTGCCATTTCCACCGCCATTCTCAAAAAAGATACCGCCAAAGCGCTAGAGCTCGTTCACCAGCAATCACGCGGAGGCAAAGACCTCAGCCAGTTGCTAGCCGAGCTCATCAACTGCTTGCGAGCATTGCTGGTTGGCAAACTCGACCCATCAGCTAACAACGATGGATTTTCCGTCGAACTCTGGCAACAACTCACCGAGAGCGCTGGGCCACTCACCCCTGACCGCCTACTATCATTGATAGATATTCTCGCGGATACAGAAGGGAAAATGAAATGGGCGAGTAACAAACGCCTACACTTCGAGCTCGGTCTAATCAAAGCTATCCAATCACTCAGCGAGCTCAGCATCTCAGATGTAGTCAAAGCGCTCGGTGGTGCGGGGCCGCTAGATAACATTAACGAGCTCACCGCACAAGCAGCGCCAGTAGCTAACACTAGCCAGCCAGCAGCAGCTCCAGCTAGCCAGCCAGCAGCTCAACAAGTTCAAACACCAGCTGCAGAACCAACTGCAGCCAGCCAAGCACCAGCTGAAACACCAGCTGAAACACCGGCCCCAACAGCCGCAGCAACACAGCCAGCACCTGCTCCGCAAGCGCCAGCAGAACCGACTCCAGAACCAGAACCTTCATTTGATTCAGCGGCCACTCTGACTAACACTGAGACAACGCCGCCAGAAGTCACCCCAGCTCCTCCAGTAACAGAAACGCCAGCTGAGCCTGTTGTGGAAACTCCCGCAGCACCAACAGCTGAACCAGCCGTAACAGCCGAGGCCCCTCTCTTCTCAGATGCTCAAGACGGTGATGCTGATTCATTAGGCCTGCGGATCGAAGAACCACCTGCCGCCGCTCCTGCTAGAAGACCAGCTAGCCAGCCAACCGCTGATTTCACCGACATGCTCAGTGGCCTCATCGAAGATGCGCCAGAAGAACCTGAACGTCCACCTGAGCCGGAAAAACCAAAAGCGCCACCAAAACAAGAAGTCGCCGCTGAGCCAGAACCGGAAACCAATGACAAAAACCCGCAGCTGGACGAAAGCTTTTACGATGACCCGCTAGTGAAAAAAGCACTAGAAATCTTCGAAGCCAAATTTGTTGAAACTCAAAACTAACTAATCACATATGGACCTACAAAAACTCATGGCACAAGCCCAGCAAATGCAAGCTGGTGTGCAACAAGCGCAAGAAGAACTCGCCCAGAAAACCGTTGAAACATCGGTAGGCGGCGGCAAAGTTACTGTCACCGCTACTGGTGCAGGTGACGTTCAGTCTATCAAAATTGACCCTAGCATCGTCGACGCTGAAGATGTTGATTTCCTAGAAGGCCTGGTACTCAAAGGTGTTCAAGAAGCCATCGCCAAAGGCAAAGACATGGCCGCTCAGGAAATGCAGAAGCTCACTGGAGGATTAAATATCCCAGGGCTATAAGCTCGCGATACAAACCTAACTTTATCAAAGCCCATCGCTCATTGCGGTGGGCTTTTTTATTTCAAAATATCTAGCAACTGATCGACTCGATCAATTTCGATGAACTTGTCAAACGCACCCGCGCCGTCGACTCGTTCGTGCGCCCAGCTCGTTTCATTTGGCAGATAGACAGCATGGCCGCCGAGTTGCAAAACTGGCAGGACATCTGATTTTAACGAGTTCCCCACCATCAACAACTCAGCTGGCTGAATATCTAGGTGCTGGATCAGCTTACAATATTCGTGCTCGTTTTTATCCGATACAATCTCGATGTGGTGGAAGTATTTCTCTAATCCCGAATCAGCCAGCTTGCGCTCTTGATCTTGTAAATCACCCTTGGTGACCACCACCAAACGATACGATTTTTGTAACTCTGCTAGAACGATTTCAATCTCACCAATCAACTCAACTGGATGCTCTAGCATCCATCTACCATAACTCAAAATTTCGCTGATAGACTCGTTATCAATCTGGCCAGCAGTCAGCTCTATCGCCGCTTCTACCATGGACAAGATGTAACTTTTCACCCCATATCCATAAAGCGGAATATTGCCAACTTCGATCTCAAACAGCCGCTTTTTCACGACTTCGTCAGCAAGCGGCAATCCTAGCAAATCACAGAATCGTTGTTCCACAGCATGGAAATACGGTTCATTCACCCACAAGGTATCGTCGGCATCAAAGGCGATGACTTTCAGACCATCAATCATGGTGCAAATACAAACACAGGCAGGTGGATTAGACAGCTAAAATCTAGCTGGCGCTAACTCAAACACACAAGGTCGAGCGCCCACCATCCACAGCAAAACATTGTCCTGTAATCCAGCTAGAGTCTTGACTGATCAGGTAGGCCACCATCTTAGCAATGTCATCACTAGTTCCCAGACGCTTCATCGGGTGCATCTTAGCTAGAGACTCAGCCATTTTTTCATTAGTGAGCAATGGTTCAGCTAGAGGCGTCGCCGTCAGTGATGGAGCAATCGCATTCACCCTAACGACAGGTGCTAATTCAGCGGCGAGAGATAACATCAAGCCATTCACCGCAGATTTAGCCATACCTATCGAGCTATGCATATTGAATCCACTGCTGGCTGCCACGCTGGAAAATAGAACTACCGAAGCCGTACCCGTCGCCATTTTCAAAGAAGGCAAACTCGCTTGCACCGCGAGCGCAGCTCCCAGAGCATTGAGGGAAAAATCATCTAGCATCTGCTGACGAGTCAATCTAGCTAGCGGTGCTAGCCGAATCGACCCGACTGAATAAACTAAGCCTGCTAGCTGGCCGCTGGTTTCATCCGCCACTCTAGCAAATGTCTCATCGTCCATCACATCACCAACAGTGTAGCTAGCCCCGATCTCAGCAGCCTTAGCCTGTAGTCTAGCCTCGTCTCTAGCAACTAGATGGAGCTGGTAACCTTGCTGGTGTAACAACTGCGCACTTGCCCAGCCAATGCCGCTGGAGCCACCGTAAATCAATACTTTACTAAGCATCCCCCAATATAGGACTGATGATTAGATTCGCAAGTTTACTGTGATTTCAGCGACAGTTAGTTGCTCGTTAGTCGCGCACGCGCAGACGGAAAAATAGCTCCGCACAATTATCTAAAGAACAACTAAGCTTCATGCCTGAGCTGTCACGTGTGCAGCCGATGCCCATATCGCCACCGTCCTCTTCAGCATCATACCAATCCGCTAGATTCTCGGAAAACTCGATGCGTAGCGAGCTGGTATCCACAGCCGCATTTAACGGCACATCCATACTCACTGCGCCAGAGGCGTTAACCACGACACTTGGAAGTTCGTTAGGCTGACTCTTATCAAAGCCCAACATATCTTCGATCACGTTAGGAATTAAATCACCATCAGAATCATCTAGGTCATCCACACCGCTGGCACTCACGGTCAATGTCATTGGTTCCACAATAATATCTGTCTGGCCACCGTCATAAGTCACAAAAGCCCCCAAAGTATGCTCACCTTCAGCCAGATCAGTCAGGCTCGTTAGGTGGATATCTTGACCAGTCAATTCACTCGCTAGACTCGCACCAGTCACGGTATTTAAATCCGTATCTTCATGAATCACCGTCCACTTATCTTTCGACGAGTTGTAGCTAGATACGGTAATTTTCTCCACCTCACTATGCAGGCGTTTTGGCAGAATCCAATAAACATCAACTTTATCAACACTCGCTGTGGCTTCAAGAAACGCAGGAAACGCTAACATCCTAGGACGAATCATGAACTCCGTGCGAGTGAACCCGTAGGGATCACCTAGCAGTTCTGATTGCTCGTTAGCTTTCCACCAACCATCATAGTTACCATTCCAGCCGTAATTCATGTGGTAATACCAAACACCATCAACCTTCTTCAGACCATCAGCGACAATTTTATGCCCAGGAACTGAGACAGCACAAGGCAAGCCCGCTTTCAAACTAGTACGTACTTGGGAGGCAACTTGATTTTGGGTACCGCCAAAACCAGTTATGTCCTCATAAAAAAAGTGATTTTCTAACGCACGCGCAGAATCGTATCCATTCCCGCCAGTTGAACCATATTTGTAGATCACCTCAGAGGCAATACCGACGTCAGACAACAACTGCCCAACAGAGTGCTCTTGCTCAGCTGGGAAATTTGAAAATGGATCATAATGCAAAAGCATATTCGCCCAGTCATAACGATGTTCGTAGTTTGCTGACAATGATAGAGGAATCGCCTTATCGCCACCTGGGTTAGAATAACTACTCTCACCGTGTCCCCTAACCGGCCAGCGGTGGTAATACATAATCTGGGCAAATGCCAAGGGTACACAACCTACAGCCGCATGGCCACGATATTGCTCTTCTGACAAAGTTATCTTATTATGCGTGGGCGTATACAAGTTATACGGATGAGCCTGGTTCCACGTTGTCTCCATCATGGGCTCAACAACAATATTTTCCGCTAGTGTGCCGATTTCTGGCACCTCCGCCGCTAAGCTCAGCGTGGCCACGGAGGGAGCCAAGTCTAATTGAGCTAGATGGCTATCAAGCATGGCAAAAGCTGGTGATTCTGGCTGGCTGGTATCGTACATGCCTTGCTCGCTGAATGCCACCACCAGGCCAGTTGCATCATCACGGTTCAATACCATGTACCCAGCTGGGGAAAAGTTGATGATATAAACTGCCTTTTCTGCATCATCGTTAGGGTAAATTGATAGAGTGTCGACTTCACGATCCGCATCGTTCATAAGCGAATGTTTTTCCATCCATTCATAAGCACGAGCGACAGCAATGTCAGAGCTTAGTAGTTCCGCTGAAACAGACAAATAGGGGGTTAATAATAGTGTGAGCGCTAGATATCTTTTCATACTAAATTTCACCCCTACCGAGCAAACCCTTCAGCTACAAGCACTAAAAGCATAATCAAACAGATAATTCAGGCTAAAACGAGCAAGCTGAGTGGATTCATTTAGAAGTCCATTTCCAAGGCAAAAAAATACCCACAACATAGGCTGAAGCAAATTCAGTCCCAGTTGTGGGTAATCAAGGGATGACACGGAAGCTAACAATTAGCTAAACCACTAGTCTATCCCCCTGTTAAAATTTGAATAAATATTCTGCTAGTTGCAGAGATTTACCAGCAACTAGTTAGCTGGAAGTTCTTGAATGCGCAGGTTGCGGAATTTCACACCAGCACCGTGGCCGAGCAAGCCAAGACGGCCATTTTCATTCCAAACACTTTTGTGCTTAGGTTCCAATGTTGGTTTGATCTCAGCTAGGTTAACATCAAGAATCACTGTACCGTTCAGAGTCACTTTCAAGTCGTCTCCATTAACAGCAATTTCCTGAGAGTTCCACTCACCCGTTGGCTTGAGGTATCCTTGTTTTGCACCAGCCCAACCATAAGCACTACCGTGGTACTGATATGGTTTCAGCTTTTTCTCTTGATAGGCAGGGTTATCCAAAATCTGGATCTCCATCATGTTTTTTGGATTCACCTTAAGTGGCGCGCGCAGCGCAATGCCATTATTTCCTTTTGCGGGAACGATGAAGTCAAAACGCAAAACGAAGTTTTTGTACTCCTTCTCCGTCATGAGGTTCTTTTTGCCATCACATGAAAGTACGCCACCTTCGATGGAATACCCTTCTCCATTGCCGTGCCAGCCAGAAAAATCTTTCCCATTAAACAGGGCCACAAATCCATCCTCTACCACAACGTTATCAGCTGATAGAGAAAGCGTGCCTAGCAGTGAGAACAACAATACAGACTTTTTGAATAATTTTTTCATAATTGAACAATCCGCAAAACTTAATACAAAAAACATATTTGCGGCACAACCACTAATACCTACAGGAAAACGAAAACTATCATCAAGTCCCCAATTTGGCACCTAAGGTCTAATTATCTGATAAAACCTAGCCATAATTGATAAATTCACGGCGATATGCTGAGCCACAGCTTACCGCTTAGGGGTGAAATAAACTGGCTCGTTACCAGTCTTCCACTTGATATTACATCCACTACTGAAGGAATTTTTGATTCCATCGATGCGCCCAGCTAACATCAAATCAACAGCTGCCCGCAACGATGAAGCAGTGACATCCACTCCATTCGTGGGCCGCGCAGGACAGAACTCACCGGCATAAGCCAGCTGGCCATCGCCATCAAAAAGATAGAAATCTGGCGTGCAGGCAGCGGCGTAGGCGTGGGCCACGTTTTGGCTTTCGTCGTAGAGATAGGGAAAATTCCAGCCATTTTGCACGGCAAATTCTACCATCTTCGCAGGTGAGTCCTGCGGGTAATTCGCCACATCATTAGAGTTGATAGCAATCGTACTGACCCCCAACTCAGCGAGCTCTTGGGCATACTCGCCCAGCTCTTTAGCTAACATAATAACAAATGGGCAATGGTTACAGGCAAATACCACAAGCGTGCCATTGTCGCCAAACAGCTCAGCAGATTGGTAATTTTTTCCCTCTGCGTCAGCCAGCTGGAACGCTGGCGCTTGCTGTCCTTTTTCTAATGTAAATGTGGATTTAACTTCAGCCATAATCAAAGTACTAAGCATGAACTTAGCTAGGTCAAGTGAGATTCCCAAGCAGCTGCCGCGCCGCTCGTCACCTTCTAAGCTGATATGACTTGGCATTTTAGAAGAATTGCCTAAGTTGCCCGTATGCGTTTTCACAAGCTAGCCATTACAACCACATGTCTGACGCTACTAGCCTCATGCAGTAGCGACCTCCCTCCAGCCGCTGGGTCCGTTACGAGCGCCACCATGGCAGCTGGTGAAGCCTTGTACCAAGAGGGCCGCAGCTATGAAGCCGCCGGCAATGACAAAAAGGCGATCTCTCGATATAAGGAGGTTTACAAAAAATACCGATACGCCGACTCCGCTCCAGAAGCAAAATTTCACGAAGCCGAATTGCTCTACAAACAGGGCAAGTTAGTGAACTCATTTGACGCCTATCAGGAGCTGATTGAAAATTTCCAAGGCAGCCGACACTATCAAACTGCCTTCGATAGACAGATCAAAATTGCCCATCAAGCTGCTGACGGCATCATCAAAAATAACTTCCTCGGTCTGAAATCTAAGATTGGACCCGAGCGTGTAGAGAAGATGATGAGCAAAGTGCGCGACAACGCACCCAAAGCACCAAGTGCCTCCGCTGCGCAGTTTGCCATTGGAGCCAGCTGGCAGGAATCGAAGATTCCAGACAAGGCCATCGGCGCGTACCGCCAAGTTTCTCTCAACTATCCCGAGAGCAAAGAAGCTCCAGAAGCACTCTATCGTGTGGGTGAGTTGCTCATGATGAAGTCTGAAAAAGGCAACCAAAACCTAGCTAACTTGGACAGCGCACGCAACGTCTTTGAAGATGTGATTCTGCAATACCCGAATCACAAACGCGCCAAAGATTCACGCGCTAACATAAAGATGATCCGTAGTCAGGACATCACTCGTAGCTTCGAAATTGGTAAATTTTACGAAAGTAAAAAAGAATACCAATCAGCCAAGTTTTATTACAACGACGTCTTGAAGAAAGCGAAAAAAGGCAGTGATCTTGAAAAAGAAACCCGCCAGCGACTCGCTAACTTAGGTCAATAATTCATCTAGCTTCCGTGGCCATGCGCTATCTGCTCACCGCGCTCATCGCGCTCGTTCTCTCCGCCTGCCAAGGCTATCACATCAATGGCACCAAACCTGATTATCTCAGCGAGATCAAAACGGTGGCGGTGCCGCAGTTTGATAATGATACGCTAGAAGTGCGTCTAGGCTCTCTAGCAACGAACTCAGCTGTCGACTCTCTAACTCGCGATGCCACTTTCACTATTGGCAATGCCGAGGACGCAGATGCCGTGCTCGTTGGTAGAGTAACTAACGTCAACTACGGCCAGGTGAGTTCATCACGCATTGACTCACTGCGCTCAGAGGAACTCAGCGCCACCGTGATCATCCACTGGAAGCTGATAGACAATACGACCCAGCGCGTTCTTGATCAGGGATCATCCCGCGGAACCACCAGATTTATCGCTGACGGCAACCTGCAAACAGCCAGACGCAATGGCATGCCTGACGCCACCAAACGAGCTACCGATAGCATGGTGCTCACTCTAGCTAACGGATTCTAGCCACTAGCAAATTACCAGCATGATCACCTTTGTACCTACGCCTATTGGCAACCTATCAGACATCACTCTGCGCGCACTCGACTCACTGCGTGAGGCGGACATGATCTGCTGTGAAGATACCCGTCACTCGCGGCCACTGCTCAAGCACTTTGAAATTGATAAAACTTTGATTTCTCTGCACGACCACAACGAGGCTCAGCGTGTCGACGAGCTGATAGACAAAGCAACTAATGGAGCTAACATCGCCGTCATCTCAGACGCCGGCATGCCAATGGTCTCAGACCCCGGCTACCGATTGATGCAAGCTGCGCTCAAACATGGCATTGCCGCCACCGTGCTGCCTGGTCCATCAGCAGTGCTCACCGCGCTCGCTGGCTCAGGATTCCCAACCCATGCATTTTTCTTTGGTGGCTTCCTTTCAGTAAAAAAAGGCAAACGTCGCACGGCGCTAGAAATTGCCTCACAGGCAGATTTTACCAGTCTATTTTTTGAGTCACCACATCGCATTGGCTCCACTTTAGAAATCATCGCTGACATCAATCCTGAATTGCCTGTATGTGTCGCCCGCGAGCTGAGCAAAAAATTTGAAACCTACCACCGCGGCACAGCTGCTGAGGTGCATGCCTATTTCCAACAACGCAAAGCCAAAGGGGAAATTGTTCTGGTGATCAACAAAGAAGCCGAAGTCTTTCCAGCGGCCTCAGTCAATCCACCCGCTGTCTAGCTAATCACCAGCTAGGTGTTAGCTCAGTGGCTCAGTTTTCACCGGCGTGAGCCCACCGTCCTGCAGTACTTCCTCCACAATCTTAGCGTCCGCCGCTGACCAATCGAGCCCGCTGAGTTGCTCAATTTCTAACCACTTCAGTTGTGCGTGTTCTAGCGCTTGCGGCTGGCTAGCTAGCTGACGACAATAATACGGCCACAGGCGGATTTTTATGTGTGGGTAGCTGTGAGTGACCGGCTGTAGTGGGCGGAAAATCGCCATATCACAGTCCAGTTCTTCAGCGATTTCTCTTTCCAGAGCAACTTGCTGGCTCTCGCCGTCATCAATTTTCCCACCGGGAAACTCCCAAGTACCCGCATTGCTTTGATGGCTAGCACGTTGGCACGCTAGATATTGATTTTTTTCATTTACGATGATGGCACAAACAACCTCAACCATAAGCACAGTAACTACTGGCCAGCATTGCTAGACAAGGGAATTATCTTTCGGCAGCTGAAACTAGCCAAATCACCCAAATATAGGTATAGTATAAGTATCTCACCTACAACGACCATGATTTTAGAAGACGATCCACAGGACAGTTTGGCCAAAGCGATGCGCGGTCTCGCGCTCACGCCGGAGAGTTTATCGCAGCGCTCACACCTGTCGCTGGCTGACATCGAGCTGGCGCTAGCAGGCCAGGCACCGCTTGAGCTCATCAAGTCAGTCGCCGCTGCGCTACAGCTAAATACCACAGCATTTGACCGCCTAGCCCACCCCTATCCAGTGCCAGAGCTGCCTGATGCGGTGAAATGTTTCACCTCAGAATTTGGCCACCAAGGCGTCAATGCCTTCCTCATCCAGCTGGCGGACAAGGCGATATTGGTAGATACAGGCACCAGCGCCAGCGAGATTGCTAAATTCATGCGCGACCACAAGCTGGAGCTGCAAAACATCTTCATCACCCACCAACACCACGACCACATCGGCGGGCTCAAAGACCTGCCGCACGTGAATATTCAGTTCCCCGAGCACCTCAATGTTGGAGAGACGATTCCGCTAGATGATGACCATTCATTAGAAATCCTCGACGTGACAGGCCACGAAACATCTGGCCAGCTGGTCATTGCCCGCGCCTATCGCCTGCTAGGATTTGAAAAAGATATCTGCATTGTTGGCGACAGCCTGTTTGCTGGCTCAATGGGCGGCACGAGGAAAAATGAATTCTATCAAATGGCGGTGAAATCGCTCAATGACATGCTAGAAACCCTGCCCGCTGAGACTATTTTGTGCCCGGGTCACGGTCCACTAACAACGGTATTTGCCGAGCGCGAACGCAACCCATTTTATCGAGCAAAAGCCGTGTTATTCTAGCCCAATAGCAATCAGCTAACTTGAACCTTGAATCCTCATGGCCGCCACCTAGCATGCCACTGCCAATCGCGCGCCATTACCATGCCATTACTTGAGGTCAACCAGCTGAGTACCCGCTTCCATACCCGCAACGGAATTGTCCACGCGGTGGAAAACCTGTCCATGCAAGTCGGCCACGGTCAGACGCTAGGCATCGTCGGCGAATCTGGCTCGGGCAAATCAGTCTCCTGTTATTCGCTACTCGGGCTGATCCCCCAGCCTCCGGGAAAAATCCACTCAGGTAGCGCGATGTTTGATGGCACCGACCTGCTAAAAGCGAGCGAGCCCGAACTACAAAAAATCCGCGGCAAAAGGATCTCGATGATTTTTCAAGATCCCATGACATCGCTCAATCCCTACCTGAAGATTTCTACCCAGCTGATAGAGCCGCTAGAAATTCACCTAGGAATCACCGGCAAACCAGCACTAGAAGCCGCCATTGAATCTCTAGCTGAAGTTGGCATTCCCGAGCCAGAAAAACGCATCCACAGCTACCCACATGAATTTTCCGGTGGTATGCGTCAGCGTGTTATGATCGCCATGGCGCTGATCACCCGCCCCGAGCTGCTCATCTGTGACGAGCCAACCACCGCGTTAGATGTCACCGTTCAAAAACAAGTGCTAGACCTCATCAAGGCGCGGCAGAAAGAGCTCGGTACCGCTGTCATTCTCATCACCCACGATCTCGCAGTCGTTAGCGAGTACTGCGATCACGTCAATGTCATGTACGCTGGCCGAGTCGTCGAAAGCGCGCCAGCTGACCTGCTTTTCAGCCACCCACGCCACGCGTATACGCGCGCGCTGCTCAAGAGCATTCCAGCTAACCATAAGAAAGGTGAATCGCTCTACACCATCCCCGGCATGCCGCCTAACCTCAGTAACCCGCCAGCTGGATGTTCATTCCAGCCACGCAATACCTTAGGCAATGCCAAGCTCTGTGAAACATCTAGCCAGCCAGAATTGGTAGAAATTTCCCCACAACATTGGGTGCAAAACTGCCCAGGATGCCTCGCCTAACAAACCGATAGACTTTTACTTTCTAGCTTTTTAGCTGGCACCATGATAGATGCTGGCGCTAAATTGCTATCATGTACAAGCAACTACTGTGCGGCTTGATCAGCTGTACGATTCTAACTCATGCTTCTGCAGAATACAGAACATGGACTAATAGCGATGGAACCAAGACCTTCAAAGGTGAGTTCCAATCACAGGAA
The DNA here is from genome assembly GCF_016595495.1 of Persicirhabdus sediminis. Lineage (GTDB taxonomy): Bacteria > Verrucomicrobiota > Verrucomicrobiia > Verrucomicrobiales > Akkermansiaceae > Persicirhabdus > Persicirhabdus sediminis. The sequence continues at coordinate 143,340 of NZ_JAENIM010000009.1, forward strand.
GGTGACAAAATCACCGTAAAAATGCATGGCGGTAAGAAGGTGACCTTCTCCGCTGACATGCTCAGCGAAGCCGATCTAGAATGGATCAAGCTAGCTAAAGAACAACAAGAGCTCAATGCCAAGCAAGATGCTGAGGTGGCCAAATACGCCAACTCAAAAATGGGCACCGCGCTGAGCAAAAAGAAACTCAAAATCCTTGAAAGCAAGCGCTTTGCCTCCTACGAGATGACAAAATCTCCAGAGTACTTTCTACTCTACTTTTCTGCTAGTTGGTGAGGACCTTGCAAAACTTCAGCTCCACAGTTGGTGGAGAAATACAAAGAGTCTATCCAAAATAACAGTCAGGTTGAAATGATTCACATCAGCCGCGACAGAGATAAATCAGCAGCCCTCGATTGGGCAAAACAAGAATCTTTCCCGTGGCCAACTTACCTTCCGGGCGATACGCCAGATGACATCTGGAATCTCAAAGCCACTTTTGTCCCATTTTATTGTTTGGTTGATAGAGACGGAAATAAATTAGCTGAAGGGTCAGCTGCCTGTTTCAAAAAAATCAAAGAACTCAGCGGCAACTAACAAATGAGTTACTCTCTAGCCAGCTGGAAATTTCTAGCTGGCTAGCAATCCATTATTCTATCAGCTCGCATACTCCTGAGCTCACCCGATAGCGTGGTGCCTCAGTATAGGTGCCGTCTAACCAGTCTAGATTGGTAGTGGTGATCAACTTCTGCGCCTGCTCAGGAAGTCTAGCAAACACAGCATTGCGCCGCTGAGTATCTAGCTCACCAAAGATGTCATCCAGCAGATAGACTGGCAATTTCCCCCGCGCCTGCTGCAGCAGCTCACCTTGGGCTAACTTGAGAGCCAGCGCAATTGTGCGCTGTTGCCCTTCGCTAGCAAAATCACCCGCCGGCATACCATTGATCGTTAGCTTCAGCTCATCACGGTGCGGGCCCACCACCGTCTGCCCAAGCCGCCGTTCGCGCTGTTCTGTCATTTGTAAATTCTCCGCTAGATCATCACCAGATCCAGATTGATAGCTCAGCGCCAATGTCTCATTGCCCGCGCTGATGCTGCGCTGCACATCGCCAGCTAGCTCGCTGAGCCGCTCAACCATTTCGCTGCGTTGCTGGCTGATCAGCTGGCCATTTTCTATCAATATCTGCGCGTAAGCATCCAACTCAGCCTGCGAGCTTCGCTGATCTTTGAGCAAGTGGTTGCGAGATTTCAGCGCACGCTGGTAGCGCACCAGCGCCACTCGGTATTCCAGGCTCAGCTGGCTGCCGATGAAGTCGAGGTAGCGACGACGCACGCTGCCACTGCCGCGGATCAGCTCGATGTCTTCATTGCCCATCCACACGATCAGCCCGCCAGCGGCTAGATACTCAGCTTGGCGATCTACCGGCTCACCTTCCACCTGCAATTTCATGCCCGCATGCGACGAGTAGCGAATTTGCAGCTCAGAATCCCAACACGAGCCAGCCACTCCCAGCTCGTTATTTTCAAATTTCACCATGTGGGAATTTCGCCCCGCACGAGGTGAATGCAGCCGCACCAGCATGCAAACTGCCTCCAGAATCGACGTTTTCCCCTGCGCATTATCCCCTACAAATAAGGCGCCAGACGCGTTCATTTCGAGCGACAAAGACTCAAAACAACGGAAGTTCATCAGGCGCAGTTGCGAAATCATGCCCGAAGCTAGCCAGCTGGGAAAAAATTTACAGTCATGATTTCAAAAGATTCGAGCAACTTCTGCGTTGCCACGGTGTTCTTTCTAAATCATAAGATGAGTGTAAGTTTAGCAAATACCCGTACGATAACTCAACCCATGATGTCCGCTCTCTCAGAATCTTCCAGCTCAAGCCCACGAGATCAGGAAAATGAGATAGACGTGGCATTGATGTTGCGTGTCAAAGACGGCGATGAAAATGCCTTTGCTCAGCTCATCGAGCGCCACCAGCACGCCGTGGTAGGCACCGTGGCCAAGATGCTCGGTAATAGCTCAGAATCCGAAGACATTGCCCAGCAGGTATTCATCCGCCTGTGGAAAAGCGCCAGCCGGTACAAGGTGAAAGCAAAATTCACCACCTACCTGTACACCATCGCGCGCAACCTCGTCTTCAACGAAAGCCGGCGCAAAAGCCGCAAAAAAGAATTCTCCATCGAAGAACGCGAAGACGAACACCACCTGCAAGCTGCCGACGAATCCAGCCTCGACCCCAAACAACAAGCTCTGCAAAACGAGCTGCAATCAGCCGTCGACAAAGCCATTCAGAATTTGCCAGAAAAACAACGCCTCGCCGTTGTCCTGCGCCGCTACGAAAATATGCCCTACGAGGAAATTGCCGACATCCTCGAGCTCAGTATCTCCGCCGTCAAAAGCCAGCTGTTCCGCGCCCGCACCACCCTGCGCGACGAACTCGCCAAATATCTCGACCAATAAGCTAGCTGGTTAGATAAATTTACCAGCCTAGCTCTCTCTCGCCCCTTCAGGGCTTATTGCTTATTTTTGGGCAATCCCCCCAGACCTGCGGCTAGGCCTTCAGCCTTACCTTGCTCTGGGCTGCAATCTCTCGGTCCTTCGGACCTTTTCCCAGCAATCTAAACATCGTGATCGTTAGCAAAATCTAGCAGAAGAAGGGCCCTTCACTCCCATTATCTATCCAGCTACTTCCTTCTAGCTCCTTGCTCACCACTGGGCCGAAGGTCCATAAATCTCTCCAGCTACTTCCTCCAGCTACTTCCTCCAGCTACTTACTCCAGCTACTTACTCCAGCTACTTACTCCAGCTACTTACTCCAGCTACTTGCTTACCACTGGGCCGAAGGTCCATAAGAACAAAGCCCAGGGCTTCAGCCCTGGGAACCGCCCACCAGAAAATCAGCCTGCTGAAAGTAGGCCAGAAGCGCCGAATCTGAACCTCTTCTATCTAGCTAAGATCACTTGGGCTCCCCGCGAGTCCACTAGATAGGTAACCTGAGCTAGTAGCTAATCACTGCATGGATTTTTACTACCCTTGTTATCCCTATCAATGGTGACATCGTTTACATGATCATAAATAACATTTGCGTCTTTGAAGTCTATCTCAAACTCGTTAGAATTCACTACAGCTTCTACAGTTAGACTTTGCAACTTTGTGCTTCGATTAACGGTTAACTCATCCCCCATATAGGCCTGATATTTAATACTCTTTGGCAATTTAATCCCCCCCTCAACAGCTGGCACCTCATCCCAATCAGCATACTCGAATATTTGTGTAGAATCATCAGACTCATAATGCTTCTTCATTTTAGAAATACTGAATGGGTCAAAAGTTCCAGTGAAATCATACCTAACTATTTTACCATTTGAATCTTTGCGTATTACATAAAAACCACTTTCAGTCCTGACTATTTCAGGTGACTCAAATGACTCATTTTGTAAGCTGATACTAAACAGGTCAGGACTTGCATAAGTATAAAAGGCTTCTACAGCAGCATCTGGTAATAGGAATTCATACACAGACAGGGGATTACTGATCACCTCAAACTCAGGCTTTTTAAACAACGTTTTATCAGTGATTGCGCCCCATGCATATCCGTCGTCCTCCCTATAAAAATAATAATTCTCACCGTTAAACGTTGCCTTACGATAACCTGAGCTGATCTTTGTATCTTCAAAATACACTTTGATAGAAAACTTATCTCCAGAAAATATATGTTCACCAATTACATTGTACGAATCTGGTAGATGAGGAGAATTAATCAAATCTTTCATGTACGGCGACAATCTAACATCAGTAATAACCGTATACTTTAATGGTTTTATATTAGATAGATTTTTTAGCATCGACCTAGCTGATCCCTCATCTACTAGATCAGCATTACAGCTAATATTCCCCACTAGCAGGCCCAATACAGAAATGCACCATTGTTTTGTCATAATAATACATGCTGTCATACAGAACCAAGATTAGCCTAGCAAGTAAAACAAAATAATCCTACGCTAATTCGTTAGTAGTACTCACAGCAAGTTAACAACACATGTAGCTAACATTCCAGCTAGCTTGCTTTCTTTTCGTTGAGCTAGAGCAAGTAGCTCAGTAAACTTAGCAAAAAAAGTCCTCTCCCTGCTTCAACAAACAAAACCTAACACAAACGCTAAACTTCCAGCCACTGTCATCCGCGCCAAAGCTTTGTTATCCCTGAATCACAATACTAGCCGACGTTACCTCTACGAACGCGTGGGCCTAGACGTCTCGCCGAATCCAATCAGCGCCCGCGGCAACAACAAAGTACCATGCTCAGGCATCTTCATTGGTGCCGATATCGATCCTGAAGAAATCCTCAGCATCACACGGGAATACCTCCACCCAGAGTGCTATTTGGCAGTAAAATGAACTATCCCCCGATCTATCTCTTCAAGCGGCAGATCAGTTAGGCATCCTAACTTCATTTCACTGCGAGCCATGTCCAGATATAACAATACGCCGAAGGCGTGAAACAGCCTAGCCTATGGTAAGGCAGCCCCAAAGGGGCAACGCAACCATAGGGTATCGCAGGCCATGGCATAGGAGCTCTGCAAGAGCGAGACAGCGTTGCAATGATTTGTTAGCATCTTGGATACAGCTTGATCATTATCGCAAATTTACCTGTCTATTTTCCTCAACACTAAAATTAGGATATCATCTATCAGCAAACAGATGAAGTCACACAGCTGGGACTATTTGGCCAAGCTTTAGAGACGAGCATCGTGTGCATGGGTTTTGCTCAAACATGGGCTTAACTGAGATGGAAAGCATGCTTAGCGTTAGGCTTTGCGCTGCGAGTTGTCTCGCTCTTTCAGAGCTGGCTGTTTGGTGTCGCTACCTAGGGGGGCGTTGTACCTGCGGCACGGCCTCCCCCTAGGCTAGGCTGTTGCACGCCTTTGGCGTAGGGCCATCTAGCAAACCAATGAGTTCATCAAATTCTTGCATGTAGTTTTTGAGTTATGATATACACGTTACTTCCATTCTAAGAATCCCCGACCTGAGATGGAAAGTAGGTTTAGTGTTAGGCCTTGCGCTGCGACTTGTCTCGCTCTTTCAGAGCTGCTGTTTGGTGGTGTCGCTTCCTAGGGGTGCGTTGTACCTGCGGCACGGCCTCCCCCTAGGCTAGGCTGTTGCACGCCTTTGGCGTAGGCCATCTAGCAAACCAATAAGTTCATCAATTTCTTGCATGTAGTTTTTGAGTTATGATATACACGTTACTTCCATTCTAAGAATCCCCGACCTGAGATGGAAAGTAGGTTTAGCGTTAGGCTTAGCGCTGCGACTTGTGTCGCTCTTGCAGAGCTGGCTGTTTGGTGGTGTCGCTTCCTAGGGGTGCGTTGTACCTGCGGCACGGCCTCCCCCTAGGCTAGGCTGTTGTACGCCTTTGGCGTATTATCATCAGCTAAACTAAATGTAGCTCAGCTAGAAAACTAACATCACTTTACAGCTGGCACTTGACCTTCAAATGAAATTCGGAATGCGTGTGCGTAGTCGCTGGCTGGTGCGGCTGGCAGGGAGATTTCTAGCCCTCTATCAGTCTGTTGCCATTGCAGCTCGCCGTCGCCGCCTAGCATCTCAATACGGGTGATCTTGTCAGCGTCAAATTTTCCCGCCTTGAAGCTCTCTATCACCAGCTTTTCATCTGGCCAATCAAGCACGGTGGCATAGAGCAGCGTATTAGCCTTATTGCGTGTGAAGCGTATATCTTTGGTGGTGCCGGTGATCATTTCTTTGTAGTTCTCCACTTTGATAGACTTGGTCGGACCTTCGCCGAAGATGACATAAGGACGAGTGGCATAGATCGCCTCGCCGTTTACTTTCAGCCACTTACCTAACTCTAGCAGGCGCGTGCGGTATTCATCCGGAATGGTGCCATCGGCCTTCGGCCCGAATGCCAGCTGCAAGCAGTAGTTTTTACTAACGAGATCTACAAAGGCATCCACTAGGAAATTGGGTGTCTTATAGTTATCGATTGTGGAATAACTCCACGACTTGATGCTGATTGCATCATCCAGCTGAGCGACGTGCGGGCTGATCTGCCATGCGCCACCACGCTCCTGATCTGGCACGCCAATGACTTCGGGATGGAATTCTTTCCAACTCTTGTAGTTGATAACCACATTTGGGTCACCATAAGTTCCACTGCCCCAATCGATTGCCTTGTTATAATAATAAGCAAAAAAATCGCGGCGGGCATTCACAAATGCATCGCCAGCTGACGGATGTGTCCAGCCCCAATCAAAATAATAAAGATCCGGCTGGTATTTGTCGACCAGCTCCGTGGTGCGCTTCCACCACATGTCGACAAACTCAGGCGTGGCTCCCCGCCCATCGGTATAGAGCCCATGGGTAGCTGGGTCACTTGCATCAAAACCGTTAGCATGGTTGTGGTTGTAGAAATGGAAGTTGAAAGCAAGATGGTTAGAGATGCCAAATTTCATGCCGCGCTTACGCACTGCTTCGGCTAGCTCGCCAGTCACATCTCGCTTCGGCCCCATGTTTTTCGAATTCCATTTGGTGTGGCTAGAATCGTACATCGCAAATCCATCGTGGAATTCTGAGAGTACGGTGAAATATTTAGCGCCGGCATCTTCCGCCAGCTGCACCCAATCATCCGGATCCCATTTCTCGGCTTTGAAAAGCGGAATCAGATCCTTGAAACCAAAATCCTTCTGGTCGCCGAAGTTTTTTTATGGTGCTCGAAGTGCCAGTTAGCATTACTAGTATCATACATGTGCCACGCATACCACTCAGCCGCGTGGGTGCCGGCGTAACAAGGAACCGAATAAACACCCCAGATCGGCCAGACGCCCAGCTTGGCATCCTGATACCATTCCGGCGCCTGATAGTTGGCTAACGACTCATAGTCCGATTCATATTTCTGCTCAGCCTCTACCGTTAGAGCTGATGCAAACGCGACGCCCAGCGCGGCTGGTAGACAAAAGGTTCCCTTGGCTTGTTTCATCATCATCTTGATCCCTGATATTTATTCCTCCATTCAAAAAAATGCAGTGATGTGCACTTAATCATGCTCCTTTTAACCCGCAGCTAATCGTACGACAAGATGGATTTAATAATCTAGAATATATGACAAAATGGACATGCCTATCTCTGTACAGCGGCCACTAACAAACCTACAATCTCCCGCCTCTCCCTCTGAAACCGAATCTAGCGGCAGAACTAACAAACCATCATAATTTATAAGCTATGATATTAATGAACGATTCCAGCTGGCTAGGATTCTGGCGTTTGCATCCAGCCAGCTCGCTAACAATCTAGCTAGATTTTCTACTAGAGCTTGCATGCTAGAGCTGGGGCAAGTAAACCCTTTGGCGATGGACGCGGTAGGTGAAGCATTTCTTAGTGATGACCAATGGCGAGGTCTGGCTGCTAGACACCTGCAGCGGGCGCGAGAGATCACCGCGGGTGCACGCAAACGGCGCGACTCACGCCAGCCGCATCCGATATTGGATTTTCTCTTTATTTACTACCCGTTTCCCTTTGCCAAGATAGAGAAATGGCACCCGCAGCTAGGGCAGGTCTTGCAGCTGACAGATGGAGGTGAGAATCCATTCACCAGGAAACACTACCAGCTGGAAAATGGGCTCATTAGGCTCCAGCCAGCGGCACTGGACGAGGCGGCTCGCGGGCGGTTGCAGTCGATTCTCGACCTGCAGCGGGCGATTTCCCAACGACCGGGGAAATTTGCCTGTGGCTTGATCCACGAATGGGCGATGGTTTACCGCGGCAACCGCATCAGCTATCAGCTGGATACGCCGCTGCGGCTGAGCCAGGCGGAGATTGACCGCCATGTGGAATCGCAGCGCTGTGTGTGCACGCATTTTGATGCTTATCGGTTTTTTGCCGAGGAAGCCAAGCCGCTGAATGCGCACCAGATGACTACGGCATCGCGCCACCAGCTAGAACAGCCAGGCTGCTTGCATAGCAATATGGATTTGTACAAGTGGATCAGCAAGTGCATGCCGTGGATGGGATCTGAGCTGCACTGGCAAAGTTTCCAGCTGGCGATGAAGGCACGTGAGCTGGACATGCGGGCAAGCCCGTACGATGTTTCAGCTTACGGCTATGAGCCGATCTGCGTGGAAACTTCCGCAGGTCGAGCAGAATTCGAGCTTGAACAACGCGCGCTCAGCCATCATGCACAGGAGATCAGAAACTCATTCATCCACTCACTTAGCCAGCTCATCGCCACCAGCTGAGTGAGTACCACGCGTATGGAAAAACAAGATATCGTTAAGCAGCTCATTGATCAACTTGAAGAAAAGCTCATGGTCATGGCGCAGGCAGCTCAGGAAACTCACGAGGCATCTACCGGCTCAGAAAATGCTGCTGAGGGGAAATATGATACACGCGGGCTAGAGGCATCGTATTTGGCCAATGCGCAGGCTGAGCAGGTGAAAGTGATGCAAAGCCAGCTGGACTCGCTGAAATCTGTGACGCTGGAGAAATTTGAGCTGGGTGAGCCGATTGACATCGGTGCGCTGGTCGAGCTAGATCGCGAGGAAGAGCTGGAGTATTTCCTGCTGCTGCCATCTGCTGGTGGCCTCACCTTGCCGTTTCGAGATTCTACGCTAACAACGATTGCGCCTGAGTCGGCATTGTTCCAGCAGCTATTCCACCGCGGGCTGGGCGATATGATCGAGCCGGGTGAAATGCTCATCCTCGGCATCAGTTGATTTTTTCCCAGCTGGAAAACTTGCTAGCTGGCTAGCTGGCTAGCTGAACCTGCGAGCTGGATGCGGTAGGCAAAAAGAAACCCCAAGCCTCCCGCGAGAGACCTGAGGTTGATGATCTGTAAATCAAATCAGCACTAAAAGCTATTTTAGCGGCCACCTAGTAGCTGCATGCCACGTCCGGAGATGTCCATCTGTTCGATGAGCTCGCGCACGTCGTCTGGCACAGCGGCTTTGTCGATGTCGCTATTGTAGGGACCTTCGAAGACCACTTCGCCTGAGGCATCACGCACACAAACGTCACGCCCGTCGTCGTTGACATTGATTTCTACTGATTTGCCATCTGGCCCTTGAAAGCGGATTTTGGCTTTGCCTGACTGGATGCCTAGGCGCATGCCTTTGTCGGCGCCACCGGGTGCAGCTTGTGCATCGGGCATGAACTCAAGTGCCTGGTCGAACTGCTGATGCAGCTGGGCTAGGTCCCCTTGAAGCATGCGCTGGATGTGCTGGCGGTCAGCTTCGGGCAATCTTTCGAGAAAGCGATCAAACTGCGGCATTTCATGCACACCACGCTCAGCGACCTGAGGCATGGCACGAGCGCCTAATTTCAGCTTGAGCTGGCTAGCTTCGCCGCCGCGGATGATGTCCAGAGTGACCTCATTGTCTGGCTGGAATCCACTCACCGCTCGGCTCAGGTCATGCTGGCTGGAGACTTCTTGATCAGAAAATTTAAGCAAGACGTCGTGAACTTGCAGACCAGCGGCTTCGGCTGGGCTATTTGGGGCGACGTAGCGAATGACTAATCCTTGATTCGGATTCAATTTCAGCTGGGCGGCTAAGACCTGGGTCACAGGGCTGCCTGATACTCCCATCCACGCTCGCTGGTTTTGGATTTCCACAGCTGGAGCGGGTTCAGCGGCTTGGGCCAGATCGGCAGCTGGGGCCTGCTGTTGTGCTGCTTGAGCTTGCTGCTGCGCGATGGCATTGGCCTGCGCGGCGATAGCTGGAGGAGCAGCCTGTTTAGTTGGGCTCTCAATATCTGATAATGTTGAGGGTCGTTCTATTGCGGGAGCGGGCACTGCTAGCCACACGGAAGACAGGCCAATTAGCAATGATTTATTTTTCATAGACGATAGTTGATTAGAGTTTTACTTACTAACTATGAGCGCAGTTCGCCAGCTAGTTTGTTTAATTATTAAGAAAATAATTCACCCCGCTACCAACTAAAACCATTAACTGGCATGTGCTAAAAAAAACTCTCTAGCTGAAATCGTTCAGCTAGAGAGTGATAAATTTTCCCATCCAATGATGAGCCTGTGATGTATTTACTGAGAAACTATTCAGTTTCTACAGGCAGCATGATGTAGCGTACGCCTGGTCGCTCGACATCGTAAACTCTGCCGTTGCCGTCTTTGAGCTGGATGCGGTCGAGCACGTCAATTTTGAAGAATCGATGAGGCACTTTGCCATCTTCGGTGACGATGCCAGCATCGCTAGCGCGGACCACGTTCTGCTGAACAGAATCAGGTACAACTACGGTAGTCGCTGGAGTTGTCATTGCGCCATTGATCACTGTCTGTGGCGGGCTGGCTACTTCAGGTACTGGAGGCAAAGCGGCATTCTTCTGTGCCATGCTAGCTGACGGGTCAGTATCACCAGTAAACATCAGAGCGGAAACGGCTCCCATGATTGCCACAGCGGCGGCGGCGGCGGACATGCCCATGCCCCATTTGAATTCTTGCTTGGTTGGGGTGTCCTGCGGGAAAGCAATTACTTTCTCCTCTTCTGCAGGAACATGATCTTGCCAACGGCACATCGCTTGCTCCATTCGGGCCAGCATGTCAGAGGGCATTTCCTCTGGTTTGAGCTGCTCGAGTTGTGATTCGAGTTTGCTGAGATCGTCCATAATATCTAGTTGCTTGAATGCTTGTTAAAGATCACCACGTTTTCTTGCGGCGTCCAGATGTTTTTTCAGATGCTCCAGACCGTATCGGTATCTGGAAGCAGCTGTATTGAGTGTAATTCCAAGCGATTGCCCAATCTCTGCAAATGTCTGTTCCCCCCAAATTTTCATGGTGAGGACTTCTGCAAATTTCTCAGGTAGGTTCTTGAGTCCGTCTTGAAGAATCGCACTGGTTTCTTCGTTGACTTCATCACTATTGAACCACGGTTGCTCGGCACCTCCCGTCATTACCTGACGGTCAGCTTCGACTTTTTCTTCTCGCAAGCGACGACGATCGTTTTTACGTCCGTAGTCGATGGCGAGCCGACGGATGGCGGTATAGACGTATGGCAGCCATGCTTCTTGGCCACCTTCGAATGTTCCTTCATCCACTTTACGCGCTAGCTTGACCAGCGCGTCCTGCAGAATGTCTTCTGCATCTTGAGTCGACCTCGTCTGCTGCCGCGCAAACAATAACAACTTGGACCCGTGTTCGCTGAGCCAAGGTCTCCACTTAGTGGTGACTGATGCGTTATTTGCGTTGTTCGCAGAATCTGTCTCTTCTTCTATCATAGCGTCGCCTTATGCTTATTTTTTGCTTATTTATTCACAAAAAGTAAAACATCATTTCGTTCTATTCTGGACCATTGCCTTGAGGGCGCGCGAAGCTAGCATCTTTGACAATTTTGTCACTTACTGAATACAACGAACTCACTGTGGCGCTAAACCATAATTTCAGCAAATCTTAATTACAAATCTTTCAGCCAAGGACCGGTAATGGATTGGGGCTCATTTACGATGACATTTGGCGCCCCTTGAGCGACGACATTTCCGCCATGCACGCCCCCGCCAGGGCCCATATCGATGATCCAGTCGGCGGCCTTGAGCACGTCGCATTGGTGCTCGATAATGAGCATGGAATGCCCGGCATCAACGATGCGGTTGAGCACAGCTAACAACACCTCCACATCTTGGTAATGCAGACCTCGAGTGGGCTCATCCAGCAAGTAGAGCGTGTGGCCATTGGGTGGTTTGGCCAGCTCGAGGGCGAGTTTGATGCGCTGCGCCTCACCGCCAGACAGCGTATTGGCTGCCTGTCCGAGTTTCAAGTAGCCGAGACCGACGTCGCAGAGTGCCTGCAGGATGGCATTTAGCTTGGGCACATTTTGGAAAAACTCTTGGGCGAACTGGCAGCTCATATCGAGCACATCGGCCATATTTCTACCTTTAAAGGTTACCTCTAAAGTCTCGCGGTTGTAGCGTTTCCCTTGGCAGGCGTCGCAGGTGACAAAAACATCACTGAGGAAATGCATGTCGATGCGGATAGCACCGTCGCCCGCGCACTTTTCACAGCGGCCACCTTTGTTATTAAAACTGAACCTACCAGCTAGATAACCACGTTGTTTGGATAATGGCAGCTGGGCAAACAAGCTGCGCACCAAATCCAGCGCGCCAGTGTAAGTTGCCGCATTTGACCGTGGACTTTTGCCCAGTGGTTTTTGATTTACCACCACTAGTTTGTCGATCTGCTCGGCACCTTCGATGGCATCGTGAGCGCCCGGCTGAGCGGTCGCGCGGTGCAGCTGGCGCGCCAGAGCACGGCGCAGAATGCCGTCGATCAAGGTGGATTTTCCAGAGCCACTCGGGCCCGCCACACACACCATCAGGCCGAGAGGAATGGCCACGTCGATACCTTGCAAGTTGTGCTCACGAGCATTTTTGATGACCAGCTGGCGACCATCTGGCTGGCGTCGCGGTGGTTCTAGCTGGCGACCACCGTGGGCAAACCACTTACCGGTTGGCGAATCCATTTTGGCAATCTCAGCGGGTTTCCCTTGGGCGAGGATTTCGCCGCCAAAACGTCCCGCCGCAGGCCCCATATCAATCACCCAGTCGGCAGCTTTGATGGTGGCCTCGTCGTGCTCAACTACCACTACCGAGTTGCCCAAATCACGCAACCTGAGCATCGCTTGAATGAGCCGCTCGTTGTCCGCCGCATGCAGGCCAATGCTCGGTTCGTCGAGCACGTAAATCACCCCAGACAGGCCTGCTCCCAGCTGGCTGGCTAGCCGGATCCGCTGGCTCTCGCCGCCAGATAAGGTATGGCTAGCGCGGTCTAAACTCAGGTAGGAAAGGCCCACGGCATCGAGAAAACTAATGCGCTGACGGGCTTCGCCCAGCACCCCGGCGAGCGCTTCGTTAGCCGCGCCTTGCAGCTGGAAATCATCCAGCCACTGACGCGCCTGCTCGACTGGCAGCGCACACAGTTCATCGATGCTCAAGCCCTCATCAGCGTCGCACATGAGCTTCACAGCGAGAATTTCTGGTTTCAGCCGGCGACCACCGCAGGCCGAGCACGACCGCTTGGTCATGAAGCGCGCCACGCTTTTCTTCACGCTATCGCTTTTACTTTCGCGGTAATGTCTTTCGGCAGCCACACAGAGCCCTTCGTAGGGTTTGAGCATGGGCACCTGCACACCATCTTTCTCCCAGTGCATGGGAACTTTTTCCTCACCCGTGCCGTAAAATAGCTGGCTCATGAATGACTTCGGCAGCTGGCTGACCGGCACGTCCATGGCCACACCATTAAACATCGCCAAGGCCTCAATCTGACGACCATTCCAGCTAGGCTTTTTGGCTGAGTTGGGCCAAATTTTCACCGCCCCATCAGCTAGGCTCACGCTGGTATCTGGGATGACTAATGCGGGGTCGCAGAACTGCTCGATGCCCAGACCGTGACAGCACGGGCAAGCGGCAAGGTGTGAGTTAAATGAAAAATGTTTGGGGGAAATCTCGCCAATTTCAAACCCCGTCGTCGGGTTGCGATAGCTGGTTTGGAATGCCAGCTCGCTCCAGTCGTCGTCATCTGGCTGCATCACCAGCGCGCGCACCTCGGTGCCACATAGGCGCATGGCGAGCTCAACGGAATCCGCCAGCCGGCTTTCTATCCCATCGCGTATCACCACGCGGTCGGCGACAATTTCCAGCTGATCGAGTTGCTCAGGCCATTGCTCCACGGCTTCATCGAGCTCTTGCAGCTGGCCATTGACACGGATGCGCACAAAGCCTTGGCGCTGCAGATTCATCACCATGGCGGTGAGATCTTCCGCTTCACTCAGCGGAATGGGCGCCAGCAAAATGACTTTGCTGCGCTCTGGTTTGCCAGCTAGCGAGTTGATGATATCTGCTGAGCTCATGCGCTGCAGCCGCTCGCCAGTAGCTGGATCGTGCGGCACGCCTGCGGCGGCGTAGAGGATGCGCAGGTAGTCGTAAATTTCCGTCGATGTCGCCACCGTCGACCGCGGGTTGCTCGCCGAGGTTTTCTGCTCGATAGAAATCGCTGGGCTCAGGCCTTCGATCGAGTCGACTTGTGGTTTCTCCAGCTGCTCGAGAAACTGGCGTGCGTAGGCGCTCAGGCTTTCCACATAGCGCCTTTGCCCTTCAGCGTACAAGGTATGAAATGCCAGCGACGATTTGCCACAGCCGCTGGGTCCGGTGATCACAACCAGCTGGGATTTTGGCAAGTCGACGTCTAGGTTTTTCAAATTGTGCTGACGCGCACCACGAATTTTAATCACATCCACAGGCCAGTTATTGTGCAGAATCCCCCGCTTGTCCACTCTGGGCTAACTAATTTCCCGCCACTACGGTGATAGATAAATGCGGTCTTTGCTAGTATTTTTAGGTTGTCGCTGAGGCAAATTCTAGCTCATGTTGATGAATCCCAAAGAATCATGGTTTAAGCTTATGTTTATTTTGCTCACTGTTTAAATTATAGAGTTCCTCCTATCCCAGCCACATCCATGCCCACTACGCTCGAAGCACAGTTTCAGACTCACAAGATCCCGCTGTATGCGTTTATCCGCAAATCGGGCATTTCCCCTAGTGAGGCCGACGACATCGTGCAGGATACCTTCCTCCATATCGTGCAACATCAAGACGAGCTCGCGCAGATTGAAAATTTTCGCGCCTGGATGTTCAAAATCGCGCGCTTCAAGATACTGTCGTACTTCCGCGACCACCAGCGCTCCAAGGTCAGCCACCTGAGTGATGAGAACCTGCAGATGGTGCTCGATGAAGCGGAGTTTCAGAACGACCAGCAAATCTCCGACCGCGTCGACCAGCTGAAAAATTGCCTCAAAAAACTACCACACAAATCAAAAGTCATTCTCGACCAACATTACTATAAAGGATTTGCGCTGCATGAAATCGCCGCCAAAGCCGGTAAAAGCAATGGTGCCATCTACAATGCCGTGAGCCGGATTCGCCAGATGTTAAAACAATGTCTCGAATCAAATCTTTTTTGATAACTTTTACCAAAGAAGTGGAACTACCCAGTATCCCCACCTCTCATCACCATGAGCCATCAACAGAATCAACAGCTCACAGCAGAGTCCAAGCAGTTGCTTGACCTCGCCATTCTCGGATCTCTAGACGAAGAATACGAAGAGCAATTTAACCAGCTGATTAAAAATCCACATGCCCGTGCCTACTACCACGAGCAGATGGAAATGCAGGCGGTGATGGAAAGCCATTACGTGGCTACTCGAGCTAGCACTGCGGAAAATGTCACGCTGTTCCAGCACTACAAACCAGCCATCTATTCCGCCGCGGCGGTTGTGGCCATCGGTCTGGTCAGCCTGTCGGTCTTTAAATTTGTCACCTCAGCTGACGCGCCTGCCGCCCAGCAAAGTCTGGCCAGCTATTCCATTATCAGCCAGCAATCACCACAGTGGCTCAGCGAGCAGCCAGCGGAAAATGCGCTTGTTGTTGGCCAAAGTTACCAGCTGGAAAAAGGCTCCGTGGTTGTCAAATCACCTGCTGGCGCCACCGTCACTATTTACCAAGATACCAGCTTCACGCTGAACACAGAAAATAGCCTGTCGCTCGAGCAAGGGAAAGTTTTTGCCCACACCAATGGTGCTAAGTTTGCCATCAAAACTGGCCAGCTAGATATTCAAAATATGGGCACCAGCTACGGCGTGCACTGCGCAGACGGACTCGTCAACATCGCTGTGGCCAGCGGACAAGTCAGCGCGTCTCCAGCTGGAGCTACTGGCAACCAGCAAATCATCAAAGCCAACGAGAGCCTAAACTATCACATTGACGACGGCTCATTTGAAAATGTCATTTTCGACGAAAATGCCTACCCAGCCATCACTCCGGCAAAAGCGCTGGCGGTGAATTTCGACAATACTCGGCTGTCCAAAGGAATGCAGGGAGCTGAGCTCTACGGCGCTAGCTGGGTAGATACTTACAGCAAAAGTGGCACCATCATGCTGGACCCCAGCCCAGTGCGCTTTTCCTGGTTATCGTCGCTGCGCTACGTGCAAACAGCGGTCGACCTAAATACCGCTGAAGATCAAATGTACGGCACTCACATTCGCGCCAATGACATCATTTACCGCGATATTGAGGACGAGGAAGCCGCTACCATGTACCACCCAAACGACGGCTACGGAGTGAGCTTCAAGCTGCAAAACATGCAGCCGTGGCTCAAGCGCGTTGGCGCCAGCTCGTATACGATCACCCTGTACATGAGCAGCTATACCAATACCACTCCATTTGAAGATGTGGATGTTTTTTCATCATGGAATGGTGAAGAATCTCTGCTGCACACCATCAGCGCAGCGACTCAACCATTTTCCTCACCTGGGCTCGACAACCCGCGTGGCCAGCACGCTCGCTTCCAGAGTGAGAACCTCACCGAAGACGAAGTGGTTGTGCGCCTCAAAGCAATTCGCCCAGGCGAAGAGAACTACAACAACCTGTCAGGAGTGATGATTACACCACACTTCTAAACACCTGTTTCATTTCTCTTTTGTAGTTTTTGTGAGGATTTAGCCGCCCAGTGGAATACCCTTTATGTCAGCAAGGTGACGGCAGCGTTACCTTGATCTGGCCACCAATAATGATCACGCTAGGCTGTGAAACATTGGCGGAGAAGTAAGCTGCTTAAACGCACATATCAGCAACTTACCTCAGCCGCTAGCCTGCGCTGACCCGTAGGGAGTCAGCGCAGGCTGGGACCCACCCAAATACCATTCCTACCAAATATCACCACAAGAGCTAAATCGATACTTCAAACCAGCACTACAACTTCACATATCCCTGCTGGTTTGGATCATTGATTAAACAGCCCTATTCCCATGATTACAAATGGCCACCATGCACAAATTAGGTGGCTACGAAAATGCTCTGCATCGCAGAGCATTTTCTGTGTCTAGCTGGCTGAGCGGCAAAGAAGACATGCCGCCAAATGTATTAAAACTCTGCCCAGCTAGCTGGAAACTCCTAGCTGGAAACTCCTAGCTGGAAACTCCTAGCTGGAAACTCCTAGCTGGAAAACCCTAGCTGGAAAACCCTAGCTGGAAACTCCTAGCTGGAAACTCCTAGCTGGAAACTCCTAGCTGGAAAACCCTAGCTGGAAAACCCTAGCTGGAAATGGCTAGTTACAGCCCTTTGAATACGCCGTAGTCGCGGTAGGTGCCGATAGGCATCGGGTATTTGCGCCATTCTCTGGGCAGCACACGGTGCTCGTAGATAAACTGCGTTGGATCAGCCCAGTTGGCAATGGTTGCAGGCACCGAGCTGCGATGCATGCCAATCGTCAAGTTGTGGCGCATTTCAAAATGCAGATGAGCTGAGTACATGCCACGGTTATTGCCGATGGTACCAATTTTCTCACCGCGTTTGACGACTTGGCCATTTTTCACGGACATGTCACGCAGGTGACCGTAAAGGGCATCGATAAATTTCACCTCGCCGCTGTCTTTATCGCGATAGCCATAGCGGATGATGGCTACTTTCCCCCAACCACGGCGCAAGTCGTGAGCAAAGGTCACCACACCATCGGCGATGGAATAAACGGGATCTCCGAGGTCGCTATCACCGCCACCGCGGCCGTTCCAGTCTTCGCCAAAATGGCTAGGCGCACGCAACCTCAACCCTCGCGCTTTGTAATAGCCAGTCGCATCCGGTTTCCCTACGGGAAAATCAAAGCCATCCGCTAAGCGCACTTTGATTTCTTCGGCTGAAACAAGCGGGCTAAAAAGCGACAAAAATAGACCAACGAGGAGGATCAGAGGTTTCACGTGCAGGGGTTTAACGCATTTTTACGCGTTCATCGAGAAATAAATGATGCCAGAAATGCCAGCTGCGTAACAATAATATGAGAAATACTCGAGACGCCCGCGCTTCACTGCTTGCAGCACAACGTAGATGGCAAATAAGCCCACGACAGCTGATGTCACCGCGCCAGCCATGTAGGCAGGATTCACGCATGACAGGCACGCTTCGATGAAGGCATCTTTAGTTTCCATGCCCTCAGCTGCATATTCTTTGGTACGATCTTTCAGCGCCATCACCAAACCACCAGCAATCGCCGGAATGGACATCAGGAAGGAAAACTCAGCTGCGCGCTCAGGTTTCACACCAGAAACCAAACCCGCTGCGATGGTAGAACCAGAGCGTGAGATACCAGGCAGGATCGCACACGCTTGGCCGATGCCCATGATCAGCGAAGATCCAAGACCTTCTTTGCGCTCGCGACCTTTCAGCACACGTGGGGCAAATAGCACCGTGCCTGTCACCAGCAGCAAGCTAGAAACCATCACTGGGTTGTTGTACGCTGCCTTAAACCAATCGCCAAATAACAAGGCCGCAATCACTGCAGGAACGGTAGCAATGCCCAGCCACATGATGCGCATGCGGTCGTCGCGCAGGCTCTCGTCGCGGAATGTCAGCAAAGATTGTGTCATGCGCCACAGCTGGGCGCGGAAGTAAATCAATACTGAGACCAGAGTACCAACATGCAAAATCACCTCAAAAGCAACATCTTCAATGTGCTCACCACCCTGCTCGCGGATGCCTAAAAGAAACTGCGTCAGCACGATATGTCCCGATGAAGAGATCGGTAAAAATTCTGCTAGTCCCTGAACGATACCGACGATGATTGCTTGCCAAATTTCCATAAAATCAATCCCTATAACAGGGTGGCGCAAAAACTAGGCAGCAATCTCATCTGCAGCAAGAGATTTCCCCTTCAAATTATACAACGCTAGTACCAATAAAATCAGTAATACCAGCACGTTGAGACCAATGTGTAAGGGGTAATTTGTCGGTTCGTCGCTAGCGCCAAAACAGCCACAGTTGATGTTCAATCCTCGCGCCCACGCGCTGGCTATCATGCCAATAAATCCAGCAAACATCACCGCCGTCACCAGCAGCGCGCCAGCGTAAAAACGACGGAAAATCAGACACACGCCAAGCAAAATTTCCAGACTCACGGTGAAATACGCCGCCAGCGCATCCCACGGCGGCGCATCAAATGGCGCCAGCCGGTAGTTCATGATCGACTGCGAAAACGCCTTGATATCCAGCAATTTCACCCCAGCAAAATAAATCAAATACACACCCAAGCTGACGCGCAGCGCCAAACATAGCCATTGAAATTTGTCCAATTTCTCTTCCATCACCAGTGACATTATTTTCCAAATTTTCTATCCAACTCAGTCAGCGAAATCTGCACCAAAGTAGGGCGCCCGTCTGGCGTGCAATACGGCAAGTCGCAGGCAAATAGCTGGCTCAACAATGGCTCCACCAGCTCGAGACGACAGGTTTCTAAACGACCCGCGCGCCGCGCCAAACGCGCCGCAAAAATCTCGTAGGTCATCGCCTTGGCTCGCCGTTGGCCCACCGCCGCGTGTAGCTCGTCGATCAACTCAGTGAGAAATGCGCGGCTGTCTTTCACTTCAAAAATAGCCGGCAGCGAGCTCACCTGCATGGTATTGCCACCAAAAGAATCTAGCTGGATGCCCGCCTCCAGAAAATGGTCGCGGTAGCGCATCACCAGCTCAGCATCCAGTGCGTCCAGCTCGAGCAACTCAGGCACCAGCAATCCCTGCGATGGCACGTGATCTTTGTCGTCGGCATTCACCAGCGCCTCGTAAACGACCCGCTCTCTGGCCGCTTTGGGGTCGAGCAAAACCAGCCCATCGTCGCCCTGTAGCATCACGTAGCGATCGTGCAATGCAGACAAAACCACAAAGTCAGGTTTCTGGATCATGCTGCGTCCAGCCACCTCTTCCATCTCTTGTTGATGTTCGGTTTGCGCGGGGAAATTTTTCCCGCCAGCTGGTGATGGCGCGCTAGTTGGGTTTTTCTTTGCCGCAGGGATTACCTTGTCATCCAGCTCTGGCTGGCTGGATGACGATTTATTGGTCGCAGATTTTTCTGTCTGGCTCGCCGACCGCGCTTTACTAGCTGGTTTCTCCAAAACACCAGTACCTCCACCGGCGGGACCATCTGCTTTTTCATGCGCACTGGATTTTCCAGCTGGACTCGGAGCGGATGATTGTGGCGCCAGCACCTCATCGGCATCATTTCCCAGCCGCTGGCTGGCAGCTCCATCCGCTGGTTTTTTCACCACCACATCGGGCTCAGCCGCTGGCGGTCGCAGTCCAGCCTCCACCGCTTTGGTGATGGTATCGCGCACTTCGTGAGGTCGGTGAAACCTCACCTCACGCTTAGCTGGGTGCACATTCACATCTACCAGCTGCGGGTTCATCACCAGCCACAGCCAGGCCGTTGGGTAAAGACCATCAGCCACCGCACCGCGGAAACCATCTTTCAGCGCACGAGAAATCGCCGCGTCTTCCACTGGCCGACCATTCAAAAAGACATACTGAGATTTCCTTCCCTTGCGGGCAAACTCAGCGGGCAAAACGTAGCCGTAAACTTCCAGCCCACGCAGCTCACTGCGCGGCACTTCAATCAGCTTGCGGCTCATGTCATTGCCAAATAATCCCGCAATGCGCACACGCGCATCATGGGTAGCGGGCAAATCAAAAACCACCCGACCATCTTTGCGGAAGGTAAACCTCACCGCAGGAGTGGCCAAAGCATGCAGCTTGATCTGGTGCTCAACATGCGCCGACTCCGTGGTCTCAGTGCGTAAAAATTTCCGCCGCGCTGGGATATTAAAAAATAACTCGCGCGCCTCCATGCAGGTTCCCGCAGCAATGCCCGCTTCACGCACGTCTTTCACCGTGCCGCCAACCACAAGCGCTTCCACCCCCTGCACCGCATCGTGCTCGCGCGAGCTGATCTTAAACCGCGACACACTGGCAATACTCGGCACCGCCTCACCGCGGAACCCCAAGGTGGCAATCGCCGCCAAATCTTCCGTCGTGCGCAGCTTACTCGTGGCATGGCGCTCCAGCGAGAGCAGCGCATCTTCACGGCTCATGCCGCAGCCGTCGTCCTGTACTTTGATCAATGCCGTGCCGCCGCGCTGGATCTCCACTTCTACATGGGTCGCCCCAGCATCCAGCGAGTTTTCCACCAGCTCTTTGACCACACTAGCTGGGCGCTCGACCACCTCACCCGCCGCCACTTGGCTGGCGAGTGTATCAGAAAGTACTTGAATTTTTGCCATCTTGAGAAATTTGGATGGTACTGCGAATTTTCCCATCGTAGGGTTCGCGCACCGCTGCCACCTTTGGCTAATTGAATCTAATCTGCAAGACTCGCTTTGCAATCCGAACCCAAGAAATCCTGGCTGGAAGAATATCTAGACCGCAGACCACCATATTATTGGTGGTTTCTGGGGCTTGTCCTCGCCTCATGTTTTACCCTCATCAGCTGGTCCATTTGCCTAGAAGTTTTCCATAAACCCGAAAACCCACGCTATTATAGGTGGCTTGGAAATATCAACCGCAGCCCAATCCTGCAAGAATACAGCCCGCAAAATGCGCCCAAAATCGCCGTCCAAGACGTCGAGCAAATGCGCAAAAGCTTCCTCCTGCTCAACCACTACGACCGCGAGGTGCTCAACCGCCGGCTGCTCCACTACTACCTGATCAACTACAACGAAAATACCCTCGCATCCTACCTGCGTGGAGAATTTCGCATCACCAAAGTGCGCCAGCTAGGCGACAACGATTTCATCACCCACGGCATTGTCATCGAAGCCCAAGCCTACCACCAGTTCGACGACGATACTCCAGCCGCCCCATACCCGCTCACCGCCACTCTCTACCTACCCACCCCCCTTGCCGATGCAGACGACGAAGAGGCCACCCCGCCTGAGCCACCAGCCAAACAAGTCAACAAATTCAAAGTGGGAGATAAACTCAACATCAACAAATTCCCCCACTTCTTCTCGCTGCTCAACGTTCACACCATCCCGCGCGAAGGTGATGATACCATCTATCACATCAGCGCAGTCTCACTAGCCCAGTCATTCAATCCCCCACACGGTAAACGATTCAACCTCGCACCTCCCAAAAAACTCAATCTCAAATATCTTGGTAGGTAGAGAAGGGGGAAAAGAGTAGAGGGAAGTTTTCAGTTTTCAGTTTTCAGTCCTTTGCATTGAAACTAGCTGCGCCACGCGTGTCCGCGCCCCGACCTAACACTGCCAGCTAGAGCAGGTTTGTAACCAGCTAGGTATTAGAAGTTAGAAACTCGCTCTCACCCCCGAGGGCTAGACTGCTTGAATAGATTTAAAACTAGCTGGGCTTCATCAGTTAGAAACTCACTCTTCTCACTTCACCATTCACTCTTCCCCGCAGTGGCTCCAGCCCGTAGGGCTAACCAGACTTTAGCCGCGGGTGAGCGAGCCCAGCGAGCGCAACCCGTGGAGCGCCAGCTAGATGAATCGTTCCCCGGAGGGGAAATGGAATGTCGACTCCACTAAGCCTCCGAGTGGCGGGTGGGCTGTGAGTTTAGGCAATAAATAACTGCTGGTGAAAGCAGTGGTATAGAGTATAATAGCCACATGAGCATCTCTGAAATTACCCATCTTCCCTTGCGCGAGAAGTTTCAGATAATGGAGCTTTTGTGGGATGATATGCGCTCAAGCGTTGACTCCGCAGGAACCCCCAAAGAGCACCAAGAGCTACTTGACTCCAGACGGAGCCGTGTTGCTAGAGGTGAAGCTTCATTGATGGATTGGGATCGTGTTAAGAATACAATCGGCCAAGTATGATTCGTATTAGAGTTTCCGAGGATGCCTTGGAGGATTTGAATAACGGTTTTTGGTTCTACGACTCTCAGGAGGCAGGTTTAGGTGATTATTTTGCCACCAATCTAAAGGCAGATATCGAGGGTTTGAAGATTACTGGTGGGATTCATCGCCAAGCGTATAAGGATTTCTACAGATTACTGAGCAGAGTTTTTCCCTACGCTGTGTATTATACGATGGATGATGAGGGTGTCATTGTATGGGCAGTTGTCGATTGTAGACGGCATCCTGAATGGATACGCCAGCATCTAGAAAATAAATAAACCTAATCGGCTAGCAGCTAAATTTTAACCTGATCCCCCCTACCGCCAATCGTACGGATCGCATAAGTGGCGGTTCAGAATAAACCACCTAGCTCTGAGCTTTGCGATTCGCTATCGCTACTATTCCAGCTCAGGCTATCAAACAGCGGCCCAACTTCTAACACACAGGAACAGCTACCAATTCCTAACACACAGGAACAGCTGCCAATTCCTAACACACCGGGGCACCTACCTCCACCACCCAGCCACGGAGTGGCGACCTTTCGAAGCCTTGGGCATCGCCCAAGGTCCAGCCCATCTCGAATGCAGAGCCACGGAGTGGCGGCCACCCGCCAGCTAACACCCCCGCATCCTAACTAAATCATTGACTCATTAGAGATTTCTAAGGGGATCTCGACCTCGTCCAGCTGCCTGACTCAGTGCTCCGTTCTCTTTACGAAGATCTGCGAATCGAATTGGGTGATAGTGATCTCGTCGTTGTCGCCATTAGCGAAACTATAGAGAAACGGCAACGATTTCGATCCTCCCTGCCCGAGCGAACTCTACTGTGCGCTCTACTGTGCGCTCTACTGCGTGGCAGCCCCCGAACGGAGCGAGAGGCTAAATGCGGTGGAAAACTCTATGCATCATCAGTCTACCAGTGGGCTAGCCGCCAGCACGCTGTTCACTATCTACAGTGGCTAATCGAAGATATGTTCGAGCCGTTTGATAGATTGTGAGATCTCCCAACAGAAACCTGATCATCCGTGGATGCCTACCGGCTGATCGAATCAGCCTAGAACAGCTTGGGCCTAACACGAAAACATAGTTAGACCTGATACAGCCCCGATTACATTGACTTCACGGCTTCGTAAACCTAACCTGCAAACAAGAGACCGCGACTAGAGAAGACCGCCTGGTCATAGTCCTTTATGATCAATCACCAGTGCTCTGTAACACTCTAAGCTATTGAAATATGTCACCTAAAAACACTGCATTACTGTCTATAGCGTGGATTATTCTATGTCTTATACGTATTGGCTCAAGGTGGGATGACCTCTATTGGTTCTTTGTGACTATCAGCAGCTCAGACCCTAGAAGTTTAGGCGTGATCAAAGGCGACCTCGTCTGGAGCGCCAGTGATGCCTCATTGTGGTTTATCGGACTCATTATATGGTCAATTTCCCTAAGCTATGCACTCTTTAAGCTAACTAGTAAACATGCTGACTAGCTACATAGACATGAATAAATTCCGCATCCGCAAGCTGTTATTCCTATCTGGCTTAAGTGCCTTGGCGCTCATTATTGTTAGTATTCTAGCAATAGTGTGGGACGGGCTGAATGATCATGTTGATCACGCCGACGTCTGCTTAGTGTTAGAAAATACAGTCCACCCAGATGGAACACCTTCAGACCGCTTGGTGGCTCGCCTAGACCGGGCAGTTGAACTGTATGAAAAGGGCTTGTATAAGTATGTTATTGTCAGTGGCGCTTTAGGCAAAGAGGGCCACGATGAGGCTGTGGTAATGCAGAGCTATATGATTTCTCGTGGCCTCCCCCCAGAGCGAGTGATTGCCGATAGCTTAGGCTACACTACCTACGACTCGGCTGCCAATACGATGGCGTTTATGCGCGATCATGATTTGGAAAAAGCTTTGGTCGTGACCCAATATTTTCATATTCCACGAGCAAGGCTTGCGTTGAAGAAGTTTGGAGTAAAGCAGGTATTCACAGCTCACGCCTATCACTTTGAATGGAGAGATCTATATTCTGCTCCTCGCGAGATTCTAGGAATTGCGAAATACACCTTCCGTTCATATGATACACAATAAATTTGCCCGACGAGGCACATCACCCAACCGCTTCCCCTCGACTAACTAACTTAACCAACAATGTTGCTGGTAGAGTAGTTAGTAATTAGAAGTTAAAATTAAAAAACAATGGAAACCCAGACCGCGCCATTCACAAAAAAGCAGCTGAAGGAACTTGAAGGGTACGTTGCGCTATCAACTAGTATCACTCGATCCATTGGATTTCTAATTACTCTCATTTTAGTTGGAGGCATTCTTAATGCAATTCAGCGTAACTTCCCCCCCACACTTCCCCCGCTTTGGCTCATTCTAACGATCGCCATTGGTATCATCATTTACGTTAAGGCAGGCAAGTGGACAGGAGGAAGAAAGTTAAGGAACAAAATCAGACAAGACCTGAAAAATGGAAGCTGCAACTATCTAATCATCGAGCCAACTGATGTTATTGAATATGCTGAACTAGAGGATGAAGGTCCTTCCTACCTAATCAAAACCATTGATAAGGAAACGATTTTTTTGTCAGGTCAGTTCCTAGAGCGCCACAAACGTAGAAAATTCCCATGGGAGAAATTTGCACTCCAAGAAGCCCCTGCATCAAAGATCTCATTTGGCATCCAGAAAATGGGTGATCCCATTTCTGTTACAGAACAGCGCCCCCCTTTGGAATACTGTGTTTTGAAGCAAATTGGAGCATTCAACGGTGACTATGTTGTATTAAGCTCCCAAGAACTGGAACTACTAAGCTAGCGAAAGACGGTCTATACGAAGAAACATCCCTAGACTAAACTTAGGCACAATCACATTATGATCTTCCCCTCAAAGCCTACATATATTGATACACTAGAAAATATTATCGCTTTACCAGACTAACGCTAAACAAATCAAATGAACTCCGAATCACACGAACTCTCTCTGCTTAAGGCATACAGCTCATTATTCGAGAAACCTCAACAGCATCAAAAAAAGGTGAAGCTATGGTCGTCCGTGATCATCCTAACTTCTTTCATCGGCTTTGCTGTGGTTTGGTCACTAGCTGGAAAAGAACAAATCACCACGCAGAACGCATCAGCTGTCTCGTTAGTGATAGGTATCATCATCGGCGGAGCTGCATTTTACCGATATTCGGTAGATCAGATCTCCATCCTAACAAAATACTTTGAACCTAAAAAAGAACTCATTGAATCAAGAATGCGCGAACTCAGTGAGGAATCCGACTCAGCCAAACATCAAAACCCAAGCAGTCAGTGAATGGCGGCTCCAAGTAGCGCAGGCAAACGTATTCCTATCATCAGCCAAGTCACGCCCCACTAGCACTGAGCACAAAAAATCGCTAACAACATGAAGATACGAACTTCTAGATTTATCAATACATCAAGTGAGCGACTGTGGCCATTGTTGACAAATTCTCGCATGGACGTTCCTGGCTGGTTTTGTCTCGGAGTCCCACAACCAAAATCGTGTGAACTACCTAACACCAACGGCGAGGTTGGAGCTGAACGCCGATGTATTTCAGACCGAGGCACGGTAATTCAGAAAATAACAGAATGGGATCCCCCTGTCAGATTGCGCTTCAAGATGCTTACTACTGATCATACTTGGGGGCCATGTGTGGAATCACTAGAAGAGGACTTTCATCTGGAGGTCCATGGCAGCGGAACACGTATCACAAGAACAACAACCATCACAGCTAGCGGCATATTTCCATGGCTCAAGGAGTTAGGGTTTTATTCAGGATTGAAACGAGTCCATCTGTACGTATTCCACAACTGGAAAAAACACTCCGAAGAAGGTCTCAACCCAAATAGCTAATCACCTGCACAACTTACAATAGCTCCAGATTGCAGCAAAGGTTGATGTTGCTAAAAATCTAAACCGAACAAGACCTATCTAAACGAAGGGCCGCTAACCTTGTAGATCTGGTATTCGATATTTCTCGCAGAGCTATATTATATTACTCTGGTCCGCAAAAATATGTATTGGGCCTCTACCGTAGCAGTTATTATTATAGTGATTGGCATACGGGCAGCCTTAACTGAAGCCATTGTTAGGGCAACTGTAACAAACAAGTGAACCCTGTCGATTTAACCGACAAGCTTGTAGAAAAGGGTGCATAAAATCGATAGACACAAGTCAAAAAACTAAACCCATCAAGCTGTTTGCCGTGCGCCTGACTCAACAAACGAACGTACCACCCACTACTGCAATACAATGACATTTCCTCTCAGCTAGGTTCGTAATAAGTATCATTGCTAGACTAACAATGAGAAAATTTCACCATGGAACAAAGAGAGAGAATTGATTATTTAGACACCCTTCGTGTCATTGCTTGTTTCCTAGTTGTGCTCTGTCACGCAGGAGACAACTACGCAGCCAGCGGACCTAACGGCACCTTCGGAGAAGCATGGAGCCAGCTCATCACCCTAACTAGGCCCTGTGTTCCCCTATTCATTTTGCTCTCGGGCACCTTATTGCTCCCATTAAAAAACGATACTGGAACTTTCCTCAAAAGGCGATTCACCAGAGTTGTCATCCCCGTACTCATCTGGTCTATCCTCTATGTAGTTATGCCAATTCCAGCCGAAGTCGTTTTTGGTGGCCCACCTAACGCCTTTACCGGCGAGATGGATCCTCTTGTCTATAATGCCATGATGATACCAATAAACTTCACAGCAAGTAATGTTCATTTTTGGTTCATTTACTCTATCATTGGCATCTATCTGTTCATGCCCATTATTTCACCGTGGGTAGAAAAGGCATCCAAAAATGAGATACTAGGATTTCTAGCTATTTGGGGTGTCACTCTATTTTTTCCCTACATTCGCCTCTGGTTCCCACAGATTCATGGTGAATGCACGTGGAATTCTTTTGGCATGTTAGTCTACTTCAGTGGCTATTTAGGCTACATCATACTGGGCATCTACCTGCACCGTTACAATAAGCTAAAACCAATGGGCTCGTGTGCCCTTGGCGCCGCATTATTCGTCATTGGGGGTTACCTAACCTATGAAGGTCTATGGTTTGATATTGGTCGCCTAAACTCACAAGTCGTCTCTGAGGTCAATTCAGCTGGCTGGGTCGACATTGAGTCATCTATCAACTTCCTAACCATCAATGTTGCCATGATGACAGCTGGCGTCTTCATCTTCTTCCAGAAACTGCAGCTCCCTGAGGGCATGAACAAAATCATGAGTGAACTCTCGAAACTAAGCTTTGGCATCTTCCTCGTTCATTACATCCTTTGTTTGTGGATTAGCGACCAACTCGTTAGCCGATTGACATTTAGCCCAGGTGTCTCTGAGGTGCTAGTCGCCATCATTATATTTGTCGCCTCATATATCGTCGTCAAGCTGCTCTCATTGTTGCCAAAATCAAAATACTTGATTGGCTAACAATCTGAATCGTCGCATCAGCGTGGTGCGACAATCCCCCTTAAATAAGACAGGCAAATAAAAAACCCACAAAAACAAGCTCAGACCTTTCTATGTAATACACTTGCAGCATTAACTATAGATTGACCCCAGCGCCCACTTCGCCGTATATTCATACGGATATGAATCTCAAAAAAGCACTTTTGCTAGTATCCTTTGCTACCATCTCGGTAATTGCCTTGATCTATGGAGTCTCGCCAGCATGGTTCAGCAAAACCTTCTTGCTAGAAGCTAACACACCAAGCGTCGATCAGTCGCATATTCTCAGAGCGGTGATGATGCTCTACATCGCGCTTGGTGGCTTCTGGCTCTACTCAGCCTTCTCTGACAAATTCCGTGATGCGGGCATCATCGTGCTCGCACTGTTTTGCGGTGGACTCGTTTCTGGCCGCCTGATGAGCATCATGCTCGACGGATGGCCATCTCCACTGCTCTTGCTCTACGTGGCGATGGAACTCGCTATTGTGCCCATTTGTATATGGCTACTAAAATCAGATAAGCACTAACAGACTCGCGACAAACTCCATCCAAACTAGTAATGACCGTAGAAGAACTAACTGAATACATCAATGAGCACATTCCTGTAACTGCTCATCTGGGAGCTAAAGTCACATTTTATGATGGTGAAAAATTAGAAATTCATGCGCCGCTGGAGCCAAACTTAAATCACCGAAATACAGCCTTTGGTGGCAGCCTCTCCGCTCTGGCCATTCTCTCAGCTTGGGCATTGTTATTTATAAAAATGAAAGAACACAAGCTGCAAGCTCAGCTAGTGATTCAAAAGAGCTCATTTGATTTTACCGAACCCATCGAGGATGATTTCACAGCTAGCTGCCTAGCCCCTAACGAAGCTGACTGGAATAAGTTTTTAACCACGCTAAACAAAAGAGGCAAAGCAAGGATCCAGCTAGATTCATCAATCGTCACAGCTCACAATGAAGGCGGTAATCACAGCGGCAGCTATGTCGCTATCCTGCAGCCACAGAGTGATGAATCATCCTAAAGCAAAAACTAGGCTTCCATGATCTTCGAACAGATGTACGAATACATTGTCTGATATTATGCACCTATGAGCCAGCCACCTTCAGCCCCACCAGCTAGACGATTCAGCCGACGTAAATTTCTCGGTCTTTCTGCGCTCACCGGTGTAGGCAGTATAGCTGGAGTTTCAGCCTACGCCCACTTGCTAGAACCAGAGCAGCTATCTATCACCGAAAAAGACATCCAGCTGCCTAACTTGCCTGATGATCTCGACGGCATTCGCATTGCCCAGCTGACCGATTTCCACTACAAACCCGAAGACCACAAAGTGCTCGCCGACGCCGTGGCGTCTATCAACCAAATCACGCCAGACATCATTTTTCTCACTGGCGATTACGTCGACGAGCCTAGCAATCTAGCTGAGCTAGTTAGCCACTTTGAAAAACTCCACGCGCCCTATGGCATCTACGCGTGCATCGGCAACCACGACCACTGGAAAGGTGCGCCGAGAGTTCTCGGCAAAGCATTACGCTCAGTGGGTGTGCGAATATTGGTCAACGAAGGTACCGTGCGCAGAATTCGCGATACCCCCGTGTATATTCTAGCCACCGACTCTATCTGGGCGGGCAAGCCAGATCTGGATAAATGTTACGCTAACCACAATGGCGAACCCGTCATCGCGCTGGTTCATGAGCCAGATTATTTTGACGAATTCACCAGCAAATACCCGCTAGACCTGCAGCTCTCGGGCCACACACACGGTGGCCAATGCCGTATTCCTCTGGTCGATGTTGCTCCCTTCTCCGTCCCCTACGGTCGTAACTACGTCTACGGTGAATTCCCTCATCCAACCCAACAAAACGCCCGCTTGTTTGTCAGCCGCGGGCTTGGAACTACAGCCATCAGAGTGCGTTTCGCCTGCCCGCCAGAACTCGCAGTGCTAACATTGCGAAAGAGCTAGCTGGATTTAGCGTAGTGGTAATGACGCATCCAGCTGGGAAATATCAACTAAGCAGTTCATCACGATTAGCTTAGATGATTGCAATCTCAGCGGCACTGGCTATCGTCACCAATCTCATAAATTAGCACTATCAATACACATGGATCTGAAAACTAAGATTGTAGCTTCTGTTGGAGCCCTAACTGTAGCTACGACGCCGCTCACTACCCTCGCCGAAGAAAAAGATGAGCACATTGAAAAACTCATCGCCCAGATGAATGTCGTGGAAAAAGTCGGCCAGCTCAACCTGCCTGGGGTTGGCGCGGCGCTCGCCAAACAAGACCAACTGGCAAAGCTCAAGAAAGACATCCACAGCGGACGTATCGGCAACTTATCTAACGTTTTCAATTTCGAAGGCAAACGCATGCTACAGCGCGAAGCGGTGGAAAACTCACGCCACGGCATCCCGCTGTTATTTGCTACCGACGTCATCCACGGATACAAAACCATTTTCCCCATCCCGCTAGGTGAAGCCGCTTCGTGGAATATTGAGGCGATGGAACAAAGTGCTAGAGTAGCTGCTAGAGAGGCCTCTGCAGCTGGTGAAGCTTGGACCTACGCACCTATGGTGGATGTATCTCACGATCCACGCTGGGGACGCAACATGGAAGGTGCTGGCGAAGACCCGTATCTATCATCATTGGTAGCCGCCGCTCGAGTACGAGGATTCCAAGGCGACGATCTATCACAACCTGATACCATCCTCGCCTGCATGAAACATTACGTTGGCTATGGCGATGTGCAGGCTGGCCGCGACTACCACGCCGTGGACATGTCTGAGCGCCGGTTGCGCGAATTCCACCTACCGCCATTCAAAGCCGCTGTGGAAGCTGGCGTGGAAAGTACCATGTCAGCCTTCAACGAGATCAATGGCATTCCATCAACAACTAACAGCTACCTACTGCGCGACATCCTGCGCGACGAATGGGGCTTTGAAGGATTTGTGGTTTCCGACTACACCGCCATCGAAGAACTGATCCACCACGGCACCGTAAAAGACGCTGCCGACGCAGCTCTGCAGTCATTAGAGGCGGGCATCGATATGGATATGGTCTCCGATGTTTATGTCGACGAGCTACCAGCTCTGGTGAAATCAGGCAAGGTGGACATGAAACTGCTAGATGACGCAGTACGCAATGTGCTGCGCGTGAAAAAGAAACTGGGTCTGTTTGACGACCCATACCGCTACCTTGACACAGCCCGTTTCAAAGAGCTCAATGAAGCATCAATTGACAGCGATTTAGCCTATCAGCTAGCTGCCGAGTCATTAGTGCTACTGCAAAATGAAAATCAAGTTCTCCCTCTATCAGCTGGCAAAAACATTGCCGTTGTTGGTCCGCTAGCTGAAGCCAAACGCGACCTGCTAGGCTGGGCTATCTGCACCGGCAAGTGGGAAGACATGGAGACAGTAAAAGAAGGCATCGAGCGCAATAACAAAGGCGGCAATGTCATCTATGCCAAAGGCTGTGACTTTGACGATGATGACCGCAGCGGATTTGCCGAAGCGCTCGAAGCAGCCAAACAAAGCGACGTCGTTGTCATGGTACTAGGTGAAGCCTGGGCAATGAGCGGTGAAGCTACTAGCCGCAGCGACATCACCATTCCCGGCGTTCAGACCGAGTTGTTAGCTGAAATCAAAAAACTCGGCAAACCAATCGCCCTAGTAGTTATGAACGGACGCGCACTCGCGCTGCAAGATGAAAGTGAACTGGCTGACGCCATCCTCGAAGCTTGGTATCCAGGCAACGAAGGCGGCAAAGCAGTAGCTGATACACTCTTTGGCCACAACAACCCACAGGGTAAATTGCCAGTCACCTTCCCACGTTCTGTTGGCCAAATTCCTATCCACTACGATATGAAAAATGGTGGCCGCCCACAAGATCCTAACGATCTCAAGAACCGTTGGGTTTCACGTTATACCGACATCCTCAATACCCCACTCTATCCATTTGGTCACGGCTTGAGCTACACCACCTTTGAATATGCAGATGCCAAGATGTCTAGCGAGACCATGGACTCAGGTGGCAGTGTGGAGCTCACCGTGCAACTCAGCAATACTGGCGAGCGCGAAGGCACCGAAATCGCCCAGCTGTATATCCGCGACCTCGTTGCTAGCGTCACGCGCCCAGTGCGCCAGCTCAAAGGCTTCCAGCGCGTTGCCCTCAAGCCAGGTGAAAGCAAAACGCTCAGCTTCACCATCGACGAAGAAATGCTCTCATTCTACCGCCGCGACATGAGCTGGGGAACTGAACCCGGCGAATTCCAGGTCTTTGTTGGCGGCTCTAGCGATGCCGAGCTGATGACCAGCTTCACGCTCACTGAGTAAATCTACCATCCATCTATCAATAAAAAAAGCACCGCCAGCTGGCGGTGCTTTTTTGTGACTAGATCTAGCTGTGGATCAATATCCAGCCAGCTAAGCTGACTAACATTCTATCTTAGTCTTCAGAAATATCGACATCGACGTAAAACTCTTCAGCCAGCCAGTCGCGGCCTAGCAGCAGCTTGTAGGTCATTGCTGAGCGGTCGCGCAGGTTGACGTCGATGGTTTTGCTGACGCCACCCCAATTTAACGTTAGAGGCACCTGATAGCGAGTCTCGCTACCTTGAGCATTACGCACGTGAACTACCCCTGAGATCTTAGATTCAAGGGCAAATGATTCGCCATCGGCATTGATGACATTAAAGCTTACAGCTTTGCCGATATTTTCTTTTTCTTCCTCGGAGGCGTCTTTGATCACCACATCCACGGCATTGATAGATGTTGTTCTCGCTCCCGTATCAGTACGCGCGAGCAGCGATTGACCGAGCTCAGTCACTTCAACCAAGGCCGTTTCACCAATGATCACACGATCACTGGTGCCGCCAGTTGATTGTTGTTCACAGCTGTTGAATACGAATAGGGCTGTCACAGCTATTGCTGATAGAGATAATTTCTTAATTTTCATAATAAATGAATGTTGGGAGCTTCGTTATTAGCGAAGCTATTGATTAATAATTTGACGGTCTATTTATCCTGATCCTCACATTGTTTGAGCCCAGCTGCAGAGCGATAGTTATTGGGATACAACTCAATAGCCTTGGCAAAGGCATCGCGGGCTTTTTCCACTTCACCAAGCTCTAAGTACGCTTCGCCAATTAGGTTTTCCATCGGGGTACTGATAGATGAAGGCATCATCATAGATGGACGAGCCTGGCGATCAGCCGCAGAGCGCAGCCAGTTGATAGCAGCCAGCTTGCTGTCATCGTTAGCTTCTAAGGCAATCTGGCCAGCCAGACACATATCTAATACAGCTAAAGTTGAGCCAGCACGGTGAAACTCTGATAATGAGCTAAAGTTATTGGTAAAGCGCACCGATTGTTCCATCGAGGCAATCTTGGAGATCATGCCGCGGAATGCTTGATGGATCCCTTTCGCGGCCGGATAGTCTTTAGCTGCTAGTGCTTTATGCGCACCACAATAATAGGCCAATGCTTCGACGTAGCCGCCAGCTAGGCTTTTCTCGCCAAAAATCTGTTTATCCCCTTTCTTAGGCAGAGTCTCTAATGCCTTCTGATAGTCGCCTGGCTGTCCGCGCCCGATGTACATTCTAGCAGGCAAGGTACGGGCATCCCAAAGCACCATCTGGGCAGTGGCAGAAGCGAGGCGATCTTCTGAAATATTCAGCTTGCTGATTGGGCTCGCCAGTTTGATGGCGAGATCAAACTTACCCATATCATACAGGCAGCTTGAGCGATAGAGATAGGATTTAAGTTCTGTCTGGCAGTCGAAGAATGATACCCCTTGGGCTTTGCGGTATTCTTTGAACAACCTGCTAGAGTTGGCAAATGCTTTGTCCGCTTCTGCTAGTTTGCCGGACCGCCAGAGGAAATGACCTAGCAAATGCTGCCATGGCGCAAACTCAGGATTGATTTCAGCGAGCTTACGCGCATACGGCAGGTATTGTTTTTCAAACTCAGCCATACTAGCTGGCGACTCAGCAACGAGCGCGAGATAGTACTCGATAATCATCAGATCGTTAGGGTTTTTCTCCATCAGCGCCTTCATGTCCTTGATTGCCGCCACCTGAGTTGGCCTCGCGTCACCAAATTCATCGTAACCACCACGCAACAGAAAGATGCCAAACAAACGAGCTAGGGATTCGTTAGGGTAAAAATCAGCTATGCGATAGAACATCTCTCCCGCCTTACGGGGGCTATCCACTAACAATGTCGCCACAGCTGTGGCAAAACGGCATTCGTAGTCAGGAAATACAGCTTCATTGAGCTCATCAACGGCCTCTACCAGATCGAGCATTCTCTCCATCGCCACGTTTCTGTAGGCGAGGTCTTCGTTAAATGGACGAGCTAGAGCCAAACACATACCAGCGTAGGCCATCAGGCATTCAGGGTCTTGCTGAATAGCGGCTGCAAAATGTCGATACGCTTCAAAATCCCACTGCGCGCTGACTAACGCAAAGCCGTGTTCAACGTGTTTTTGTGCCAGCTCTGAGTTGGTAGCCACCATCATGCTCGGCACCGCTGCTTCCAGCTGGAATTTTGGTGGACCAAGTTTTGCCACGCGTGGAGCAATGCAAAATTTAGCATCAAATTTACCTTCTACTTTGATCGCATCAGCAGCGGCCACCGCATTGGCAGGCTTCTCATCAGCCACCAGCGGCAGCGAAGTCATTAGTAATGAGATCAATGGGGGGATGGCAAACAGCTTGTTCATGGCAAACTTTTAGCGCATATCCGAGCTAGTTCCAGAGTAAAAAACGTGCGCTTTGTAGTTCGCGTTTGTCAGACTCAATGGGTTCAGCTAGATGCGCCACTCAGGAGCCGACGATTTACTGATATGCGCCGTATTAGGCTCGACAGCGAGCGTGCTCGTACGCATGTTTTGCGGCATGAAACTCGGACTTATCGGATGTGGAAAAATGGGCACCGCTTTGGTGCAAGGAACAATTCAAGCGGGAGCTGTAAATTCAGCTGATGTGTTCTGTGCAGATCACTTTGCCGAAGCTACCCAGGCAGCCAGCGAGAAAATGAACGCCATAGCTTGCCAGTCAAATAGTGAAGTTGTCGCCAAAGCTGATGTTGTTCTGTTATGTACCAAACCAGCGCAAATCCCTGACGTTCTAGCTGAAGTAGCTGACTCTATTCACGCCAATACCCTTTTCATCTCTGTGGCAGCTGGCGTGAAAATTCAGGCCATGGAAGCTGCTAGCCCAGCGGGCACACGCATTGTTCGCTGCATGCCAAATACTCCGGCGCTAATCGGCAAAGGAGCTGGCGCCTACGCTGCTGGCAGCCAGGCCACCGCTGATGATTTGGAAATTGCTCACCGCATTCTTGGATCTGTTGGAGAAGCCATTGAAGTCCCTGAAAACCTGCTCGATGCCGTCACCGGTCTATCAGGATCTGGCCCCGCTTACACCTATACCTTCATCGAATCTCTAGCAGACGAGGCGATTGAGCAAGGACTCGAGCCGGATCAAGCGGTCAAGCTCGCCGCCCTCACCGTCCTTGGCGGAGCTGCCATGGTGCTGGAAACTGAGTTCACTCCAGCTGAACTACGCCAACATGTCTCATCACCTAACGGCACGACTGTAGCAGGTCTGCAGGCAATGGGTGAAGCGGGCTTTGTTGAGGCATCTCGCGCAGCTGTCAAAGCTGCCACCGCTAGATCTATCGAGCTGGGCAAAGCCTAAGGATTGAGGCAAAAAAATTCGCAAGACTCCAGCTGGAGCCTTGCGAATCACACACGGACTATGGACAAAAATCTTTAGCTACTAGGCCAGTTAGCGGCCTGGTCGCTGTGGTTTTTCAGGCTTTTCTGGGCGCTGTGGTTTCTCTGGCTTTTCAGGTTTTTCTGGTCGTTGTGGTTTTTCTGGCTTCGCAGGTTTCTCGGGCTTGCTAGGTTTCTCCACCTTATTGGGGCGCTGAACTTTGTTCACCTTATTACTTTGCGCGCGCTCAGCTTTAGCCGTTTGCCCTTTATTTTGTTTCTCATTGGCGGCCACTCTATCATTACCTTTGGCTGATTTGTTATTCCCCTTGCCATTAGATTTCCCCTTCTCTGATGCTGCATGTGGCTCTTTTTCTATCTCGGCCTCACCGTCTGAGCCGATGCGCTTTTTATTTTTCGCTGACATCAAAGTACCCATCTTCACACCTAGCAGCTCTTGGCTAATCTCACCCCAGCCAGCTCCGGCAGCACGCATTTCTAGTACCCCTGTACCTAGCTCTGCATTACCACCAAACAAGGCACCTGATAGGTTATCAATATTACCATCAAAGCCATTTTGCTTCAGCATCTCTTCAGCTAACAACAGGCTGATCTTGACGTTACCAAAGCCCATCCCGCCGTTAGTATTTTCTATGGTCACGGTTTCAGAGCCAGATTCAATTTCGATTCTAGTCTCCTGCACAGGATTGCCATTAACATCAACAATCTGTTGGCCGTTGTCGTCTACTTTATAGACGGGATTACCATCAACATCAAAAACTGGTACCTCAACTTCAATCTCAACATCCCTATCGTAGGTAAAATCACTACCATTGCGCAGTGAGTCCACTAATGATTCAGCATGTTCACCAGCCATTTGATCAAAGTCACCAGCTATTTTCTGCGTGACCTTCTCCTGCCCAGGCGATCTAACTCCTCCTTCGATTTCATCCTGCGCTGGCGCTAACAATTGGCCACCACAAAAGGTAAATCCCATCACTGCTGACACAGCAGCTAGTTTATTTGTTTTCATCTCTATTCTCTATTCTAATGATTAGAGGGTATTTTCAGGGGTCATTAGAGGGTAATTCTAATCTGCAGCCCGCCACCAAAGTCTGGGCTCCCATCACTTAAACCAAAATACATGTATGTGGTAAGCAGTCTGTCCTCAGGCAGTCGATATCCAAGGTAGCTGAAGATTTCTAAGGAATCGTCAGATGTGTCTGTACTAGCTTGTTGAAAATCTAATGACGCACCAAAATTAATCTTCTCACTGTAGCGGTAATCGCCCCCAACAGAAGTATAAAAAACATTATCGAGCTTGTATTCATCTGGGCTGCCTTTGACTTTGTAGGCCAGCGTGACCATGGGGCTAAATTTCCCCATAGCTTTGAAATAATCGATCTGCAGTGTGTAATCAAATTCACCAGTGCCTAAGCCTTTATCAGAATCAGCTGTTGGAAGTTTGACTTTACCTACTAAGTCTAGGAATCCCCAATCAGAAGGAAAAGAATCTAGGCTATATGCGGCTGTCGCCCAAATATCACCCAGACCTTCT
The DNA here is from genome assembly GCF_016595495.1 of Persicirhabdus sediminis. Classification (GTDB taxonomy): domain Bacteria; phylum Verrucomicrobiota; class Verrucomicrobiia; order Verrucomicrobiales; family Akkermansiaceae; genus Persicirhabdus; species Persicirhabdus sediminis. The sequence goes on from NZ_JAENIM010000009.1 coordinate 180,743, forward strand.
TCAGTCTTTGTATCCCCTCCCTTAGGGCCAACAATCACGCCTCCTTCACCGCCGCCAATGACTGAGCCATCGCCCGACATGCGAATCCACGGAACTGTTAGTTTGAAGTTCCACGGGCCATTTAGATAGCTGAGATTAAGTGGCAGATAGAGAATTTCCGTTTTCTCAGCATCACCGTATTTACCTGAGCTAAAGTCGATGCCGGTACCAAACCGCCATGTTCCTTCTTCCTCTGGATAGAAACGATCAAAAACGGGTGATAGAGATTCGACAGCTCGAGAAAATGAGAACTCATCGGATGATCCTGATGTCTGATTGGACTGGATGCCAGACTGTGCGCATAGGGGTACCATCATAGCACCAATAAAGGCGCCAGAGACTATGGCTATATACATGACTAAATCGGTAATACAAAAGTGGACTACCGCAGTCAAAAATAAACACCAGCCTAACAAATAGCTCAAATGCCTACCTCGCACACCAATAAACCACCCACACATTGACTTCGAGTCAATTAGACATCACACAAGCTCAGCTACCTATCAGAACAAACGTTCCCAGCCGCGCTGGTAAAATTTATCTAGCTAACTACAATTGATCTGATGGTTCCCGCTAAAGCTGACATTTATCTAATCAAAATTGATAAACGCTGAGCGGATTATGACACAGAAAACCTACGTCTTAGCTACAGTGAGAAAAAAAAACTGAAATCAACTTTGCACATTGTCCATCATCTGACTACATAAAAAGACGTATGGCGAAGAAAGCACTCGGGAAAGGATTGGGCGCACTGATCAAGACACAATCGAACTCAGCTGGAGCAACAAATTCATCAGCTGGAGACAAAGTGCTTCACGTGGCAATTGACAAAGTCATTCCCAGCCCACTCCAACCCCGAAAACATATCCCCGAAGGTCACCTAGACGAACTGCTAGACTCGATCCGTGAGCACGGCATCATTCAGCCGCTTATCGTTCGCAAGGTAGATAACAAGTACGAACTCATTGCAGGTGAACGCCGTTGGCGTGCCTCCACCAAGTTAGGTCTGAAGACCGTACCTCTAATCATCCGCGAAGCTGGCGACCAAGAGGTGCTAGAGATGGCTCTCATCGAAAACCTTCAGCGCGAAGACCTTAACCCGATAGAAGAAGCTGCCGGTTACGTCCGTCTAGCAAAAGAATTTGGCATGAAGCAAGAAGCCATTGCCAAACGTGTGGGTAAATCCCGCGCCAGCGTGGCCAATGCCATGCGCCTGCTCGACTTACACCCAGATATTCAAATCTACGTTGCCAATACCAAGCTCAGTGTCGGCCACGCCAAAGCGATCCTTTCTCTGAAAAAACATGAACTTCAGCTCATGGCTGCAGATCAAATTCTCACCAAGAAACTCACTGTGCGTGCCGCTGAAAAGTTAGCACAAACGCTCAACCGCGGACCACTTGAGCAAAAGGCTAACGATGAGAGTAATCGCGAAATGGATGCCACCATCCAGAATATTCAGACAAAACTTCAAGCTAATTTTTCCACCAAAATCAACATCTCGCACGGCGCTAAAAAAGGCAAAATCGAGCTGGAATACTACGGGCAAGAGGACCTTCACCGCATCATCGAACTCCTTGGTATTCAAGTAGATTGATCATTGCGCAGAGACATTAGTTCGCTTATCTTACACACATCCAGCCAGCTGGAATTCCATCAGCCCACCGTGCAAACCCTGCTGCGATGGGCAATTTCTCGTATCCCAAAATTCGCTTTCACAGCTTTGGGGTTGCCAAGTAGCCCAATCTGTGTCAATCCCAAACTTGCTCTGCCAGCAAGGCATCTACTTATTCATCATGACAGAAACTAAATTTTCCGACCTCGGGCTTAAGCCAGAGCTCCTCTCTGCCGTACAAGCCCTTGGTTTTGAAAGCCCGTCCCCAATTCAAGCCAAAGCCGTGCCAGCTATTTTAGAAGGTGGCGACATTATTGGTTTGTCTGAGACTGGCTCAGGGAAAACTGCCGCCTTTACTCTACCTGCGCTTCAGATGATCGATCTGCAAGCCCGTCACCCCCAAGTTCTCATTCTCTCCCCTACTCGCGAGCTCTCTGTACAGGTATGTGAAGAAGCTCACCGCCTCGGCAAAGATCTCGACGGTCTGCGCACCGTACCTGTTTACGGTGGCACACCTATCGACCGCCAAATCCGCTCACTCAAGGGTGGTGCGCAGTTGGTTGTTGGTACTCCTGGCCGCTTGCTAGACCACATGCGTCGCCGCACGCTCAACCCACGTAACATCCAGCTAGTCGTTCTCGACGAAGCTGACCGCATGCTCGACATGGGCTTCCGTGAAGAAATGGAAGAGCTACTCTCTGCAATGCCTGAGAGCAGACAGACATTGTTCTTCTCCGCTACCATGAACAAGCACGTTGAGCGCTTGATCAAAAAATTTGGCAAGGATCCAATCCCTGTTAGCGTGGAGCGCAAAACCAAAACCGTTTCCACCATTTCACAGTGTTACTACGAAGTACGTAACCGCTCTAAGGTTGAGGTTCTATCTCGCCTGCTAGACATCGAGCCACCACGCTTGGCTGTCATTTTCTGTAACACAAAACGCTCAGTAGATGAGTGTACTGAATCATTGTTAGCCCGCGGCTACACAGCTGATCGCCTACACGGTGACATTAGCCAGCAACTGCGTGATCGTACCATGCAACGTTTCCGCGAAGGCAAAATCGAACTGCTCGTAGCTACTGATGTGGCTGCTCGTGGTCTCGACGTCGACGACGTGGAAGCAGTATTCAACTACGACCTGCCTCAAGATCCTGAAGATTACGTTCACCGTATCGGCCGTACAGGCCGTGCTGGCCGCAAAGGTCGCGCAATCAGCTTCATCTACGGTCGTGACGTTTACCGCTTGCAGAGCATCGAGAAATACACTCGCCAGCAGATCCAGCGCATGGACATCCCTAGCCAAGAGCAAGTGGAAGGTCACCGCGCTGACAAGCTGTTTGAAGAAGTTAAAGAGCAGCTAGCAGCTAGCCCTAACCAAACATTCCGTCACTACATCGACCGTCTGCTTGACCAAGGATACGCACCTACTGAAATCGCCTCTACTCTCTTTGAGATGCTGCGCAAGAAGTTGGGCCGCGAAGGTGAATTCATTGCTGAAGACTCACCTAACTACACTAGCAAAAAGCCTACTCGTCCAAACAAGCGCGATCGTGAAAGACGTGGTCGCCGTGACGACGACCGTGGTGGTAGAGAGCGCCGCGAACGCCGCGACTTCGACAAAGACCCACGCTCAGAGCGTGGTGAGGGAGATCCTCGCCCAAGAATGAGCCGCGACAAGCCAGGTGGCCGCCAGAACCGTATCGGCAACCGCCCAGGTTCATCATGCCTCTTCCTCGGTGTTGGTAAATCTGACGGTGTTCAGCCAGGTGAAATCATCGGCATGATCTACCGCGAAAGCAAAATTGAAGACGGCGCCGTTGGCCAAGTTCTTCTCTTTGAACGTCACACTCTCGTGCAGATCAAAGAAGAATGTGCTCCTAAAGTCATCAAAGCATGCCGATCAAGCAAACTTGCTGGTCGCAACTTCAAGATCGACTTCGACCGCCAGACATAGTCTGACTAATAATTCTATCAATCAAAAAGCCGCAGCTATCAGCTGCGGCTTTTTTTGTGTCGCTAGCCCCCTAGCCGCCCATCTAGAATCCAGCTAGCTGAGCAAAAAAATCAGCTGCTATCTATTCAAGACAGCAGCTGATAGTAGGTCATATTAGATTCCTCTAGCTACAGCTCCAGTCATTATGGTAGCGATGCCTCCACCTTGATGAAGTAGCTTTCAGCTGGCTCAGTGAGCTTGAGATCATAGCTATTCTCAGGAGAAGTCGCTGTAATGTTAGTTTCAGCGGCAGTCCAATCTACCATATTGCTAGAAACCATCACCGCATAGCTACGACCATCCGCACTAGTCCATTTCAATGGAATGCTCACGCCGCTAGCCTCACCTGTGATTTCCACTAAGAAACGTGAGCTCGGGTCTCTAGGATTGGTCCCCGTGATGAATTCATCATAGTTGCTCACTCCATCGCCATCGCTATCGAGCTCAGAGTCATCTGCACCTTCGTCTAAATTGTACATTTTCTCGTAGCTATCAGGCATGCCATCATTATCGCTATCAATAGCTGCGCTAACACTAACGGTCACCGTGTCTGAGGCAATCCCGCCAGCGTCATCGGTCACCTGCAGAGTGAAAGTGTATACACCATCAGCAACGATGAGCTCAACTTGCTCGCCTGAGGCGATCAACTCACTTCCCAGTAACCATCTATAGGAAACAATAGAGCCATCACTATCGCGGCTAGCAGAACCATCCAAAGTGATCCGCTCACCAGAAATGCCATCTGTATCAATCACCACTTGATCTCTCCCAGCGTCTGCTATAGGTGCCGTGTTTCCATTGCTAGGCAGAATGTTATAATCCATCAAAGATCGAATTTCTTCTGTGCTGAGTGCGGAGCTAGTGATCCAAACTTCGTCCACGGCGCCGTTAAATAAGGCCAGCGCGTTGATCACCATTGCCGTATCATCAGCGCTGTCCCAATCGTCATACGCAACGCCATCTTCATAAAAGGTTAGCTTGTTGCTAGATCCATCACAGCTGATAGCAATATGATGCCACACATCTGTATCCAGCGCTCGCGGAGCAGTGGTCGACCACCATGTGACTTCATCACTGTAATGGCTAGCACGCAGGTAGTAATTTCTATCACCACCACGGTGATAGTTATACTCGAAGCTATTGTTCACCTTATTACGTTGATAGGCCAGTTCGTAAGACTTACTTGTATCCCTCTCATCACTCTTGATCCACATGGCTATGCTCCAATCATCACTGGTAGAGAATTGGAATGTTCCCACTGAAATGTAGGCACTGCCGGTAGATTTGAAGCTACCTGCTCCAAAGCGTCCGTCGTTAGATAATCCTCCGCCACTCCCAGCCAGACTGCCGTGACGACCATTACCTGATACATCCGCATAGTCTGCATCAAAGGCATAATGAGCGAGAACATCATCTCTAGCGGCATAAACCATCACTTCTACCGAAGCTGAATCCTCATAAACGCCATCCGATACCGCATAGGTGAAATGATCTATTCCACCAACACCTAGCTCAGCTGTGTAATAAAGAATATTGCCTTCTACACTAACCATGCCTTTTTCTCCATTCGTTACATTGACAATGCGTAGTTCATCACCGTCAGGGTCAACATCATTAGATAGCACAGCTATCGCTGTTTTTACCCCTGCTGTCACTGTGAAACCAAAATCATCATTAGCTACTGGAGCCTCATTGCCATCTAGTAAATCGACAGCCACGGTAGCTATGTTGGAATAATAGATTCCATCGTCGACGCGGAATGTGAAAGTATCTACGCCTATATAACCTGGCACTGGTGTATAAGTCACTACATTGCCTGACAACCTAACTGACCCTGTCAAAGGCTGATCAACAATACTGTATTCGAATGATCGACCAGTAGGGCTAGATGCAGATAGATTGATAACAATGGGCCCGCCATCTTCCAGAGTAGATAAAGACCGGCTATTAGCAACAGGCGCATCAGCGGAACCTTCAACTTGTACTAAGACGGTTGCTTCCACCTCGTTACCATTTTCATCGCTTAGGATATAAGAAAAAATATCCTTCCCCTGGAAGCGTTTGCCCGCTGTATAAACAATCGTCATCGTATTTCTATCCAGACTCACTTGCCCCTGCTGAGCAGGGCTGACGGATACAATCGTCAGGGCGTCGCCATCATCATCTTCGTCATTTGCTAGAACATCAATGACAACTGAATCCCCCTGAACGACAGTGGCATTATCATCTACGCCAACTGGTAGGTCCTCTACTGGATGCACCGTAATCGTTACCGTTGCCGGCGGTGAAGTTAGTCGCAAATCTGATCCCTGATAGACAAAACGATCAACACCATAGAAGTGGTTATCTGGTTTGTAGCTAAATGTTCCATCTGCCTTCAAACTCAACTGACCGTGGCTAGGTGGAGTAATCACCGTGGCAATACGAAAGTCATACTCGCCATCATAGTCATTCGCTAACAGACCTAGATAGGGATCGGTAACAGATAGAATGGTATCTTCATCCATCTCGTAGCTATCATCAGTTGACTGTGGCGCCGTATTTTCAATAGGCACCCCTAAGACCTTAATATTATCCAGTCGGCATTTTGGCCCGTTGCTATCAGACTTAAAATAAAATCTCAGCATGAACCTTGAGTTGCGATCAGCACTCGCGGGAAGATCAAATTTCACAAGCTCCCAATCCATATGACCGTCCTCATCATCTGGGCTTGGTGATTCATTAAGATTGCCGCCGGCAGGAACAACAGAATTATCTAGCGGCACAAACTGGCTACCCGCAAACGCATTCCCTGCAGTCGGACCGCCAATAGATGAATAATCGACACCAGCACCAGCGTTAGTGATTACATAGAGTTGACCGTCTACCAGTGAAGATCCAGACGACAAGGTGGTAACAGTCTCAGTTGCCTGCTCCAACAGACTCCACGACGAGCCCCCGTTATCACTCCAATAAGTATACAAAACGCGGCCATTGGGTAATACATCAGTGAGCTTGCGCGCATATTCTACTGAGATCGTATGATAATTAGAAGTGTCGACCTTTACATCTAGACTGTCTTTAGACGCATCTTGAGTACCACGATTGATCTGTATCGCATGATTATTAAAATCACCTTCTTCAGCTGCCTCTGAAGGCTCATAAGTGTAGTTTAGAAAAGATCCCGCGATCCAGTTCTGAGCGCTGAGCGACCTACTGCTCCAATTCTCAGTGAAAAAAGCACGCTGAGATGAGAAGACTTTTTTCACATTGATATTCACTCTAGCTGGCTGGCTCGTCGATGTTCCATCGGTGATCGTATAGGTAAATGAATCAGCCCCGGCAAAATCACCATCAGGCGTGTAGCTGAAAGTACCATCTGCATTCACCCTAACTATACCACCTTCCACACTACGGCTATCATAGCTAGATACCCAGAAATCTTCACCTTCCGGATCGTAATCATTGGCTAACAATCCATCAGTGGCGTCAGCAATTTCAAAGGTGAGTGTTTCAATCGCCTCATAATAGCCAGAAGTATCATCCACAGCAATAGGCGCGTCATTCACCGTATCATTCACAGTAATGACGACCTTCACGATATTGCTGCGTCCTTCACTACCAATCGCTAGATAAGTGAACCAGTCTTTGCCTGAGAAGGTACGTTTAGGTTGATAGACAAATCCACCATCTGCAGCTAGCGCCAGCGAGCCAAAATTAGTCGACTCAATAACTTCCGCTCTAACTGCGGATCGACCGAATTGCTTATCATTAGCCAATACACCTTGAGCAGAGGAAACCACCAACGCGAGATCCTGATCAATAGTGTAACTATCAGCTAGGGCGCGTGGCACATCCGCTGGATAGCTTGCATAACGTCGCACCTTGAATGCATCAGAAACATCCGCATCTCTTGAACCACAGTAAGCGGTCACCTTGACAATTGCTTCTCCAGAAGCTGAGCCAGCATAACTAAGTGTTAGCTTTGTACCCACTAGTTGTGTGCTGAGAATCTTACTATCACCACTCACCTCAACCTTATAGTGCAAATCCGCGTTTGGAGTCGCGCCCAGAGGTTCAAAAAAGACCTTTGATAGATCGATCACCGACTGTGTTTCCTCGAGCGTCACTGCGATATTTTCGATCGGCTCAACGACGTAGACTTGAAAGCCATCGAAATCAGCTGGCAACTTATCCTCTTGATCGTGAATCCAGTTATCATGCGTTACTGAAGGAATTTCAAAAGCGCTAGCTGGCACATATTCTGCACCGTAATTATATGGTTCCAACTCTTCGTTAGTTTTACCCATCTCGCTCTCAGGAGTAGGCATATTGCCTGTTCCATTAATGAATGGTCTAGCTTCGGCAGTCTGCTCGTAGGCCAAAAATCCTCGGTAGATATTGCCATCGGCAAGGTAGTACATGTGGTTCGCGACTGCATCGGTATAATCTTTACCAGCGTGACCCATCGCGGCAATTCCCTTAAAGTCACTTTGCTTACGACCAGCTAAGGCCCTGGGGCTTAAGTTGCGTGCAAAAGTAACATCTTTGACGAGTCTGAGGTAATAGTTAGAATGAAACTTACGTGAATAAATATTATTGATATTGTTCAGATAGCCACCGACCAGAGCGTCCATATTGCCTCGCCCCGTATTACTAACACCACGTTCAAAACCTTCAAAATGGCAATCAAAGAACTTCCAGCCAGATCCTTTGTTATGGGTCTGAAACGCCTGCCCACGAGGATCATCAATGTCGCCAATAAATACAGAGTCATACATGACCATGTTGTGGAAGTACTTTTGGTTCACCCCTTCTTCTACACCAAAAACCAACAAGTTAGTCATGTAGTTAGCTGGACCGCTTGACTGAGAAAAAGTCGCAAATACCCCGGTCTGGCCACCGTAGAAGGTATTATCCTTCATCCTTGTTGACGCATGAAATAAGCCAGCCATTTCACTTGTTTCTAGCTCTGGTTCTTGTGCGAACTTCGATGGCAAACTTGCAGTTTTAAAATCAACCAAGTCTTCATCAGTCTGCCAGTGAGCGATACCGTGACCAGTGAAACCTGTCGCCACATTCCGATCTAACCTAACGAACTGTGAGTGAATCCAGAAGCCATCCCCTGCATTACCAAAGATTTTGAATAGATCTGTGCCACCATTGTTATGCGTTCCTGTACCATGAGTACGAATTGACACATTATCATAAAACTCACCAATCTCATTTCCAGCTTCGGAGATGAATGAGGCGCCATCGATGTCGTATGAAACATTTCGGTTAATCTTAACGGCGCTGGAATGATTCACGTAGGCCCAGCCAGGTGAGCCAATCACCGAACAACCTTCAACAATTGCTAGATCTTCAGCTGTACCTGCGCGATGAAAGTGAACCGGATAACGCGCAATTGGATTGTACGCGACGCTTACCACCGCTCCATTGTCATCAAATTCGGCACTTAGAAGTTCATCTTTAGACACTAACTTGTTAGTACGCCCCATCTCACGAAACTGTACATAACGAATATCAGCCTTATTGCTGTGCATCATCATCGTATGACCTCGGTAAATATACTCAGCACCAACCTGCACTTCTTCATTACCTGGCGCTGTTTCCACTATGATATTTCTGGTTAAATTGATAATATGCATGCGCAGAATTAACCCATCACGCGTATGGTTAGGCGTGAGGTGATCTTCGCTTAATGCTCTATCTAAAGTCACGATAGCATTTTCATAATCGACAGCGGCGATAGTTCTAACTTCATCCCCTTCAGCATCGCGCCTACAGTTGGCGATGACAATCTCATCGCCTACCAACCAGTTAGATGGCAACCGATCCAGCTGGATAGATATATCGCCAGCACGCGCGGCGGTAAACGTAGCGCTGGGATCGCGCTCCATACCGTAAGCAATCCACGAGCCATGAACAATGACACCTAAGCCAACCTTAAGTGGGTCATAATCCGGACTATTGGTATTCTCAGTTTCAAATTCACCAATATTATTAATGATAATTCTAGCAGTAACTGAATCATCAATAGGCTGGTTTTCAGTTCCCATGGTAAGTTTACCAGAAATTGAAACCACCATAGTATCAACGACTAACTGGGTGTTGCGTTGATTGGCAAAATCTAACTCACCGTCAACCCGAATCGTCTGATAGGAATCGTCGAACACATCGTCAACACGAACGCTAAGGCCTTCAGGAATAAGGATTCTAGCGCCTTCAGCTGGCAAACTTCCCCCCCACGTTTGAGCTTCAGACCAGTCACCGTCTTGCACGGCTGTGTCAGTGACATCGCTGTCAGAAACTAAGTTCATGAGAGCCATGTGTTCATAATACTGCGGCGTACCTTCAGTATGTTGAGCGTGTGAGAGTAACGTCGTTAGGGCAACAGCCGTTGCAAATAGCAACTGCCGGAACAGGTTCTTTATAGGGTACATAATTTGTGCGAATTATAGGTGAAGTCTTCGCATATCCCATAGAACTCAGGAATCTGAGGCTATTGGGGTAAGGATGCACGAACAACCTTTTGGGCTGCAAAATGGCAGTTCGAAATCACTAGTGAGGAGATATGCAATACTGCTGGTCTCAGTTGGGTTGCTGAAAAAAGCACTATTGATTTAGTGATACCGATGCCCCCTAACTAGCTAATCCAACTTTAACGGTCAACGTGAATTTCATATTTGTGCCACCAATTAGAAAACAAACGTCCATCGATCGGCAAGATCTATCAATCCGCTCAAAACAACTAAATCGAAACAATAAAATCAATTATTAAACAGTCAGTTAACATGTCGCCAGATGAGTGTTAGTGAATAATGCACAACTCACAGTAAATAAATCCACTTAGCCGCAAAAGCTGGCCTATTCACCAACTCAAGGAGCACAAGACATTTGACTTTGCTATTGCCTAAAGGCCATTAAGATTAGCTCTATGAGCGACGAGCAAAATCAAAACGAAAAGATGGCTTATGGCATGGTTGGTGATGATGGCCTCACTGACGAGCAGCGTAGGAATAAATACACAGGAGATGTCGACTGTGAATACCTTGAGCCTCACATCAAACAAGGCGTGGTGATCTTTGTAGATCCGAGCATTGATTTAGATGAGGCCGGCGCGGCTTTCAGCTCAGATGACAAAGTAAAAGTAGATACCTGGCTGAAAGCTGGTGATTTAGTCAAGGTAGACGAACTGCACCTCAAGTGGTGGCAGAGCCAGAAAACACGCTTCATGGCTCAGATTGTTAAGCCATTTGTTCTCGTCAAAGAAATCAAATAGCGAGTGCGCTAACAGCTGGGTCCAGCGACCCAGCTCCTAACGAATCCATTCCTAGTTAGCTGAATTTACCTTTTCACGCCATTTTTTCTCAACTTCATAAACCCAATCAGTGCGCGAACCGCCAACCTTCAAATGTGCTGGTGGGTTGAACGGGTCGTTATGTTCTAGCGGCTCAATTGAAGCTAAAACCAAGTTTTTCATCTCGATATAGTTAGGATCCAACGTATCCTTCCAGCCATTTGGCAGCTGGCCCCATCCGCCAGCACCTCTAGCTAGAGGTGCCATCAAGATACGGCTCTTCTCAGGGGCGGCGTTGTTAACTAGCGCAGCATATGGTTCATTGGCTATCCCAGCACCAAACCTTTCAGCGATTCTCTTGCGCAGTGCAGCTTCACCAGCAGAATCAATACCGCGATCTTCCTCGCGCACCCATGAGTAATCACCATAGAACTGGCCATTAGTATCTAACCACTCAATCACAGGTAACGCTTCCTCAGCTGATAGCTTCACCCCATAATGATCATTCATTAGTAGTTCAGGTAGCTGGCTGGCATGCGATAGGAAATCTTTCACTTCACTAAATGACGGCTCTTGGTTGCGGTCTAGCATACGGAAATACTTGTTGTTAGTAATCAAGTAGTCATAAGAATTACTTACACGAATGGTGCGTACATTTTTGGGATAACGGTCAACTTTCTTATCAAAGTAAGTTCCTAGCAAGTTGACTCCACCAGCAATATCTTTGTCCAAGCCGTGGCAAGAAATACAATGTTGGTCGAGCACCGGCTGAACAGAACGCACGTAACTGAAGCCATTTTCATATTCAGAACTTTCACTAGCTTGCAGTGTCTGCACTGGGGCATTCATTGACATGCGAGAGAGTTGCGGCGCAGCATTACGAGGTTCGTGGCAGCCTACGCAGCTCATCGTTTCCCCATCGTGCAAAAATATGAAACTACGCATATTCATCACCGACATTTTATTCTCATCTAGCAGCTGAAGCTGAAGTGGCACGCCAGCTGGAGCTTCAAATGCAACAGATCCGTCATCGGCGACCTCAGCGGTACCAATAACGCGCTTCGGTACTTCTTGCATGACCCAGCTGCGGTGCGGCACAGTCGGTGCGGGCTGATTAAATAGCTGATTCACTCGGATATGTTTGATCTCACCTTGCTTGATATCAGCAGTACTCTGATAGACATTCTGAATCATCATCGTACCTTTACCTGTCTGGCTATTTTCTGGTAACGAAGACGCAATTTCGCGAACGAATTCACGCTCTCTTAGTGGCAGCGGTGTGAAACATGACATCTCAGGATCTCTATAAATCTGTTCACGATAAGCTTTCCCATCCACATGATAGACTAAATAAATACCATAGGCATTATCTGGCACAGGCCTCCATCCGTGATCTCCCTGATTAGCATGCTGGTCTCTAGAATAAGCTGCTAGAAAAATATCTTCAGCTAGAGGAAACGGCGTCGCGTAAGTTGAAGGTTGAGAAATCCGCCCATCTCCTTCAGGAAACAAAACCTCAGGCGTTAGTCTGGTGATAGGCTCAGGACCTTCATCTCCCACACGAGGGTCGATCAACACGATAGAGCCAGCGGTGAACGAATGGTGAGCTGTCGCCGTAGCCATCACTTTGTGAGAGCCAGGAATCGCGCTCGGTTCAGCAATAGACATCGGCATTGCCGTAAGATTACCATAAAAGTTAGCTGTCTTTGTGCCATCTGGACGAGCTGTCCACAATGCATGGAAATTAGTATCATGACGATTGATATACTCCCAGCGGTTGAAGATAACACGGCCATCATTAAGTACAGCTGGGTCAATCTCGTTAGCTTCACCAAAAGAAAACGGGCTGATCTTGGATCCTTCTGGATTTGTTTTGTACAGATAGGATGCTGGTGAATTGCGGCCAGCATGGCAACGCGCCACATTCTGTGAACGTGTAGAGCTGAATACAATATTTCCGTCAGGTAAATAACAAGGGTCGTGGTCTTCTATCAGCACAGTATAGCGTCCGCCTTCACGCTCCATCGGATCTGCAGAAGTGCCAGTCACCTGTCTAAGCCAAGAACCATCAACCGCTGCTTCGTAAATGAAAAATCGACGATGTGACGCTTCGGGCTCGGTATGGTCAGCAAATGAAAAGATCACCTTTTCGCCGTCAAAGGATAAGCTTGGATGCAAAATTGAACCTTGGGGTAGTTTATCTTTAGTTAGGTACTGCAATGGTTCATTGCCTTGTTTCCAATTTTTCATCACCACTAAACCTGGTGACACACGGCTGTGTTTTGCCAAATATTGATCTGAATTATGATAGAACAAAGGCGGCTGACGTTTATTGAATAACAAATCATCAAATGCCATTGACGGATGGTTGAACAAAATCTTACGTCGCAGCTGGCTAGCTCGCGCGGCAACTTTCTCGACATCCCCCGATGACGCAAGTTGCTTGAATTCATTGATTTCAGCAGAAAAGTCTAATTCAGGAACGACACCAGAAATCAACTTCGCCGCCATCTCGACACTTTCTAACTCGCCTGCAATTTTTTCAGCCCTCAGAGTTTCTTGATAGTTTTCCTTATACTGAATTTGTGGATTCTCCCAGATAACCTCAACATCGCTGTTACCAATGATTCTCCTAACAACAAGCTCAACTCTATGAGCCCCCTCTATAGGCACATCCAGCTCAATAGCTGGATCCCCAACAACTAAGTTCCTAGAACGAAACTTAATCTCATCATCAACTCTAAGCTCCAACATACAGGCCCCGCCCTCAGTGTCGGATGTTGCTACAGCTTTTACCTTCGAGGTAAATCTTTCTGCCTGGCCCTCCACCAGAAACCTCAGTATCCCCTGGCTAGAAACATATAGTTCACGCTGGCCTGAGCCATCCAGCTCACGCACCTGCCACGCAGCGATAGAATGTTCAGCTAGAGCAGGGTCGAGTGCCCAATTACTCGTTGGCTGCGTCTCAGCTAACACTGAGCTCACACAAAGAGCTGAAACTCCAAGCGAAGCAACCGCCCGCCTAACTATTTGATACTTAGTCATACTATTGTAAAATAATGATTCCGTGCAAGGTTCCCGCCATCTCGGCATCATGCCATTTCCAAACCAGTTCCCCCTGACGGTTAAATTCTAGCAACTGAGGAGCCTTCTTACTATCCATAGGCTTATGGCCCGTCCAGTGGGCTAACATGATATTGCCATTATCCATATGCTGGATCTGGGATATGAAATGCATTTTGAATCCATCTTGCTCAAGCTTTTCAGGCAAAAGACCAACAACTTTCCAATCACTATCTAACTCGATTAGCTGACCGCCATAACCAGTAGACACCCAGAAGTGCCCCTTACTATCGGGCTCAATACCATACGGCTTTGCCGCTTTAGAGACCGCTTTGGCCAAATCTAACTCGCGCACCACCGTGCCATCCTTTTTCACCTGTTTTACTTTGGTCTTCGCGCTGGTGAATAAAAAATCGCCCTCCTCTGAAAATCGCAGTTGGCGAAAAAATTTCCCCATCTTAAGATCGTAGCTCTTTACCTCATTGTCCTCTGCATCGAGCTCTATAATCTCGTTTGAGTTCGCCACAAAAGTATGACCGTTTTCTGTACGTACAGCGGATTGCACCCCTTTCCAGCGAGAAACGTCTTTGAGCATCTTACCAGTTTGAACATCATACTCTCTATAACCGGTTAGTGTATTCACTAATACTCTTCCCTCCGAGAGCAAGTGAACCTCACGGTTACCTGGCAGCTCAACAGCCCAATTTTCGTTAGGGTTAAATTCATTCACATGAATTAGCTGAGCGCGTGACTCATCGGTTGCTATAAACTGATGTTTTATCACCGCACCGTCATCAGCCATGGCCATACTCCCCCACATGACGGATGCCAAAACCGGCGCAACTAGTACATTAAACAAACCCAATGATCTCATATAGATAAAATACAGAGCTCAATTTCTTGTTCTATCAAGAAGACAATATAATGAGCAAAACAATCAATATATGACGCCTACCATATACAGTCGATTTTTTGATTCATTCCAAAATTAACCGACTACGTAGATTTTGTCGTCAGCCACTGTAATTGATATTAAGAGCGCGATTAACAAATAACATTTGAGCTAGCTGAACGCCCCTAATCGCCCTCCGATCCATGAATCTGGCACATGCTAAGCATGCATGACACTTCAGTTAAGCCATCTGATCAACAAAGTTAAGAAATTGCAACCATTGTAAATAAAGCACTTAAGACAATCATTAATTTAAATCATAACACTCATGAATCTCATGATTGCTCAATGGCACTGTGAGTGCTCAAGCCAGCCATGTGAGTAAAACGACTCTCTTACAAAAATGAAAAAAAGACTTATCATCCCTATTATTGGTCTCCTCGCTAGCGCTTCCCTGCCAGCGGAAACACTCGATCTAGAAAAAGATTCACTTAAGTTTGGTTTCATCAAACTGACTGATTGCGCTCCCATCGTCATCGCCAAAGAAAAAGGCTTCTTCGAAGACGAAGGTCTACAAGTTGAAGTCATTGCTCAGCCTAACTGGAAGACCTTGCTAGATAACGTCATTTCTGGCGAACTAGATGGTGCTCACATGCTCTCAGGCCAGCCAATTGCTGCTACTATCGGCTTTGGTACCAAGGCTCACATCGTCACCGCCTTTACCATGGACCTCAACGGAAACGGCATCACTGTATCTAACTCCATCTGGGAACAGATGCAGGAAAACGATCCTAGACTCGATAGCCCAACACCTCCACACCCTATCTCAGCGGAGGCGCTCAAGCCAATCGTTGAAGAGAAGTTAGACGACGGTGAGAAACTGCAGATGGGCATGGTATTCCCAACATCTACTCACAACTACGAGCTACGCTACTGGCTTGCAGCCTCAGGTATCAACCCAGGCATGTATACAAAGTCAGACATCGGTGGCCGAACAGATGCTCAGGTAGAACTATCAGTTACTCCTCCACCAATGATGCCAGCAACGCTTGAAGCAGGTAACATTCAGGGCTACTGCGTAGGTGAACCATGGAACCAAGCAGCTGTAGAAAAGGGAATAGGCGTACCTGTGACTACTAACTTCGATATCTGGAAAAATAACCCAGAGAAAGTATTTGGTGTTTCTAAAGCATGGGCTGACGAAAACCCACAAACATATCTCGCTGTAACAAAAGCACTCATCCTTGCTGGTCAGTGGTTAGACGAAACTGATGCAAGCGGCAAGCTGGTTAACCGTGAAGAAGCTGCACGTATCCTCTCACGCCCAGACTATGTTGGAGCTGATTACGATGTGATCAAAAACTCAATGACAGGCTTCTTCTTATTCCAGAAGACAGACAAACGTGAAATGCCAGACTTCAACGTCTTCTACAAATACCACTGCACCTACCCATGGTACTCAGACGGTATTTGGTTCCTCACTCAGATGCGTCGTTGGGGACAAATCACAGAGGCCAAACCTAAAGATTGGTACCTCGAAACAGCTAAGGAAGTATACAAGCCTGAGATCTACCTCAAAGCTGCTCAACTCCTGCTAGACGAAGATAAAATCAAAAAAGAAGATATCCCTTGGGATAGCGACGGCTTCAAAGCTCCAACAACTGAATTCATCGATGGCATCGAGTACAACGGCAAAGAGCCTATCAAATACCTCAATAGCCACAAGATCGGTAACAAAGATTCAGAGTAATACTCTACACTCCCCCATTTGACTCCATATCCAGCCGGGTCAGCTAACTGACCCGGCTCCACTTCCACCATTCAGCACCCTGCTCGTCACCCCAGCCCTAAAG
Organism: Persicirhabdus sediminis; assembly: GCF_016595495.1. Lineage (GTDB taxonomy): Bacteria > Verrucomicrobiota > Verrucomicrobiia > Verrucomicrobiales > Akkermansiaceae > Persicirhabdus > Persicirhabdus sediminis. The sequence continues at coordinate 197,480 of NZ_JAENIM010000009.1, forward strand.
ACTGAGCTCCTCATCACACACGCTGTCATGAAAATTCTATCATCTATCAAGTACCCACTTCTCAAGGCCATCGACATTTCAGGCCTAACGTTTCTATCACCTGTAGTTCGTTTGTGCTACGGCGAAGAACCTTCTGTCCAGCTGAAGAAAATCGGCCAATGGATCATCATTCCAGTCGCCGCCATGCTCTTATTTATCTTTGCGTGGAATGCTGGCTCAGGGCTGATCAAAACAAAAGCTGGCACCCTACCCACACCTGGTGAAACAGCCGATGCATTAGGATCTATCAATACCTTTGCTGATCGCGAAGACCTCAAAAAAGAGGCCTATAACTTAACTGGTGAAGAACGCTTGGCTGCTCTAGCTGTTGCCGAAGCCCAGCTAGCCAGCATCACACCTAAGGTGCAGGAAACTACAGATGCCGTGGCTCAAGCAAAGTCAGAGCACGAAAAAAGCATCGCAGTTGTCGTTGAGCCATTAGAAAAAAACTACGACGAGCTGAAAGAAAAGTTCTCACAAGCTCAGGACAAACGCAAACAAGAGCTCGAGAGTGTATCTGAAACTCTAGTCATTGGAGACAAAGCTAGCTACACCAAATTTCTCGACTTAGTAAAAGCTAACGAATCCCAAACAGATGCTGAAAAAACTGAGCTAAGCTCACTCAAAGCAGCCATCAGTGATGCTCGCAACGATAAGTCTAAAAAAGTTGCTCTAGCATTGTCCATGCAGACAAAAGTAGCTGAAGAAAAGCAGTTCCTAGAAAAGCAGATTGAGCAACTCACCAAGCGCAACCGCTCAATCATGGTAGAATCTGCCGAAACTAACATCTCCACAACTACCGAAGAACTCTATCAACTCACCGGAGCTGACGCCTACAAAAAAGCACGCAGTATCGCTAAAGATGAATCTCGTTTAGAGAAAACTATCGAATCAAAATACGCTCAACCAGCTACACTTTGGTATCAAGTTAGACGTTCCATCCTTTGTGTATTTACCGGATTCATTATCGGTGCTGGCATCGCTATCCCTATCGGCATCCTCTGTGGACTCAACTCTACCTTCATGGCAGCCATGACTCCATTCATCGCCATCTTCAAACCAGTATCACCTATCGTTTGGCTACCAATCGCTCTGATTATCGTTGGTGGATTCATTCCTGATCCAGAAAATAACGCTGTCATTCAGTGGCTCTGGAAAGCTCCTCTTATCGATATATACAAAATCAACCCAGCATTTATCGCCTCAGCAATCACCGTAGCTCTATGTTCACTCTGGGCCACATTGGCTAACACAGCTCTCGGTGTCGCTAGCATTGATAAGGATCACATGAACGTTGCTAGAGTACTCAAGCTAGGTTTCTGGTCACGTCTGTTCAAGATCGTCATCCCATCAGCGCTACCTCTCATCTTTGCAGGACTTCGCATTTCACTCGGCGTCGGCTGGATGGTTCTGATTGCAGCTGAACTTCTATCATCCTCTGAAGGTATCGGTAAGTTCGTATGGGATCAGTTTAACAACGGAGCCTCTGACTCATTCGCTAAAATGATGGTTGTCGTCTTCGTAGTTGGTTTTGTTGGACTCATTCTCGACCGTATCATGATCGTCTTCCAACGCCTCGTTTCCTTCGAAGGATCAAAGGCTGCTATCTAATTCCTAACTCAATAAGAGCATGTCCTATTTGGAACTCAAAGATGTCTCGGTCTCATTTGGCCCAGCATCGAATCGAACTGAGGTTCTCTCTAACCTCAATTTAAAAGTAGAGGAAAACGAATTTGTAGCCGTGATTGGATTCTCTGGCGCAGGTAAGTCCACATTGATGTCACTACTAGCTGGCCTGCAAGAGCCTACTAATGGCGAGGTACTCTTCAAAGGTAAGCCCATCAAAGGCCCCGGCCCAGACCTCGGCATCATGTTTCAGAACTACTCACTGTTGCCGTGGCTCTCAGTCAACGACAACGTCAAACTAGCCGTTAACAAGGTATTTCCAGAACTATCCAAAAAGGAAGTCGATGAAAAAATCCACAACTACGTTGAGATGGTTAGACTCGACCACGCTGGTGACAAAAAGCCACATGAACTAAGTGGAGGCATGCGCCAGCGCGCCTCACTCGCTCGTACCTTATCATTAGATCCTGAAGTTCTTCTACTTGACGAACCTCTATCAGCACTCGATGCCCTAACACGCTCAGAGTTGCAGGACCAGATTCTCAACATCTGGGAACGCGACAAACGCACCGTAGTCATGATTACTAACGACGTGGACGAAGCAGTTCTCATGGCAGACAGAATTGTTCCCCTAACGATGGGACCAAAGGCCACCCTAGCTGATGAGTTCATCGTCAATATGGAGAGACCTCGGGACCGCCACACGCTCAATGACCACCCAGAATTTATGCGCCTGAAAGCGGAAATCACCCGCTTTATGATGAATCTAAACAAAGAAGCTAAGAGTCTAGCAAAACCTGTTAATACCAGCATGCCAGACATCGCACCTAAAGATTTCACCGTACCATCTGGCCGTCCACAATTCAGCCGCAACTTCAAAATCAGCGCTAGCCCGAGCACTCCATCATAATTAACCCTATGAAGACTCAATCAAAATTTGTTGAAATCTCCCACCTCGTCAAAGAGTACCCCAACCCATATGGCGACGACTTTAGGGTCATCGAAGATTTTAACCTGAATATCAAAAAGGGTGAGTTCATCTCACTTATTGGCCACTCAGGCTGCGGCAAATCTACCGTGCTCACCATGCTCGCCGGACTCAACGAAATCTCAGATGGCGGCATCATTGTTGGGGATAAAGAAATTGACGGCCCTGGTCCAGATCGCTCCGTGGTATTTCAGGCTCCGTGTTTGATGCCATGGATGTCTGCCTACGGCAATGTGATGTTAGGAGTAAAAAATATCTACCCACACGCCACCAAAGCACAGCAAAAACAAATCGTAGAACACGCACTTTCAGTTGTCGGCCTAGCTGACTCAATGAAAAAGTATCCAAGTGAAATGTCTGGCGGCATGCAACAGCGAGTCGGTATTGCTAGAGCCATTGCCCTGCAACCAAAAGTTCTCTTGCTAGATGAACCCTTTGGCCGACTGGATTCACTTACTCGCATGGAACTGCAAGATGTGATTGTCGACATCATCGCTAAAGAGCAACTCACTGCCATGATCGTAACTCACGACGTCGACGAAGCTGTGTTCATGGCTGACCGCTGCGTCATGATGTCTAACGGGCCAAAAGCCAGTGTTGGCGAAATTCTCGAAATTGACTTCGACCGCCCGCGTGACCGTGAGAAAATCTTCAAAGATTCACAATTTTTTGCCTATCGTGAGCACCTTCTAGCATTCCTAGAGCAACGCTCACACATCAAAGACAAAGCGCGCATTTTCTCCGATAAATCAACGCTTGGATTTATGTCCGAGCAAGAACTGCACGATTTCCAAGTTAAGCTCGGCGTTCCCCCGCAGCCAGCTCAAGGTCACTAAAACATTTGAATCAATCAAACCTCTCGATTCACAATCAAAGATTAATCGGTAAAGTTAATCGGCAGGTATTTCTATCTCCCACAAATATAACGCGGTAGAGCTTACATAATAAGTTGGCACAATATATGCTACCGCTCTATAAAAAATATGCACTTATTGCAAACAGAACATGAATACTAAAAAATCCATTGCTGTGGCCATTTGTATGGGCCCACTCACCCTAGCACAACTTGCAACTGCTGGATCAGACGACCTCGTCGTTCCAGCCGCCCCCGAAGCCAAACAAATTGGTGATTACCTCAAGCCAGTTTTTGACGTACGTCTTCGCTACGAATACCGCGATCAAGACGGACTTGAGTCATCTAACTCTATCACAGCCCGTGCACGCGCAGGTCTGATGCTCAAAGACCTTCACGGTTTCAGCGCATTGGTAGAGGCTGAAGGTACAGTCGCACTGCTAGATGACTACAACTCAGGAGCTGCTGGAGCCCGTCCATTTAATCCAGGACAAACTGCTATCAGTGACCCTGAAAACCTGGAAATGAACCGCGTATGGGCTCAGTACGAGCGCAACGAATGGGCTATCAAAGCTGGTCGTCAGCGCATCATCCGCAACAACGCTGCCTTCATCGGTAACGTTGGCTGGAGACAGAATGAGCAGACATTTGACGCTGCTCAGCTGAGCTATAAAGCCGAGGCTGCATCTATCAGCTATGTCTATGCTGACCAAGTGAACCGAATTTTTGGTAAAGACGCAGCAGGTGGCGCCAAAGAATTTGAAGGCGACTTCCACCTCATCGACGGCCAATTTGACAGCCCAATTGGCAAAGTTGGCGCGTATGCCTACCTCATGGATGTGGAGAACGTAACTAAAGTGGGTAACAACACCGTTGGTGCCTATAACACTTTTGACCTTCTCTCTGGCAAACTCTATCTCGAAGGTGCCTATCAGTCACAGGGCAACTCTAACTCTTTTGACTATAGCTCAGGTTACGGTCACGCTCACTACACACTCAGCTGTGAAGATACCAAACAATCTTTCTCATTCGGCCTTGAGTACCTTGAGCAAGCCTTCGTTACGCCGCTCGCTACCGTACATGCCTTCAACGGCTTTGCAGACGCCTTCATTGGCGACCGTATTGGTTTAAGCAAAAACAACGATGGCACCCGCTCAAACAACTACGAAGGTCTCTCTGACTTTTATGTAAAGTACACCAAAAAAGGCCTTCCTTACGGTCTTGTAGGCAAAGCCCACGCTCACTACTTCCTCACAGATAGCTTTGATAACAGCTACGGTTGGGAACTTGATGGTGTGCTAGTTAAGAAGTTCAACGAGAACTTCACTGGCCTAATCAAAGCAGCTTACTTCTTCGGAGATAGCCGCCCTGACATCGCCCAGATCACCACTGATCTTAGCTATACATTCTAATCAATCCCATTGTGCGGCCTAAACTTTTGTGTGTTTTCAACTTAGGCCGCACATTTCCCCCACTTTATGAAAACGCTCATTAACACGCTTCCGTGACTCAATATGAACATGATTCTACCAGAACTGAGACAAATTCGTGCATTCAAAGCTGTAGCTGAGCACCTGAGCTTCACAGCAGCAGCCTATGAACTCAACCTGACCCAGTCAGCTATTAGTCACTCAGTTAAGTCACTGGAAAATCTGCTAGGAACCACATTGATTGATCGAGTAGGCAAATCTATCACCTTGAGCCAGGCTGGCAATTTATTTTACCGCAGAGCCAAAGGCATACTAACTGATCTTGAAGTCGCCTGTAATGAGATCGAAGTGCTGAGCCGCTGGGGCCAAGGACGTCTGCGCATTGGTGCGACGAGTACCATTTGCCATTACGTACTGCCCCAAGTTCTAAGCCAATTTCAGAATGAATACGCGCATTGCCAGATTAGTATCGAAACTAACGATACAGAAGAACTAATGGCAATGATGAAGCAAGGGAAGATCGACATCGTCATTGGCCTAACGGACACCCATCCGTACCCAAATTTCAACAATTACCTTCTATTTGAAGACAAGCTCATGCTCTGCATGTCAGCCGACCACGCGTGGGCGAAGTTAGATTCTATCCCGCTCGAAGAGATCAGCAATGAGCAAATCATGATCTACTCGCGCACGAGTACCACCTATCGCATTATCAGCGACCACTTCAAGCTGCGGGATATCCAGCTGAAACGCACGCTCGCGCTAGGAGACATGCATGCCATTAAAGAAATGACCCGCCTGGGCATTGGCGCAAGTATCGTCTCTCCTTGGGTGATAGAGCGAGAGCTGGAGAATAAAGAGCTAGCGATCAAAGATCTACCAATTCCTGCTCCAGTAAGAAGATGGGGGCTATTTACCCACAAAGACCGTGAGCTCATGGCCCACGATCATCGCTTCATTGAGCTCTGTCAGGATATTTGCAGCAAATACCACATGACTGACAAGTTGCTCAAAAGTAAAATAGCTTAAGCTACTAACTGGATAGCAACACCATCCAGTTAGTGACAATGAAGTTATCGAAGCACTTTCACTTCCAATGGCTTCTCAAGCTGGGCACGGAAACTAGCTAGATAGTTTTCCCAGTCTGCTTTATCTTTAAAAGTGTTAGCCTTGACCCAGCCAAATCCGATATAACAATCAAATTTACCGTCTGCTCCGGTGTTGAGTTTGCCCCAAATGTGAGACTCATCTCTCGCCGCTACCTTCACGGTATCAAATTCTGGATTTTCGGAGAAAACAACGCCAACACCTAGAGGACCGGCACCTTTAATACTTTCCCAAACACTCATCCAGCTTGTATCGTTAGAAACCTGACCTTTACCATCATGGGTGGTAATGCCTACGGCTGCAGTAAGATCAATTGGCTTACCATCCTGAGTGAACATAGAAGATGAGTGAAACACGTGCTGCCCCAAATCAATGGTGATGGTTTTAGCCTCTTCCACCTTGCCACCTTTATAATCGTATTCGTAGAACAATGTAAACCGGCTACGCAGAGGGCCATTGCATTCAACTTCACTGCGAGTGAATGTATTAGATGTTAGGTAATCATTTCCAACTACAATAGCTGTACCACCTGTACCACGAGACTTTCCAACATGATATGGGTCGTGCCCTTCGCCATGGTCTTTATGATAAGAAACCTTTTCTTCGAGATGCAGTTTATACCACTTATCGATGATAGGATAGTTCACGCGCTTTAACCACGCGTCAATGCCGCTATCCTCGTTACTCTCACGCAGAGCTGGTCCATAAGTACGGAATGCGATGTAATCATTCTCCCAAGCAAAGTCATCTGCGCGCTCAGGAACTAAGCGAGCGAAGGTACTTCTATCACCATGATCGGCTTTTGACTTACCGCTGGTAATTTCAAATTTCACAGCTTCTAATGCCTTGAAATCCGACTGGAATAATAAGTTTGTGCCGTCCAGTTGAGTAACTAACTCATTTCCTGACGAATCTTTCACGATGTATTCCTCAGCCTTAAAATCAAACTGTGAAACATCTAACTGAACGATCGCCGACTTCAATGGCACTTCGCTAGGGTTGTTAACTTCGAAACGCTGAAGGTCCGCGCTAGCTATGCCTGATAAGGCCAGCATTATGCTGAGGGAATATCTCATTTTCATATATCTATAATGGTTATTTTAGAAAGCTAGGAAGAAACTCCGATAGAAACGGAACAAACGTAATAAGCAAAAGAGCGCAAACCATCGCTATGAAGAAGGGAATCATTGCAGGAGTAACCTTTGCAATAGACGTCTTACCTACGCCACAGCCAATAAACAGACAGGTCCCAACAGGTGGAGTGCACAAACCGATACATAGGTTGGCAATCATTATGATGCCAAAATGAATTTCGGAAATTCCGAGCTCACCAGCTACAGGTAGAAAAATAGGCGTGAAGATAAGAACCGCTGGGGTCATATCCATGAACGTTCCCACTGCTAATAGAACCAAATTGATGCATAACAGAATGATGATTGGCTGTGATGAAATCCCTAGCATAAACGCACTAACTTCACGTGGAATATTTTCAATCGTTAGTAACCATGACATGCCTGAACTAGCGCCAATCAACAACATCACAACAGCTGTAGTAATGCCGGTTTGGATAAAGATGCTAGGCATGTCGGCGAGCTTGACTTCACGGTAAACGACCACAGCTAACAAGAACGAGTAAGCCACCGCAATAGCTGCAGCTTCCGTAGCAGTAAAGACACCGCCCAAGATTCCACCAATAACAATAACGATGAGAAGCAGGCTCAAAATAGCACGGCTGAAAGTCTTCACGATCTCAGCAAATGATGAGCGCTCACCTGCAGCTAGACCTTTGCGTTTTGTGTAGATAAAACAAACAACCATGATCGCTAGGCCTGTAAGAATACCGGGGAGAATGCCAGCTAGAAACATCGCGCCAATAGAAGCGCCTGAGGCAACCGCATATACAATCATGATGTTGCTAGGCGGGATCATCATGCCAGTAGTCGCCGCAGTTGTCGTTACAGCAACATTGAACTCGTTAGGGTAACCCTTACGTTTCATTTCAGGAATCATAAAGCCACCAACTGAAGATACCGCAGCTGCTGCCGATCCAGAAATTGAACCAAAAAGCATGCAGGTGAGCGTATTAACGTAACCTAGACCGCCTGGAAATCTGCCAACACATGCGCCAGCAAAATCAATCAGACGTCTAGCCATTCCCCCTTTGCCCATTAAGATTCCGGATAGAATAAAAAATGGAATTGCCAACAAAGCAAAGCTATCAATGCCGCTGGCCATCCTGTTAGCGACTACATATGTTGCCTCTAAATCTGAGGCAATCAGGCACAGCCATGTCGACAGAGCAATAGCTACGGCAATCGAAGTATTACTGATTAACAGAGCCGCAAAACTAACTAATAAAATAATAATTACGTCATTCATACTTCCTCTTCTTCAAGTTCGTTTTCAGCATGCCCACAAACTAATTTGAGCAAGGTTTCCAAAGTAAAATAAGCCGTTGTCACCCCGCTGATAGGGACAACCACATAGACCCATGCTCGGCTAATTCCCATAGCAGCCAGCACCTGGCCGCTAGCGTAGGTATCTTTCACAATAGCCCAGCCACCTTGGCCTAAAATCACCACTGCAAAAAATAATACCATCAGCTGTGAAAGCACAGCTAACAACCTTCTAGCTGCAGGGTCTAAACTTCTAGCTAGAATATCAACACCTAGGTGTGAGTGGCCAGCAAAGGCCAAACTAGATCCAATCAATGTCACCCAGATGAGTAACATTCTCGCTAGCTCTTCCGTCCAGCTCGCTTGGTTATCAAATACGAAGCGTGTCACCACACCCCATAATACTGAGAAAACTAAGCCGCCAACCGCAACTACAACCAGAGCACTTAGGATTCTAACTATAACGCGGTGAATTACCGCCATGACGGCAAAAAGACCATTCTGATCTGCCCCCTCTTTAGCATCCATCATTCTGCTAGTTTTTGAATTTGCTGCATTACATTGCCAACCTCGGTACCTTTGAAGCCCTCTTTGTAGCTTTCCACCTTCTTAGCAAACAATGATTTATCGGGTTCGACCACTTTCACACCTGCTGCGATTGCGATTGCTTTAGCTTCGTCGGATTTTTCCTGCCAGAGTTTTCGCTGATAGACAGATGACTCTGCAGCTGCAGTTTTCAATACAAGCTGTTGCATTGGCGTCAACCTCGCCCAAGCAGATTCACCTATCAGCAAGACGTCTGGGTTACTGGTATGTTCGTTTTCGGTGAAAAATTTGCTCACCTCATAATGTCTATCGGTTACGTAACTGGGCCAGTTATTTTCAGCTCCATCAACCGTGCCCTGCTGCAGAGCTGAATAAAGCTCGCCGTATGAAATAGGTGTAGGTGATGCCCCCAGCTGACGCATGCTATTGATGGCAATGTTGCTGTTCATCACACGGATCTTTTGTCCTTTGAGATCATCCGGGGTCACTACCGATTTCTTTGTCATGTAGAAACTACGTGAGCCAGCATCGTAATAAGTTAGTCCGCGAAGTTTCTTATCTAAACCACTCGCTAACATCTCATTGCCTAACTCACTATCAAGGACCTTCCAATAATGCTCTCTGTCTTGGAAGACGTAGGGCAAGTTGTAAGCAGACATGATAGGAACAAAACTCTCCAAGGTATTAGAGGATGCCTTTGTCATATCTAAAGCACCGCTCTGCAGTGACTCGATACTAGCAGTTTCACTGCCAAGCACACCTCCTGGGTGAATTTCAATAGTCATGCTGCCACCGGATAATTCTTCGACACGCTTTTTCATATATAGCATGCCCATATGTACTGGATGCGACTCTACCAGACCGTGAGCCAGCTTAAGTTCTACTCGACCACCAGCTGCCTGACCCGAACTTTTGCTTTGCTTGAGACGGAAAGCGAAGCCTGCCGTAGCAACCACCACCCCCGCTAACAGACCGCATAAAAAAAAGGATTTGTGTTTACCTATCATGTTTAGTTATCTTTTCATGTTTATTCGTCGAGACAACACAAAAGGCGACATTCATACCAAACGCATATTTTTGAGTTATCGCTATGTGTCGCTAAAAAAATAGCACTACCACCACAAGAACCATGTACTGTGGTAATAATGCTATTTCTTTCATAATCAAACTAAAAATAATTCATAGTTTAATTTGCGACACTTTGACTTCCAGATGACGTCAAGGACGTCCAAATTATCACTCTCAAAATCTATCGACCCATCCAGCCACCATCAACGACCATCGTATGGCCTGTCATGTAATCAGATGCTGCGCTCGCTAGATAAACGACAGGACCTTTGAAGTCCTCAGCTTCTCCCCAGCGACCAGCTGGAATACGAGCCAAGATAGAAGTACTTCTATCTGCGTCGTTGCGAAGTGCTTCAGTATTGTCTGTCGCGATGTAACCAGGCGCAATGGCATTCACTTGTACATTGTAACCAGCCCACTCGTTTGATAGAGCCATTGTTAGCTGGCCAATTCCCCCCTTACTAGCAGCATATCCAGGAACGGTAATACCGCCTTGGAAGGTTAGCAGAGAAGCAGTGAAAATGATCTTACCTTGCTTGCGAACTAACATCTCTTTGCCAATTTCACGCGACAATACAAACTGGGCATTGAGGTTTACCTCTATCACTTCATCCCAAATATCATCACCGTGCTCAGCAGCTGGCGCGCGTTTGATCGTTCCTGCATTATTAACAAGAATATCAATCACTGGATTTTCTGATTTCACCTGCGCGATGAACTCGCTGAGAGCCTCACGCTTAGAAAAATCACATTGATAGGCAGTAAACTTCCTGCCAAGCGCCTCAACTTCTTTGGCTACTTCAGAGCCACTCAGTTCAAGACTAGCGCTAACGCCTAGAATATCAGCTCCCGCTTCAGCTAGAGCGACAGCCATCGCTTTACCAATGCCGCGCTTACACCCCGTCACCAAGGCGACTTTTCCCTTAAGCTCGAATTGTTGCAAAATAGACATTACAGTTAGAGAATTTGATCCATTCCAAGGTGATCCATATCATCAAAGATTTGGTTTTCACCGCCCATTACCCAGCAGAACTTGTACGCCGCAGTTCCTGAGCCAGAGTGAATAGACCAGCTAGGAGAAATAACCGCTTCTTTAGAACCAATCACGAGATGACGTGTTTCTTGAGGCTCGCCCATGTAATGGAAAACTCGAGCGTCATCTACCATGTCATAATACATGTACACTTCTGAGCGACGCACGTGAGTGTGAGATGGCATGGTATTCCACACACTACCTTCTGCGAGCTCTGTATACCCCATGACTAACTGACAGCTTCTAATGCCTTCAGGATGGATGTATTTATAGATGGTTCTAACGTTGCATGATTCAGCTGCGCCGAGGTGGACAGCTGCGGCGTCAGCCTTCTTTGCTAGAGTAGTTGGGTGATCCGCATGCGCTGGATAACTGGCTAAATAAAACTCAGCTGGCTGAGAATTATCATCACTAAGGAAGGTCATTTCCTTACTACCGCGGCTGACATAAAGGCAGTCGCCATTTTCCATGCGGTACTCTACACCATCTACCGTCACCACGCCGTTAGCTCCAATATTGAGAATACCTAACTCACGTCTTTCGAGGAAAAACTCAGTGCGTAATTCTTCAATAACGCCCAGCTTGAGGGCTTCACCAGCTGGAACTGCTGAGCCTACAATCACACGGTCAACATCTGAGTAGACCATTTCTAACTTACCTACAGTGAATAGGCTAGAAATCAAAAAATTCTCCCTCAGCTCCGCAGTTGTCATTCTACTTACCCGTACTGGGTCCGCTGCTGTTCTTACATCCGTAATCATCTTTATATGTATTTAGAAATTCGTATTAATTATTTCGTATCAGTTTGAATAAGTTTGTAGACTTCACAACCTGCAGCCAGAAAAGCGCCAGGCCCGTAGGCTATCGTTTTATCGGCCCATGCCTCACCTGGGGCTGCACCAATTGGCTGGACGTATCCTAACATCCCATCATCATGCACTTTCTCAAGCAGACAGCTCCAGCCCTTTTTAATAGCTGGCATGTATTGCTCCCTATCTAGTAAGCCTTGGTTGACCCCCCAGGCAAAACCGTAAACAAAAAAGGCAGTGCCACTGGTTTCAGGAGTTTTATAGCTGTGTCCAGCTAACAAGCTCATTGGCCAATAACCTTCCTCAGCTTGCAAACTTAGTAATTTGACAGCCATTTTATTATAAATCTGAGCAAAATATTTGTAGTCTTCAGAATCTTTTGGCAGTTGCTCCATAATCAACGGCAAGCCCGCAAATACCCAACCGTTACCACGTGACCAAAAAATCTTCTCGCCCGACTTTTCACGTTTCTTGAAAAAGCTACTGTCTCGAAAATAGAGGTCCTCGTCCTCGTCGTAGAGGAAATCCGTTGCAGCCTTATACTCCCTAACCATGAATTCACGGTATTTAGGATCACCAGTGGCGGCACTCATCGCCGCCCATGTTGGAGGGGCCATAAATAATGCATCGCACCATGCCCAACGTTCATGAGCTGATTTGGTTCCCCATTTGAGTCCACTCTCAGATTGATTATTTAGGATGAAGTCTAGGCGCTGCTGAGTGCCCTCAAGCATTGTTGGATCCTTATAGTGATCACTCAAGGCTATATACATTTGCCCAACAACATGGTCGTCGGCATGATACTTGCGATCACCTAACTGCCACTTATTCTGTTCACCAACTGATTTCAGCCACGTATAATATTTATCTGTCTCAGCCAGCTCAGCCCATTTCACCATGCCAACAAAAAATGCTCCATTGACCCAGCTTCTCAGCTGGCGGTGACGCTTGAACTTGACTGGAATATTATCCATATTCTGCATCTGCCAATCAGCCACAGACGCCATTTTCTGTTTGATTTCAGCGGGCTGAAAATCAGTCGCACTAGCTGAGCTAGTCATCATCAAACACGCACCTAGCAATAAATTTTTCATCTTCTTCATTATCCTACTCTAACCTTACGTTTGTCACATAGTGACAGGCTCCAGGCGACATCCATAACGATGCTAGCAATCTCAGGAACTTTGCGTTTGGGGAAACTTTGCGTGGAAGCGGTGATGCCGATAGCTGCCTGCACTCGACCTTTTTCATCAAAAATTGGAGCAGCTAGACATCTCACACCTAGAGCAAATTCTTCATCGTCCATGGAGTAACCACGATCGCGAACTCTAGCACACTCAACTTCTAGCTGATCTGCTGAGCGAATCGTCTTCTCCGTTTTGGGTTCATCAAAGTGAATCATTGGAAATAACTCCGCACGCTTGTCAGCTGGCAAAAATGAGATCAATGACTTGCCAGTGCTAGAGCAGTGGACAAATACATTCGTACCTGAGCGGCTAGCTACCCTAACTGGGTCAGGACTATCACATACATCTAAGATGAGGCTATGGGCACCAGCTCGCACAGCTAGGTGAGCAGTTTGCCTAGTCTTCATCGCTAGATCGCGTAGCGCAATGATACAGCGTGAACGCAAGAGAGCATACTTGTCACCACGCAGAGCTATCGCGTCCAGAGCTGGTCCCATGTAGTAACGGGTGCCCTCTTTCTGAGCCATACCCTCTGAGCACAATGAGTTCATCATACGAAACGCAGTGGTTCTGGAGAGTTCAAACTCGCGCTGGATCTCAGCTAGAGACATGCCCTTTTCTTCCATAGGGAGACGTTTTAGCACTTTGGATGCTTTGATAATGCTAGATATTGAGGCCATTTCAGTATTGAAACTAGGGTTCCTAATTAGAAACAAGTCAAATCACTAAAATGTTTTGCTTCAAGAGAAATCTTTCCCCGCCCACACCAAATGGGATCACAGTAAAAGTGAAATCAATACACGACAGAACACCTGTTCACATTCTGAAATATCGATTAAGTTATCTATTTAAAGCCATCCAATCATCTTAACTAGCAGAAAACTTCGATTACAAAATGGACTTTGTACTGCAAAAAAATGGCAAAAAAAATGCGCCAGCTAGAACATCCAGCTGGCGCAATTGATCCAAATGTGAAACAGCTAGTTTCCTAAAGACGCTTTTACTGTGGCCGCAAAGTCTTTTTGCTCCATTTCTTTTCGCTTCAGCATCTTGGTTAAAATGCTCTGAATCCTTTCAGGATTGGTACTGGCAATATTCCGTCCAGAGCTACCATCAGCTTGAATTTTATACAGCTCAGCTGGCTTCTTCCTGTCTCTATCAAGAATGAGCCGGAAAGAATCATCACGCACGCTGATGGACCTAGCCCAATAGCTAATAGCGAGCTCACGGCTAGCTTTACCAGTCTTCGCTGATTGAGCGAAGCTCACACCGTCTAATGGTCTAGCTGTTGCTGTATCCTTAGGCTGACACAACTCTAGCAATGAAGGAAAAATATCTATCGTCTCAACTGGGCTATCGATGACTTTACTATCGTAACCAGGAACTCTGACAATCAATGGGCTGCGGTTAGCTTCTTCATACGGGCTGTGTTTGCCCCACATCTGCAGGTCACCGAGGCACCAACCATGATCGCCCCATAATACCACAATGGTCTCATCAGCGAGCCCTAGAGTTTCCAACTCATTGAGAACTCGACCAATTTGTCTGTCAACATAACGCACGCAAGCGAAATATGCGCGGCGATTCATCAGCTGATTTTCTTCACTGAGAGGATTTTCATCGTCGTATGGCGCATCGTATTTAAAGAACTCGTGGCTTTTGTGCCAGTAGTTTGCATCTGTGTGTTCCTGACGAGGAGCCAAGGGAATATCTTTATCTTTAAAGGCATCCCAATCCCCTTTTGTGGCAACAAATGGTAGATGCGGTTTGATAAAACCAACACCAATAAAAAATCGCTCGTCCTTCCACTTTTGCAGTTGTTTGATAGCCACATCGGCTATCAGACCGTCGGGAAGCTCTGAATCTTCCTCCGCAACAAACTCCATTAGATCTTTGTGCCCACTGCCATCTTCGCGGTGAACGCCACCATGATAACCAAACATTAGTCCCCAGCCTCGCTGCCACTCGCCATATTCCGTTGGCAGTTCATCCCACGCGTTAGGGAGTTCATCGCGTCCATCCCCTTTGCCATTATAAGCAAATTCCTTGCCGTCAGTAGAGTGAGAAACTTTACCAATACTCGCTGTTTTATAACCACTACGGCGAAAAACCTCAGGCAAAGTTTGCGCTCTATCACTCTCTCTAGCTAAAGTTTTGAAAGCATTATTACCCTGCATTTTTGATGTTGCTGGGCTCAAACCAGTGAGCATGGCAAACCTAGATGCTCCACAGGTAGCTACCTGTACGTGATGGTTAGTAAATGAAAGTCCGTTTTTTGCTAGACGGTCAATATTTGGTGACTCGACCCAATCAGAGCCAAAACAATTCAGATCATCACGCAGATCATCTACTGCGATAAACAATACATTGTAGCGGTTTGCCCCCGATGGCTCAGCAGCATAGCCTGCAGTCACCACTGAAAAAGCTGACAGACAAACAAGAAGTTTTGAACTAAACATGCCATCGCATTACAGTATAACTGGAGTCATTCCCAGATTAGATGGAAAAAAAATCCCTCCTTAGCCAGAATCAGCCCCTCACCTGCTAGCTATTAGCACTTTATTGAGCTCGCCTAACCACGCCAATTTTTGAGCTGCTTCAGCAGCTGGAAGTTCTGATAGGCAAAGAGGCCCATAAACATGGCGATGTAGATCTCTTTATATTGAAACAGGGCCAGACAACCAAGCCCGCATGCAATAACAATGCCAATGATAAATACGAGTTTCTGACGCTTTGGCCCGAGTATAGCGGCTAACAGGTGCCCGCCGTCCATCGGAAAGATCGGCATCAGATTAAACAAAGACCAGATAATACTAACGCCCATCAAGTAGAGGAAAAAATAATTTATCATTGCCCCCTCTGGCGTGAACTTATTTATGGCTGGGACGAAATACAAAATAGAGAGGCCCAAAGCTAGCTGAACAGCAGGTCCAGCCAGAGTGACTAGAAATGACTGCATTCTAGATAAGACATTGGGCGGAAAAGTAGCGTATCCACCAAAACTGCTAAGTACCACTCGAGTCGGATATTTGAAAAACTTGATAGCTAGAGCGTGTCCCATTTCATGTACTAGGATGGAGACAAATGCCGCCAATACAAACAGCGCCATCATCAGCAACGCATTGTGAGGGCTATTTGAAGTATACAAAAAGCCAATGATACCGATGGTAAACCAGAATGCTGGCTCCACTCTCACAGGGATTCCAAATAAACGAAACTCGACCATATTGTTAGCTAGCGCTAAGGAGGTTATAGGCACTGACCAGAGCTTTCAGGCCAGCCATCTCGATAGATGAATCGACACCAGCTCCCCACACCAGCTTCTGCTCTTCGCCCTGCAGCTGGATATAGGCTGCTGAATCTGCATCCGAGCCACCACGAACGGCATGCGAACGGTAATCAACCAGCGAGAATTTTTTCAATCCAGCCTGATCTAACGCGTGCACAAAAGCATTGATTGGGCCATTACCGATACCAGAGATTTTTCTTGTTTCGCCATTGATAGAGATTTCTGCATGGCATGCGACTTCACCGCGCTCACCAGCGTGATGATCCAGCTCGTAGTCAATCAAGCTCATCGGCGCAGACACATTGACAAAGAAATCAAAGAAAGCATCTTTGATCTCGTTAGGTGTCAGCTCACGGCTTTGCTCATCGGCCAGCGCATAGATACGAGTGCCCACTTGTGGGTGCATCGTCTTTGGCAAATCATATCCGTGCTCTCGATCGAGAATGTAGGCAATGCCACCTTTTCCGCTCTGCGAGTTGATGCGAATGATCGCCTCGTAGCTACGTCCCAGATCCTGCGGGTCGATTGTTAGATAGGGAACTCCCCAGAACTCAGCTTTATCTTTCTGACGTCTATCAAATCCTTTTTTGATCGCATCTTGGTGACTACCAGAGAAGGCAGTAAAGACTAACTCACCTGAATACGGCTGGCGTTCAGGCACCACCAAATGAGTGGTTCGCTCGTAGACTTCGCGAATGGTTGATAGATCTGAAAAATCTAATCCCGTATCGATTCCATGGCTGTTCATGTTCAGCGCTACCGTGACGATATCAAGGTTACCCGTACGCTCACCATTGCCAAATAATGTGCCTTCTACGCGATCAGCTCCAGCCATCAGGCCCAGCTCGGTAGCAGCCACACCAGTTCCGCGGTCGTTATGAGTATGCAAGCTGATGATCGCCTTGTTGCGCTCTTTCAGATTGCGGCAGAACCATTCGATTTGGTCAGCGTGCACGTTAGGTGTCGCCCACTCTACAGTAGCTGGCAGATTCAGAATAATCTTATTTTCCTCAGTCGGCTGCCACACATCCATCACCGCCTCACAGATTTCCAGAGAGAAATCTAGCTCGGTATCAGAAAAACTTTCGGGAGAGTATTGCAAAGTAAGATCACAATCAGGCAATGTTGGAACTAACTCTTTAATCAGCTCGGCACCTTCGATAGCAATCTTTTTGATTTTCTCCTGGCTGGCGTCATTAAAAGTAATGCGGCGCTGCAGCGGAGAAGTTGAGTTATACAAATGCACAATCGCCTGCTTAGCTCCGTGCAAAGCCGCAAATGTGCGGCGCAACAAATGCTCACGAGCCTGCACCAATACCTGAACAGTCACATCATCAGGGATGCGATTTTCCTCTATCAGACGACGCAGGAAGTTGAACTCAGTATCTGATGCGGATGGGAAACCAACCTCAATCTGCTTGAAACCAATGCGTACAAGCATTTCGAAATACTCAAGTTTCTCCTCCACCGTCATAGGCGTTGGTAGGGCTTGATTACCATCTCGGAGGTCAACACTACACCAGATAGGAGTAGCTGAAATGACTTGATCCGGCCATTGACGATCTTTCAGATCAACAGCTGGAAATGGACGATATTTACGAATGCTTTCGGGCTTCATGATAATTGCGATGTTTTGCGCGCCGCAATATGGGCTAAATCACACGAAAATCAAGGGACTTTACCTACATTCAAATCTACCGTATCCAAAATTAACCATTTTGTTTGTTAACTTTGCTTTCATCACACGTACTAAGGTACTCACCACACATCCCTATTTCATGCAAATCCTGACTATGAAATTTATCTATCCACTCATCTGCCTCACCGCCATCTCCTGTTCTCCAGTATCTGAAAAATACCAGCTGCCTCCAGCCAGTGAGCTCGGTAGCAAAGACGCCAAACTGCGCTCAGAACAATACCAATACGCTGAACAAATCTATCAAGCAGCCACCACAGTGAAGGCGATTCAGCCAGTTACTAGCCAGAGTAAAAAAGCCATCAGCCTAGACGAAGCCTACGAAATCCAGTCGATTCTCGACAGCATGATGAGCCAAAAATACGGCCACGTCACCGGACATAAAATGGCCTACACCAGCGCAGCCTCACAGAAAACTTGGAACATCGACGCGCCAGTTTCAGGTACCTTTTTCAAAAAACAATTTGTTAAATCAGGCGGATCCGTTGAAGCCGACAGCTTCATTGGCTTCCACATCGAGTCAGAAATCGCCTTCGTGCTCAGCCAAGACATCACTCAGCCAATCACCTCAGTGGAAGATGCCGAGAACTACATCAAATCCGTGCACGTCGGCCTCGACGTGCCTGATCTCAGATTCGACCGCAGCGAGCACCCACTCCAGCTAGCTGACGTTGTCGCCATGAGCTGCGGCACCCACACCTACCTCATCGGCAAAGGTGTACCACCACAAGGCTTAGACTATGCTAACATGCAAGTATCACTCGATCGCAATGGCGAAGAAGTATACTCGGGCACAGCATCTAACGTACTCGGCGATCCACGTAAAGCACTCGTCATGCTAGCCAACCAACAGCTAGAAAAAGGTAACTACCTGCGGAAAAATCAAGTTATTCTATCAGGCTCAGTAGCCAGCGCCTACTTCCCGAAAGACCGTGAAGGACGCCTCGGCAGCTACATTGGCAAAGCCACCGGCCTGCCATCCGTTGAGCTCAACGTTAAATAACAAAAATCACCCAAGAAACCAAAAATACTCAGCCAGCTGGAAACCTCCAGCTGGCTGATTTGTTTTCACAGAATGTACAAAAAGCTAACTTCTAGCTAACAACGCACACCACTCTAAGCATGAGGCAGCAATTTATCGCCAAATAAAATCAGTACGCCTAAGAGTACAAATACAATCGACGTCGCTAATTTTACCGTAGCCGTATGCTTATTTTGAAAGTCTATCAGTGCAGAGCTAGTCATACCTCTGAAAGCTAAAGCAAAGATAACCACCAGCGGTAAAATGAATGCTAGATTATAAATTAGTAGCATCACTACAGCATCTGCCTCGCCCTTCTGAATTTGGAAAATGATCGGTGCATAAACTTGTCCAGTACACGCCAGCTCCAATATAGAAATGATCACGCCACTAACAAATGCGGCCAATACAAAATGTCTCGCTTTGGCACGCTTCCTGATCACACCTCGAATTTTGTCTTTTAGAAATGCAGGAAGCTGTAAGGTCATGTCCTTCAGGTTTCCTTTTGCCGCTCGGCGAGAATCTCTGAAGCTCAAAATCGCCACCAAGAACGCAAAGGCGGCAAACAAATAGGTCATCGTATGCTTTACCCATTGGAAGCCATCTAGCTGATTTAGTTTATCTATCACCGAGTGGAAAGCAATGCCCACCGCAAAGTATGACAAAAAGATAGCGCTGATAAATGACGCTCCTACCATCAAAATTTCACGCGGCGATCGACGAGCAACCTGCAGGTACGAAAGGAAGAAAATAATCGTCGCAAATGCACATGGATTAACGCCATCTAGCAACCCAGCACCTATCACCACTGGCAGAGTCATGTTCGCAAATGACTGATCTATCTTCTGCTCAGCTAGCTCAATAGCCTCATCGCCCATGTCGGCCCAGCTGTCATCTAGCGGCATGGCCAAGGTATCAACTACCAGCTTCATGATATGCTCAGGCTGAACACTTGGTGAAATAGCCGCACCCGATTGAACAAATAAAGATGGTGTCTTACCTACTCCTGAAACTTGGAAGTAATCACATAATGCCTGGTTTAATAGCATAGATGATGGTTCCAAAATATTTTTATGCTCAATGACTAACTGAGGGAAATCACCCTTAATCTTATTCAGTTCAGCGTCTAATGTTTCACACTCACTACAGCCAGGTTTATAGAACACAAGCGCCCTAACGGTCTCCCGCTCAGCTACAGGTTCAGTAATCTCAGGCTCCTCAGAATGCTGTGCTAGGCTTGAATCCACCTGCATCTTAGCTAGATCCTGAAAGGAAGTGAACGCCAGTTGTTTGCCGCTGCCAGCAAAATGCTTAAGAATGAGAGGACGCTTCCTTTTATTAATACTGCGCCAATCTACGTAGGCCAGCAATGGTTTGATTCCTGGACCTAATGATTTGTATTGATCCTCAATAAACGATCCCAAACGCCGCGTTAGAGTTTTATCACCAGCTCGAGTCGACAGAAGCGAAATAAAATCAGCTAGATCAATATCCTGACCATGATAGAGCAAAGTGTACAACGCCTCAAAACGCACCCGTTCGTCAGGATCATCATTAGCTAAGCCCTTGATCAACCCAAGTACATGCCCAGATATGCGCGGCTTCTTCCTATTATAGTTCCAGCTAGAATCTGGCCGCTGGTGTGTGTCTGAGAAATAGACCTGCCACTGACCTCTATCCGACAAAGCAACCAAAAGTGCCTCACGCACCCGCGGAGAAACATCGCTCAGACCACGCTCGGCGTTTTCCTCTAACCATGATTGATTAAACCCTGCAACTGTATACCAAGCAGCGCGGCGCAACCACTGGCTCGCATTCTTTGTATATTCTGATACCACCCCAAAGCTAGTATGATCGAGAGCCTGCCTCGATAGAGTTAGAGCTAGCACCTTCTGATCATCCTCAGCTAGATCATTTTTCAACGTCGCTATACACCAGCTATGAATCGCACGTTTTGCATCACGGTCTCTAGCTGAAGATTCCAAATTCCGACAATACAAAGCTGAAGCATGAATCTTACGACCGGGAAGATCTAGCAAAGAAAGTGCTTCCGAAATCAGCGCCAAGTTTTTTGATTCACTGAATGCTGATTGAGCCGCATCTTCTTGTACTGTCTCAGCATCATCATTGAGTAATCGCAAAGTAAGTTCAGAACTCTTCTGCGTCGATGTATAACGTAGCGCTGCAGCAACAGCAGACCGTTGGCTGACGGAATAGCCAGCCAGTGATTTTAGCAATTCTTCCGCACCTCGGTTGTCGCCAGATTTAGCTAGAATGATTCCCGCTCGGAATGCTTGTTCACTTTCACTAGCAGCCACTTTTGCTAACTCATCACGCAACGCACTAACATTATCAGGGAGTGATGATGCGGAACTCGATTCAAGCTGCTTCTCGGTCTGCTTTCTCTCACCGACAGCCACTTGGTTAAAGGCATCGTACAATGAGTCTAACTTTGTTGAAACTTGACTCTTTTTAAGTTGAACCACTTGTGCCAAATAGGCGCTAGTATCAGTCATTTTAGGTAACCTAAGGTGATCAATCACCGCTGAAATTCGCTCAAGCTGACCACTCGTTAAGGCTTCCAACAGCGCCGCTGAGACTGCCTCAATCTTCTCCACCTTTTTGCTGTCCTTTGCTAATATCCTGATAGCTGAACAAGCAATATCCAGATCCTCATGTGAGCTGAAACTTGCCACTAACTTAACATGGCCCTCATCTGAGCTTTTTTCTAATTCACTCAAACACGCAATGATAACATCCACAGGTCGAGTCCTTAAGTGCTCGAGCAAACTGTCAGTGAACTGAATATCCAATCCAACAAAAGCACTCGTCGCCATCGGCACGAGATCGTCATTACTGAGGAACATCTCTTCTAACTGAGATCGTGCTGAGGTCAATTTCAAAGCAACTACAGCTTGTACTGCACCAGAGCGCACAAACTCATCTTCATCACTAAGCAACTCTAATACCTGCTCTGCAGCTCGTTCAGTACGCACCTTGACTACAAACTCCAATGCAGCAGAACGCACTCGCCAGCGCTCATCAGTAAGATAAGGAAGTACTTGATCAATCAATTCATCCGTGACCTGAACTTCGCCCTCTGAATTACTAGAATAAAATGTATTTCGCCCCGCAACCTCTGCTTTACTCAGCTTCGTTAGGCTTTGTATCGTGGACACTAGCAGATCTTCATCATTTCTAGCTAGATAAGGAACGATTAGATCCACAGCCGCCTGACCACCGATCTCGCGCAACCTACGCATCGCCACATGTATCACGTTAACGTCAGCTTCCTCTGCGAGTACATCGGCCACCAAAGGCACCGCTTCTGCATTGCCTAGCAACAAGGCTGTATCAATCGCTGTTTCTCGCACCAATGCATCGGATGAATTGACAAAATCCAGTACGATAGGAATCACCAGAAATCCATTTGTTTTGATTTGGCTAAGCGCCTCAAGCACCTGATCCCTATTACCTCTCGTTAGTGAGCGTGCTATACTATCAGCGCCCTGCGCCCTCGTCTGAGTTAAGACCAAATAATACTGGGCCTCTTTTAACCTGACCAGCTGGTGTTCTAGCAAATCTGGGCTAGTTACAATAAATTCCTGAATATCACCAACCGCTAGCATCCCATATGGCTCTAGCATACGCAGTGCGCGCTTCTGCCTTTCAGCTACAGAAGAAATCAAGTCTCTAATGTAGCTTTGCATTTGATCATCAGTTAGTTGATTGCTTGCTGATAATTTTTCCCCTTTTGAGCCAGCCCATACCATCCAGCGGCTCAAAGCAGCATGATGCTCATCACTAGCTGGCGTATCCCATGGATCGTAGTCAAATTGCTTACCGCTGAAATCCTCTAAAATCTCGATGGCTCCAATCCTAACAGCCAGTCTTTCATCCCCTAAATAAGCCACCATTTGGCTTTTGGGAAATGGCTCAGCCTGCTTTAAGGCTGCGCGTATTAACTTGCGCTGGTGTTTGTCTCCGTAGTTAACCACCGCTTGCTCCCAGTCACTTGACCTGGCTGGATCACTGCTACGGCTAGCAATACGGTCCAAGGCATCCCGGCTAATATCGTCAGCTATGCCCACCGACAACAATGATACATAAATCATTATCAACAGCCGACGAGCTGAGATGGATAGAAAATTTTTCAGCAACAAGTTCATCTAATCTTTGTGTTTATAAAAGCATAGAATTGATCTTCGTTAGTGAAGTAAGGCGTAGGCGAATATGTTTGCGTTAACTCGAACTGAGTTAGAAATTTCGTTCCCTCCTCAACAACAGCATCCTTCTGTATTGGAGGTATCATTCAAACCGTCGGAGGCGAATACCACAACTAGCTTACCATTATGGCTGAGTCCGTGGAGCTTACCCTCTCCCCCCTTTGACAACTTGAGCTGTTTGATCGTGAATATGGTATTAAATAAGGCGTGATCTTTGGCGATCTCCTGCAGTGAATCATTGCCAAATACTCTTTTGATCTCTCGCTGAAATGAACTTGCCCACGCTTTATTTGAACACCCAGGCGATGCTAACATAAACCCACCGTTCTCTAGGTATTTTTTCAAATTCACCCGCTCTTTGTTAGTCAAAACAAAGTCATCTTCACCTGTAAGAATGACAAACGGAAACTTAAACAGCTCGTCCGACGATAGCTTCACTGGCTTAAAACGGCGCTCAGTAGCAATGCTCGTATGCTGCTGTACGGTGCTGAGAAACTCATCACTAAAGCAGCGTGAGGTTTTAGTTCCAGCATAGATAAGGTTACCACACTGCACCGCCCCCTCTTTAGCAGCCAGTGGCGAAGCTAAGCTGAGGATAAATAAACTAACTAATTTCAAAGTTTTCATAATTCTTCAATAATTTCTAACTACTAATCATTAACAAAATATCGTTTCACAGCATCTTTATATCGATCTGGAACATTTTCTGATTCGGGGCCCGCTTGACTTTGCTGGCTTGCTTGCTCTATCTCAATACGGTTAGTTTCTTTCACGCCATCAGTCCCGAGGGCACCTTTCCCTCCAGCACCACCATGAGCGGACATGAACTGCTGGGGCGAAAATATAGCGCGATCAGGCCCATACATGGGAATTGAGAGGCTATTGCCCATCACAGAATAACCATCGCTGCCAGATCCACCACCGCCACCTCCAGCCCCACCGGAGTTGCCATTTCCCTGTCCCCTTTGGCTCTGACACATCAATGCTTCTAGCATTTGCTGCATCGTCATTGCTACATCTTGAGGTAATGTGAATCGCGGAGCTCTAGATTTGCACATCGAGCAAAAACTATTCTTCTGTTGGAGAAGCTGCTCCATCAAAGACAGTGCTAGAATGGAGTTCGCCGCAGCATCAATAGACTGTCCCTTTTCGGCAGCTGTTTCAGCTGCCTTCATGGCATTATCAATATCGAGGCGGTCCAAAAGCTCTATAAATTGCTGCACGTCCGCTGCCATTTGAGCGAATTCATCATCCAAATTGCCCGCATGCTTTAATAGCTCGCGTTTCATTTCAGCTAGAGCCTGACGATTCTTTTGCTGCAGACGGCCTAAATTGGCTAGATTACCAGCATTAGTCATCTCGCCCATAGCTATCTCTTTTGCCATCAACTGTGTTCTTTCAGCTAATGACTCTTGCGCTTTATATATGCGCATAAATTCTGCCGACTGCTTCATGACCTCCCCAAGCTGTTTTACTTTCTCAGCATCTTGACGAACTTGCGCTACCTTCTTCTCGATTTTTTTGAATCCTGAGCCTAACTCATCAAGCCCCTTGGACATTTCAGCTGGCGAACTACCTTCTCCAAATTGATTCAACTGCTTCAGTGCCTCGTCAGCTTGTTTGCCGAGAGCACTGGCAACATCACGTAAACGCTTTTCCATAGCAAAGGCTTCGAAATCATCACCGATCTTGTTAGCCAATTCTTTTGATTCAGCTAGATGCTTTTTGGCCTGCTCGAGCGCACTCTTAATGCTGTCAGGATCACCTGAGTCTATCGCCTCATGCAACTGACCTATGGCATTCCGAGCCTGTTTCATAGCGTGAGCTAATGCCTGATAGCGAATGGTAAACTCTTCCAACTGAGTTTTCATTCTAATCCTCTCAGCGTATTCTTCTTCACTGATCACCACAACCTTCACAAGATCTGAAACTCCAATTCCCAACTTATTAGGGTGATGATCTTGAGCCTCAAAATAGAACTCTAATGTTTGCTCTGCCTCTACACCTAACTGAGCTAGGTCTAGCTGGTTTTCATAATGATAACTTTTGCCAAATTGCCCTTCAGCAATCAATTTTCCCCGATCACGGAACCCCAGCAAAGTTCTCTGTAATTTGACTGACTTGATGCCAAAATCATCTTCCACTCGCAGCTCGAATGGCACCTTAGACTTGGGTGTAGCTAACAAAAGACTCTGTGGTGAATTAACACTAATGGTTGGCACTTCGTCCTTCTTAACATTCAAGCTGATAGCAAAAGGGCTAGCAGCCTTGGTAAAGCGAACGTCATGAATATGGGCCACCAAATCAGATGACTCCTGAGCAGTCCAAGAAAAACAAACTGAGCTATGACCAACAAGTTCACCACTGACCTCAGTAGTTTGTTCATTGCCGTCAGTATCTTTTGATCGCACCTCTAATAGCCCCCCACCAAGAGGTCGGTTGCTATGCAAAACTAACTCAACAATAGACCCAGCGGCAGCCCTAATCTCGTTACTATCCAGCGAGAACGACTCCATTGCCATGCCCGTGTACTCAGGTGATGAAATTTTGACCGAAGCCGAGGCAACACGAGGCTGAAGCAAAACATCTAGCTGAAACCAATCACTGCGAGCGCGACCGCAGGTAAATGCAAACTCTACAGGCTGGCGGGTATTCTCAAACTTCTTAGCAAATGACTGAGTTCCTTCACTATAGCAAGCTAGGCTTTCAGTGCGGCCTTGCTCCCTATCGCGAACCAAACATTGCACCGGTGACTCTAACTCACCACCGACAACACGAACCTGCACCACTGCGTCCTCTCCGTAAACCACAGCCAATTGGCTATGATCGATCTCGAAGCGCAAGGGACTATATGGAGGTATATCCGACATCGGCTGGAAAAACCTACACCAGCTAACATCAAACAGCTCGGATTTCGTCCACTTGATTACATTAATTGATAGCAAACAAACTCCAGAAGCTAACAAACTAATCAGTAGAAAATTCCACGGTGTCCGTTTACTTAAACTGATACTGGCTAGGCAATCATTGGCCTTCTGATACAAGCGCGCTTTATGAAACTCAGCCATTGAATCAGAATCGCTACTGCCAGAATCATTCAATGAATAAGCGCCTGAAATGCTAGCTCGTTTATCATTTGATAAACTATCGGCCAAATGAGAAAGCTTTCCATTACTAAAGCGATAGGCACACCATAATGCAAGGCATGCAGCCACGATACAAAAACCAAAGAATGCTAACTTAACCCAGTAACGAGTTTCATTAGTATAGATAAAATAATAATCTAAGGCACATAGAGACAACAGCAGCACACAACTAACCACCATCAGACAAGAAAGAGCGATGCAACACCGTCCTAGGCACCATGACAATTTGAGCCGTCGCATGGACTGCTGAAATTGGCTACTTGCACTCATGTTATCTTTATTTTGCATTCTACTATTATTGCTTAGCTTAAACCATTTCTGCGTCTAACCCACCACTCGGCTGACAGTAATAAGGCAATCAATGTTGCCAGCATCCACTTAGCCCAACTTGGCTGCCAATAAGCAACACCGTCACGGTCTATCTGCTGAATGGCACTCATTTTTTCACTTAACACATCTAGCCATGAATCATCCTCTAGGACGAGTCCATCAGTCTGCATGGCAAATGTCTCCATAAAATAAGGGTCAGCACTTAGCTCATCCATCTCAGCTGGCGGGGCTAGAACTAACAAACTAACATCAGGAAGAGAAAGATTATTATCATTACTAGCACGCAGCTCGAAATGATAGTTCCCTGGAACTTCAGGTTCATAACAAGCAATCCATTTCAGCTGACCTGTATCGTCGATCTCCTCAGCTGGAACGATCACTAACTCTTGAGAAAGAGCTGCGGAGCGTACGACTACCTCTGGAGCAGCAACTTCGCCCTCTCCCCTATATGCAGCACGAATTAATACTGGTTCAGCAGGACGTATTTCATCAGCTGATAGATGCAGCGCGTAATCTTGTCCTGGCAAAAACTCAGAATAAGATAACATCCAGTGGATCAGCTGAGTCCAGAACTCTTCATACATATTGCCTAGATCTCTCGCCTCTGGGTAAAAATCCCACTTCCATAGTCCGTCAGCATTAACCAAGCCACTAACGCCTTGCCCATAGCGCCGAACCATCAGCAAGGGAAATTCATGACTTTGCCCGCCTATGCCGTTAGCTTTACCAGTGGCTAACACACGTGTAAATGGCTTCACACCTTCTATTCGGTGAGCATCCTTAAGCGAGGGCAAAGAAGACCATAACGCGGAGTCACTGTCAGGTAGAGCATCACCAAAAAGTCCAGCTATAGCGCCTTCGTTAGTTGGTTGAAAATGGAAATCTTCACGTAAGCCATCAGCCCAGCGCACTGGCTCTAATACCTCTAGGGTGGTAAGTTCTCCAGTATATGGTTTTGACCGGGCAAACAAAACGGCTCCACCCAAATCACGCACAAATACTTTTAAAATTTTAATGCGTTCCTCGTTCAGAAAGTGCTCACAATTTTTTCCGAATACGATGAGGTCGTATTGCATGAGTTTTTCAATCGTATCGGGAAAAACACTCGTTGACGATTCATGAGGGAGTGATTCCGAAGAGTCTACCTGAAACCAGCGGTCTGCACTCAAACGATGCACCGAACTAAGCTCCATGTGCGCCTGACGCCTCATCATTTGTGCTAAGAACTTGCTATCCCAATACGGAGCTCCCTCAGCAATAAATACTCGTGCTTTATCGTTAAGTACTTTGATTCTATATTCCGCTCCATCTCCGTCTATCTTGATATTATCAGACTGGCTAACAACTTCGAGCTTGAGCTGAGTCGATTCTTCTGGAGCATTAATAGCAAAGCTAACAACTTGTTTCTCATTATTCTGCACCAGCACAGCTTTTTGCGAAATGACTTCACCTTGAGCATTTTTGAGAGCCAGCTCAATTCGCTGTGACTCCACCTCAGATAACTCAACTACAGCAGCCAAGGTCAATGCTTGGCCAGGGAATGCAGTCAATGACTTGCGTGGAGTAGAGACTCTTATGCCAGAGAAGATCTTCTCTCCTCCAATGGTGAGTGTATGAAATGGCACCTGCATAGACTTCGCCCGCAGGCTAACTTGTTCAGACTTTCCGCTAGAGGTTTGACGTCCATCACTTAATACAACAACTCCAGCTGGGTTCACTCCTTGGCTAGCTAGCTGCGATAGCAAGCGGTCAGAGCTCGTTGCTATATCGCTAGATTGTCCATCAAATTGGTAACTGTCGCCATCTGATAGTTCAACGAGCTCATCCGCAAACTGGAATCTTCTCACAGTAACTCCTGACTCTTTTGCTAGATCTTGAATTTGACCATCTATCAACAGAGCCCTATCAGATCGAGATTCACCATCATCTAGAGCAGTCATGGATTCAGAGCCATCAAGCATGACGATCCATGGTTTCTCATCATTACTCGTATCAGACTTCCAGTCACCTGGATTAAACAACAACAGTAAAATCAAGAATACAGCGGCTAACCTTAGCAGACTAACGACATAGCGAAGTTTACGCTTCAGCGTAGAACAAGACTGCCAAGTGATGATGAGACTTAAAGCTCCTAGCAATACGCTAATGATGATCACTACTGGCCAGGAAAATACCGGATTAAAATTCATCGCATTACCTCCTTTTTCATACCACGTGGCCGGTACATCGCTAATAAGTTTTCTATCATAAGCAACAATAGGCAGATTAAGATGAGGTATGGCCAGAGCTCCACGCCATCACCTAACGAAGCCATACGCATAAGCTCATCAACATGTAATCTCTCACCAACAGTGAGAAGCTCAGCATCCATTAATTTCAAATTAGATTCTGAGTATGGAAAATTGATGACCTGAGTATCAACAGTCTCACTACCTGAGACCCAGAAATAAACCCCAACAGCTTGTGTATCTTTACTCTGCATCAAGACGCCTTGCTCGCTCATTTTCTGAGCTATAGGAACTGACTCACTACCATCCTTCTTTAAGGTGACTGATGACGCCTCGACGCGTTCATCTAACTTATAGCTTAAATAACTACCAGCTGGATACTGGCTTAACTCTAGCTTGCTAGCACTCTGGTGATGTTTCAGGAATTCTCCAACAAAAGTAACGATACTTGATGACTCCGCCCAGCTAGAACTCTCTAAGCCCACCATGACTCCCCAGAGTACAACTGGCGCACCATGTGCAGAGGAGCTCAACATTGCGGCTTTGCCATCCGAGTATTCTAATAAGTGATTTACATCTTCACCTAAGTCAGCCGGTAGCGAGATTCTTTGATAGACATTACCTGAAACAGCAGAACCAAAATCTCCACTCTCATAGAGTGCAAATAGCCCAGCGTCCTGGCTAGCTAATCTAGCTGACGCTGTAACTGTCCAGAACTGCGATGCATCAGCCGTCCTACTAGACTCACTTCCTAACATAGACCTAGGCTTCCCTTGTAATAAAGTCCTGCCTGCTAGATCAGCAGGTTTATCCGCACTCATGATAGCCTGTAAATGTGCAGCAGGAACCCCGCCAGCTGGCATTACCACCAAACTTGTGCCCTCCTGAGCCCATTGTTTAATCAGTTCACTATCAGAGCCATTCCACTGATTAACAAAAATGTAATCGTAAGTGGTGGCGGCAGAAAAATTAGTTAGTGAATCAAGTTCTACAAAATCGCACTCCACCCAGTCGAAGCAATTAAACAAGCGCTGCCAAACATCGAGCTCGTTAGGCACAACCGTCTCTCCATTAACTCTCTGCTCAGCTGCGTGTATAAAAGCGACTCGCATACTCTGCCTAACTGGCACAACAATAGAGCATTGGTTATCCGCTGGATAGGCATCTTCAGCTAGACTCAGAGTTATGAGAACTTTTTCAGCTGACTGGAAACTGCTACGGAACCTGATTTCGGCCTCGCCCCAGGCTGGCAGTTCGACCATCTGAGAGCGGCGATTACCGCCCATATCGGCAAACACTGATGTACGTCGAGGAGAGCTAGAATAATTATGGACCTTTGCTACTACAGCTAACTCCTGTCCAACCATAGGGTTCGCTACCGAGGTATAAACGTTACTGATGGCTAAATTAGCTACTTCTCCAGAACCAATTTGAACCTTCTTCAGTTCTATTCCAGCCGGCAAATTTATATCCAAGTTAGAGTAAGCAGATTCTTGAAAGTCAGAAAGTAATACAATCTCTTTGCGATGCGTCGAGCCTTCAAGCTGTCTAATGGCCAACTCAACAGCTGAGCCAATCGCGCCATTCTCATAAGCGACATCCGCTCGCAATACACTTTCTTCCAGATAAGTTAGATTCTTCCCTAGCTGAGGGAACACGCTTTGAGCCTGCGCCTGAATCCACACCACATTTGCTAGATCAGGGGCATCAGCTTGGAGTAATTCAGCTACTCGCTGACAAGCCTGCTGGAAGCGAGTCGAGGATCCCTGCTCAGCTGCCATAGAGGCACTACGGTCTATCAAATATACACGGCTCACCCGATCAGCAACAACACCTTCGTCCTTCATGCTGATCATCGGCAAAAGAAATGCTGATAGAAGTGCTAGTAGAGCTAGCGTTCTCAGAAACCACAAAATCCAATCTTGTGGTTTCTTGAAGCGGGCGGTTTTTTTGAGGATTTTCTGTAAAAAATCGACATTAGAAAATGCATATTGGGGTGGTCGATTCCTAGCAAACATGTGCACTAGGAGAGGCAATACCCCAAGCAGCAATATGCCAAATAATGCAGAATTTATGAAAAAGAGATGCATATCTATGCCAGTCTATCAAAGAGGTTGAACCAATTGTCAGTTGTTTTCACCAATGCGTAATCTACCTTCCGCCTAGCAGATAGACGGCGTAACTTCTGCACATGCTCATGCATCTCATCCCGCCAGAGATCTCTTAACTGATCAGTATGCACAACAAGGTGCTCAGCTGATTCAAGATCATTAAAACGAGCCAAGCCAAGCTTAGGGAGCGTGAGTTCAGCGGGATCTAGCACATGGAATAAATGCACACGAAACCCGCGGTGCAAATACGGATTTAATGCTTTGAAAATAGCTTCTGGTTCGTCGAAAAAATCGGACAAAATAACTAATGTCCCCTTGCGTTTGATCAATGGCGCTGATCTTTCTAGAGCTGTAGCTAGAGATGTACGCTCTCCAGGTTTGTTATTTTCTAACGCCGTTAAAAGCTGATGTAGATGCGACCTCGTCGATCCGGCATCAAGAAACAGCCTGATCTGTTCATCAAAGAGCTGCAGCGATACTTTATCATTTTTTGAAATCACTAACCAAGCTAGGCAAGCAGCAAAAAACGACGCGTATTCCAGCTTAGTGATATCCCCCTCTTCACAATAGCCCATAGAAGCTGAGCTATCGACAAACAGGTGGCATTCCATGTTAGTTTCTTGCTCAAAGGTCTTAAGGTAATGTCTATCACTACGGGCAAATACTCGCCAGTCCACCAGCGCAGGGTCATCACCTTGGACATACTGTCGGTATTCGTGAAACTCGATAGAAGCGCCCCGTTCTTTAGACCGGTGACGACCAGACAAATACCCTTCAACAAGGGCTTTCACTCCGAACTCGTAATGCTTGAGTTGGCGAATGTCCTCGGGGCGTATGTATTTGTATCTAGTCGCAGCCACGTTTTTAGTTCTGATTTAACAGCTTTTCAATGATCGTCTCGACTAAGATTCCCTCACCACTTGCATTATAGTTAGGAATAATACGGTGCCTCAATACTGGTAAAGCCACTGCTTTAACTTCATCAATAGAAGCTGCACTCTCACCTCGCAACAAAGCCAGAGCTCTAGCAGCTCTAGCTAGACACTGTGATGCACGGGGGCCTGCTCCATATTCCACATACTGGTTCACAAACTCGTTAGCACCTGCTGTATGCGGACGAGACCCATGTACTGTTTGAAGAATATATTTCACCACACTATCAGGCAGCTGGATATCCAGAGTGGCGTCTTGTAGCTTATTCACACCGTCGGCATCTAATATAGCTTCAGCCTCATCACAGTGGTGGCCAGTCGTACGGCGAATGATTTCTTCTTCATCAGCCATTGATGGGTAATCAATTTTGATATTGTAGAAGAATCTATCGAGCTGCGCTTCAGGCAAAGGATACGTTCCTTCATGCTCGATTGGGTTCTGCGTGGCAAAAACAATAAATGGTTCTGATAGTTGACGAGTCTTACCAGCTACGGTCACCTGCTTCTCTTGCATCGCTTCTAGCAGCGCGGCCTGAGTTTTTGGTGGGGTACGGTTAATTTCATCAGCTAGAATGAGGTTAGCAAATATTGGTCCCGGTACGTACTCGAAGTTACGAGCCCCATCACTGGATGTTTGTAAAATTTCAGACCCAACAATATCTGTTGGCATCAAATCTGGAGTGAACTGGATACGTTGAAACTTTAGCCCCAGTACTTTACCGAGGGTAGAAACTAACAATGTTTTAGCCAATCCAGGCACCCCAGTAAGTAGGCAATGCCCACGGCACAGTAAAGAAACCATTAGTTCTTCGACGACATCATTCTGGCCGACAATCACTCGGCCAGTCTGCTGGCGGATTTTTTTTACAGAATCTTGGATCTCGCTCCACTGCTCTTCAGCTCTAATATCTTCACTCATCACTCTATCAAATTTCACACTTCTACTAACACTAACTAATAGATATTGGCAGCAAAAACTTCACTATTCTAATCAAGCGTCTTACTCTTTACTAGAGCGATCAAAGTTTTCAGACTTCATCTGGTAGACAATATAGAATGATCCAGCCTGAGCATTAGCTTCATCAGATGCATCGCCGAACATTTCAGCTAGTTTTTTATCGTATGCCTCATCGTCTCCAGCTGGAACGGATAAGAATAACTGCTCCCCCGCTCTTGCTGAAACAGCAGTCACCTGCTTGAAACCTGATACATCAGACATATCTAACTCTAAAGAATCTAGATACTCCTCAGCCTGTTTCCCATGCATTAGGTAAGCAGTGTAGCTACCAAACAGACCGTGCCCCTTCATGAAAACACATATAGTATTAGGCAGACGATCGCGTCGTTCAAAAAACCAATGATGCATCTGCTTCAGCACAGACTGATCAAATACTTTACCTACCAGAAGCCGCTCGAGATCCTTTTTGTCTTCGCTGGTAAAGTTCCCCCATATGGGAGCATGAGGCTTGATGATGGACTCACTGATAGAAGATAGACTTTCAGGCCTTTTAGTCTCGTCAGCCATGATCTCATCGAGAACCATCTTCTGGCTTAGCTCTGCGGTATTAATATAGGTAATTAGTTGATCAACATTCATCGTTGATACTTCGCTCGTTACCTCATTGTAAATATCAGATCCCTCTTCAGGGGGATCAGGTACTGGCGAGTCTGCACGGTCTCCTAGCAGGTGGTTAGCGTGGCCTACAATCATTGATCTACTCTCTTCCTCAGATGATAGATTCGCCACAGACATCATCCTTAGCGCTGTGTCACCATCAACAAACCAAAGAACACACCATGCTACATAAGTGTCAAAATGAAGCACACCGTTCATTTTCTCTAATTCTGAAGGAGTTAGCGTTGAATGGCATTTCATAAGCGATCTCCACAATTCTCGCTCCTCTCCGCTTAACTCCTTATTTTTCGTTTGCTCACGATCATCAGAGTAAGGATTATAGATTAAATTCAAATTAAAGCACTTTTCGATCAAGACATCGAGCGATTCGATCTTGCCTTCAGCACTTTGATAGCCGACTACAAACTTCAAATACTCAGCTTGATTGAACTGAGATTTATCGGACTCAATGGCCGTCCAGTAGTGATTCATCCCGGTTTCTAATGATACTTTTCCCGCTTGAATCTCAGCTAACATCTCAGCAGGAGGTTTAGATACCATCAGTGATTTCAAGGCGTCTATATATTTATCCACACCGCCTTTTTGTTTCATCCTGTACTCAAAGCTTCTATCATCACTAGATTCACGAGATTTTAGCTCTGCTTCAAGTTTAGTGACAAAAGTGCTAGCTTTCGCCTTACGCGAGCTCACATACTTTTGAATCAAATTTAGGTCGATGTTTTCGCCTAGCAGGAAATACTGCTGTATCGCTTTATCGTGAGATTCATTGTATTCCGCTGAGCACAGATACGTTAATCCAGCTTGAACAAAGTCACTGTTTTCTTGCTGCAAGAAACTAATCGCTATTTCACTATCAGAGCGGTTATGATTACTATCTAACCATTGCTCAGCATATGCAATGAGAGCTGAGGATGAAATTTCGTCCCCCCTGCTAGACTGTACCGGAAGCGCCGATTTGATTAATGATTGAGCGACGTCGCCCACTGACAGCGGGCGCAGCATGGCATCATATTGCTGCATGGCTAGGTCTTCAGCTGGCATATCATCGTCATAGTAGCTTTGACTCCAGCTATTAGATCGATCAGCAGCTTTCCGAGCTTTTAAAATCGTAGGATCATCTACTAGCAGGATCAGCGTCTCTAGAGCTTTTCTGCGTTTCGCAATGATTTCACTGGCCCATTTTTGTGGCTGGCTATGCCGGGAAGAATACCCATAGCTGTTACGGCTGTTCTCATTAGCATTTGGATCTTGCGGTAAGATCCAGCCTGTGGGAGCAGACAAAGAAATATCATCAGTCCTAGCTAGCAGTTGGTCAATGATGGCTAGCACTTCAGGATCAGCTGAGAATTTTTCGTGTGCAGGGATTTTTCGTTCCGTAGATTCTAGGCCCAGTCCAATTTTGGCTGAAAGTAGCTGGGCTCCGTAATAATTCTTCCAGCCACGAGGAAAGGTTTCGGCTAGCAGGTCTACTGATTTTCTAAATGCCAGTAGATCGTTATCTTCATAATATTTCTGATAGCTCTCAGAGTATTGGCTTTCAGCTAACATGTTCACCAATTCATCAATCACTTTGTCATTGATTGAAGCTAATGCAAAAATTGCCGAAGCTAACTGGTTAGCTTCCTTTTCATACCCCGCGCTGTAAATCGCTGTCGCCATCGCCAGACAGCGCGCACAGATTTGCGCACCACTATCATTGTACTCCCAAGTACGCGCGACAAATAGGTTATTTGATTTTAAAGATTTCAGCTGCTTGCTCATGGAAGAAACCAATTTACCGGGTTCAGCATTTTCCCAGTCAGCTAGCTTATGATTCCCATCGGAGTCATTGCCTGAGCCCACGAGGAACTTCATCAGGGCCCCGCGCTGTTTCTTTCTTTTTAAATCTAACTCGAAAAACTCACGATAACGAATGGTGCCTATGCCATCTTCTTCATTAACTAACCACGCG
This sequence comes from Persicirhabdus sediminis, assembly GCF_016595495.1. Lineage (GTDB taxonomy): Bacteria > Verrucomicrobiota > Verrucomicrobiia > Verrucomicrobiales > Akkermansiaceae > Persicirhabdus > Persicirhabdus sediminis. Next base: position 233,128 of record NZ_JAENIM010000009.1, read on the forward strand.
TACTCGGTGTCAAATAACTTGCTCTCATCAAATGAATAACACTCTAGGTAGCCGATACTATACTTGTCATCATAGGCTAAATCATCGGGCAAGCTAACCTTTACTAACTGCAAGCCTTCACATGAAGGGAAACCTAACTCCAGCAGCTGATCAAAGGCCTTGTTATAACTAACCTCAACTTCTGCAGCAGGCGCCGAATTACTCTCAGCCTCTTCAGCTGGCACAGGAATAAAGCCCACTAACAAAAATAATGTAGTCGTCAGAGCAGATTTAGTGAAAGGCATACTTTCAACTAATGAAAAAATCCGCTAGACTCAAGGATAAAGCCTCCAAGCCACCCAACAGATAACTGATTTTCTGTGAGACAGAAACCAACGACTACAGAACACTGCTAGAAAAGCGTCCCTACAGGGAAGAAAACCTACTTACTACGGTTAGGTCGCTGGTCTTTTTCGTACTCGATGCGGTCAGCTAGGTTTCTAGCTTTCACTTTGTGGTCGCGTTTATTTCGGCGCTCTACATTCATTTGGCGTTTTTTCTGACGCTTTTGCAGTTTGGCAATTTCTTCGTCGAGCTTGAGGTAGCTTTCGTACCTATCAGTAGGTAGCGCTCCGGATTCAACGGCGGCGCGGATGGCACAGCCGGCGTCATTGCCGTGTTTGCAGTCGTGATATTTGCATTGGCCAGCCATCTCTTCGATGTCGGCAAAGCTCTCACGCAATGTTTCCTCGTTCGTCCACATCTGCACTTCGCGGATGCCTGGGTTATCGATCAAAATGCCGCCGTCATCTAGCGGGATGAGTTCGCGCGCGGTGGTGGTGTGGCGTCCTTTTCCGGTGACTTCGTTCACCTCGCTGGTCCACTGCCATTCTTCGCCCATCAGCTGGTTTACGAGGGTGGATTTTCCTACGCCGCTGGAGCCGACGAGGGTGATAGAGATGCCCGTTTTGAGATAGGATTTGATCACTTCGAGCCCTTGCGCTTCGGCAGCGCTGGTGATGTGCACATCGACGTCGCTGGACAAGGCGCGAATGGCCTCAGCAGCTGCTTCGTTTTGCTCAGCTGGAAAGAGGTCGCATTTATTGACCAGCACAACAGCTTTGGCGCAGCTACGTTTGATGAGCATGAAATAGCGCTCCATACGACGCGGATTAAAATCTGGCCCAGCATCGGTGACGACAACAACAACGTTGACGTTAGCTGCCATCACTTGCTCTTCGCTGGATTTCCCAGGGACTTTGCGTGAGAAGCAGGTTTGACGGCTCATGCGCGCACGGATGATGGTATCTAGATCTCCGCCACCTAGGTCGAGAGCGACCCAATCGCCCACAGCTGGCAGGTCTGCATCACAAGCGGCATCGTGGTAAACTTTCCCGCCCATGACGACTTCACGTTCGAGGAAGTCCCCCTCTTCATCAACCATCAATGCGCCATAGGTGATTTTGTTATCACGAATGAGACGAGCTGGCACCCAGCCTTTTTTTGCGTACTGGGCAAACTCTTTAGCAAATGCCTGATTCCAACCTAGATCTTCGAGCGTCATATTTAGTGAGAAAATGGCCCAACTAGCGCCATTGGGCAATGCTTGATCAAAAAAAATGCGCTGGCAGCATAGCCAACGCATCGATGATTCTTAGTGAATGGTCAAATTATGTCCACTCTGCGATATACTGAGCCTGCTGAGGCACGTCTGGGCTTTGGCGGAATTTTGATTTTGGATTCAATTTCCACACTTCACGCAGTTTGGCTAATCCAGCCACGCCAGATCCGGCTTCACGCGCCAGCCAGCATCCGACCATCATACCGGTTCTGCCCACACCACCGTAACAATGCATGTAGACTTTACCGCCATTTTGCACTTCGAGGTTGATGAGATTGATCACAGCATTGGTATCATCTGGAGAATACGGAATATCGTGATCAGGCACGCCGACACGTACGACGGTAGCTTTTCCTCCACTTAGGCGATTAACCACTTCCTCGTACTCAGGCAGTCCGTCATCTACTTCGGTCAAGTTAATGAAACATGTGATGCCAAGGCTGAGAAGCCCTTCGATGGTCTTTTCGGTCTGCTCAGAATCCTCCGATGCTGGGTACTCTCCAGCCATCAGACGCCCCTCATAAACCCAATAGCTGTTCTGCACTGGAAGTGATACTGGAGTAATCATACTGATTTTTTATATACCCTAGCTGAGTTGATCGATTCAACTAGAAAGATGACAAATTTATATGTGTTATTGCAAATTACTGATCGTCTGGAAGATAGCTGTGACCATAAGATAGGCCATCATACCGATCATACCCGCCATCATGATCAGAACGATTGGCATAATCAAAGCCATGATGCGCTGAAGGCTTTTTCCGAGCTCGGAATCGAAGCGTTCTGCGGCGCGGCGCAGCGCGTGATCTAGCTTACCCGTCTTCTCGCCGACCACGACCATATCGATGAGCAATGGTGGAAACATGCCGGTTTTTAATAATGATCGTGAGAAGGTGCGCCCGTCCCCCACCATCTCGATCACCTCGTCCATATGCGAGCGGATGTAGAGGTTCATGGTGGCATCGCGGGTCAGCTCGAGCGCGCGCAGAAGAGGCAGTCCATTGCCCACCAAGTTGGCGAGTGTTTCGAGAAATTGCACATAGAACCGGCTTTCAATCACCTTGCCAATCAGCGGGATTTTCAGCTTGGTTTCATCCCAAGTAAGTCGGTTAGCGGGCGCATCTTTCCAGGCTTTAAAAATAATCAATACGGTGACGACCACACCTAAGATAATCATCCACCATTGCTGGAAAAAATCACTCGCCGCCATCATGATCTTGGCTCCAGTAGGAATTTCTCCCCCTGGGGTACTCACAATCAACTTCGTCAGCTGAGGAATCAGCTTGGTCATGAAGATGATGGACACACTGATGCCCGCCACCACAAGGAAGGCTGGGTAAATCAATGCCATGACCACTTTGCTCTGCAGCTCAGAGAGTGTTTTGAGGTAGTGAGCTTGGCGCTCGAGAATGGTATCCAGCGCGCCTGAGGCTTCACCAGCTGCGGCGAGGTTGCAATATAGTGGGCCAAAACTATCGCTGACCTTACGCAGCGCTACGGAGAAATTACTACCATCGCGCACCAGCTGGCGCACCCCTTGAGAAACCAGCTTCAAATTGCCCAGCTCCTCGCGATTTTCCATCGACTTGAGCGCTGGCTCCAGCTGCAAACCAGCTCTGAGCATTTCGCTGAGCTCCTCAGTAAACAGGATGATCTCAGCCTTTTTGAGTTTTACCTTTTCACCAGCTTCCAGCGTTTTCTCCTCCTCTTTTTTCGTGCTGCTCGCAGCTGCTTTGCTTGCCTTAGCGGGCGCTGGCGCTTTCTTCGTCTTACTCTTTGCTGGCGTGGATTTCTCAGTGGTAGCGGTCGCCGTGGCGCCAGCCGCCTGAGCCGTCAGATTGACTGGCTGGAGGCCACGTTTTTTTAAGATTTTTAATGCGGACGGTCGGTCATCCGCAGTGATTTGGCCAGTCTCTACCTTGCCATCACGAGCCAGCGCTTTGTATTTGAAAACAGCCATATCAGGTGCAGTGAAAATGAATTATCCTAGCTCGGAAGTCGTTACAGAAATTACCTCTTCGATGGTGGTATCCCCAGACATCACCTTCATCCAGCCGTACTCTCGCATCGGCACATAACCGTCTTTGTAGGCTTGTTTCAGCAGATCCTTGCTTTCCGCGCTCTGCGCTACTAGGTGCTGCATAGCCTCGGTGATCACGGCGATTTCATAAATAGCTAGTCGTCCAGCAAAACCGGTATCGCGGCAGCGGTTACAGCCAGCTGGCTCATAAGCTTGACCCGTGAGTTCTAGCGGAATTCCCAGCTCCACTTTTTGCTGATCAGAAACGTCGACCGGTTTACGGCAATGCGGACACAAACGACGCACAAGTCGCTGGGCCAAAAACGCCCGAACCGCAGCGGAAACGAGGAATGGCTCCACGCCCATATCCACTAATCGACCAATCCCGCCGAGGGAATCGTTGGTGTGCAGAGTACTAAATACCAAGTGACCTGTCAGCGACGCACGGATGGCAATTTCAGCGGTCTCCAAGTCACGAATCTCACCAATCATGACGATATTTGGATCCGCCCGCAGAATGGATCTCAGGCCGCTAGCGAAGGTCAAGCCGATCTCGGATTTTACCGCAATCTGCATCACCCCTTCGAGCTTGTTCTCCACAGGGTCCTCAATCGTCACAATTCGTGTATCAGGTGAGTTCACCTCGCTGAGGAATGAATAAAGACTGGTCGACTTACCTGAACCCGTTGGCCCGGTGATCAAAATAATGCCATTAGAAAGCTTCAACAATCCCTCAATGGTATTGCGAATGTTCGCCTCCATGCCGAGTTTGTTGATGTCGAATTTCTGCTGGTTGAGCAATCGCAAGCTGACACTTTCCCCTTCCACCGTGGGCACCGTAGCTACACGAACGTCGATGCCCTCACCTTCAAACTGCAAGTTAATACGACCATCCTGCGGCAAGCGGCGCTCGGCGATGTCGAGGTGAGACATGATTTTCAGACGCGCAATCACTGAGCTCTGCAGGGCCTTGATGTTATCAGGCACGGTGACCGGCACCAGCAAACCATCAACTCGGTAACGAATACGCAAATTATCAGCCAGCGGCTCAACGTGAATATCCGTCGCTTTTTGATCCAAGGCTTCACGCAAAATTTGATTCACAAATTTCACCACGCTGGCCTCTTCGTCTTCATCGGCATCAATGACATTGGCTTCGTCGCGCATTTCGATGTTATCCACATCCATGTCGCGACCTTCTAAAATCTGCTCAAAAGTATCCGCCCCCACACCGTAGAGTTTGCGGATCGCTTCGTGAATGCGCTGGCGTGAAGCCATTTTCCACACGATGGGCAACTCGATCTGCTGAGCGGCTGCCTGACGGGCAATCAAATCCAACGGGTCATAGGTTGCCAAAACCAGCTGGGCATCTTCCTCCTCACCTTCGACGGCCACGGGAAACAAGCGGTGCAGCAATGCTACTCGTGGTCCGCAAAACTCACGAATGCCTTTATTCTCGGTATCTGCTGAAAATTGCTCAATCCACTCCATCCCCAGCTGGCTGGCCAGCCCTTGCAGGTAGAGGTCTTCGTCAACCATGCCTGAGTCTAGGATCTCATTGATTGGAGAGCGCTGCTGGCTGGCAGAGTCGGTGATGAGCTGCTCCAAGGCATCTGTATCATGGCAACCACTCTCTTGGGCAGGTGAAATCAGCAAACTAGTCATAAAGTATCGTTACTATTTAAAAAAACGGGCAAATGGCAATCTTCTGTCGTAAAAACATGCATTTCTTTCCTATCTGCCATCCAGCTGGCTGAATGACCCAAAAAAGCTAATGCCCTAATTCTCACTTTATTAGAGGTAGAATCGCTACCACCCGTAATGATATGAACCCAAACTAGTGCAATGGGTTGTTCAAATCGAGCAATCAAGACAAACACAAGTTTGCCAGAACCCGTAACGAAGCTCCGTTGCACCCAGCCAGAGAGACTAATACTTGCGCCACAGGCTAGGAATGAACAGGACTAAAATCGCAAATAACTCCAAACGACCAAGCACCATGAGCAATCCCAAAAAGACTTTGGTAGCTGGCCCCAGATGAGCAAAATTCTCCGTTGGGCCCACATCGCCAAAACCAGGGCCGATGTTAGCGAGCGTCGCCACCACCGCACCAAAGCAAGTGAGCATGTCGATGCCCTGATAGGCCTCGAGAAGCGCGACCACAAAACATGAGAAAATAGTCACAAAGGCGTACAGAGCAGTAAACATCACGGTTTGCGAGCGTTGCTGCTCACCCAGCGCATTGCCATTCACATGCATGCGGAAGACCTGATACGGACGAAATGCACGCACAACCTCGAAGCGTGCTGTTTTTAAAAAGACCAATAAGCGGCTGAGTTTAAGCCCACCCGCAGTAGACCCCGAGCACCCTCCCATCAGCATCAACATCGCCAAAATCATCAACGCGTAGGCTGGCCAAGGTTCGTAATCGACCAAACCAAAACCTGTAGTTGAGGTGATAGAAACCACGGTAAACCAAGTTCCGCGCAGAGCATCGAGGAAATTACTACCATCACGAATCACCAATCCAGCAGCAATTAACACCGCTGAAAAAAGACAAATGATCACAAACCATTTCCCCTCTTCCTCATCGCGCAAGCGTTTCCAGCGGTGGCTAAGGATCACTCCCCAGATCAAAAAGCTAATGCTGCAAATGACCATAAACAAACTCAGCCAGAGTTCGATCAGCCAGCCATTTCCCCAATCGCTATAATACGCAATGCTGGCATTATGCGGGCTAAACCCACCAGTAGAAACCACCGTAAATGAATGACACACCGCGTTGAACCAGCTCAGACCCATCAATTTCAGCCCCACCAAACAAACTGCGGTAATCACCAAATATACCGTCCACAAGGTCATGGCCGTATCGCGAATCCTAGCAGTACTCGCCTCACTAGTCTGGAATGATGATTCATTGCGAAATAACGATTTTGACCCCATGCCGAGGTAGGAAAGCACCGCAACAAACAAAACCAGAATACCCATGCCGCCAAGCCACTGGGTCATCGACCGCCACAACAAGATGCCGCGCGGCCAAGATTCGATGTCCGTCATCACCGACGAACCCGTTGTGGTGAATCCTGATAAAGATTCAAAAAATGCGTCGCTAGCTGGCATTCCCGGCTCACAAATCATGTAGGGCATGCCGCCCAATGTGCCGCAAATCAGCCAGCCCAAACCAACAATAACGATGCCCTCGCGCCGCGGAATACGTTTGATTTTCCCCACCCCAAACAACATCAGCACGATGCCGCCCATAATGCAGATGCCAGCTGACATAAACAAAGCCGCCATCGCGCCCTCGTCACCCGCCACCGTATCAAAGTAGGCAAATAGACCGCAAATAATCATTGCCATGGCCTCGAGCAAAATCAGCGCACCGAGGGTTTTTGCTAGAATCTTTAAATTCATCGACTCAAAAATTTATACCTAACGAACCAGCTTAAGGAACTTCCTGCGGCTCTTCGGCGTCACCACCGCATAGATGGTATCCTCGGGCTCTAAAATATCACCAGGGCTAGGCACGCTAGCGTGCACGCCGCGGATGATACCAACCAAAATACAACCTTCTGGCCACTCGACTTCAGCCACGGTATTCTCAGCTACAATTGACCCCTTGCGCACTCTGGTTTCAATAATTTCGCCAGCTGAGAGTTTTTTCACCGTATGGAATCTATCTTCCGTGAGGAAGCGTTCCAGCTCGCGCCGCGTCGCCTCACGTGGGCTCACCGCCGAGAGCAAGCCAAAGTGTCGACCACTCTTGCTGATGGCTGTAGCATAATCACTGCGGTGAATCAAAGTCAGGCAGGCATTAGAGCCGAGATTGTGCGCCTGCAAACAAGTCATCACATTATCTTCGTCACTGCCGCCGGTAGCGATGAAAAAATCGGCGTCACCAACTTGCTCTTCTTCCAGCTCAGCGAGGTAGGTGCCGTCGGTATTAATCACCGTGGTATTAGACAACAAACCTGTCAGCTCTTGAGCTCGCAATGGATCACGTTCAAAAATACGCACGCGGCAGTTCATGCTCTCAAGCATCTGCGCCACCGAAAGCCCATATTCTCCGCCACCAAAGATCACCACATTAAATGGTTTTGCCGCTTTGCCATCACCCTGCTGCAGACGGTTAGCTAGCTTCTGCAGTTTGCGAGGTTCGCCAAAAATAGTCACCACGTCATTCGCCGCCAATGAATCGGTAGCCGTGGGAATGAAATGTTCGCCACCTCTAGCAATGCTAGCTACGCGGGTTCGCTCAGGAGCCTTGAGGTCAATCAGGCGCTTGCCAACGACTTCACTCTTCTCGTGTACTCTCACCTGCTGCAGCTCAATGCGACCGCGGGCAATTTCCTCAATCATCAATGAATTGGGATTGCGGATAAATTTGGTCAGCTCCACCGCACTGAGGCGCTCTGAGCTGAAGATATGATCAACGTTAAAATGCGCCTTGTAGTCAAACAACCACTCTTCGCGCTCCACATCTGGCTGAACACGAGCAATCACCTGCTTGGCTGCAAATTTCTTTGCCATCGAGGCACTCATCAAGTTGACCGTAGCATTACTTGTCAGCGAAAGGAAAAGTTCACACTCCGCCACACCAGCCTCCAGCAGAATAGAAACTCTAGAACCACAACCAGTAATCACTCGGCCGTCAATCTGCTGCTCGAGTTCCGCTGCAATAGCGGGGTTCTGTTCAATCACAACTATACTATGAGCGGCTTTAGACAAAGAGAGCGCCAAATGACGCCCGATTTCTCCTGCTCCTACGATGATAATATTCATGTCAGCACGACGATTCTGTCACTCTAGCGCCTACAAAGCAAGGCGCATAAACAAATGTATCTAAACGAAAAAAGCCTCCCAAAGGGAGACTAACTTAAAATCAATAGCTTACCAATCTGCATTCTGGCCACGCGTATCGACGTGAACAAAACTACTGTAACGACCAACTCCACCTTTGTATTTACCTTGGTCTCTCAGTTTCTTAGCCATGGCCGCCGCGCGCCATGGTGAGGCACCGTGGAAGGTGACGTCTACCGCCACATTTTGCATGTGGAAGGAGCGAGATTTACCGCGCACGGCACGATTGTAGCGAGGGCTGCGATAAGCCGAAACAATCTCTTTAATCGGCGCTCCCATATTGCCAGCCATGTGGTCTACCAACAGCAAGGTTGGTTTCATTTTTCTCCACTGTGATTTGGGTGGAAGATCGTTGGTCACACTACCGCGTTTTTTGAAATGAGGAGCAATCACCATGTAGGGCGTCACATTTCTCAACTTCATGCCCTGAATGTAGCGCGCATAGCTCATCACATCGCGTCCCTTCAGCCGAGTCCATTCATCTGGAATCCCCGGAACTGGAGCTCTGCTACCAAATAAACCAGCTTCTACTTCATTGCCCGACATCAATAAGCCAGCCATCGAAGCTCCGAACAAGGTCATAAAACCGCGACGCCCCAGTACACTTAGGGCATCTTCTTTGGCGAATTCGATGTCGGCTTGCTGATCCATATTTAACTCATTCAGTATCAAATAATTTAACTACCATAGCCGTAAAGCATTAACAACCAAAAACTTAACTTTCTCTGACTTTATGATTAAAATGAACGTAATCAGCCAGGAACTATCAAGTTTTAGAGTCAATCAACTTACAGATTGGTTACCCCCAAGAAACATTCGTGCCGCGAGTATCGACATGAACAAATGAGCTGTAGCGTCCGATGCCACCTCTGAAGAGGCCACGAGACCGTAGCGTGCGGGCAGTACGGGCAACGTGAGAAGGTGAAACACCGCTAAATTGGACGTCTATCGCCATGTTTTGCATATGCAATGAACGGCTCTTGCCGCCGCATGAACGATTGTAACGAGGAGATCTGTAAATGGATGTAAGCTGTCGCACTGGCGCGCCCATCGTTTCAACCATCTCATCAATCACTTTGAGAGTAGGTCCGATGTTGTTCCACATGCTTTTTGGCGGCAGTGTGTTGTAAATTGAACCTCTCACCTTGAAGTGAGGAGCAATCACCATCTTCGGTGTAATGTTTTTCAATTTCAACTTCTCAATGTGCCGCGCATAGCGCAATACATCAGCGCCGCGTTGCTGCACCCATTCATGTGGAATATCGTCAACTGGTTTTTTCCCAAGCAATCCAAAGTAGGCTGCTTGTGAATCCAGCTTCGATACCATCAGAGCCGCTACCGCTGTACCTGAAAGCCCAAGAAACTTACGTCTACCAAGGGCCGACAGTGAATCTTCTTCAGGCAAAATTTCAGTTATGCGCTTCATTAAGACTGCTTATGCCTAGTATCGATTAAGCTTTCCAGCACAAAGTTGAATAATTTTCTCATGCTTGTATGAAAAATGAAGAAACTAAGCTCTGAGATAACAGACGTGTATGCAATCGGTTACAACAACCACAAAAGATTTCTGTCAAATGACTATTTAGTAAACAGCTGTTAAGTTTTTCCTTGTGATACGTATGACCCGCGTTCAATCATCTTTCATGGGCAAATCAGAAAGGGCATTCTCCTACACATCCACCTTTCCAGCCGTCTTTACATTTCTTTGCATCTCATTGATTCTGAGCAACTGTCGTTTTTTACCTGAAGTAGATCACACGCTCAATCAAAGTGCCGCAATTCCAGCTAGCCGTGACGATAGTTTAAATACCTATTCCCAAAAGGCGCTAAAAAACGCCTCAGCTGACGAATCCGCCTTTTTGCTGATTGCCGACAACCAAGAAGCCATGGATTGGCGGCTGGCTCTGGTCGATCAAGCGGAGAGTTCGATCGATATCCAAACCTTCATCTGGTCTGGAGACGCGTCCAGCGGGCTACTTTTCACACGCATCTACGAGGCGGCAAAACGTGGTGTACGCGTGAGAATTTTATTGGATGATTTTTTGCTCAACTCAAACGACCGCGACCTCGCACGCATCAGCCAGTTTCCCAACTTAGAGATTCGCATTTTCAACCCAGTGCCTGTGCGCGGCACCAAATTTGGCGCCTTGTTTTATTACCTCACGCATTTTGATACCATCAACCGGCGCATGCATAATAAATCATTTATCGTCGACGGCGTGTTTGCGGTGAATGGCGGCCGCAACATTGGCGATCATTATTTTGGCCTCGATAAAAATTACAATTTTCGCGACTTAGATGTGCTCACGACTGGCCCGGTTCTGCCTGAAATTCAAAATAAATTCGATCGATTTTGGAATGATAGCCAGAGTTACCCAGCGGAGAAAATCCACCGTCGCCCACGCGAGCAAAGTTTTGCCACCTACGAAGCCAACTACGAACGTGTCTACCCAGCGGAAAAATTACAAATTTTCCCACGCGTCCGGCAAGATTGGACCAAGCGATGGAACCAGCTGGCCAAGCGCGTGAGCTACGGCAAGGCCACATTTATTGGTGACGCTCCCGAGCAAAAAGGCAAACGCCGTACCGTCAAAGAAGTTGGTGAACTCAGCGCCAATGCCAAAAAGGAAATCTACATCGTATCGCCCTATTTCATCCCCGACAAAAATTCACTTCTCGAGGTAAAAAAACTCATCGATACTGGCGTCAAAGTAAAACTTCTCGTGCCTAGCCTGGGCGCCAACAACCATACGCCAGCGCACAGCCATTATCGAAAATATCGCAGAGCCATCCTCAATGCGGGCATCGAACTCTACGAATACGATAGCCAGCCAAGTGAACACCAGCGAGACCTCGCGGATACCTCACCGGTGCGCGCCAAATGGATTGGCCTGCATACCAAAGCCTTTGTTTACGATAGAGAAACCTGCTTCATTGGCTCATTAAACCTAGATCCCAGAGCGATGGACATTAATACGGAAGCGGGGTTGATCATTAACTCACCAGAGCTCGCACAACAACTCGCGGAGCAAATTGACGAAATGTGTGCGCCAGCAAATTCTTGGCGCGTCATGTTCGATCACCGCGGTCGTATTATCTGGAACCGTGGCATACAAAATCTATCGTGGCAGTCAGCGCGTAACGACGGTCAGCGCACGCTTGATGCGATCTTGCGCTGGATCCCCATCGAGCAACAGCTTTGATAAAGGCAGCTCAGATCATCAGCCTGATAAAAAAATCCAGCTGAGCTCGCGCCCAGCTGGATGGTCATTTTTCCCAGCTGGGATCTAAAACCCAGCTGGCTGTTGATTTTTTTATGTCTAGCTGCCAATCGACTTGCGAGCGTAGTCAGAACGCTCACGCAGCACGGATAGGCGGATTTTATTGCCGGGCTCTTCTTCAGCTCGGCTCAGCGGCCAGATAAAATAAATATCGCGGCATCCTTTGGCTGGAAAAACTCGGGAATCAAATGCTGGCACCACTTTGCCATTTTCACGGTAGGCAGCTTTCACCGCTAGGTTTCCTTTGAAGTCAGCCCCCAGCCGGTGCAGCTCTTCAGCTCCAGCGCCTAGGCTCACACGATCTTTACCTTCAGGCCCGAGCAACAACATCAGCGGTTTATTTGACAGATTTACAAAGCGGCATGAGCCAGCTGGAAAGCCATTCAGACTATCGTCAATCGCCCATACTTTGTAAGGAAGTTCCCCTTCAGCTGGTTTTTCCTGCTTCTGAAAAATCAACAAGGGAGCACGACCTTTGCCTGAGATATTCACTCTAGCTGCTGGGATCAATTTCCCCTCTTCCAGCTGATCAACTGCCCGGAAGAAAATAAGCTCCGGTTTGCCGCGATAGCCCAGCGCCTGAGAACGTCGTGCTGAGGGAATCGTCATCTGCACACCGCCATCTGGACCAGCGAGCATGAGCTCGCTAATGTCGCCGCTGAGCGAGTAGGTGCGTATCTGCACCCGGCCACCTTCTTGAGCAGCCAGCTGGTCAGCCAGCCCCATAGTAATGAGCAAACCCAAGCTAATGACGGCTAAAATTCGGGATAATGTTTTCATATTAGATTTCGTTTTTGTTTAACCAGCGGAAGCTACGCACTTCGAACTTGCGACCAAAGTCGCCCTCTTCACCTTGGTCAATCGACTCCCATCGATTATCCGGATCGGGATTCACCGGCTCAGGCGTGCGCTGAACCACCGCTTCACACCATGCTTGAGCAATGATTTTGCCCGAGCTGTCCACGGCATCCCCATAGGCACGGATAGTGAATGTATCACTGCGCGCGGTCACCGTAGATCCCATTGCTTGCAGCACATCCCCCTGCGTTACAAAAAGCGTAGACGAGCCAGCTATTGGTACAGAGAAGTTGTTATTACTTGGGTAAGGTTCGTGGTTTGGCAGACTATTGAAATCACTCACCGTGAATGATCCATCACGGTCTAGGCTGTTATTAATAGCCGTTGCGTTGATCGCCTGCTGAATGGTTCCGGAATTGCGGTAGAAGTTATTGGAGCTTGTCGGTATGCGGTTAACAAACTGACCAATGGTCAAGTTTGGCACCACTTCCCCACTGCGGCCAAGCTCCTTAGCGCGGTCTTCAGCTCTGCCTCTGATTTGATCAACAATCTGTTTGGCCAAAGCCTCGATCTGCTGATCGGTCAGATTGCGATAACCTGCCCACGCGTCAGCTGAGCTAGCGCTTGCGCTAGTTGTGCCTCCTGAGTTAGCCAGCGTAAGCTTAGGCATAGGATTCACATTGCTATTACTCTCCGAGCTGATGGTACTATTATAGGTATCAAAATCCTGACCTCGGAAGCCAGTTAACACCGCTCTCCAAGCCTCTTCTGAGGTTGAGTTGATATTAAATGCCCCTTTCACCCCAAGGTGAGCCGCTGCTAGCGTGTAATCTTCTAGATCAGCAATCACTTCCTCAGCGCTCAGTGAACTCTGCATGAGAGTCATCCGGGTATTAGCCAGCGGCTCACTCTGCTCCACAAACTCAGTGATCACTTCTTTTATCACCGAGTCAGCATTGCCATTGGCATTGTTGTATACGTTGTCGGTTGGTCGCGGTGCGATTGAGGAAAAGAAATAACGATCCCACAAAGCCTGGTTGGCAAAATATGCCGAGTCAAAATGTACCCGGGAACGACCACTTGCAGACTTCGTTTCAATCAGCTCAGAAGTATTACTTATCTGTAAATTTGGAAATGATGAGCCAATAAGAAACGCTGGATTATTACCCTCAATCGAAACATTAGCATGCTGTAGGCCACCCAGTCCTTGTAGAGGAGCTGTTGGAATTTCCATCACCACGGCTGTTTTCTGTCCAGCTGAGCCGTGACCGTCACCCCAAGTTCCCGAATCTCCTGTGAAAGAATCCATCAAACGTGGAAATCCCATCTCCGCATAATCGTAATGGTAATTCACCATTGGCGATTGCGCTCCACTACCAGGCATCAGATCAATTCCCTGAGACGGTCGGTATTCCACATTACTATCAGAAGCAGCCATCGGATTGTTGAGCAAAAATGCAGGGAATCCAGCACCGCTCACGTCATCGTATGATGTTACCGGTTTGATGTAATAATCTAGGACATTGATAGGTGTTGGGCTCAAAAGATCACCGTCGATCAAGTAACTCGGAGATGCCCGCAGGATTGCACTTTGCCCCTTGCCTTGGAACTCACCCGTGGTTGCCGTTCTCAATCCACGGCAAAATGCACTGTAGACGGTATTGTACCCACCTCGATCACGGCTGTAGAGCTCTAGATCCTGTTGTGCATAGTTATCCCAGTGGAAAAATATCTGCACTGAAGTCTCAGCTGGAATCTCACGCATTGGACTCGCATCGTTGGCTCCAGTATAAGCATCGTAATCAACATCGATGTTAATCCCCATCTCGTTGGGATCAAAACCCGACCCCATTGGCTCCATATTCATCACTGAACCCCATGACTGACCAGCAGTAGGCACAAAAACCTTAACCTCACCCGGCTGGAATTGCTGTCCACTAGGAATAATAAACTGGGCATCGCCCTGACCACCACCACTAGTGATAGAATCCGTTTGCCCATCACGACTGATCACGTTAGCGTATCTAACTTCCTCATTTTGCCCTTGGCTATCAAAACGCAATAAAACCTCCAAGTTGCCGATATTTTTGATAAACCGCATCTCTTCAGTCTCTAGCCGCACGTTATAAGGATTGTGCAAAAAAACTACAGGTAAGATTCTGCCATAAATGGTAAATGTCTCCTCCTCGTCATCGTCTCCATCACCCAGATTATCAGGTACTGAATACGCACTCATGTAGAGCATTACACGGTTCATGTATGGCACATAATTTGCCTTAGTTGGGCGTACAACATCGACCGTTCTTGAATTGCCGTGTACCCACCAACCTTCAAATTCCACCTTCTTATTTGCGTGTGGATCTTGCTGTGGCCCCCCCCAGCGCCATGCATAGGTAGCTGGCGTACGGTACCACATGCCCATCTCTGCTTTATTGGGATAATTAGCCCTAGCATCCAGAGTCGGACGTGTATTCTTAGTACTTACATCGCGGTAGAGGCGATAGTAATCACGCAAAATATCAATCGTTGGCCCATAAAGGTAACCTTCATCTGATGGGGAAATTCCTCCTGAACCAAGCTCATCAAACTTATTATCCTGACCGTCTTCAATATACAACAAACCAAGGTCGCGGCTGCTTGCCCCAGAGCTTCCAAATGGTGCGTCAGAATAAACAAACGGCGTATAATTCTCAATATCCTCAGCTTCAAAATCAGTATCGCGCTTTTCAAATAAGGTCGATAAATCCGTCTTCAGCCCGCCATATAAATTATTAGTCATGATGCCGACAGAATTCACCGTCAAGTTATGGAAATGCTGCTTTAATAAATCCTCATCCAGGCCACCGAGCTGCTCAGATGACTTCTTGCTCACCAACTTCTCCATATCAGCATCTTCAGGATCCACGCCCTGCAGCGAGTCCATCATCTCCACAGCTGCACGCTGCATGCCTCTAGCTGCCAGTCGATTTTCTTCCTGAGTATTCTGTAGGTCTACGCGAGCTTTGACACCCTCATCACTCACCCACCAGCCGTAGTAACCTTTCAGGTCACCCGTATCACTAGCTATCTCCACTCTTGGAACAAATACATCCATGTCAGGGTCGTCCTCTACAGAGCCCACACCAACCATCTGCACCCAGTCCTCACTGCTAGCTGGTACATCACCAGAAATCTCAGCGTAATCAGCCAATGGATCACTCTCAGGACGCGATACAAACCAAGTCAAAAAATCGCCATCAGGCTGGCCATTCTCCTCAGCATCTTCAGAGCTCCAAGCTCCCACCCAGTGAGCTTTGCCCGAGCCTACACTCTCGTCCAGGTTCGCCTCAGCTGATACTCGCTGGTCGGGCCCCATATGCTTCTGCAGCTCACCCAGCGCAATGCTCAATGCCAAACGCGCATTAGCTCTAGCCTCGGCTTGAGCCTCACCATGAGATACTGACCGCTGCGTCACCGTAGACAAACTGAGCATCGCCAGCGCCAATAAGGTAACCACCATCAATATCGCGATCGTCGCAATCAAGGAAAAGCCCTTTTCATGATATCGACGCCACCTAGATATGACCCTGCTTTGAATTTTGGCTCTACTCTTCATATTGAAATATACTATGTATTTACAGCGATGCTCCCGTAGCCATTCGCCTAATCTTTCACTATAAACCTACTATCTATTCAAACACCTACCAGCGGCATTGCAAGTCACCGTGAGCCATGGACGCAAAAAACCATGAGGGAAACCCCTCATGGTCAAAGAAATCTTACTCTCTGTTAATGAATATTAGCCAGAGGTTTTCGCTTTATCTAGCATGAGCTTACCGTATTTGCTATTTTCGCGAAGCTGTTTGATCGATACTTTATGCCCCTTTCCTGGGTTACTTTTAGGGCTTACAAAATAAAGATCTCTAGCAAGCTTGGATGGGAACAATCTTGAGTGCATTAAGGTTTCGAAACTGCTACCCTTTTTAGCGGCTACTTTGACCTCTAGATTCCCTGAAAACCCCTCTTTGAGGGCATAAGGTTTCAGCTCACCAGGCTTGATGATAAATTTATCTTTACCTCCTTTGCCGACAGCAAAATACATACTCACCTTAGATAAATTCATGAACATCATTGAGCCGTTCTTGAACATACCTGGGTCATCGTTGATTGCTGTAACCTCATATTTTATTCCGTCACGTGGTTCGTCTAAGCTCCTAAATAACAATAATAAATATTTGCTATTTTGAGGCAAAGTGACTTTCGCTACAGGTTTTGGAACTTCCCCCTCTTTCAAGCTATTAAGATGCTCACGTTCGAAAAAGTTCATCGTACGCTTGCCTCGATAATTGTAGACTTGAGATCTGCTTGAACTAGGGACGCCAACCTGGAGCATCCCTTCACCTTGTGAGCATAGAATTGAATCAATGGACTTATCCAAAGAAAACGTGCGGAAGTGAAGCCGTAGCGAGGACTCTTGGGCCAAGCCACACAGCATGCCCAATAACCACAGCGCTGAGATAAATAGACTCTGTTTTTTCATAATAATTAGATTTCGTCTTTATTAAGCCATCTAAAGGAAACGATAGCAAAACGTCGCGCCTTATCATTTGCATTCGCATCTACTTCCAGTTCGTTGTTTGGGTCTGGCTCCACTGGCTGAGATGTGCGTTGCACAATCGCCTCGCACCACGCCTGAGCGATGATTTTCCCGTTGCTATCTACTGCGTCACCGTAGGTTCTGATTTTGAAAGTATCGCTGCGTACCACCAAACTCGCTCCGATTGCTTGCAATACATCACTCTGCAAAACAAAAGCAGGGCTAGAGGCTGATACCGGCAATGACAAATCTTTGGCGTCGCCTTCGTAGGCTATTTCATAACTTTCACCCCCCTGATCTTTAGAGTCATAAACTCCATACGAATCCATGGAGGAATTGATCCCTGAGTCAGATAAAGCCAATTGGATTAACCCTTGCTTCCTATGCTCGGTAATCGAACTCTCTGGCGAACGGTTTACAAATTGCCCCATCGTTAGGAAAGGCACAACTGGCGTACTCCCACCGAGGCTTTCAGAACGCTTTCTAGCCTCAGCTACCAAGCTCTCAGCCAAAGCCGCAATCTGTCCGTCATCAAGCTGGCTGAAACCAGTCCAACTATCGTCGCCATTTCCTCTAGGCCCCTTTACTCCCGAGCCAGGGCTCAAGCTTAAGCGAGAAAAACTACTATTTTCACCGTTTGCTTGGTCCCCTGACGCAGTTCTCATTGATTGATCTCTGAAAGCGGACAAAACAGCCTTCCAAGCCTCTTCATTCGTTGAGTTGACATTAAATCCACCCTTCAAATACAAATAAGCTGCGCTAGTATCGAAATCTTGCAGTTTATCCTCAACCTCTTGGCGATCCACTGACTTGGACTGCGCAATTTCAAACTGTTTATTATTAAATGACTCCACAGAATCATAAACATCTGTAATCAACTGCTTGATGTCGCTCGATGGATCTTTCTCACTCTCATAGCTACTATCAGACGGTTTCGGTCCAATAGACGAGAAGAAGTAGCTATCCCATAGGTAATGGTTACACAGATAACTAAGATCATATTGCGTCTCGTTACCAGGCTCTACAATATTCTGCGATGAACTTAGATTGAGATTATAGAATGAGTTGCCAATGGCTAATGCTGGCTGGTGACCGCGTGGTGCCACATTGGTATGCTGCAGCGCACCCAGTGACATCATTGGAGCAGTTGGCACCTCCAGCACCACACTATACTTCTCACCAGATGCCCCGTTTTGGCTCCCCCATGTGCTAGAGCCATAGGCTCCATCATTGGTTTGGGTAACTAATGAATAGTCGTTACATTCATCCAGATAAGAATATGTATGCGCTGAATATACCGAAGCCCCAGGACGAAATACTCTACCTTCTTTCATATTCGAATCTGAAGAAGAAAGAGGGTTACCAAAAACAAAAGCTGGAATGCTGCCCTTTTCAGACGAATCCACTGTATTATATTTAGCAGGCTTGACGAATAGGTCATCCACAACGATTGGGGTAATTGCCGTTAGATTTAGCACTGCATGAGGGTCGGCGCTATTGCACACTCTATCCGGCTCATTTTGTAGCTCTCCATCTTTCGAAAAATACCCCTTATAACTGCCTTCATTAGTCCTAGTGAAACCACTAAAAACGGTATTAAAATCACCTCCCCTATCACTCTCAGAAATTTCAAAATCTTGTTTACTCCATTGTTGCCAACCAAACATCATCTTCAGCTGAGTCTCTGGATCTAAGCCCTGTAACATTTTAATGATGGCTTGCGTTGCTTGGTTTGCACCCGAAGCTGTGTGCGGGTCAAAGGTCATCGCCATAGTATCAGGATCAAAACTATCACCTAGTAGGGTCATTTCCATAGTAGTCCCCCATGGCACTTTGCCATTAGGTACAAAAATTTTCACCTCACCAGGCTCAAATTCGGTTTTATTATTCACTACAAATTGTGCATCAGGAGCATTTCCGTCACCACTATTGATGATTTCGGACCCCTCTTGTCTAAGCAAACTAGTTAACTGTAGTTCATTGATAGAACTTTCGCCCTCCTCAGTGATGACCTTAAAATAGAGATTTGCATCGCGCAGGTTGCGCAAATAGCGCATCCGCTCAACCTCAAGCTTCACGTTATAAGGATTGTGAACATACATCACTGGCATGAAGCGCAGATGGATATCATAAAGCTCATCGCCTGATTCTATCGCTTGCACCGATACATACATAATCAAGCGATTTAAATAAGGAGTAAGGTTGCCATGCAATAATCGAGTTGTCGGAAATGTTCCACCACCCCAGAACGCAATATTAATTGTCGATTCTACTTCAGGGTCATTTTTAATACCGTTCTTCCATGAAGTCACGCAGGCTGTTCTGCGCCACATGTCACTGCCAAACTCAGATTTATTTGGATAACTCGCACGAGCTTTCACCATTGGCGAGCCACTGGTACCGATATTTTGTTTATAAAGTCGATATTGGTTACGCAGAGTATCAATGGTAGGTCCATACACATTATCATGTCTGAATAACAAACCCTTATCAACACTGCGAGAGCTGGTGACTGGAGTACCGCTATTTACAAAACTAGCATAATCAGCTGGGTCAATCCCCTCAAAATCATCATCATCCATCTCAAATAGAAGAGACAAATCTTTTTTCAGGCCGCCCTCACGGTTATCAGTCATGATGCTACGAGAATGCGATGTTGCACTATGGAAAAGCTCCCTTGAGATATCACCACTCAAGCTAGACATTTGCCCAATAGACTGCAGGCTAATCAACTTGTTAATCTCTGTACTGCCTGCGTCAAAGTTAGCCAAACTAGCCATCACCTCCACAGCAGGTCGCTGGTTAGTTTGAGATGCTAGAGCTATCTCCGTTTGCTCTTTATCTAAATTCACTCTGGCCTTCACGCCTTCATCACCGACCCACCAAGCATAATTGCCTGAATGCAGTCCCATGTTATTATTTACCTGAACCTTCGGAGCCATCACCTGAGCTCTATCATCAGATTGAATGTCAGCAGAGCCAATGCCAACCATTTCAGCCCAGCTGGTGTCAGCTACGCTTGGCGCAGACGAATGAATATCTGTATATTGAAAACCATTCTGCATGGCGTTAGAGTCTCTAGAAACTAACCATCCCTCAAACTCACCGTCGGGGTTACCATCATTATCATTATCCTCTGAGCTCCAAACACCAACCCAGTGAGCTTTACCTGCACCCGGATTAGGATCTAAATCCCCCTCAGCCGTCACTCGCTGGTCTGGGCCAGCGGTTTTTTGTAGCTCGCCGATGGCGATCATCAGCGCCATGCGCGCATTCGCTTTCGCCTCCTCCATGGCATCGCCGTGGCTTGAAGACCTAACTTCTACGGTGCTCAGACCGAGCATCGCCATTGCGGTAATTGCCATCAGTGCCATGACGGCAATAGTGGCAATAAGTGCGAACCCTGACTTCGCACCTAACATGCTTTTCAGTCGCAAACTTTTCTTCGAATCCCCCCCTAATCGCTTCATTTTTTTGTCATGTTTGTAGTCTCCACGGCGGCACGAAATCATCGATACCCTGCCCCAGTTTCAAATTACAATGTAGTTACAAGGTATGACAACTCAATGGAAAGAGATTAAACGGACGTACAAACGATAACAACGAGCACATTTAAGACCACAGACCCAACATAACAGAAATAGATGACAAACAACTAACGATCAAAAAGTAGCAAAACGACTAGAAGAAACTATATTTGGTCAGGCTTTTACTAATAAAAGAAACTTATTTCACAGTCAGGAGCACCTAAATAGAATTAGTTAGCGCAATAGAAGGCCATTTTTCAGCTCTTACCCCTAAAGCGATCAAGCTAGGTCATCTAGTCTAAAATAGATCCGCCAAGTACCGACTCATCGTTTAAAATTCATTTAATATAAGTAACTGCAGAGCAGACCTTCACGCCCTGCATAACTAGCGATCTAGGCCCACAGAGCATCTGCAGCCGGCCACGCCTAATGTAATCTAGCCAAAGAAGCGCAATGCGCTACTCCAGCTCAGCTAGCTGAGTAGCGCACAAGAGTTAGTTATTTTGGTTTGCCGCTAGAATCTGTTTGGCAAAGCTGGCGTTCTCTCTCAGCTGGGAGATGCGCACCTTATGTCCCTTGCCGGCATTTTCCTTCGGCCAGATAAAGTAGAAATCTCGAGCCTTCTGGCTAGGGAAAATTCTTGAGTGCATGAGCACAACAAATTTGCCCTTATTTTTAACCGCTACTTTGACAGGCAAATTACCAGTAAAATCAGCTGGCAATTTGTAGTCTTTGAACTGATCAGCTTTGATCACAAAGTTCTCTTTTCCCTCTGCGCCAAGGACAAAATACAATGTATGTCCGGTGAGGTTGAGAAACTTCATCGAACCATTAGAAAACGCCGATGGATCATCATTGATCGCGTAGACATCGTAACGAAGTGTACCATCTGGCTGACTCTGTTTGTTGAATAAAAACAAGATATGTTTGGCGTCTCCACTCACCTTAACTTCGCCAATGGGACTAGGTTTTTCGCCAGTTGTTAGCGCACTCACCGCTTTTGGATCGTAAAAGCGCACAATACGCGATCCTCTATACTTTTGCATATCAGAGCGAATATGGTTAGGCACATCTAGCACCTTAGCTCCATTTCCCAAACCACACTGAATGGCCTCAATCTCGCCGTTCAGCGAGTAGGTCCGGTATTTAAACGAAACGGAATCATCCTGAGCTAGCAAATAGCTTGAGAACATCAGCCCCAACAGCATTGTAATAATTATCTTCATTTTCATTTTGCGGTTAACTTTCTAATTACACTTCATCTTTGTTTAGCCAGCGGAATGAAACGATCTTAAACCGCCTCGCTTTGTTTGTTGCTCCATCAGCTACTTCCATAGGGTTGGTGGCATCAGGCTCAACCGGCACCGCAGTGCGCTGCACTACAGCTTCACACCAGGCTTGAGCGATGAGATTGCCGTTAGCATCATCAGCTGAGCCATAACTACGAATGACAAAAGTATCACTGCGAACTGTGATAGAAGCACCAATGGCCTGCAGCACGTCGCCTTGCAGCACGTAGCTCGGGCTAGAGGCAGCCAAAGGAATTTCATAATCTGCAGCATCGCCTTCGAAAGGCACTTCATAAGCATTGCCAGAACCCTGTTCATCAGACTCAAACATGCCGATATCCTCGATAGATGAGTTGATTCCAGACTCTTCTAGAGCGTATTGAATCAGCCCCATGCTCTGCTGCTCAGCATCATTACTGCTAGGGGTTCGATTCACAAACTGACCTAAAGTTAGGTAAGGTGTCATCGGCGTTTCTCCTGGATTGGTGGCGAAACGATCACGAATCCCCTCCACAATTTCTTCAGCCAATGATGCAATTTCATCGTCATCTAACTCAGCAAAGCTCAACCACGAATCATCATCAGCACCTCTCGACTTTTCCACCGGCTCACCTGCTGAAAAAGCAGCTCGCGGAAAGGCACTTACATCATCTAACTCTTCTTCACCACCTGCGGTTCTCAGAGATGAATCGCGATAAGCCGATAGAACCGCCTTCCACGCTTCTATGTTTGTTGAGTTCACATTAAACCCACCATCCAAATACAGGTAGGCCGCGCTGGATTTATAATCAAGTAAGCTATCAATCTTCTCCTGTTCAGCCGTAGTGCTATCGCCTGAGATGGTAAATCGCATATTATTCAATTGCTCTTCTCCAGCCAACACCTCTTCAATCAGAGACTCCATGTCTGAGCTAGGGTCGGCGGTAGAGCTGTAGCTAGAGTCGTCAGGCTTAGGGCCGATAGATGAGAAGAAATAGCTATCCCATAATGCTTCATTGCAGAGATAGCTGAGGTCATATTGCGTCTCACCTGATACCTCTTCTACAAGATTATCAAATGAAGTCATTGATAAGTTAGGAAATGAATTCGCAATTGCCAGCGCTGGCATGTGCCCTCGGTGAGCCACATTAGTATGCTGCAGCTGACCTAAAGATTGCATCGGCGCTGTAGGAATCGCCAACACCGTAGAATATCGCTCACCTTGAGATCCGTTATGGCTTCCCCAAGTGCTGACCCCGGCTGCATCTAACTCAGACTGCGTTACCGCTTCGTATTCGTTATCAGGCTGATCATAGAACCCGTAGGTATGAGCAGAATAAAGACTCGCACCCGGTCTAGGAACTCGCGCTGCCAGCATGTTACTATCAGATGAACACAATGGATTCCCATGAATGAAAGCTGGCACGCTCTCTTTGTTAGTTTCATCAGGTGTATCAAATTTCGCAGCCTTCACCATCACGTCTTCAATCGTCACTGGTTTGATAGGCGTATAATGTCCGACTGGATATGCTCTCAACCCACGTATGGTATTCCAGTCATCACTTGCCTCACCATCAAATGAATCATAGTTAGTGTCAGCTGGAGCCGGGAAGAATGTACGTGTCATCCCACTCCATACGGTATTGTAGCCGCCGCGGTCATTCTCCAAGATTTCAAAATCTTGTTTACTCCATTCCTGCCAAGTAAACAACATCTTCAGCTGGCTGTCAGCATCCAGATCTAGCAATGAAGCAATACCCACATCGGTAGGATCCCCAAGGGCTCTGAGGTCAACAGTCATCGCCATCTCGTCTGGCTGGAAGCCATTGGCCAACTGCACCATTGGCATTTGTGTCCCCCATGGCACCTTGCCGTTAGGAACAAACATCTTTACCTCACCAGCCTCAAAGTTGATAGGACCATTGATGACAAATTCAGCCTGCCCACCTTCCCCGTTATTTTCGCTGATAGTGCCGCCACTGTTTGCTACAAGCGTTAGGAAATCTACAGATCCTAAACCTCTTCTAATCTTAGGGTTTTTGATTAATTTGTTATCTTTAATCACCCACAGCTTGGCATCACGTAGTGTTTTTAAGTAGCGCATGCCATCCACTTGAATGTCTACGTTGTATGGGTTGTGAATATACAGAATTGGCTGAAATCTCAGCTGGATATCGTACTTGCCCGGTGTGCCAGTGCTCACAGCCTCCGCGCTCACATACATCATCACGCGGTTCAAATATGGCGTTAAGTTGCCATGAAGCAGACGTGTCGATGGACGGGAAGTACCGTTGCCGCCCCAGTATCTAACGGAGGTATTTTCTTCAATGGCTGGATCACCGGTGATGCCGTTTTTCCATGATAATACACAGGCGGTACGGTTCCAGCTATCAGCACCCAGCTCGGTCTTGTTAGGATAGCTAGCGCGAGCAGAAAATAATGGTTCCTCGGCAGAGCCTTGGTTTTCTTTATAAAGCCGATACTGGTTACGCAAAGTATCCATCGTTGGCCCAAACACGCCCTCGTGGCGAAATAACAGCCCCTTTTCTTCAGTGCCACTGCCAGATACAGGTGTATTAGCATTCACGTACTCGGCGTAGTCAGCTGGATCTTCGTCTTCATAATCCTGATCCGTCATCTCAAACAAAAGGCTCAGATCCTTTTTAAAACCTCCATTGCGGTTGTCTGTCATCAGACTGCGAGATGAAGCCGTTAGGTTGTGAAAATGATCAATCACTAGATCTTGATCCATCCCCTCCACCTGACTTAATGATTTCAAGCTAATGATTTTCACCATTTCATTAGATTCGGAATCTAACTCGTCTAAGCCAGAAATAACCTCAATCGCTGGTCGCGGTGAACTCTGTGAGGCGAGGTCCACATCATCTTGAGTATTTTGTAAATCAACACGAGCCTTCACACCTTCATCGCCAACCCACCATGCATAACTACCACTTTGCTCACCATTTTCATCATTGATGATCACCCGCGGCGCCATCACTTGGGCTTTACTATCCGCGCTAACATCAACCGATCCCTCACCTACCATTTCCACCCAATCGTCATCAGTCTCGTCAGCAGCCGCAGCTTGCACGTCTTCATAACTATAACCGTTAGCTAGTGCATCATCATCTTTAGAAACCAGCCATCCCTCAAAACTACCATCAGCTACATCATCACTATCAGCATCCTCTGAGCTCCACACACCTACCCAGTGCGCTTTACCAAACCCGGGACTGCTATCGATATCACCTTCCGCCGTCACCCGCTGGTCTGGACCTGCAGATTTCTGCAGTTCACCTAGAGCGATCATCAGCGCCATTCTAGCATTCGCTCGTGCGTCAGCCATTGCTCCGCCGTGGTTAGAAGAGCGCACTTCTACGGTACTTAAGCTTAACATCGCCAATGCAGTAACTGCCATCAGCGCCATCACGGCAATCGTGGCGATCAGCGCAAAACCGCGCTCGCGGGATGGCAACTGGCCATTCCTATTCTTAACTAGGTTTAGAGAAAACAGGTGGACTTTCATAACATTTATGGGTTCATTTAGTTTGTGAAAATGTTTTTTAAATACGTCGCCGCCCTCATGGCTGAGAACAAAGCTAAACGTTTAGCTAAACAAAAACTGTAACCACACTGTACCTACCTTCAACAAAAAATGTGTCTGACTAATTCAAAGGGGGGCTCAATTTAAAACAACAAAAGGAGCACTATATTCGCCCAGAGCAACACAATATAAACAAATTCAGCCAGCGGCGCTGATATGAATCCATTATCACAGCAGCCAAAACGCGCAGATAAAGAAACGCACAATATTCACCAAAACCAGCCTACAAAATGCCATCTAATTGCTCATGAACTTTTCAGGGCGGCTAAATTATTTTTCACCAGAAATGCGAAGTTTCCCCGCTAGCTGAGAGAAAACACAGATTCCCCGCATCCACCTAGCACTTAATTCGTTCATGATAAACACGAACAGTCGATTGATTAAACCTCTAAATCAGCCACTTATTGATGAGTAGCCAACAATAAAAACCACCAAAAACTGACTCATCAAGAGGCCAAACTAGCTAACATAACCGTCACCTCACGCTAGGCCAAAACCACAATAATATGGCTGAGCTCAACTTGACTCCTTCTCCTAGCCACAGCTATGGCGACTGCATAAGCCAGCTGTGCTCATTTCTATTCTTCAGCGCTTATTGCATCTCTAGCAAACGCTCAGCCATTGCCCGCGCCTCATCACCTGAGGTACCTAGCATACGCACGATCTCATCAACTCGCTTATCTTCAGCCACATTAACAAGTTCAGAGTTTGTACGTCCATCGACGACTAACTTCCTAACGACGAAGTGCGAGTTGGCTACAGCGGCAACCTGAGGGAAATGCGTAATAGCAATCACCTGATGCCTAGCTCCTAACTTAGCCATCTTCACTCCAACAGAGCGCGCAATCTCACCACCCACATTGGCGTCGATTTCATCAAATACCATCAAAGGCGTAGCGTCCTGCTCGGCCAATGCGCTCTTCAGCGCCAGCATCACACGTGACATCTCACCGCTAGAAGCGATAGAGCGTAATGTCATCGCTGGCTCACCAGGGTTAGGACCAAACTCAAAATCAACACCCTCCAGACCGTTAGACTGTGGTTCTTGCGCTTTCACTGGTACTTCAAATACAGATTGTTTGAAGCCTAACTCTTTAAGATGAGTGCCAACTTCTTTAGCTAGACGTGGTGCAGCTTTGCGGCGCTTCTGACTCAGCTGAGCACCAGCGTCTTCCATCAGCTTGCGCAGCTCAGCGACTTTCTGTTCTAGCTGGTCAATTTTCTCACCGCGGTTTTCAATTTCATCTAACCTCTTAGCGGCCTTATCTCGGCGCTCGAGCACGTCTTCTAAACTCGGTCCATATTTCCGCTTCAATGACTCTAGCAAATTGATCCTCTCTTCCAGCTCAGCTAGATTTGCTGCATCCAGCCCCTGTGCATAATCCATCAAACCAAGTTCGATTTCCTGCAGCTCAAAAACTGCTTTTTCTGCGCCAGTTAACAAATCCGTAAGCTCTGGATCCATGCGCTCTAGATCGCGTGATAGACGCTGAACTCCTGCCAGCTGGTTCATTACAGCCTCGTCGCTACCACTCAAGATACTAACGATCTGCGTGGTCAACTCATTGAGACGTGAAGCATTACTAGCGCGTTTGTATGCATGTTCTAATTCCTCATACTCGGCTGGTACTATCTGCGCCGCGTCAATTTCATCAATCTGATGACGCAGGATCTCAATCTCTTGATCACTAGCTTGCTCAGCTGCGATTACTCGCTCTAACTCACTCTGAGTCGCGTGCCACTCGCGCCAAGCTTTATGATATTTGGCTAAAACTTTTTCTGCGCCAGCATAGGCATCTAGCATAGCTAACTGACGTTCAGTAGATAACAATGACTGATGATCATGTGGCCCGTGCAGGTCTACCAAATGCTCGCCCAATCTCTTCAGCACAGATAAAGTAGCAGGTGAATTATTGATAAACTGCTTATTACTGCTCGCTGAGATAGTTCGCTTGATAATCAGCTGATCGTCATCACACGCATCAATGCCACTTTCAGCCAAGATGCGGTTGATCATTTCAGGTCTAGCTAGATCAAATACCGCCTCAACCGTAAGCGAACTCTCTCCGCGACGAATTAATGACTTCTCAGCGCGTTCACCCAAGATTAGCTTCAACGCACCAACAATGACTGATTTGCCAGCACCCGTTTCACCGGTTACTCCAATCAATCCACTTCCGAGCTGCCAAACAAGCTGGTCAACCAACGCCAAATTCTGAATTTTAAGTAAGCTAAGCATTCTATTTTTGCTACCTGCTGCGGATTATGCAAAGCTGAGCCGGGAAGCAAATCAAAAACCGTCACATTCATGCCATCACCACTCTCACTAACATTTTTAGGTACTGGAACTTCAACAGGCGTACCAGTCATTGGCTGTGATTGTCCCGTTTGTACTTCGGATGATCCACGAAATATACATACACGATCATCCGTCTATCTGGATACGCCAGCTGGTAAAATACTGGTCGACAGCGGCCCAGACCTTCGCGAACAGGCGCTGCGCGAAAATCTACGACAGGTTGACGCGGTATTATACACTCACGCCCACCTAGACCACATCACTGGTTTCGACGACCTCAGAGCATTTTGTTGGAGACGTGAAGACCCGCTGCCGATGTACGGATCTAACGCCTGCATTGACGAGCTCAAGCGTGTCTTTTCATGGGCATTTGCCAAATCTAATACTCACGGCGGCTACATCAAGCCAGACCCTATCTGCTTCACTGGCCCGTTTCAGCTAGATCAACTGCGCATCACTCCGCTACTTGTTAACCACGCTTCGGTTGAAACTCACGGCTATCGATTTGACTACCCTGGTGCTGCTAGCATTGCCTATATTTCTGATGTGAAATCTATCCCCGCACAAACGATCATACAGCTAGAAAATATCGACATTCTCATTATTGACGCCCTCAAAGAAGGTGAGCATCCTACACATATGGGTGTACAAGAAGCCATTGATACAGCCGAAAAGGTCAACGCCAAACAAGTTTACCTAACGCATATCTCACACTCTATCGACTATGCAGAGCTCGAAGCAAAACTTCCCCCACACATCCATATTGCCTACGACGGCCTCAAGATTTAATTCCTTTTATCATGTCTAAATTCCTCAAAATCTGCTTCATCGTCCACTGCCTGACAGCGCTATGCTGCCTAGCCGACACCGCGGGCATTGATCCCGCTAGAGTTGCCATTCTCTATAACATTAGCGAACCAAAATCCAAACAACTGGCCGATTACTACGCCCAACAACGAGCCATCCCAGCTGAAAATATCATTGGGCTTCCTCTATCAACAAAGGGCACTATCTCGCGCAAAGACTACATTGAGAGCTTAGAAAAGCCACTTCGTGCTCTCATGATAAAAAATGGCTGGTGGCAGAGAAGCCGCGATCCAAAAGGCAACTTTGTAACTACCAAAAGTAAAATCGACGTCCTCGTCTGCGTCAAAGGTGTGCCCTACAAGATTGCCCGCTATCATGAAGACCCTGATCCAGAAAAACAAAAAAAAGGGCCTAGCGGACAACAAAATGAAGCCGCAGTTGATTCAGAACTCGCCATCCTCGGTATCGATGGCATCCGCATCGAAGGACCACTTTCCAACAAATATTTCGATAAGAACATCCGCTTCTCACAAGCTCGCCTGCCATACATGCTGCTAGTTGGACGCATTGATGCACCTAACTGGCAAACCTGCATTCGCATGATCGATGATGCCATTGCTACAGAAAAAACTGGTCTATGGGGAATGGCCTACGTTGACATTGCTAAAAAAGGTGGCGCCTATGACGCTGGCGATAAGTGGTTAGAAACTATCATTCATAAGAACAATGCCTTTGGCATCCCAACAGTTGTGGATAGAAACAAGCAGACATTTGTCACCAACTACCCGATGACGGACGCTGCGCTCTACTACGGCTGGTATACTAGCAAACGTAACGGTCCATTACTCAACCCAGATTTTCGCTTCCGCCGCGGCGCGGTCGCCATGCACCTTCACTCATATAGTGCCGCTAACCTGCATAATAAAGATGCTGGCTGGTCAGGCCCAATCCTCGAAGCTGGCGCAGCTGCCACAGTTGGCAATGTCTACGAACCTTACCTAACGATCTCACATCGCTTTGATATCTTACATGATCGCCTAATGAAAGGTTACACGCTGGTAGAGGCAGCCTACGCTGCTATCCCCGCTCTATCATGGCAGAACATTGTACTCGGTGATCCACTCTATCGACCGTTCATTCATATCGGTGGATCAGGTGAAGTTGTTGCCGAGGACCGCTATTATAGAGCTCTCAAGTTAGCCCACGAAGAATGGCAGATGACTCCTGATGTGCTGGTGAAAAAACTGCGCAGCCGTGCCGCAGAAAAGAATATCGGCCTATTTTATGAAGCGATCGGTCTGTTCTATCAACAACGCCGCGAGCTTCCAGTTGCCCAAGCCTTTTTCAGCTCAGCTCAAAATACCTACCTAAAACCAGCCGACCAAATTCGCCAAGTCCTCTTGCAGGCCGACATCCAGCGACAAGAGGGAAATAAAGATGCCGCCATAGAAATTCTCAAAGAAAATTTACCTTTATTTGATGACATCCCCGAAGCAAAGGCAATCACTGCTACGCTCAATATCCTCGATCCACCACCTCCAGCCGAACCAAAAGGTAAACCTGAAGCCAACAAAAAATAATTCCATCTAGCATGAAACTATTCTCTCACATAGCCATCGGCTGGTTAGCCACAATCAGCCTATCCCTAGCAAGCCCTGTAGATACTGCGCCATTAGAAAATTGGCTAGCCGAACAGGCTCAAATAAAAACTGGTGAAATCAACATCACACTAGAAAAATATGATTCCAAAGGACTACTGGTAACGAGCCAGCCGTGCCGCGCATGGGTAGACCGCCCCGAGTTTTTCCGCTGGGATATTGGCTCGCCAGTCAACAAGCAGATTATCCGCAATCCTGAAGGGTTTATGGTCATCGACCAAACGGCAAAATCATTCCAAATACTCAGTAAAGAATCCAAGTTGTCGCAGAAATATTCTATTCTCTGGCAATCTATCCCCGATGACATTGAGCACCTCAATAAATACTTCAATGTCGTATCTAGCAGCCAATCGGGAAATGTATATACTGTCACGCTACAGCCCAACAGCTCAGCTCTCAGAAAATCTATCCCTTGGATCATTGTTTACCTCGACCGCAATGCTAACGACTTGTTAGCTATAGAATTTCATAAAAAGGACAAATCCAGTCTACGCGCCCACTTCAGATCTAGTAAGCATTCTAGCAATCTCTCTGAAACTCTCTTCTTGCCCAAACTCGACGGCTTCGACATCAAAAAATAGAAGCTAACAAAACATCCTCCTAGATTACTACAGCTGGGCCTACAGCCGTAGTAGAATGAGCGTCTCAAGATCCGAGCATTTAAAAATAATCGGCTGCAAACTTGGCGCAAAACTAACAAAAATATACATTTTTTACTAAATGCCATTGATATCAGCCCGCATGTGCGATTAGTCTGATTTCAGTCAAGTACCCAACATTTATATAAAGTGGCCGACAATTCTTTAAATACAAGGCATACATTGCTGCAAAAAGTATCCAACCAGAACGATGAATCGGCCTGGAAAGAATTTGTTTTCTACTACGAGAAATACATCTATCTAGTTTGCCGCAGCACGAACCTCGATCACCACGATGCTGAGGAAATTGTCCAACAAGTGCTCGTCAAACTGTGGAAGAAACTTCCTGAATTCCACTACAACCGCAATCAACGGTTTCGCTCGTGGCTGTGCCAAGTGACAAGAAACTGCGTGATGGATCATTTTAGAAAGATCCAACAGCAGCAATCACGATTAGAGAAAGCCTATGCAAGCCAGCACTGGCAGTATTACAAGGAAGACAGCCTGCCCGATCTTGAGAAAATTGCTGAACGTGAATGGGAGAATTACATCGTTAACATGGCTTTAAGAAACCTGAAAAATAGCGTTTCAGAAAAGATGGTCGAAGTATTCCTCGCACGAGAAGATGGCGTCAGCGCAAAGGAAATCAGCATAAAAATGGGCATCCCTGTCAATACCGTTTATGTCTATCAAAAGCGCATGACTACCAAACTGGCTGAAGAAATTCAGCAACTCTGTGCGCAGCTAGATTAAGCTCAGGCGATCAGCGTCTGATGATGCGTACATCGCCCACCTGCCTGTCTTGTATATGCTCATACTGATCAATGGCTATTTCTACTGAAACAAGCCCTTCAACATTCAAGACTTTGCTCAGATCACTAACGAGCGTGCCAATGATGTTAATATCCTTCGCACTGAGGTAGCGGAACTCGTCACCATGCAGCGCCCGCATCTCTGATAGATCTAACTTTTCAAAATAGAGGCCTCGTAGCGAAGTCAGTTTATTCACTTTCTTATGTCCATTTAATGACAATGAATACCCGCGCGAGTTTCTCGTTAAACTGTAATGCCATCCATGCTCTGAGCGGTTAGCTTGTCGCGTAATAAGGCCAAACACCTTCCTGACATCATTAAGCGCCGGCTCATCTCGGTAAAAGTTAGCCGCTATTAATGAGGTAATTTCCGGGTCGTTGATTTCTACAATCAAACTTTTAAGGTCTTCCACGCTCCATGTTCGCTTCGCCTTCTTCACACGAGAATACAGCTGAGAAATCTCGCGTAACTCAGTAACATCTTCACCACTGTGCTCTTGGTAAATTTTCAAGTATTCATCAGCTAAGTAAAACTCTAACTCGGCTAAGGCAATTAGAGCCAAATTATAATAAGCATAAGTGAGACCAGAATCTCTATCTACAGCCTCTTCTAGCAACTCTTTTGCATCCATTAAGCTGCCAGCGCACATTCTATCAATCCCCTCGCGCATCAAAGCTGGCGCCGCTTCAGAGGCCATTTTCTCACGCTCCAAGCGCTCTAATTCATACAACCTAAGTGCATCTAGGGCGCGTTTCTCATTGAGGTTTGCTCGCGCTTCGTTCCTTGCCGCTAGCGATGCACTATGCGACGCCAGCCGTTCACTATGAACTAACTGAGTGATCGATACAGCCAAGATAAAACTAAAAACCAAAATCAAACTACCCACCAATTGATGGCGCTGAAATAGCAAAACTAAAGAACGCATGAAGCCAGCCTGCTCAGCACTGGTAGCGTAACCTTCACGCCACTTCTCGATGTCTGAACGCATTTCGCTCACACTCTCGTAACGTTGCTCTGGGTCTAACTTTAAGGCCTTCATCGCAATCGCAGCTATGGCTTCAGGAATCTTAAAATACGGATTCTTTCGTTCGCTAAGGTTGCGCACTCTACCTTCTAAGGTGGCGATTAGACTCGCCTTAGAATTACGCGATTTTACAGGAGGCCTGAATGCTAACAAAAAGTATAACAACGCGCCCAATGCATATATATCAGTCTGCTCATCTTTATTTCCATAGCTAGAATCCACTTGCTCAGGAGCAATATAGCCAGGAGAACCTTTGATCACCCCGTCTAAGGTGTAATCGTTGAGCATAATCGGATCTAACGATCGGCGCTCCTTGGTGTCTTCATCTACGTCTTCTAGCAGTCGCGCGATTCCCCAGTCACAAACAAGAACCTCACCATATGGACCAATCTGGATGTTAGCTGGTTTTAGGTCTAAGTGGACAACGCCTTTAGAATGCGCGTATTCAATGGCATCACAGACCTTGAGGAAGATATCCAAGACTTTTTGTAAACTGTAGTCACCTGGCTCTCCCTCAGATTTGATTCGCAAAATCATCTCCTCAACAGTTGAGCCCTCAATGAGCTTCATTACAAAAAACGGCTTTCCCTGTTCTGAGATACCTGCATCGTAAACAGGTACGATGTTAGGGTGCTCTAAGGAAGCTGTTACAAATGCTTCACTCAAAAATTTCTCACCTTTGGCATAAGAATCGGAATCGATCAAATTAGCCATCGCGATAGGCCGCGAAGTACGCAGGTCGTACGCTTTGCTGATGATCTTCGCTCCCCCGCGCGCAATGGCCTGGTCCATTTGGTAGCGATCTGTGGCAGAGCGCACCCGCTGATAGACAGGATAGTTATCCTCACTATCCTCTTCATCCTCAGCACGCGTGAAATACTTTCCCAGCGATCGCACATCCTGATAGAATTCTTCGTTGCTCAGAGAATATTTTTCCATAATTAGCTGGGGTGACTATATGATCGGTCAGCGGTCAGATTCTACAGTCACCTAGCACTATTAGACAAGCTTCGATCAAACAAACAGCTGGACATTCTGCTAGTGCCCACCTAGATGCAGACATCATTATCAAATGTTACTCTGTATAATCCAACACCTTACATAATCGATTAAAGCTCTAAGTCTTCACAAGGAATATATTAGCTTGATAGTGGACTTTGTTAACTTAATATAATCTATAATTTA
Organism: Persicirhabdus sediminis; assembly: GCF_016595495.1. GTDB lineage: Bacteria > Verrucomicrobiota > Verrucomicrobiia > Verrucomicrobiales > Akkermansiaceae > Persicirhabdus > Persicirhabdus sediminis. The sequence continues at coordinate 267,089 of NZ_JAENIM010000009.1, forward strand.
CAGAGCTTTACCAATTAGACCTGTAAAGAAACAGCCGCCCACCCATTCCTAGCCGCTATGAAAGCCAGCCAAGAGGACATTATCATCAAATCAGAAGAATCATTTCAGTGCTTCCAAGTCATCACTGATAAGCTCGTCTGTCCCTATCACTATCATCCTGAAATTGAAATCGTCCATATTCAATCAGGTAGAGGTCAACGGTTGATAGGCGATTTTCAATCTGATTTTGGCAAGGGTGATTTTGTCCTGATAGGTAGTGGGCTGCCACACATGTATACACAAGTTGGTGATGACACAGTGAAATCTTACTGTCTGCAATTCAAAGCCCAAGCACTCGGCACTGATTTTCTCAAAATCCCCGAGATGGCAAAAATTGCCGCGATGCTAGAACGCGCCAAGCGTGGCATGACATTCTCAAATGATGTTGAAGAAAAGGCTAAAAAGATCCTCGCGCGCGCCAACCGTGTCGGTGCTGGCCCAGCTCGCATCTGTGCGCTCATCGAACTGCTGGAACTTCTAAGCGAAGATGAGGAGTCTAAATGTCTAGCTAGCTTAAGCTACAACGCACCTAGCAGCCCAAAAGAACTTGATAGACAGGAAAAGGTCATCAACTACCTCAACCAACATTGGCCAGAGCCAATCAAACTCGCTGAAGTCGCCAAAATAGCTGGCCTGCACCCAAATTCGTTCAGCCGCTTCTTCCGTAAATGTTTCCGCCGTACTTTCCAACAATACCTCATCGAGCTCAGGCTCAGCCATGCCGCTAGATTATTGCTAGAAAATAATGATACTATCACTGGAATTGCTTTTGATTGCGGATTCAGCGACCTTTCTAACTTCAATCGTCAGTTCCTCAAAAACTACGGCAGTACACCTCGCGATTACAGAAAAAGGCTGAGTACTGGCCGCAAGTAAACAAAAAGGCATCCACTAGCAGTGGATGCCCTTGATTAAGTTTCTAGCTAGTTATTTCACTTGCAGTTTGAATGCGCTTGTTGGCCACATTTCAGAATTCACCAAATTAGGTTCCGCTCGCTCACTCCAAGCAAAGCGCACCCACTCAGGTGACTCAACTCCTTCAGCTGAGAGCACCACACAATCCCCCTCAATTTTTGCTTTTGCTAGAGAGAAATTACCATCAGCGCCAGCTAGCTCAAACCAATCTGGCTGCTTACCGTCACGCGTGCTTAGTCCGTCAGCCACCTCGCTGAACTGGACAACAACATTGCCTTTCAGCCTATGAGCACTCAGCGCTACAGGGCCGCTTGCGCAGACATCTTTTTGTCCGTAGTGATTTTTCAATGCCACCTGAGCTAACCGCTCACCAACGGGCTTCTTGTTTAATGGGTGGATATCATTTATGTCTCCAACATCATTAATAACAACCATTGATGAATTCTCTATCACCTCAGCTGCCTTTGCTTGAGCTAACCAAAGCTCCGGCAGTAAATCAGCACCACGATTATAGCTATAAGGCGCGATCTGGACAAAATACAGCGGGAAAGAATCACCACCCCACACTTGGCGCCAGTCATTAGCTAGGGTCTGCATCTTATCTACATAGTGCTCACCATCATTTAAGTTCGCCTCGCCCTGATACCAAATCATACCCGCAATCGGCATTTTGGTATACGGGTGCACCATCGCATTATAATAAATCTGAGTCCCCTCTGGAGTTAGACTTGGCGCCCAGTTTTCTATCTGCGTGCCTCCAATGCTTGAATGAATCAGACCAATAGGAATATCTAGCTGGTTCTGCACCATACGCCCAAAGTAGTATGCAGTAGCCGAGAAGTTATTCAAATTGTCAGGGCTAGCTACTAACCATTCAGCTTGAAACTCTAGCTCCTCCTTTTTCATTCCACTCAGACCTTTCGGTGTCTGCACGAAATGTAAATCGTTATGCTGGGCATTACTGATCGCCTCAGGTCCACCATCGGTGTTAGCCAGGCCCCACTGCATATTAGACTGACCAGAGCAAAACCACACATCTCCCACCTTCACATTAGTAAGTACCAATTCACGGCCGCTACTTGTTAGCTTCAACTCACTACCTTGGTTGATAGGCTGAGCTGGTAGAGTGACCGACCAAGACCCCTTGCTATCAGCTTTGGTCTGAATTTTCTCACCGTTCGCAAATTGCACCGTCACCTCGCTAGCTGGTAACGAGGTCCCCCAAACAGGAATCTCACGGTCGCGCTGCAATATCATATTGTCGCTAAACAAATGGTCAAAACTAAGTAGCCCCTTCACGGGCAGGATAAAAGTGCCCGTAGCCACACTACCTCTGCCGTCATCAGCTTGGAACACAAATTCATTATCACCTCTATCAGTGAATTTAGGTTCACCTGAAAAACTGCCATCAGGCTGCAACTCTAACCAACTAGGGCCAGCTAGTTTTTTAAATGTCAATTTATCACCGTCTGGATCCTCGGCCCAATCATTCAGAGAACCACTGAATGTATCAAGCTCCATCACATCATCCCAGCGCATAGTATACGGGTGCGAAACAAAACTAACTGGCAGATTCCCATCACCACGTATTCCAGCCACTGAGGCATTATCAATAAAATGGCGCTGAAATACAGGGCCTTCACCGCGCACTTCTGTTCCTAGCTGAATTTGCCCATAACTGGCTCCATCTGGCGCTACAGCGGTACCAGAAAGGTTGTGCCATTGCTGCACGGGTACAGCTAAATTATCCGCTTTTGCCACCACTTGGCGGGCACCTAACGAATTATTATCACCATCAAACCAAACCACTCTGATAGCTGGCTCCCATCTCGAATCCTGGCTATCAGCATTCATGAAATCTACCGAGAACTGATAGTCTTCGCCAGCAACGACACTGAAATTCTGATAGACATAAGTGGCGTCCCAGGTAATGACAATAGCCTTATTGTCTTTAGCCAATCGCGTGTCGAATTCCCCACTAGTCAACCACGACTTGCGTGTCTCCGGCTTCCATAGCTGCCGTCTCCACCCCTCGCAGATGAAATGCGGAGCATCTCTATCTTCGGCAAGGCCAATTTCAAAATCTCCATTGATCAAGAGCTCTTCAGGCGCAGCTGCTAGCTGGCCCAATGGCGCTAGCAGTATGAACCAGACACAAGCACGTTCTCTAAAGCTTAAATTCATGCCAATAAGGTAAGCCAGAAATACTAGAAAAACACAGCTTATCATTGCAAATTTCAATACAAAGATTACCAATAATGATAATTAAAACAACTAAACGCTTGGAAAAATAACACAAACAGCTTGAGATTTCGACAAAAAAAGACGCCTGAAGTTTCCCTCAGACGCCCTAGAATTTTAAGTCAGCCAGTAAGCCTAACTTAGAAAATAAAATCGACTACTTCTGCACCACTTTCTCAAGCAGCTTGTTGATGCGCTCAGTCATTTCGTGAGTATTGTCTAGCAGACCAGCTGCCAGCATCGCGTTATCGGTCAGCTGTTGGGCTACCAACTCAGCAGTTTCGCTATCGCTTTCAGCTAGCTTTGCTAGACCGTGGATCACGCTGTGACGTGGGTTAATTTCCAGCTCCACCTTGCTCTCAGGCATTGGCTGGCCCATCGCTTGCATCATCGCGCGCATTTGTGCGTTAGGAGCCTCCTTAGGTGTCAGCGCAGCTACTGGGCTATCTACCAGACGACCACTGCTGTTCACATTTTCAATGCGCTCACCCAGTGTGCTCTTCAGCCAATCTTTCAGTTTAGTCTCGTCAGCTTCGCTCAGTGCTTCACCTTCGCTGACTACATCTTCCAGCTCGATGTCTGAGCTGTTAGCAGCAACAAACTTCTTACCTTTAAACTCAAAGATTGAGTCGAGAACGTACTGGTCAACCGGCTCAGTGAAGTAAGCCACTTCAATGCCACGTGCCTTGAATGCCTCAAGGTATGGTCCTTGCTCGATAGCATCTTTTGAGCTGCCTAGCAGGTAGTAAATTTCTTCCTGACCATCTTTAGCGCGGTCGATGTACTCAGCAAAGCTAGACTTCTCACCGTCGCTCATTGAGCTCTCGAAGCGCAGCAATGATACCAGCTGCTCCTGGTGCTCAGGACTTGTTGCGATACCTTCCTTGAGGAAGCGGCTGAACTTCTGATAGAACTCGAGGTACTTCTCAGTCTCATTTTTTGCCTGTCTATCTAGGAACTTGAGGAATCGCTTAGTGATCAGCGTATTCAGCTTCTTGATCAGCGCACTGTCCTGCATGGCTTCGCGAGAAATGCTCAGCGGCAGGTCTTCGCTGTCGATCACACCACGTAGGAATCGCAGCCAATCTGGCAGCAATTTCTCCGGCTTAGAATCAATCAGCACCTTGCGGCAGTAGAGAGAAACACCAGCTTCCATCTGCCCCATGCCAAACTGCTCTTGGTTTTCCTCAGGAATAAATAACAGCGCGTGGATAGAAAGTGGCGCGTCAGCTGAGAAGTGCATGGTGCCACGTGGTTTGTCCCACGCGTGCGCTACAAATTTATAGAATTCTTCGTACTGCTCTTCGGTGACGTCTTTCTTAGACTTCAGCCAGATCGCCTCCACTGTGTTGACGCGCTCGCCATTCAGGTTGATTGGGAATGAGACGAAGTTAGAATATTTTTCAAGGATCGCTTTGATGCGGTCAGCCTTGGCAAACTCCTCCATGCCTTCCTTCAGCTTGAGCACCATCTTAGAGCCACGCTCAGCGTCAGCCGCATCGTCGATGCTATAACCGCTAGCACCATCACTGGTCCATACGTGACCATCCGCAGCTGGATCTGATGAACGAGTGAAAACTTCCACTTCACTAGCAGCCATGAATGAGCTGTAAAAACCAACACCAAACTTACCAATCACGTCGGCGTTGTTCTCGCCCTGTTCTTTGATCTGCTCAAGAAATGCCTTAGTGCCAGAATGTGCAATCGTGCCCAGGTTCTGCACCAGCTCAGCGTGAGTCATGCCAATACCATGATCAGCAATCGTTAGCGTATTATTCTCCTCATCGGTTGTGATATTGATCTCCAATGGCAGATCAGCCTGATAGATGTTGTTATCCTTCAGCTGCAGCAAACGCAGTTTCTCAAGCGCATCCGATGCATTCGATACCAACTCACGTACAAAGATCTCTTTGTCCGTGTAAATCGAGTGAATCACGATGTCGAGCAACTGACGTACTTCAGCTTGGAATGATTGTGTTTCTTTTGACATAATTTCAGCTATTTCGCTGGCCAAAATCTAAGCTGCAAACCGCCAGCTGCAAGGGTTTTTTAGAAAAAATCGCAACAATAGATTCATAAGGATCCCTATCAAATTAGCTTTAATAAATGCTATACAAAGTGGTTAGCCGTGTTGAATCTAAATATACAAAAACAAGCATTAGATATGACCACCGAAACCATAAAATCCCGTCAGATAAAACATCTCATCTTCGACCAGGACACAGCAAACGAATATATTCCCCCAGACAAAAAAACCAACAAAACACCTGTCTGTGTACCTAACCTTTCAAAAATCAACATACTCGTTGGTCCAAACAATTCAGGGAAAAGCCGTCTACTTCGACGAGTTTTACAGGGAAAATTTAAGCATTTTCAGAAAGTTGATCTCACTCAACGCGAACTCTCTATTATCAACACTGCTTTCTCCCAATACATCGAACCTAACAATCAATCAGCTAATAAATTTAGCTCGTGGTTGCATAAAGAAAACGACACTCAAAATGGAAATGCCCCTGAAGATGCTTGGCTAAATTATTGCGCTCAGTCGTCTATAACAGGATCAACACTTAAAGATCACTTTTTAGCTGATTATTTATACCAACAATTCATCAATAAACTTTGTTTAGGTGGTCAGTCTCTGCCTGAGAATGAAATCAACCGCTTCATAAACGAGGGAAGATCATGCACGCAATCTTTATCCAGTCATATACAATCAAATCAAATTAGTGACATTAATAACATAAAATACGTCTACATACCTCTCCTAAGAGGCCTGAGGCCATTAATGAATGCAAGTGACTTGAATACAGCTCTTGGACTAACTATGAAAGATGAACAAGTAAGTATTCCATTAAGTAATCGAGTGAATTCATTATTTGGAGAGGCTAATGAACGTGACCTTGAAAATTTATTAGATTTTTACAAAAATACAACTTTACGAGATTACCGGGAATTAAAATCCTCAGACATATCTATCTACACAGGTTTAAACATCTATTATGATATCCGTCGCTTGCTTTTGGGTTCCCATCACGAGCGCTTAAAAGCTCGAAAATTTGAAGAATTTCTCAGCCAGCATTTTTTTGAAGGGGCCGAAGTGGAACTAACCCCAAGAGCCTCACTCAAAGGTGTATTACATGTAAAAATCGGAAAAGGTGAAGATATGCCTATTCATATGCTAGGAGATGGAATCCAAGCAATGATAGCAATCCTCTATCCACTATTGACCCAGCTACATCAATCTGACTTCTATTTTATCGGCATAGAAGAGCCTGAACTCAACTTGCACCCAGGTCTACAAAGACAACTGATTAAAGCTCTAATGGATATTCCAAACGCTCAATTCTTTTTAACCACCCATTCAAATCATTTCCTTGAGTCCTTGTTTGATGAAGAAGATATATCTCTATATAAAATTAATAAAAACTACACTCACGATGATTCATCAGTGAGGGCTTATACTCAGATCACTCCTTTAGCAGATGGCAACAAATCCGTGCTAGCAGACCTAGGCGTCATCAATTCATCTCTATTTCTTTCTAACTGTACAATCTGGGTTGAAGGGGTAACTGATAGACACTTATTTCAACACTATTTATCACTCTATCATAACCACTTATCTAAAACAACTAAACCTGTTGCTCTATACGAAGGCAAACATTATTCGTTTGTAGAATACGGAGGAGCAAACATTACACATTGGTCCTGGTTGGATTTAGATAAAAATCCAATCAACGTTGAAAGGCTATGCGGCACAGTCATGCTTATAGCTGATGATGATAATGCTACTAAGGGGGCAAAAGCCGAAAGACTAGACTCTCTCAGTAATAAACTTGAAGAGAGGTTCATCAGGTTAAATTGCAAAGAAACAGAAAATTTGCATTCAGACATTGTTCTAGGTCGAATACTCTCCACATACGCAAAGTCAGGCTGTGATTGTACATTCAAAGCTAAGTGGTCTACATATCAAAAACGGCCAATCGGCAAATACCTTGATGACATTATTAAATCAAAGGGGTTCACAATGAAAAACTCTCAAAAAAATTTCAAATCGGGCAATACAGTTTCCAATAAAACTCAATTTAATGAAAGAGCAATCAAGGCTACAAAAGTATGGGATGATTTAACAGAGGAAGCTAAACGCGTGACACAAGAAATATACCAATTCATATTAAAACAAAACACAGCTGATTGTTATACTTCATCGAACTCCAATCACTAATATCACTCTTCATCAATTGCTTCAGCTTCGACGGGCCATTTTAGGGCTTTGGTCTGAACGTGTTCTGGTGGTGGTTAGTTGCCGCCTTCTAAGGAGATGACAGCGACCTCAGCCTTGTACTTTTCTAGCCCATCAATGTCGCAATCTAACAAAACATTGTCATCACTACCGATCACCAGAGGCACCCCCATATCGTCGGCATAATCGAGATCGTAGTATTTATGACCACCTAACTAACCTACAGTTGAGTAAATGCCAGCCCACGGCCAGTCGCCCCATGCACTGTAGTGAAATGCGCGCCAAGTGCTTCATGAAATTTCTTCCATGAACAAGCTCTGCTAATCAAATCAATCACCCCATGCCTGAACCCGATCCAGATAAAATCATAAGCTTCAAATCTTCCGCCGATTTATCGCTATGGTTAGAGCAAAATCACGAAAGTGAAAATGAGCTATGGATCAAAGTCTTTAAGGTGAAAACAGGCATTGCTAGTGTGACATGGAGCGACATCGTCGTTGAAGCGCTTTGTTGGGGCTGGATCGATGGCATCAAGAAGTCAATCGACGAGCAAGCCTACCTGCAGCGAATTACCCCCAGAAAGGCTAAAAGTAGTTGGTCGAAAAGAAACCGCTCTCATGTAGAGCGTTTGATAAACGAAGGGAAAATGCACGAGCCCGGATTAATACATATTCGCGCCGCCAAAGCCGACGGCAGATGGGACAATGCCTACGCGACTAGTGAAATAGAAGTACCCGATGACTTCATCGCAGCACTTGAGAATAAGCCTAGCGCAAAACAATTTTTCCAAACACTAACGAAATCAAACCGCTACATCATCGCTCACGGGCTAACTAGCGCAAAAAAACCGGAAACGAGACAGAGGCGGTTTGATAAATTCATGGACAAGCTAAGCCACCAAGAGAAGCCAAGTTAGAAAAATACCCTAGCTCAAGAAAGTAGATTCGACTCTATCTTGTTCTGAAGCCAAAGAGCCCAGCTTGCGTTTCGCCTATAGTCTCCCTCCACCACAGGAAAACTCCGCCCTTGTCGCATGGGGGGCGCTAAATTAAGCTGGCCCCAGTACTTCATCTAATGGCTTCCACTTCACTGACCTCGGGCCCACTAAGCTCACACATACGCCGCATTGCACTGCCGATGAGTATCGGCTTTTTCTTCAATACGATGTATAACGTGGTGGACTCGTTTTACGCGGGTAAAATTTCCACGGAAGCGCTAGCGGCGATGGCGCTCTCATTTCCGGTTTTCTTCATCATCATCGCGGTCAGCGAAGGCATTGCTAGGGGAGCCTCAGCGCTGATAGCTAACGCAGTTGGCTCTCAGGATCACAAGCAAGAAGCCGCCCTATCAGAGCAGGTTTATTCACTCGGATTTTTCTGCGCCATTGGACTTACGCTTGTCGGCATCTTCTCAGCTGAGCCGCTGTTTCGCATCTTGGGGGCGACAGGGAGCTATTTGGACCTAGCCTTAGCCTATATCAGACCGCTCTTTCTAGGCTCCATCTTTTTCATCCTCAGCAGTATGAGCAACTCAATCCTGCTAGCTCATGGTGATAGTAAAACCTTTGGGCGAGTGCTGGTGATAGGTTTTTTTATGAACCTCATTCTCGACCCGTGGTTCCTTTACGGTGGCTTTGGCCTCCCCGCCATGGGCATCACTGGCATTTCACTAGCCACCATTTTGATCCAGGCCATTGGAGGGATCTACCTTCTATCTGTTGTGATTAGACGTGGTCACCTACCGAGAAATCTAGTCCAAAACATTCGCCCTAGGCTGCGTGTCTACGGTGAAATCTTACGCCAAGGGATTCCAACAAGCTTCAATATGATGTCAGTTGCTCTTGGATTTTTTGTCACCACTTACTACCTAAAATTCTACGGCGAGGCGACTGTGGCCGCCTTTGGAGTCGGCACTCGAATCGAGCAAATTGCCTTGCTACCAGCTATTGGCATTGGCTCAGCCGTCGTCGCCATCGTAGGTCAAAATAATGGGGCAGGAAAATATGAACGAGTACGCGAATGCATCCAACTGTGCACACGCTACGGCATGATTCTCATCACCACCGCCTCTGTGCTCTTGTATGTTTTTGCCACCCACTTAGTCACCATTTTCACAGACGACCAAGAGGTCATTCAGCTAGGCCGAGACTACGTGCGAATCGTCGCTTTTATTCAATGGGCCTACGTCGCCGGCTTCATCTACATCGGCTGCCTGCAAGCCCTCAAGCGCCCAATGTACGGCTTTGTTGAAGCTATCCTGCGCAAGATCGTGCTACCATTAATAGTCTTCCACATCGCCGTTAGTGTGCTAGAGGTCGAGCTCACTGGCTTCTGGTGGAGCATGGTCGGGATTAATACCGTCATGGCAATTATCACCATCAGCTATACTCGCGCCACACTGAAGAAACTCTACACAGCGAGTTAGGCTGTTCTACAAAACCTTTAGATTACTGAAGTTTTAAACTCAGATTCATTCGACTTCGAACTCCTCAGCTTCAACTAACCATTTGAGAGCCTTTGTCTTAATATGTTCCGGTGAAGCTTGGTGGCCACCTTCAAACGAAATCACCACCACCTCGGCATTGTGTTTTTGCAATACCTCAATATCGCGCTCTAACCAGTGATTGCTATCATTGCTGCCAATCACCAATGCCACCCGCATATCATCGCAATAATCCAGATCGTGATATTTGGTTCCTCCCAGCCAGCCCACGCTAGAATAAATGCCAGCCCACGGCCAATCAACCCACGCACTGTAATGAAATGCTCGCCATGCGCCGCCTGAGTTGCCGCCCATGAATAGTCGGTCGTGATCAAAATCAACCCCTTCAACGATCTGCGGGAAAACCTCTCTAAAACGCAAAAGCATCTCAGCCTCACGTTTGTCATCGTCACCAGTATTGCGGAAGCTTCCTGCGCCTATCAAAATAATGCCCGCTTCTTCAGCTGCATGAATGTGTTGTTTCACATGACGCAATGCCTTCGCTCCAGCATTAAATAAAATCACTGCAGGCATCTTAGCATCATCAGCCGCCAACTTAGCATGCGCGGATGGATAATAAATAAAGAGATCTGTTGGATATTGGCCTTCCGTTACGATGTGCTCAAATCGACCACCTAACTCAGCAACCTGAGCGTCTATCAAATCTCCCTGTTCGCCCCATTCTACCAGCCACGCTTTATCAACAATGCCAAAGTCATCAAAGTGGTATTTCACGTCCTCCTTATCATTGATTTTCAAGACCACCTCACCAGTCTCTACCTTATAACTAACCAGCTCGGCAAAAAACTTCTCCCCTTCAGCAGTCGCCCAGCTACGCGAATCTGTATTGGCACAGGCTAAGGAACAAATGCAGAGATAGAAAATATACAGATAAGATTTCATATAAGCAAAAACTAACACGCTCGTTTCATTGCGCCATAAAAATCCCTAGCGTAAAATATCCCTCTTACTGCTAGTGGCTAAATTCTAAATAAGAAGCCGCCCGACGAACCGTCAGCTGGCTACTAAAAGCCGGCAGTGTAAAACTGGCTGAAATGAACTGGCTGAAATGAACTGGCTGAAATGAACTGGCTGAAATGAACTGGCTGCAAAGAACTGGTTAAGAGAACCGCAGAATAAGTCGATCCAGCTAGAAGCTAAAAGCGGTGCTAAAGCACGCGCACTCTAAACGCATTCGCCCAGCTACAAAGCTTGGAACACTAGCACCTACAGCGAAGCGCACTTTCAGGCCGCAGGCCGTACTTGCAGCGAGCTTGAGAGCGCACCTTATACTTGCAGCGCAGCGAACCTTCCACCTGTAGCGAAGCGCACCTTAGGGCGCAGCCCGTACTTTCAGGCCGCAGGCCTTACCTGCACTGCTCACTGCTCACTGCGCACTTTTTCCCACTGATCACTCCCGCGCAGCGGGGCACAAAAAAGCCCTTACTAAGCTTTCACTTAGTAAGGGCATATAAACCTGGCAACGACCTACTCTCACATGGCCTATCGCCACACTACCATCGGCGCAACAATGTTTCACTTCCGGGTTCGGAATGGGACCGGGTGGTTCCACCGTGCTATGGTCACCAGAAATCGAGTGACTAGTTTCAAGTTTTCAGTTTCAAGTGGTCTTGATGCTGAGCTTGGGGTCAGTCGATTTCTATTGGCCTTAGCTGGCTGGAGTATTTGTTACGATTGCTTTTTGGTTTTGGTTAAGAGCGTTAGCTGGGTTCTTTGTTTTAGTTTGCTAGTTACTTGAAACTGACAACTTGAAACTTGAAT
>NZ_JAENIM010000010.1 GCF_016595495.1 Persicirhabdus sediminis
GACGTTCTGCTAAATAACCCATGTCTAAAACCCTACTCTACATAATCAAAGTTCTTGTCTCTATCGGCATAGCCTTCGCAGCTTTCTCAATATTCAAAAAACTGCTTGATCTGTTTATAACCACTGAAAGCCAAACGACGATAGACGCAATTTATATGATCGCATTCACTCTACTATATACAGCAATTAAGGAAGTTATTGAAGAGCTTATGGAGCCCCTTTTAAAGCTTCGTAAAGCAAACTGATATAAAGCTGCTAGTAGAGCTACTCACTAATCCCAACAAATTAACTTTGCAGAACAAGCCGCAGCACCCAACCGCTTCCTCTCCGAATTAATGACCTTTATGACAATTTCAATCCCAACCCAAGAACGTAGCGCGCTGAGCGGTCAGCGGTTGGTGTGCTAGACGTTATGCCAAAAGAATCGGACATCTCTGGCCTGCTGGCGGACACTCCGAACAAGAAATGCCGCCGCTGTGGTCGAGTGACTGAGTTCTTGGACATCGGCGGTCTTTCTATCCTCTGCGAAGACTGCGAGAAGATCGAATCGAAGGAAGAGAGTTCGAAGGAACTTACTGATTTCGACCGGAATCCAATCTCATACGACATCGATGAAGTTCTGCGAGATCGCGAACACTACGAGGTCCTGTCGTACTTTTCTGATTCGCTAGGCATGCCCGATCAGAGACTTCTTCCCTGCGAGGAGGTTCCAAGATTTGTCGGGCGCTTGTCGTGCGGTTGGCGGAACGGATTCTTCGACATGATAATAGAGGGACATCACTCAGTGCTTTTCCAGGTGTTACCCAGCCTCGAACGATGCGGAGCGACCAAAGCTGCCGAAGCAGTTTCGGAGTGCCTCGCCATTTTGGATCGATTCGGATACAGGAACCTGATTCCAGACCACGAGGAGCCCTATGCCGAGTTGTCGGAGAGTGATCGGGAGTCTTTGGATGATGCTCTGCGGGAACTTGAATCGAAGTGGGGAACCTTCGTCTGAATCGACAAAGAGATGCAGGTGTCTGCTCATCGATTGGTCATCGACCACAAGAGTGACTTCGCACCGAGAAAACCCAAGGCATAACAAGTCGCTGCACAGAACCCCTGACCCGCTCCGAGTCGAATTTCTCATGACCATTCAAACCTCAACCCTAGAATCAACGCTCGCTCCCGGTCAGGGATTCTGTGAGCTTTGACGTTATGCAGGAATATAAATGATACCGAATATCGATGCCTTAGAGTCTTTTGAGCTAATTTGGAGGTTTTCTGATGCGGAGAAGTATACGCAGCTGACTGCAGAGGAGTTTCTCCACTTTCAGCCATTAGAGATAGAGCGATCCAAAGGTCTGTGGGAGCAACACGTTTACTCTAACTCTACTTGTACCTCGAATCACTTGTGTAAATTAATTATCGGCAATCATATAGATTTACCTGATTTTTCTTTTCAATCATTTGCAGATGATAATGTGGCAGAGGTAATCAAAGAGCTCCATCAACGGATTTCTTGTGACCGTAGTTTAAAGATCTATTTCTTCTGGCATTCAGAAGTTTGTGTTGCATCAAACTGGGGTATATTTTTAGATCATTGGGACGATTTCTGTTACCCGTCTGATGACAGTAATATCATTATTTTTCCAGACCTAGATCTCGCTGTATTATATAGAGAGGATATGTGGTGGATTATGGAGCATCCTAAAAATAGTGTTCTGTTTGATCAGAATCTAAAAAATAGAAATGCATAACCAGCTCATGGACCCTACTTGGACAACGCCCGTCGATTAGGTCAAAGCCTGATTCCCAAGCGGGTCATGAGTAACGTTCTACAAAAAATGAAACGCGCTATCCTAACTGTACTAATCTTTGCTGGCATTGCGCACGCTGATGTTCCAGAGGTGCCTGATTCGCGTTCGCCAGATGGGAAGATCCACGTTGTGATGGATATTGATCGAGACCCGAAGATATCGCCTGGATGGAAGGGCGACAGCTTCCCTCAAATCGAGATCACTCGAAAGGGCTCAGGGGAGGTGTTAGCTTCCGTCGCATATTTTGGTTCGCCGGGCGATGATGAGCGCCCACTTCGGAAGCATGTGCGTGTGGACTGGCGACCTGACGGGAAGGCATTTGGTATCACCGTAGACGACAGATTTTACTCATCGTGCGTGGTCTACGTTCTCAACAAGAAGGGCAAGTTTGTATCGGCACCATCACTCCCAACAGATTACAAGAAGCTGACTGGATTTCCTTCCCCAGATGTTAAGCATCTGCGTCCCCGTGGAAGAGATGAAGTCGTTGGGTGGAATGAAGAAGGGCATCTGATCTATAGTATTTTCCGCTCCCCACTTCCTTCATTCACCGGAAACGATCCACTGCGGCATCGTGTTTATCTTGATGTCACTCCTACTAAGGTGACCGTTGTGAAGGTAGAGCGGGAGAATGGTGAGTGGAGACGCGGTGATTGGATACCAAACAATGTAGAACAAGTCGGCGCTGACCAACCCGCTACCGCTCCGGAGTCGAAGCTGGAGGACAATTTAAAACCTAAACCAGATTCGGAGGGGCGCTCCCAGTAGCGGGCGGCAGGCCGTTGACGTTCGGCAATAATTATGAAGAAGCCATCACGAGGATGCTTTTGGATACTCGGAATCATCTGTGTAGCTATATTGATTGTAGTCGTCTTAGATACATTTCTTCCTTCGAAAGCTGTTCGTAATTTGCCAGAGGGCGCTACTGATATTCAGGAGCATTACGAAGATGTTGGCTTCACCGGAGACTTTGTACGCGTGGTTAAAGCCCGTATTCCTGAGAGCGAAGTCGCTGAGTATGCGCGACGAGTTGGTGCAACGCGTAAAGAAGCTGGCGGGGCTGGCAGCGATTATTTTTCATGGACTGGGGCTGCTAGCTGGTTTGCGCCTGAGAATCCTCCGATGTATTTTCATTACGAGCCGGGATATCGAATATTAGTCGGATGGGAAGATGGCTACGTATATTTCGATGCAGCTGCGTGGTAAGAATGTGGCCGAACAAGTCGCTGCATCCGACCGCTAACCGCGCTCGACTTTGCTTAGGTTTTACAGGAAGGAAGATTTTAAGATGTTCGATGGTTGCTTCAGCGGCGGTTGAGCTTTACGTTC
>NZ_JAENIM010000011.1 GCF_016595495.1 Persicirhabdus sediminis
AACGTCTAGCACACCAACCGCTGACCGCTCAGCGCGCTACGTTCTTGGGTTGGGATTGAAATTGTCATAAAGGTCATTAATTCGGAGAGGAAGCGGTTGGGTGCTGCGGCTTGTTCTGCAAAGTTAATTTGTTGGGATTAGTGAGTAGCTCTACTAGCAGCTTTATATCAGTTTGCTTTACGAAGCTTTAAAAGGGGCTCCATAAGCTCTTCAATAACTTCCTTAATTGCTGTATATAGTAGAGTGAATGCGATCATATAAATTGCGTCTATCGTCGTTTGGCTTTCAGTGGTTATAAACAGATCAAGCAGTTTTTTGAATATTGAGAAAGCTGCGAAGGCTATGCCGATAGAGACAAGAACTTTGATTATGTAGAGTAGGGTTTTAGACATGGGTTATTTAGCAGAACGTCTAGCACACCAACCGATGACCACTCAGCGCGCTAGGTTTGTGGGTTGAGATTAAAATTGTCATAATGGTCATTAATTCGGCGGGGAAGCGGTTGGGTGCTGCGATTTGTTCGACCAGTTATTCTTCTGCTTTGGCTCGGGACTGACTGAAACTTTGTGTTTTTGGTCTAACTCTAATCATTGATTCTTTGAATCAGTGATAAAAAATTCTTACTCGATGGAGGACGGAGTTCCAGAGCAAAATCATATAAGTGCCGCAGGCCGCAGCATTGGCTTGCCCAATGCGGAGTTATGCTGATTTTCTCTGGAGCTGCGTTCACCATTCGATGTGATGAGGCATCAGAAGTTGATGCGGCTTAAGTCTGGCATTCTCTTACCTAACTCAATGGAAAAGTGAGCCAGTACTGGTCCCCAGTTTTGGATTGGCATGGTCCACTTTTTACTCGCTCTATC
>NZ_JAENIM010000012.1 GCF_016595495.1 Persicirhabdus sediminis
GAACTCCGTCCTCCATCGAGTAAGAATTTTTTATCACTGATTCAAAGAATCAATGATTAGAGTTAGACCAAAAACACAAAGTTTCAGTCAGTCCCAAATAGACGGTCGCTCGGAAGCAATTAGTCTATTTGTCCTTGAGCAGTCTAATGTGAAATAATGAGACTGACATCATGTTGTTTGAGAGGTGAAACGGGAGCCGTGGAGCGAATCGCCCAAAGAGGTCTGTGCCATGCGCGATTTCCAGCTGGAACCACCACCGCCAAACGAGCTGGAGTGAGCTAGATAGCCGGAATTTTCAGGCGTCATTTGATAAATCCGACTGACCGAACAAATTGACATTAAGAAAAGCAGTTCTATCAGCCTGTCGCTGGAGAACTGTGTTTTTGTTGGAACTGAAACCAGCTAGAAAAGACTGGAATGAGCTCAGCGAGCTAATTTAGTAACGCATTGAAGCGCAGTTGGGCAGTAATCCAGCCAGCTGGAATGTTAAATTTTGAATTGCTATCTAAATCCAGTAATTTTGGCTAACAAATAGATGCGATTAAATCTTGTATGAGCCGCTAGTTTATTGATAAACCTGTCTTGTGATATGAACGGACTTCAATTGGCTAGTTTTGCCAATTTCCTTAAGCACTGAAGATCAATGGTCAGAAATCTAGCCAGCTGGAATGTCAAATTCAGAGCAGAGGCCAAAATTCGGTGATTTCGGCTAACAAAATGATGCGATTGGATATTGCGTTTCCTGCTAGTCAAATGTTAAACCTGTTTTGTGATATGTTGTAATAAGGCTCCAGGAGCAGCTGAGAAAATACTCGAAGCATACTTGCCTCGGCTTAGGAGAAACCGAGATATGGATGCCTTGACATATATTAAAAGAGAAAACAACAATGTGTCCAAAAGTAGAGGAAATGCGGGCTACAAAGTAGCAGAACCTCCAAAAGCAACACCAACAGCCGTGCTAGCATGCCCAGAATAATAGTGCTTAATTCGATATTGTTTACATTGATATTTTCTTCCTGTATGGATCAACGATCTACCGCACCTCAGGAGAGTGCCAATTTAGGGGGGAACAAAAACAACACAAAACCGATATCATCACCAGAAACATATTGTGCAAAATCTCAGGAAATGGACTATATCGAAGCGTATCCTTCCTTAGCGCATCTGGTTAAGAACTTTGGTGTTCCGCTTTATACTGACGTTGTTAAGATACCTACGATACCTAGAGATCCAGAGAAGAAAATTACAGTTCATCATCTATGGCAAATCTCCCCTAGAATGAGACTGTTAGCAGTAACTGCATATGATGGAGAACTTGTTCGCGTGTCGAGATCGAAACTGAATAAGAAAGGTATATATGTTACAATAGATAGTGATAGCGAAGCGAATTACTAGACAGACAAACTGATGCAATTATAGTGGGCTATCTTACCCTCGAATGTAATATGAAATGTAGTGATGACTGTGATTAAGTTTAAAAATAAATTTGCCCTCTCAGAGGTTTTATTTGGATTTGTAGTGCCAGTTCTATCTATTGAAATATTCGATTTGTTGGATCATTACAGCGCTCAAGCAGTGATTTGTGTTTATGTCATATCTAAATGTATCCAGTATACTTATCTCTATGGTATATGGCGTAAAGAAAAGAACAGAAAACATAACATATCAAATAACCAGACAGACATTCAGAGAGATGCTGTGATTAGAGGTTGTCATTCTAGCTAGCTCAATTCTAAAATTGTATTGTGATATCCTACCCTAGTTTCTAATAATAAATTATTTATATGAATGCATTAATTGTTACTATAGTTAGCCTAGTTCTAGGTTGTTTTGTTATGCCAGTTGACGCGGGAGAGCTGAATCCTAGGTTTCAAATTTTATTAGAAATGACTAAAGTTTGTGGAGCTGAACGAGTAAATACAGAGGTTGAGAAGCTATTAGGCGAGGACTCTTCTGATATATTTATAGCTAAAGGTCAGCAACAGGAAATAATACGAATTTGGTATTTGGGGGGCTGGGGAAGTATTTTATATGAGATACGGCAAAATAATAATGGAGTTTTTGAAGGTAAAAGAATCATTATTCAAAGAGTTGATGAGGCTCCTAAAATATCGAAGGATGATAAATTACTTAGGTTAGCTGTAGAAAAAGCTGTTTATCCACTGTTAAATGAGCCATTTCCAATCAAATCAAAAGATGAAGAGCCTAGTATATATAAGCGGAACGAGTCTGTGTTAATTATTGAACGGGTGGATAGAGTCGGTAACTACACATGGTGTGTTAGGTCGCCTTGGCATCTTTCGAAAAAGAAGGAATCTGAGAAAGGCCGGTTAACAGCTTATTTGCAGAATGTATTTGGTGAGTTGTATTAAATAATTAGACCTAGCACGCATGTGAAGGATTTAAAGAAAGGGATAGTGGAAATTACCAGACAGGTAATTTGAGAAAGGAATTTTTGACCATATCATATCACTAGACATACAAACTGTGGTGAATAATTTTTGCAAATAGCTCAGCTTGAATTACCTGTTGAGATTATGGCTACAGTTGGGTATCTCTCTCCTTATCGAAAACATCGCTCGGCGGTTTACCTTTGCATTTGACTCCGTTCCACTTCTCATATGAGGAGAGGGACTTTTCCTTCCGGAAATTGGGTGGTAGCAATGCCGACGAGTTAGGTTCTGATCAGAGCTAGCTGTCGCAAGCCAATAAACCACAGTTCATCTGACAAGCCTCACTTCATCATGGATGGAGTGGTTTTTTTTACCTTCATGCTGGATCTCGGCATCTAGCAAATTTGTTAGCTAGTGGCGAGGAGGTGTATTAGATGGGCGAGGTCATGTATGAGATTTGTTTTTGTTGGAGGTATAGCCAGCTGGAAAGCATCTCAGATTTCGGTAATGGTTTTTAGTTAGGTTTGTTAGTGCGGGTAAGTACCTACTGCTCCAAAAATCCAGTCTGCAGATTTTAGAATTCTGCATTTACTATCAAATCCCAGTTACTGAGGCTAACAAAATGCTGTGATTAGAGGTTGTGATATTTGAATGCATGATTAAAAACCTGTTTTGTAATATACAGGACTGCCATTGATAGAGGAACTAGCAATGGGTTTCGAATTTATATTCGTAAATCGAAGCATGGCGGATGACACCGTGAAATTTACTCTATTGAAAGAAAATCGTGTATGCAATTTTAGGTTTAAATATTTACCAATGAAAAGAGGCGACTTAAAAAAATGGTTTAACCCATATGCTGATGACGAGTTCGATGAATTGTGCCGTTTTCGAATATTGGACGTGGTGAATCTGCTCATTATTGCACTTTGTATAGCATACACTATGAGAAGTTGTAGTAGTCCCGGTGGGGGGGCTATGCCTGCGATAGTTGGGTTAACATGGGTTAATGCCATGATTAACAGAAGGGTGCTAGCAAAGCAAAATAGTGAAATAAAAGAGCTTAAGAAAATATTGAATGCTGGCTCTGAGTGCAAAAATATACCATTACAAATGTATGGATACAAATCACTAGATAGATAGTTTTAGATAAATAATTTTTCAAATAGCTCAACCTAAGTTATCTGTAGAGATTTTGGCTACAGCGAGATATATATCTCTCTATCGAAAACATCGTCCGGCGGTTTACCATTGCATTTGACTGCGTTCCACTTCTCTTATGAGGAGTGGGACTTCCCCCTCCGGAAGATAGGGGTAGCAATGCGACGAGTTAGGGTCTGATCAGAGCTTGCTAAATCAGGTTATTAAATCACAGTACATCTATCAAGCCTGACTTCATCATGCATGGAGTGGGGCTTTTTTATTTACCTCCATGCTGGATCTCGGCATGTAGCAAATTTGTTAGCTAGGGGGGAGGAGGTGTACTAGATGCTAGTCGCCATGTATGAGCTGTGTTTTTGTTGAAAGTGAAACCAGTTAGGTGTTGGCTGAAATGGCCTTGAATTCAGCTAATTAGGCCCAATTCGTAAAACATTGATGATCTGTGGCTGAAAAACAGCCAGCTGGAATGTTAAATTCAGATCAGAGGCCCCAATCCGGTGATGAAAGCTAACAAATAGATTCGATTAGAGGTTGCTTGACCTGCTAGTCTGATGCTAGACTTGTCTTATTATATAAGGTGACTCGCCACGACTTTGGGGATGATCTATGTATGGGGCTTGGTTAGCTGCAGCGGGTGTAGCTAAGCTATAGCCTGGTAAATCATTTAGACTATTTGTGTTCTCGGATGGCGCTAAACCAAGAAGGAATGGACATGCTGACTTTAGGTAAATCTGTAATTATAGGCGGAACCGTATTTTTGACTGTTCTAGGGTGTGATAAGTCATCTGAGAGTTTGCAGCAAGTTGATAAAGCTAATGCGCAGCAGTCAGACTTTTATAATGAGTACCTATTTGATAGAGCAAAAGGAGAGCTATGGAATAACTCAGAAGGAGTTTATACTGATTCGGTTGCTGTACAGATAAATTGGCAGCAACAACGGTGCCAGCTATGGAGGCAATACGACATGCCTCCCTTTGACGTGGATGTTTTAATTAGTGATTTTGAAATATTGTCGAATAATAACCTTCACGTTAATGATTGGGGGGCTGCGACGGCGGGCTTTATCATCAAAAGAGAAGAGAAGAGTGACGGGGAAGAGGTCTTGAAATTGACGATAGCAGGGGTTAATCATGTGTTGACTAAGCAACATGCAGATTTGGCACCTAATCCTTTTGTTATAACCTATCAGAATTGAGGTTGATTGTTTTGGGTGTGTGGGCACTCCATTGGTGGGCAATTTTAATCACATCGTTATGAATACACGTTTTTGGAAATTAAGTGAATTACCTCTAGCATCCGATAGGTTGATTGATATGGCTCATGGTACACTTGAGATACCATATAGGATGCCTTTCGTTATGTGCTGTAATGGCTGGGGCGTGGGTAAAACAGTTCGTCATGAATTAGGTGCGATGGGGCAGGCTGAATTAATGAAAGGCATAGATAAAATGGTTCCAGTAGAATTATTTATGAGCCTAAGAAAGAGATTGTTATCAGTGGAAGCTCCTCATCTGCAAGAAGAGCATGTAATGCCGGGTGTTAGCTTTTTGCCTTTTCATTACCAGGTGCCCTATGACAAAAGTGATTTCAGTGTTGGCTACGAAGATTACATTATTGTGTCAGATCGCGTGGTGGAATTGTTTGACTCCTTTTGCGCTCAGGACATCTCTGCATATCCTTTAAGTTCCGGATATAAGTTACTTTTTACAAATAGATTTACGCCTCTGCCAGATGAGCTTAAGCCCGAGCATAAAGAGGTATGTAAGAGGTGTGGAAATCCTGATAAGGGTAGGCGAAGAAGATATAGCGTGTGGAATAGATTATATAAAAAATCACTAATTTCAGAAGATTTTCATTTTTTTTCAGTAGAGGAGGCTTGTCATATATTTTACGTTTCTAATGAGCTAAAGGTATTAATTGAGAATTCTTCTTTTACGAATATTAGCTTTGAGGCGGTAGAAGAGCTTAGTGTCAATGGGATAGAATATTTAAAGATCTAATTTGAGATTGGTTTATATAGGGATAGGTAATTTATGTTGGGGTGGTTTCGTGATTCTTATAATGAGTTTGTTGTGTTGATTGTGTGGGTCGCACGATATTTAACCCGATGTCGGGGCAATCGTTTGACGTTCTACCATCGCATTTGGCCCCGTTCCTCTTCACTCATGAGGAATGGAAATTCCTCGACCGGTAGTTAGGTGGGTAATGCCCTGCGGAGCTGTCATTCGCCTGTGGTATACCGCTGATATATTTTTTTGGATGCTGAGCGCGAGCTTGGCATTGGGTTAATCATTACGGCTTTGGCTTATCTGGCCTACTTTCAGCAGGCTTGATCAGTGGTGGGGGATCCTAGGGCTGAAGCCCTAGGCTTTGTTCTTATGGGTCTTCGGCCCGTTTGGGGGTATTTGAGCGCGAGGGTTAGTTTTGGTGCGTTGGGTGGATTGAAAGCGGCGAAGGATCGCCGCAGTCCGAAAGCCTTCGGCTGATCTTGTGTTGTTGGTTGGTTTTTTTTGTGGGCATAAAAATGCTGATCTCTGGGTGAGATTGGAGCTAGCTGGCTGTGATTGTGGGTTGTTGTATGGATAGGGCTGGTTGATGATTTGGGCACCGTTGTTTATTTGGTGCTGGTGAGTGAGGTGATGCGGAAGCTTGATCGAAAGCGGCGAAGGATCGCCGCAGTCCGAAAGCCTTCGGCTGAGCTTGTGTTGTTGGTTGGTTTTTTGTGGGCTCAAAAATGCTGATCTCTGGGTGAGATTGGAGCTATCTGGCTGAGATTGTGGGTTGTTGTTTTGCTAGGACTGGCTGATGATTTGGGTGTCGTTGTTTATTTGGTGCTGGTGAGTGAGGTGATGCGGAAGCTGGGGTGAAAGCGGCGAAGGATCGCCGCAGTCCGAAAGCCTTCGGCTGAGCTTGTGTTGTTGGCTGGTTTTTTGTGGCCACAAAAATGCTGATCTCTGGGTGAGATTGGAGCTAGCTGGCGATGTCTGTGGGTTTTGGTGTGGCTGGGACTGGTAGGTGATTGGGAGGTCGTTATCTATTTCTTGCTGGTTAGAAATATGATGCGGAAGCTGGATTGAAGGCGGCGAAGGATCGCCACAGTCCGAAAGCCTTCGGCTGAGCTTGTGTTGTTGGCTGGTTTTTTTGTGGGCACAAAAATGCCGATCTCTGGATGAGATCGGCATTTTGAGATTAGCTATTTATTGGTGGCTGGATTAGCCGCCGATGAGGCACTGCAGTGGCTGAGGGTAGACGCCAACGATGAGGATGGCGAGGGTCAGCACGATGAGGCAAACTTTAGTGATGGTAGGCACCACGATAGCTGTATCGTTGGCTGGTGCGTTCCAGTACATGTTGCGCAGGACCTTGAAGTAGTAGTAGAAACCAGCGGCTACAGAAGCAAAGGCGATGACGAGGATCGGCCAGTTTGCGCCATTTTTAAGAGCTGCCATAAAGACGAAAAATTTGCCGTAGAAACCAGCGGTGAGTGGTACACCAGCGAGTGCTGCAGCAATGATGGTCATTGACATGGCCAGTACTGGGTTCTTTTTACCGAGGCCGTCGAATGCGCTAAGCTGGTCGGATTCAGCTTGCTGGCCGACGATGGAAAGGATGAAGAATGCTCCTAGTGTCATGAGCAGGTAGGTACCGAGGTAGAAGCTGACTGCATTTTGGTCGCCGTAAGCAAATCCGAGGATGAGGAAACCAGCGTGAGCGATGGATGAATAAGCGAGCAGGCGCTTGAAGTTGCTCTGTGAGATGGCGGCGAGGTTACCGTAGAGGAGAGTCGCGCCAGCGATGATGAGCAGGGCAATTTGCAATTTATCACTGATTCCAGCTACTTCCATGAATGGTGAGAAAACACGCATGAGGACGCAGAATCCAGCTGCTTTGGAAGCGACTGAAAGGAAGGCGGTGATAGGTGTTGGTGCACCTTGGTAAACGTCAGGAATCCACAGCTGCATTGGAGCCGCGCCGACTTTGAAGCCGAGGGCGATGAGCATGAGCGCAAGACCGAAGAGTAGCGCTGGCTGGCTGATGAGTTCGCTGTGTGAGTTGAGGAATTCAGCCATCACTGAGAGATCCATGGTGCGAGTGCTGCCGTAGATCCAAGCGATACCGTAAACGAGGAATCCGGTGCTAAGTGCGCCGAGGATGAGGTATTTCACACCAGCTTCGAGTGAGCCAACGTTGCGGCGCATGTAAGTAACCAGCACGTAGAATGTGATGGTGACTAGCTCGAGAGCTACAAACATGGAAACCAGGCTCTTAGCTGAAGCCATCCACATGAGGCCGGCACAAGCGATGATTGGCAGGCAGTAGAACTCGCCAGTATTTTCATCGTTCTTTTTCTCGCTAGAGAAGCGGTTGAGCACTTTGCTGTAGTCGACAGACATGAGCAAAACGGCGATGGTGGTAAGCAGCGCGATGATCTTGTAGAAACGCGCTTGAGCATCGTACTGGTAGAAGTTTTCCAGCCACGCTGGGATGGATTGACCGCTGGAGCCTGGAGCTGGAACAGCAAAGGCGAGTAGGGCCAGAATCACGGCAAGTCCGGCCGCGGCGTAGAGCCCCAGCTGAGATTTTTTGCCATTGGTGAAGGCTTCAAACATCAGGAGGAAGAAGCCTAACCCAACAGTGATGAATTCTAGATGATAAGATTGCATGGATCTAAACGTGGATTTTCTTGGAAATTCTCAGATTACTTAAGCAACTGAAGGATGATGTTGGGGTACAGACCGACGATTAAGAGCACGGCAGCTAGGAAGATAGCTGGAGCTTTTTCGATCAGCGTGAGGCGAGTGGCATTTTCGGTGGTTTTCACCAGTGGGCCTTGGAAAGTATTGCGGTAGCCGCGCAGCATGTAGACTGCGGAGATGACCACACCCCAGAGTGAGATGATGGTGGCAATCTGGATGATACCCAGCTGGCCGCCGCAGCAATCCCAGCTCCAGCCGTAGAAGCCAGCGATGAAGACCATGACTTCACCAGCGAAGTTGGCGAGGCCAGGCAGGCCGATAGAGGCCATGGCAACAAGACCGAATAAGAAGGCGAGTGATGGCATGGTTTTAGCCAGACCACCGAGCTGGGAAATTTCCAGTGTGCCGGTGCGGTTTTCGATGCGATCCACCAAGTTGAATGACATGGCAATGGAGATACCGTGAGCAAACATGAGCAGAACGGCAGCTGGCAGTGCGATGTGGTTTTCGCCATTGGCAATGAGAGCGGCGATGGCGAGGAAGATGTAGCCCATGTGCATCACGGATGAATTACCGAGCATGGTATCGAGGCGCTTCTGAGAAATGGTCACTAGACCTACCCAGATGATGTTGGCGAGCAGTGCCCAAACGAGCAGTGTGAGCCAGTGGTTGAGGCCGTCAGGGCAGACAACCATAGCGACGCGAAGCAGACCGTAGAGGCCGAATTTCTTCAGCACACCAGCGTGAAGCATGGCGATAGGTGCTGGGGCACTTGCGTAGGCAGGTGCGGCCCATGAGTGGAATGGGAACAGGGAAACCAGCGTACCGAAGCCGACCAGCAGAAGCAGTGCGATGGCATTTTGGTGTTCGCCAGCCGCCTTGAGATCTTCGAAGGCGAAGCTACCGATTTGGTTAACGGCAAGCAGCAGACCTGCGAGCAGGACGATGGAGCCGAGGCCAAGGTAGATGGTAATTTTCCAAGCCGTGGCCTTACGGTCGCCGCGGCCGAGAATACCAATCATCAGGAAGGTAGGAATCAGCGCGAGCTCGTGGAAGGCGTAGAAGAAGAAAATATCCGTGGAGAGGAAGGCACCCATAGCGCCAGCTGCGATGAGCAGTGAGCTGCTGAACCAGAGTTTTTCGCGACCGTCTGGGCAGGTGCCAGAGAAAACAGCGGCGAGAGTCACGATGGCGGTGAGCATCATCATGACGGTGCTCATGCCGTCGTAGAGGGCAAGGTTCAGGTTAATATTTGGGTCAGCGAGAACTTGTAAGCTGATTTTTACAGTATCTGGTGAGCTGGCTGCAAACAAGGCAATGGCCAAGTTTAGGGCAGCTGCCACGATGGCGCTCATGCGGGCTGGTACACCAAAGAAAAAAATGGCGACCGCGGCAATGAGTGGGATGAGAACGAGTGCGAGTAACATCTTGGTTCGTCGAGTTGAGTTAGTAAAATAAGGAGCTTAGAAGAATACGGTGAAGTAGATGACCAGAGCTGAGCCAATTCCCATGAGGAAGGCGTAGCGCTGCAGGTCGCCGGACTGGAATTTCTTGCGGAAGATATTGCCGAGGCCAGTAGCGCTGCGGGCGAGACCACCTACACAGAGGCTGCCGATGACAAATTCGTCGACGAACTGAGCGATGGCAGCAAGCAGATCTTGTGTCCACTTGACGATGCTGGCGTAGATTTCATCGATGTAGAACTTGTTGCGGAATACCTTAAACAGCGGGTTGTTGATCGTTTCGCTGTCTTTGCCCCAGTAGAATACGTAGGCGAGGACTGAGCCAATGATCAGTGAGCCGATAGATGCATACAGTGCCAGACCAGCGTGTGGGGCAATGTGTGGTGCTACTTCAGCAAATCCTGGGTGAGGAACCAGCTGCTTGGCGCCGAGGGAACCAGCTACGAGTGCTGGAATGGCGAGCAGGGCAAGTGGTACCCACATGATTGGGCCAACTTCTTTGGCTTCTTCTGCACCGTGAGCGCGTGCTTTACCGAAGAATACGATGAAGACGAGGCGGAGCATGTAGAAAGTAGTCAGAGCGGCTACACCAGCTGCGATCCAGAAGAATGTAGGATGGCTGTGGTGAAGAGCTGCTTCGAGGATCATTTCCTTAGAGTAGAAACCTGAAGTGAGCGGGAAGGCGATGAGAGCCAGCGTACCGATGATGAAGGTGGTGCTGGTGATTGGCATCTTCTTGAACAGACCGCCCATTTTCCAAGCATCTTGCTCGTGGTGGCATGCGTAGATGATGGCACCAGATCCGAGGAAGAGAAGTCCCTTGAACCATGCGTGAGTGTAGAGGTGGAACATTGCGGCTTCTCCTGCGAGAAGACCAACAGCCATGACCATGTAGCCGAGCTGAGAAAGTGTGGAGTAAGCGAGCACCTTTTTGATGTCGTCTTGCTGAGTAGCCATGAGCGCAGCGAGCAGGGCAGTGATGCCACCGATCCAGCTGATGACTTCCCAAGCGAAGTTGGCGCTGAGGTCAGCACCGAGTGAGAGCTGGAAGCGAACGAGCATGTAAACACCGGCGGCTACCATGGTAGCGGCGTGGATGAGTGCGGAAACTGGAGTAGGGCCTTCCATAGCGTCTGGAAGCCAGACGTGCAGCGGGAACTGAGCTGATTTACCCATCGCACCACCAAAGATGCAGAGGATAGAAACACCGAGTAGGCAGCTGGAAACGGCACCAGGAATGGCCATTTCTGAGAAGACAAAAGTACCGGAGATTCCCCAGAAGAGCAGGATGCCTGCCATGAAGAGGAAGTCACCAATGCGGTTGGTGATGAAGGCTTTTTTCGCGGCGTCAGCAGCTGAGTCTTTCTGGTACCAGTGACCGATGAGAAGGTATGATGACAGACCAACAAGCTCCCAGAAAACAAACATCATGATGAAGTTTGTCGCCAGTACGATACCAGTCATGGAGAACATGAACATGGACAGGTTGCCAAAGAAGCGTGCTTTGGCAGCGTCGTCCTTCATGTAACCGAGCGAGAAGATGTGAACCAGCATGCCGATGCCGGTAACCACAACCATCATGCCTTTGGACAGTTGGTCGAGCTGGATGCCGATCTGCAGTTTGAAATCGCCAACTGTGATCCAGTCGTAGGGGAGGACACCTTCAGGTGCTTTGTAGTTGAAGAGCATCAGAGTGACAACAAATGTGGCCACTACAGAAGCTGTAGAAAGGATGGATGAAAAGAATGCGTGTCTTTTCAAACCTAGCTGGATAATCGCAGCTGAGGCTAAAGGTAGGATAAATAGTAACCAAGGATTCATGGTAGAATAGTAGTTTTCAGTTTCAAGTTGTCAGTTTCAAGCCCCTTGAATCGAGCGGATCAGTCCTTGTAGCATGCTTGAGATTTCTTTGGTCTCTTTGATCATATCGAGTGCGGGTTGTTCTGGGATCATGGATGATTTGTAGGCGAGATAGAGTTGGGTGCGGAGTTCGCCGCATGATCCTTTAGCAATTCTTAGAAAGCGTATAAAATCTCCTTGGCTATCTCGTTCTTGTCCTTCAGCGATGTTCGACGGAACTGATATCGCTGATCGAATCATTTGATCTTTTAGTGCGTAGTTATTTGAGTTTTGTGTTTGTTCCATCACTTTCAGTGAGAGGCGGCATGACCTTTTCCAGACTTCTAAATCTTCGAATGAATGGAATGCCATAGCGCTTGAAACTGAAAACTTGAAACTTGAATCTTAGTTTATGATTTATCCTTTGAGCGAGGTAAGTTCGTCCGTGTTGATGGTTTGACGTGCGCGGTAGAGGGCGACGATGACGGCGAGGCCGACAGCAACCTCAGCGGCCGCAACGGTGATGACAAAGAAGACCAGCATTTGGCCGTCGTAGTCAGGTAGACCTTGCACAGTATTGAAGCGGGTGAAGGCGACCATTGTCAGTGAGGCAGCAGCGAGCATGAGCTCGAGGCACATGAAGATCACGATGATGTTCTTGCGAACGATGACCCCTGTGAGGCCGATGCAGAACAGCAGGCCGGAGATGAATAGATATTCGTTAAGCGATGGCATTGATTTGAGATGTTCAGATTAACGGTCGGCGAAATTAGCTGCTGATTTTTTTGGAAAGAACCACACATCCCACAGTGGCGGAAAGCAGCAGAACTGCGATCACCTGAATTGGGAAGTTGTAGTCGGTGAACAGGTAGTGACCGATGAGGTGAACATCGGGAAGCTTGCCAGCTGAGAGGTCGGTGGCGATCACGCTGCCCTCAGGGAAATTCTTAGCGGCTTCAGCCAGCTCGAGTTCCGGTGCTTGGCTGTACTGCTCGTCTTGGTGGCTGACGTGAAGCACGGATGCCAGCTGGATGAGCAGGACGATAGGAATGATGATGCCAGCTGCGATGGCTGCTGGTTTGAATGCATCTTTATCTTCTTTCTGCAGGTCGAGCAGCATGATGATGAAGATGAAAAGCACCATAACGGCGCCTGAGTAGACCAAGATCTGCAAGATGCCGATCAGGTATGAGTTCAGACCAATAAAGATGGCGGCGAGTGAAATGAAGCTCAGCAGCATTGATAGAGCACTGGCGACTGGGTTACGGTTGAAGATAACCATCAGCGCGCCGAGGCACATGATTGCTGAGAAGATATAAAAGAGAATGCTAGGCATTGTTCTGTGAGTTGATGATTGAAATTGAGGATTATTTAACTTCGTTCCACTTGTTGACGAGGCCCTCGCGAACACCACCAATTTCGTAGAGGCGTTCTTTGTTGTGGACCATGTTTTCGCGGCTGGTGCCAGTGACGGCGTAGTCTTGGCGGAGGAAAATAGCTTGCTCAGGGCAGACTTCTTCACACATGCCGCAGTAGATGCAGCGAGTCATGTCGATGTCGAATTCCTGTGGACGCTTCTCCACTTTTGCCCATTCGTCGTCAGATGGGATTTCACCAGGAAGGATAGAAATAGCTTTTGGTGGGCAGATGAACTCGCACAGCTGGCAAGAAACACAGCGCTCGCGACCGATTTCATCAGTAACCAGAGCTGGTACACCGCGGTAGTACTCAGGCAGCTGGTCGTCCCACTTGGTTTCTGGGTACTGCATGGTGGCACCGGTGCCAGAGCCTTTGAGCGACTCAGCGGCTTTGGTTTTGCCCAGTACTGATTTGATGGCGTGGGTCATGGTTACAGCCATGCCCTTAAGGATCGTAGGAAAGATGAGCTTTTCAGAAAGCGTCAGCTTTGGACGAGTAAGTTTTTTGATAGCC
Organism: Persicirhabdus sediminis; assembly: GCF_016595495.1. Lineage (GTDB taxonomy): Bacteria > Verrucomicrobiota > Verrucomicrobiia > Verrucomicrobiales > Akkermansiaceae > Persicirhabdus > Persicirhabdus sediminis. The sequence continues at coordinate 13,486 of NZ_JAENIM010000012.1, forward strand.
ATGGGAAAATGTGAGTGGTTGGGCGTGAATTATTTGACGTAGAAAAGGATGAGCGCAGCGATGACGATGTTGACTACAGCGAGCTCGAAGAAGATCACCCAGCCAAGTTTCATCAGTTGGTCGAATTTGAAACGAGGCACTGTCCAGCGCACCCAGATGAAGGTGACGATGAAGGCAACCACTTTGACGAGGAAGACCAAGAGGTGGATAATGCCGCCCCAAGCCATCTCTGAGATAGCTGAGTCTACTGCAGGAATACCTACTGCCCAGCCACCGAAGAAGAGAGTCACTACAAGCGCGGATCCAACGATCATGGCGCAGTATTCGCCCATGAAGAACATGGCGAATTTCATGGATGAGTACTCAGTGTGGTAACCACCAACCAGCTCAGTTTCACACTCTGGAAGGTCAAATGGCATACGGTTGGTTTCCGCAAATACAGCGGTGAGGAAGATCACAAATGAGATGAACATTGGGATCCACAGAAGCAGATTCTGCAGGTAGAAACCGAATACACCGTCTTTCCAAAGTGGCAGAAGTAACCAGCCGTTTTCAGCTTGGTACTGAACGATGTTATTGAGGTTGAGGTGACCGTAAACCATCAGCACTGGGATGATGGAGAGGCCCATGGCGATTTCGTAGGAAATCATCTGCGCCGTAGAACGCACACCACCGAGGAATGAGTATTTGTTGTTGGATGCCCAACCGGCGATAGTGATGCCGTAAACACTGAGTGAAGCAATGGCGAAGACAAAGAGTGGGCCGATGTCGATGTCGGCAATCACGAGCTTGATTTCATCACCAGTTGGCAGAGTAACGCTGCTGCCAAATGGAATTACTGCCAGACAGAGGAAGGCTGGAATCAGCGTCAGTGCCGGTGCAATCCAGAAGAAGAACTTGCGCACGTGGGCTGGGGTGAAATCTTCCTTAAGAAGGTTTTTTACACCATCAGCAATTGGCTGAATGAGGCCAAAGAAGTGCCAATCTTTTTTGCCACCAAATAATGTCAGCGGGATACCGGTACGGTTTGGGCCGACACGGTCTTGAATAATCGCGGATACGCGACGCTCAGCGTAGGTGGCGTAGGCCACCATGAGCAGAGAAATCACAAAGGTGAAGAGGATGATCTTCACGGCTGTGGATAGAATGAATACGAGATCGATGTCCATTGATCTGAAAGGTTCTGTGTTTAATAAATGAGTTTAATTAGCCAACGATCTCGCCGCGTTCTTTACGGGCTTTTTCGTATTCCAGAAGTGGAATGGTCTCACCGGTTTCAGTGATTTGCACACCGAGGTCACCGATCTTGGAGAGTGTTTGTCCTTGGAATTCTTCGATGTTCTCAGCCAGAGCATTGAACAATGATTCCAGTGTTGGGATGGAGTTCGCTTCGCCAGAAATAGCGAGCACGAAGTCGCGCAGAAGCATCCAGTCGTCGCGAGCGTCACCCGGAGGCACACAGGCGTTGTTGAGGCGCTGAAGGCGACCAGTGATGTTGACCATAGATCCGCGCTTCTCTGAGAATGCGGCGCCAGGCAGAACGATGTCACTTGCCTGAGCAGTTGGGTTGGCCAGGATGTTGGAAGAAATGAGCAGTTCGAGTTTTTCGAGGTCTTCTGCGCTGAATCCAGCTTCCTCAGTGAGGTCTTCGCCAAGGGCAATGACTGCTTTGATCGATCCCTTACGTACACCTTCGCGGATGCTTTCCAGCTGGCTGGCTGGCTTGGCATTTTGCCATACTAACTTAGCTCCTGTGGTATTTGGGTTGCGGTCAGCTGAGATCAACTTGCCGTCAGATTCGCCGATGCGCTCGACGATGCTGAGTGCTTCAGTTTCCAGCTCGGCAGCAAGTGCGCGAACGAGGAAGAGTTCTTCGTTGGTCTGGCGAGCTGAGGCGATCACAGCGATTTCTTTGGCATCAAATTGCTTCAGAGCATCAGCGGCGCCCTCAAGCGCGAGCTGCCAGCTAGTGGCTTCGTGCTGGCCGTCTACTTTCACCATTGGCTCAGTGAGGCGAGCGCCATCATTGATGTGGTGGAAATTGAGACGGTGGCTGTCTGGCATCCAGTTGGAGTTCACATCATTGTTCTCACGTGGAGTGATGCGGAAAATCTTATTACCACGAGTCCAAACAGTGATGTTGGCGCCGGTGGCACAGTTAACGTCGATGGTTTTGGTTTCCTTGAGGAACCAAGTACGCATCTGGAAACGGAAATCATTAGAAGTAAGAGCACCTACTGGGCAGAGGTCCACGGTGTTGAGGCCGTAGTTGTTGTCCAGCTCGCGGCCAGGGTAAACGGCCACTGTAGTGTGGGTGCCACGCTCGGTGAAACCAAGCACTGGTTCGTCAGCGACTTCATCCATGAAGCGGATACAACGTGAGCACATGATGCAGCGCTCGTCGTCGAGGCGGATGCGAGGGCCGATCTGTACGTTCTTAGGCTTCTTGACTTTGTCTTCCTTGAAACGTGATTCGCTCTTACCGTGTTCTACGGAGAATTCCTGCAGGCGACACTCACCAGCTTGGTCACAGATTGGGCAATCGAGTGGGTGGTTGATGAGCATGAACTCCATCACACCTTCGCGGCACTTAGTGACGATTTCGCTCTTGGTGGAGATGCCCATGTTTTCCGCTACGGTATTTGCACAAGCAATCACTGGACGTGGCATCCAGCCGATTTCTTGATAACCGTCGTCGTTATACTCAGGATCTTGACCCGGAGCCAGACGAGGTGGCATGCCCATTTGTACCAAACACATACGGCAGTTGCCCGGTGATGATAGTTTCGGGTGGTAGCAGTAATGAGGCACTTCTACGCCAGCAATCTTACAGGCTTCGATCATGCGGGTACCGCGTGGTACTTGAATCCAAGTGCCATCAATTTGCACGTTGACCATGCCTTTGTCGGCGGCGAGGTCTTTAGGTAATTTTGCTGTTTCAGTGTCGCTCATGTCTTGAGGAAATGCGAAATTTTATAGGAAGCGGGGGCTTGGTTATTTTTGAGTGAATTTACCCGTACTAGCTGGGTGAAATTAGAGATACTTCATCTGCTCGAGTGCTTCGGCAGATTTGTATTCGTTGTCTTCTGAGGTTTCAGCTACCAGCTCGTCGCGGAACTTGGAGATGATGGCTTCAACTGGCCATGATGACGCTTCACCAAAAGCACACACGGTGCGGCCATCGATCTGGTAGGCCACTTCCTCGAGTGTTTTGACGTCTTCTGGGTTGGCTTTACCACTGACGATACGGTCAGAGATTTTCTTCATCCAAGTAGAACCTTCACGACATGGCGTACACTGGCCACATGACTCGTGAGCGTAGAAATGGTTGAGGTTGTTAAGCACCCATGAAATCTTGCGTGAATCATCCATGACGATCACACCGCCAGAACCAGCCATAGAACCACAGGCTGCTACGGTATCAAAGTCCATGTCGATGTCCCAGAATGAGATCTCCTTGGCATCGTCGCCGCGGCCGATCTTGTAAGTTTCATCACAGCGCAGGATCTTAGCTGATGATCCACCAGGAATCACAGCCTTGAGTGTGCGACCGTCTTTTGGTCCACCACAGATGTCATTGAGCAGCTCGCCCATAGTCAGCTTGCCAACTTCCACTTCGTAGTAACCTGGCTTTTTCACATCGCCAGATACGCAGAGAATGCGGGTGCCGTTGTTGCGAGGTACACCTAGCTTGGCGTATTCTTCGCCACCGCGCTCGATGATGTGTTTGACGTGGCACAGTGACTCAACGTTGTTCACGATAGTCGGTGCCATGTACAGACCCAGAGCAGCTGGGAAATATGGTGGTTTAATTCGTGGGTACGGGCGCTTGCCTTCGAGTGACTCGATCAGGCCAGTTTCCTCACCACAGATGTACGCGCCAGCGCCACGGTGGACGTAAATTTCTAAATCAAATCCTGAGCCAAGAATGTCTTTGCCGAGGAATCCTTTGGCACGAGCTTCTTCGATCGCGGTCTCGAGGATTTCAGCGCCAGCTGGAAATTCCTCACGGATATAAATGTAAGCAACGTGAGCGCCAACTGAGAATGCTGAGATCACCATGCCCTCGATCAGCTGATGCGGATCTTGGTGAACGATGTAGCGGTCCTTAAATGTGCCCGGCTCAGATTCATCGCAGTTACAGATCAGGTAAACTGGCTTGGTATTGTTTGGTGGAATGAATCCCCATTTAACACCAGTAGGGAAGCCAGCACCACCACGACCACGTAGGCCTGAGGTTTTGACTTCTTCGCGAATCGCGATTGGATCCATCTTCAGTGCTGCTTTCAGCTGGTCGTAACCGCCGTCATTCATGTAGCACTCGATGCTTGGATCCCAGCCAGCACGATCGACGTTTTTGAAGATCATGCGGTATTCGCGTGGGTGTGGCTCTTTGCCAGGAAGGTATTGGACTTCGCTCATGTTCTTAGTTGGCAGAAGTTAAAAGTTATTTAGCAGGTGAGTTGTACTTCTCCATCAGCTCGGCAGCTTTTTCAGCTGGCACGTCTTCGTGGAAGTCGTCGTTTACAAGTACCACTGGGCCAGTGCCGCATGATGCGAGACATTCGGCAAATTCCAGCGACCAAGTACCATCTGGTGATACGGCGATCGGGCTGTGGTGTGGGTCACACTTCGAGCGGTCTGCTCCAGTGAGTTCTTCCAGCTTGTCCATCAGCTCAGCTGAGCCAGCCATGGCGCAAGAAAGCGTACGGCACACACGGATGTGGAATTTACCCGGTGCTGATTGGCGGAATCCTGGGTAGAAGGAAACCACTTCGAGAACCTGAATCGGCTCGATGCCTAGCTTGCTAGCGATCCATTCGATAGCTTCTGGGGCAATGTAACCAAACTTGTGCTGGGTATTGTGCAGAAGTGGCAAGACAGCTGAGCGCTTCTTGTCCTCTGGATATTGGGCAATGCGCTTATCTGCGGCCGCTTCAAACTCAGCGTCCACCGCGAATGGTGGAAAGTGCTTCTCTCCCGGTGATGGGGCGTGCTCTGCGTTCATGGAAATGGTGGAAATGGATTTGGCTCAGGTTAAAATGATGTCGATTAACGGTCACACTCGCCCATCACGAAGTCCAGCGAGCCGAGGATGGCTGGAACGTCGGAAACCGAGTGGCCAGGAAGAAGGTGAGAAAGGATGGATAAGTTACAGAAGGACGGGCTGCGAATATGCATACGGTTCGGCACACCACCTCCTTTTGAGTTGATGTAGAAGCCGAGCTCGCCCTTAGGGTTCTCCGCTGCAAAGTACACTTCGCCAGCTGGAGCGTCGAGGCCTTGAGTCGCCACGATGAAGTGGTGAATCAGCTCTTCCATGCTAGTAAGCGCTTTTTCTTTGCTTGGTAGGTAGTTCTTGTAGTCAGCTACATTCACTGGGCCGTCTGGCATGTTGGCCAGCACTTGCTTGATGATGCGTATTGACTGACGGATTTCCTCCATACGTACGAGGTAGCGTGCGTAGGAATCACCGTCTTCAGAAATTGGTACATCGAAGTCGTAGTTCTCGTAGCCGAGGTACGGGCTGTCTTTGCGCAAGTCACGAGCTACACCAGAACCACGAAGGTTCGGGCCAGTCAGACCCCATGAAATGGCGTCTTCCTTAGAAATGGTGCCAACGTCGCACATGCGGTCGAGGTAGATTTTGTTGCGGTCGAGCAGGCCAGCTGACTCTTCCAGCGCTACCAGACACTCGTCACAGAACTTGAGAAGTTCTTTGTCGAAGCCTTCTGGCATGTCACGCACCTGACCACCTACACGGGTGTAGGATGTGGTGAAGCGAGCGCCGGTAAGCTGCTCACACAGGTTGTAAGTTTTTTCACGCTCAGTGAAAGTATAGAGGAAAACGGTCATGGCACCCACGTCCATCGCGCAAACACCAACGCCGAGAAGGTGTGAAGCAATACGTGCAAGCTCACAGCAGAGAACTCGAATCGCCTGGCCACGTGGTGGCAGCTCCCAGCCCATCAATTTCTCCACCGAGCAGGTGAAGGCAACGTTGTTGGCTAGTGGGGCAAGGTAGTCGAGGCGGTCAGTGTAAGGCACGTACTGGTTGTAGTGCATGTTTTCTGCAATCTTCTCATCACCACGGTGGAGGAAGCCAATGTCTGGATCCGCCTTGGTGATTGCCTCACCGTCGAGCTCAAGTATGAGACGCAATACACCGTGGGTCGCCGGGTGGGATGGGCCCATGTTTAGGGTCATCTTTTCGCCGAGGAGATCCTGAGTCTCCGATTGGTAGTGATCCTGCGCGCGCGCCAGGGTGTCAGGAGCTTGATATTCTGTTGTCGTCTTCATAGAATTCGCCACGCGCTAAATGCCCGAGATGCCTAGGTAAAAGCAAGCACTTTGTGAAATTTTTCACAATGGGCACCAAGGGCAATTTCGTGGATAGTTAATTTTTCTTAAGTATAATGGGGGTTTGAGCAATTTTACCTGCCTGTAGAGCCATGGCTGATTTGCCAGTCACAACTTCGCCTGATTTCCCATAAGGTCAATTTTCCCGTCAGTTTCCGAGCTATCCCGCATTGCCTAGCCATCTCGTTCAGGGGTTTAGCAGCAAAATATGCGGAGTTTTCGGGCGATTGTCGTGCCTTGATTGCTCAAGCGCAGTGATTGGGCAACCGCAGTGATTGGGCAACCTATACCATCGGCGTTGCAGAACTGTACACCTCCGGATCTGCGCACTTCGTGTAGTCGAGTTGGTTCTGCTGCTGACCAATGGCTAAATGTGCTGCAAAGTGTAACGCTCGGTTATGCGGTTATGATAACTATAGTTGATTTAGAGATACCAAATCACGCTGAGGTGAGCATGTTCATGAAGGGGGGGGCGAATAGAAAAAATGCACGGCATTTTTGAGCGGTAATGGTAGCTAAAAGATGTACGGCATTTTTCAGATGCAAGCCACTGATTACGTGCGATATTGGTGATTATGAAATCTCCAGAATCAACGCAGAATCAACAAAAACCAGCGTAGCTAAAAGATGTACGGCATTTTTCAGATGCAAGCCACTGATTACGTGCGATATTGGTGATTATGAAATCTCCAGAATCATCGCAGAATCAAAAAAAACCAGCGGAAACGAAGCCGCTGACGCCGCTGCAGCTGGCGGATTGTAAAACGGGTTTTTCTGGTGGCGCGGCGGGCATGATTTGTGCGCCGCCGTCTGGCGGGCATGTGCGCATTGTTGGTGATGATCAGCACTCGTATTGTTATCATGTGATGAGCCGCACGGCGGGTGGAGATTATCTGTTTGGCGACCAGGAAAAAGAAGCGTTTTTACGCATCATGTGGCGCATGGCGCGCTTCTCAGGCATTAAGATCCTGACTTATTGTTTGATGGATAACCATTTTCACTTACTCATTCGCGTGCCTAGCAGGGTGAAATTCAATGCCAAATTTGAAGCCTATGAGTCACAAGGTCGGCCAGACGAAAGACCGTCGCAAACCAAGCAGCAAGGGGAAGAGCGGCTGATCGAGCACTTACGAACGCTGTATAGCAAAGCGTACATCAGCCAGCTACGAGCCGAGCTGGCGCACATGCGCTCCAATGGCATGGAGCGCTATGCTGATGAGCAACTAACTAAATACAAAGAGCGATTTTGTAACTTAGAAAAATTCGTTAAAGAACTCAAAGAGCGCTACAGCCGATGGTATAACAAAACTCACGGAAGGCGCGGCGCGCTTTGGATGGGCCGCTACAAAAGCGTGTTGGTAGAATCTACTAACAAACCAGTCGAACACGAAACCGGTGAAGATTTCAGCGCGCTGCATGCCATCGCCGCCTACATCGATCTTAATCCAGTTAGATCGGGCATCGTTAGCGATCCAAAAGACTACCGCTGGTGCGGTTACGCCGCTGCGCTAGCTGGCAGCAAACGCTGTCGCTACGGGCTCTGCGAGGTGATGCGTGTGGCGCAAACCAGCTGGAAGAAAAACGCCCATCGTTACCGACTCTGGCTGATAGAAGATGCTGCCGTCACTGATGAAAATGCCAAATCCCAGCTAGAAAATGAACGTGCTAGAGAGGGCAAAATCTCTCCCGCTGAGCTACTGCGGCACAAAATAAAATACTTCACCGACGGCGTCGCCATCGGCGGCAAAGCCTTCATCAACAATCAATTCAGAATTCACCGCAAAAAATTTGGCAAGAAGCGCAAGCAAGGCGCCAAGGCAATTTCGCCAGCTGGAGAGTCGACTAACTCTATCTACTCGCTCAGGCACTTCGTAGACGGAAGTGCCTGAGGTAGTATTGGTGAAGCTAGCTGTGTAATTACTCAGGCAAGGCATCACGCACGAGCTCTGCGAATGAAGCTTTGGCTTCGTTGAGTGGCGTGGTGAAGTCTTTGGCTGTCTTCTTGTCAATGTTGACTAACTTATCGAGTAAGTTGTCTAACTTTTTGAGTGACTCTTTTCCTGCGTCACCTTGGTCGGCAAAGATCTCGCGCACGATGCGGATCTTTTCGAAATCCTGAATGCCTTCACGCAACCTTTCAAATCGCACGGAGCTGCGTGCGCCTGGGTAGATGAGGAAACAATCGCCGCTGAGCCAGTCTTTGCGTAGGTAGTCGGTGGACATGAATGGATCCTCTGTGTAGCTGCAAAGTGCCCAGCGCAGAATACCATCGTATCCTTCGGCCGCAGCATTCCAAGCTAACCAGGTGCTTTCAGCTGGAGGGCTAAAGGTGAATGTATTTGGGCGCACTGGGTTGCAGCAGACGTAAAAAGTACTTTTTTTGTTATCGTTAGATCGAGCTCGGTTTAACTCGCGGTTAGCATCAAATTCAAATGCATAGCTATAGTCTTGCACTCTATCAATGATGTCAGTTAGGTTGTGATCAGCTGCTAGGGCGATTTTAAATTCAGGGTCGACTTCGTCTACCAGCTTAATGACCTCTTTGAGTGCGCGCAGCGGGCGTTCATCCATAGCGATGGTGGTGATATCAAACCAGCCTTTTTCTTTTAAGTGTGCTGAGAATGATTTGAGAAATGGTTTCCAAAAATCGGCATATTCAGGGGTGCCAGGCTTAGCTATGATAGATGTGTACTCGCCGCTCGTTTCGTCATGAAAGAAGAACTCGTTATTCCATGGAACCATTGAATAACAATTAATCTGCGAGGTGATGCCACATTGCATGCCAAACTCGACATAACGATCAAACAGAGAATAGTTGTAGCTCCAACTACCGTCGCTGTGACGTGTTGGATTTACCATTGGGCCAAAGGCGTCGAGTGTCTGTTGCCCCCAAGGACGGTTAATCAAACTTACCGTTAGGCATTTTTGCCCCGCATCAGCTGCTAGTTTGAGTACAGCCGCCATTTTTTCCCAGTGAGCTGGTGACCACGGTTCTAGTGCGTGAACGCGAGCTACTGCCCACGGGTGCTGCCAGAGGTCGAGGTGGAATGACCATTGGTCGGGCTTAGGTAATAAGAGAGGAAGTACTTCAAGCTCGAGATTGAAAGAAACTGACTGACCTGATTTGGCGATTGCCTTCAGCTCACCTGTATAGGTTCCCGGTTTGGCGTCAGCTGGCACATTGATGCTTAGCCAGATTGGACGTGAGGTTCCAGCTGGAATACGGATAGGTTTGTTAGGCTCTAAAATATCACCATACAGAGCACCCGCAGCCATGGTGTAGCGAACGTAGCTAGGAGTAACACTCTCAGCTGGGATGATGTCACCATTGGCATTTTTTAAATCCGTCGCGCTGAGCACAACATCGCGCTGGCCTCTACCAGTCCAGGTGACAAATTGCCCGTGCACTCGCTCTCCGCGCCAAGCGCTAGCCGACCAATTGAGCTCATTTTCCAGCTGGGGAAATGAATCTCTAGCATAGCGTTCATCTATAGAGCCTACTGCGCCGGCGAATGCTACCTTCTTAACTTCTTCAGTGAGCTTGATTTCATCAATAGCTTTGGGCTCACGTAGCGGTTTTGCCTCGAGCGCTAGCGGTGATGCGAAAATGAGCAGGGCAAGGGCGGGAAGCCATTGGTGATGAATTTTTCTTAACTTCATGATGGTTCGTAGGATACGCTAGGAAATTCCTTTATGTCACACAGATTGCGATTTTGTCAAAACTTAGCCAAGAGGTAAACAAGCGATCAAATCTGCACGGTCATGATGAGCTGACTAGTTAGGTGTGTACCATGCAGAAAAAAATCCAGCTAGCTGAAGAAAGCTAGCTGGATGGCAGATCGATGCTAACAGTCTATCGATTTCTTCTAAGCAGGAAAACTAATGAAGAACACCAGAGGATGATGATAGATGAGGGCTCAGGAATAGCGCTTGCTGGGACTGCGGCAACAAAACCAATACTGCTTTGGTTGCCATTATCGCCAACGTAGTCGCCATCAGTTAGCGTGGTGGCTCTGAGAATGGTGTAGCTAGAAGACGAAGTTAGGTTAATGTGGTACTCGGGGTCTTCCTTTGCTAGTGTTATAATATGAGCGTTATTGAAGGCGAAATCAAAACCTGAAAGGACGGTTGGTCCATTTTGCTCGTCGCTGGTGATGATCTGGTCTCCGTTCATCTCAACTACTTCACTAACGGTACCTCCTGCAACTTGATAGACTTCTTGGTTGTGTAAGTTTTTGATAGAGCTGCTAGGCTGGTAGTTCATCGATGATATGCCGAGCTCTAATGAGGCAGCTGTGCCGGTACCCGCGGCCCAGTTATTATCATCGGCGTTGAAGGCGCCAACGTTGTAGCTTCCTTGCACGTAGAAATTTAAGATGATGCCAGCTGTCCCTGTGCCGCCGTTATTTTGATCTTCTAGCGCTGAGTGGAAATCAGCTGAGCCATCGGCATTGATCAGGAAGGCGTTATTTGTTGTGGATTCATCATTGTGAGTCGCATTACTATTGTCATCTGGGCCGTTAAGTAATGTTGTCGAAGAATGCAAAATAACCTCAAAGTCGTAGGTGACATTGTCCACTGTCACGGTGCCAAAGTTAATTACCTTGCCGGCGTCATTTTCCATGAACTTGCCGTTAGCGGCATTGGTAACTGCCGAATCTTGAGTCCAACTCAGGGTGCTAGCCGCTTGCGCGCATGTGGGAAATATCGTCAGGAGGATGGCTATTTTTTTTAACGATAATGGGTGCATAGAATATATTTATAATATGAATTCACTGCAACGGTCAAACTTTGTTTTAATCTAAGTTTACTAAGCTTAACGACTTGCATCTTATGTGGTGTATCAACAATGCCGAAGTTGATGATATTTTTCTCATAGCTAAATCTGGTGAGTGAAGAATTCTATGGCTAACATATTTTTGTGAGCGGGAAGAGCCAGTTGATAGATAACGATCTGATTAGGGTATCTTCCTATGGTGTTAGCTTCTATGTGTTAAAAGGTGATCATCAACTCTACTTGATAGATAGCGGGTTTATTGGCGGGGTTAAGGCTTTGCGTATGGCCTTAAAAAATCATGGATGGGGTGATTTGCCGCTGGCTGGAATTTTGCTAACGCACGGGCATCTTGATCACATTCTCAACGTGGTGGAGGTAGCTGCTGCATATGGAGCCTGGGTTGCTGCGCCGCGGCTAGATCTGCCTAACTACCGTGGTGAGGGTAGCTATGGTGGTTGGGCAAAAATTACTGGCTGGCTCGAGGCTACGGGCATGAAGCTATTTGGCTTTAGCGGCTTTGAGCCCGATCGTTTATTGGACGATGGAGATCAGATAGATGTTTGGGGCGGTTTGAGTGTGGTGCATTTTCCTGGCCACACGGCGGGTCATTGCGGCTATTATTGTCACGCGCGCCAATGTCTTTTTAGCGGCGATTTATTTGCTAGTTTTGCTGGTGGTTTTAGCCATTTGCCTCCAGCCATTTTTAATCAAAATACAGCGCTTGCTAGAAAAAGTATCCACACAGCGCTAGAGTTAGATATTCAAGCGATCTATCCGCACCATTGTGACACCACTGATGGAGAGACGCATTTGGCGCGGCTGGTGCAGCTGAGTATGCTGCCCAACAAGTGATAAGGTTAGTTGGAGCTCGGCAAAATGCTCACGGGCTATCAAGCTCTCCGCGGCGCAGTCAGAGAGCGTTGATCTAGCTGATTAGCTGGCTTAGAGTTTATCGAGGATGCGCATGAGGGGAGCATTATCTGAGTGTTCGTTGCGCAGCTTTTTCTCGAAACGAATCCAGCGGCGGTGGATTTTCTTTTGCGCTAGGAAGTCGATATAATTAGAGATGGGAATAAGGTCGAGGTTGCCAATATTGTCGATCACGCTGAGGCGGAAAATCCCTTGTTCATTTTTCTGACAGACAATATTTCCAGGATCTAATGTTTTGGTGATGATGCGCTGGCTGGCTAGATAATCTCTGAACTCGTATAATAAAACGCGCAGTTCGTCATAATGCGCTGCAGTGATTTCACTTTCGCTGATGTAGTATTCTAGAGTTTTCGAAACTTCATCATCGTGATCAGTAATGAGTTCAAAGACTGATGCTGGGCCCATATCTGTGATCACATCTCCGTGGTAGCGAGATAACATTTCCCAGCTGATATTTCGTTTCTCGAGATGTTTGTAGTAGCTTTTTTCGCGAATGACTTGTCGCGAGTTTTCACTGCCATCAAAGACGATTTTCACACATAGCTTGTTGTTTTCAGGATGGCGATAAACCTCTCTGTGGTTGCCCTTGCCTATGTAGCTTTTTTTATCAATCGTGATCATGGTATTTGTTTGCTAGGGGGTATCTTTTATTGTTTTCTATGCTGTAATATGCACGCGTTCAAACATATATTTCCGCATCTTGGTGTGCTGGCTGCTAGACTCTAGCTGGCACAAAAAAAACCGTCAGCCGCTGTGAGCGACTGACGGTTTCTAAATAATCCAGCAGGCTAGATTTGCCAGCTGGAAGTTAGATTGTTGGATTAGCTGATAAGCTCAGGCCAATCTTCTGTGTGGAAGAATTCGCCTTCTGGCTTGTCAGTACGCTCGTAGGTGTGGGCACCAAAGAAGTCACGCTGAGCTTGCAGCAAGTTAGCTGGAGTACGCTCTGCACGGTAGGCATCGTAGTAGCTGAGTGAGCCACCGAATGAAGGAACTGGGATGCCGTTAGTAGCAGCGAGGGCTACGACTTCACGCCAGTCTTGTTGGCCTGAGTTGAGGATCTCAGTGAAGAATGGAGCAAGCATCAGGTTAGAGAGGTTTGCGTCAGCTTCATAGGCTTCGGTGATGCGGTTGAGGAAGCGTGCACGGATAATGCAGCCGCCACGCCAGATGCGAGCGATGGCGCCGAGGTCGAGATCCCAGCCTTGCTCTTTGCCCACCTTAGTGATGAGGTCGAGGCCTTGTGCGTAGGAGACGATCTTAGATGCGTAGAGTGCGTTGCGAACTTTCTTAACGAGCTCAGCTTTGTCCATCTTGAGGTCGAAGTTCCAGTTATCTGGTCCCTGAAGGATGCCAGATGCTACCTTACGCTGGTCGCGCATGGATGAGAGGATACGAGCTTCTACAGAACCTGCGATGGTTGAGAATGGAACTGCTTGCTCAACTGAACCCATAACGGTCCAGCGGCCTGTGCCTTTCTGGCCAGCTTTGTCAACGATGAGGTCAACGATGTCTTTGCCAGTTTCAGGATCTTTTTGTTTGAAAATGTTAGCTGTGATTTCGATGAGGAAGCTCTCGAGGTCGCCTTCATTCCATTCGGTGAAGATGTCTGCGAGTTCTTCGTTGGAGAAGCCAGCTGCTTTGAAGATGTTGTAGGCTTCGCAGATGAGCTGCATGTCGCCGTACTCGATGCCGTTGTGCACCATTTTCACGAAGTGACCTGCGCCACCTTCACCGATGTGAGTTACACATGGTACGCCGTCAACTTTAGCTGAGATAGCTTCGAAGATTGGCTGCATGACTTCCCAAGTAGAAGCTGGGCCGCCTGGCATGATTGATGGGCCTTTGAGTGCACCTTCTTCTCCACCTGAAACACCAGCGCCGATGAAGCGGAAACCTTTGTCAGCGAGATATTTCTCACGACGTACAGTGTCTGTGTAAAGAGTATTGCCGCCGTCGATGATGATGTCACCTTGGTCGAGCAGAGGAATGAGTGATTCGATCACTGCGTCTACTGGGCCACCAGCTTGAACCATGATCTGAATCTTGCGTGGGCTAGCGAGGCTGTCGACGAAGTCTTCGAGGGTTTCTGCGCCGTAGAGGTTCTTGTCTTTGTTCTCAGCGATGAATTCCTGAGTCTTAGAAGTTGTACGGTTGTAAACAGAAACGCGGAATCCACGAGACTCGACGTTGAGAACAAGGTTTTGGCCCATTACTGCGAGGCCGATCAGTCCGAAATCAGATTTTTCCATAAGTTGAATAGTTGCTGGTAATGCGGCGGCATTATTCATGGCTTGCCATCAGGATCAACAGGAACTTTACATAATGACAGAAAATGCATTTAAGTTATTTATTTTAAAGGGTTTGCTTGTCAATTTTGACTTCCTGCTGTGTCATAATCCAGCTGGAAATGGGTAATAATTCTCAACATTTGACTCATGCTGACCATGAATTTGTGTCAAACTACACGACTTGATTTGATTGAATTAGCTGATATTCACGCTGTCGTTGAGTGGTTTTATGGTGAGCTTCAGCTGGCGTGGAAGTGGTCGTTGTGTTGTTTTTTCTTCACCTAGACTGGCGAAATATGCATTTCTAAAAAATTCAGCCACCAGCTGGCTGCTAACCTTAAGCTAAATGTGACTCGCTGCGAGCTGTGGGCGGGGAGCTGCTTGGCGTATTATTTTGCACGGCGGCATACCTGAGTCATTGAGCCTATGATGAGCCATGCGAGGTAGTTTCAATTGACGGCGATTTTTAAGAAACTATTCATTGTAGAAACATGTGAGCTCGACCATAGTTCGCCCGCCGAGATGAATTTGCCAAATACCATCACCTTGCTCCGACTCGTTCTGACAGCTATTTTCTGTCTGGCTGCATCCTATCCAGGGAAGATCGGTTACGCGATTGCTCTGATTACCTTCGTGATTGCTGCCATCTCCGACTTTTTTGACGGCTACCTTGCGCGTAAGCTCAATCTCGTCACCTCCATGGGCAAATTGCTCGACCCTCTAGCTGACAAAATTCTCGTCTGTGCGGGATTTGTTTTTCTCACTGCGGCAAACCTATGCCCTGCGTGGATCACTGCCTTGATCTTGTGCCGTGAATTTCTCGTCACCGGTATCCGCCAGATTGCTGTAGAAAAAGGTACCGTGATCGCTGCTGATAAACTCGGTAAGTGGAAAACTACCTTCCAGCTGACCTACGTCATCACGCTGCTTGTTCACCTCATGCTGCGTGAATATTCCGAGTTTAATTGGTTCTTTGGATTCTTCAACTGGCTCAGCCAGCCGACTAACTTCCTTGTGCCGACTTCACTCTGGTTAGCGGTTATCTTCACCGTTTACTCTGGTTATTCCTACTTCTGGAATGCCCGCGACATGATCTTTGATCGCGACCAGTAAGATGACTTGTCAGAAACTGCGGCTTCTTCGGTGATATAATAATCTTCCGTCAATCTTTGTCGCGAACCGTCTCTAGCTGGAAATGTTCTCTAGCTGGAAATGTTCTCTAGCTGGAAATGTTCTCTAGCTGGAAATGTTCTCTAGCTGGAAATGTTCTCTAGCTGGAAATGTTCTCTAGCTGGAAATGTTCTCTAGCTGGAAATGTTCTCTAGCTGGAAATGTTCTCTAGCTGGAAATGCTCTCTCTAGCGGGAAATGCTCTCTCTAGCTGGAAATGCTCTCTCTAGCGGGGAATGTTCTCTCTAGCGGGAAATAGGAGCCTGGTAGATTAGCTGAACTCCTAGCTGTGATGATCTGGCGTATTTCTCAGGTAAGAGGACGCCTCAGCTCTAGCTAGAAAACAATAAAGCGCGAGCCGTATGACGGCTCGCGCTGGGAAATTAGAGGGGGGAATGTAGGACGCTGCTTACTTCTTGGCAGTGCCTTGTATTTTGTCAGTCTCGTTAAGTTTATCGAAGTCCTTAATGTCTTTGCACAGAGCTTCGACGATTTCAGGGAATTGATCAGCAATGTCATTTTTCTCTTCCATGTCTTTGCTTAGGTCAAAGAGCATTGGCTTGAGATAGTAGTCCTGGTCGTAGAGTGGCAGGTCTTGCTTTCTCACTTTGCGGCCAAGGCGTTTTTCAAGTTCAACAGCTGATGTCTTGCGGTTCACTGGCCAGTGCAGCTTGTATTTGCCTTTGCGAGTGAAGTGGCCGCTTCCCGCGCGCCAGAACAACTGGTCGTGTGGTGCACCTTTGATTTCACCCTTCAGGTATGGTAGCAGATCTTTGCCGTCATAGTCGCGGTCAGTTAGCATTTCGCCCTTCGCTGCAGCGATGGATGTTGGGAAAATGTCTAAGTTAGACATCATGCCGTCGAAGGTAGTGCCAGCCTTGATTTGGCTAGGCCACTTGATCGCAAATGGCATGCGCACGCCGCCTTCGTAATAAGAGGCTTTGTTGCCGCTAAATGGTGGGTTCATGCGTTGGCCTGTGCCACCGTTGTCATTAGTTAGGAAAATAAGTGTATCGTCTGATAGGCCGAGTTCGTCGAGTTTGCTAACGATTTTTCCAACCTGCGCGTCAAAGCCTACAACCATGCCATCATAGATGGTGTTAGCTTTCACATCATTGGTGCCAAGCTTCTTGTCCCATTTGGCTTTGTTGTAAGGTGTACCTGGAGGCAGGTATTTTGGGTCCACGTCTAACGGGGCGTGCACGTTGTATGGTGCAAAGTAGATGAAGAAGGGTTTGTCTTTGTTGCGATCGATAAACGATACCGCTTTGTCTCCCAGCGCATCTGTGAGGTAACCTTCACCCTTGGCTTCGACGCCATTTTCGTAAACACCTTCCCAGTTGAAGTAGCCATTGCCGCCACCGTAAAAACCGAAGTGGTAGTCAAAACCACGTGCTGCTGGCCGGAACTCTTCATTCACACCAAGGTGCCATTTACCAAATGCCGCTGTGGTATAGCCTGATTTTTTCAGCTGGCGTGATAGAAATACCTCGTCGGTAGAAACACCGTGGCGAAGCTCGACCGCCTCTTTGTCATTGCCTGATAGAGTTTCATAGTGGAAGCGTGATTGATATCTGCCAGTAAGCAAACCGGCGCGTGATGGGGCGCAAACGGCGTGTGTTGCGTAGGCTTGATTGAAGAAAACACCGTCGTTGATCAACTTGTCAACGTGTGGAGTCTTGATGTTCTCATTGCCAGTGTAGCTGTAGCTGGAGTATGAAAGGTCGTCAGTTAGAATGACGATGATGTTCGGCTGTTTGGCTGCCGATAGACTGGCCGCGCAGACGAGTGCGGACAAACTGATCAGTGTAGTTTTGTTCATGGTATTGTGGTGATCTAGCTCACTAGTTCAAGTGAACGATTTGGTTGTTAGGTTGGTTGGTGTTGCAAATGAAAATAGCTAACGAACACGATGTGTCCGTTAGCCATTGCTTCCATTTACATTGGATGAGTATTTTTATTTAGAGCTTATTATTTGCTCTTTTTGCTTTTCTTGCTCTTAGGTTTAGGTGCTTCGAGAGCTTTTGGTGGCCAATTGTTCATCCAGTCCAGTTGTGGCCATGGATAGTTAGCATTAGTTAGCTCGGCACCATCTGTAGTGCGGCCTCGTGTCACAACCTTTGTTCCTGCAGCGAGAATGCGCTCAACAATCTCAGGGTTTTGGTCAAAGAGGTTCTTTTTCTCATACGGGTCTTCTTTGATGTTGTAGAGCTGACCGGTACGTGAATAGGCTTCAAATTCTACACCGAAGCTTTTGTCTGAGTAGGTGTTACCACCGCTGCCTGCATTTGTGAGGAGCTTCCAGTCGCCTTGGCGGAATGCTAGATCTCCTTTAGAGCTGCGGTAGGCATAAACGCGTTGGTTATTGCCAGGAATTTCTTCACCGCGAAGCGCTGCTGCAAAGCTGAAGCTGTCTGGTAGGTCGTCAGCTCCGTATGTTGCGCTGGCGAGTTCGGCACAAGTAGCTGGCCAGTCAACTAATGAAACAACTTGGTCAGAAGTGGTACCTGGCTTGATGACTGCTGGCCAGCTAACGATAAATGGCACGCGGTGGCCACCTTCCCAGTTGTCGCGCTTAGCTCCAAGCAGTTTGCCTGAGCTATCGTGGCCTGTGGTATTACGTGTACGGTACATGTTGCGCTCAGGTCCGTTGTCGGAGCTGATGAGTACTAATGTATTATCGTTAATGCCTGAGTCTTTAAGTGCCTTCATTACGCGTCCAACATGGTAGTCGCACTCGATAACAAAATCACCATATTTGCCAACTTCACTTTTCCCTTGGAATTCTTTGATAGGGACGTGTGGTGAGTGTGGTGAGTTGAATGGCAGATAGATGTAGAATGGCTGCTTTTTATCGTGGTTTTTAATGTAGTCGATAGCACGGTCAGTTAGGTCACCCATAACAGCTTCATTGCTCCATGTGCTGGTACCTGGACCAGGGCGGCCAAATGCAGAGTTAGGGAAGTCAGCAGATGAAAGCATCTTGTCTGGAACTTCAGTCGTGCGGTCATTTTCAATATAAACATATGGCGGCATGTCTAGGCTGGCAGAAATACCAAAGTAGTAATCAAAACCAACTGAGGTAGGGCCTCCTGTAATTGGAGCTTTCCAGTCGATGTTCTCCAAGCTCATTTTGTTTTTACCTGCTTCACCATCTTTCACAGGCCAGTTCATGCCAAGGTGCCATTTACCAAACATGGCAGTTTTATAACCAGATGATTTTAGCACTGAAGCCACAGTAGCGCGGTCTGACTCTACCAAGTTTGGAGAGAATCCGCCGAGTACGCCTTGCTTAAGTTCTGTACGCCAGCTGTAACGACCAGTTAGTGCTGCATAACGACTTGGTGTACAGGCAGCAGCTGAACAGTGACCGTCGAGGAAACTAAGGCCTTCGCTGGCAACTTGGTCAATGTTAGGAGTTTGGATTTTTGACTCAGAGCTTAATGAGCTGATGTCGCCGTATCCAAGGTCATCAAAAAAGATGAAAACGATATTAGGTTTCTCTTGAGCGCTTGCTAAAAGCGGCATTGAGCAGATTCCTGCCAATAATGAGTTTTTAAGAGCTTTTTTCATTTGTGTTGGAGTTAGTATGATTTGCTAGCAATGATTGATTCCTTAGTTGGCATTGGTAGATGGCTGTTGATAGAGCCAGTTTACTTATAACAACTGAGGGGTAGAGCTTGTACTTTGGTAATTATGTTGGTTTTACCAAAGTAAATGATTTTGAGATACGCTGGCTGGTGAGACGTTTTTTCATATCCAGTCATTTTATTAAATTCCGGTGCTAGGGTTTCTGTTTGGTTTGGGGCTTAGTCGTCTGGTTTTGATTGATATTGAGATGGAAGAATGGCTTCGCACACCTGCTTGATGTGTCATCGAAATCGACTAGAGACAGAAAAAATCCAGCCATTCGAAATGGCTGGATTTGTGCAATGAGGACTATAATAAAGTCGACTAAATCTATTTTATGTATTTTGTGAATTAGTCGATTTGTAGCATGGGTGCCAGGCCGCTAGCTCGGTTGACTTTTTGTTCGATGGCAAATTTGAAGTGCCGCTCACTCGTCCATAAATGGGCATGATTTTTTGCACGGCTCAGGCCTGTGTACATCAACTCGCGGCTGAGCATTGGAAAATCATCCACAGGGGGTACGATCATCAAGATGTTATTATACTCGGATCCTTGCGTGCGGTGAATGGTTAGAGCCCATGCTGTCTGGTGTTTGGGCAATCTAGCTGGGTCTATCGTTCTCACTCCATCTGCGGAACGTAATACGATCATGAATTTCCCAGGCTTGGTTGGGTCTGGCAAACAGAGTCCTGTGTCACCGTTGTATAAGCCTAACTGGTGGTCGTTCTGGCCGATGATGATAGAGCGTCCAGCGTACCATTCTCTCTCGGTATTGATGCCGGCCTGATAGAGGGCTCGATCAACTGCGGCATTGACGGCAGCTACGCCATATGGGCCACGGTGAATAGGCGTCAGTATACGAAATTGATCTATCAAATCCAATTTCTCAGCTGGCAATAGCGAGGTGTCCTGAATCACTGGCAGCCAAAACTTTTCAACCCAAGGAGTGAGCTTGGAAATCAGCTGATGGGGGACTTTTTCATGGCTGATAGATCCAGCGTCGTTGGTATGACCAGCTAGCACCGTGTCCCACGCTTCATTGGCCTCGCCGTCGCGGATGGCTTCGCAGCAGGCTTTGACTGGGCCACTCGTACGATAGCTCTTTTGTAGAGTGACACAGTTAGCTGAGACGCAGCTTGAGCCGTCTTCTGCAGCTGCCATCAGATCTGCGAGTACGGTGCCGACTTGAATGGACGAGAGTTGGTGTTGATCGCCTAACATGATGATGCGGGCGTTGTCAGGAATGGCATCTAGCAGGCGCTTCATTAATGGTAGATCAACCATAGAAGCTTCATCGATGATGACTAACTGTGTCTGCAGCGGATGGTTCGCGCCATGACGAAATTCCAGCTTGCCGGGTCGGTAGCCGAGTGCTCGGTGAATGGTAGCGGTTTCACTTGGTAGCTGATCTAGCAAGGTGCTGCTGATCTCACCTGTGGCTTGGATGTAGTTGATTCCCGAGAGGATGGACTGGCGCAGTCTATCAGCCGCTTTCCCTGTAGGTGCTAGTATCATGACCTGTTCAGGTGAGGTGAAGGCGGCTGCACTTTTCAGCAAAGTTAGAATTTTCACCACCGTGGTCGTTTTGCCTGTGCCTGGGCCGCCAGAGATGATGGTTAGGCGGCTCTTCATGGCTAGCTCTGCGGCTTTTCTCTGGTAATCGACTTCACCATCTAGCGGTGGAAATAGTTTGTCTAGCAATGTGGTTTCAACATCTAATGCGCTAGTTGAATCTTGCTGGCTGAAGGATCTGAGTTTGGCCGCTAGCTGTGACTCAAAGTGGTAATAGCGTCTTAGGTAGAGCCTATCCTCTGCGAGTACTAGCGGCGAGAACCCAGCACCAGAAGAAACGGCGCTGCCATCTTTGTCGCAGGCTAAGGCCTCGCGGGTGTGTTGTTCATCAAGTTCTTGATGGGCAAAGTATTCAGCCAAATTGAGGCATGACGAGCCAGCGTCAACTGCACGACTGAGGTCGGCAAAGAGCGTGTCGAGTTGGTGGTTTTCGACGCGATGTTCGCGGCTGAGAAATTTTGAAAAATGGTCGGCTAACATAGTGGTTTTTTGTTAGTTTAAGGCTTCGCGGAGGGATTTTAAACGGGCTGGCGTAATGCGATCGCGGAATACACCAGAGCCTGCGTCGTCAGGGTGAGTCGCTCTGAGGAAGACGTAATAGATGTCGCCGAGATAATTAGCCGGATCGTAACTATCACCGAGCTTGCTCTGCAGGAAACGGTCGAGCGCCAAGGCGTAGAGGTGGTATTGCAGGTAGTAATGGCTTTTTGCCATAGCGTCGGCAATGGTTGCTGGGTCGCTATCAGCTAGCTGGTTTGTTTTCCAATCAAGTATGTGATAGCGGCCATTGTGCTCGAAGATCAAATCGATGATACCTTCAAGGTAACCATCTAACTCGCGCTGGTTGATTTTCTGCAAACTTTCAGGATAGTAGTTAGGCATGCCTTGTGGGCTGTCAGTTGCCAGCACGCCAGCGAGTTGGCGTAGTGAGAAGTTTTTGCCGCTAAGCAGGAAATCAGCTTCATTCAGTCGTTGGCTGTGGCTGATCTGTGCTAGCTGGAGATCCTCCGCTAGTTGGTGATTCATGAGTTTTTTAAGGTAGTCAACGATGGCCTCGATGAGCTCCTCAAGTTCATTGCCTGTCATGGCTTCTGGCCATGGTTGGTATTTATCGAGCTTGTTAGCGATGAGTGGGCGAATATCATCTAGCTGTTGAAAATTGCACTCTTCGAGGATCTCGTGAAAGACCAAACCTAGTGATGCGCCAGGGGTGAAATGGTTCCAAAACGCTGCTTGCTTCAGCAGCCCTGTGTTCGTGTTAGCATCCTGATAATCGTAGTCGCGTGTCTGGCTGTGCAGTCTACGGGTGATGCCAGTAAATGAAGTCGAGCGGTGGCTCTGCTTCACTTCGATAGATTTTGCTGAGCGCGTGCAGAGGTCTTCAGCTTGGCTTTCCTGCGGTTGAACTTCAGACCATTTTTCTATTTCTATAGTTTCATCACTGAGTTCTAGCAATTGGTGTTTTATGGTTGCGTGAGAATTGTCTTCTAGTGACTGGAAGTCAGTAAGTTCAGGTTGTTCTAGTATTTGGAATGCCGCGTGGGATTTGCCATTGCCTTCTCGCGAGTTCGCTGAACGATAATAGAAATAGCACAGTTGCTCCGCGCGTGTTAGGGAGACGTAGATGAGTCGGGCTGCATCAGCGAGGTCTTCATTGAGGCGCAGTTGTTGGATTTCTTCGTCTGATTTTCCATAAGGGGCAAATTTTGCCAACTGGCTTACCGGGTCGTGATAGACTTTGGATAGCATCTTGTCGGCGACTTTCGAAAAACACGGGAAGGGAATAAATACGATTGGGTACTCCAGACCTTTACTGGTGTGTTGAGTGAGGATTTGTAGCGCCGCTGTATCGCTGGAGATCCGCAGTTCTAGTGTTTCGCTATCAATGTCACGTAGCTGACCTTGAATGGCTTCGTTTAACCAGCCAGTGAGCCCTTCGGGTGACAAGTGGTCAACGCGTGACTTTTCATCTAAGACTTCAGCTAGATGGAGGAAGTTTGTTAGCCTGCGCTCGCCATTGTCTAATGAGAGGAGCTGTTTGTGGATGGAGAATTTCTGACTCAGCTTGAGCAGCATCGGCATGAAGCCGCTGTCTAACCAGGTTTGTTTGAGGTTGAGAAAAACAGCAATCCATTCGTTGAGAGCATCCGTATCCTCTTCGTCCAGAGAGTCGGGGAAGAGCTTGCCGCAGCCTAGTGTGGGTGTGAGCAGTGCTAGACGGCTTAGCCCGTGGTCACGTGGGTTGAGCACAGCGTTGATGATAAACATCAGCTCTTTGGCTTCGTTGCTTTCTAGCAGAGTTGTACGTGTGTTGAGCGTCGCAGGGATATTCAGTTGGCTCAGCGCGTTGGCTACCATCTGCCCTTGTTTGGCGCTGCGCACCAGAACTGCTATTTCTGGCGCGGTGATACGCTCGTTAGAGTGGTCGTGTTTGGGGTTAATGTCACCCCATGTTTTGTCTAGCAGCGCGCGGATTTCCTGACACAGGTCGTCTAAGATGAGTTGTTCGGAGGCATCGCTTTTTTGCGCACTGCCATCGATGACTTTGAGTTGCAGCGCTGGGTAGCTTTCATTAGCTGGCGGTGTGGAACCATCTTGATCTGGCCAGCTAGCTGGGATGAAGTCGATTTTTTTGTTAGTTAGGAACGGGTCGTCACTCTGGGTAAAGAATTCATTAATCGCGTGGATCATGGCTGGGGTCGAGCGATAGTTAGTGCTCAGACTGTATTCATGATCAGCTTTTTCTTTAGCTGCTAGATAGGCAAATACATCAGCGCCGCGGAACTTGTAGATCGATTGTTTTGGGTCGCCAATGATGTGTAGGTAGCCAGCTGAGTGATGAAATAGGCGCAGGAAAATTTGGCATTGTTCCGGGGACGTATCTTGGAACTCATCAATCAGAGCTGCTTGATAGCGCTGACGGATAGCTTGTTTGATCGCTTCGCTAGCTGGGCTGTCATCGTGCAGAATTTTATAGAGTCTAGCAGTGATATCGCCGTAACCTTGTACGTTGAGTGAGCTTTTTAGCTGATACAGGGATTTGCTAACTTCCCTGTGAATGTGGCCAAGGAAGGCGGACCGGTAGGCTGCCTCGCTGACGCGGCTGACTTCTTCAGCTAGCTGGAAAAATGACCACAGCGCATTTTCTTCCAGTGCATAGCTTTTGCCTTTGCCAAAGCGAGCTGAGTCTTGCAGGTAGCTTGCTGATAGGCAGGCGATGGTTTCGTGGTCAAATTGTGGTTTGCCTCTATCGGCTAACAATTCTTGCAGGCAGCCAATATGTTTAAGCTCTCCTTTGAACTTGCGAAATGGTTTACCAGTCTTTTTGTAGGCAGCTGGAGGCGAGCTAATGAATGCTTCCACAGCTTCGATGTTTTTTTCTAAGCTGGAGATGAATTTTTGCCACAGCTTGATGAACTGGTTTGGTGACTGCGAATACGCTGGATCTAGCTCGGCTGAGGCATTTTGTTTGGTCTCGTTGAAGAATGAACGAGCAGCCTCAAAGTCGACCGCAGCGTCGAAAATGGCTAACTCGTCAGCGCTTTTAACATAAACAAACTGGCGCCAGTAATCGCGCAGCGCGGTATCTATCAGCGCGGATTCATCGGGCATGAGTTCAGAGGTGAACAGCGCGTTAGACTCGAATGCAAACTCTCGCAGGATGCGCTGGAAAAACCCATCAATGGTGAAAACCGAGCTGCTATCAAAGGTGCAGAGTGCAACTAGGAGTTGTCTCTGGGCATGTGCGCAGAAAAGTTCGCCGCGATTATGCCATTCACTAACGAGGTCGTTGAAATCTTCAAATTGCTCTGGGTTTTTCAGCTGGCTGTAGCACTCGCGTACTAACTCTTGCAGACGGCCAGCGATTTCAGCAGTGGCAGCACGGGTGAAGGTGACCACTAAGGTATTTTCGATAGGAATATCTAGCTCGACGAGTTGGCGGACAACTAGGCGAACTAGTGAATAGGTTTTGCCTGTGCCGGCACCAGCCTCAAGCAGCGTGAGCCCTTTATCAATCGGCGTATGGATTGGATCAAATGCGTTCATGTTCTAGCTGATGTTAGTCTTGCATGAGGTGGTCAAACATTGGCTTCCAGAGAAGCTCAGTGAGGCTTTCAAATTCATCGTTGAGCGGCGGTTCTGTGCCGTAGATTATAAAATGACTGTCTTTGCTATCATCGCCATAGCTATGACTGCCAGATTTCCAGCCAGTAGTTAGCGCTGCCCGGAGCGCGGCTTCTTTGTTGTCGGGCTCACCTTTGGGGGCGTAGAGCGCGCTTGCGTATTCGTAGCAGCTATTTGGGAAATGTGGCACCGGTTGGTGATTCATTTTTTCATAGATGTTCAGCCATTGAGTTAGGATTTCCTCAGCTTCTTTTGGCTGAACGTAATCAAAGTTGAGTACTTCCAGTTGACCCTTTTTACTGTCGAATTGGTGGCTGCCGCCATGTGCTTTTTTAGTAGCGGCGCTGGCTACGAGTGTGTGCAACCACAGCTTCATCCAATCTTTTGCTTTGACCTTAGCTGGTCGGCAGGTGACAGCCAGTTCTCCATCGTTAGCTAGCTGGATCTGACCGGTGATGCGAATATGTTGAATCGTTAGGTCGAGCTCGTAAGGGCTGGAAGGAATCACCTGATCAATCAAGGGCGCGTAGCTGCGGTTGATTTTTTCCATCGCCACATCGCCGAGGATATCAGCTGGAATGTGGCTGAGTTGGTGGTGAGCACGTATTTGCTGGCTGGAAAATAAACCATCCTGCAGCACGCGGTCTTTAATTTGATAGCTACTCAGACCATCCATCGCGTATGGTTCATGCTCGCTGACGGGAGGGGATTGATAGGCCAGATAGGCTTGCAGTCCATGGCGGATGAAATGACGTGAGCTGTCATCAAATGCGCTGACTAACTCGTGAATGCCGATTTCTCTCACCGTTTGCTCATCATCTGGAATGCGAGGGATTTTCGGCCGGCTCGATTGGTCTGGTTGCTGGCTGAGCAGTTCACGGCTAGCAGCTAACAATGAAGCATCGTATTGCTGGCGTCTGTTTGCTGCAGAGGAGAAATACAGCGGGTCAAAACCGTGTAAGGCTTCCCTGGTGCACAGTTGGTCAGCGGTTGGAAACTGGTCGATGAAACTTTGTAGTAAGGTTGACGGTGGACGTTCCTTACCATCTTTGATAGAGGCGCCGGTGTAGCTGATGTAGAGAGAATTGCGGGCTGATAGAATTGCTTCGAGAAACAGGTAGCTGTCGTCGTCACGTGATGAACGGTCGCATGGGCGGCGGTTTTTGATGGTTAGGTCAAATTGCAGTTCGCCTGGGCGGCGCGGGTAACTGTCGTGGTTGATGCCAATCATGCAGACGATTTTTGATGGAATCGCGCGCATTGGTTTGAGTTCGCAGAAGGTGACTGAGCCATTGAGGAATCCACCTTCAGGGCTTTCGTTAGCCAAGTGGTCGCTGATGTACTGAGCAAATGTGGCGGCTTCAATGTTTTCGTCGATTTGCGCGGCTTGGCTAGCTTCAGCCAATTTGTCTAATGCCTGATTTACCGGGATGAGGCGTTGTTGGGTGTCGGCATCGGCGCGGAAGGCATCAGTAATCCATGAATGGGCGATTTCTATCCATTCTGCGACGGTTCTTTTTTCCTGTTGGGCTTGCCAAATTTTATGCATCAGTTGGACAAAGTCACACAGTGAACCAAGGAGTTCAGCGCTCTGCCCTTCGACTTGATCGTAGGGGAGGGTATCGTGCCAGAGCAGTTCCGCGTCAGGGTCGCTGAGCGAGTTCTCAGGCATGGCGTATCCTAACATGAGCCGCTCTAGGCCAGCTTGCCACGACCAGTCAGCGCTGATTTTTTGCTGAGCAATCATCTGCACGTGCTGGCGGTCAAATCCCCAGCGAATACCAACATTTTCTATCCATTGTTGGATTTCTTTTAGTCCGTCTTCCTTGATGTTGAAGTTTTCAGCTAGAGACGGGACGGCTAACAATGATAGGGCGTCGCGGCTGGTAAAGCGTGAGTTTTGTAACTGAAGCAGCTGAATCACTGCCTGAATGCACGGCTCAACTGCTGGCGCTGATCGGTCACTAATGTGGTAGGGTAAGAAACACGGGTTAGAGTAATCATAGGAGCCAAATACAGCCTCAATAGCTGGTGAGTATTTTTCAATCTGCGGACACAGAACTAGAATCTCAGAAGCGTCTAACTCGGGGTGTTTTTCAAATTGATCTAGCAGGTAGGTGTGCAGTGTTTCTACCTCGCGCAGTGGGGTGTGGCAGCTGCGGATGTCAATGCTATCATCATCAGCTGCTACTGCTAGCTGATCCTCATCGTAGATGTTTTGATAGATCTGATCTTGTAGCCGCTGTAGTAGAGATTGCGGCTCATAGGGTACTGGGTGGCTGGGATTGAAGTCTACCTGTTGGAGCTCGTATTCAGCCTTCTCACCACTGTGCAGCGAGTATAGAAACTCGCGGCCCATACGCCCGTAGCTGGCTAACAATGGGTTTTGTAGATCAAATAGCCAGTCATCTTGCAGTTCGCTGCCAATCTCTTTTTCCATCATCCACTGGCGTTTGCTTTGGCTTTCACCGGTGTAGCCGTCTACAGGATTGAGCCAGTAGATATTTACCTCGACCACTTCACTGAGCAGGTAGAGGAAGTTGATGTAG
This sequence comes from Persicirhabdus sediminis, assembly GCF_016595495.1. Lineage (GTDB taxonomy): Bacteria > Verrucomicrobiota > Verrucomicrobiia > Verrucomicrobiales > Akkermansiaceae > Persicirhabdus > Persicirhabdus sediminis. Next base: position 40,889 of record NZ_JAENIM010000012.1, read on the forward strand.
CTCGGTGCTAGGTTAGACATACCAAACACGTGAATCGCTGGAGGTAGATGGTCCTTGCACGCTGCTAGAGCGGTGGTTGAGTTTTCGCTTAGCTGGATGAGTGCCTGTACCCAGTGCTGGCTATCGGGTTGTAGCTGGCGAAGGTGCTGCCAGAGTAGTCGTTGCCAAGTTTCGCTGGTTTTATCATCCGTAGCTACGGATTCGCCATTCTCCCATGCCTGAATCCAGAAAGGGCGATAGATCAGGTATTTATCAAACAGGCGCGCGATTCGGTCGCTGAGTTGGTAGCGTTTGAGGTCGGATTTGTCCTCGAGGTAATGGGCTAGTGGGGCGAACTCAGCTTTGTCTAGCAGGTCTGGCAGGGCGCGGTAGATCAACCATAGTAATCGATCACCTTCTAGCAAGTCAGCTGTTGATGATAGCTCTGGGATATGGCTGAGTGTTTCGCGCAAAAACTTATCAGGCAGCGGGAAATCTAGCTGCATGCAAATGCCATGTTTGGCTGCGATGCGTTGGCGCAGCCAGGTGGCCATGCCGCGATTTTGGATGAGCACCGTAGATCTAGCAAAGGGATTTTTTTTGCCTTCTTGGCCAAGTTTATCGATCAGTAGATCGGCTAGCGATTCTTGGCGAGGGTGGTGGTGCAGGTAGAAATGAGCGTTGGCCATAGTGGTGCGACTGGATGGAGGCGGGCGATACGAGGCAAAACTATCGCATTTCCCGATGATGGAAATACAAATTTTCTGCCGTGTTCTCGCTGGTAGTCGACTTTATACCACATGGTGTGGGACATTTAGCGGGTTAGGGTGGTGAAAGTTTGCTAATAGGCTGCGATGCTGTTGGCTGCACCGTTGTCAGAGAATGGCTCAGCTAGCCTTCCATCAGCTGGATGATGTGGCGGAATTCTGAGATGATCTGTTGGGTGAGCCCTTGTTGGAGGTTGTTGGGTAGGACTCCCCAGGTGTAGGTTTCGATCTCAAAATGTTGGCAGGCATCTGGGTGCTCTTTGCACCAGCTCAGCGTCTCTTTGAGTGTCTGCATGGTCGAGCTGAGAGGGGCTTCAGGCTCGGCGTAGACGGGGATGTGGAAGTGAACTCTAGCTTCGTTAGCCTTGACGTCGTGTTGTCCTAGCTGCCGCGCACGAAGGTAATCTGGCAGGTCAGCGTAACGATTGAGTTGACCTTCTGGTCCACGAGTGATCACCTGATGCAAGTAGGTTGGTTCGTTGAATTGGCTGATTTTTTCTAATCCAGCTGGATCATTAGGGTTGAATGATAGAGCGCTGGATAGGTGAATCTTGGAGATTTTGATATCATGCTTTTGGAGTTGGCTGAGCGCTTGTCCAGCTTGGTCAAATTCGATAGCAAAGTGGCAGGTGTCGAAGTTGACGCCGATGAATTCGCGCACCACATCAGCATCTTTGGCGGCGGCAAATAGGCGCTGGAAAAAGGCGATGGTTTCTTCGGTATTCTCGAAATGTCCGAGAGGTTCCGGCTCGAGGCCGAGGTGGAGGTCTAGGCCAGTTTCGAAGCTGAGATCTTCGATGAATTCTGCACATTCTTCTAGCTGGCTGAAGATGATAGATTCATCGGCGCCAAAGGCTTTGAATGAGGCTGGCAGGGTGGACACTGATCCGCTCATGTGGCTGGGGAGAATGGCTGCTAGAATGGTGAATAGCTGCTTGGTGTAGTGAAGACGCTCTGGCGTAGTCCAGTCAGGCTGATAGACTTTTTCTTTCACTGAGGTGCCGTGAAAGGCCCCGTAGGGGAAGCCATTGATGGTGAAAACGTGGCAGTTTTCTGCTGCCAGCCAGTCGATAAATATTTGTAACTCTACGCCTTGGTTGGCTAGCAGTTCTTCTGCTGCTAGGGCGGAGAGACGCAGGCCGATGGGGAATGATTGGCCGGCGAATGCGGTGTCTTGAGCGAGCCCATCACGCACGGCAAGCACGTCGGTTTTGAGAACATGGAATGTTTCTTCCCAGTTCTCAGCTGGGTGGATGTTAGTGCAGTAGGATGGGAGCATGGAATCTGGTGTGTGTGATCCGTGAAGGGTGATTAGAGGGGGTTAGTTCTCGAGACGCTCTAGGGTGAGTAGGCGGGTTTGTTGGGCGTAGGGGTCGACGAAGTAGAACAGCGCGTGGCGACCGAGAACCTTGATGTGGTATTCGCGGCCGCGCGGGTCTACTTGCACGTCGTCACCTTGTAATGTTGGATCTGCGCTGAGTGCTTTGATGAACTCAATAAGGTGCTTTTTGTTAGCCAGCTGGAAAAGCGCTAGGCTCACTTCCGTGTGTAGCAGCGTGGTGTGTTTATGGGAAAACATGGCCGTTAGCTTAGGCGTCTGGTTTGTCTAATGCCTTCTGGGCGACTTCCCAGTCGGTCCATTTTGTTGGTTCACCGTCGTCGATGCGCTTGTGCACTTTTTCGATGGCACTGCCGCCGGCGTTAGAGCGCTTCATGCGTAGCACTAACAAGCGTGCAGCCAGCTGGTCTTGCTCAGCTGCGCTGAGCGATTCGATTTTTTGCAGAATGATATCTAGCATGGTGTCCATGACGTATTGCTATGCTTTAAAGTGTTTTGATTGCGAGAGAAATTGTTTTGGATTGTCGTAGATCGCCTTTTGGATCGTTTGCTCTAGGTGCTGGCGTTTACGCATTTCCAGCGCGCATTTGACAACGGCGAGCGGGTCTGAGACTCCCCAGTCACATGCTGAGTTCATCCAGATCTGCTCCATGCCGTAGCATTCCAGCATGTCAATGGCGCGGGCGTGTGAGCATTTTGATTCTGGATAGAGAGTCATGCCGGCCCAGAATCCAGCGTCTAACACAGGTTTGATGGTGTGTTCTTCAACGTGATCGATGATCACTTTGCTAGGGTCGACACGGGCATTTTTCAGCGCATCGAGAATAAGCAAGGTGCCTTTGCGTTTGTCCTCTAGGTGTGGAGTGTGGATGAGGATGGGCAGGTCGTGGCTGAGCGCCAGCTGGACGTGTTCTTCAAAGATGACCAACTCGCTTTTGGAATTTTTGTTAAGGCCAATTTCGCCAATGCCGAGCACGTTAGGTTTATCTAAAAACTCAGGAATAATCTGCATCACCTCACGGGCGAAGCCTGAATCTTCGGCTTCCTTTGGGTTGATGCACAGCCAGCTGTAGTGGTCGATGCCAAACTTAGCAGCGCGTGCTGGCTCGTACTGGGTGAGCTGGCAGTAGTAATCGTAAAACCCCTGCGCTGATGTTCTATCAAATCCAGCCCAGAATGCGGGCTCGCAAATAATTTCACAGCCAGCCATGGCCATGGCCTGATAGTCATCTGTGGTGCGCGACACCATGTGCGCGTGAGGCTCGATGTATTTCATGAAAATCTAGTGGTAGTGTGATGGATAGATCTGCTGGAATGCTGGCGATTAGCTAGCGAAATGCACGATCTTTGGGAAATGTTTAGCAAACGACAGTTTATTGTTTTTCAGCTGGCGGACACGCTCCAACGGCTCCCTGAATAGTCGCTTTGTCGATGGGCTCGGTGCTGTGATCAGACAGCGCGTTGAGCACCGCCTCCGCTCGAGATTGATCGCCAGGGGCCAGCATCGCTTGCAGCGCCTGCAAAAACGCAGGGTGGCGAAAGTCGGCGTCGCCGTCGTGGCGGTCTAAGCGGTCGAGAAAAGCCGCGATATCGATCAGCTTATGGCGGTTGTCCATAAAGTACAGGTCGAGGATCTCATTCTTGCTAGGCATGATTTGCACGATAATTTCAAATTTCTAAATTCCAAATTTTTAATTTTGGTTTACACGATGTGCATGGAAAGAGATTTCGGCGACCAGCCACTCGACAGAATGATGCAGGCATGGGGCATGTCCAACCACGATTTGGTTGAAGTGTCCACTGAGCAAATGACCCACAAGCAGGTGCAAAAAGCCCGCAAGGGACGTAGGCTCACGCTTAAAATGATGCAGAAAGTCTGCCGCGCATTTAATGTGGCTATCTGGTACCAGCTCAACGACGAGGAAAAAGAAGCGTATTATGAATACATGCACCGTGATTTATTCTCCTACGCTAAAGGTGCTGATGAAAACTGGGTAGACCCAAATACCAAACTCATCGAAGCCTTCCTCGAACGTAAGGCTGATACTGATAAATAAATTTAGTTTGAACCTGCTCCCGCGCTAGCGGGTGGCAGGTGTGCTTCGCTCCGCGAAGGTGCGTGGGGTTGGAGGTTCGCTCGCAAGCTCGCTAAGGTGCGGGCTGCGCCCTGAAGGTTCGCTTCGCTGAAGGTTCGGGTAATGGAGACTCTCTCGTGTTTACGGGATTGAAATGATAAACAAAACGCTATTTGTGCGTCCGCTAGCTAGCTGGAAAATCCCCAGAAAAACCCGCAAGATTTCTATGGAAAGCTGGATGGATCGTTGATTTTATAGGGTTTGGTAAGGTTGTTGCTGAAAAATGCCGTGCATTTTTTTTCGCGGGCTTGAAGGTTCGCTCGCAAGCTCGCTAAGGTGCGGGCTTCGCCCTGAAGGTTTGCTGCGCTGAAGGTTTATTGCGCTGCGGATTTGGGTAATGTCTATTCTCCCGCATTTACGGGATTGAAATGATGGGTGGTTGCTTGTTTCTGTCCAGCTAGCTGGCTGGAAAATGCCCAGAAAACCCCGCAAGATTTCTATGGAAAGCTGGATGGATCGTTGATTTTATAGGGTTTGGTAAGGTTGTAGCTGAAAAATGCCGTGCATTTTTTTTCGCGGGCTTGAAGGTTCGCTCGCAAGCTCGCTAAGGTGCGGGCTTCGCCCTGAAGGTTTGCTGCGCTGAAGGTTTATTGCGCTGCGGATTTGGGTAATGTTGATTCTCTCGTATTTACGGGATTGAAATGATGGGGAGTTGCTTGTTTCTGTCCAGCTAGCTGGCTGGGAAATCCCCAGAAAAACCCGCAAAATTTCTGCTAAGAGCTGACGGGATCGTTGATTTTATAGGGTTTTGCCTGATTGCAGCTGAAAAAATGCCGTGCGTTTTTTTTTCGCGTTAATATGCTATTATCAATGGTGTCGTAGTACATGCGACACCGCGAGGAGAGACAAGATAGCGGTCATGATGCCCGCAGCACCAAGTTCTTTCGGGTATTTGAGTAGCCCATCTTTTTTATTGCGCACATAATTAAGGATCGGTTTCCAATTGTACTTCATGTGCACAATTGCGGCAATTAAACACACCAGAGCCGTAACATTATGCAAAGCCATTGAAATGAATTTAAGCCTTTCGGCTTGATTTGCGTCGGCGCTATGCAATGTCACTCCTGAAAACAAGAGAATTGGGGCGGTGAACATCATCAAGAATACTACCAAAACGCGGGGATTGAGTGTTGTCTTTTTCATTGTGTTAATCTTCGAATCTAAGTGTATTATAGTTTGTCGTTGTAATTAGAGTGATAGGAGCCCGCTGCAGTGATTAAGCCTCGGATATTAGCCATGGAATAGATCTTTAAGCATGACTTATGATCATCTTTGCTAGTTTGTAGTAGCAGTTGTGTGATTAGCTGAGGCTGCGATTATGGATGGCATTCACTAGTTATCATCTTGTTATGTTTGGATGATAGGTTTTCATCATGGCAGAAGTGGCAAAGCTACGATTTATATAGGTATAGCGAAGTATTTCAAATGAAGATAGAAATATCTAATCAGTCAATGAATTAGCTAGCAGTTAGTCTGACTGTTGTTTTATGACTCAATCATCAAGGTTCCAGTTAGATTTTAATGCGAAGTATGTGCGAGTGGTTCTGCCACGAATTGAAATGGCGCTGTGAAAAATGCCGTGTATTTTTTTCGGTAGAAAACTAAGCGGAATATTTTTTTGTTATCTTGATCTGTGGTGTTGGAATTGTTGTTAGTTAGAGGCCTTAGCTAGACACCATTGTTTTGGTGATTGGCCGTGGGCGCGCTTGAACTCTCGGCTGAATTGTGAGGGGCTTTCGTAGCCGACGTTTAAGGCGGCTTCACTTACACTAATTCCTTCAGCTATCATCATAGCGGCTTTATTTAAGCGCATAGATTTTACAAACTGGATGGGCGATAAGGTGGTGGCTTGTTTGAATTTTCGGTGGAATACCGCACGGCTCATGCCGGCATGCTGAGCCATTTTTTCTACGCTCATTGTTTGATTTGATGATGATGACAATAGCTTGATGACTTGGGCGATTTCATTGCCGACGCCAAATGCGCGTCTAGCGGAATCTCCCGCCTCACCTTTGAGCACGGCGTAGTAGAGTTCGCGCAAGCGTGAGCGACCCAGTACGGCTGCGTCAGCTGGCTGGCCTACTAACTGCAGTAAACGCAAGAGGGCATCGGTGAATGTTTCATCCCAATGTGCTAGAGCAAATCCTTGTGGCAAGGTGCTGCTCTTGGGGGCGGAAATTGCACCTGCTGCGCTTTCTATTTCTATGGCTAGCTGAGTCATCACTCTGGTATCTAGCGAAATGTAAACTCCCAACAGCGGATTGTCGGGCGAGGCGTCTGGTGTGCCAGCCTCAACAGGCATCGACACGGAACAGCACATGTATTGGCTGTTGTCGTAGAGATAATGCTTGCCGTCCAAAATGGCTTCTTTACTACCGCTAAGGATGGCGACCACGGTTGGCTCGTACACTGCTGGGGCGCAGCGGTGACACTCGGTGATGCGGAAAAGTTTTACCCCTTCGATGCCAGTTTCTATCAGCCCTTCATCGATAGTTAGGTCCTCGATGAGATGTTTTATTTTGTTTTTACTCACGATAATTACATAAGGCTAGATGAGCATAAGTTCAAGCTGGCGAGACAATTGGGCAAGTTTTGGCGATGATCACCCCTAGTTTTGTCACCATTTGAGAGTTATGGTTAATCATCGCTGGGACGCAGATTTTCTATCTGTAGCCGGTAAACCCAATCTTAGAAAAATGATGGATAATAAAAATTTTGAATTGAATGGATGGACGCCTGATCAACTTGGATCGCTAGCTGGAAAAACCTACGTCATCACTGGCGCTAACAGTGGGGCGGGTTTTGAAGCCACTCGCATCTTTCTAGCTAAAGGCGCCAAAGTGGTGATGATGAACCGCAGTGAGGAAAAGTCAGCTGCAGCCATTGCCAAGCTGCGAGAAGAATTTGGAGCTCATGCCGAGGTGAGTTTTGTACGCATGGATCTAGCAGTGCTGGATTCAGTTCGTGCTGCCGCGGCCGAATTGCTAGAAAAGGTGCTGCAGATTGATGCCCTGATCTGCAATGCCGCCATTGCTCAGGTGGCCAGGCAGGAGATCACCGTGGACGGCTTTGAAAGCCAGTTAGGGGTGAATCACTTTGGACATTTTCTCTTATGTGGTTTGCTTTTCGAGCGCATAGCGGCGTCTTATGGGCGCATCGTAGTTGTCGGTAGCAACGCGTATAAAATGGGTCTGAAGAAAATTCAGTTTGATGACCTTAATTTCGACAATAACTACACGGCGTGGAATTCTTATGCGCAGAGCAAGCTGGCGCAGATGATGTTTGCCTACGAGCTGCAGCGCCGTGTCCAGTCAGCTGGTAAAGATGTCCAAGTGCTGGTTTGCCACCCAGGCGCGTCGCGTACCAATTTGTTGAAGGACACTGCCAGTTGCTTCAATAAAATGCTGTGGGCGATGCTTTCGCGCATCATCGCACAATCCGCTGAGCGGGGAGCTTGGCCTGAAGTGATGTGCGCCACTCGTGATGGGCTAAAAAGTGTGGCCAATTATGGTCCAACAAAAAGAGCTGAAACCGTCGGCCCAGTTGGTGAGTGTTCATTAGATAGATTGGCACTAGATCGTGAGATGGCAGCCAAGCTGTGGACAATTTCCGAGCAGAAAACTGGTCATGCTTGGTCGCTTAGTTAGCTGACTGCTGCTAAGCATTGGAAGTGACGTGGTAAATTTAGTCTAATGATGACTACTGCTTTGTTATGGCAAAGAAGTCTTCAGAAATACGCGTATAGTCATCGTGCTGAAATTGATGCCCTGAGATAGCGCCAATGTATTGCGGCCTATCAGCCCCTTTTTTCTTGATGGCTATCCAGCCAATGGGATGCCCAACAACGAGCCCCCAGCGGGCTAAGGAAATGGATTCTAGTTCATTTAGTGAAGATGAATAAATAACTCGTTCTGATTTGTTAGTTATCTTTACCTCTGTTTCAGTAAATTGCACGGTATAGGTTTGAGGCCTCAGGTAAATAGTCGAACCTAGCAGAATGGTCAAGATGGCTGAACCAATTAACTGAAAACCAGACGGGTTGTTAGCTGTTTCTACGAAAGAAGGGATAGCCGTGAAGGAGGCGACAGCTAATAGTATGGGTACAACACGCGTCCAATAATGAGTGGCATTTGAAGTGAAATGATGAGTCATGGGAGATTGATAGAGAGCTAGTTTAGCTAGCCGGTATAGTTAACTGGATGGGGGAAAGTTTTGAGCTCATCATAGTTCATCGTGTCCGCCAGCTGCTTAGCTTTTTCTGTATTTAGTAGGTCCGGGTCGGGCAGAACTCCGAGTCTAGTTAGGTCTAGCCTGTCTGCATCCCAACAGCTCTGAATAGTTGGGTGAGTTTATCTGAAGGTGATAGAAATCTCTAATCAGTCAACGAAATATCTAGCGGTTAGTTTCGGGCTGTCACCAATTTCTCCACTAGCTTGCTGGCGTGTGCTTTGTCGCTAGCTTGAATGAACCAGCATCAGCTTGCTTGGCTCAAATCGTTGGGTTTGGTGCCCAGTTAGGTTACTTGTAAATCTGCTGCTCGAGACTTCTAGCTTCTTCTGCAGCAGATTCGAGTGTGCCGCCTTTTGGTACATTGGGCCGCAGGGGATTGGTTTCCGCATGAATGGCTTTTTGATAGCTACGCATTCGCTGCGTGATGGCGTTCAGCCTTGAGCTGTCGAGGAGTGCATTCGCGGAGCTTAGCTGTGCGCAATCAGGGTCACCAAAGTATTTGATTAGACACTGTGCCATCATCCAGTGGCCATCGCCGTTTGGATGGATACGATCTTTCTGCACAGTAAAGTTAGGTTGTTGTTGCTTGGCGAGGTCAACCTTGGTGCGCATTTCTGAGTGAACATCGACGACGTGCCATGCTAGCTCTTGTTGATCTACCAGCCACTTTGCGTAGCTGGTGAGCACGCTGTCGTAGTCAAAACCATCTTTGCCATGGTTATCGAAAATTGGCGGAGTTAGATGCACGATCTCGGCTTCGTATTGTCGGGCGGCTGCCCGTAGGCGCAGTATGCCGTTGCGGTAACGAGCGAACCTCATTTCGTCTAACTCACGGTAGATGCCGCAATTCATGCCGTAGCAGGCAATGATTAGATCAGGTTTGGTTTTATCGAGCACTCGCTCTAAGCGCTCAAACAAACACGGTCGTGAGAATTTCCCGCCAGCGTGGTTTTCTTCGCTTAAACCGGAAACTGTTTCACTGCTTAATCCGCCGTTGATTACGGTAAACCGCTGCAGGGGAAAGCGTTTCACTAACCAGGCGTCGAAGTTTGCCACGTAGCCACCAGCTTGTGTAATGCTGTCTCCGAGGAAGAGGATCTTTTGGCTATTCTTTAGGAGCTGTTCAGGCGTGGTTTTGTTAGCTTGACTGGCATCGTGTTCTGTTGCGAATGCGTGACCTGTACCAAGCATCAAAATGACAATCAGGATCAGATATTTCATAGGCTGCCTTTAGTCGAATGTGCGTGTCTGTTAGTTTGAGTAGCTAAGATATTTTCTATCAGCTAGGCGCTACGGTTGGACATTTTTTAAGATGAAATCAACGATGGGCTTGGGGTCTTTAAGGCTATGAGGGTGGTGGCCAACATCCTTTTTGTGAATCACCTGAATGGAGCCGCCCAGCTCCTTATAACGTTTTTCAATGATAGCGGAATTTTCAGCCACGGGCACGACCAGATCCGCGTCGCCGACAACATGCAGTAATGGGATGCCGGCAGCGGCTATGGGTTGCAGCTTGTCGATAGGGTTATTTTTATATGCTAGAGCTTCGTCTTCCGTCATGCCATAGGCTTGCAGGCACTTCAGCCAAGCTTTAGGAGCTCCTTTTCCTGAGCCTTTGCCAGCTGGCCAACTTTTGAAGTCGCACACAGGGGCATCTGCGTAGATGCAGCCAACTTTTTCAGGGTTTGCTGAAGCCCAATTGTATACTATCAATCCACCTCTAGACATGCCCTCTAACGCTGGTTTCTTGTGGAACCCATGCTCAGTTGTCAGGTATTGATAGAAAGTATTCCATCGCTCAACCGCTGCAGGTGAGCCAAATAGTCCAGCTACATCAACATAGGCTACATGAAATCCATTTTCCAAACAGGCGATATCAGTCTGAGGTTCAATGCCAAAAAACCTAGCTCTCCAAATCCACGGTTTTCCTGCGGCAACCTCATTGGGGATGACAAGCCTGCAGTTAAGTTCCTCAATCTGGAAGTCATATTGCTTAAAAGAATGGAAGGAGGATTGAACGCCTGGCCACGTGGTCTCTGATTTGTTTGAGTCCGCTGCCGTAGTTGTTACTGGCAGTAGTAGGATCAGCCCGAATATTAGGGCTACATTTTTTAAGTTTATCATCTTCATGATATCGGGTGAACTTCAGAGTTTGTTAGTATATTTTCAGAACATAAGTATTTCAGTAGCCGTTCTGATAGTCTGTGGTGATAATATTTCCGCAGGATGAAACAAATCTCTAATGAGTCAATCAGATATCTAGCGGATAGGGGGGGGAGGGCTGTGAAAACAAAAAAAGCCCATTACCTAGCTAGCTGTGGCAAGCATGGGTGAATGGGCTTGAGCTTAGGTCTGGGTGGTTAGACCTAATTTAGCTGAAGGGATTATTTTTCGCCAATTCCTGGGTCGTAGACTTTCATGCCTTTCTGAATGGCACGTCGAGTTTGAAGTTCTCGATCTACTAACTCATCGTAGCGATCAAGTCGTCGCTGGTCCTCAGCTGACGGCTTGTATCCAGGCATATCATTGCGTGGTGTTTGTTTGAGTTTTTCGGCGCCTTTTCTAATCAGAGCTAGGGCATGTTCTTTGTCATTTGCTTCCAGTTTTTTTAGAACTGGGCTGCGTTCTGGACGAGTGAAGTTGACGTAAGTTGGTGAATAATAGCCGAATGGACGTTTTCTAATCCCTTCGATAGAGTGAAACTCTTCCAATGTTAGAGGGGATCTGCCGGCAGCTCCCTCAGGGTAGGCGCTGCTGTAGTCCGGGTAATACGGAGCGTTCAGATCAATCCATGTGAGCAGGGTGTGATATTCTTCTGCCGAGAGTTTTACCCCTTCATGTCCTTGATCAAGTATCTCTATCAGCTTGCTTTTGGCTGATCCCCATTCGTATGCGCCGTATACTTTATTAGCTCCGCCACCTACTGTGGAAATGTACTTTTTCTTGTGTAGCTCGAGATATGATATCGAGAATGTTTCCGTTAGGTCGCCACAGAGTAGTAGCTTTTCACCACCTTCGGTATCGTAGTCGTGACATGATAGGCAATGTTTATCAAAGATAGGTTGCACCAGTGCTTGATAGGAGAAGTTGCCCTCAGTTTCAGCGGTCTCTTCTGTGATCTTATAGGGAGGTTTTGATAGGGCTGACAATTTACCTGCATGTGGAGGTGGGGCATTATCGCGATCATAGTGGCAGCCGATGCATGAGTTGACCTCACCGGGCTGGGCGACCATGCCACTGCGCATGGACTGGATCATTTTGCCTTCTTCATCTAGCAACTGAAGGTAAATAAATTTATCTGAGGGGACGGTAAATTGCACGGAGCCGTCTTCTTCAACAGGAATGGTTGCCATCACTCGCTTGTTATCGAAGTCGTGGAAATTCATCGCTGGAGACTGCGTTCCTTGACCTTGGTATTCAGGGTAGGTCCAGTTCATTTTTGGTGGGTTGTCAACAACGCGCAGCCATTTGATAGATCCTGGAGCCACTCCTTCCATCTGGCTACCCTCATAAACGTTCATGATTAGGAAGGTGCCTTCTGTCTTTGATAGATCAGTCTTATCAGCTAGGAGAGCTGGTTTTTCATACTTCTGAATTGGCATTGGGTCGTAATAACCACCGCCTGGTTTGTCAGACTTGGCTAACATGACTTCATTGCCAAACATATCGATGAGGAACATAGCTACTTCTGTGTTAGCTATGTCGCCAATGCTACGTGATACGAGGAAGTAGTTTTTTGAAAGCGGCAGTGGATCTTCGTATTTCACTGGCAACCTTCTGAAGTTATCAAAACCACCAGAGCCTGAGTAATCTTGAGATTCATCAGCGATTAGAGCACGCGCTGCTTCTGGCCAGATCTTAACAACTGTCTCAGACCCTTCGACCCCGCGGTTACGGTCGAGAATTGCTAGCGCGCCCCATGCCTTGTCGTGACATGAGCTGATGATGGCGATGAGTTTATTGCTGCCAGGAATAGGGCGGGCATTCAGTAGGGGATGCGGAGTGCTCTGCCACATGTAAAGCGCTGGATTAGTTCCGTCTGGGTTAGATGTCCAGAGTCCTTGAGCACCTCCGAAGTTACGGTCTACATATTCCCAGCGGTTATAGAGCAGTCTGCCATCTGGCATCTGAATGCCGTGACCTTCGAATTCTAAACTCTTGCCGATCTGAAGAATGTTAGCTCCATCACTGTCCATCTTGTAGATGTTAGCCATGATGTGGCGGTTACAGGTACAGAACTTCGGTTCTCGAGTTGAGCTGAAGGCAATTTTGCCATCTGATAGATAGAATGGATCGATGTCAGAGACACCAGCTAGAGAGGTCAACTGCTTCATGCTGGAGCCGTCAACATTCATCTCGTAGATAGAATAATCGTCATCAATGTTCTCACGATAGGAAAATACTAGTTTCTCGCCTGAGAAGTGAACTTCTGGGTCGCGAATAGCGCCTGTTTCTGAGCGGAAGATGGTCTTCTCCTTGTTTGTATCCAGTGAGAGCACTTTAAGTTCGCTCCCTTGCATCTTGAGGAACTTTTTCTCGTTGATCTCACCCTTCTGGAAGATATTGCCCGTATTGTGGTGATCTTTTGGATACTGTGGGCGCTCAACAAAAAGGATGTCTTTATCTTTCAGTAATGGGTTTTCTGCCGCCAGTGCCTTAACCGCAAAATTGTTCAATGCTTCTTGGGTATCATCGATAGATTCCAGCTGCTTGAGAAAGGCTTTTCCGTGCGGGTATTCAGCGCCGTAGGCATCTATCAGGTTCAGGATAGACGCCTTAAGGCTAGCTTTTGTCATGGTTCTTTTTGGCGCTTCAATAACGATTGGGTCATTATTCTTAGCGGCATTAAGCTCTGATATGGGTACGGCTAGGATCATTGCCGACATGGCCCATAATGCATATTTTTTCTTCATCTGTTATTTTTTAAATCTTTATGCGGATCGATTTTTTCAGCGTTATCTAACGCGTTAGCTAATTTCGATCATGTTATTCTTAGCTTGCTCTTGTTGAATCGCGAGATGGACTGCATCATCTGGGAGCTGTGTGCATATTCATCGCGATGGCTGGAGTGGGCTGTTAGCCTGTTTGCTAGGTATTCTTGTCTGCGCTCAGCTGAAAAGACAGGGGGGAGTGGGGCGCACTAAAATGATTATGTTAGAATCACTTTGTCAGCAAATTTTCAAATTTTGCCGAATTCAATGAGACGCAAATACTAGTTGAGGTCGGGTCTATGGCTGCTGGGTTGTCGGTTAATAATCATTAATTCATTTTGCTCGGCGAGCGGCTAGGGTGGTGAGGCATATTTGGGAGAGCTTCGATTCATTCTGTGCTTGCTAGAAATACTTTCGAGCAATCACAGCATACTATTTACGTGTGAAGGTTCATCATCTTTCGCTCTCCGCTGTATTGGGTCAGTATTGAAACGTTATTATTAAATGATTTAACAAGAGCCTTCCTAGTGATTTTTGTGTTAGGTTCTTGCTGAATCGATATACCGATTTTGGGGTCAGCGACTGCTCGAAGCAGGGGAAAAGAGATGTTTCCGACATGACATCTATCTAAGTGCAGAAATGATGAGCCGGTTGCAAGCAAGTTGCCATCATCTGATAGGCAAGTGTGTTGGCTCAATGCTGCTTTCAAGCAATGCTTTTAAGAAGTGCCGTTTTCAATTTCACTTCTTATAGCGCTTGGAATACGTACGCATTCATGTGATCCATGATCACTTTATGGGAGCACAGCGCTGAACCCTAATAAAGTAAGTAGCTGAATTCAATTAATCTGAGAGGCTGTAGACAATTTTTAGCCTATCTATAGAGCTGCTTCACAATGGCTCGGGCATAGGAAATAATGGAAAGCGAGTTGCTCCGTGTTGTCGAGAAGTAGACAACGACTGTATCGGTTTCAGGGGAAACGTAGAGCGCCTAGCCGCCGAGCCCAGCTTTTATAGAGGTCGCCGTCGGCAAAGATGGCATCCCACTGATAGGAGGTTCCTTTTGGTGGGTCGTCTTCACCAAACGACCTGATCATGCGCGGCCCTTGAAAGCCTTTGCCGTAGATACCCGCATTGACCGCGGCGTAGACGGCGTCGAGATAGTCTTCTGGCACGACACGTTCCTCGGCGACTACATTCCAGCTGGGGGTAAACAAGAGCCCAAATCGCGCACAATCATGCAGCGAGGATGCAAATGCGCCACCGTGGAGCCCTTCACCCGCAGATGAGAGACCTAGCAGACCATCGCCTTCCATGCCGGCTTTCGACCAAATTCTATCGCTGACCGCACGGTTCCACGCCCATTGTAAATTAGCGCTTGCAGCTGACTGCCGCTGAACCCGCCACGACTGAGCCGATAGACGTCGTTAGAGTCTTCAATAATTGCAATTCCGTCACTTGCAGCCGCGATGTGTCGGTATCGGGCGCTTGTTGTGCGCATTCATGTTAGAGGTCTGCCATGACGTGCCATATTCAGGTATCTCCTCATTGGAACTCTTGGTTAGCTCTCGTAGAAGCAAGTAAATCTCTTCATGACTAGCTGCCTTCGCTGCATCCACTGGTTTCCACCCGTTCACCCCCTTCAAATGTGGGTTCGCTCCTGCTTCCAATAGAATAGTAACGATCTCGAGATGTCCCTTGAATGCTGCATTGATGAGAGCTGTATTTCCTTCACCCTCCATATTATCTACCATAGCTCCTTCTTCGATTAAGATATTGACGATATTAGTATGACCGTTCCAGGCAGCCTGATTGATTGGCCAACTTGGCTCGACACCCCAACCTGTGTCTTCAACGTATCCCGCCTCGTAAAACTCTTTATAGTCGTTGATCCCGTCAACATCAGCTCCAAGACGGAGCAGAATTCTTACTCCAGTCTCGTCACCTGTGCGACAAGCTTCACGAAAAAGCCAAAACCTATCTCCAGCTGTCATTTGAGTGACTGTTTCAGGCGCTGTAGTAGCAGCTTTTTCACACTGAGATTGTAGGGCTATCATCACTACAATCAGAACTAGAAGTATAATCGCAGAGGTATGTTTCATTTTTTGCATAACATAAAGTTCACCGGCGGCGATGGCAGCTTCTATAAACGATTAAAGCTATAAATAGTGTGAGACAGTCTGAAAAACCTAGCTGCTCAGCTGCTAGCGGTCGGGGGCATCGCCTTGTTCGCTTTTGATTTTCAGTTTGGCGTTAGACTTCAGTTCCAGGGCGAACAACTCAGCAAAAACATCGTTCACACGCCCAAATCCCCAGTGGCCATCGCCATTGATTTCGACCATGTCGGCTTCATGTGTCTCCGATCCGTCGGGGGAGTAAAAGAATGTCCGAAGCTCGCCCGGAACTGTGGAAACAAAGCGCCCGTTGAACCGCTGTGCATCCTCAATGAAATGTACATACTGAACCTTCTGTCCGATCTGCCATTCCCCACAGTGGACATGCGTGACAACAGCTCTCTGAATCAGCTGGCCTTTGGGTAATGTAGCAGAAGGCGGAACCCACTCTTGCTCGTAAACGCAAATGTCGACGATGATAGAATTGTGCCTAATGTAATTCTGTAAGGTCTCCAACATGCCATTCTTCTTGGCGGACTCGATAGAAATTTCACCTGCCGAGGCCACTTGAAGAAGCAAGAGTATTGTTATGAGTTGGCGGATCATTTTTGAAGTTAACGTTAAGTACTGGCGACCAACCCCGCTGGATACGAAACCGCGCCGCATATCAATTTCTGCCACAACCAAGTCCAAGAGTCACCGTAAATCTATCAGCTGGAGAGATAGGGGCGCCTGCTTCGGCTTGTTCACCTAGACATTTTTTGTTGGAGCTGACCGACTAGCCGGGAGCCAAAATCCAAGACCTGCACAGAAAAACAACCAAGCTTCCAATTAAAGCTACTACGGAAGGCAACATAGGGCTCTCACCTCTGCTAAAGCCAATAAGGGCAAGTAAGCCAGTGAAAATCGGCCCGACAATGAGCAATAAGTGGCCAACTATCGTCCCTCCGAAATTGGAAGGACCAGATCCGAAGCTACTCTGAAAAGTAGAATATCCTATCAAGACAATGGTGACGAGAATAGCCAGAGCAGAACCACCGCACGTGGCAGGTTTAACATTTTCTGGATCAGCCATTTAAAGGAGAACGTCGAAAGCCGCCCAGCCGCTACCAGCGAGCGAGCTTTGATTTCAGGTTATAGTTAGTAAGAATCATTTCAACGTTGACTCGGCGCGGGTAGAGCATTGGTGTAGGCTGTCTTGTTAGCCCAGTTTGTTCGCCAAATCGATCTATTACGAATAAGGTGAAAAAGAAAACCTAAAACCAGCAGACTTTGAATCCCTCCATCCTCAAGAGGTAAACTACTTAAAAAATGCCCGTAACTAATCACTCCTAGAGCGGATAGAGAATACGCAATGCCAAAATCGTAAGCGAATTTACATCTAGTTAGGATGAAAATCCCCGTGAGTCCACCTAGAAGAATCGTACCTGTTAGCATAACAGTAAAATGCACTTCGCCAGCTCCCTCTTCAATTGAAAAACCGTAGGCAGATAAGCCAAATATGTCTCCTCGATAAATCATTTGCCCTATAACCAGTATTGGAATGATAGTGAGAAATGCAAAACACCATGAGAAGAATCTTATCCATTTCGGTGGTGATTTATCTGATTGTTTCATTTTTAGCCTAACGTTACACCTGACCTTCGGTGTTCATAAACTCAACTTTATCGACTCGCGTTTTCACCGTAAGGTCCAGGTGCTGGTTGTGCATTTTTTGCCTCAGAATGGCTTTGTGCAAATCTGAAACTGTAATTGGTTTCACTTTATACCCACCAATCCCAAATAGTTTCCTTATACATTTGGGAATCAAAACCGAACCTTCGCTGTGAAATAAAAACTCATTATGAACTTCCCCAAAATACTAGCCAGCAGGTCTCCTAATTGATACCAAGAAATCATAGAGACCATGACACAACCACGTAGAAGACATAGCGAAGAATTTAAGCAGGAAGTCATCGATTACTTTCTGAGTAGTGCTAAAAGCGTAACCCAAATCTGTAGAGACTTCCAAATCTCGCCCAGCCAATTTTATGCCTGGAAAAAGAAGCTCCTTGGGGACGCAGAGAGTGACCGAGCCTCAGGCGAGGGCATGAACGAAGTCCCCAAGGAGGCTTCGGTCGCAGAGTTAGCTGAGGAAGTTAGGAGGCTGCGCCAAGAGCTAGCCAAGTCACAGCGCCGTGAAGAAATCCTAAAAAAGGCTGCGCTCATATTGGGAAACGATCCTCACAACAATATGAGCTAGTTCAGAAAATGAAGGATCAGGGTAACTATTCGGAGCTAGAGCTGTGCGCAGCTTTCGGCGTTTCAAGAGCTGGTTATAGGTACTATGTTAGCCAGCCGTCAACTCAGAGAAAATGCACTCAGTTAGAATTGCTTGCAGAAATTAAAGCCATACATAAAGACCACAACCTTAAGGTTTATGGCTCGCCTCGAATGACTAAAGAGCTACAGGCCAGAGGCTGGAAGTGCTCTGAAAATACCGT
>NZ_JAENIM010000013.1 GCF_016595495.1 Persicirhabdus sediminis
GCTAGACGTTCTCTCAAAAAATATGGCGCGGATAATCGAGTCGAAAGGCGAGCTGATTGCAGACGCTCTCCAAGCTGGTGCTAGTTACGAATAGGACGGATATGAACCAGAATACGTGGAATCGATTGACGCCTGAACAGCGAACTGCGGTTCAGGCCATGTCGTCACGTTTCATCAAGGCAGTTCAGTCATCGAATGCCCGTGACGGTTGGGATTTCGGCGAGAAGTATTCTGTGCAGGAGGTTGGAGGTCAGTTTGTGATTACAGATGGCACAACACCTCTTCCTGGAATTGCGCACTCTGATCGGCAGGTGATGGAGGCTTTATACGGAGACGCGATTGGTAACTATGGGCGCTAAGAAACCAACGGAGAGAACAAGTCGTCGCAGATCAACGCCCTGCCCGCTACGAGTCGGAGTCGACATGAACGCTCGGACGTGTACCCTGAAATCGACGCGCGCCCTCGGCAGGGCGTGACTGGACTCAAACGTTCGGTGAGAAAATATGGATGCGCCATTTCTAGGAGCTGAGCAAGAGCTGATTGTCGGCGTGGAGACCGTAATAGAGTCCGATGCTCTAGATGAGAGTCGGGGCGTTGTCTTCGAGGACGACGGGGAGACTGGATACTTCTACGCCCGTGACTATTCAGTTCCGGATCAACTCTTCGTCGATGCGTTGCTCATCTACAATGTCCAGGGAGTGACGGATCGAGAGAAGCCCTGCAAACTGAAGATCATTTGGACTCGCAACTTCTCTGCGGCGGCATTGATGATTAATCTTGTTCCTCATGCGGTCTTCCACTTCGAAGAACAGTGTGGCTACGCGAAGAATCCGTTTCCCGAACCAGACCCATCAACGGGATGGACTCATAGCGATGAGCTTCTAGGGACGCGGGATCTATTCTTCCCCAAACAAACCAACACCGAACAAGGCGTCGATCTCAACACCTGACCCTTGGCGAGTCGAAAGCATCATGATCATTCAACCATCAACCCAGAAATCGGAGTCCACCCTTGGTCATGTGTGAGATGACTTCGACGTTCTGCTAAATAACCCATGTCTAAAACCCTACTCTACATAATCAAAGTTCTTGTCTCTATCGGCATAGCCTTCGCAGCTTTCTCAATATTCAAAAAACTGCTTGATCTGTTTATAACCACTGAAAGCCAAACGACGATAGACGCAATTTATATGATCGCATTCACTCTACTATATACAGCAATTAAGGAAGTTATTGAAGAGCTTATGGAGCCCCTTTTAAAGCTTCGTAAAGCAAACTGATATAAAGCTGCTAGTAGAGCTACTCACTAATCCCAACAAATTAACTTTGCAGAACAAGCCGCAGCACCCAACCGCTTCCTCTCCGAATTAATGACCTTTATGACAATTTCAATCCCAACCCAAGAACGTAGCGCGCTGAGCGGTCAGCGGTTGGTGTGCTAGACGTT
>NZ_JAENIM010000014.1 GCF_016595495.1 Persicirhabdus sediminis
CTACGTAAGTTACTCGGAGATCATAAGTTCAAGCAGTCGATGTCAGCCAAAGGAAACTGCTACGACAATGCGACATGTGAGAGTTTTTTCGGCTCGCTCAAAGCAGAACTACTTCCCAACTGTGGTTATTTCGCAAGCAGAGAACTTGCCCGCAAAGCTATTTTTGAATACATTGAGGGCTTTTATAACACCTACAGACGCCACTCATCACTGGGCTATATATCGCCATTTGAGTACCTCAAAAAACAAAATCAGGTTGCTCTAGCAGCCTAATTCAACTAAAAAAATTAAAGGAGACTTGCTGTACGAAATTTGAGGGGAAGATCAATCGGCCCGAACTCTTCGCTACTGAAATAGCCTCTGAGGTGGCTGATTCTCGCTGCTCACAGCTCGACAAAAAAATTAGTGCTAGAGCAAAGGTAATACGCATCGTTTTTCTTTGCAGAACGTAAAGTACACCGACTCCCTATGGGAGAGCGGGCGTCGATACTGGATTAATGGTTTTAATTTTCATAAACTGACACTGGAAACGCGCCATAGGGAGTTAGGTGATACGACTTGTTCTGCAAATCCGATTGGGTTTCATAGTCCTTCATTTTTATATGTTTATTATCTTCATGAAATATGCCACCAAAAAAGCAAAGAAAGCTAAAATACTCACTGAAAATATTAAGCCTATGATAATAGAAAAAATATTGCCTATAGTTATCTTTTTATCATCACTCTCAGTTTCTTTAAAATTCGAATAATCACATAACAAAAACTCCTTAATCAACTTGGTGCATTCATTGTCATCTAGAGATTCCATAAATATCATCACTGCGTGCTTATCATTACCTCTCTGTAACCTCAATGCCCACTTGTCTACTGTACACTCCTGAACATTCAGAAGATCCCCTTTAGAGTTCTGAATACGTCTAATAGATAAAACAGGTATGGAGATAGTGTCGTCACTCATGTTTTTCAGCCTAACAATATTGGTTCGTAGTAATGGTTGAGTGATTTAACATTTCTGCGGCGCGATTAGCCGAGGCTACGACCATTAATTTTGTAGAGCTGGCGGGCGGGATGTTTAGCTAGATGGATCGTTCTCATAATGATGGCGGGCTGCGCCCTTAGTTAGTAGCGGAAAGCTTTCAATTCTCAGTGAACCTAATGAAGTTTGCTAGATCGATCTAATCAGTCAACCAAATAGCTAGCAGTTAGTCAGATAGGCTTCACCATGCTAACTTCAAACAGGCCACCCCAGCGATGCAAAACCACACCCGCTGGTGCGTCAGTAACAAAGGCATCACGCGATCAGTACTACGGGAGCTGGTGGATGCGATGGAGTAACTGGTTACGTGTTTGCTCTCGATATTTCGCCATTATTTAAATTAATTTCAAATACCTCACCATTAAAGTCTGTAACTTTGGCAATACTCTCCTGAAGCTCCAAACCCTCCGTAAAAATATCTGGGCCAGATGTACTCCATAGCTTTGTGCCACCTATGGAATAGCACCCAATTTCAAGCTCTCCCCAAGTTAAAAGACAGTTTCGGCCTTGTAGCCAGAACACCCCAAAGCATGTAGCGAAATCTACTTTTTCACACCAGTTCATTTCAAGGGTTGGAAGTGACAGAGAATAAAGAGCATCACCAGAAGCAACATAAAGACTATTGCCATCGAATGCTAGAGAGTGCTCGTTAATTCCTGTTGCTCCACCAACCCCAAGAAGCACAGCGGAACCTAAAGGTTCCTCACCTTCTACGACATTTATTCCATGAGCTGATACATGTTGGTATTTATCACTGCGGCAGTATTCATGAATATAATCTCTCGGATTGTCACTGGAATGACGAGCATATGTAGGTTCATCTCTCAAAGTAACTTCGTAATTTCCAAATACTCGATTCATGGTTCTAGTACACGTGACGTCGCAGTCCTCTCACACCAGCCCGAGGGCGAGCGTTGGACTGTTGGTTAAAGGTTGAATGGTCATGACACTTTCAACCCAGCGCGGGCAGGCAGTTGATCATCCAGGACTTGTTGTGCATCGTTAGTTATTAAGGCAGATGTCTAGTGTCAGACCAAGCTCCGAAATCCTTCGGGTTAAGTCCGGTGAGACGCTCAAAGATGAGACAGAATCAAATGCTAAAAAGCAGTCAATCGAGCATCTCCACCCCAAGCTATTCATTTTCGAAAACTCTTTATTTCGCCCCTGCAAAAGCACTAACCAAGATTCAATCTTCTCCTCGAGTGTATCGTCTGACTGCTCGCTAAAGCACTTCCAGCCTCCCCACTCGTAAAAATTACCCGGAGCCAACTCTTTTTCTTCTCCTCTTCTCCAAGATTTAGATGGTTCTAATTCTAGCCATGCAGTCACTTTTGATGGGTCAAGATCTTCTCCAAGAATCATCAATGTGGCTGACGCTACATATTCATCTTCAGTCTCCATTTTTTGGCTCAACAGTATTAATTCGTAGTAATTAGTGGTGGATTTAACATTTCGGAAATCCGATTAGCCGAGGCTACGATCATGGCTTGGGTTTAGCTGGCGGGCGGCATGTTTAGCTAGATTGCTAGAAATCCATAATGAGTCAATGAAATAGCTAGCAGCAAAATAGTTATCCACAGATTGCGCAGATTTCACATATTAACGATGGCTCTGCACATATTAGAAAAACTCCGCTAGCTGGCCACTCGTAGCTAGAGAACTAGCTGGCTCAGGCACCCTAGCTGCCAGCTCAAAGCGGTGCTGAAGCACACGCACTCAAAACGCCGTACTCGCCATCCAGCTACTCCACGATGCAAAACCACATCTGCGGGTCAGACAGCAACAAAGGCATCACCCGCTCGGTGCTGCAGGAGCTGATTGATGTAATTAGGTGAGCGTCGAAGTGTAGCCTGGGTTAGCCATTGCCTCCACCCGCTTGTTGGATGTTTGTTGCCGATATTTCTCTGATGTAAATACTGTCGGTATCACCCTGCAAAAGAGTGGATCCAGTGGCGCGCAAAAAAGCGAGGAAGTCTTCTCCTAAAGCTGCAGTATCCTCCTTGGGTCTTGATGGGCCAACGATGTAGACATCTTGATCCGGCTTGCGGAGCATGTGCTGTTTCTTGCTCTTTTCTGGATCACCGTGATCATACCAAAGCGCCACACTCCAATCCTTCATATCGCGTCCCGCCATGCTTGTCGCCTGGCCAGGCGACCACTCAACTGATTCAATTCGGTCAAGCGGGATGGTTCTCTCGTAGAAACGACGACCAAAGAGCTCGTAGCCGAATCGAACAGACGGTTGGCCTGTCTCATCATTCGTGGATAGAGCAAACCTCCTACCTAGGAAGACGGCAAGCAAATCGCAAAAATAACGACGGGTGCCCCCAGCATCGCGCCCCCTCCTCCAGAGAGTCCACGCAATGATGAGTAGCCAGATCACAGATGGAATGATGGCAACGCGATTCGCTAGATTCAGAACTGCGAGGCCCCCGAACACAACGACGATCACGCTCAGGAATCCAGTCCACAGAGCTTCGCTGCGAGAGTTTGGTATTGTCATCTCAGGATGGGGCATCGTGGTTCCTTTTTCATCCAACATTTAAATCCTCGCTCCCACTACCGGTAGCGCGCCTTCGATTCAGATTTAGGCTGCGTTTCACCCTCAGTTTTCGGGTCAACGGCAGTGGCGGGTTGGCGAGCGCCTCCTTATTCGGCGCGTTGTGATTTCCGGGGGTCGTAGTCTCGCTGATACTTCGCCAGCACGAGGGACTGCTCAGGAGAACCCTTCAGCTTCAAACTCCAAACGACATTTCCCGAGCCTACATGAAAAACGTTGGTCTCAAGAATGGTCTTGTTAATGCACTCGACCGTTGCAGCGACAACCGCCTCCAAGGATACGCCGAGCTTCGACGGATCGCCAGCACCGCTCAAATCCATCGTCACCGAATATCTGGCACCCTTCTCAAGTTTCACCGATAGTGTAATCCCGAGGAGGGACAAAATGTTGGAGTCGGAGATGCTGGCCGACTCATCCTGCAAAAGCCTATTTCGAGTAGCAACATGAGATAGTAGTCCTTCGGGTACAGCGTTCGTCAGAACCGGAACTCTGGCAATGACGATACCGGCGTCCATCTCAGTGCCTAGCGTCGTCAGCGGCTGGTGAACAAACGTCAGCACCCTGGTTCCTGCTTTCGTAGTTACGAGAAGAGCAAGGCTGAGAAGTATGAGTATCGAAATCCGCATGCTGGTTTTCTTCGCCGAACAGTATTAAATCGCAGTAATTGGTCGAGGAGTTAACATTTCGGAAATCCGATTAGCCGAGTCTACGATCATGGCTTGGGCTGAGCTGGCGGGCGGGATGTTTAGCTAGATTGATAATTTTCATGATAGTAGCGGGCTGCGCCTTTAGTTAGCAGTGGAAAGTTTTCAGTTCTCAGTGAACCTAATGAAGTTTGCTAGAATGCTCTAATCAGTCAATATAATATCTAGCAGTTATTCTAGATCCTTTAAATCGCTCCGTCTTATACGATAAAACTTACGATAGAGAATATCAATAATGCCGCCCCAACGAGTGATGAAAATAAAAACAATTTCGGGTAATTTCGTTCGGCTTGCTCATCAGCTAGAACCCGTCTATCAATTCGCTCAGCCGATTCTAAGACTCGCTTCAGAAAAGCCAGACATAGGGCGAAAGTTATACTTCCGAATATCATTGAGGTTTTGGGAATCGTCTCAAATGCCCATACCGAACATATTAATAACGCTACGCATGCAATGAAACAGAGAGACGCTTCAATTCTGTATTCTATGTGAGAAGGTTTCATTTTAAGCTTCAAGTCTAGCAAAATCGCAGCTAACAATCGAAACGAAAATCATTAAACAGCTAGGTTTACTGTACCTAAAGCGAACCAAAGACTCAGCCGATCAAGGATTAGCAGACTATCCTTATTCGACATCTTTGATGCTTGGCGCCGGCACCACTTTATAGGGACGATCCACAATAATCTTATCCCAGTAGCCTAAACCTACCCGGTCCAGGTCCTTGGGAGCCGAACGAGTTTCATAGAATCAGAATCTGTAAATCAGCGCAACCTATGGTTAGAAATCATTCCCGTCACACTCTAACTAACATACCCGATACTACCAGCAACAAATATCAAGCCAAGATCTCCAGCCAGTACAACGAGCGGGCAGGAGTTATCAAATGGCGAGAAACTAAAATGCGCTGCACCTACTAGAGTGTTAGACCTTTCTCCCGAATTGCAGTAAAGCGTGCTTAATCTCCTTTAGACTGAATGCGCTTTTGGGTAGTATAATTAAAGATTTCTTACCTTTTCGAATGAAGATATTGTTTTCTGTCTCGGACAAATTGTCGATTTCATTGAGATCATACTTTTTGTCACCTTTGGATCCAATTATTGTAATTCCATCTTCGGCTATCGACACAGTTCTTTTGCCCCAGGTATCCTCAGATTCTTTCAGCGCTGACTTTTTTACGCTTGAATAGGGCATTGTGAGAAATGCTTTGGCAACAAAATATAAAATTGCGGTACAAATAGGAATTTGAATCACGACTGAGAGTATAATGTCAAAAGTCTGAGAATACTCTCCATTTACGCTAGCCTTGCCGGAGTTGAAATAGGAGTAAATACAGGAGACGATAAGTGCTATGGGTAGAAGAAGCTTTTTGATGGGGCGAATCCAAGGGAATAGCAGGTCGCAATGCTCTGATCTTCCCCTCAAATTTCGTACAGCAAGTGTCCTTTAATTTTTTTAGTTGAATTAGGCTGCTAGAGCAACCTGATTTTGTTTTTTGAGGTACTCAAATGGCGATATATAGCCCAGTGATGAGTGGCGTCTGTAGGTGTTATAAAAGCCCTCAATGTACTCAAAAATAGCTTTGCGAGCTAGTTCTCTGCTTGCGAAATAGCCACAGCTAGGAAGTAGTTCTGCTTTAAGTGAGCCGAAAAAACTCTCACATGTTGCATTGTCGTAGCAGTTTCCTTTGGCTGACATCGACTGCTTGAACTTATGATCTCCGAGTAACTTACGTAGTTTGCAGCTTGTGTACTGGCTGCC
>NZ_JAENIM010000015.1 GCF_016595495.1 Persicirhabdus sediminis
CTACGTAAGTTACTCGGAGATCATAAGTTCAAGCAGTCGATGTCAGCCAAAGGAAACTGCTACGACAATGCGACATGTGAGAGTTTTTTCGGCTCGCTCAAAGCAGAACTACTTCCCAACTGTGGTTATTTCGCAAGCAGAGAACTTGCCCGCAAAGCTATTTTTGAATACATTGAGGGCTTTTATAACACCTACAGACGCCACTCATCACTGGGCTATATATCGCCATTTGAGTACCTCAAAAAACAAAATCAGGTTGCTCTAGCAGCCTAATTCAACTAAAAAATTAAAGGAGACTTGCTGTACGAAATTTGAGGGGAAGATCACATCGTATCAAAATTGGGAGTCAGAATACTAAGGCATGACTCTCGAGAATCTATATTCATAGCTATTTAGATAGGCACATTGTTTACCCTGTACTTTACTAGCAATTTTCTAGGGTTAGGGCGAATTTAAACTTGGTAGTTATGCGGTGAGAGTGGAGTTTTATCTCTATCAGCTTCTAGCTAATAGTTTCTTTATAGACCTTCAGGGATGTGGGCGGATTTATCGGCATATACCGGAATCACAGTGCTTATCTCAACCTCGTCCCTAGTGAAGATATTGACTTTGTAAGGCACCTTCTTTTTAAAATAGACTAAGTGAATAAATCCTGGCTCTAGAGGAAGTTTAACAACCAGAACGCTAGCCCCCGAAGCGTATAGAGGTAAGTTATCTTCAATAGCCATCTGGGCTACAGTTCTCGCCTCCATATCTGTAATGTTAGCATATTTCTCCGTCACCGATAATCTAGAGGCTTTTTCTTCATCAAAAACGCAAATATGATAGCTTGATAGATCGCGACCTAAGCAAACTAAACGCAAAGGGCCATGATAATCTATTGAGGTCGATGATTTTAAATAAGTTGGTTCTTTGTCGTCTTTACAGGATACTATGGCTAATGACAAGGCGAGTAGGATCTTAGTATTCATCTTATTAGAGAGTCTGGGCTCTGTAAGCTTGGTGGGATATCGAAATGCTATCAAAAATCATAGGAGACTATTCTATCACAGATAGATTGGGCGACTTACTCACTTGCTAGAAGTTTGTATTGGCTTTGTTAGTCGATTGGCCCAGCTTTGTGAGTGGGCTAATTGGATTCATAAATTCTCGAGTTACTATTTACGATTTTGAATATTATTATTCCTATAATGCCAAATAATAATCCAATAAGTGCCCAATATAGAGCACCGAGAGCTAGGAAAAGTTCTTGGTTTTTCTGCTGCCTCACTCTGGTTTCATTGAAAAGAGCGATAGATGATATGAGATGCACAGCAAACAGGGTAATCATGTAGATTTCCGATAGAAATGCTAGTGGCCTGAAACCTATAAAGCCGATTAGAAAATAAACAACTGCGGCTAATGCAATGCCAATAGAGAGATCTTTGATGGTTTTCATTTGTAGTTGAACGTTAAGATCAACCCAGCTGCTAACAGCGGCTGATCTTTGATTGTTGGTTAATGGATAGAAATGTCATAAAAACTCCGACTCGGAGCAGGGAAGGTGGTGGAATGCAGTTCTTTGTTAGCTTTATTGTGTTTTCTGAGCTTTCCATTTTTCATGAACCTGAAACAGATCTGAATAAACTAAGGATGAGATTTTCCCGTTTATTCGGACAAATTCGCAGCCTGCAGAAGGTTCTTTGGTGAAAAACTGATCACGATTTGAGTTTGAGAATAGGCGAATTTGTGGGTGTAAAAAACATGAACCTACTAGCTGAATCATTAACTGACTTCCTTTCAGTTCAACGATGAACTCACCGTCTTGGATGTAGTCAGGAGTCTTGCTGCTTATTTTGTATCTGCCCACATATTCACTGAGCAGTTTTCTGTCTAGATGATGTTCTTGTTGGTCATATCTCGTTTGATTCTCATAGGATTTTTCAATTATTAGACGACCGTCCATCAAGAAGTTGTTCACTAACACGATGTTCGCTGTTAGCTCTGAAGGTGAAATTTCAAATACACATCTGTGACCCGTAGTTCCTCCAACGTGGCCATATACTTGTGATCCCGATGAGCCTTTGTAGCTGAAAATACCCAGCCCCATGTTTTCCATGTGCACTTGAGGTGAGAGCATCAATTTGATCGCCTCGTTAAGTGAAGTTTGCTCTGGAGATAGGAGTGCCTGAGCAAACTTAACAAGATCTTCAGCTGTTGACTTAAGACCACCAGCTGCAACTACGGCAGTCCATCTCATTGGTTTTACACGCATCTCTCCCAAGTAAGGAGGGGCGAAACGCTGCGCTTGCTCATCGGTTAGGTCGACAGCGGTATCAACTAGGCCAAGTGGTTGAGTGACTTTTTCTCTTATGAGCACTTCCCAGCTCTTCTGATAGGTCTCGGTCAACACCATTGCCAGTAAAGCGACCCCGAAGTTCGAATATTGGAATTCAAAGGGAGCCTCGCCCTTAAGTTGAACTCGCTCCAGCCATGTGCGAAGACGATAGCGATCGTAATGTGCATACGGATCTGAGGGGTCACACGACTCCATGAAATTATCTGGGAAATCAGGTAAGCCACTGGAATGAGTTACTAGTTGACGCAGCTCAATTCGTCCCACACGAGAGTCAGTAAAATTGAGATCTGGCAATAGATCTTTTACCTGATCGTCAAGTGATAATTGCCCGTCCACAACAGACTGAGCTAGCAATAAGCCATTAAAAACTTTGCTAACTGATCCAATCTCAAAAAGAATTTTTTGCGCATACTCTCTGTCAGGGTCATTAGAGTTAGTAATTGAATAGCTAGCATTCCCATCCTTCAACTCTGCTGTAACGATCTGCCCTTTTGATAAATGCCTTTGGTAGATCTTAGCAGCATCCGACAGTGATTGTTTTTTTTCCATAGCTAAGTAGTGGTGCGGCTGTAGGCCGCTGCCTCGCTCGCCTTGATATGTTTTTCTATGGATTCCAAATAAGCTCTCGAATCCTTGCTGAAAAAGCTCTTTCTAAACGACTCTCGATTGCCAGTTTCAGGCCAAAGCTCCTTTTTGGTCCATGCTATAATCACGGTAAAAATTCTACTGCGGATTAAAGCTTGTGTTAGTGAAAGTCATTCAGACTAGTAGCGATTCGCAGGTTGTCCAACACCGTCTTGTTCGCCATGGTTTTGAATTGGGCCGATGTCCATGCCGTCATAAGAATCCACCCCATGCCGAGCAGCGAGAAGGTAGAGCGTGTCGTTCCGTTGGTCCAAGCTTTGAGGAGTATGAATCTCTTCCCTCTCGACGTGAAGCCACCAAAGGGGTGGTACATCCTGATCCTCGCCGTCAGACTGATAAAGGTCTACAATCCGATATCCTGCGGTAATGAGTTCATCTCTTACAGGCTCAAGTGCTTTCGGCTCATGATGAGTAAAAAAGTAGCCCCACAGCATCTTCCCGCTCAAATCCCAATTGGTTTTCTCAGCAATGTTTTCGAACATGGCTTCCAATTGGTCGATGGTGATCGTCTTACCTAGAATCGTTTGGTTCATCTTAGTCGTTTCTGTCTGCGTTTCCTCAGTTTGATCGTCGTTGCACGCCGTCAGTAGCAACGCGACTAGGAATGCCAAGTGTTTCATTTTTGAGCCGAACAGCATTAGTTAGAAGTAGTGGGTAGTGGATTTAATATTTCGGAAATCCGATTAGCTGAGTCTACGATCATGCTATGGGCGTAGCTGGCAGGAGGGCTGTCTAGCTAGATTGATAGATTTCATGATGGTGGTAGTCTGAGTACTTAGTTAGATGTGGGGAGTTTTCAGTGTTCATTAAAATAACTAACTTTGTTAGCTAGATTTTTGTCTTCTCCTTGCCATTCAAATTGTAGTTGAAGATCATTTTCAGCGATCACAACAAAGCCTCGGCCAAGGTAGAAATCAATAGCAGCTGTGTTGACTTTGAACGCATTTAGGCGGATCGATCTTGATTCCGAGTGATAACGATTAATCAGATCATGAAAGAAACTCGTTCCTACTCCCTGACCTTGAAAATCTGGATCTACAGCAAGTTCTAGAACACGTATTACGTGCTCATTATAATCCACCGCACAGTAGCCACAAGGAACACCATCTAGGAGAAGCAACTCGTAATTATGGTAATTCCAACTATCATCAAAAAACTTACCTTGTACCTTCTCATCCCACGGCCCAAACTGAGCAACAGTCCAATCACGATAAGCAAGATCGTGAATACCCTTTGCGTAACCATAATCGTCTTCAGAGGTTGCGCGTTTTGTGAATTTCATTATTTATGAGTGAACAGTATTGGTTAGTAGTAATCGGTGGCGGGATGTGCCCTTAGGTAATAGTGGAGCGTTTTCAGTATTCAGTGAACTTACTGCAGGTTGCTAGAAATTTCTAATCAGTCAATGTGATAGTTAGGAGTCGGGTGGGGCATGGTTGATAGAAATCACAACACAGTTAGTGGTTTTGTGCAGCGGCTTGTTGTGTTTCTAGTTTTGCAAACGCTCGGCTCACAGCTGCGGCTAACAGACCTGTTAGTAACCCAACTGGAATAAGTAGCCATGAAAGTAGGCCTGCAGCCATCAGGCCGAAAAGAAGTGCTGAACCTTGCTCAGGAATCTGCGTCCCATATCCAGAATTCCAGGCAGCAATCGAGTAAAAGAGCGGTAGCCCTATGAATGGCGAGATGAAACCGAGGATCAGCCATTGCTGAATCTTCGGCTTTGTCAGGATCAAGCTGAAGATGAACCACAGTCCGGCAGAGACTAATGCCGCGTACCACTCGATTTCTCGTAGCACTGATTCGGCGGCCTCGCCTAATATTCTCGGGGCTGCGATGTAAGCGACGAGAGCCGCGATGAACGCAATTGCAAGATGTCGAGGTAATCGGCTCATGTTTTATGCAGAAGGTTTAAGAGTACTGATAGCGATTAATCAGTTGCTCAAATGACTAAGTTTCAATTGTGTAGAATAGATGTGAGATCAGGGGAGTCAACAGCTAGCTGTTGGAGCTTACGTCTTGTTAGTCTGGTTTAGTTTTTCCATTTCAGCTGGATCAAAGATTCCTTGGGAATGACTAACTCATTTTTATCACTACCTGGATAGGATATCACGATGTATGAATCATAAAGAGAAACTTCAGGGTTTCTCTATTTAAAAGTTTTCGTAGCCGAAATGGAACCTATGTAATCTTCCCCTATAAGTAAGGTTGAAGTATTATCACTTGTGCGAAAATGAATGAATCTAGCAGTTCCACTTTGAAAAGGCTTCTTGCCGCAACTGATCAAGAGCAGGCATAAGAGTATAGGTATGAGATGTTTCATCATTTATTGGCTAATGTAAAAAGTCTCTCGTCCACTACCGGGAGCGAGCTTTGGTGTCAGGTTAAGGTTCATAATTAACATTCGCTTTTCGACTCGGAGTAGGTAGTGGATTGGTGCACGCTTCTTTGTTCTGCTAGTCATTTAGATGCTGTAAATGCCAGACTTTCGCTAGCAGTGTGAGTAATTAACCAATCCTCGAATAGAAGCGAATATCCTTCATTAGTCTTTTTATAATCCATAATATTTCCTCGAATAATTAGTTTCCCAGGAAGTTGCGTATTCAATTCTGAAAGCTTTTCAGGGTAGCGTCCATTCGTGATATAAAATTTTTGAATGTGATTTCTTACTAATTCTCCGTCCGCCACACATTCATTGAACGCCGAGGAAGCGGCCCCTATACCAAGAATAACTCCTGCCACAAGGCTTGCTATCGTGGTTGTGCATCCGAGAATACGCATTTTGACACCCTGAATAAAATAGATAGCCAAAAACATGAGCACGATTACAACTGCGATACCCAAAAATGAAATTCCAAACAATTTAGTAAGGTCTTCTCCACACCAAATGCCCCAGATAAATCCAGCGGTAGAAAGCAGAAGAATTTGACTGATAATTTTCATTCTAAGTTTTAGCAGAACGTTAAATATGTAGGCGACCGCGCTCTGTGCGGCCAGAGCGCAGCAAAATTGGGTCGTAATCGCAGTCGGCTACCATGTGTTGTTAGTGCTTATTGTGCTTATCAAGGTAGTTTTTCTCAAATGCTTCAAAGCGATCTTCATCCTCAACAAACCAACCTTTTGCGTCTTCCGAGAAAACCTCAGAACTGAAGCCTTTGATGATGAAATCTACAAATTCAGGCAATGACCCATAATAAGTAGGGTAAGGGTCTTCCATCATTTCATAAAATACCCGTGGGGGATCAGAGGTGATGTCTAAGAAATATCCATCTCCTGCTCCGTCTTCCATTATCATAACAGACGAGCCCCGAAGAGATGCGCCTGCCATACTTAATGATTCTCTATATTCAATCGCCTGCTTGATAGAAACGACTTCACCCAGTGGCACTAACCCTAA
Source organism: Persicirhabdus sediminis (assembly GCF_016595495.1). GTDB lineage: Bacteria > Verrucomicrobiota > Verrucomicrobiia > Verrucomicrobiales > Akkermansiaceae > Persicirhabdus > Persicirhabdus sediminis. Next base: position 6,381 of record NZ_JAENIM010000015.1, read on the forward strand.
AAAACGCTCCTTCGGCCCATTGTGCCATCTAAACCATGCTTCCAAGCTGGTTATTTCGTGTCCGCCTAGAGCTTCACGAAGCTGGGCAATATCTTCATCTGTGGCACCTGGCGCAAATTTACCATGCAGCAGAGGAGCCTTTTCGCTCATGACTGTGTCCAACTTGGCGAGTGCATCATCAAAACTGCTAATCTCTGATTCGGTCATCAAACTAGATTGAACTTTGAAGTTTTTGGAAGAGTTAGCTGGTTTCTCACAACCAAGAAAGAGCACGCTTAAGGCGATACTAAGCAGCAGCTTGTATTTCATTGCGCTAACAGTATTAGTTAGTAATAATTGGTGGTGGATTTACCATTTCTGAAATCCTATTAGCCGAGGCTACGATCATGACTTGGGGTCAGATGGTGGGCGGGATGTTTAGCTAGGGCGAGATTTTTTATCATAGAATGTTAGTTGTCTTGTCTACAGGTTGCTAGAAATCTCTAATCAGTCAATGAAATAGTTAGAGTGGAAGGTAGCTAGCTGGAGATGTAGGCGGCGTTCTCTGGCACACTTTCAGCGTGCTTTGTGGTTTTGGTGGCGTGACCCATGGCTGAAGCCATGGGCTTTGTTCTCTAGCGCTTTCAGCGCGGGTTGTGTAGCTAATCCTATCTGGCTGGTTTATTTGGGCTTTTATGAAGTGCTAGAAAAGAAGTGAGACGGGCGCCGCCCTTAGTGGGCAGTGTTCAGTTAGCTGTGTTCAGTTGCCATCATCGGCTTGTTCTTTTCGTTCAGTTTTCATAGCGATCTCTGAAAAGAACAGAGCCATCAGCTTGCTTCTCAGATCTCACGGGCCTGATTATACCAGCTTCCGAAGCTGCCGCTTGGAGTTGCTTCATCATATCACAGCCTGACCGGTCACCTCCGATCAAAGATGGCAACCAGTAAAGAGCCATATCGACCACATAGGGTTGAGAGTCCATTCTCTTGGCGATCTCTGCAATGGCTCTTCTTGGACCAAGCTTTGTCACCCCAAATTTGACCCACTTCATCGTTAGCTGAGAATGTGCCGAGTGAATCCTATCTAATCCAAGTTTGTAGATCTCTAAGGCTTCTCTTCGGTCATTGATTGTGGATGTCGCTAGTCGCCAAATTGCGGTATGCCCTATTGCGTCTATTAAAAAGCTAACTCTAAAGGCGCTCTCCTCTTGACGCAGCCAAGAAGAAATTAAATTCAACTCTCTCGACTCGAGGTTCTTACCCATGAGCTTAGCGGCTTCGATTGCATCCATTTTTTGAGTGTGCAGTATTGGTTAGTAGAAATGGGTGGCGGGCTCCGCCTCTTAGTGAGCAGTGTTCAGTTAGCTGTGAAAAACAAAACCAGCTGGCGAACGTTAAAGATGTGGAGGCGGGGTGTCGATTTCCATATCACCCAAAAGTCGGGAGCTTGCGACCGTGATTGATCAAGTCGATGCTGTCCCGCTCACTACCAACGCGTTGTTCTGCAACTAGATTGTTATTCGATACGAGAAAGTTGAGCCCACAATTTTTCAGCCAACTTACCAGCTACTCTGAGCTTACCAGTAGGTTTTGGAGAATCACTGCCTATAAATATTCGATTTTGAAACTTAGAATCTTTGTATCTTGCTGCGACCACTCTAAGCCCATCATCCATGCTCGGATCTCCTTCACTTTCCAAACCGTTCCAAATATCTGGTTGTACGATGATCTTGAGCCAATTCTCAATCATCATCGGATCATCAAATTCCGAAAGAAACTTTGAGCCTACTCTAGTCCCTTTTTGGGACCCATCGGTTCGCCAATGAATCAACCACTCATTAGGACTGTAGCGAAATGCAATTAGCTCACGGTAGGTCCAGCCCGTATTCTCAATATACCGATAAGCCTCGACCACTTTTTTTTCTTCAATCTGGGCTCTTGAGATCATTTGCTTCAGTGGAAAAATTAGATTCTTTGCCGTGTAGGTCTGAAATCCACGATGATCTAACTCGCTGTCTTGTGCACTCAATGATGTTGTAATGGTCAGTAGGAAAATAATAAAGCGTTTACACATAATTATAGAGTATTGTTAGCAGAACAGTATTGGTTCGTAGTAATGGGGGGGGATTTAAGTTATTCGCGGCGAGATTAGCCGAGACTACGATCGTGACTTGGGTATAGCTGGCGGGCGGGATGTTTAGCTAGATTGAGAGTTTTCATGATCGGAAAGGTGGCGGGCTGCGCCCTTAGTTAGCAGTGGAAAGTTTTCAGTGTTTAGTGAATCTAATGCAGGTTGCTAGAAATCTCTAATCAGTCAATGAAATAGTTAGAGTTGGTAGGTCGCTAGCTGGAAATTTGGGCGACGTTTTCTTGCACACTTTCAGCGTGCTGTGTGGTTTTGCTGTCGTGACCCATGGCTGAAGCCATGGGCTCTGTTCTTTAGCGCTTTCAGCGCGGGTTGTGGGCAGATTTCTGGCTAGCTGGATGGGGGGCTAGCAGGAAGGATGAGCAGGCTGCTTTGTGTTGGCTTTTATGAAGCTTTAGAAAAGAAGTTAGGTGGGCTCCGCCTTTTAGTGAGCAGTGTTCAGTTAGCAGTGAAAAACAAAACCAGCTGGCGAACGTTAACTGGTGTGGTAGCGCGGGGGCAATGTTACAGAGCGCAGCGAAAGGTTATCACTTGTCGTGCTTGCCTCCACCGTCTTGCTCTATCCAGTTTTTTAATTCTTTCGCAATAGCATCTCGATTTTTTGCAGACTTGATCCATTGCGGCAAGTTTACAACCATTGAATATTTACACGCTCCTCTACCTCTTTCTCGAATTGAGCTGGTAATGTAATCGTATAAATATTCGGCATGAAATGAGTTATATGCCCACAGCGTTCGATTTTTCACCTGTGTTTGCATCCAAAGGGGAAAGCCTAAATAGGGATCAACGGGTTCAGAGTTGATATATTCTGCGTGCCACTTCATGGGTATCTCAGAAATCTTTCCACATTCGCATTCAAGTAGAACCAAATTGCTAATATTTGATGGGGATTTTTCTCTTTTAGATGCGGACAATCGGCGACCGCATTTACTACAAGGACCTTCTGCACCACCAACTATCGGGCCACTCCATTTAGGAGGATCTTCTGACTTTGAATATCCGCACTCTACGCATGACATACGAGCCGCCTTTGGCTCCCAAGGCACTAGATAGCGAGAAGTCCCAACACAGGAAGCCTTAGACGAACACTTTGGGCAACGGACTGTTATTGGGAGTTGTGCAGGCTTCCATGTAGTATCCCAATCCAAGGAGAATCGTTTAGGAGTAACAGTTGTTGTCATCTCTGTAGATAGAACGTCAAAAGCCACCCATGCTCTACAGAGAGCGGGCTTCGACGAAGGGGTTAACGGTTAAAATAATCATAAAACTAAACTACTTAGCGTGTAGTGGATTGGTGTGCGCTGCCTTGTTCTCCGTTGTTATGTGTTTACGTTGATCTCATATATTCTTCCTGCCTCTAAATCAACGACGAAAAAGTCGACATTGCCGGGATGATCTCCGTGGTCGTAGTGAAAGAACGAGTAAAAGGTTCCGGCGCGAGATAGAGCCTCTAGGAGGTCTTGAGTGTGTGTGCTAGAAGCATATAAGGCGAACGCGAAATACTTCTTATGCTCTTCGCGTAACGGGGCTTCGGTCCATGATACTTCGCTCCAACCATCTCGATAGTGTGGTCGCTTCGGGAAGTCAGACTTCAAGCGGGTATCTGGACTACCAAAACGCTGCCGGATAGGGGCAGGGAGTTCGAAAATATAGAGCGAAACTCCATCCCCATTGAACGATCTCTCGGGATCATACTTGAAGATCGGATCACCAAGATCGCCCTGAGAATCATATGTATTCTTAACGTATTGCCCTTGAGCATAAAACTCGACGATCACTGTAGTCCCTGCAAGCAAGGCGAAGAATCCCAATGGTAAGACAACTAGTATGCCCACTTTTCTCCAGTTCTTGCGCATGGCGGATCGAACCATCCAGATCGCATACGGTATGCCCCCGAGAACAGCGAGAAGGATCGAAATGCCCCACAATACGGTGATGATCTGCATATTTTTTTGGAGGACAGTGTAGGTTCGTAGTAAGGGGGGAGTAATTTAAGTTATCCGCGGCGAGATTAGCCGAGGATACGATCATGGCTTGGGCTCAGCTGGCGGGCGGGATGTTTAGTCAGATTGATAGTTTTTTCATAGAATGTTAGTTGTCTTGTCTACAGCTTGATAGAAATATCTAATCAGTCAATGAAATAGTTAGAAGGGCTGGTAGCTAGCTGGAGATGTAGGCGGCGTTCTCTGGCACACTTTCAGCGTGCTGTGTGGTTTTGCTGTCATGACCCATGGCTGAAGCCATGGGCTCTGTTCTTTAGCGCTTTCAGCGCGGAGTGTGGGAAGATTTCAAGCTGGCTGGCGAGAACTTGAGCTAGCTGGAGGTGTGGCTGGCTGGAGGTGTGGCTAGCTAGAGATGTGGCTAGCTAGAGATGTGGCTAGCTAGAGATGTGGCTAGCTAGAGATGTGGTTGGCTGTTTCTGCCAGCGGCATCAATAACACATACTGCGTGCGAACGGTCTCCAAGGTCGATGCTAATAGTAATCTGAGTCGAGGTAGTCATAGGTGAGAAGTGTATCTCGCGGAGCTAGAGCCCCGCTGACGCCTTCTCATCTAATCTTGTTCGACCACATTATTTGAGCTGGTCATCAGTCATTCCATGCTCCTTCAACCACTTAATTAGCCACGTCTTGGATGCGGGGGTGAACTTCGCGATTGTGCCATTCCTGATGATTCCAGATCCATGCTTGATCGCGGTGATCGCAACAAGCTTGTCCCCAACATACCAATCCATGCCTGGATGCCCGTTACAATCGCAACCATTCCTGAATGCACCCCTAACAAAAACCATATTCCTCATTAGCGTCTTGATCGTCGCAGCATCATTAACTTCAAAATATACCTTATGTTCAAGGGAAGCTCGCCTAGAGGCATCCCCATCGCGGATTACCACTCGAGTTGCACCAGAAATCAGCTTCTGAAAACTTGGATTGGGATTAACCTTCTGAGCAGAGACAAAAACACAGGCGATGCATTGAATAGCGATGATTAGGGCTACCTTCTTCATTATTGTCGAACGTTTAAGGCCTACCACCCGCTACTGGGGGCGCGCCTCCGATTCAGGTTTAGGTTTCTCGTCACCCTCCGATTTCGACTCCGGAGCGGTAGCGGGTAGGTCAGCGCCGTCTTGTTCGCTCAGTAATTGTTTGATGTGCTTTCGCAAGGCCGCAGAACCAAATGCCAATTCTTGCTTCAGGATCAGCGTGCGCGCTTCAGATATCCCGATGAGCTTCGCAGTCTGTTGCAGCCCAAATTCGGCTGGGACTATGCCACTGAAGTAATCGAAGTCAGGATAGCCGGTCGAATCGTAGTGCCTAAGTTGCATCAACCAGCCGATGCGGTGATTCCTTTTGTAGATCTTGTGAGCGTCTACGACCTCCGTTGAGCCGTTCTTGTGATGGAACGCAACCTGCTTCTCAAGTCCTCTTGGAACATTAAAAATATACTTTAGTTTCACGGAAGCCTCTTCACCAAGGGATTTATCGGAAGCTAAGACGAATAGAGAGAGAGTTATAAGTATGTGGAATATGCGATTCACGATTTTTTCTAAAGCGAACAGTATTGGTTCGTAGTGATTGGTGGTGGATTTGACATTTCTGAAATCCAATTAGCGGAGGCTACGATCATGACTTGGGCTTAGCTGGCGAGCGGGGTGTTTAGCTAGGGTGATAGTTTTCATGATGGTGATGGGCTTCGCCCTTAGTTAGCAGTGGAAAGTTTTCAGTGTTCAGTGAATCTAATGCAGGGTGATAGAAATCTCTAATCAGTCAATGAAATAGTTAGAGGTAGTAGATGGCTAGCTGGAGATATGGTGTGTTAGTTGGCGATGTAGCCGGGTGAGGCGGCGTTCTCTGGCACACTTTCAGCGTGCTTGGTGGTTTTGGGGGCGTGACCCATGGCTGAAGCCATGGGCTCTGTTCTGATGCGCTTTCAGCGCGGGGTGTGCGCATATAGCTAGCTAGATGCGCAGGAGGCCAACAAGGTGACTAACATCGTCAAGCGGTCACTGCTGATGGCTAAGATTCTAGCTCGCAAAGTCGTGCTCGAAGATGGTCGCCCCGCATTCTCAGACCCACAAGGCAAAGCCGCTGAAAAGCTGGTGAGCAAAGTGGATCCGAATGTATTTTTCGATCTGTTTAGCCAGGTCTTTGAAGATGCCACCGCCTCAGAAGTTGAGACGCTGGGAAAAAAGTCAGCCGCGCAGGCCTCAGCCTCACCAGCTGCTTCTACTACCTCGCCGACCGACGCCACTGCAGTCTAGCTGAGGTGCGAGCCATGCCAGCCAGCGAATTCCTCAGCTGGCTGGTTTATTTTGGCTTTTATGAAGCGCTGGAACAAAAGTGAGCAGTGTTCAGTTAGCAGTGTTCAGTGAAAAACTCATTTAGCTGACCGTCAAAGTGTATCACGGAGTGAAGCGCGGAGCGCGTAACGGAGTTGATACCACTGCCTTGTTATACTATTAATTTTTGACGGATTGATTGCAGTAAGGGTGAGTCAGTTGAACATTATCCGCTGCCCCTGTCCCACCTTCCCGAACCCTTTCGATGTGGTCGTATGAAACAGACTTTTCGGCATCTAAGTAGCCGTTGCAAATCGGGCAGGTTATAGCACTTTTCAGAGCAACATTGATGAATACTTTACTTTTCTCTTCATCGGTAACATTTGGTTTTTTCTGGATGATGTCTGCAGCGAGTATCTTTCCTTCAAGTCCAGATATTTCAATTATATCCTCTTGTGATACGTCATTTTCGGCTAAAAGTTTTGAGATAATACCTTCTAAAAGATCATGGTATTTTGAAACTCTATATCGGCTAATATTCTTCTGCAGTATCATCGCCATCAAGTCTTTGTTTTCTATCAAATGAGTCTCTAATTTGCTCCGAATTCTGGTAAAGCTCTTGAAGAAGTAGTCGTCATTATTTGCCAGCTTTTTAGCGACCAGAGACACAGTTCCAAGAAACATGGGAGTAGAGTGGCGACCAGATGGCCCGTAGTAGTAAATCGCTGGATGCAGCCCCAAGCTGCCATTCCCGTTTCCTGTTATTCTTCCTGCCAGTTTTGAGGCCTTCCTCAGTATGGTTATTGTATCTTCGCCTGATGGATCGTCAGCAAAACTTGCTATCTCAGGGAGAGATGGATCCTGATTTCTGGATGCCATTAATATGAAGTCTAATAAAACTTGGATAGCAGTTCGAATGCCCTTTGACCCTCCGAGTGGTAGATCTAACGTCTTCACTGGTCTCTTTAGCTCAGGTGCGAATAAGACACTATGAAGTTTGGCAGCTTCGTTTTCAATTCTAGCTCCCATTTCATCATCAAATCTAGACCAATAGCGGTGCCCTTTACCTGCACGAATTATAGCTCGAGCGGCAATAGGAATGGGCTTTTTTCTATTTCTAAGAAGCAACTCCTCTAATTCATCGAGAGGAGTTCCTTTCATGTTAATGTTAAAAAAAGAGGTCTCAGCTTTGTCTGTGTCACCCTGAACCCACTGAACCTGAAACCCCCTAGTAGTAATCGTGGTTATTATTTTCCGCTGCTCAGATGTTAGGTCAAGGTTGTCGCTATTTTCGATCTGGCTTCGATAATGCCCCCAGGTTCCCACCTCTTGCTTGATTAGCTTTCTTGTCTTTTCTGCTGCTTTTTTTTGTTCGTTAGAAATCTCGTGGCCGAACATTTTATGGGAAAGAGGGCCGTCTCCATAGTCATCCTCAATCCATGCCTTAAGAGCACTCAAGCGATGGCCACCATCAATAACAAAAAGGTAACTTGGTGATTTCCACAGAATAACAGATGGTATTAAATCGCCATTCACATAGCATTTAATTAGTGAACATACCTGTGCGGGAGTCCAGTGGTTCGTTTCCCTTTGAAAGTCCGGCTTTCTCAATATCGGCGCTGTCAAACCTCCAGGCGTAAGATCTCTGACAGAGATATTGTTGATGGTTTCATAACTTGAATTCTCGCCATCTCCAGCGGCAAAATCTTCACGCTTAATCATCGCGTCTAAGTTTACTAAATTGGATTTTGATGCCATAAATTGAGGTGTTAATTTTTTGTATAACAGTATTGGTTCGTAGTGATTGGTGGTGGATTGAATATTTCTGAAATCCAATTAGCCGAGGCTACGATCGTGACTTGGGCTTAGCTGGTGGGCGGGATGTTTAGTCAGATTGATAGTTGTCATGATGGAGGCGGGCTACGCCCTTAGTTAGCAGTGGAAAGTTTTCAGTGTTCAGTGAATCTAATGCAGGTTGATAGAAATCTCTAATCAGTCAATGAAATAGTTAGAGGTGGCTGGGTGAGGTGGCTGGCTGGTGACGTGGGCGGCGCTTTCTGGCACACTTTCAGCGTGCTTTGTGGTTTTGGTGGCGTGACCCATGGCTGAAGCCATGGGCTTTGTTCTTTTGCGCTTTCAGCGCGGGGTGATATGTTGCCAGAGCCTTGAAGCGCATTTGGCGCGGGGTGAGTTGTGGGTTTCTAGCTAACTGGCGAGAGGGTGAACTAGCTGGAGATGTGGCTGGCTGGAGATGTGGCTGGCTGGAGATGTGGCTGGCTGGAGATGTGGCTGGCTGGAGATGTGGCTGGCTGGAGATGTGGCTGGCTGGAGGTGTGGCTGGCTGGAGGTGTGGCTGGCTGGAGGTTTGGCTAGCTGGAAGTGTGGCTGGCTGGAAGTGTGGCTGGCTGGAAGTGTGGCTGGCTGGAAGTGTGGCTGGCTGGAGGTGTGGGCTGCGTTCTCTGGCACACTTTCAGCGTGCTTTGTGGTTTTGGTGGCGTGTGACCCATGGCTGAAGCCATGGGCTTTGTTATAATGCGCTTTCAGCGCGGGGTGTGGGCATATAGCTAGCTAGAAGCTCAGGAAGCCAACAAGGTGACTAACATCGCCAAGCGATCATTGCTGATGGCTAAGATTCTAGCTCGCAAAGTCGTGCTCGAAGATGGTCGCCCCGCATTCTCAGACCCACAAGGCAAAGCCGCTGAAAAGCTGGTGAGCAAAGTGGACCCGAATGTATTCTTTGATCTGTTTAGCCAGGTCTTTGAAGATGCCACCGCCTCAGAAGTTGAGACGCTGGGAAAAAAGTCAGCCGCGCAGGCCTCAGCTTCACCAGCTGCTTCTACTACCTCGCCGACCGACGCCACTGCAGTCTAGCTGAGGTGCGCCAAATGCCAGCCAGCGAATTCCTCAGCTGGCTGGTTTATTTTGGCTTTTATGAGGAGTTGGAAAAGAAGTGAGCAGTGTTCAGTTAGCAGTGTTCAGTGAAAAACTCATTTAGCTGACGTCTTGTTAGCCGTCGTTATTTTCGGTTAGGCTCCGCAAGACCTTTACGGAAGCTTCGTGCTCAGGAAAGAACTGTAAATTTTTCTCCGCTATCTCCAGTGCACTCCGTAAAGATGCGCCAGCTTCGGCGAGGAGTTGAATTATCTCAGGTCGATTCTGGATGGCGGCATTCTCGATGATCGTCCGGTCATACTCGTCAGTCACTTCGAGATCCACGCCGGATCCGATAAGCTTCCGAATCGCCCCGAGGTCGTTCTCTCGAAGAATACGTTCGATCTCGGATTCGTCCTCTCTGAAGGCGTCGTCAGATTCGAGACCGCGGATAAAATCCTCAAAGCTTCCAGCAACCTTGGTGATCCGGTAATCATCTTCCTGATCAACGTGGACTACCTCTGGCTCTCCCTCTGGACCACACTTCCGGTAATCGAGAGCGATCATGTCATGCCCGGCGGAAGGACAGTCAGCAAAGTATACTCCGATAGCGGGGTACCCCCACTCCTCCTCCCAGAACTGAGAGTTGAATGTCTCGCCGCACAAAGAGTAGAGCTTGCTACTCCCGATTGAGTAGATCCCAGTGATCGCGATGTGGTCTTCGGACCAAGAAGTGGGCTCGTTTGTGCGGTGATTCGTGTTCTTGGGGAAACCACCGTTCTGCGTCCTCGCTAGTTGAATGTATGCAGCAGGCAACTTGTAACCGAGCTGCTTCTCTACGGCTCCGATCACCTCCGGGGTGGGCTCCGCATCGACGTAGTTCTCCTTCGCGTATTGGGAGTCCTCCCAGAACGAGGAAAGATCGAATCCATCGAATACTTGTGTCATAGGCGGAGTGAAGGGAATTTCTTCGTCTAACATTATTGATTTGTAGTGATTGGTGGTGGATTTAACATTTCTGCGGCGAGATTAGCCGAGGCTACGATCATGATTTGGGCTTAGCTGGAGGGCGGGATGTTTAGTCAGATTGATAGATTTCATTATGGTAGCGGGCTGTGCCTTTAGTTAGCAGTGAATAGTTTTCAGTGAATCTAATGCAGGGTGATAGAAATCTCTAATCAGTCAATGAAATAGTTAGAAGGGGGCTGGCTGGAAATGTAGCTAGCAGGAAGGCTGAGCTGGCTGGTTTATTTTGGCTTTTATGAGGCTTTAGAAAAGAAGTGAGGCGGGCTCCGCTCCTTAGTGAGTAGTGTTCAGTTAGCAGAGTTTAGTGAAAAACTCATTCATCTGACGTCTAGCACACCAACCGCTGACCACTCAGCGCGCTAGGTTTTTGGGTTTGGATTGAAATTGTCATGAAGATCATTAATTCGGCGGGGAAGCGGTTGGGTGCTGCGACTTGTTAGCGCTTTGTTACGACGTTGATCGGTGTGTTGATCTCCACAATTTCGATCGGGCCAGTCACACCTCGACTTTGCGCCAAATCGACGATCTGTTGAAACACCTCCGCATCCTCATTCGGTCCAATATACTCGATTCGGAGTGGAGCAAATCGCAAATATCCACGAGCGTGAACTCCATGGCCATCGAGCATGAGGCGAACAGAATGCCCGTCAGATCCATCGGCCCAAGGAGGATCCGTGATCATGCCCGATTCAAGTTCAATCTCAGCGGTCGACCCCGTTGACAGCTTGTCTGTGAAACGACTCAAAACCTTCGCGTCATCCTCAGAAGGCACCTTCATTCTGACGATGCCAACCGCGAGACTCCATTCCTCCTTCCACCCAAAAACGCAGAGCTTCAGGTATGCTCCTAAGCCAGCGATAACGAAAAGCAAGGTCGCTAGAATGAACCCTATGCGCTTGGGAGTGATCTTCATTTTCTTGAGCTAACGTCTAGCACACCAACCGCTGACCACTCAGCGCGCTACGTATTTGGGTTGATGTTAAAATTGTCATAAAGGTCAGTTACTCGACGGGGAAGTGGTTGGGTGCCGCGTCTTGTTCGCCCTTGATTGGCCGTTAGTCAGCAGTGCAGTAGTCATGTGATTAGGGAAGCGGACGATCACACTCTCGCCAATGGAACTCGTAGAACGACTGCACGGCAATATCAAAAGCATGCTTCAAACGGCTATCTGCAAGAATCTGGAGAGCTAGACCATAATCATCCTCATCAGTGTCTGAGGCCTCGATTACCTCCCAATTGGTGAAGGCTACCGACTGCCGAGTATGCGGATTCTCTCTGAGATCGCAATCGAGCAACGTTCCATCTCCAACAGCAAAGATTCCGTTTACGTCATCGCCCTGATCGCAGGTAATCTGAATAACAGTCGATGGTGGAAAGCCTCGCTCGGTAAAGAGATTGCGTGCTCCCTCCCAGCAAATGCGATACCGGAACTCTGCAGTCTGGCTGACCAGATCGAAGTAATCTCTCACTATTCG
>NZ_JAENIM010000016.1 GCF_016595495.1 Persicirhabdus sediminis
TGATGGATTGGACAGGTTTCGTCGAGTGGTTTAAATGAGATCATTGTCTTTTCTTGGTTAGGATTCTTAGTATTTGAGATATTTTTTGGCAGAACAGTATTGGTTCGTAGTAATGGTTGAGTGATTTAACATTTCTGCGGCGCGATTAGCCGAGGCTGCGATCATTATTTTTGTTGAGCTGGTGGGCGGGATGTTTAGCTAGATTGATAGTTTTCATGATCGGAAAGGTTAAAATGGGTGATTGCCGATAGTAATGTTTTGGATAGGTGGATGGTGAAGGATGCTTTGAGATTTGATGAGCTGTAGAATTAACTAAATGACTAACAAAGCTGGAAGATCGAGTAAAGCGAATGAGTGATTTATTTTTAGACAGATAGCAGAATAAGGATATGGTTGTGTTCTTATGAGCAGTGTTCGTGAACAGTCTTATGGGAGGCCAGCCAAGGTGAATGGGCTGGCTGGATCAACTGCACAGCGGCGACGAGGTGGCAGCCCTGCGCGTAGGTATGTTGCGGAATCGCCACCGGCTGGAGGCTCGCAGCAAGGGCCGAAGCTGCATGAATCGAAATCGCATGAATCGAAATTGCATAAATCGTCGCCCGACGTGGCTATGGCGGCGGGTAAGGTGTCAGCTAGGAATGAGAGGCGGTCATTTTCGGCCCCCAATCCAGAGCAGTTTGAGTGGTGGGCAGATTTATCTGCCGCTAGGGATCTGACACGTCACGATAAGGCGCAGTATACATTTCTGCTTAGCTGGTTTGAGAGCTGGCGGGCGAAAAGTCACCTGGCCCCAGAGCGGGCGTCGGCGGTGGGTTTCTGGCGGTCGCAGGTGCAGAGTAAAGAGCGCACTAGCTGGCAGGAAAAGCAGTGGGCTGCGATTATCAGCTGGTATTTGCGCTGGCTGGAGCTGTGCCAACAGCAGGGCAAATGCTGCGAAAGTCTGGCTGGGCGGGTGCGCTCAGCAGTGGATCATGCGGGGGCTCGGCGCGGGTTAGCCTACCGTACGCGGCTGACCTATGGTGGCTGGGCGGCGCGGTATGCGCTATGGGCTGGTAGTAGGTCTAGAGTGCTGGATACGGAGGTGGCGCGCGAGTGGTTGAGTCATTTGGTGGTGGATCGCGCGGTGGCTTTTTCTACTCAGAAGCAGGCGCTGAATGCGTTGGTATTTTTGTATAAAGATGTCTGCGGCATGGAGGAGGTGGACCTGCAGGTGCGCTTTCGTAAAAGGGCGAAGAGAATTCCTGTGGTGCTGAATCGCACTGAGTTGGCGCAGTTGTTTGCCGAGATCAAAGATCCAATGCATAGGCTAATGGCTGAGCTGCAGTATGGCTCGGGCCTGCGTCTGCGAGAGTTGCTGCAGCTGCGGGTGAAGGATATAGATCTGGAGGCCAGTACGGTAACGGTGCGCTGTGGTAAGGGAGATAAAGATAGGGTGACGGTGCTGCCGCGTAGTTTGCAGGCGCGGCTGGAAACATTGATAGAGGAGAACCGCAAAGTCTATCTAGCTGATCGACTAGAGCGCCAAGCGGGTGTTTATCTGCCCCCTGCGCTAGCTAGAAAAATGCCACGCGCTGGTGAACGCTGGCCGTGGTTTTGGATATTTCCTCAGGGGAAAACGTCGCGTGATCCTGAAAGTGGTGTGGTGCGCCGCCACCATGTGGTTGCGGGCGTTTATTGTCATGCTCTGCGCGCCGCCTCGCAGCGAACGTGCATTAGCAAGCGGGTTACTAGTCATTGTTTGCGGCATAGCTTTGCGACTCACTTGCTAGAGGCTGGCACGGATATTAGAACTTTACAGAGCCTGCTAGGTCATGCGGATGTGACCACGACGATGATCTACACCCATGTGGTAGAGCGGCTCAGCCGAGCTGGTGTGATAAGTCCGTTGGACGGGTAGGAGATTCATCTTTATTGCCGTTGAATGTCTAGCGTGTGGCGGGAGTTGGTGTTAGTTTTTACGAATGAACTTACAGCCCTCTCAGTGTCACTGATTTTGCTTGGCATTGGCTATGGTTTCTAATCAAACAAATTTGCTCTTTTCATCTTGGCTAGAAAGTTGATATTCGGGCATGCGTTTGATCTGTGTTAGTATTTTTCTGATTTTCAGTATGGCCCTGATGCCATGGCTGGCAGCTGATGACGGTTGGTGGAATGGTAAAGCGTGGGATCAATCTGAGCTGGAAGATAGATTAGAAAAAGGTGATCCGGCGGCGATGGTTGAGTGGGCGCAGTGGTCGATGTATTCATGGGGAGGTGTGGCCTATCAACCAGATGAGATTGTTCGTAAGTTAGAGGTGGCGCACAAGCATGGAGATGAATTGGCTACTGCATTTCTAGCTAGATGTTATTGGCGAGGGATTGGGGTGAAACGTGATGCTGAGCGCGCGGTGGAGTTGTGTTACCAGTCAGCGTTTAATGAGCAGGCTTATGCGCTCTACCTGATGTCTGAGATGTATACGTCTAGGCTAGCTGAAACCAAAAAGGTGCAATTTTCTCCCGAGCTAGCGGCTGAGTGGTTAGATATTGCGATTGATGCTGATGTGGTACACGCGAAGGTTAGGGAGGCGTGCAATATTTATTACGGCTTGGGTGGCTACAAACAAGACAAACAAAAGGGCGCAGAGACGATGATCGATTTGTTTTTGCAGCATCATACGCTGTGGGTCGCGCAGATGATAGTATTTCACGCCAAGGACGATTATTTTGATGATAAGAGAGTTTTGTTAGCTTGTTTGGATAGGGTGAGTGAGGCGGCTAAGTTAGGTGGCGTCAATGCCATGGCGATGCTCGGTCAGGTTTATTGTAAATCTGGCCAGCATGATCGCGGTGTGCCCATGTTATGTGAGGCGGTTGAGGATCAACGTTCCTTCCCGGTTAGTTGTGCGGTGTGCCTAGCGCACGGGGGGCTGAGCAAAAACGAATACCCAACTATTCTGGGGGATATGGTGACGACCTATAAAATAGCCGAAGAGGCATTTGCGCGCGGCGGTCGACATAGTTGTGTGCTTAACTGGACAGTTAGGTCGTGTTTGTTTCCGCGAAATGATGATGTGCGCAAACATGCTATGGCGGAACCTATCATTCACGAATTGAAAAAAATCCCCCGCTGGCGGCATTGTGCGCTAGAGTATTTGGGTAGATTGCACTGTGTAGCGGAGGAGGAAGAGTATTATAATGCCGAGCTCGCCGAGGCTATTTTCATTTATAATAGCGCGTTTCATTATAGCTATCCGCGCAGTGTGGCCGAGCTGCATTTCCTCGTTCCTGAGTCGATGCGCGATTATATAAAATGTTATGCTGTGTACAAACGCTATGAGGCTGATGGCTGGAACCGCGACTTGAAGCGGCTGAAAGTGTGCGCCGAAAAGCTGAATGAAGAACAGCTTGCTAGAGCGGATAGTTTGATTAGGCGAGATTATCCGCTGAGTGATGAGTTCCGCAGACCCGCCTATGAGTACTTGATAGAAAATGGGGTGATTGACGACACTTGGCCGTACGAAAAAGTAGAATAAAATTAGTGGCCAATCTTGCTCAACCAAACTCCAAACATCATGTCTTGATAGTCGGTCAAGTCATGTTGGGTTTCTAGTTTGATAGGTTTTAAGGTGAGCGTGTGTGGTTTGTTTTTTAAATTTTGGCCAGTTAGGACCCAGCCAGTTCTGCGTATTTCGATGACGACTTCGCTATCTGGCTGGACTGTATTTAAAGTTTCCAGAGCGACGAGCTTGGAGTTATGGCCTCGGCAATCTTTGCTATTGATAGATACGATGCAGTCACCTTCGCGAAAACCCGCGAGTTCGGCAGGGCTGTCTTGTTCCACTCTAGCTACTAAGGGGTAGGTGCTTAGGTTGCCGTCGCTGTAGTCGATGTACCAGGTTAGCTTGATACCGTGAAATGAACTTGGTCCCGGCAGCTCGACGGTTGCCTCAAAGAGTGTGCGCAGCAGGTGTTGGAGTAGCAGTTGCTCTTCGTTAGATCTAGCTGTCAGGTAATGCTTGTTGATTACTGGCAATGAGTTCTGTGGATCAGCTAGGGCGATCTCGGTGATTTTATCTAAGAGTGCGATGTCGCCGGTATCGGCGAATGCTAGTAATTCGAGATCTATCGGCGCGAGCTTGCTCTCAGCGGCGATGGCTGGGCAGGTAGCGATAGTTGCTAGGATAAGCAGCTTGTGGAGGATGTTCATGTGTATTTGTTATCTGTGGGGTCAGTTAGCTCTAGCGGTAGCTGGAAGTAGCTGAGATTATTGCTGCTAGTAGCCTGTGGCTGGGTGGAGCTGAGGCTGGGTGAAGTAAACTAGCTGGCAATGGGAATGGGGGGCATTGTCTTATTGTGGTCTTGCTCTGCACGGGGGTGCAGGAGTGGGGCAAGGCACGGGTTTTGGTGTATTATCGTCGGCTAACTTGTAAAGAATTGGCCTGTGAATTTGAGATATTCACATCACTGTACACCTTGGAAGTCAATAGCCGTTTCATTTTTTTAACTAGATTTTGGCTAGAGATAGTTGGTTTATATAAAAAAGTAGCTTTTGCCTACGTGGTTAATTTGATTATTTAGGTAAAGCGATCTAGCGTAGAGATGAATTATGAAAGATTTGCCCGATGTCATTGCTTATTGTCTATCATTAGCTGAAGTAGAAGAGACGACGCCCTTTGGTGTGGATGTATTGGTATATAAGGTATGTGGAAAAATGTTTGCGCTCAGCGCGGTGGATGATGTGCCATCGCGGGTGAACCTGAAGTGTGAGCCTGGGCGAGCCGTAGAGTTACGTGACCAATACGAAGCCATTTTGCCGGGTTATCACATGAACAAAAAGCACTGGAATACCGTGTTGCTAGATGGCTCTGTGCCAGCAGATTTGTTACGTGAGTTGATCGACCATTCCTATCAGCTGGTTGTGGCGGGTTTGAAAAAAGCCGATCGCGAGCGGCTCAGTCAGTGAGCTGCGCTAGCTGGACGTCCTGCTGCTTGGTGATTTTACAAAGTTTTTACAGCTGGCGGGGGCGGATGTGTTTATGATGGCATGGCAATAAGGTGATGATGAGCGAGGTTCCTACAATATTAGTTTGCGAAGATGATGAGGCAGTGCGCTGCGGGGTGGTGGATACCCTGAGTTTTGCTGGCTACGAAGTGATAGAAGCGCGCGACGGACGAGAGGCGATGGATAAGGCGCTGAATGCTAGCTACCGGCTGATGTTGTTGGATCTGGTCATGCCGCATCACAGTGGTTTTGAGGTGTTGCAGAGTTTGAAAAAACATCGGCCCGGACAGGCGGTTATCATTCTATCAGCCCGTGGCGAAGAGGCAGATCGGGTGAAAGGCTTGACCATGGGGGCTGACGATTATGTAGTGAAGCCATTCAGCGTTAGGGAGCTGCTAGCTAGAGTGGATGCAGTGCTGCGGCGCACCGTTGAGCGGCCAGCTGAGCAGGGTAAGGTGCGCTGTGCGACTGGCCAGCTGGATTTTGCGCGCATGCAGATGATTTTGGCTACAGGCGAGGTGGTTAGTTTGTCTGAGCGTGAGTGTGATTTGCTAAAGTATTTATCAGCTAACAATGAACGAGCGATTTCTCGTGAAGAGCTGTTGCGGCATGTGTGGGGTATTGACCCGAAGAATTTACATACGCGCACGGTGGACATGCATATTGCCAATCTGCGCGAGAAGTTAGGTGATAAAGATCAGGCCGTTATTGTGACGGTGCGCGGAAAAGGGTATATGATGATCTTGTGTGATGAGAGCTAAAACTAGATGGGCTTGGGTTTTGTTAATTTCCTGCGCGGCGGTCATCGTGCTGGCGATGAGCTGGATGAGCCGCAACGTGCTGCAGCTGGAAAGGCAAAATGCTAGAGTGCAAGCTGCGGCTGAGTTAGATGATCGTGTGCGTTCGGCCTTATGGCGGATGGACACTTTAGCCTCGGCGATTCTGGCTGAGATTGCACTTGGTCAGCGGGATGAATTGATCAAAGACGAGATCATCATCAGCCGTGGTGATGACGGGAAGTTTACCTTTCAGCCAGCTGGAAATGTGGAGCCAGCTGAGATGCTGCGTTCGCGGGAAGATACGGCGAACATTAAAGAATCAGCTGAGCCGAGTCAGAGCAAACTACAAGTGCTCAATGCTCTAGCCGTTGAGGCGCTGCAAACCGAGGAGCTAGCTCAATCTAGCGAGCCCAGTGAAAGCGAGCAGCAGGCTCAGCATACGCAGCAATGGGCGGCGCAGCAACGCGCTGAAGGCAAAGCGGGGGAGTTGCGGCAAGATTTGGGATACAATATTCAGCGCAAGCAGGTTGAGAGTCTGAAACGCAAGAGCATTGTTAGTCGTTCAAATATTTCCGCCAATTCACATCTCGCTGAGAGTTTTGCTCAGCCTGGATCCGCATCATTAGATTCTGGGGATGTCGCTGATGCGGAGCCGTCAGGGCAAGTCTTAGGGGATGTTAGTAAATTTGTTATTCCCGCTGAGCTATCACCATTTCGCGCTGCTTGGGTAGACGGTGAGCTCACATTAGTACGCATGATGAATGGCCAAGTTAAGGCCTATACATTAGATGCTAGACGCTTGATGAACGAGCTCTTAGCTGAGCTGGAGGATGTTCTACCGAATGCCAGTTTGTTAGCGTTAGCTGACGACGCTGGGCAGCTGGAGCAAGTGATGGCGCTGTCTACATTTCCGCTGGTATTGAATGCTGGCGAGGAAATTGTCGACCCTGTGTTAGCTGGAAGTCAGCTGCGCAAGACTCTGGCAATGGCTTGGCTGGGTGCCTTGCTGATGATTGTCGCCGTATTTGTTTTGTTTGCTGGCATTATGCGCTTGAGCGAGCGCCGAGCGTCCTTTGTTTCCTCGGTGACTCATGAGTTGCGCACGCCGCTAACGACATTCAGTTTGTATTCAGACATGTTAGCCAGTGGCATGGTACGCAGTGAGGAAAAACAAAAGCAGTATTTGCAGACCTTGAAGCGCGAGTCGATGCGGCTGAATCATCTGGTAGAGAATGTGCTGTTATACTCGCGCATTGAGCGTGGTAGTGCGCGCGCTCAGGTGGAGAGCCTGAGTTATGGACAGCTAATCCAGCGGCTTGGTGAAAGTCTGGCTGAACGATGTGAGCGTGAGTTGGTAGATTTCCAGCTGGATCCGCTAGATGATGATCTAGCTGATAGGTTGCTGCGTGTGGACGTCACTTCCATCGAGCAGGTGATTTTTAATCTAGTGGATAATGCTATCAAATACGGCGCTGATGATGACGGTTGTGTGCAGGTGAAATTTTCTAGCCAGCTAGCTGATGGCGGTGACCAGTTAGAACTGCGAATTGGCGACCGTGGCGCTGGCGTGAGCGCGGCTGAGCGCCGCAAGATTTTCAAACCCTTTCACAAGAGTGCAGCGGAGGCGGCGCATTCGAAACCCGGTGTTGGCTTAGGCTTGGCGTTGAGCTCTAGTCTGGCAAAAGAAATGCACGGGTCGCTGGAGTTGGTCGACGGTGGTGATGGTGTGGGCGCTTGTTTTGTGTTGCGTATCCCGGCTGTGGTCGATTGATTATCAGCTAGATAGCGAGAATGAAAAAATCCGCCTAGCTGGATTAGCTAGACGGATTTTCTGGTGAATTAGTTTACCTTTCTTAACTATTATTCTGCGGATTTCTTGAGCTGATTAAAATGTTCAATGGCGCGCAGCATGAGCTGGCCTGTTTCTGATTGAGCATCAATCGCCTGGATCTCATTGGCTAGCGCGATGGCTTCGTCGAATTTCTTTTGTTCGGCGAGAGCGGCCACTTTGATGAGCATGACTTCTTGCAGGTCTTCGCCAGCTGGCTCGAACTGCTTGATGTGCTCGTCGGCAATAGTGATCATGCCATCGAAATCCTGTTTTTTATAGGCCTCTTCGACTTTTGCCTCGAGTCCAGCCATGGCTTTCTGGCCAGCGATGTATTTGGTGAAGCCGGTCTCGTCGTTAGGGTCGGAGTCTTTGATAGCTTGAATTTGCTCGCTGTAGAACCCTGGCACATATTTCTGCTGCACGGGCAGGCCTGAGAGGATCTCGATGATGCGTTTTGATTTTTCCACACCTTCAAGTTTGTCGGCGGCAGCTAGGTCCTTGTCGCGTTGCACGCGGATGTCGGCCTGTTCCTTGAGGCTATCGGCAAATTCCTTGGGCGTAGCGGCGCGTTCGGATTCCGCGTACGGGCGTCCTGAAGCATCGAGCAATAGCAGGGTGGGGAAATATTCCACGCTGTAGAGGTCGGAAAGTTTATCATTTTTTTCGCGCTGGCTGGCGTCCATTTCCTTCTGGCGAGGGAAATCGATTTCTACGAGAACGAAGGCATCTTTGAGCTGCTCGGCAAATTCCTTTTTAGAGAAGACACGCTCCTCAAGATCTACGCAAGCTCCTCACCAGTCAGAGCCAGTGAAGTTGATGAAAATGTCTTTGTTTTCCGCAGTAGCTACTTTTTTAGCAGCTTCTAGGTCTGTGAGCCAGCCGTCAGTAGAGGCTAGGGTGGCGGTGGCTGTAACGATGGAAAATCCAGCGCCAGCGAGCATGGTTTTTAGTGTCATATTAATAGAATGAGAATGCAGGCTAATAATTATTCCATGAATGGTGTGTTCGCTAGAAATTTTTTGCTAAAAATAAGTTTGCGTAGAGATTGGAGGATAATTCTTTGAAGATTTGCCTTTTCAACAGGCAAAACCAAGTCTACTCAACGTCATCGATGTCAAAGTCACTCATCATAGCCGAGAAGCCTTCTGTCGCGGGGGATTTATCCAAAGCTCTAGCAAAAGCTCCAGGAGTTGGAAAATTCGAGAAGAAGGGAAAAGGGAGAGATGTCTATTACGAGAATGATAACATTGTTATCTCCTCAGCGGTAGGTCATCTCGTTGAATTGCAGATGCCTACTGGGCCTACTGGCAAGAAACTGCCGTGGAACTTTAATGTGCTGCCAGCAGTGCCTGATAAGTTCACTCTGCAGCCCATCGAGGCATCAGAGCCACGTCTTAAGCAGTTGCTCAAGCTAGCGCGCCGCAAGGACGTTGATGACATCATTAATGCATGCGATGCGGGCCGTGAGGGTGAGCTGATCTTCAGCTATATCATTGAGTTGGGCAAAATTAAGAAGCCTGTCAAGCGACTGTGGATGCAGTCGATGACACAAAATTCTATCCTGCAAGCGTGGGAGAACATGCGTAGCGCCGAGGAGATGAGCCATCTGCGTGACGCTGCTAAATGCCGATCTGAGTCTGACTGGCTGGTTGGCTTGAATGCAACTCGCGCATTGACCTGTTTCCGCTCACGTCACGGTGGATTTAATGTGACCTCAGCAGGCCGTGTGCAGACGCCTACTTTGGCGATTCTGGTGAAGCGCGAGCTAGAGATTCAGAAATTTGTGCCTGAAGATTATGCAGAGGTGCACGCTGACTTTGAAGTTTCTTCAGGTGAATACGCTGGCCGCTGGATTGACGAATCATGGAAAAAAGATGCGGAAAAACCACACGGTCGTGCCGAGCGCATCTGGGACAAAGCAGATGCTGAGGCGATTCGCGAACGCTGTGACGGCAAGGTAGCTGAAGTTAGCGAAGAGCAAAAGCCAAGCAAACAGGCAGCTCCTCAGCTATACGATCTGACCACACTTCAACGTGAGGCATCAAGCCGTTTTGGATTCTCTGCTCAGCGCACGCTGCAGCTGGCGCAGGCATTGTACGAGAAGTACAAGATGCTTACTTATCCACGTACCGATTCTCGCTACCTTCCTGAAGATTACCTCAGCGAAGTGAAAACCACAGTGGCGGCTATCCGCGACAATGGTGGTGAGCTGGGCGATCACGCACAAGATGCGCTGAAAAATGACCGTGTTATTTTGACCAAGCGCGTTTTCAATGACGCGAAGATTTCTGATCACTTTGCGATCATTCCTACTGGCCGATTTGTAAAAATGGACGAGCAAGCTGCTAAGTTGTTTGATCTCGTAACCAAGCGATTTTTGGCGGTATTTTTCCCGCATGCTGAGTTCATGAATACTCGTCGCATGACCCGTATCGACCACGGTGGTGGATTGGTAGACGGATTCCTGACGACTGGTAAAGTGCTGGTGAAACCAGGTTGGCTGGCTGTTTACGGTCGCCGTCCAGGTGTTTCAGCTGGTAAAGACGAGCTGTGTGCTGTGCAGGAAGGTGAGAAGGCGCAGACGCTCCATGTGGAAGTGAAACATGAAGAAACTCGCCCGCCAGCTAGATTTAACGAATCCACATTGCTTTCAGCGATGGAGGGTGCAGGCAAGTTGCTCGACGATGAAGAGCTGCGCGAAGCCATGAGCGAGCGCGGTCTGGGCACTCCAGCGACGCGTGCGGCGACGATTGAAGGTTTGATCCGTCAGAAGTACATCGAGCGCGACGGCCGTGAGATTCATGTGACACGCCGCGGGCTCACGCTGATTGATATCGTCTTTGAGCTGAGCATTCAGCAGCTGGCATCGCCGAGCATGACTGGTGACTGGGAGTACAAATTGCGCCAGATGGAGCAGGGTAAGCTCGCTCGCTCTGAGTTCATGCACGAGATCATTGAATTCACCAAGGACGTGGTCAACCGCGCCAAGGAGTACACTAATGAGCTCAAAAACCGCGAATTTCCTGACTTGGATGCCGCTTGCCCGATGTGTGGCAGTGAGCCAATCAAGCAAACTGACGCCACCTACGAGTGCACTAACCCTGAGTGTAAGTTTAAGACCAATAAGTACATCGCTACGCGTTTGCTTACTGAGCCGGAAGCTAAGGAGCTGTTCTCGAAGAAATTCATCGGGCCGCTGGAAGGGTTCAAATCGCGCTTCAATAAACCATTTGATGCCGCTCTCGAGCTAGACGAGAAATTCAAGGTAAACTTCGTATTTGAGAAGGACGACGACGACGTTGACGACCTGACGGATGATATGGTGATTGCCAATGTGAAGGTCTCAACTGGTAAAGAGGTGAAAATTTACGAGACCGCTAAGGCGTGGCGTGCACCAGAATTGGTCACCAAGAACGATCCTGAGGGTCTGCGTATATCGAAAGTTATTTTGCAACATGAGCTGAAAAACGAGGACGCGATCCAATTAATTAGCGAAGGTAAAACTAAACTGATTAAAGGGTTCGTATCAAGAAGAACCAAACGTCCGTTCTCAGCCTTCCTTACCCTAGATATAAAGACTGGCAAGGTTGGCTTCGAGTTTGAACCGCGTAAAACGAGCGCTCAAAAGAAGGCGGCTAAGAAGGCCGCTCGCAAGGCGCCGAAGAAAGAAGAAGGCTAATTCTGCGTAACTTAATCTATATTGAGTGTTTAGATAAACCACCCAATAAGTGGTAAGAAATAATGGACAATTTCAGCCACCTATGGTTTTTCAAGACTCAGCAAAGCCCAGTACTCAAAAACGAACAATGGATACTATTACAAAACGCGACTTGGTCATGAAGCTCAGCAATAAAACTGGCTTAAATCAACAGGAAGTTATGAGCGTTCTCGAGTCAATGCTCGAGACCGTTACTGAAGAACTCGCTAAGGGTAACTCAGTAGTAATGCGTAACTTCGGATCATTTCAAGTACGTGAAATGAAAGGAAAGATTGGACGTAATCCAAAGAACCCAGGTAAAGACATGACAATCCCACCACGTGCGGTTGTTAAGTTCAAGCCAGGCAAAGAGATGAAAGAGAAAGTTGCTCGCATCTTGCCAGTTCTTCAGGAACGCGCTTAATTCTTTTGCTTATAAAACACAACGAAATGAGGGAGGTCCAATTGGGCTTCCCTTTTTTTGTTTTCTCGCCAGATCGATCGCCTATTGTGCTGATATGCCAGCGAAGAAAAAACCAGTCGATCAGCTGCAAGGTAAAGCTCTAATCAAAGAAGTTAACCGCAGGATTAGACTGGCTAGATCTCTGTGGGATGCACATCGCAACAAGGCGTGCCGACGCGAGCGCGATGCCGCTATCGTGCTCTACGAGCGGCTCAGTACAGCTGAGCGCGAGCAGGTGCCACAGGTCTTGCGTGTCTGGCTGCGCTACCGCAGTGAGAAATATTTTGGCGACCATAGGACAAAACCAGGTGGCTCAAGTCGAAAGGCTTAGTTAGCTGCTGGTTAGGGATTTCTCCTGCTTTAAATAACTGTTTATTAGAGAACGGTTTGCAATCTGCCTTATCCGTGTAACTTCTAAGTTGTTATGAATAAAAACGCAGATGTTGTAAAAGCCCTCCGTAAAGTAGTAGGAACTAGCTACGCGCTCATGGCGCAAACTCACCTGTGCCACTGGAACGTCCGTGGAGCTAACTTTTTCTCCCTCCATACAGCCTTCGAAGAGCAGTACACTGAGCTGTTTGCTGCTATCGACGAGATCGCTGAGCGCATCAGAGCGCTGGGTGAGCTCGCTCCAGGCGGACTGGCTAGCCTCGCCGCCATCGGTCAGGTAGAAGAGATTGCAGAAGACGCAAAAGCGGCTGATATGGCGGCGCACATTGCCGCGGTGAATGCTCAGCTGGTAGAAGATCTAGCGGCTGCTCGCGATCTGGCTGGCGAAGCTGGGGACTCAGAAACCGAGGATCTCATGATTGCTAGAACGCAAGTTCACCAGAAGCACATCTGGATGCTCAAAAGCTACCTCGAAGTCTAGACGGTAGAAATTTGCTAGAGAATGAGATCTCTAGCGAATTCATACGTAGAAACACAAAAAGCTAGCCGTGATGGCTAGCTTTTTTGATCTTGTCACTAGGTACTAAGTAAAGAAAGTACCGGCAGTGGGAATCGAACCCACACTTCCGAAGAAACGCGATTTTGAATCGCGCGCGTCTACCAATTCCGCCATGCCGGCGTGACGCGGCGAATCTTCTTCATTGTGGCGAAAATGTCAACATCACAGGTGAGAAACTTGCACTTTTTTTGCCAGTGTTCATTTTTGGCAATGGCCACAATAATAGGTAGATCGCTGGCCTAGCACGATGCGCTTGATAGGTTTTTGGCATTGGTGGCATTTATCTCCCTCACGGTCATAGACATCGAGTGATTGTTTGAAATAGCCTGGCTGGCCAGAGGCATTAACAAAGTCACGCAGCGTGGTGCCGCCTTGTTTGATTGCCTCAGCTAGGACTTCGCGGATGACACGGTGAAGCTTGTCTAGCCGCGCACGTGAGACCTTGTTGGCTGCGCGCTTTGGGTGAATGCCAGCGCGAAATAAGGACTCACAGGCGTAGATGTTTCCGACGCCAACCACCACTTTCGACTGCATGATAAATGATTTGATAGATGCCCTGCTGCGCGCGCACTGCTCAGCTAAGTAGTCAGCGGTAAACTCGTCTGCTAGAGGCTCTGGACCAAGGTTTTTAATCAATGCATGTTGTTGGATATCTTCCTTTGTCCACAGCGCGCAGCCAAATCGTCGCGGGTCGTGCAAGCGCATTTCCTTGCCTGAAGTTAGCTGGATAATCAAATGATCGTGTTTTCTGTGATCATCGCTGGGCTGGCAGATGCGCAGACTGCCTGACATGCCGAGGTGGAGGAGTAACTTGCCCTTGTTAGTGTGGATGATGATGTATTTAGCGCGTCGTTCTAATTGGTTTATTTTCTGATCTATCAGTTCGCTGATCTCTGGGCTGACTGGCCAGCGCAAGTTTGCGTTACGTACAATAACATCGGCGACCACCTGATTGAGCAGGTGCGGTTCTATGCCGCGTCTAGTGGTTTCTACTTCGGGAAGTTCTGGCATAATGATAGGTGAAAAAGTTGGGATTTCTATTGTCAGCTGGAGCTGACTTTTATAGATACTTGCCTAGCATGAAACTAAAAAAAGTTCTCTATATACCTATTCTATCAAGTATGGTGCTCATGCCAGCTTGTAAACAGAAAGATGGTGAAGCCGCTAGTGGTGAATCTGCTAGCATTGAAGATAAGGTAGTAGACGCCGTGAAGCAGGTTGTTTCACCGGGTAAGTCAGCTGAAGAGCGCGCTGCGAAGTTAGGTTTTGCAAAGAATCTACCAGCTGATATCGAGTATTATTCATCTGTGCAGAATGGCGCGGAATTGTTTGCGGCATTTCAAAGCTCTGCAATGGGCCAGTTGCTGATAGAGCGCATGGAGGCTGAGGGTATGACATTTGAAGATGTGCTGGGCTCACCTGAGATGAAGTCACAGCTCGCACCATATGCTGAAGATTATTTCCAAGCCTACGGCAAAGGTGGCGGCAAAGCCGCTGGGCATGCGGTGGATTTCATCACTCAGCTAGCGTATTATGGTACTAACGCATCTATCTACACAATAGATGCTCAACAACGCGATGGGGATGGATTTGCTGATGATTATTTAACATTTGTGAGTGGTCTGATGGATGGCCCGCTTAAAGGTTTTCCTAAAGAGTTGGTAGGCTTGTTTGGCGAGTTCGAAATGCCAGCGTATTATCAAGGCTACAAGATTTCTAATGCTGAGGATCGCGCAGCTAACAAGGATGAAATGGATGTCATGTATGCCATGATGTTTGGTTATACCGAAGAAATGGGCATCTCTGAGTCGATTCAGTTCACTCGTCAAGGCGCTGAATTCACTGGTTATAAAATCAACGGCGCAGGCATTGCTGCTCTCATCAATGAGGAAAATGTTGGTGAAGGCTACGGAATAATGTCTGAGATGCTTGGTGCTGAAAATCTCGAGAATTTCAAAAGCTCCATGGCTGAAAAGACGCTGGTTCTAGCTACTGCTGAAGTTGGTGACTATGTGGTGATTTTCATCGGTTCTAACGAAGATCAATGTGTATTTGTTGATAAGCCATCAGACTCTATTGTTGCTAGCGACAAGATTGCTTTTGTAGATGACTACTTAGATAAAAAGTTAGTTAGCGTGGCGCTGGCTGAAAAAGAGATGATGCAAGCAGCTGGGTCCTACGGCTCACTCTTCCAGCAGCTGCTTAATGCTGGTTTCAAAGGTCTCAAAGAAGGTGTAGAAAATGCTACCGCTCTGGGAGATACTCAAGATGTTACTGTGTTGCTAGATAGCTTGCAGAAGCAAGGCGAAGCGCTGCAGGCAATGTATAAACCTGAAGGCATGGGCATGGTTTGCTGGTTTGACAGTGGATTACATGCGGAGATGTTTGGTGGTTCTAACGCACCAGCGGTAAACTTCAGCAAAACGCATTCTTTGAGCGAGCTTGGTGCCGGTGAGAACATTCTGTTTTTTGCTAACCAAATGAACAACAAAGAGTACAGCCAAAAGGCGCTGGAGTACTTTGAGACGATTGGCGCTACTTCCTATGTGCTAACTAACCGTCTATCAGCGATGGATATTGATGATCCTGAGTTTGAGCAGTTCAAGATGATGTTCCAGATGTTTGATGGAAGCTTCAAGGCTGATCTGTTGGGCTTGTGGACTGCGCTGAGTGGAGATCTAGCTGGTGGTCTTGGTGATGAATCTGCAGTGGTGATTGATACCGCTGGTAGTCTGCCAACAGTGCCAATGATTCCTCAGGTTTTGGTGGATGAAGCAAAAGTTCCTCGTCTCGCATACGTGAGCACAGTGGAAGATCGCAGCAAACTACAGTCGTCATGGGAAAAGGTGAACGCCTCAACGCAAAACCTACTGAAGAGTGTGGGCGCGATGACTGGTATGGAAATTCCAATGCAAAAGCCAATGAGCAGCCAGATGAATGGCCTAACTAGTTGGTCATTTGCTATTCCAGGTGCTCATGATAATGCTAATTTGACTGTATCAGTTAGTGATACAGTGTTCATTTCATCGACTTCTAAGCAATTTGCTGAGCAGCTCAATGAAATCAGCATGAAGAAGCAATCTGCAACAGTTAGCGGTAGCTACATGAAGTTAGACTTCAAAGTGGCACATAAGCTAGCTACGGATTGGTTTGCTCTCATCGAGAAAAATGCTGATGCTGTGATGGGCTCTGAGTCAGCTAAGGAAGATTTCCTAGCTAACAAAGGTGAGATCCAGAAGGTTCTTGATGCTATGGCTGAGCTCGACGAGCTGACTGTGCATATCCGTGAAGAAGACGGTGAGACACGTACTAGTGTTAGTCTGTCAGCCAAATAGTCTTCTCTATCATTGTCTAGCTGGATGACTTCCAGCTGGGCGTGTATGATTTCAAAAGCTGCTCTGTGATGTCATGGAGCAGCTTTTTATGTGCCCATTTAGTCAGCGTGCCGCCATCTGCCTACTCTTCGAGTTGGTTGATTAGAATATTGGCTGATAGGGAGTTATTATCAAGCCTCGCATCAATCTCAGGATCGGCAATGGTGGTAGTGATAGGCAGGTAGGTGCCATCAGCTGGAGTAAGTACTTGCGCCTCGTAGCTGAACACTTCACCCGGAGCTAAGCTGGTGATGTTGACAATTCTTTCGTTGCCCGCTGCATTGATGCTGATAGGTGTGTTGATGAGTGTTTCGGTGCCGCGGTTTTGGATGTTCACCTGAATCAATGAAGGGGTGTTAGCTGCGCCTTGTTCGACGACAGCATAACCTGAAACCGCTGGGTCGTAGCGACCAGCTTGATTTCCATTGAGCACGCGATCCATTGCAGGGATGCCGTTGCCGTATTGTTCATTTGGGCCAGCTAGTCCGCCGTCGTTAGCATAGCTGGATACGATTTCTTGTGCTTGGAAAGCATCTACTTGATAGAGCGACATGGTGGCTGCGATAATACTTGTGAGTACTGGTGCGGCGGCGGAGGTGCCAGTGAATGGGATCAGCTTGTCTGTGGACCATGCAGCGTTGAGTTGGTAGCCAGGGGCGACAAAATCCAGCGAGGGGTCACTGTTGGAGAATAGGAGATGTTGTGCATTGGCGTCGATAGCTCCCACTGAGGTAACGGACGGGTAGGCGGCTGGATAGGCAGCGTGATCGAGTCCGTTATTGCCAGAGGCTGCGACGATGAGAACGTCGTTAGACGCTGCGTAATCTACGGCATTGGCTAGAATGTCGCTATCGCCATAAGTGCCCATGGAGATGTTAATGATATCCGCGCCTGAATCCACTGCGGTGATGATGCCTTCGGCGATGTGATAGGCTGTAGATAGACCATTTTCGTTAGCTACACGCAGTGACATGAGCTCAGCTGCTGGAGCTATGCCGGGTGTAATCTCGCTCTGACCAACAATGATGGAGCTAACGGCTGTGCCGTGCTGGTGCTCAGTGGAGCCCTCAGTAAGCGGCATGATGGCGATGCGCTGAACATTGTCACCAATAGCTGGATGGTAGGAGAGGCCTGAGTCGAGGACGGCAACGGTGACGCCGCTGCCCCAGCTAGAATTGTCTCCTTCAATGCCTAACCATGATAAGTAATCTTGGCCAAATCCCAAAGCGTCTGGCTGGATTTCCCCAGCTGGCGGCATTGGTGGCGGGGTGACTAGGTAGTTAGCGTCTTGCTTGGCATCGCCAGCTACCTTCTTCAGTTCGTCGATGGAGATGAAGCGCACGCGAGCGCTGAGTAATTTGTCGACCACGCCGATGAGGCGGATCTTCGATTGGTCTGCCGCAGCGATTTTTTCTAGAAATAGATCGAGTTCTTCTTGGCTAGTAAATGTGAGGATTTTTTCGTCTAGCTTGATCTCAGCTTGAGCGGCATCTGGCGCGTGAAAGTTAGCTGGCTGGCTGGCTGGGCTTTGTGTCGATTGTGCCTGTTGGGTGGTGTTTGTTCGCGCTTGATTGACGACTTTGTTGGTCTCTTCATCAGGGGCTGCTTTTCTAATGACCGCGATGCCAAGCATCAGGATAACAGCGGCTAGAGTAAGGATGAGCTTGCGGTCAAATTGGAACATGAAAGTGGTATTGGGTTGTGCCGTTGATTTCTGCGTGTGGGTGACGGGTAGAAAATTCCTAGCTCTAGCTGAGCTGCGAGGTGTCAGCTAGATAGGGTGGGCGGCTTGATTGAAATGGCTGCTGATTGTGTTTTCTTGCTGTGGGCAACGAATGATTGTGTGGCTAATAATAGACCATGCATGCTTATCAACCAAGCATCGATGATGTTAGTTGTGATGTTTTTTCTCCGCCAGCTAGCTTGCTGCCAATTTCTACAGCGAGCGGGTCTTATTTTTCAGCAATGCCAATGAAGCTGCGTGACCGTCTAAGCTCACGTAGGTAGAGCGGTTGTGCTAGCTGGGATTTGGTCCAGAACCCGCTAGCTGACCCTTCACCGAGCACGACAGCTGTTTCAACTTTAAATGGAATCTTGGCATGGTTACTGAGTGTGTATGCCAGCGTTTTCAATGTGCAGGCAGGCGAGTAGGCGATCGCCCATTTGTTGCCGCCGTCGTGGATGATGAAGGTGCGTCGCTTGTATGAGTGAGCGTTGAGCTTGGCTGAGGTTTTGCCATCAGAGATCAGTAGCGGGCCGCTCTGCAGAAGTTGTTCCGGATTTTTCAGCGGTGATTGTAAATATTCTTTGCTAGGTTCTAGTCTAACATTAGTGCCGTCTGTGGCTAAGATGGCGCATTGTTCGTTAGCTGTGCTGAAGGTATTAGAGATCACTTTGCCATCACAAACCGCCAAACCTTCGTGACTACCAGATGCGGTTGCGCTAGCGCCATTACAGCCAGCAATGCAGTTGCGCTTGGCCATAGCAATTCTGAGATTTGCGTATTTTTGTTTGGAAATCCCTTCTTGGTCAATGATGAGGATGTCGTGCTTGCGGCTGTCGAAGCTGAAAAAATGCACGGTACGCTGGCTGCCATTGTAGCCTACCGGGAGCTCCAGAGCGAGATGCTGGCCGAAGCTAGACGAGAGCGCCATGGTCATGGCGACGAGGGTGAGGGGTAGGCAATGAAGGTTCATGGTGTTGCGGTTTTTGTGGACTACAGCAGGTGGTAAACACCAGTTATACGCATATGGAGCGATGTCAACGTTCCTTCAATACGAGGAAATTTCTCACATCTTTATTCCAGAATGCACGAAACTCCTTTTTTCCATGCGGCACATCAGCGCTGACCCACATGTCTGAGGATCTCCCGCCGTCTAGGTTGAGCGCGTATTTGATAGGGAATCCGACCAGTCTATCTGAGTTCAATGCGGCTGCTAGATCGTTGAGTGAACAGATTGAGCTGTAACCAATTGCCCAGTGGTGCTGGCCGTTCCAGATGATGAAACTGCGCACACGCTGGTTAGACGTATTTAGACCAGATGTTTTTTTGCCATTTTCTATGAGAAATGGACCAGTTTGCAGGGCTTCTACGGCGCCTAATGAATTTGACCATTTCTGCCGGCGAATCAGCTGGGTTTCCGTAGCTGAGGTGTAATAAAATCCGGTGCCGAGCGAGCTCGGGTTGATATAACCCGCACTTCTTCCCTGGCTAACAATCTTGCCTAGCGGTTTTCCTTCTGGGGTGAAAAATCCACCATTGATGGCGGCTAGACCGCGCTGAGATTCAGCGCACTGGCGAGCGGTGAACCAACGTGTCCCTGGGCCAGCTGGCTGGTCGGCGACAACAAGTTTGTGATCTCTATCGTCAAAGCGGACAAATCTCAGGTCGATGCCGTTTTTCTTGGTATCGATAAATTTGAGTGTGGTGCGCGCTTGTGCTGATGGTTTGCTTTTGTGCGCGGTGGACGTTTTTCTTTCGTTGTTAGTATTAGCTAGATGCGGCTGGCTCAGAGGGCTTAGAGGCTCAGTTTGCGTGAGCTTATTCTGTTTGTCCTGCAGGTGGACCGATGGGTGGGGGATGTGGATCTCCTCCGCTTGCCTCTTATGATCAAAAGGTTGGCACGAACTCAGCCCAACAGCGAGCAGGGTGAGGCAGGATATGTTATAAATGGATCGTTGTTGGCTATGCTGAGTGGGCTGGCTGGAGGTCATGAATACTGCAGGCTTAGTTGGGTTTTTCAGCGGTGGCTAGAAGTGTTTGGAAATGTGGACTTTGTTCTTCGCGGTCGACGATGGTGGTGTGGATCTTGATGAAACCTGCGTGCTCCATCATTTCCGCTAGCTCTACCTCTGAGAACCCTAACCAGACGTCGGCGTAGTGGTCGCGTGCTTTTTCAAAGTTGTGCTGTAGCAGATCGAGAATCATCAGTTTGCCACCTGGCTGGAGGATGCGAAAAGCTTCAGCTAGGGCGCGTTCTGGCCGGTGAGCGTGGTGTAGTGCTTGTGATAAAATGGCTAGATCGACGCTGCCGTCACTAATGGGGACCGATTCAATATCACCAAGACGGTAGTGTAGGTTAGGCAGCTCGTTAGTGACCGCTAGACGCTGGCCAAGCTCAACCATTTTTTTGCTATTGTCTACTGCGATGACTTTTTCGGCGCTCTGAGCTAGCAGTTGGGATAAGGTGCCTTCGCCAGCGCCGAGGTCGGCGACCACACGATAATTAAGCACTTTGATCAAGGCTTCACCTAATGATTTCCAGCTGCGTCCAGGGACGTAGTTTTTGCCAAAATTTCCAGCTAGACTATCGAAATATGCGCGAGCTTTGTCTCGGCGCTTGCGTAAAATATGTTTTAAGCTGGCGGTGTCTGAGTCGGTTTCTGGGATTTCCACCGCAGCTTGGCGAGCGACTTCCATCAACGCTGTTGGGGCGGTGATGGTATAGATGTTATTTTTTCCTGACCGACTGCTAGCGACGAGTTCTTCCTGTCTGAGCGCGGAGAGCTGAGTGGAGATGCGGCTTTGCCCCATACCGAGGATTTCCTGTAGCTCAACAACGCTGAGTGATTCGTGCTCAAGTAAGAGTAAAATGCGGATGCGAGTGGCGTCAGCTAACAATTTGAGTGATTTGAGAATGGATGCCATAGCTGGGTTATACAGAGCTGGATGTTGGGGCGAATCCACCAGCATCGAGCTGCGTGAGGTATTCGCCAGCGATGTCCTGAATCTCAGCGTACGATTCCACGTGGCATAGGCGCGTGCGTAGTGGTTTGGCGCCAGGGAAACCTTTGCAGTAGGCCATTAGGCGGGCGCGCATGGCCATCATTGTTTGTCTTTCGTTGCCGTAGCGGCTGCTTTCCATCGCTAGCGCGCAGTGGCGCAAAATCAGCTGCCAGCGTTCGCCAATAGGCACTGGTAGTGGTTGTTCGCCTGTTTCCAGATAGTGTTTGGCCTCGCGGAATACCCATGGGTTTTGCATTGCGGCGCGGCCAATCATCACGCCAGATACGGCGGTTTCTTCGCGTCGTTTTTTGACGTCTTCGCCTGAGGAAATGTCGCCATTGCCAACAACCGGAATTTTTACCGACTCGGCACACTCACCGATGACGTCCCAGTTGGCTTCTCCGCGGTAGGCTTGCGAGCGCGTGCGCCCGTGAACAGAAATCGCCTGCATGCCGCAGTCTTCGAGAATGTGGCAGACTTCCGTGGCATTGATGTGTTTCTCGTCCCAGCCAGTACGAATTTTTCCAGTGACTGGAACGATGTGGCCAACCGCCTTCACCACCTCGCTGGCGACTTCTGTCAATAGCGGGCAATCTTTGAGCAGTGACGAACCACCATTTTTGCCGACCACTTTATTCACTGGGCAGCCGAAATTGATATCAATGAAATCTGGGCGCTTCCAGTCGACAATCTTTTTGGCGGCTTCGCCCATGCGCTTGCCATTCGCGCCAAAAATCTGCACGCCCACAGGGCGCTGCTCGTCAGTAAACTCTGTGTATCTGCGAGTTCTATCGTCGCGCTGGATAATACCCTCACAAGAGACAAACTCTGTGACCATCACATCGGCACCGAGTTCTTTGCAGATAGTGCGGAAGACGACGTCAGTTACTCCTGCCATCGGGGCAAGATACAGCGGAAATTGATTGTTTTGAAACCAAGGAAGCACGCGCGTACTCTATGTAAATCTCTCGTTTTGCCAACTCATATTCTATTCTCTTTAGATGATACTCAGCTAATGGCGCAAAAGTGACACCAACCAGGTCGATTTCTTGCCCGGGAAATGCTAGTTAGAGGCGGTTTTGTTTCCCATTTGGAACATTTGAGCGTGTCCCAATATTTCTTTCCCGCAATTTACTTATGCTTGCGTTGTAATCTTGTTTTGTTAGCAGTTTTTGTAAGGTGATTGTAATCTTATCCATTACAAGGGGATATAGGGCGCTTATTTATGTAGTTTGGTGGCTTTTGATCATTGTAGCTGGTTGCATTCATGTGATTTTTTCATTTTATTAGAAAAAAATGCTTTCCAAATGACGTCTGTTTGATTCTACTGAGTTCGCTCGATTGTGAAGTGTTGAGCAACAAAAAGTGAGTTACTAACCTACTCGTAATAGTATCTAGTATTCATTTTTTCATTTGTTAATATGGGTTAGGAAGCCGTTGGGATGAGTGTCCCGACGGCTTTCTTTTTGTATCCTATCATGCTAACGGCCGTTAGTCGCTAGCTGTAAAAATTACCGAGATTTGTAATGGTCATCTGAAAAAATATAACTATTAGATATAGGGGTAATGCAGGAAATTTGGCAGCAGGCTCTACTACCGTATAATCTACCCCTAACCATCATGCTCGGCTTTGTTGGGTTATATGTTTTTTTGTTAATTCTAGGCGCGGTAGATTTAGATTTCTTAGATTTTGATTTTGATACCGATGGGCTCGATTCCGATTTAGATGCAGGAGGAGCTAGTGACGCTGGCTTGTTTGCTTCAGTGCTTAAGTTAGTTAACGGTTCTGACATTCCGCTGATGTTATTGCTCAGCTTGTTCACGATTTTTATGTGGGGGGCTAACTTGTGTCTCAATTATTATTTCAACCCCGATGGCACATGGTTAGTGGCTGGCATCTTGGCTCTTGTAGCCTTTTTCATCAGTGTAATCATCATGAGGTTAGTTAGTAAGCCACTAAGTCCATTCTTGCGCTCATTCCGTGCAGGTGAAAATAATGATGAGCCAGTTGTGGGACGTGTCGCAAAAGTGAAGTCTAGCCAACTAACTGAGAAGTATGGTCAGTTGTTAGTTCCGCGCATGAAAGGAGCGCCAGCACTAGTTAATGCAAAGCTTGAAGATGGGGCTCAAGTGGCTAATAAGGATGAATTTGTACTAGTCACAGGTAAATCAGAGGGCTTGTTTATTGCTCGTTTGGCTAGTGAGTTAGAGCGTGATGATAGTAAGGTTGCTTATGGTGATGATTGGGGTTAGGACAGTCGAATGATTGATAGATTAGCTGATCTGTTAGCGTTTAATAGACTTCTGACTGGCTTACAAAATTCTGATCACAATGTAACAGCCTTACCTAGCGAACTACGGTAAGTTCTTTTCGAGATAGTAAATTTCACAGTAAATAGTAAGTATCAAAGTAATACAAAATGATGAATGAAATAACGAATTCCTTAGGGATGATAGATGGGCTGGCGAGTTTGCCAGTATATAACTTAGCGCTCCTTTTTGAGACTATTGGACTGATAGTTCTAGCGGTGATAGGTACAGTGTTTGCCTTTTTTATCTGCCTATCAAAATGCTTTAGAAAGGTAGAGAAAGGCACCGCGATGATTAGAACGGGTTGGGGGGAAACCAAGGTGACCTTCACGGGTATGTTTGTTTATCCAGTTTTTCACCGTGTGGAACTCATGGATATCTCTCTCAAGCGCATTGTTATTGATAGAACAGGGAAAAATGGCCTGATTTGTAAAGACAACATGCGAGCTGACATCAAGGTGGCCTTTTTTGTACGCGTGAATAATGTACGTGAAGAGGTTATTCGTGTGGCTGAGTCTATCGGTTGTGACCGCGCCTCATCTGTTGAAGAAATCCGCATTCTCTTTGATGCCAAATTCTCAGAAGCGCTTAAGACCGTAGGTAAGAAGTTCAACTTCATCGCTCTCTACGAAGAGCGTGATACCTTCCGCGATGAAATCCTCAAAGTTATCGGTACTGACCTCAATGGCTTTGTGCTCGATGATGCGGCTATTGATTACCTTGAGCAGACTCCGGTCGAGTTGCTAGATCCAGATAATATTCTCGATGCTGAAGGTATTAAAAAGATTACTGATCTCACCGCTGATCAAGCAAAGCTGTCTAACAATATCCAGCGCGAGAAAGAAAAAGTAATCAAACAGCAAGATGTGGAAGCTCGCGAAGCAATTCTTGAGTTAGAGCGCCAGCTAGCTGAAACCGAAGCTCGTCAGGCACGTGAGGTATCTAATGCCCAAGCACGTGAAGAAGCCTCAGCTGCCAAAGTTTCTGAAGAAGAACGCCAAAAATCTGAGCAAGCTCGCATTGCTGCTGAAGAAGAAATTGGTATTTCTGAGCAGAACAAAGAGCGCCAAGTTCTCATCGCTCAACGCAACAAAGAGCGTACAGACGTGGTGGAAGTAGAGCGTGTGAAGCGTGATCATCAACTCGAAGAGATTGAACGTCAGCGCCTCACTGAGCTTAAGAGCATTGAAAAAGATAAAGCGGTTGAAGTTCAGAAGAAAGAAATTCAAGACGTCATCAAACAGCGTGTTGCTGTTGAAAAGACTGTTGTTATCGAACAGCAGAAAATTCTCGATACCGAAGCCTTTGCGGGAGCCGACCGTTCCAAGCAAGTCAAAGTCACTCTAGCTGAAGCTGCAGCTCAGGAAGTATTGATCCAATCGGTCAAAGAAGCTGAAGCTGAGAAAGAAGCTGCTATTCTCAAGGCTGATGAAGAAATGTACAAGCGCGTGAAAGCTGCTGAAGCTGACCGCCAAGCTGCTGAGCTGCATGCTGAAGAGGTGGTTGTTTCCGCTGACGCTGAACTAACAGCATCGGACAAACAAGCGACTGCGAAGAAAATGTTAGCTGAGGCTACTGCTAAGGAAGCTGCCGCTATTGGTCTTGGTGAAGCTGAAGTCATGTTAGCTAAAGCAGATGCTACTGAGAAGCAGGGTACTGCTGAGGCGACCGTTGAGAGACTCAAGTACCAGGCTGACGCTGACGGTATCACACAGAAGGCTGAGGCAATGAAACTGTTTGAGCAAGCTGGTCAAGTACACGAAGAATTCAAACTCAAGCTTGAGAAAGAGAAAGTAGTTGAGTTGGCTGAAATTGACGTTCAACGTCAGATTGCTGAGCAACAAGCTCTCGTTGTTGGTGAAGCGCTTAAGAGCGCGAAAATCGACATCGTTGGTGGAGAAACTCAGTTCTTCGATCGCATTACTAACGCTATCACTACTGGTAAGGTGGTTGATCGTACCGTGGAAAATAGCCAAGTTATCGGCGATGTTAAAGAGACCTTCTTCAATGGTGACCCTGAGTACTTCAAAGCTCAAGTATCTACTTGGATTGATCAATTTGGTGTATCCACTGAGGACATCAAAAATCTCTCAGTTGGCGGTCTGCTAGGTAAGCTGATTGTTCAGTCTAATGGTGATGACCGTGACAAGCTCATGGGATTCCTTGGCGCTGCTGAGCGATATGGAGTGAAGGACCTTAAGGCGTCCAACTTCATTAAATAACAAATTATATAATGGGGAGCTAGGCTCCCCATTAGCCTGAATAATCAGGCTGATAGATTAAGCGCTTATCGTGGCTACAGGTCAGTGATGAGGTGGCCACGGTGAGCGCTCATTTCCCCCAAGAATTTTATTGATAGAGAGTAAGGGTGTTAGC
Organism: Persicirhabdus sediminis; assembly: GCF_016595495.1. Classification (GTDB taxonomy): domain Bacteria; phylum Verrucomicrobiota; class Verrucomicrobiia; order Verrucomicrobiales; family Akkermansiaceae; genus Persicirhabdus; species Persicirhabdus sediminis. The sequence goes on from NZ_JAENIM010000016.1 coordinate 25,487, forward strand.
ACCTGTAGATGAACAAGATGTCAGAGGAACAAGAGAATAATCAGCTAGAGAGTGGAGCTTACGAGGTGATCCGTGCCCGTATGGCCAAACATGGTACTGAGCTGCAGCAGCGCTTGAATCAGCTCAATGATGAACGCCGCGATGTGTTCGGTTCAATTGAGCCAGCTTTGTTAGCCACTGAGCGAATTAGTACACAGCACAATTGTGTCTCTCGCGATATGGTTTCTATCGGCAAGAACCGCTTCATCTTTGGTTATAACATTCACTTTGGCCTCAAACAGACTACAGAGTTAGGCGATGTTTTTGACCTCTACGAATATCATCCAGCAGATCACACTTTTCATAAGTTAGATGAAGCTGAGTTATTTGGCGCTGAGTTTGAGGAAGATTTTAAATCACTGTACAAATATTATAAAGATACCGTCTTTGTAAAATTCATGGTGATTGGCCCTCATCTTTTCATGGGCATGCGAGTCGGCAAAGAGCTGACTAACATTAAGTGCTTCAAGTGGCTTCTCAAAGGTGATGGATCGCTCGATTACCTTGGAAACCGCTCAGATCACGAATATGTCTTTCCTCAGCAGCAAGAATTCCAGTGGAAGCGCGCGCATCGCGACATGCAGCGTTCTGGTGAGCACCCACACGTTTCTATCGAGGATAGATTGTTTGTTGAAACGGTTGGTGGTGATCTAACGATCAAGATCGAAGACAATACAGAGACTGGCCAAGGGATTTACGAGGAATTGGTAGATGATCCAGATCAGACTCTCGACGATGCTGAGATTTTATACGCTACCGTGGGGCCGTTGATAGTTCTCAAGGTGCTGCCATACCGTGAAGAGCACTATCGATACCTTGTCTATAATGAGAAAACTCAGACGGTGGTGCGCTGTGACGCAATTGGCCATTCTTGTGTTCTATTGCCAGATGACCACGGATTGATATTTGCTAACGGCTATCTCTTGCTCAGTGGCGAGTTCAAAACCTTCGATCATGGTTTGCTCGATATGCGCTTTGAAAAGCGTATTGTTAGCGCCAATGGTGAGGATACATTTTTTGTTTTCTATAATCGTCAGAGTGGTGATTACGTTCTGCTTTCTTATAATCTAATTACACGCAGTATTGATACGCCTGTTATCTGTAGTGGTTATTCGTTATTTGAAAATGGTCGCCTGCTGTATTTCCGCAACGAAGATGAAGCGCAGAAACATCATGTGATTCAGATTTGGCAAACGCCATACATCAATGATGAATATCAGACGCTAGAGACTGCTGGTAATGGCTCATTTATTAGCAAAATCGGCAACCAAGATATCGTGCGCTGTATGTCCGAATGCCGTGAGGTATTGGGCCTGCTCGGTAAAGACGATTCATACGCCGACCTATATCTCGATTTGGTTAAGAAAACTGGCGACCTCGTTGATGCTTATTTCTGGCTCAATAAAGACGAGATGTTTGATCTAGCTGAACCACTCAGCGAGATCAATGCTGCTGCTAGATCAGCGGTTGAGGAATTTGAAAAAGTCCTCGAGCTGAGGAATTCAGCTAAACAAAAGACAGACGATTTAGAGTCTGCAGCGAAAGAGCTCATTCGTGAAATCGAGCACTCACCAGCTGATGATATCATTGGTTTTGTTAATCACCTAGCTCAGCTGAGACGGATGCGTGGTGAGGTGATAGGGCTTCGTGATTTGCGTTATAATGAGCCAGCTAGAATTGATCTCATCGAGCAAAGCTTGGTTGAGCAGATTCAGATTTTGTCCGATCTCACAGTGAAGTTTTTGCTCACGGAAGAAGCGCTCGATCCATATCGTGAGGCGGTTCAGTCGCAGAGTGAGGCGGTTAAAAATCTCGAGAAGGTAGCTGATGCTGATGCAACAGGGGCTGAGTTAGACAAAGCTGGCTCTGAATTAGAGATGCTGATCGAAATTGTCAGCAATCTCAAAATCGATGACGCGACCAAAACGACGGCAATCATCGAAAGCATTTCAGAGATTTATTCTACACTGAATGCGGTGCGGGCATCTCTCAAAGGGAAGCGCCACGATCTAGCAAAGTCGGAAGGTGTAGCGCAGTTTGCCGCGCAAATGAAGTTGTTGGGGCAAGCGGTGGTCAACTTCCTAGACCTTTGTGACACGGCTGAGAAGTGTGACGAATACCTCACCAAGGTGATGGTGCAGATTGAGGAGCTGGATGGAAAATTCTCTGAGTTTGATGAATACCTCGAGCAGCTAGCCGCCAAGCGTGAGGAGGTTTACGACGCTTTTGAGGCGCGCAAGGTTGCCTTGCTAGAGAAACGCAACAAGCGTGCTAACAACCTGATCAAGTCCGCTGAACGTATTCTTACTGGGGTGAGAAACCGTGCAGCATCATTTGCTGAAATCAATGAGATTAACGGCTATTTTGCTGGCGACTTGATGGTTTCCAAGGTGCGTGAAATTATTGACGAGTTAGATGAGCTCGGAGACAGCGTGAAGGCTGCCGACATTCAAACTCGTTTGAAGACACTGCGTGAAGATGCGGTGCGTCAGCTGAAAGATAGAAACGAGCTCTTTGTTGATGGGACTAACATCATTCAGTTTGGTAAGCATCAATTCACGGTTAATACTCAAGAGCTTGAGTTAACTGTGGTGCCGCAAGGTGATGAAATGAGTTTCCATCTAGCGGGAACTGATTTCTTTGAGCGAATTGACGATCCTGATTTTTTGAAGACCCGCTCAGTGTGGTCACAGGAGTTAGTTTCTGAAAATCGTGCAGTGTATAGATCTGAATATCTGGCTTATTTATACCTTTTGCATGCTGAAGAAAATGGCCAGCTAGAAGTTTCTGATGATCTGCTCAGCCAGGTTCAGGCATTTGCTAACAATAGATACTCTGAGGGCTACACTAAAGGGGTTCATGATCATGATGCTGAGTTGATTTTGCGTAAGTTACTGCCCATGCACAATGAAGTGGGTATGCTGAGGTACAGCCCCGCTGTACGCGCTTTTGCGATGCTTTTCTGGAAGCAATGGCATCATGAAGATAAAAGCCAGCTAGAGGTGAAGCTCAGAGCTCAGGGCATGGTGGAGGCAGTTTTTGTTTCTGTTGATAGAAACGAGCGCAAAAAGTACCAAGCGGAACTAGAGCGTGAAATTGACAAGTTTGCTGGTAGCCAGAATTTGAACTCAGTGACTATCGTTCAACGCGCTGCGGAATATTTGATCGCGCATTTTGCTAGAGCTGAGAGTTTTGAAATTTCCAGCCAAGCCGCTGAATGGGTGCAGAAGTTCCACACAACATTGAGTGCGAAGCGCGTGGGTGACCAATACGATAATTCTCTAGCTGAGTTAGATGGAAATGTTATTGGCCAGTACCAAGTGATTGGAGCTTGGTTGCGTGGATTTGCAGCGAGTGTGACCGACGACTTGGACGCATACAATGCTGAGCTGCAGATGATGTATTTGCAGGAGGCTGCTGCCCATCTGCTGTATGGTGGCCATGACCCTAAATCAGTAGTTAGGGTGGAGTTGATGGCTGAATGTGAGGGTTTATTAGGGCAACACGCAGTAGTTAGTGATGGGAAATATCATTTCCACTATAATTTATTCATCCGTAAGATGCTAGATTTTAGCCAGTACGATGTGCCAGTCTATCAATCATACCAGGAAACGAAGTCACAGTTGTTGGAGCTCAAGCGCGATGAGATGCGTCTCGACGAATTTAAACCACGTGTGATGTCATCATTTGTCCGTAACCGTCTACTCAACGAGGTGTATCTGCCAATTATTGGAGACAATCTAGCGAAACAGATGGGTACAGCTGGCAAAGATACCCGCACAGATAGAATGGGCATGTTATTGCTCATCTCTCCTCCAGGTTATGGTAAGACCACTTTGATGGAGTATATCGCCGATAGACTTGGCATTACTTTCATGAAGATCAATGGGCCAGCTCTGGGGCACGAGGTGAAGTCGCTAGATCCAGCTGAAGCTCCTAACGCATCAGCGCGTGAGGAGGTTCAGAAACTTAACTTAGCTCTGGAGATGGGGGATAATGTCATGATTTACCTCGATGATATCCAGCATACACACTCTGAGTTTTTGCAGAAGTTCATCTCGTTATGTGATGGTCAGCGCAAGATCGAAGGTGTCTATAAAGGTCAGGCAAAGACTTATGATCTGCGAGGTAAGAAGGTAGCCGTAGTGATGGCGGGTAACCCTTATACAGAGACTGGTGGTAAGTTCCAGATTCCTGATATGTTAGCCAACCGCGCTGACACCTATAACTTAGGTGATATTCTGGGGGGCCATGAAGCTGCCTTTAAGGCGTCCTATATTGAGAACTCACTGACATCTAACGCTGTACTGTCAAAACTTAGTAGTCGCAGCCAGCAAGATGTCTATGCGGTGATGAAGTTAGTAGAGGGGGCTCCTCGTGATGAGATTGATTTTGAGGCACCGTTTTCCGCCTCGGAAGTTGAAGATTTTATTCGTGTTATGACACATCTCTATAGAGTTAGAGATTCCATTCTTCGGGTAAACCTAGAGTACATCCACAGTGCGGCTCAGGAAGATAATTACCGCGTGGAGCCAGCATTCAAGCTACAGGGTTCCTACCGTAATATGAACCGTATCGCTGAGAAGGTGATTCCTCTGATGACTGATGAAGAAGTTAGCGAGCTCGTGATCAGTCACTACGAGAGTGAGTCGCAGACCTTAACGACGGGTGCGGAGGCTAACCTTTTAAAGTTCAAAGAAATGGAGGGGATACAAACCGCTAGCGAATCAGCACGTTGGCAGGAGATCAAAGATGAGTTTTCTAAACAGAAACTTCTCGGTGGAGCTGGTGATGATGATCCCGTGGCTAGGGTGGTCGCTCAGATGTCTCAGTTCAATGATGGTCTCTCAGCTATCAATGGTGGATTGCAATCATTAGGTTCTGTCTTCACCGCTCCCAAGCAGCTAGATGATCCAACACTTGCTAAAATTGAGTCGCTCATTAGTGGGTTGCGTTCAGTGCCTGTACAGGTCGATATTAAAGTAGTACCTGTGCAAGAACAGTCATCCGTTAGCCCAAAAAATACGGATGATGGCAAAATGGTTGATATCGAACCTGAAGTGAGACAGCTTGAGTGAAATATGTCACACAAAAGTATTGATTTCCCTCGCAAGGCTCTAGTTAGCTGCTGAGCGGACCTGAAATAGGCATTGTAATTTTACTAAACTTTACTAAATTTAAGGTCTTGTTGTTTGGTCTGTGGCCCCAAATGGGGATACGATCTTGAGCATAAATGGGCCATGAAGGAAGCTGAGCAGATTTCAGAGAGGTATCGGACAACTCGTCAAATTGGCGCAGGTGGCTTCGGTGTTGTCTATCAAGGGGTAGACGAACGTCTCAAACGTGAGGTTGCTATCAAACGCATGTTGCCACAGCGTGAGGGGAAGCGTGCTCTGCCTACCCAGATGCTCTATGAGGAGGCCGCAGTATTGGCCTCACTGCAGCACCCTAACATCGTTACGATTCATGATATTTGTAACGATGATCACGGGGTGCTTGTGGTCATGGAGTTGCTGAAAGGCAAAACGCTCAATGAGGCTGTAGAAAGGCAGGAGTGCGATTTGATCGAGTTGCGAGACTTGGTGGTACAAACCCAAGATGCTCTCAGCGCGGCGCGGGAGGCAAATATTGTCCACTGTGATCTGAAACCTCAAAATATCATGTGCTCGCCGCTGCCAAGTGGGTCGGTACAGTACAAGTTGCTAGACTTTGACCAAGCTCGTCTGACGCGCAACAAGGACGTAGAAACCAGCTCATCGAAGCAGGCGATGAGGGGCTCAATTTACTTCATGGCTCCCGAGCAATTTGAGGGTAAACCTGGTACCTTTGAGAGTGATCAATATGCAATGGGCTGCATCTATTATTACTGTTTGACGGGGGTTCACCCGTTTGATGGTGATAGTGCTGTTCAAGTAATGGCTTCGCATATTCAGGGACGCATGACGCCTTTGTTGGAGTTGCGACCAGATTTGCCTGTTTGGCTAGATACTTGGCTGATGCGTTTACTGGCTCACGACCCAGCTAAGCGACCGGGCTCTCCGCAGGAGGTGATGACGGAGTTTCTCGATCATTATAATTGCGAAGGAAAGAGCTCGTTAGATAGGCAAAAAGAATACGCGGCGCGACTGCGACGTAAAAAGGAGTTAGAGGCGAGCCAATCTCACGAGCCATCTGGTGCATCTGAGGTGAATACAACCGACCCTTATAATACGTGGTATTACGCGCAAGGGTCTCGTGTTAGTGGGCCACACAATAGGACGACGATTAAAGAATTTGTCGCTCAGGCAGTTCTATCAGCGGAGGATTTGATTTGGAGCCCAACCCTCGATAGCTGGTTAGAGGTGAAAGATGTCGATTTTGCGAGCACCAAGCTGCCGGATCGAGAACCCGTCGAAGAAAGCAAAGAGTTTGGGATGCGCTTACCCAAATGGCTGCGAAATGCTGTTGAATGCTTGTCTTTGGAGCTTTCCGTGGCACTTGTTTTTTTAGTCGATTTGTTGCTGCTTGGCTTTGTTTACCAGATGGGAAGCCTGTTGATTTATTTCATTGGCGGCATGGGCTTGTTATTTATTGCTTGGTTAGGTCTTAAGTTCCGCGAGTTTAAGGTGAGCAAGAAATGGTTTTTATGGGGAATGATTTTGCAGACTTTCGTGGATGTTATCTTCTGTGCTACCTATCCTAAAAAGGTTTGGAGGTCATTGGTATTGGTCGTTCTATCTGGGATATTGTTATCACTCGCTATTTCTAGCCGCGACGGGCAGTTGATGATGAATAAGGTTGGAGTGAAAGCTCGATGGGGGGCATTACTCAACCCAGGTAAGCTCATGCCTGGAGATGATTCCTCGAATAAATCTGAATCAAAAGAGGATCAGGGCGTGAATCTAGAAGATTCTCCATTTTTTAAAACTGATAGGTAGGAGATCTGTAGGAGCCTTATTAGCTGACTTGCTAGGATAATTTTTCTAGCGAGTAAATATGAGATTGCCTCATTTGGAGCACTGGTCAGTATATTGACGTCATGGCATTCACAGCAGATCGCGCACTGGAATTATTGGAATCGGCATTCGAGAGAGGCCGACTCGGCCACGCCTTTTTGATTACAGGGACAAAGGGGAGCGGTAAACGTGAACTAGCAGCGCGGATGATCACAATGGTCAATGGAGGTAATACCCAGGAGGCGATGGATTTCTTTGGCGAAACCCTTCCTCCTCAAACACCTCCTTTAGAGGAACTGGAAGGAGAGTTAGTGCGAATTGTGCAGCCGCGGATGAAGTCGCGTCGCATTGGCGTTGATGCCATGCGTGAGTTGGAGAAGTCATTTCGTGTTTCCGCTCCCACTGGCAAATTCAAAGTGGGTGTGATTACGGATGCTGACCGTATGAATGAGCAGGCTGAAAATGCTTTTTTGAAAACTCTAGAAGAGCCGCCAGCTGATTGTCTTTTGTTGATGCTAACTGAGTACCCTGAGAGGTTGTTACCTACTATTCTATCGCGCTGTCTTATTCTAACGCTATTTTCTGAAAACGAGAAAGAAGTTGTGGTTGCTGGATCTGAGCCGCTGCTACAAGCATTAGGGAAGTTTGGCGGTTCGGGTTTTGGTAATGTACAAGCTGCGCTTTCTTTGAAGTCGAGTTTTGCCAAAGTTCTAGCTCAGGAAAAATCATTGATCGCGAAGGGCTACGAAACTCAGCAGAAAGAGGAGATTAAGAAGTACAAGCAAGCTACAGAGGGGGATTGGCTAAAACAGCGAGAAGATTTTTTTAAGGCGCAGGTGGAGTCAGATTACCTGCAAGTTAGAGCAGGCTTATTGGATGTCATGGAGTCCTGGTTAGGAGATGTTGTGAGGGTGAAATGTCACTCACAATCAGAATTGGATTTCCCGCAGCACCGGAAAATTTATGAAGATTTAGCTGAGGATCAATCCCTTGAGCAACTGGTTGTACGAATGGACGCCCTAGTGAAGATGAAGTCAGTCTTCGAAACTAACGCTCAAGAGCAGCTGGCTCTTGAGGTTGGGTTTATGCAGGTGTTTGGCTAGAAGTATCACAGCTTAATGGCTGCGCACTGAGCTGGTAGGTTTGGAGCAAGGAGGTGCCAGAGTTTTCGGAATTTTTCGGCGTCAGCTGTGCTGAAGGCAAAAATATCTCTAGCTGCTGGCTGGGGTTCTGACTTGCCAATAACTCTAGCAACCTGTTCAGCAACGGCGGCGCCTGTGTCTATCAGCTGGATGGAGTTGCCGAGAATGGCTTTCATACTTGGTAGTAGGAATGGGTAATGAGTACAGCCCAAAACAATTGTGTCGACCCCTGCCTCGAGCATGGGGGCAGCGTATTCATTTATCGCGTCTTCGACTTCTGGTCCGTTTAAGATGCCAGCTTCCACGAGCTCAACGTATTTGGGGCAAGGGCGAGTGATTACATTGACCCCTCCAGCGTGGTCGTAAATCAAGCGGTGAAATTTTTCTCCAGCAATAGAGGCCTCGGTGGCAAATACTCCAACAATGCCGTTTTTGGTTTGTTTGCAGGCCGGCTTAATAGCTGGCTCCATGCCGACAAATGGCAGGGGGAAGTGTGCCCGTAAATACTCTATCGCGTGAATTGTCGCTGAGTTACAGGCAATTACAATGCACTCAGCGCCCATGCTAATGAGTTTTTCGGTAGCTGTTGCTGTGCGCTGTTGGATCTGCTCAGGGGATTTATTGCCATATGGGCACCACGACGAGTCGCCAATGTAGCGAATCGAATGGTTAGGCAGTCTCTTGCAGATCTCGAGAACCACAGAAAGCCCGCCAATTCCAGAGTCTATCACTCCTATGATTGGTCTGTCTCTGTCTGGCTCAGTATCCATGAAGTTGATTTTAAAAAGTTGATTAGTGGCTGGCAAACCTATTCCTCTGCACTCATCTGGATGATTGATTTCCCGACACGTGTGCCCGATGCAAAACATCCCTGCATGAGGTAGCCGCCCGTCGGCGCCTCCCAATCTATCATTTCTCCACAGGCAAAAATTCCAGGCAGCTTGTTGAGCATTAATTGCTCGTTGAGTTCGCTCCAGCATATGCCGCCGGATGTTGAAATGACTTCATCGATTGGGCGAGGGGAGTCGAGGTCAATACGGCAGGCTTTTATCTGAGTGGCTAGAAGGTTGACGTCGTTAGTGTGTTTGTATTGGTGCTTGATCAGCGCCATAGCTTGCGGCGAGAGTTTCCAGCGGTATTTAGCTTCTCGCAATAAGCCGTGTTGTTTGCCGCCCATTTTCGCCACTAACTGGTCATGTGTAAATGTAGGTTTGAGGTCTATCTCGATATAGGCTTTTGGCAAGCTACGGAGTGTTCGTCCTATCTGATAGATGGCGCTACCTTCGAGGCCATATTTGGTAATCATTACCTCGCCAGTCACTTTTTGATCCCCACAGCTGAGGTGAATATTTTTCAGTGGTTTGCCTTCCGCTATTTTGAGAAATTCGTCATTCCACGGATGCATCCACCCGCAGTTATCAGCTTGTAAGGTTTGATAACAGACTTGCTGTTGGTCGAGGATGTCTCTCCATGCTCCATCAGAGCCAGTTTGTGGCCATGAGGCGCCGCCCATAGCGAGGACGACATAACGATGATTGTAGCTAGTTCTTTCGTCCAGTGGGCTTGTGAATGTTAGTTTGTATCCTTGTTCTTTTTCAGCTGGCGCGATGCTAGCCAGTTTGTGGCGCATGCGAAAATTTACTCCTTGTTCGCGGAGTTTGTGAACCCAGCGACGCAATAATGGCGCAGCTTTCATTGCTTCTGGGAATACTTTTCCGCTGTTAGCTGTGAATGTTGTAATGCCTAGGCCTTCAGCCCACTCACGAATCATCTTATTATCAAACTCTTTGATGATAGAAGCCCATCTCTGTAGATCAAATTGGCCGTTGTGACTGCCGCCGTAGTAACTAATGAAGGTGTCGAGGTCTTCATCTTTAGTTAGGTTGAGGCCACTTTTTCCTGCAACGAGAAATTTTCTACCAACAGATGGCATGGAATCATAAAGCACGCAGCTAATTCCTGCAGCTGATATGAGCTCTGCGGCGCGGAGGCCAGCTGGTCCGCCACCGATGATGGCGACCGTTTCGGATGTTGATTGAGAGCTCATATTTAGCTTGGGGTTTCGCTATTCGTTAGTTTGGCGATTTTCTTTTCAGTGGCGTCACTGAGTGAAGCTTCCCAAACATAACGGCGGAATAACACCTTAAGCGCTGCTGTGAGTGGAACCGCAAGTAGGGCTCCAACAAAACCACCTAGGATGATAGACCAGAACAGCATGGAGAAAATCACAGTCATTGGGTGTAGCCCAACAGAGTCGCCGACAATTTTTGGTGCGGTAACCAGTGAGTTGATTTGTTGTACAATGAAGAAAATGCCGATGACTGCTAGGACGTAGAACCATGGGTTCTCACCGAGGAAGCCTTGGTTTCCTGTTTGACTAAAATGGACAAAGGCAATGATGCAGGCTGGGACCAGGCAGAGGATGTTTCCGATATATGGGATAATGCCGAGAACCGTGAGAAATAGACCAATGACAAATCCATAGGGGAGCCCGAATATACTCAGGGCAATACCAACAAGGAGACCGTCAATAAAAGCTACAAGCACCTGCCCGCGGAAGAAGGAAATAAGGTAACCGTTGATTTCTTGTAAGGTGCCGGTGAGCTCATCTTTGAATTTTGACGACTTCAGCGGAATGTATTCTTTCCAGTGTTGTTTGATCGCGGCGCTTTCTATCAAGAAATAGAATAGATAGATGGGTAGCATGGCGAAACCAATGGCGAGGCCCATGAGGCCAAGGAATTTAGTGGTTCCTGAGCTGAGCCAGCTAGTGGCGGTACTGGCAATGGTAGTGGAGTAGTTGATGAGGTAGAAGTGCCAGCGCGGCTTGGATACTACCTTAGTCTTGGTGTCTTCAGCTAGAACAAGTTCGCCTTCGCTATCGACGGGTTCATTAAGGTAGGCGATAACTGGACGGATGGCAGGCGTCTTAGAAAGCTTCTCCATTTTGGCGTTGATGCCGTCAATGAGTTTGTCACGCTTGGCATCTTTCTCAGCGGCGATCACTTCAGCTGATACCGATGTGTCTTCTAAGTCGTCATTCAGAAGAGGCACGACGATCCACGCGCTGATAGCCATGATGACGATGAAAAAGGAACAAAATACGGCGAGCACAGATTTTAGCCGTGATAGTCCCTTTTTCTGTAAAGAGCTAACGATTGGGTCTAGCAGGTAGGCGATGATGCCAGCAACAGCTAGAGGCAAGAGAACCGCCTGTAGGTAGCTGAAGATGCTACTTGTTAGCCAAATGAGACCTATAACTAGCAGGCCAATGATAACAATGGCAATGCCAGTTAGGGCGCTCCACAGAGTTTTGCGTTGAAATTCGTTTGGATAGTCCGACACAAAGCGGACATTAGAGAACGATGAGTTAAAGATGAATTCTAAAAATGCGCTTTTTTTGTATTCACTGCATATTGCTAGTTGTGAGATATCTACTTGAGTCGGTGGTTTAGCTGGATATCTTGCCTGTATGTCGAGACGTCAACGTAGGAGGGGGAAACACTCATCTAGCTCATGGTCGAAGTGGATACTGCGAGCTGTATTTTTGCTGATGTTGTTTGTTACTTTGGGTAGTTTTGTATCCTACCGGTGGCTGCGTAGCTATTTACACAGCGAAGATTTTCGTCATTTGATGGGCCAGTTGACGGGTAGTTTTTTGAAATCAGATGTGAATTACGGCAATTTTCACTGGGAGGGGATGCGTGTTTCCAGCCCAACATTTTCCTCAACTGGCCACAATGGGAGTCCTGATTTACAGGCTGAAGGCTTGAAAGCTAGTATCCAACTGCAGGGCGTGAAACGTGGTGTTTGGGAGATTCCTAACTTGCGCGCTAGCCGCTTGAATATTCAGTGGGAAGAACCTGCTCCCGTCGTTAACTCAGGGGAGGTAGCCATGTCAGGCAATGCCAATCCGGTAAAAGTGGATACCACAGCAGTTAGTCATAAGCAGAGTTTTTGGAGCCGGTTTTTGCCGCAGTACGCTGAAGTCCAATCGATGGATGTCTATCAGCTAGATGCACAGGCAAAACTGCTGGAAGGTGATCTAATAGTTTCCGGCGTGACAGCAAAAGTAGAGAAGCAAAGTGGACAGTCTAATTACTCCGTAGATTTACGTAATGGTAGCTTAGTATTACCGTGGATAAAGTCGGAGCTTGAGTTGCATCAGGCGAATGGTCGTTGGCAAAACGGCAAAGTTTATATCAACGACGCTAAGGCTGATTTCTACAAGAATGGTTTGCTGTCGTGTTCAGGCGAATTGCAGGGGAATAGTTTTGATATCTACACAGAGGTTAGCGGCCTTAGATGCGAGGAGTTGCTAGACAATGTTTGGAGTAAACGTTGCCAAGGTGATCTAGCTGGGCGCATGAATGTCACTAACTACAGTGGTCAGGTTGTCACGAAGGGTGAGATGAAGGTGAAAAAAGGTGTGCTAACGGGGCTAGAACCTTTGGATGTGATTGCCTCTTATACCATGAATCGCCGTTTTACTCGGCTAAGTCTATCTGATGTCAGCTGGAAGTTTAAGCGCTACGGGGATGTGTTGGAGTTAGATGATATGTTCATTGCCTCCGAAGGGTTGATTCAGCTGCGAGGTTATCTGCATATTAATGGTGAGCAGTTGGATGGTAAGTTTAAGGTGGGGATTACACCGGGCACATTGGCTCATATTCCTGGAGCGGAGACGAAGGTATTTCTTCCTGGTGAGTTAGGTATGCGTTGGACTGATATACGCATTGGAGGAACTAAATCTGCGCCTACAGAAGATCTCACCGCAAGGCTAATTCAGGCAGCTGGAGAGAGGTTGTTTGAAATTATTCCTGAAACTGGTGTTAGGGTGCTGAAGCTCACCGGCAAGGCGCTAGGTGAAGGGGCATCGGGTATCGTGGGATCAGGTGGAGGTGTGATAGAGACTGGAACAGGCCTGATAGAATCCGGCGCGAGCGCTCTACCTACGGAGGTTCTCACTGAAGGCGTGAAGACTGGTGCTGGCGTCATTGATTCAGGAGTTGGAGCTGTTGAGGGAGGAATTCGCGGAGTGTTTGGCTTATTGCCAGGATCGACTAGTGAGCGCGCTGAGCCAGCTGAGGAGGAAAAAGAAGATAGGGAGTAGAGCTTATCTAGCTGCTAGGCGCTGTGTCGTTTGCGGTACCGTCTAGCTGGCTGGATTCAGTTGATATTTTTGAACTGACGATGTGAAGGTCACGTTGAGGGTAGGGGATTTGAATCCCAGCTTCCTTGAATTTCTGCCAGATATTTAGCATAACCTGTGAGCGACAGTTAGTGACGCCGGCAGCGGGATCATTGATCCAAAATCTTAGCTGGAGGTTGATGGAGGAATCACCAAAGCTAATCAATAGTGCTACAGGTTTGGGGTTTTTCAGTACACGGTCAATACCTTCGACGCATGATGTTAGTATTTCAAGTGCTTGTGGGATGTCGGTATCATAGGAGACGCCAACGTCAGCTTTGATGCGCACATTGTTATCTGAAAACGACCAGTTGATGACTTTGTTAGTGACAAGGTCTTCGTTTGGGATGAGGTGCTCTTTACGGTCTCTGGTTCTCACTGAGACATAGCGTGTATGGAGTGAGTTGATCCAGCCGTATGTGCCGTCAACTTCGATCACATCGCCAGGTTTGATTGATTTGTCTAGCAGGATGATGACACCTGAGATGAGGTTTGAGATTACCTTTTGTAAACCAAAGCCGATACCAAGACCAAGGGCACCTGTGAATACAGTTAGTGAGGCTAGATCCACGCCGGCAATGGACAAGGAGGCTAGTGTGGCAACAGTGTAAAATAAAAACTTGGTCGCCTTATAAAGCAGGACTTTGATTGATGGTGGGATGTCGCTCCGTGACCCCAAAGTCGCTTTGGTGAATCTCTCAGTTAGGTGGGCTAGCCAAATGATGATGGCAAAAGCGATGATGGCTAGTGAGATATTCCAGAAGTTGATACTGATGGCGCCAAAGTTGATAGACGCGCCACTGAGGCTTTTGTATAACGGTTGTGATAGGCCGACTAGTTTTAGAGTGAAGAGTACTAGAATAGTCGCGCCGAGAGTTCTGGGGATAAACGAGCTTTTGGTTATCGAATTGACGATATGATAGACGCTGTATGCTGATGTCAGGAAGGCCGCGTTGAACAGATAGTGGTTGCTGTAACCAAGGTTTTCTCTGATGTCCCAAGATAGCCAGAAGAGCAAGCTGAGCACGATTGGGAAGCCGGATACTTTCGAGCCCGGGTTGAAGAAGCGCAGGCAAAACCTTTTGCAGCTGGAGTTTTCAGCGAAAAGGGTAATTTTAAGCAGGTGAACCGCTAGGAATGCTAGGCCGATGCAGAGGGCTATACAACTCCATTGCCACCAGTCATCCTTTGTTTCTAGGAGCAGGTTGAAATACTCGATGACTGGGGTGAAGTCTGGCATGGCTTAGCTAGGTTCGGCTAGGGACTCTTCTAGCGCTGAAAATACTGGCGCTGGAACATATCGGCTAACTGTTTTTTGCCAGCCCTTTGGTCCGATAAGCCCTTTAACCATACTGGAAGATAGCTCGGCAATATCACGGGGGGGCATGAGAAAAACGGTGCTGATTTCAGGAGCCATGTCTGCATTGATGTGGCGCATCACTCGTTCATATTCGTAATCGTGTGATGATCTAATGCCTCGTAGGATGTATTGCGCTCCCACGCTGTTAGCGTAGTCTACCAAAAAGCTGTTATCAAACTCGGCTACAGTGAGCCGCTCACTGCTAGGTAGTGAGTTAGCAAGTAGTTCCATGCGTTCCTGCACACTGAATGTGTAGGCTTTCATTGGGTTGCTGCCGATGGCTACGTATAGGTGATCAAAAATTTCTAATCCTTTTTTGATCATCCACATGTGGCCGTTAGTAGGTGGGTCAAATGACCCCGCGTAGATGGCGATGCGCATGAGTATATTGGTTGCTAAGGGATGAATGTTTGTTTTTTTCTAAAACAAAGCTAGCTGGTGGATATTAGCAGCAAAAGTAATTTTTATGAAAATGCAAAGCCTAGAGCTTGTGGCCCATGCGGTCTTTTTTCGTCTGCAGATATTTCTCGTTATCTGGGTTTGATGGTAGAGAGATAGGAATTTGCTCGACGATTTCTAACCCGTAGCCTTCTAAGCCGATAATCTTCTTCGGGTTGTTAGTCATTAGACGGATCTTGGTGATGCCGCAGTCACTGAGCATTTGCGCGCCCATGCCGTAGTCGCGCAGGTCAGACGGATAACCTAACTTTTCATTTGCTTCGATGGTGTCGTACCCTTGCTCTTGAAGTTTGTAGGCGTGGATTTTTGCTTTTAGGCCAATGCCGCGTCCTTCTTGGCGTAGGTAGAGCAATACGCCGCCTTCTTCGGCGATGCGCTCGAGTGCTTGGTGGAGCTGTCCGCCGCAATCGCAGCGACGGCTCATAAATACATCACCCGTGAGACATTCTGAGTGCACGCGCACGAGGGTAGGCTTTTCTGGGTCGATGGCTCCTTTTTGCAGCACAAGGTGTTCTTCGCCATCAGTGAGGTGGGTGTAGAGGTGGCAGTCAAATTCACCGTAGTCTGTTGGCAGTTTGATGCTTTGTTCACGGCGAACTAATTTTTCAGACATGCGGCGGTACTCGATGAGTTCTGAAATCGTGCAAGCTTTCAGATTGTGCTCGGCCTGATATTCACCGAGGTCGCCACTGCGGGCCATGGTGCCATCGGCGTGCATGATTTCGCAGATCACCGCAGCGGGCTCAAGGCCAGCTAGAATGGCTAAGTCAACTGAGGCTTCTGTATGGCCAGCGCGTTGCAAGACACCGCCGTGTACTGCCTGAAGTGGGAAAATGTGTCCCGGCTGGATGAGGTCTTCTGGCTGGGTTTTTGGATCAGCTAGCAGGCGAGCTGCGAGCGCGCGGTCTGCTGCTGAGATACCAGTGGTGATGCCTTTGGCGGCATCTACGGAAACGGTAAATGCGGTGCCCAGTGCCTCGCGGTTATGTTTTGTCATTTGTGGCAGATCCAGCTCGATTGCTTTTTCCTGAGAAATAGGAGCACAGATGAGCCCGCGACCGTTATTGGCCATGAATGCGATGGTCTCGGGCGTGATGCCTTGCGCAGCCGCAACGAGGTCGGCTTCGTTTTCGCGCGATGGATCGTCAACAACGATTACCATGTGGCCAGATGCAATTTCCGCGATGATTTCTTCGACGGGGCTGAATGACAGTGCAGACATACTCGGACAATACTCCAGAGGCTACAAAACGAAACCCTAATTTTCAGTAAAGATTGAATAGTTGTCTGGCTGTATTGCAGGTGGAATCGGGCGCGGGCGGTTTTTTGACAGCCTGCTGGATAGACGCGAAGCTGGTCGCCAGCTTGGCTGGTCGTGGGATTTCATCTAGCTGGACCAGCTGGGCACATGGAAATACGAAAATCACTGCGCTAAATGGCTGGCGAGCGCTCAGTATATGTTGGTGTTTGCGAGCTGCATTTCTGGTTATGTAAACAGGTATTTGAGCTAACTGAATTTGTGTCTTAGGTAGATTGCTGCACATTCCTTGAAATTTAGTATTTCTCAATGGGGGAAAGCGTTCTATGTATTCGTCAGGATGGAGTCTGTACTCATAACATTGGCAAGTATTGTAGCGCTTATCGTGACCGTAATGGGTGCGCGATATGTGCACGTAGGTGAGCGTTCGCAATGGACCTTACCATTGATGATAGTAGTTTTTGCGCTGCAGCTTAGTGAGTTGGGTATTCGAGGTGAGGCTCGAGCAGCCTGTCCGCTGATGGATATTGGCGAGATTTGTATTTTTGCAGCGTGGTCGCTGACGATGTTTTATTTGATGGTGGGCTCGGTTTACCGTTTGTCTTTGTTGGGGGTATTTACTGCACCGCTTGTTTTGGTATTGATGTTGGCGGCGCTGGTTCCCGGTGCGCTGGATGCAGATCCACAGCCGGTGAGTGACCATCAGGGGGCTACGGCGATTCATTCTGCGCTGTCGGTTTTATCTTATGGCGCTTTTGGATTGGCGGCAGTTTCTGCGGTAATGTTTTTGGTTTTAGACAAGCAGCTGAAGGGTGGGCACCCAAGCACTGGCTTATTTAGAAACCTGCCACCTATTCATTCTCTGACACAAAGCGTGGCTCGGTTGCTATTCCTTGGGCTGATTCTTTTATCTGTGGGGGTGATCTTTGGATTCACTGCAGCCTATGAAGGCGGAATCAGTAATCACCTCTGGTTGGCGACTGCTGTGTGGATTGGTTATCTTGTTTTGTTGTCAGTTTGGCAATTTCGTGGCATGCCGCCGCGGACATTCTCAATCACCGCTGTCTTTCTCTTTGTGTTTTCACTCGTTATTTTCCCACTGCTCTAATGAATTTAATCTGTCTCGGTCTGAACCATCAGAGCGCGCCAGTTGAGTTGCGCGAACGATTTGCTGTGCCCGACGGCCTGCTGGGGGATGAGGGTGCGAAGTTGACTGAGCTCAACGACGTGGCTGAAGGTGTGGTGATTTCTACCTGTAATAGGATGGAAATCTATGTGGCTGTGGAGGACTTAGAGCTTGGATCTAAGGTGCTGCGCAATTATCTCGAAGAAACTCGTGGGCTCGATCACGCTAGCGCTGAGCATTTCTATGAAAAGCACAGTGTGGAGGCTGCTCAGCATCTATGCCGTGTGGTCAGCGGGCTGGATTCCATGGTTCTTGGTGAGACCGAGATCTTTGGTCAGGTGAAGCAGGCGTATAAGCAGGCGCTGGATAAGGGGGCGACTAAGGGAGTGCTGAACCGCTTGTTCCAGAAATCTTTTGGTGTGGGCAAAAAAGTGCGCACGCAGACGGATATCCAACGCGGGCAAACATCAGTAGGCTCGGTGGCGGTTGATCTTGCTGAGAAGATTTTTGGCAAACTCAAAGACTGCAGCGTGATGATGATTGGCGCTGGAGAGATGGGGCGTACCACTTCGCAGAGTTTTATGTCTCGCGGCGCTAAGGAGCTGTTTGTTACCAACCGTTCATTGGATAAAGCTGTAGATCTAGCTGGCAGCTTAGGCGGCACAGCAGTGGCTTTTGATGAATGGGAGGATGTGCTGGCTAAGGTGGATGTGGTGGTTTCCTCGACAGGAGCTCAACATCCAGTATTACTGGCTGAGCACGTGCAGAAGGTGCGCAGGAAACGTAAATACAAACCGCTCTTCCTGATTGATATTGCCGTGCCTCGCGACATTGACCCAGCTACTGGTGAGATCGAAGAAGTTTACCTCTACGACATGGACCAGCTGCAAGAGCTGGCGGCTGACGCGCGCGAGAGACGCCTCGAGCAGGTACGCATTTGCGACGAAATCATTAAAGAGGAAGTAGAAAAAATGCTCGGCTAGCTGGGTGCAAAACAAATTTAAAAACATGAGTGATGGACAAGCAATTTTCAAGGTAGGGACACGCGGAAGCGCCCTAGCACTAGTGCAGGCTGAAATGACAGAATCTGCGCTGCGTGAAAAATTTTCCCAGCTGGAATACCAGCGTGTGGTGATCAAAACGATTGGCGACAAGCGCACGGATGTGCCTTTGAAAGACGTCGCCAAAGTGGAAGGTGTGCTCGATAAGGGAGTTTTCACTAAAGAGCTGGAAATTGCTCTGCTGGCTAAGGAAGTCGACGTGGCCGTTCACAGCCTTAAGGATGTGCCAACCGTGCTGGATGATGAATTTGAAATTGCTGGCGCGCTGGAGCGAGCTCCACTGCGTGATGTTTTGGTCTGTGCTCAGGCTGGTGGTCTCGATGCCTTGCCAAAAGGTGCGCGCGTCGGCACAAGCAGTGTGCGCCGTCAAAAGCAGCTGCTTTACCTACGTCCGGACCTCGAGCTGGTTGACATCCGTGGCAATGTGCCGACTCGGCTAGAAAAGCTGATCAAAGAAGATTACGATGCCATCATGCTAGCTGAAGCTGGTTTGGTGCGACTGGGTTATTCAATCGACGGTGAGCTGGAAATTCCAGCTGGCGTGGTTTACCCGCAAGCGCTCGATCCAGCTGAGTTTTTGCCAGCTGCAAGTCAGGGCATTGTTGGATTTGAAATCCGCAGCGATGACGAAGAATCACGTAAGATTGTGGAGGGGGTGACGCATTACGAATCCATGATGCAGGCGCTAGCTGAACGCGAGTTTTTACGCCTGATCGACGGCGGCTGTCATACTCCAGTGGGTGTGTATACTCAGCTGATTGACGGTCAGCTTGTGATGGCGGCGCGTGTTTTCCCAGACGAAGGAAACGAGCCGCCAAAAGAATCAAAAGCATCTGGTCCAATCGACCAGCCGTTGGTCGTTGGTGGTGAACTTTTTGCAAAACTAGCATGAGTAAGCAGGGGATTTGTTATTTAACCGGTGGCGGGCCAGGTGACATTGGACTGGTCACTCTGAAGGCGCGTGATCGAATTGCTGAAGCTGACGTGCTGGTCTACGACGCGTTGAGCAGCGTTGAGCTTCTCAGCTGGACCAAGGCAGATTGCGAAAAAATCAACGTTGGCAAGCGCGCCAACAAGCACACCTTACCGCAGGAGCAGATCAACGCGCTGCTGGTGGAAAAAGTGGCTGCAGGGAATAAAGTCGTGCGCCTGAAAGGTGGCGATCCGATGATCTTCGGGCGCGGCGGTGAAGAGGCTGAAGCTCTGGCTGCAGCTGGATTGCGCTTTGAGGTGATTCCTGGAATTTCCTCTGCGCTAGCAGGACCAGTCTACGCTGGCATTCCGCTCACTCACCGCGAACATGGCGCTCAGGTGACAATTTTCTCTGGCCACGAGGCTGAGGGGAAAGAATCGAGTGGCGTCGACTACGAGCTGCTGGCAAAAACTCGCGGCTGCAAAGTTTTCCTCATGGGGGTGTCGCAGATTGAGCGCATTACTAGTGAGTTTATCAAATACGGTGCAGACGCTGATACGCCAATCACGCTCACTCGCTGGGCGACGACTGGTAGGCAAAAAACCATCCGTGGCACGCTGGCTACTATCGTAGACATCGTTAAAGAACAAAATTTTAAAGCTCCAGCTGTTGGGGTGATAGGCAACATTATCGAGAAAATGGACAAGATTCAATGGTATGAAAACCGCCCACTTCTGGGCAAACGCATCGTGGTGACAAGAACTCAGATGCAGTCGAGCAGACTGAGTAAAAAGCTCACTGACATTGGTGCCGACGTGCTCGAGCTGCCAGTGATTCGGGTGGCAGATCCAAGTGATCGCCAAGGATTTGCCGAAGGGGTGGCACACGCGCACACCTACGACTGGCTCGTTTTCACTAGTCCAAATGGAGTGGAGCGATTCTTCGAGGCCTTTTTTGCCACCTACGCGGATGCGCGTAGCATCGGCGGCTGTCGTATTGCAGCTCTCGGACCAGGTACGGCTGAAAAAATCAAAGCGTATCGATTTGCTACTGATTTGATCCCAGATCGCCACATCGCCGAAGGGCTGGTTGAGGCATTTGAGAAAAAT
The DNA here is from genome assembly GCF_016595495.1 of Persicirhabdus sediminis. GTDB lineage: Bacteria > Verrucomicrobiota > Verrucomicrobiia > Verrucomicrobiales > Akkermansiaceae > Persicirhabdus > Persicirhabdus sediminis. The sequence goes on from NZ_JAENIM010000016.1 coordinate 46,080, forward strand.
GAAAATATCGAAAACCAAACGGTGCTCTGGGTTCGCCCAGAAAATGCTCGTCCAGTGCTCGGTGACGGATTGGCCAAACAAGGCGCCATCGTCGATGAATGCATCGCTTACAAAATTGAGGCCGAAACCGAAGATCCAACGGGTGCTGCCAAACGATTTGCCGAAGAAGGTGCTGATTTGGTGACTTTCACCAGCTCGTCAACCGCAAGACATTTCAAAGACCTCGAGCTGCCGTGGCCAGCTGAATGCAAAGCTGCCAGCATCGGCCCTCAAACCAGCGGCACGCTCAAAGAGCTAGGCTTCGAAATTGGTACAGAAGCCAGCCCTCACAACCTAGACGGCCTCGTCGAGGCTATCGTTGAGCTGCTCGGCGAGTAGATTTTCACCGCTTAGCGCAATTCATTAGCTTTAAATTCAGCGAGGTCCTTCTGGGCCTCGCTTAATTTTTTTGTACTGTAGAGGGTTCTATGGAAATACTTACTAGCTGGCTCGGACCCGTGGTGAGGCTGTTATTGGAGTATGAATGCAAGCGACGCAGGGTGATTATTTACCTTCGAGATGCTGCGTGTTTGCCGAGGGGTATTCTCTACCTGGAGAAAGGTTCTATGGTTCTAGATTTTTTCAAGAGAGCACAATCCGTCTCAAAGTCGAAGTTTTTGAGGTCGTGACTAGGTGATGGCATATCTGCCTAGAAGTTGCTGAGTAAGCGGCTGATAAGATGTTTAGTGACTTTTGGTAGCTGGTTTGTACTTGTTATGTTAGTTCTATCTAGAAGTAATGATTTATCAATGCTGTAAGGTGGTTGGCATTTATAGTGATGTGTATGATCATGTTGATGGGAATGGTTGATTTGTCGGTTATTGTGAAACGTTCGTGTATGGCGGCGCTATTGTTTGATTGTCATGAATTTGTGCTCAAGATTAACGTTTAGTTAACCTGTGTTTAGTTTTTCAACTTGTCATATCATTAGTCGGGTCGTAATTATTAGATACTTCCTTGTGGGTGTTTAATGGATTTATGAGTGATTTAGAATCGGCTGGACCAAAAATAAGCATACAAGCTGGCTTTGCGATTGGGTACAAAAGTGCCCTTGCTACTGCGGCTGATGAGGTGGAGTTAGCTGAGGGTACGCATTATCTGCTTGCCCGTAATGGGCGAGGGAAAACAACGCTTTTGCGCTCGCTGGCTGGAGTTTTGCAGTTGCGAGGCGGTGATTTCACTATAGTGGGGCAAAATCAGTTTTTAAGTGAGGATATTTGCTTTGATCGTGAGTTGCCAGCTAAGTTGATTTTTAGATGTCTGCTGCCGAAGCAGGTGCTGGGCGAAGTGATGGATTTGGCTGACAAGCTTGAGCTGGATACCAAGCTTCCATATGGCAAGCTTTCAACTGGTAACCAACGCAAGGTTGCGTTGATCATGGCTGAATATGCAGTCGACCCTGATCAGGGAAATATTTTGTTATTGGATGAGCCGTTCACAGGCATGGATGTGTATGCCCGTGAAATTTTTCAAGACCTTTGGAAGTCACGCAAGAATGGTATATTGCGGGTTCTGAGCTGTCATCCGGATCAAGACAGTATGGTTATGGAGAGCGCTCTGATCATTAGTGATGGCAAGCTCTACCATCTGGCGGGCGCTGAAAAGGCTGCAGAGTGGAGAGAACTAAAGAAAGAATTACACTAATAGGCTGATGACTATTTTTAGATTAAGTTTAGCAACATTGATACAGCGTAAAGTCTGGGTGATCGCTTTATTGTTAGCGCTCCTCTGTCCGATGGTGCTGCCCTACATGACGCCGGTAGATGTTAGCCCTGCTCTGCTGCCGCCAGCGCGAGCGCAGATGGCGTGGAATATTTTATGGATTTTGACTTTGTTCTGGCTGCTATTTCAATCGGCGCGATTTGGTGAAGATCATAGTAAATCTGGCATGGGTGCTTATTTCCTTAGTCGCGGTCAGGGACGTTTGCAGCAACTACTACAGCTATGGCTCGCGAATCTAAGCATGCTGCTTGCCTTGTTGGTTATTACCGTTCTGATGTGTTTGATTTTTGCGATGCCTGAGGATCCAGTGCAGGCTTCACAGTGGCGTCTACTGAACGGGCAATACTTTGTTCTAGTATTATTAAGCATGGCTCCATTGATGTTATTGGCCACGGCTTTAGGTAGTAGGTTTGGATCAACGATTGCTTATGTAGTCCCTGTCTTTTTAGCCCTATATGGTATGTATGGTGTAGGTTACCTGCAGACGATGACGACGATGCGCATGAGTCCAGCGCTTGAGTGGATCTATGTTGTTTCGCCGCACTACCATTTAGCTGAGTTGACAACACGTATGGTATTCAAACAGGGGCACCTATTGGTCAGCGATTTCATACCGATAGTGGGGTACTTCTGTTGTTTGGCGATGTTGTTATTCTCTCTGTCCGCGCTTATATTCAAAGCTAAAGCTGTTTAATGTGTCTTTAGATATCGTATGTGTGTCTCAATGAAATATCGGTTTGCTTGGTTTGCTTTGATGTTAGTTTCTCTAGCTGCCGCTCTTGCAATGGTGTCCGCGCTGGATACTCGAGGGTTGATTGAATACGATCCAAATATTGCAGGCGTGAAGGGGAGCGCCTATGGGAAAGTTGCTGGTAAAATGGTTCAAGGCGATGTTAGTTTTTATTTCCACCGTGGAACTTCTCACGAGCATAACCACGCATTGGGTGAAGAGTGCGAAGAGTGCGACTCGCATGCTGCTAGTGTGCATGTGCATGATGAAAATTGCGATCACGGGCCCGATCTTGTTTCCTCTCAACAGAAGGATAAACCGCTACGTGTGCGTGCATTGAGTCATATTGAGTTAATGGAAGCTACGGTTCATAGAAATAACAGTGGCTTCTATCTGACTGATCAGCATGATTATTACTTGAGGCAAGAGACCGAAAAGTTGTTAAAGTTTGCCTACGAGTTAGATCCGACCAATTATGTTAATTACTCTAACTATTATTTCTATCTGCAGATTTCAGATGGCTTAGGTACAACTGAGGTAGGTGAATATGATTTGGATATGTTGACTGAAAATACCCTCAAATTCGTGGCAAACGATAACGAGGATCCGCGCGCACAACTCACTGCGATGAATGCGATCATCAATAGGATGTATATGGTCACGCGTAATCCTGGTAAGTATACATCCGCTGATACTGATAAGTTAGTCATTGAGTATGAGAGCTTTTCTAATAAATATATTGAGGTGAGGGCTACAGCTGAGAGTCAGGGGAGATTGGCTATGGTTTCCGCGCAAGAGCGAGCGGATATGGATGAGCGGTATAGGTTCCTGAGTAGACTGTTTGAGTCCTTTGTTATTGTTTTTGAGCGGGATATGAAATAATATCTAATAATTGTAATTATGTTTAATCAAAATGATGCTATCTCGCCCCCTCCGCTTCCTCAAAGTGCTGAGGCTTTAACATTCCAGCCAGCAATGACTGGAGCGGAGTTGCTAGGGGTGATGTTTAAGGTTTGTGAAAGCCGAGGGGTCTCTGATATTCAGATACGATCTGGCTTGCCTATCTATATCGAAACTCACCTAGGTATGGAGTGTTTGGATCATCTTGGGGTATTAGAATCTCCTCAGGTTGATGAAATCTACAAGGAGTTGATTCGCCATCGAGAAAGCGGCAGTCATGGTTTTGGTCTTTCTGAATCAGCGGAAATGCACGCAGAGCACAAAATCCAAGATAAGATGGGGGATTTCTTGGAATCTAAAGTGGATGACTTTTCTTGTAATGGTATCAAGATTATTGGCACTGATCGATATTCTGGACGTCTGCGTATTCAGACTCACTTATCGGCAAATGGTCTTGGCATTACTTGTCGTATTCTCAATGACTCGATTCCAAATTTGGAGTCTCTGGGAATTGACCAGGATACAGCTCACACATTAAAGATGGCTGTGCAGCGTCGTGCTGGGCTCTGTTTGGTGACTGGGCCGACAGGTTCAGGTAAATCAACTACTTTGGCAGCCTTGATTGATTGGGCTCGCCGCAATTTCCCGAAGCACATCGTCACCTGTGAGGATCCTGTAGAATACCAGTATCCTAACGATATGGATGATCCTGATCGACCTGGCTTTAAGGTGATGGCTCCTAGTATTGTCACCCAGCAGGAAGTTGGGCGTGATATTGAATCCTACAGGCAGGGGTTGAAGGATGTTTTGCGTAAAGCGCCTCATATTATTCTCCTTGGTGAGATTCGCGATCGCGAAGCCATGGAAACCTGTATGGAAGCTGCACAAACAGGTCACTTAGTACTTTCAACCTTGCATACAACTGGCGCCGTTAAGACGATTGGTCGTATTCTGGAGATGTATCCACGCGAAAGTCATCCAGCTGTTTTGAATCGATTAAGTGAAATTCTAATTTTCATTCACTCGCAGGGTTTACTAAATGGACAAAGTGGGCGCGTTCTAACCTACGAATTTCTGCAAAATAGTGATGATGCAGTTGCTTCATCCATAGGCGCTTACGATAAGGGGTCAGGGGCGCTAGAGGATGCAATTAAACGCGCGGGCAATATTCCTTGGGATTTGAACTTGCAACGGCTCTACGAACAGGGCAAAATCTCTGTTGAAGTGTATGAAAATGCACGCATGCATAGAGAATCTACTGATATATAATATACATAACTAAACACAGTTGGTTTTCATCAAATGCATATAAAAATTTGGCGGAAGTAAAATTCCGTTGATACACCCCATAAATAAAAACAAAATATAATACGAATATGAAACTAAATACAAATAAGGCAGTACTCAAGCCAGGTATGACACTGATCGAGCTTACAATCGTAATTCTCGTTTTGATCACACTCATCAGTGTGCTGTTCATTGGTGCTAAGGCCTATAAAGAAGGTGCTGATAACGCCACTTGTATCCTTAACCAAGAGCAAGTTCAGAAAGCTGTTCGTTCTCACCAGAACATGAATGCTAAGAATGATACCGAATCATTCCCGCACGATGAAGTTTTTGGTGCTACAGGTATCATTTCTGAGCCAACTGAACCAACCGAGCCAGATAATCTTTATGCTGGTATGCAGGACGATGTTTACCCGGTAGTAGGTACAGCTTACATCTCATGTACTACAACAAACGGTAATGGCCCACACGCACCAGCTTCAACTGAAGGTTGGTAATACCTGAGTTTTTTGACTCAACCTATTATTTCTTAGTCCCCTTCCTGGTATAGGGAAGGGGATTATTTTTATCGCGATCCCATTACTGAATTATTGTTTTGAAAGAGTTCTATCACCCATCGGATCAAAACCCCTTTGCTGCTTATCGACAAGCGGTATACTTCGCAAAAAAGACGACACGCGGCAGTAATGAAAATTGGTATAAATCCCCTGTAGAGCAGGATTGCCAAGTGCATCTGTACCTCGATGGTTCAGATTCCGTTAACTATTTCATTTGGTCTACAGAGCAAGGTTTGTATACCAAGTCAGGCTCAATCAGCCTTGAGGACCTGTCAGACAAAGAGCAGCAGGTTAAGTTTGTTGGCAAGATCCTTGCCGGCGAAGGCGGAGCAGCTGATTCGATCGGATTTGTTTTCTACTTAGCCAATGAGTTTTCACTCGCAGCTATCGGGCCTGATCATAAATTAAAGTCGAATTTCGCCGAGTTAGTTGAGGAGCTGACGGTAAGTCCAGCTGAAGTTCTTGAAGATAAGTCGATGGTCGCTGATGAACGAGCTTTGTGTTTGTTCCCCTACCAGGGGGCTACTGGAGGTAATGATCAGTCAACCGTGGTTGTATTATCTCGTGAATACGAGGGTATTGTTGATAATTTCCGTGAAATTGCGGACGAAAAAGATTTTCCTATTGTTGTTGCCGCTGTTAGTGCTCCGCTTTGTGCCTTGTTAGCATTGCCAGTTATTTGGGCTTCCAGAGATGATAGGGGTGTTGTTGTGGTCTACAACTACAGAACCTTTTCAATGCTGGCCTATTTTGATGCTAAAGGCGAGCTGTGTACTCTGCGTACACTACAGCATCACGAGGGTAGTCAGTGCCCTAAAGATATTGGTCGCACTGTGCAGATGACTGCTGTGGCTATGGAGTTAGAGGACCCTGATGTACACATCATTTCGATGGCTGATCACGACGTTACTGATGTTATTTTGAATATCGGTAGTGCGATGTATGCGTCGGAGATACGTGAGGTGACATTTGCTGAATTACAGCAACGAGGGGGGCTTCAAGAAGGCGTTTTTGTTGAGGCTGCTCTGGTAAATAAAGTGTACGATCCTAGTGTTTATCCAATCGTCGAGAATAAGACTTTTACAGACTTGCTAGAGTCTAAATATCATCTGCAAGACTTTTTAGTGCCGCCATCTGATATGCAGGAGGTTTACCCTGTGCATGGTGAAATTAAGCTAATGCAGATGGTAAAAAAAATCCGTTTAGCGGTATTTGCATTGGCTGCGGTGATTGCCATCTACTTTAGTTTGTCAGCGGTCTCAACAATGGCTAAACCAGAATGGGGGCATAGAGCAATGAATCACGCTGCTGCTCAAATTAAAATCAATCAACAGATTAACGCTTATAAAAAATGGGATAATTTATTAGCAGATCGTTCTAAGGCATGGGAGGTGATTGAGTTAGTGTCACGTACCTTTTCCGATGGTGGCGTTGAACTCACTAATGTGACTTATGATTGTACCGTGAAGGAGAAGTCTACGCGCAGTGTTGGATCTGACGATGAAGGGCTTCACAAAAGCTACTCGATAACAGGTAATGCTGATGCAAATGTGATCGATAAGTTGATCAAGTATGATACTCGAGATGGTGGAGAGATGTTTTTTTCTGAGCTTTTTGAGGCCACTAAAATTGCTTCCTTTGAGCCTGCTGATACTAGGGATTTCGGCATTGCGTTCCAATACCGTAGTGCAAATTCACGTGGTGATGAGGGGCTGCCTTACAGCTTTACATTGCAAATAACCCAGAAATACTCTAAAGATGATCCGTTGGCTTTATTGTCATCAAATTAAGATTATTCAGAAACGTTGATGAAAACGAATTTATATAAAACTAGCATCATAATCTTTGGATTAGTTGTTCCTGTGGTACTTAGTTTGATCGTGATAGCTGTTTGTTATGGCTATAAATCCAGTACGGAAAAAACTTACAAAAAAAACAAATCTGATTACCTCGCTGAAATTCAGTCTCAGAAGGTTATTGATCGTCTGCAAAAAGACTTATCTGGAAAGAAGGACCAGCTGGAAGCATGGGAAGCTCAGGTTTCTGAGGAGAGCATTGTACAGCTCGGTAATGAGTTTCGTAAATTGCAGGCAAAGTACCCAAGTGATGTTCTGAGAAGAAATTCAGCCAATAAAGGAACCCAAAGCTCAGGCATGGGGAAAACTACTAAACAGACCTCTAATAGCTGGATCTTTGATTATAACGGCACTTTAACGGTAATGCAAAAAGCCCTGTTTGAGCTTGAAACTGAAATGCCGCAGATGCAATTGGATAAAATGACTATCCGTAAAGCTAGCAATGAAAATTTGCTACAATTTAACCTTAACTACACATCTTGGGAAAAATGAAGATTTCGAAATGCATAATAACTATCTTATTGGTATCTTCGCTAAGCTCATTTGCTGAGGCTGCTGAAGGTGATGATGCTCAGATAGGGCAGTCACGTTTTTTGGGGGAAAATAAAAGCGCGTACATCTCAGAGGTTTCAGCTAAGTTCGCTATGGGAGGTAGAGAGAAAGATCCATTTGGTTTACCTCAAGACCCTAACAAGGTTCCAGTGCAAAAAGCAGCTGCTCCTAAGCTAGCGCCAGTAAAGCGGGCGACGCCACTTCAGGACGTTGTTAATGAATTGGTGATTAATGCTCATATGCCAGCTTCAAAAGAGTTTATGGTCGGCGCTCGTATCCTCAAAGAGGGGCAGGTTATTCCGATGATCTTTGGCGGAGAGAAGAAGCGGGTTCAGATCACTGAGGTAGGCCGTGACGTGATCGTGTTTACGGATTTGGAGAGCAAAGAAAAGGTAGTACGTAAAATGAACGAGCTGCCGGATGGCGTCAATGAACTTGAAGGAGTTGAAGGCGTTCAGTCTGTGGAAGGTTTTCAGCGTGCGGATGAAGCGAATCAGGCTCCGATCGAGGTTCGGTAATATTTAACCCCAGGGCCCCCCTTAATAACACCCAAATACATATATAAGGGAATACCCCCACACATAGGTAACTAAAAATAATACGATGAAAAAACTAGTAATGACCATGATGGCACTGTCGGTGCCAGTGACGCCGCTAATGGCGCAGGATATGTCTGCAGGCGCAGGTGAAGCTGTAGTTGAGCAGGTAGAACAGGCAGCAGCGGCTGTTGATCAGGCGGCCAACCCGCAAGGGGATGTCGTAGGCGAAGAAATGCCTGCTACGGAGGAAGTTGTAGGTGAAGCGCTTGTTGTTGACGGCCAAGAGCAGGACACAGTGCAAGCGGGTGATGGATCTTATAAAATCACCAACGCAAAGCTGAATGATATTTTCCTATTACTCGCGAAGAAGGCTGATAAGCAGTATTTCTACAATGATCAAATTGCAGAGCGTACAGTAACTGGTCACTTGAATGGTGATCTTAATCCACTGAAGCAAATGGAGGAGCTCGCTTACCAATACGGTCTTCGTATGTATGAGCGCGGTAATACTGTTTACGCGATGACAGAAGCTCAGCTTGACCAACTTCCAGCTACTGAGTGGAGCTACCAACTGCGTTATCTTCGTCCATCTGACATGAGCCAAATCAAAATGTTGATTTCTCCATTGCTCACACCAGGTCGTGGCATCGTCAACTTTGAGCCAAAAACAAATACCCTTGTGATTATTGATTCAGTCAATCGCATGGAAAGAGTGAAAGCTCTGCTCGCTAAGATTGACAAACCTAAGGGGCAAATCGTTGTGGAAGTTAAAGTTCTTCGCGTTAACCGTAATGAAGGTAGCTACCGTGGTACTGATTGGTCTAGCACTTTGGGTCGCAGCGGACTTTCAATCAATACAGTTGCAAGTTTGAACAATGTATTTGGTATCCCATCTGCCGCTGTAGGTGATGCTGTAGGCATCTCTGGAGGAGCAATTCTCTCTGAAACATCTACAGCTAACGTGATTTTGAGCCCTGTTGAATTGCAGGCCGTTGTCCGCGCACTGGATGAAAACGGGATTGCAACACAACAGTCAAACCCTGTTGTGATCACGGAAGATAACGAAGCTGCTCTGGTAGCTCTCATTGATCGTTACCCAATCATCACAACAACAACTAACCAAGGAACAAGCACAAGTTCTGTATCTGAGGAAGTTCGTTACACAATTGATGAAAGTGATTCTACTGATCCAGAAAATACACGTGAGATTGGTGTGACACTATCTTTAACTCCAACACTGCTTCCTGATGGCACAGTACGTATGAATATGCGTCCTCGTGTAGCTCAGATCACGGAGTTCATTTCTAGCGCAGTTACAGAGAACACATATCCACGTGTTAGCGAAGCCACAATCGATACGATTGCCCGTATCCCAGATGGTCACTCACTGGTTGTCGGTGGTTTCTTCACTGAAGAAAGCCGCAAGGACAAGAATGGTATCCCTATCTTAGGCAAGATTCCAGTTCTTAACTTCTTCTTCGGCAGTGAGTCTGATACTCAGGAGAAAGCTAGCCTTTGCTTCATCATTACTCCGACTTCATATGACCCAGCTGATCGCTCAGCGAATGATCATCATTCGAATAAAGCGCATAATTTCCTTCACGGAAATCAAGCTGTACCAGCTGCAGGGAAGTAATTTTAGGTTGTTTAATTTAAATCCCCTCGTCGCTGGAGTCATCCAGGGGAGGGGATTTTTATTCCAACATCGTAGACCCCTAAAACCCGTTAATATTAAATTATGGAAGTAGGAGCAGGAGAGCCTAAATTGCCGAAAATTAATGTAAAAAGTGCATTTGTGCCATCACACATGGAGCACTCACTTTTGCATACACTTCGTATTATTCAGGAGTTAGATCTAGCAACCCATGACGAGTGCATGAAGGTTCGTATGAAGGTCCGTGGTAAATGGGAGCTGGGACAGCCAGCGGATGCGGTTGAGGTTCTGGCCAGAATGCAGGGGCGTCCTGATGAGATTCTTGACGAGTCTATCGAAAGGATTTCGCAAAAATTGGCAGGATCGTGTGTGATCCCGCCTGCTCGTATTCCGTTTGCATCTCGATTTGAGATGCCAATGGCATTTTACGACAAATATCCAGATTTACAGAAGTTAGCCAGAAACTACAAAGCTCCGGTTTTGTATGCTGAGGAAGCTGACGTGATTGGTATTGGCTCGGTTAATCCATATTTTGCTGAGGCATTTGCCCAGTCTATTGAAAAACAAATTTTTGCCCAATTGGGCACCAAACCAATTATTACTATTGTGCGTCTTGAGCCAGTTAGTTGGCAGAAACTTTGTAAAACCCACTTTAAGATATGATCGAGTTTGACGGAATTAAATTAAACAAACTGATCTCTAAGCGAGTCATGGCTGCTCTTGTTGAGCATGATGCTAGTTTAAAAGATTGTGAGCCAAATGCGCTAGATTCAAAAGTCACTAAGATCGCCTTTGGAGCAGTGATGGCCAAAGTTAACAGCTTGCCATTTTTTCCTAAGGTAGCAGATTTTTGCCAGCAGCAACTGCTTGAGCGTTGTGACCCACAGGTACTTATTCGCGAGGGGTTTACACCTTTGTGCTTTGACGATAGGCGCTTGATTGTTGCTGTTGTTAACCCGTGGAATACAGCTCCTGATGAGTATATCGCACTGCGCTTTCCTGATACGGAAATTGTTAAGTTAGTTACTCTAGCTTCGGAAATTTCCAGCGCCATTGGCCAATCACCTACTTCAGCCGCTCCTAGTCAGGAGCAGTTAGAGGCCATCGATGTTGAGGATACTGAGGATGATGTTACCGATTTTGATGTCACCAAGGAATATGATGAGCCAATCGCGCAGTTGATTGCGACTATCATGGCTGATGCTGTTAACCAGCGTGCGTCAGATATTCACTTCAAGGTGGAAAAGGAAATTTTCTATTACAGCTTCCGGGTCAATGGTGATTTGGGTAAGCGCACTGAGGTGCCAATGAAACTCAAGGATCGTCTGGACGCGTACCTGCTGAACTTGATGAAGCTGGCGGCTGAGGAACGAAATGTTAAACCAGGTATCTCTGGCCGTTTCACGATTTCCTACTTCCAGCGTCCGATTGATATTCGATATGAACGTCACAGGACCTATCGAGGTTATCACATTACCATGCGATTGCTCGATAAAGGGCACTTGAACGTTGCTCTCGGTAAAGGCTCTCTGGCCTTTGATGAGCAGACACTGTTTGAGCTCTATCGTGTGATGAAAGTTCCAGCTGGAATTATTGTGATGAGTGGACCTACGGGTTCAGGAAAATCTACCACATTGAACGCAATTCTACGTGAACTGAATACTCCGGAGGTGAATATTCTTACTCTGGAAAACCCGGTTGAGGATGAAGTTCCAGGCGTTACTCACTGTGACTTGAAGAGTCCGGATGAGTTTAAGCCTATGATTTCAAGTTTCATGCGTTCTGATCCAGATATTATTCTCATGGGTGAGGTGCGTGATATTGAGTCTGCTGAACTAGCTATTGAGGCTGCCGTTACTGGTCACAAAGTTCTGACAACAATTCACACCCCGCGAGCATCTCAGATTCTTGAGCGATTCGAACAGCTAGGTATTGAGCGTTGGAAGATCGCTCAGACATTGAAGGCAGCTTGTGCTCAGCGTTTGGTGAAGACCCTGTGTCCTCACTGTAAGGTGGAGCTCGAAGGTGTCTCAGAACTGGATTGCCGTCTATTCAATCTACCAGATGAATGGTTGACGACTAAAGTCTATGAGCGTAATCTACAAGGTTGTGAGGAATGTCATGGAGGTGGTTATGTCGGACGAACAGCTATCCTTGAGATCATCCCTATTACCCCTAAAATTTCTGACATGTTATCAAAAGGAGAAATATCCCCATACGAGCTTGAAGTAAAAATTCATGAAGAGGGAGTTCTGCCTAACCTGCGTCGTAGCGGCTTGAGGCTATTCAAAGAAGGGAAAACCGATCTAAAGGCAATCAGTAAAATGATTGATATGACTTATACAGAATAATGAGTGAACAAGCACAAACTCAGGCCGCGCCAGCGGCTGCTAGCCAGGATGGAGGGGGCCAAGGGCGCGCTCGTACCGTGGCGAGACGTAAGACAACTAAGAAACAAGGCTTAGGCCAGAAGGAGATCCATTTATTTGGAAATGGGGTAAAGCTCTTTAGCAAGAAAGAACAAGTCCACTTATTTAAAGGCTTGGCTTCCATGCTGAAAGCGCAGATTAGTACAGCTGATGCGCTCAAATTCTATGCTAACGGCCACCCTAATAAAGTGTTGGCCGGCGCTCTGTTGGCAATAGCCCATGATGTGAATGATGGTATTTCCATTCACGAAGCATTTCGGAGATCGAAGAAGTTTGACGAGATGACTATCGGTCTTGTTCAAGCGGGTGGCGATTCTGGTCAGCTCTATCAGGCGTTTGCTGATTTATCCAAACGTATCACTACAGAGATGGCGTTCCGCAAGAAAATCAAAAAGGCGATTATGATTCCATGTATCGTGATGCCTATCTTGATGGGTGCCTTCATTGCTTCGCAGGTGAAAATTGTACCGCAGGTGCAAGGCATGATGAGCGGTATGAGTCAGGAGCCAGATGGCATGATTGCGCTCTCTTTCACTATCAGTGAATATACCCAAGAATATTGGGTATTAGTGGTTCTATCAATGATTGCTATTGTGGTTACCATTTTCCTATCAGCCGTGGTTAAGAACATTATTCTTAATATCTGTATGGCTAGGATTAAGGTCATCAGGCAATTGATTATGAGTTTGAGGCAGATGACTTTCCTTTCAACCATGCGTCTCCTCTATTCTAATGGTATTAGCCTAGCTAAGTCTATCAAGGTGAGTGCAAATTCTGTTAAAGGAACACCATTTTATGGTGAGCTTAATTCAGCTGCAGAAAAGTATGAAAAGCAAGGTCTCTCCTTATCAAATGCTTTTGCCAAGTTCACTTCGGTAGACCAGCAAGTTGTACACATGTTGGCGATTGGTGAAAAATCTGCTTCTCTCGACGTTCAGTTAGAATTGTTGGCAGAGATGTATGAGGAAAGCGCGGATGAGTTGATGGATACCTTTACTGGGTTTATTAGTACGGTTGTTTTGATTATGGCTGGTGTATTAGTTGCCGCTATTTTCATTGGAACATTCATGCCTATCTTCTTGATGGGACCTAAGATGATGAATCAGGCTCACTAACATAATATTATTATGGTTCAAACTAGACTCGACCGCTGGCTTAAGGAGAAGTTCATTTACGTAACTCATGTATATGTGCTGCGTATGCCGGATTTTAAACTGCCGCGTGGCTCAAAAGTACAGGAGTTAGGCGCAGAGAAAGTAGGTAACTACAGCCTTCGCATTATTGTAGCGTCTAATTCCGCCGTCGAAGATCTCACGAATAAGCTGAGAGATAGTCGGCAGATGTATGCGGTCAAAGTGGTTGAGTCTAATCCATGGTTTGGGCGATTCATCGCTCCGAAATCACAATCTTTTACCTACAGGATTGTGTTCTCCATAATGACGGTTGGAGCTTTATATAGCTCTTGGGTCTGCTTTAAGTGGTTTATGGCAACACCTGAACTATCGGATATTATTAAAAAAACCTTCTATCAGTTCACTTCGGGTGACTTCAATTAAAAGCGGAAATAAGTATGAAGAATATACAAACTAGGTCGACCAAAAGTGGAACGACATTAATTGAGATGACTATCGTCATCATGGTGATCTTGATCATTATGGGGGTGGCTACGATGTCTATGAACCAATATCGTGATTGGGCTACGAAGCAGGAGGCTATCGAAGACCTGCGATCTGTTCATATGTCTCAAAAAGCATACTTGGCGGATAATCCAACTAAGGGGCCAAGCACGCTGACTGAGGCTTTGATTACGCCATACATGCCTAACCAAGCATCTTTCCCTACCTTTAAAGATAAAGATGATAAGCCGCTTGAGGTAACGATTACGACCGTACCCCCAACGCTTAGCGGACACCCGACAGGTGGAAGCGATGATATGGAGGATGGCCAATGGAATCCTCTAGCTAATGATTAATTTATTTCAGCCGCATCAAATAGCGAATGCTTTTGGTGCGGCTGATGTGCCTTGCTAGCTTGCCAAGGCAGTTTCTTTTTTTGATTTGTGCTTCGATATATATTTTCATTCTGGTTTTTATTGGTCGTAGGTTTGTCAGCTAATCCATCTGACTTGCCAGATGGTTACCGCTTGGTGAATCACTACCAGATCGTGTCTAAAACCAAGGTCGAAGGACAAGATGTTGTTCAGTTTGATATCAAACCTGTTAGCTATTGGGTTTATACTGATGGCATGGAGGTTCGTTTGTATCTCAATCAGGCGACAAATTACCACACGAGTTACGAGGTTTACCGCGCAGATGGTGTTTCTCATCTTGATGATTCAGGCGACCTAACTTTAGCTCCTGGCTTGCAGGCATTTTCAGCTAATGGCAATATTCTTCGGCAGCTTAGTTTGACGGAAAATGAACTGGTTTTGACCTCCTTTCCGCCACGCTCGGCGCAGATAGTAATCATGCGGGCGACGGCTGTTGCGAAATAGCCAATTGCTTTTGGTTTAAGCTATTGATTATCAGGGTTGGTAGGTTGATTGATTATGTTCTGGCTAGATCGATTTGTTGATTTCTGAATAATCAATCACTAGTCAAATTTTATGCCATTTGATGGAGTGACAAGCGACGCGTGAGCTGATAAATAATTAACGTCACAAGTTTATGAAACCGGATACTTTAACACCAACGCCCCCTCGACAAACGGCACCAAATTATCGTAAGGAGATGGGCGGAATTCCTCCGTGGTTATTTTCAGCCAGCATGTTACTGAGTGCGGTTTTGTTCATCCTTTATCTAAATAAGCCTGTGTACAATGCTCCAATGGTTACACAGCAATCTCCTCAGACGGTGGATCCCTACGAGTTGATGGAGCAGGAAATGTATAAGCAGGACTACTCCAGTCCGCCAGCAACTGATGCGGATTTTGATTTTGAAGATGATCTTGTTAATGTGTCTCCAAACTCCAATGTACTTCCTGGTAGAGAAGTTACTGAAGTAGGAGAAGAGCAGCCAGCCAAGACAAATCACCCTAAGGCAGTTGATCTTACTAGTGTTGATATCGACACTCCCGAGGTGAAAAATGCTAATCCAGAAGATGGCTGGGAGCCGACTAACCTCAAAGTCCAACATGTGCTTAATGCTCAGTGGGGCAATGGGAGCCAGCAGAAAATTATGCTAGAAGTTCCGGTTCTTTACCATAGCCGGAGTTTTCATTGGACGGCTGATGATATCAGGAAGGCTCGTGAGATTCTCCGCAGGTTACAAATTTATGAAAACAACATCGCCCGTTTGAAGGCTGAGGGGGACGCCATCATGCTTCAGTGGAATATGTTAGCTGAGAGTAGTATGCCTGTGGATACACTGCGGGCTGACAGCCCAAGCCTCAATCAGACCATTACAGGGGGGAAAGCTAACTTGCTGCCAGCTGGAAACGAACAAGTAGAAATCATTAAGTAATCAGAATGATGAAGAATCTAATAGATGTAAATGGCTCTCTTTTCTCTCTAGCGACGATTGCATTTCTAGCAGCCAGTTCATCTGCGTTTGCTCAAGAGGTTGACGAGAAAGAAATTGAGACGGCTCCACAGGTGGTAGAAATTGATGAAGATAGCGTCATGCTCTCCGATCCAACAGATACACTGGCTGAAGTGGTAGAGGAAACATTGCCGACGTATGTTGACGAGAATGAAGTCCAGGAGACACCGCGAATGGTTATCGAGTTAGAAGGTGGCGGAAATTATCGCCGCTCTCCGAATCTAGAAATTTTATCTCCATGGGCACCTAAGCCACTCAGTAAAACTCCAGTAGGATGGAAATTGATTCCTGCGGCTAGTATTGTTCCTGAATATACTGAGACTGTAAAATTATCATCAAATGACCGCATCCAGCTAGCTGTGAGACCCTATATTCTCATCCCTGACACTGAGATGAGTCGTGGTGTGGCGGTTTCTGAGCCAGGTTATGATGCCGCGTTAGGTTACGCTCAGCATTCAACCGTCGGAGCTATGCTTCAGAAAAATCAAAAATCATTAGAATCTGCTAGCAAACAAGCGAATAGCGCGATTGATCAGTTGCAGGCATTGTTGGACACTTTACCAGCTACAAATCCATGAAGAGTTCATTTGTATTCACTTGTGCTAGTTTGATTGTCACTATGTTAGTGGTGGCCATTATGACGCACCGGCAATCAGCTGAATTGGTTAGTGATTTCCAGCTGCAAGATAAAAACACCATGCCGCTAGAGGGGGAATCGCCTGATTTTACAACTACCGCTACGCAATCGCAGCAGGTGATGTTGGTTAGTCATGGCGGGGAAAATGTAGCTGCCTCGGGTGAAGTTGATGCGGCCTATGCTGCCGAGCTGGACAAAAAATTAGACAGAGTGATTTCATTGATGGATCGCCTTGATCAACGACAAGCAAACTTCCAGCGCCAATTGGCTGAAACCAATCGTGATCTCACAGAATTACATTTTCGCGTGGATACTCACGATGAGTCATTCCGTCCGTTGAAGCTTAAATATGAGCCGCCTAAGGCGCAGACAGAGTTTGCTGGTGATCATATGCTTTTGCCGCCAAAGATGTAGTCATATCTTTAAGCCGTGATGATGAATAAACCTGTAGCCGCTCTGATAGGCAGCGTATTTCTCACTGCTAGTTCAGCCATTGCTGCTCCTATTTTAGCGCCGCCATTTGGATTGCAGTGGGGCGAGGGCACATCTCATGTCATTCACTGGGCTCAGGAGCAGAAGCTAGAAATTAGCGTTAAGTTCCCATCCAAAGATCAGCGTCTTCGTGAGGTGATTATCAATTCGAAAAGCGGTAATTTGCCAGCCCATTTAGCTAGTTCGCTAGAGGTTTATTACCTCAAAGATAAGCTCTATGAGGTGCGCGTGCAATATGATGGCAAAGGGAAAAGCACTGCAGCCGTCGAGCGTGATTTGAACCAAGTTAGAAAAGATCTCGCAGCGCAATACGGTAACTTTGTTCCCGACGCTGAGCGCGACCGCACGGTGGATCAATTCCGCTATCTATCAAATTCCTATCGCATTCAGCCGATTGACGGGCTGAGTTTGATTGTGATGATGACAAAAGTTGAGGACTTACTACGCAGAAAATCCGCTGCCAAATTCACCGTCATCTACCGCAACCAGAACATCTACAACCAGGTTCTAGCTGGCGGTCGTTAGATGTTCTAGGTGGCAGGCTTTATATTTCAGAGACGACTACTAGCCAATTAATGAAGTGGATTGGCGGCAGGTCATCGAGTCTCTTCATTGGTTTGAGATCGATCTCTAATTCGCTGGTGAAGATTTCACCTGAAGCAGATTTTAAATCTAGCGGAGCAATTTCCTTATCAGCATCGCTACTGATCATACTAACACGTCCGCGCAGCTCGATACCAACGTCTACATCTTCAGCTCCATAACGTTGCTCTGGTGAGAAGATGGCTACAGCTGGATAGGTGCCATCGGCATGAGATGTGAAGTTTAGATTGCTGTCAAAGAAGGTTCGTAAGTTAGAAACTAGGGCGAAGCCATGAGAGTAGTGCTGAGTCATGTCGTCTGCCCCCTCGATGATTAATGCAACATCATTGTCATCTGGGGGAAATTTGAAGTTTTCTTCGCTAACATAGAAGTTATTGTCATCGCTAGCTCTATGAGTGACGTGAATGGTGTTATTCAATTCTGGCGCAAATGACTCAGCTGCTAGGAATGTTGGAAGTTTGCTTAGATCTAGAGCAATGGCACCTTGTTTGGTAGCGCTCACGGTACGCGGTTGGATTGGGAAAGATTCATCATTAAAATTCCACGCACGGTAGTGTGCTTGCGAGCCAACGAGTGGGTGTGTTGGCCGCAGATAGTACAGGCTGCGTTGACTACCTCCAAGCTGGGTAGCTGTGATGCAGATGCCGTCAACACTAGTGGATCCTTGGTGTGGGTAGGTGCTAACAATTTCGATTGTCAGGGAGCACTGTCTAGCACCACGTGAATAGTCGTCCCATGCCGTTGGTGAAAATGATGTTCCGTTATTATTGTAGTTGCCGTGATACTTGAAGAAGTCGATCCCTCTATTTATGGGGATGAAGTTAACTTTACCGGAGTCAGATGAGCGAGAGATGGGGAAGAAATTCTCCTCATTTGAGTAGATGTTAGCATTTTTGTTATTGAAGTCTTCGCGAGACATCTGCGCTAGATCAATACCCGTGATGTCGCTCATATCTGAGATTTCACCGCCACGTCTTGTTGCGATGCCATCTACTTGTGTTCCTGCGGCAGCCTGGCGTACTTCGGATGCAAAGATTCGGCCCTCGATGTTGATATTATTCTCACCCCAGTTGCTGTTGTTATCATGCTGTCCCATCTTCATGAAAGCATCAGCTGAAATGGGGAGCTGTGAGGGGATTTCGTACAGCGATATCATGTAGTGCTTGGTTGTACTTCCAAGCTTGGTATTGTCGCTGTCTACAGATGCAAAATCGACGGCAAATGCCCACCAGTTGTGTTTGGCTAGGATTAGCTCGCCTGGTTTAGAATATCCAAATTGTATGTTAGGGTAGGGCGTTAGTGTGTATTGATTAAAAGAATTACCATCGAAGTATCCTTTACTTAGGCAGATAACAGGAGCCTCGAGGTCGTGGCCAGGGCTCAGTGCTGCATTACTATAGCTTACTGGCTGAGGTGTATCTACTTTGCTGCTAGGTTCAACAAAGACATATTTGCCATTATTTAGCCCGGCGTTGGTTAGCCCGTGAATACTAGTTAGGAAAGAATTGTCAGTGTCACCGCTGTTGCCAATGATCTGGCTATCATTTTTGATACTAGCTACAATTCCAGTTAGTGAGCTCTCTGCGTTAGCTTGTTGAATGGCAGACTCAAAAATTGACGCCCAAGAAATATCCGTGACAGGTGAGTTGCCAGCTCCAGAACCGTCCATCATCGCTTTCTGCGCTCGTTCAGGAACGATGTGAACTAGGGCACGTAGAAAGGCATCCTCTTTATCGCTATAGTCTAAGCGCAGGTGGGTTTCTTTAGAAACGTCATTCATGGTGTTCGTGAACTTATAGTTCATGAACATTACGCCCATGATGAGTACGCCCATGCTAACAACAGAAAGCATGACGGCGTACCCATTTTGACTTGTTTGATATTGGTGGGAGCGTTGCATTATCATCGTCAGTCAGTTAGTTTTGTAACTAGGTTTTATTGTATGCCATTGATGTCGGCATTCACCTTGATCCTTGGATAAATGTAGAATCTTTCGCTAGCTAGCAGCTCTGGTTCAGATTTTACTGGAGAACTATGATAGACTTCGATGTGCCAGTGGCCACCGCTAGTAGCGTAGGCTCCTAGATCCTGAATTATATTGCTGGTGGAAATTGGCTCACTATCAGTTTGTACTGTTTTGACGAGAATTCCGTTTTCTACGCTAGGGTTAAATGGCTGCCCATCTTTGCGGATGATCGTATAGGTATCACTTCCCGGATAGAGCTTGTTGTAGTCTACAGTGACCTGAGGCAGTTCAACGCTAGAGTACGAAGATGTCGCTTCTAGTCCTGAAATAGCAGCTGTTGGCATTGGGAATACCCGCATGGTCACAGTATTGAGGATTTCTTCCTCACCTAGCTTATTGAGTAGGACGTTTTTAATAATTTCGTCATCAATAGTTGGGTCATTACCTTCTGGCGGTGGTTTATTCCCTGGGTTACTAGGGTCCCAGCCACCAGTATTATTACCGTGGCCGTTGTTGCCATTATATTTCAGCGGGATCGAGTAGACGGTGATGTACTCCCATCCGTCAGCTTGGTCCTGCGGGCTTGCTGCAATATTGACCGCTCCTGTGAAATCATCTTCATAGCTACCGTCTTGGCTGATGCCGATAGCGCTGACTTCTTCTCGCTTTTTACCTGGAGGGTTTTTGTCGTATTCGTGATGTTTGATTACATTACTAGTCACGAGAGTCGCGTCATCGTCTGTATATGGAACAAGTCCCTCAACGTCGATGACGATAGAATATCCAAGATCTGCTCGAGTACGCATTTCTGAACCGCCGCGACTAAGATCAGAGGGGTCGTAAGGATGTGGGTTGTATGGGTCAGGGCTGTAGACCGAGTATTCGATAGAAGGGACCACTGCATCGATGAATTTGTGGTCTAGCATCCATGAACCATTGCCGTTTTTTTCTATGCAATGGAGCTCAAATACGGTTCCACCTTCATACACTGGATTTTGCGCATCATCGGTACCACGTTGCTGTTTGGTTTCCCAGTAGGCGATTGGTAGGGTTTCGTCTACCGGTACTTCGCGGATGAAGTTTTGGTAATTCTTGTTATTTCCATTGCCGTTACCATTGTTCATATTGGCTTGCGCCTGAACTGGCTGGTAAATAGCTGCGAGAAATGTGCAGGCTAGTAGGCTTAATTTAGCGAAATTCGTTTTCATTACTGATGGTTGTTATCCTCGGTATTTTGTTTGAGGGGTTTAACTTCAATTGGCCTGCCAGCATTGGTGGCGACAACGATTACGCGCTGCATCTCGAAGAGTTCTTGGCGGTCTTCGGCGATGGCGATGTTACCTTTTGCTTGTTCGTAGCTGATTTCCTCAGCGCGCACTAAACTTCGGTTTGTAGATGTGAATGTTTGCCAATCAACAAGTTCGCCTTGCGGTTTGCTTAACACATTTTTTTTCAGGTACTCAGGTACGTGCAGCAGGGATCCCTTTGGCACGATGGTCCAGGTAGATCCGTTACTGAGTATTTCTGAAGTCTCCATGATGCTCAGTTGTGAGCGTCTAGGGAGCTCAGAAGCAAACACATAGCTTGGGATAGATGCCAATACCAAGGCACCCGCATAGATGATAGATTTCATGTAGGGACAATGAGGTTGTCTGTTACTTGAAAGAAACTAAGAAGACCATGTCTAGCATGTCGTAACCTTTATCAGCTGGGTCACCTGACTGCTCGAATGTGAATCTTCTATCTAGCTCAACAACAAAGAGAACGTCAGCTGGGCCGATGCTTACGCGGCCTGTTTCCTTGTCAATATATGGGTGCAAGTAGTTAGTTACTTGTCCATTGCGAGCCATAGGCGTGACAGCTGGGAATTCATCACCATTGCGAAGTACTGCAAAGGAATGATCAGGGTTATCCAGTGGTGTATTTGTCCAACGGAAGTAGCTGCCTGACTCTTCGCTGAGTCCCATCATGCCAAAGTTGATTTTCTGGCCAGCGGCCACAGTGGTGCTGAATAGAGGCTCTTCGGTGGTGACAAATTCTTTAGAGAGACCGCTAAAAATGAGCTGTTCTCTTTTTTCAGTATTTATCTTAAGTTGAATCTGATTCTCACCATTCCAGTAGTTAGAACCAATGGCTCTAACTTCTAGTAAGCTGTCTTCAGAGGCGATGAGCTGATTTTGCTCATCGATTTTAGGGTCTGTTGGGTATTGGACATCCCAGGAAACGATGGGGATGGAACCTCCTGCTGTCTGACGTGCGTTCAGAAGTAGTTGGCCAGTCGGGATATTATCAGCGACTGCTGTAGCAATGAGGATGGGGGCAATTATTCCGTAGGTAATTGCGGCTTTCATCTTAACCGTTTTAAGATCGTGGTGCATGGCGGAGCAAACCTATTCTTGAAACGCTTACGGTCAAACGATTGAGGGTTATTCACGAAATAAAGCTATTGTTTACTGAGTCGCTAGTATTAAGCCTAATTCGCCATTCAATATGTGGCCTTATTTTGCTGGCTGGCTGATTAATTCACTGTAGTTGAATTGATTGCCTTGGGGGGGCGATTGATTAAACGTCTGTGAGGTGCAAGGGAATGTCAAAGTGTCAAACCAGCTATGAGCTCATGCTTGCTGAATTGCCATCTGCGCTAACTAGCAAATTACATGCCTGGAAGTTTCCAGTCGAGCCACGGGCCTTTGATGACCTCGTATTCTTCGATGAATTTCCAGCTGATACGTGAATTTTTCTGCATGCCTAGGTAATCGCGCACCGCTGGGCTGACCTGAATGGCGGCTGGTGAGCTGGCGAGGCGTAGCGCTGGATAACGAGCTTTAAATACATAAGCCCAGTCGTCCTCAGCATAGGGGCCGACGTCTTGCCATTGAGCGTAACAAACTTTGCCGCGATAATGCAGCGCGACCCAGCGGTTTTGGCAGACTGATTTCCCCTCGGTATGTTGAACCTTCCAGAACCACGGCACCGCTTCAGCGGCGTAGGGGCAGCGTGCTCCGTTAGCTAGTAGGTCATTGTATGGCAGTGCGATATAAAATGGATTGCTCTTGGGGATGAAATCACGCGGCGCATAGCCCTTGCGAAAAACCGGGTGGTCGACTCCGCCGTAGTTTTCTTGCCAGTTTGGATCCCAAGCACTTTTGGAGTAATCTTTACCTTTGCCGCGAAATGGCTTCTGGCCAATATAGAAAATATCAGCGGTGATGCCACGGCGCCACGGGTGCTCGTTGTCTTGCCATTCTTGAGCTTCTTCGGCAATTTCACGCGCTTTTGGCGGGGCCTCAAAGACCTTAAAACGTGCCGCGAGGTTGCGCTCCTGAACATCACTCACAAATTGCTCGTGAGCTTCATTGAGTTGATCTTGCAAGCTTATGCCTGCCTGACCAGCAGCTACCATCAGCCAGATGGAAATGGATGTGACTAAGGCTTTCATTGTCCGTGAACTTTAATAGCGAGAAATGGGCGTTTTGCGAAGCAAAAGTGATACTGTAGATTTGCAGGTGTATCACTTGCCCAGCTGGCGAGATGGTGACATGGTTCACTCAGATCATGAGATTTGAGCTACAGAGTGACTATCAACCACAAGGCGATCAAGCGCAGGCGATTGGTAAATTGGTAAAATCCTTAGCGGCTGGAAACCAACACCAAACGCTGATGGGCGTGACGGGGTCTGGTAAAACATTCAGCATGGCAAACTTGATTCAGCAGGTGGGGAAGCCGACGCTGATCATGAGCCATAACAAAACGCTAGCTGCCCAGCTGTACTCAGAGTTTAAAAATTTCTTTCCTAACAACGCGGTTGAGTACTTCGTTAGTTACTTCGATTATTACCAGCCAGAGGCGTATATTCCGCGCACGGATACCTACATTGAAAAGGACAGCGCGATTAATGATGAGATCGAGCGGCTGCGCTTGAGCGCCATGGGCTCATTACTAACAAGGAAAGATGTGATAGTCATCGCCTCGGTGAGCTGCATCTACGGTTTGGGTTCTCCAGAAGATTACGAAGGCATGATGTTGCCGGTGCAAGTGGGTCAGACTATGGACCGCGAAAGCTTTCTTGAGCGACTTGTTGGGCTTTTGTTTGAGCGCAATGATATTGCCTTTGAGCGCGGCCAATTTCGTGTACGTGGAGATGTGGTAGAGGTGCGGCCAGCTTACCTAGAAGATACCGCGATTAGAGTAGAATTCTTTGGTGATGAAATTGATAGAATTAGCGAAGTCAATGCCACCACGGGTGCGCAGTGTGACAAACTTAATGATCACACATTTTTTCCAGCCAAACAATTTGTCACCTCAGCTGATAAGATTAAGAAGGCGATTGTCTTGATCCGCAAGGAGATGGAAGAGCGGGTGAAGTGGTTTGAAAAAAATGACCAGTTAGTGGAGGCTCAGCGATTGCGTATGCGCACTGAGTACGACATCGAGATGATGCAGGAAATGGGGTTTTGCCAGGGGATTGAAAATTACTCGCGCCACCTAACTGGGAGAAGGCCGGGCGCAACTCCATATACATTGCTAGACTTCTTTCCTGATGACTTTTTGTTATTGGTAGACGAGAGTCACGTGTCGGTACCGCAAATTGGCGGCATGTACGAGGGTGATAAAAGCCGTAAAACCGTGCTGGTTGATCATGGGTTCCGGCTGCCGAGTGCATTAGATAACCGACCACTGCGATTCGAGGAATACATGCGCGCCACAGGCAACCGTGTCTATGTGTCAGCGACTCCAGGTCCATTTGAGTTGATGAACTCGCGCTCAGATAACAAGAAGTTCATTCCGTGGAAGCGTGGCGAGCTATCAGCTAACGCCGCACTGCGCCAGATCAAACAAAATATCCGCATTAGCCCATCAGACGAGACGATAGATGCCTTTGATGTTAGCAGTCGTGGGCAGACCTTGGTGGTTGAGCAAATCATTCGCCCAACGGGTTTGCTAGATCCTATCATTACAATGAAACCACTCGCTGGCCAGATCGACTCGACCATCGAGCTTTGCAGAGACAGGGTGGCTGTTAATGAACGTGTTCTCGTTACGACGCTGACAAAAAAGACAGCTGAAGATCTGACCGAGTACCTTCAGGGGACGGGTCTAAAAGTTCGCTACATTCATGCCGATGTGGATACCGTCGAACGAGTAGAAATTTTGCGTGCTTTACGAGCCGCTGAGATTGATGTGCTAGTTGGCATCAACTTGCTGCGAGAGGGCTTAGATCTACCAGAGGTTTCGCTAGTTTGTATTCTTGATGCTGACAAAGAAGGATTCCTGCGTAATGAAACGAGCTTGATCCAAACCGCTGGGCGAGCAGCTCGTCACGAGCGTGGCGAGTGTGTTCTCTTTTGTGATAAAATCACAGATTCTATCCAAGCGCTGCTAGACGTTAGTAAGTACCGTCGCGAAAAACAAGTGGCATACAATCTGACCCACGGGATCACGCCGAAGAGTGTGGTGCGCCCAGTGCAGGAAAGTCTACACCACCCTAACTACCAGGAAAAGGTCAAGAACCTAGCGACTGGAATGGTAGCGGAAGATGCTGCCGACTTCGATGCCTTTGCATTGATGGCTGAGCTGCGTGAGCAAATGCTAGAGGCTTCAGCCAAACTCGAATTCGAAAAAGCTGCTCACTTGCGCGACCAAATCAAAGAATTGGAGAAACGTGACGGGGGAGCTGGCAATGATGCGCTGCCAAAGGAAAAACCACGCAAAAAGGTGCGCTACGATAAATCCTAGCCGTGCTTGCTAATCTAGCTGGGTGTACTCGTTAGTTTTAAGCTGCGTGTTCAATGTCGTATTCAGCGATGGCTTCTAATTTTCTAGCTGGCTAAGCATAGCGAAAAAAAAGAGCCTGAGGTGAAAGACCTCAGACTCTTAGTGATTGTTTGTTAGCTGGCTAGGTTTTAGCCAGCTGCTAGATCAGCTTAGCTGCATCCTTGGCTGGTGCCACACTCGGTGCAGCATCCACATGCGCCAGCACGGATGACCTTGTAGCTGCCGCAGTTAGAACACGGTGTGTCCATGTAAACATTGGCGAAGGCGCGCTTGAGACGATCTGGGTGGTTGTCGTCTACTTTGTTAGCTGGAACTTTTGCTGAGCTCTGCACGGCGAGGTCGCTAACTGGGCGGTTGACTGCCTTTTTTTCGATCTCTTCGATGCCAGGTAGAGTAGGGGTGCTGCCGCCTGGTGCGGTAGCTTCCTTGTAGCCAGCGATGTATTGGCAGCCGAGCCAGCGGAAGACGTAGTCAATGATACTGGTGGCGTTGCGGATGTCTGGGTTCTTAGTGAATCCGCTAGGCTCAAATCTCTGATAGGCGAATTTGTTAACCAGATCTTCAAGAGGTACACCGTACTGCAGCGCTAGTGATGTTAGTGTCGCCACGGTGTCCATCAGTCCACCGATGGTAGATCCTTCTTTAGACATCTGGATGAAGACTTCGCCTGGGTCGCCATTTTCGTAGTGACCCACCATCAGGTAACCTTCGTGACCTGCGATCTCAAACTTATGCGTTAGAGAGGTGCGGGTGTCGGAGAGGTGACGGCGTGTTGGCTGCTCAGCGAGCGGCTTGAGGCGGTCAACTTCACCTTGCAGGCCGTCGATTTTGTCGAGCAGTTCGATCTGCAGTGTTTCTGAATCTTCACCGCTGCTAGGGCCATGTTTTTTCTTATCAGTAACCACTGGAGCTGAGCGCTTGGAGCCGTCACGATAGATGGCTACACATTTGAGGCCCATTTTCCATGCTTCGATGTATGTCTGCATGATTTCGTCTACAGAGGCCTCTTCTGGCATGTTGACGGTCTTAGAAATAGCACCGCTGAGGAATGGCTGAGCAGCTGCCATCATGCGCAGGTGGCCCATGTAGCTGAGGCTGCGTGAACCACAACGTGGTGAGAATGCGCAGTCAAATACAGACATGTGCTCAGGCTTGAGTGGGCTAGCTGCTAGGCATTCGCCGGTGTCTGGATCGATAGCATCTTCCACAGTGTCAAACTCCTCGATGTGAGCGATGACTTTTGCTTGAGTCTCGTCGTCGTAGCCGAGCTTAGTAAGCGCTTCAGGCACGGTGCGGTTGACTAGCTTGAGCATGCCGCCGCCAGCTAGAAGTTTGTATTTCACCAGCGCGATGTCTGGCTCGATGCCAGTAGTATCGCAGTCCATGAGGAAGCCGATAGTTCCTGTTGGTGCGAGCACAGTTACTTGGGCGTTGCGGTAGCCGCTGGCGTCACCCGTGGTGATGGCGTCGTCCCAGAGTTTGCGTGCGTCGTCTACGAGGTGCTCGAATCCAGCTGTGACGTGGATGTTGTTGATCTCATTGCGGTGCAAGTGCATGACTTCACGCATGCTCTCGACGTTATCAGGATTTTCTGGGTTCTGGAATTTTCCGTATGCGGCGTTGTGGTAACCTTCGAAGGCACCAAATTTCTCCGCCATAACCGCACTGTGCTGGTAAGCTTGGCCAGTCATCACAGCGGTGATGGCTCCGGCGATGCCACGAGCTTCGTCACTGTCGTAACCAAATCCGTAACTCATGATGAGTGAGCCGAGGTTGGCGTAGCCAAGTCCGAGTGTGCGGAATACGTGGCTGTTTTCTGAAATTTCAGCGGTCGGGTAGCTGCTGCGGTCGACCAAAATATCCTGCGCGGTAATGAAGATACGCACGGCAGATTTGAAGCGCTCGAGGTCAAACTCACCGTCGGCCTTCTTAAACTTCATCAGGTTGAGAGAAGCGAGGTTGCAGGCGGTATTGTCGAGGAACAAGTACTCAGAACACGGGTTGGTTGAGTTCTGGCGGCCAGATGATTTGCAGGTGTGCCATTTGTGAATGGTTGAGTCGTACTGCATGCCTGGGTCACCACAGATATGGGTGCCTTTGGCGATCGCCTTGAGCAATGCTTTGGCGTCTTTTTTCTCACACTTCTTGCCGTCGGTGACGGTGCGTGTCCACCATTCGCCACCACGTTCAGCTGCGTCGAGGAACTCGTCGCTAGCGCGCACGGTGAGGTTTTCGTTTTGGAACATCACTGCGCCGTAAGCTTCGCAGTTGTAGGCTCCGCCGTAGCCAGCGTCGATCAATGCCCAAGCTTTTTTCTCTTCCAGAGTCTTGGCAACGATGAACTCTTCAATGTCTGGGTGCCAGTCTTTGAGGGTGTTCATCTTGGCTGCACGGCGAGTTTTGCCGCCGCTCTTGACCACGTCTGCGATCTGGTCAAAGACTTTGAGGAATGAAAGTGGTCCACTTGGGCGGCCGCCGCCGCTCAGTTTTTCACGAGTACTGCGTAGGGTAGAAAGGTCACTGCCGGTGCCGCTGCCGTATTTGAAAAGCATGGCCTCGCTCTTCGCCAGGCGCATGATGTCTTCCATGTTGTCTTCTACAGACTGGATGAAACAGGCGCTGCCTTGCGGGTATTTGTACTGGCTGCGTGCGCGCTCAGCTTTTTTGGTTTCTGGGTTGTAAACGTAGTTACCGAGGTCGCCGTCTTTGCCCACGCCGTAGAGGTGGTGGAGGCCAACGTTGAACCATACTGGGCTGTTGAATGCGCCAAACTGGTTGATGCACAGCCACACGAGCTCGCTGTAGAAAGTATCGGCATCTTCTTTGCTGGCAAAGTAGCCGTCGTCGTGGCCCCAGTCAGCTAGTGTGCGGCAGACACGCTCCATGAGCTGGCGCATGCTGCTCTCGCGACCGCCTTCAGTAGGCACGGTGCCGCGCTGGATGTCGCCGTAGAAATATTTAGAAACGGCAATTTTGCTGGCGAGTTCACTCCAGCCTTTTGGTACTTCAACGTCTTTCTGCTCGAAGACAGCATCTCCGTCGTCGCCAGTGATGGCTACTTCACGTTTCTCCCATTCGAGCTCGTCGAATGGGTGAGTGCCTTGCTGGCTGAAGACACGCTCAAAGCTAAGGCCTTTGCCTTGCTTGTTTTCTTTCTTATCTGCTGTCGCGTTTACAGTACTCATGGTGGATATTTATTGGTGCCGTGGGATGGCGAAATTCATCCCCGAAGGGAAGTTCATGATTTGCCGCATATCTTGTGAATGTCAATATTTAGCGTGATCAAAAATTATCTGCGCAAGATGTAGTGGTTGGACGTCTGTTTTTTCTGGAGAAAAATACATCTTTAATTCCTGCGCGTGAAGCTGTTAGCAGAAATAGCTATCAGCTGGAAGCCGGTGAGGCTGAATGGCTTTTGCTGGGAAAATCAGCAGCTGGAAAGTTAGCGATATTGATTCGAATGTGTCATCATGCTGGCGATGAGGATAAGAATTTTCCGCAGTTTGCTGAGCTTGTAGCGTTTTTCGAAAACACGGAATTTATCATCCCTCATCTTCTCGAGGATGGCGTGGTAAATGCCGCTCATAGCCTCAGCTGATTTCAGTGCTTTGTGGTCCACTGGATGCATGGAGTCGAGCGATTCGCGGTAAAACCCTTCGGCGCGCTCGGCCAGATGGTCCATGGCGGCGACAAAGCGATGGTCGTAAATGCGATTTCTCAAGTCCTGCTCGGTATAACCGAAGGCTTCTAGCTCGGCGAGCGGCAGGTAGATGCGATCTTCGTTTTCCAGATCTTCACCGACGTCGCGCAAGATATTGGTTAGCTGGAGAGCGTGGCCCAGAGCGATGGCGTATTTTTCCGACTGCTCGTGCACGCAGCCGAAGATGCGGATGGAAATCAAGCCAACCGCACAGGCGACTTTGTAGGTATATTGGGACAGGTCGTCCCAAGTTTCGAACCGCTGTGGCTGCAGGTCAGACTCGCAGCCGGCGATGATTTCTAAAAATAACTCAGTAGGGATGTCGTAGTCAGCTTGCAGCTCGATGACTGCTTGCTCCACGGCATCAGCTTTTTTGAAGCCATTGGCGAGCCCATCTTTCCAGCGGGCGAAACCAGTTTGTTTTTCTTCAATGGTGAGTTCGTGCGAATCTGCGAGGTCGTCGATGACGCGGCAGAATGCATAGAATTTCACCATGTCCTCGCGGCGTTTGCGCGGTAGGCAGATGAAGGCGAAGGCCAAGTTAGACTTGGCCTTCTGAGTGATGTTGTCGACTTCTGACAAGGTGTTGATTTGTAGCTGAGTTTATTTGATGAACCCCCAATGGCCTGAGCCAAATGGCCATAGTGAAATGGCTGCTGGGCCGATCAGGTTGTATTCCTTCACAGTGCCCCATCCGCGGGAGTCGAATGAATTGTATGAGTTGTCGCCGAGGGCGATGTATTCGTTAAAACCAGGGGTGTCAGATTTGCGAGCTTTAAATGTGCGACCTGCAGCAAGATGACCATTCAGCTGGTAGCGGTGGTAGCCATTTTCATTGCTCATGACCTTTTGAATACCAGACTCACTGGCGAGCTCACCATTGATGTAAAGCATGGCGCCATTTTGTTTGTCATCATCGTAGTCGTCACCAGCTTTCAGCTGGAGTGAGTCACCGGGGACACCGCACAGGCGTTTGATGTAATGTGAGCCAGCTGGCGATCCAGTCGAGCGAGCTTGCTGGTGGATTTTTTCAATATTACGGGTATCAAAAACAAATACCTCGCCGCGAGTTGGCGTGCGGAAGTGGTAGGAGAATTTATCCACCAGAACGAGATCACCAGTATCGATGTGACCGCGCGCGATCACCGTGCCTTTTTTCAGCTCGATATTGTAAAAGGCTTCGATGGTTTTTCCCGTCGGCGTGACAGTTTTGGCTATCTTGGTTTTCTTCTGCTGATGCTCAAACCCATAACGCATCGCTTCTTCTTGTGTGTTTGGTGATTTCACCAGATCAGCAAAACCAAAATCGCGCATTAGAGCTGACTTGGGTCCCGGAAATGTTAGGCTAGTGCCATCTGTAAAGTGAATCTTGGTACGGGTGAAGAAATGCATGAAGGGGCTTTCCACGATAGGATTTTGCGAACGCAATGTTTTGTCGCTGTCGAGAACGAGGTCGACGTAGTTGCGCCCGTGAGTGGCTTTTTGTGCCCACTGCATCGGCAAAGCTGGAAATTCATCAGTAGAGTCCGTCGGGTGGCCAACGATACCATTCAGCGTTGGCTGCATCGAGCCAGTTGGGATTTTGAATGGCTGCAGGTAATACGCGCGGATGCCCAGCGCAATGACGATGGCGACAAAAAAGACTTCGACGTTTTCCGCCACCGCAGATGGTGCTTTGTAGCGTGGAAGCGCATTTTCGCAGGTCGCTCGCAGCTGCTTGCCAGCTTCTTCACAGGCCTCTTTGTCACCTGCTTTGATGGTCTTTTTCAGGTCATCAATGCGTGAGACGATTTCGTCAACGCGATCGCTGCTCAGCAAGTCGCGTTTGTAGTTGAGGAATTTCTGGCCGCCCTTGACGAGCAAGGCAGCTTCTTTTTTCCATTTGGGTGTAAAGAGGTCGAACATAAATTAGTGAATCGGTCTGCGCGGCATGCTGTCCCAGCCAGCTGCCGCGGTCAAGGCACAAGCTGTAGAATAGAGAATGGCGAGCTGAGAATGGCGAATTTGACTCAATTCACTGGCGCCAGCTATTTCTTATGTTGCTGGCTCATTAATTTATCTACCGCCTGGGCTCATCAGATAGGTCAATCAATGTTGGAGCGCCATCAACGGTCTTTAATCTATAGTGACCGCTTTTATTGATGGTGACGGATAGCTCTGTGCTTTCGGCCAGCTTTTTATTTGGATTTATTGAGTCAAATGGGATGACGGTCAAAACATGTTTTCCAGCTGGTATAACAACTAAAGGAACAACTGTGACCATCTTTCCATGTTGCAAGCGTGTTGGAGTTTTGCCGTCGACTAAGGAAATTTTGTATTCAGAGCCAATAATGTAATCTTCGACTTGAGCCCATTCTTCGTAATTCTTGTAATCCTTCGGCATGAACAGCCCTTCACATGAAGCGAGTAGCAAGATGATGGATCCAATGAGGTGGTGGAATTTGTTCATGCTGCCACGATGGTGAGCGGCTGATATATGCGTGGCTAGCTTATTCTCTAGCTGGAGGCTGAGCTAGCTGCTTAGTGAGTGGTTGTTGCCTCTTGTGCGGAGGAGATTTTTTCCATCAGTTCTTTTGGTGCATGGCTTAATACCTTCTGTGGGATCGTTGGGATGAGTGAAGAGTCAATGAGTACAGAGCTGTTTTTTGTTAGCTTTTCTTCAAATTTCAGCACTGAGAGGTCACTGCCGTTGCAATACCAGATCTGGTCAGCATTTTCTGCGTAAACAAACCAGCCGTTAGTGAGATCAGTTTGCGGTTTCACGGAGCCAGCGCCGTCATCTATGCTGAGTGCCAGCTGGCCTGCGCCGGATGTCTACAATGCAACTCTCTTCACAGGGGCATCAACCCACCATGTAATCACATAGCCTGCAATGAGCGAAACTTCGAAGGCGCGTAAGGTCTCATGGTCGCAGACCTGGAAGTCTCCTTGAAGGTGAAATGTGTGACTTAGATCTTGGCGAGATCCAATGATCTCATCCCTTCTCTGGCCAGTTTTTGGCAGCTGGAATAAACAAGCTAGATCTACTAAAACTCGATAGTCAGACGGCATTTCTAAAGTGCTACAAGTCTTCTATCTTAATTGTTGTTGAGGGGCCGTAGGAGTCAGTTCTTTCACGAATTACTGCCCAGTATTCGGAGTCTTCCTCAAGCTTGAGCTATGTAATGTAGGTAGATAGAGCTGATCTCTCTTTGTCGGAGAGGCTTTTCACTTTGGTTTTGAGCTCATCCGAAATCATGATGATACATTATCGTTTCTGGTGCTGATTTCAAGTGTGAAAAGGTGTAGCTAGTGGAGGCTTGTCCTCTGCACTTGTTCTCTAGCTAGAGTGCAAAAAACAATCTGGCGGGGTGTGGAACGATGGTTTATGTGTGGGGCATGTCTGCCAACAAAAAGAAGTCGATTCCTCGCTGGGTGGTTTTGCTTGTGGTGCTATTTGCTGCAGTGAATTGGTTGAGCCAAAATGGTAGCGATTTCTTGAGTGGTAATGATTCGACGTCGTCAGCTGGTAGTGGAGCTGTGGCTGGGAGTGGTGGGCCAGCTGGAAAAATAGGCGACTACGACGTGCTGCAAAACTGCCAGCTAGTAAACCATCGACACAATGATGGAGATAGTTTTCTGGTCGCTCACGGGGGTGAAAAAACCATGTTCCGGCTGTATTTTGTGGATACAGCAGAGAGCGAATTCAAAAGCTACCGCGACGGCAATAATAACCACAAACGCATCGCAGATCAGGCGCGGTATTTTTCTATCACTGACAAACAGGCAACCCAGCTGGGGCGCGAGGCGAAAAAGCAGGTGCTTGAGCTGCTAGCTGAAAACCCATTTACGGTGTTGACGCGCTGGGAGAATGTTTACGGGCCAGATCGCAAATATGCTTTTGTGCAAATCCAGCTGGATGGCAAAACTCACTACCTGCACGAGTATTTGGTGAAAAATGGGCTGGTGCGCATCCATACCAAAGGGGCGACGATGGCGGATGGCAAATCTGCCAGTGATCAGAAAAAATACCTCTATCAGCTGGAAAAACGGGCAAAATCAATGGCGTTAGGTGCTTGGGGCATGAATTGATCTTGCACCCTAGCGATTCCGTTCCTAAATACCCAGCATGCTTGCGAAGCGAATCATTCCTTGTCTCGATGTTACTGACGGCCGCGTGGTCAAAGGCACTAACTTTGTCGACCTGCGCGATGCTGGCGACCCGGTAGAATCTGCCATTGCCTACAACGATCAAGAAGCCGACGAGCTGGTATTTCTCGATATCACCGCCTCATCTGATGAGCGCAATACGATGGTGGATGTAGTCCGCCGCACCGCTGAGAAATGTTTCATCCCGCTCACTGTTGGTGGTGGTATCCGTACCGTGAAAGACGTGCGCGAAATGCTGCTAGCTGGCGCGGATAAAGTGAGCATGAACTCTGCTGCTGTGCTCAACCCTGAGCTGGTAGACGCCGGTGCTAATGCTTACGGCAACCAATGCATCGTGGTGGCGATTGACGCTAAGCGCGAGGGCAACGGCAAGTGGGGCGTTTATACCCACGGTGGCCGCAAGCCAGTGGGCTTAGATGTTATCGAGTGGGCGAAAGAAGTCTATAACCGCGGCGCTGGAGAAATCCTGCTCACCAGCATGGATGCCGATGGCACCAAAGATGGCTACGACATCGAGCTGACTCGCACGGTGAGTGAAGCGGTGGGCATCCCAGTGATCGCCAGTGGCGGCGCGGGAAATCTGCAGCACATGGTGGATGTTCTCAAAGAGGGCAAAGCAGACGCCGTGCTCGCGGCGAGTATTTTCCACTTTGGCCAGCACACCGTAGCTGAAGCTAAGGCTTATTTTGCCAAACATGATATCAGCGTGCGACCGATGCGCAAAGATGCCTAAGCTAGCTGGGAGAATGGTATAAGCCAGTTAGCTGAACCCTGAGAATTCCCTAAAGCTACGGTTGCGCTAGCTGGTTGGGCGTGTTATCTCTAGGGGATCATCGCCTCAGAGCGATACACACTTTTACAAAAAAATTATATGGCGATTGAAGGATTAGAGTTGGCGCTGGCATGTGCCCGAGAAGCTGATGCAATTCAGGCAGAGGATGTTAAGGTCCTCGATGTGAGCGGAATTTCCACCCTGACTGACTACATGGTAGTTTGTTCAGGAAACTCGATGCCGCATCTGCGCGCGGTGATTCGTGATATCGAGAAACACATTCTCGAAGAATATAACTCAAAGCCAGCATTTGTTGACGGTCAAGGCGACGCCCGCTGGGTGGTGCTCGATTTCATCGACGTCATGGTGCACGTGATGCATGAAGAAATGCGCGAGCTCTACGGACTCGAAGACCTTTGGGGTGATGCTCCAGAAGTGGAGTGGCAAACTGAAGCCGCCGCGGAGTAAGTGATTTATTTGATCAAATCCAGCCAATCGGCTGGATTTTTTTTGTTGCTGGGTGGGTGGTTTTTATCTAGCTGGCAATTAGTCTTTTAAAGTAAATATTTACGTCAGATGAGTAATAGTGAGGCATCATTGGGTTCGGATGAGTTAGAAGTTCAGCTGGTTAATAAGCTAGCCAGCTTAGGTCTGTCTGTGGCTACCGTTGAGAGCTGTACTGGCGGCCTGATAGCCGCACGCATTACTGACGTTTCAGGCGCCTCTGCAGTATTCACTCACGGCTGGGTGACCTATTCTAACGAAGCAAAATCGCAGCTTGTTGGTGTGCCCGCTGATTTGCTAGAAACTCACGGCGCGGTGAGCGAGCCAGTGGCCAAGGCCATGGCAGAAGGTGGGTTGAAAAATGCCGCGGCTGATTTTGCCATCGCCGTCACCGGCATAGCTGGCCCAACTGGTGGAACCGCAGATAAACCCGTCGGGACGGTTTGGGTCGCGTTAGCCATCGCCGGCCAGCCAACACAAACGCAGCTTGCATGTTTTCCGCAAGGTCGCGCCGAGTTCAAAAAACAAGTTTGCGAGCTGGTTTTTGCTAAGCTCATCGGCCAGCTAAGCTGAAGGAAATGATAGTGAGGTGAGTTAGATGCCGCCTCCATTTTCTAGCCTCATTTTTGACCCAATACATTTCCATTTTCCCTTCGGGAAACCCTGTCATAGCGGTGGCGATCCACGGGTTGTGCTCGCTGAGCTCGCTTACCCGCGGCTAAAGTCCCATAGCCCTCCGGGCTAGCCAGCCAGCAGAGAATTCCCAGCTGGCGTAATGAGTCCAGCTGGGGATATGAGTTCAGCTGTGGTGATTGGCTAGTTAGTTCACGACCATTCCGTCGTGCTGGCATTTTCTCTTATCTAATGCAAATTCACTCTTCCAAAGCCGGAGGCTTTAAAGATTTTAGCCGTGGGTCAACGAGCTCCGCGAGTGCCACCCACGGAAGGTGATTCCGAGAGGTGGTCTGCCGAAGGCAGAATGGAATGGAGGTGATGGTGGCATAAATTCTGGCTATGGGGGGAGGTTTCCCCAGCTACCTATTTTGCTGTGCTGAGTTTTTCCATTTTCCCTTCGGGAAACCCTGTCATAGCGGCGGTGATCCACGGGTTGCACTCGCTGAGCTCGCTTACCCGCGGCTAAAGTCCCATAGCCCTCCGAGCTAGCCAGCTGAGAATTCCCAGCTGTGGTGATGAGTCCAGCTGAGGGGATGAGTCCAGCTGTGGTGATGAGTCCAGCTGGGGTTATGGGTGCAGCTGGGGTTATGGGTGCAGCTGTGGTGATGAGTCCAGCTGTGGTGATGAGTCCAGCTGTGGTGATGAGTCCAGCTGTGGTGATGAGTCCAGCTGTGGGATGAGTCCAGCTGGGGTGATGAGTCTAGCTGGGGTGATGAGTCCAGCTGTGGGATGAGTCCAGCTGGGGTGATGAGTCTAGCTGGGGTGATGAGTCTAGCTGGAAATCACTTTTCTATTTCTCTTTTGAAAAGATCGACTTCGCCGGTTAGGCCGAGTTTTTCTAGCTGGCTGGAAACTTCCGTCACGCTGGGGATGGATAATTTCTCGTATCGAATTTGTTGTTCGTCAGGTGGAAAATCATCGTGGTCGAGCACGCGGCTGGCGATGTGATAACACGCCCACGCGCGCCATGTGCGCAGCTCAGCTTGTGGGCTTTTTGCACTCATGCGGCTGGCTAGATGTTGGAAATGTCGCACCGGGTTGCCAATGAAATCTTCCGGGTGGTAGTTGGCCAGCATCCAACGAATCGCGCGATAGGGGAGCGGGAATTTCTGTAGAATGCTATCAGCTGGATCTAGCTGACACATGAATGATTTGTTCAGCTGTAGCAGCGCCTGTGCCGGCAGGTGGGCTTGCCACAATGATTGGGCGCACTCGAGACAGATCTGATAGTAGTTAGGGCCGCATTCGTCACGCCACACACGGGTATCAGATGGCTTCAATGCGTGCTTGGGCAGCGGAAGGTACGGGCAGGATTTCATGTCGTTGGTTAGGCTTTGGTTATCGGTGAGTGCTTGTTGGCATCATATATGGTCGTTTATTGCCAAGACATGCAAGTTCTGTATATTGCATGCCTATGTCAGATAAAAAATTAGTTGTTATAACCGGTGCGAGTTCAGGAATAGGTGCAGCTATTGCCAAGCATTTTTCTCAGCAAGGTCATCCATTGTTATTGTTAGCTAGGAGGCTGGAAAATATGCAGGCGTTGGCTTTGCCTAACTGCATGTGTGTTGAGTTAGACGTTGCTGATGCGGCAGCTTTCACTAAGGCGATTGCCGATGCTGAAGCTCAGTATGGTCCGACGGATTGTTTGGTTAACAACGCGGGGATCATGTTGCTAGGTGATATTGCTAATCAGGACGCAGATGAATGGAAGCGCATGTATGACGTCAATGTGATTGGCTTGCTCAATGGCATGCAGGCGGTGCTGGAGCCGATGAAACAACGCGAGCATGGAACGATCATTAATATTTCCTCAGTAGCTGGACGCAAAGGGTTTCCTAACCATGCCGCTTATTGCGGTACGAAGTTTGCCGTTCATGCAATTGGCGAAACCGTGCGTGAGGAAGTTGCTGGAACTAACGTGCGTGTGATCACCATCGCTCCAGGCGCAGTGGAGACTGAGCTGCTCAGCCATACGACATCAGATGAAATCAAAGCGGGTTACAACGAATGGAAGGAATCTATCAACGGAGCTATCCATTCTGACGACATTGCGCGCAGTGTGGTCTTTGCCTATCAACAACCGCAAAATGTTTGCATCCGCGAGATTGTTTTGGCGCCAACCAAACAGCAGCCGTAGGTATCTAAGTTAGTATTTTTTATTACCTCTGCTAGGGGTGAAATTTTTCCAACAAAAAACCACAATGACGGTGGGACGTCCTTGTGGTTTTTTCGTTAATCTGGCGATATAGGGAATGCCTGAGCTTAGGCGATCGCTTTTTCCATGTAACACGGGCGCGATCCGTAGCCGGAGAGGTCGGCATTGCACTGCGCTGGGGTGAATCCTTTTTTCGACCAATAGTCTGGGGCATCTTGCACGGCGACGAGACTGATGCGTTTATAGCTGTGGCTCGCTGCGTAGTTGTTGCAATAGTCGAGCAAGTGCTGGGCGACGCCCATGTTGCGCGCTTTTGGGCATACCGCCATGTCGTGGATGTAGAAGGTATCGCCATCGCCTGGGAAGTCGGTGAATTCGTGCATTTTTGGCGCTGAGCCTTGTTCCCATGGATGGGCTAGCACGTAGCCCAGCACGCGACCTAGGTCGTCGGTGCAGACACAGCAGGCGTCTGGGTTCTCATGCCATTTGTGGGCTAAAACATCAATTTCCTCGGCTCCGACGTCTTTAAAACAAAGTCGTTGGATTCGTTCGATCGAGGAAGCGTCATTATCGTTTATTGGTCGGCACTGCATAATCTTAAATTTATACCATCATATACGCCGATTGCACCCCCATAGTTAATGAGTAAGCAATACGCGACGGGTGTTTAAGAGGTTTTGCACGACTGCCTGTCGCTTAGCGACAATGCTTGTTCGACTTCTGGGGGAGTTGTCGCTCAACATCTGCCTGAGCGGTAAATTGTCGTTCCAGCTAGCTAAGCGCAAACTTAACCAGCTGGGATGTCTGATTAATCAATGACTCTGACGAGCAGGCGGATGAATGATTTTGCCGCGCTATGGTTTTGGTTTGGCGAAATGGCAATGGACTCTGGTGAACCAGCTGTGGTGCGCAGGTCGAAATCTGGGTTAACTTCTCCAGTTAGTCCGTGACTTCTAAATGTCGCCACTGGCTGCCAGCTCGCTAAGTCAGTGGACTGTTGCACAATGTATTCGATGTCGTCGCGGTCCGGGTAGCGGTTGAAGGTAAATTCGTCTTCTTGCAGGCGTGGATGGTGTGACCTATCAGAGCTGGTTGGGTCTCCACCTAATGCGTATTCGAGCAGGTTGCTCAGCCCGCTTCTGTTCGGGTCAGCTAGCATCGATTGATTCTCGTCTGATAGACTTGAGTAGTTAGTGATCCAGCCAGTGTAGCCGGTGAGCTCAGTCGGGGCGTCATTTTTATGAATGATCAACTCTGGCTGACCAAATCCAGCTCCCTGAGTTAGGCTGTCCAGATAGATGCCAATGCCATAGTTAGGGGCGGTGCCATTAATCCAGCTATCTACGATGTGCGTGACGTCTGTTATGAGCTGTGTGCCTATCTCGACGGTGGTGACATTTGAGGTGATCAAGGTTTCATCCTCCTGCGAACCAGGACCAACGGGCTCACCGCTGAGCGTGGCCCATGCGTACTGAGGTTTATTGTCGGTGGTATTCCAGCTCCCCCCTGTGATGCGCCCTAACCATAAACCTGACTGGCCACCAGTATTGAGTATGCCTTCAAAGCTTAGGGTGATTTCGGCGCTGTCACCGCGCACGGGGTCGAAGTCGCCTACTAGGCTGAGGTCATACTGGAAAAATGCCGAGATGTGTCTATTAGCTTCATCGTCGTTGCCGCGCTCGCGAATGACATAGCTACCCGTCGTGCTGCCCTGATCAGCGGGTTCAGCTGCTGGTGTTGTTATGCCGCCTGTTAGCGGTGGATTGATGCTTGAGCTAATGTCTATGCTGATGGTCGCTGGCTGTGAGTCAAACTCGCCGTCGTTAGCCTTAAAGGTGAATTTGTCATTGCCGTAGTATCCAACATTAGCCGTATAGTTAGCAATGTTGTCTATCACTGTCACTTTGCCGTAGCGTGGTGAGTCAACAATGTGATAGGTGAGCGGATCATTTTCCACATCATTCGCAAGCAGCTCGATGGCAATCGAGCCATTTCTATGCATGGAGACAAAGGCATCTTCTGCAACTGGGGCATCATTTACAGGTCTTATTTCTAGCTGGATGTATCCAAGGTTATATGACGCTAGGGACCCGTCGTTTACTTTGAATGAAAATCGATCGATGCCAAAATAATCAGCTCTTGGGGTATAGCTGGCAATGTTGCCGTCTAGCGACACATTGCCATTGGCTGGCGGATCAACGATGGTGTAGGTGAGAGAGTGTGTGCTAGAACTTTTCGACGATAAGATAATTTCTATCGTGTCGTCTTCATCAAGGGCGACAGATTGATCCAGCGCGACGGGTGCATTATCGATGACTGATCGAATAGTCAGAGCCGCTAACACAGGGTAGCTGCTGTTTTCGCCAGCATCAATGCGTATGTTAGGGTTGTCTTCATCAATTTCGACAATTGTGGTGACGCGTTCGAGATTATTGAGCGTTGGTCCATCTGAAGTCGTTGGGTCATGAATTTCCACTCCATTGATACATAGACTGTTATTTTGCGGGTAGCTGTGATAGCCGCGGCTGTTTGGGTCTTCGCTGGTACTGCCCATCCAGCAGCTGAGCTCGTAGCGGCCAGGCGCTAGGTCGTACATGCTCCACGAACGATTATTACCAGTCATTTCCGCACCTGCCGCATACAATACTCCAACATCTTCCAGCGGGCTGAGGCGAGAGTTGAGCAAATATAGATTTGAACTCCATCCGTAATTAAGTCCATCGAATGGATCCGTTGTATTGCTAGCTGATAGGCCATTGCATTCTATCCATGGGATACCTTCGCCACTGGTAGTTCCAGCCAGCTCGCTAGCCTGATAGATTACATTCATGCCGACAGCGCCGCGTAGATCTATGGTCACGGTTGTTGTGTTGGACATGCGTGTTTGGCCGTCGGCGTCGATGGTTTCTAATCGATACTCAAATGTCTCGCGGCCTAGCGCGACTTCTGGTGGCTCATAGGTGAAACTTCCATCTTCATTGACGTTCAGTTGTCCGCGGGTGGTTTTTTTGTTGCCCGCATTTTTGACGATTACAGAGGTGGCGCCACTAGGTGTGGCGTCATTAGCTAACAGTCCGGGAGCTGGGACAACTAAGGTTTCACCTTGGAAGGCTTGATAGTTATCAGGTGTAGCGCCTAGCAACCCTTCTTCTGGGTAATCTAGCTGGGATAATTCAATGGCGACAATGACGGGAGTGGCGTCGCCAAGTGCTTGGATCGTTAGGAATCCATCAGCCACTTCTATGGTTTTAGTGACGGTTTCTTCGCGGTTATAATCAATGCCATCATCGAGGAAGTAGGTTCTACCTTCGATGGTGATGCTGTCGTCTGATAGGCGGGTGTCTGTTGCCCCTAAGGTCATGTGTACATCGTAGGCTCCTTTGGGCACAGCGATTTCCCAGACGTCGTCATTTTCCATCACGATATACGACCACTCCATTTCGTATTTATCGATCACGGTGTAGAAATCTAGCATGCTAGGGAAGTATTCTTTGACGGTTCGCTCAGTATACATCTTAGCGGTTTCTTTTGATTTCCAGCCAAAGATGCTGCCGTCTAGCTGCTCGCTCACGCTTTCCATGCCAGCAAAAACCCAATCGGAGTCGATATAGACGGGCTCGCCTGGATCCGCAGTATTACCGCTGTATTTGGGCAGCAGGTAGCGCGGCATGGGAACTCCAAATTTGATTTTTCTAGCGAAGCCAGTATTAGCTTTTGCTAAGAGTTTAATGGTCACTTTTGCCGTGTCGCTGGCTCCTTGGCTATCACTCAGGGTGTAGGTGAAGCTGTCTACATATTCGCCATTAGTTAGAAACTCTTGCTTCATCAGGATAGGAGTCGGATCGTAATAGATGACGGGATCACCAGCTGTGTAGCGCAGTGAACATCCTGCTGAGGTGATCGTGCCACAGCTGAATGTAGGGTTTGGATCAGGCGTGATGTCATTAGCTAGCAGGCTGCCGACTGCAATGATGTGGTTAGGGTAATCTGCCGCTAGAGTAAGATCAGCTAGATTAGAGTGGTGGTCATTGATAGCTATAGGCGCTGCGTAGTTGCCGGTGATCTTGACGGTGACCTTGGCTGTGCTGGTTGATCCATTCGCGTCGCTCATTGTGTAACTGAATTCATCCAGCGCCGTTTCTCCGGGAGCTAGTGGCCCAAAGATTGATGGGGTGTCGTAAATCAGGCTGAGATGGTTCTCTTCGTTGAGGGAGATTTTAACTCCATGTTTCGACTCGCTAGACCAACTCGTTAGGGTGAGCGGCACTATTGTTTGGTTAACGTCATTGGCAAACAATTCATCAGTGGTGATGTTTAGCGGACTCATGCCCATGGTGGTGAACTCATCGTCAACCGCAATTGATTCTTTTTGTTCGCCTAGGATGCGGACATTCACGGTGGCTGCTTGTTGGGCAACTTGTCCCGTGTTGTCGCGTGGTGTGTAGGTGAAGCTATCCCATACGACTTCTCCCTGAGGGACGGTGAAATACCCAGCTGGATGATATGCGATTGTACCGTTGTTAGCGTCCCATGAGATAGGTACACCGTGCTCACTTTGGGAGTCAATGTGGTCGATTTCCAGCGGACCCGTAGAGGTGTTGATATCGTTACTTAGTAGGTAGCTGGCATACCATTGGCTCGGGGTGACGTCGCCAGAGTTGACTTGATCGTCGATACCAAGCGGCGGTTTGTGATTGCCTGAGACATTTACGACGACCTCGGCGCTGGCTTGCCGCCATGCGCCTGCAATGATGTTTGTTCTCGACCCATTGACATATTCTCCAACAAAACCGTAGTCTTCGATGGTGTAATTGAAAGTATCTCGCATGCTTTCACCATTGCCTAACGCGTAATGATTTTCGCCTGGTAGGTAACGAAGAGCATCATACTTAGGTCCGAGAATTTCCAGTTGGTTTAGACGAATTCGGCGATTACCGTTAGCATTAGCAATTTGGTCATAGTCGCTATGATACAGCAAAGTGATCTGCCATGCGTCAGCTTGAATTCCCGGAGGAACGATAATTTTGCACCAATTGCTCTCTAGCCAAGTGCCGGATTCAGGTGTGTAGAGTTCGCGTTGATAGACAACTTCGCCATTGAGTTCTAGCGTGAGTGCTAGGTTGTAAAACAGCTTGTTGTTTGAACTGTACATGTTGATTTCTTCAACCAGTGATGCAGGGAATTCGACTCTCATATAAGCCGAATCAACCGCACCTTTAGTCCAACAGAAGGTCTCGGTGTCACCATCTATCAAATTCGCCATGTATATCTGCGCATCTTCAGTAGTGTCTAGTGTTTCTCCGCTGAATATAATTTCGCCATTGAGCACGTTGCGCTCAGTATTCTCTATCACACTGATCTCAGCGCCATATTCCGATATGGCGTCAACCTGCGCTAGACGAATGCCAGATTCGGGGGCGAGTGTTTTGCCTTCAGCTTCCATTGCCTGTCGAGCTGCTCTGATAGCCTCAGCATCGTTGATTAGTAGTGAATTGATAGGAATGATAAGCTCAGCTTGATCGCTACCAGCTATAGGGCCGTCATCAACGGCGACGAGTGGGCCGGCTGAAAGGCTTCCTTGATAGTTGATTAGGATGCTTTCCGTGATGTTGGCTTTGTATTTGTTAGCTTTTGGGCAGCTGATTGTAATGTAATGCCGCCCTGATGTATCTGGGTTGAAGGTTAAGCGTAATATGCCGTCATCTTGAAACTCTGCATGTGTGACTACTTCGCGTCCGTCGATAGAGTCGATAAAGCTGCTGTATGCAATTTCAAACTCGCTGCGCAATAGGCCATCATCTTCAGCCGGATCAAAGTAGGCACTTTTACAGTCGATATCGTAATAGTAGCTACCGCTGGCCTCATCGTAGCTGAGGTCTTGATCAGTTAGTGGTTCGCCATTGTTGATAATTAGATCTCGCACACGAAAGATGCGCGGGCGCAGTTGAGCGGTGTAATTTTTCTCGATGGTGGCATTTTGTAGTTCTAGCCCAGAAAAACGTCCTTGCACCCAGTGGTCCATCCATTCTTCTTTGTTATAGGTAGGTCGTTCTGTTGGGTCGAGGTGATCATCTGGTGAATACCCGCTAGGGAATGTTAGGTTGGCTAAGTTTTCTAATGGTGGTCGACAATTGCTAAACCAATAGGCTTTTGCTCCAAGATCCGCTGCTTGTTCTGCGCTGTATTGGAAAGACGCGTTGTTGTAGATTTGTTGATTGGTGTAGCCGAAATACCTAACGGTTTGCGGCTCGGGCTGAGCAATGTCAGTGACTAGGTGAGGGATATAGTCTGGGTGGGTTTCGCGGGCTGGGTATAAGCGATAGGCATTGTTACCCAAGTGAAGCTCAATGATATCATTGTATCCATCAGCTCCGCCATTGAAATGGTTAGCGCGCATTAGACTGATGTCTACGCGTCGCATTTCTGGCTGAATTTCAGGGTCTAACTCTAGGAAGGTGATGTCTTTGAATATCTTAGAGGAGACAGATGGCTCAGGGCGTGTATTGCATAGAATCTGCATGATGTTAGCTAGCGTACCACCAATGATTTCTTCGTGTCCGCCAGCTGAAATATAGACTCCAACACGGAAGCCGAGAACGGTTGGGTTGATAAACGAATTCTTACCTGAGTTATTGTGGTGCCCCAAACCATCGCCCATGCCTAAGCCGCTATTATGGTCGCGTAATAAGATAGGGTTGATGTAGGCAGTATCGTAGGTGTACCAGCGGTCCATGCCGTTGAGGATACCATGACCAAATAGGTTGATGTGGGTGGCATCCATATAATAGCTGCCGTTGATTAGAGTGTGGCCACCATAAGCAGTATTATTGCGAGTTACGATTGCAGACCTGCTAGTAAGGACGTTATCAAACAGGGGGTTGAGGTTCTCTTGATCACCGTCAATTTCAGCATCAAAGTAGGTTGGACGTGACAGATCAAAGACATTTTCGACCCCACCTTTGGTATCAAAATTGTATGCCGCTCTGCTGAATCCAGCCACAATGTTATCTTCTACTCTCAGGTAGTGCGCCTCGATGTGAAAGCCAGTCTCACCGCATAGTGCGATGTTATTGATGAATGTCCCAATGCTGTCTTGTTCGTGCACTGCAAAACCTGCTAGGCGACAAACATATGAAGCACTGTTTTCAACACGCA
Organism: Persicirhabdus sediminis; assembly: GCF_016595495.1. GTDB lineage: Bacteria > Verrucomicrobiota > Verrucomicrobiia > Verrucomicrobiales > Akkermansiaceae > Persicirhabdus > Persicirhabdus sediminis. The sequence goes on from NZ_JAENIM010000016.1 coordinate 90,470, forward strand.
CGTTGGACCCCTTATTCAAAAGTCCCATGCCAATGCTGTCGGTGAAGGTGCAGGAGTAAATCCTAGCTGGATCAGATGCGCCGCACATCGCCTGGGCAAATTGAATGGTTAGGGCGTTTCTACCAAAAGGGTTGTAGGCTGGTTCTGCTAGTGAGCCATTGGCTGACCATGTTGGGTTTCGTTGGACCTCATTCAAATCTGTTCGACCCATACCGTCAAAGGCGACATTGCGAATGTCTCCGCGGTTGTGGTGCATCAGCATCATGTGACCGCGACCGGTGAATTCGGTGATGTCGTTATCATTTCCACCTAAGCCCAAAGCGGCGTCTTTGTAGGTGACGGTTTGGTTTCGCTGACTGAATTCACTAACAATAGATACGTTGCGGCTTAGGTTGATGACGTGCAACATCGCTTTCACCTCTTGCGGGGCGAGTTCTTCATCTGTCAGTGGGATTTGATTGCCATCGGCATCGCGTCTCCACGGCTGGCGTGGAAAATTATTCCAATTAGATCTTTCTGTGAGAGCTTGCCAGCTGTCTAGACTTGGGTCGATGCTTTGTATTTCTTCTATGCTAACGAGATTACGCTCCTTAGCAGTCGCCGCGGTACTGCTGAAAATACGCCCTGAGACGGTAGCTTCTGGTTGCTTGACTGTAGTGAAATGAACCGTTCTCCCGTTGTTGTTGATAGAGCTAATTTGGCGCAGCTCGTCACCACTACCATCAGCTGAATATCCAGCCAATGCTATCAGATCACCAACTTTCCAGCCATGTGGGGTGGTAGGAAATGTTAGGCTGGTGGAGCCAGCTGGAATGGCCTCAATCGCTGCATAGCTATCTTTACTGGCACCGTGCATTTCTACTTTGCCGAGCACAATAATTCCCTGACCGAGGTGGTAGGGGTCGTAATCAGGGCTCATGGAGTTGGTGTCAAATCCACCATTCAAATCCTCGATGGTAATAGTCGCATTGTAGGCCGATTCGATTGGCTCTAATTGACTGCCAACCTGCAGGAATCCGATTTCACTAACGACGAGAGTGTCGCAGCGTAATGCTGTGTCTCTATCGGCTGCAAATTTCAAGCAGCCATCGACACGTATGGTCATGACTGACTCGGTGTGGACTTCATCCACCGTGACCACGTGGTCATCACTAATCAAGACACGAGCGCCCTGAGTTGGTACCGATCCACTAGCCCAAGTATTTGTATCAGACCACGAGCCAGAGGTGACACTAACATGGGTGCAGTGATCTGTGCTAACGAGCGCCATGACTGCCGCACGTTCATGGTCGCGATCAGCGAGAAAATCAGCATCAGGCGGTATGGCTGCTACGCCATTTGTGAATATGAATATACTTAGCAGACTAACTAAGCACGCCGATGTTATATAATTTTTAATTTGGACCATATCTCTACCCCTCGCTCTGACAATTTATACAAATTGATATCTCGAACTCACTGATGATTGGGATACGATGTGGTGGACAAATCTAGCTAAGCTCAATCCAGAACACTTTGTTGCGAATTACAAAAAGCAAAATATCTGTATGACGACAAGTGTAATGGTCGGATGTAGCTAGCTTAATCGCTTTTTCTGTAGATGTAACCGCAGGTCGTTTGTTTTGTTAAATTTTATTGTTAGGCTGGCTCTGCTGTGAGACTAACCGGGAATGCTTTTTTACATACATTGACACGAAGTCGCGTGAATACGTGAGTATCAGAATTTTCTGTTGTCGGTGTGATGATTAATTTTTCTAGCGATCCACCTGATACATTGCAGATTCCTGTAGAGGTGTAGTTGATAATGCCGTCGGGTGTAAGTTCTACGCTTAGTGAAAATGATAGACAAAAAAAGGCTAATGATTCTTAGCTGAAAAACGCAGAGGAAATAAATCCACTGCGCTTGTCAGACTAGGAAATCACTAGCCTAATGGTAATTGCTAGATCTTGACCTTACTCTGTTACGATTACCTTTAGTCGTAGGAATACCTTTGCCTCATTGCTTTGTGACTTTGGAGAGATCGATATTTTCTCAGGCGATCCGCTGTCAGAGAACAGGCTGTAGTCGTCACTCAGCTCACTAGCATAGTTATCCCCCTGCAGGGTGGCGATGTTATGCCAATCCAACAAATTAGCTGATTTTTGCACGATATAGGCAATGTCATTGCGCTCCGCATAATAGTTGAAGCTCAATTCGCCATCATTGTAGACAGGGAAGGGTTGATTGCTAGAGTCAGCGGGATCTCCACCTAATGCATATTCTAGTAAGTTGTTCATGCCGTCATTGTCTGGGTCAGCTAATAAGGATTGATTGTCACTGGTTAGGTCAGTGTAGTTGTTAATCCAAGCCGTGTAGCCAGATTCGCCTGAGCCCTCATCTTGTTTGTTAATGAACACGTTGAGGTTACTGAAGCCAGCTCCCTGATTGCTGTTAGCGAGATAGATGGCAAAGCCATAGTTCTCAATGTCACCGTTAATCCATGCATCGATCAGGTGTGTGATGTCTACGCTCAGTGTTTCACCGATCTCGTAGTCTAGCACATTGGAAGCTATTTGAATTTCATCTTCCTGTGTGCCCGGTCCTAGCGGCTCGTTACTGCGAGTAGCCCAAGCGTATTTTGGTAGCTTGTTGGAGCTATTCCACTCACCTCCAGTAACGCGTGCTAGGTATAGCGCAGCATTGTTGTTGGTGTTAAGTGTGCCATCTAGCACGAATGAAACTTCAGCTGTATCACCGCGAGCTGGATCAAAATCTCCTATGCTGGAAACGTCGAAGTTAACAAATGCGGAAATATGCATTTCAGGGTCGAGATCAGTCTTACGCTCACGAATGACATAAGTTCCCGTTGTTGTTCCTGGGTCAGTAGGGGACTCAGAGCCGACAGTGATGATGTCAGTGATCTGTGGGCTCATCGTTGAGCTAACGAAAATGTCAACCATGGCTGTTTGCGAGTCAATTTCGCCATCGTTAGCTACGAAGGTGAAGCTATCAATTCCGTGGTAGCCAGGCGTCACAGTATAAGTAACAAGCTTGCCTTCTACTGAGACTGTACCATGTTTGGCTGAGTCAATGATGTGGTATGTGAGCTCATCTCCATCAACATCTGAAGCGGTAAGCTCAATATTAACTGAGCTGTTTCGATATGCTGTGACAGAGTTATCGTAGGCGATAGGAGCATCATTTACTGCGATCACTTCCAGCTGGATATAGCCGAGCTTTAATGATGAGGTGTCACCATTCCTCGCTTTATATGAGAACTGGTCCATGCCGTTAAAATCAGGATCTGGCGTATAGCTAACCATGTTGCCATTGATAGAAATCGTGCCGTTAGTTGGTAGATCGACGATTTCGTAGCTGATGGTATCGCTGTCAATATTCGTGGCTGACAAGGTGACCTCTACTGAATGGTCTTCTTCAAGCGTCACATACTGGTCGATTGGCTCTGGTGCGCCCGCGATAACTGAGCGGATAGTTAGACCCGCTAGAACAGGATAGTTACTTTCTTCACCAGCTTCGATATGGATAGTGGTGTTAGCTGCTGTCAGTTCAACAATCGTAGTGATGCGTTCTAAGTTATCTAGGCTTGGTTCGGTTGCTGTAGTGGCATCATAGATTTGAATGCCATTGATGCAGAGGCCATTGTTCTGCGGATAGCTATCATAGCCTTTACTGTTTGGCTCTTCTGTGGTGCTCCCCATCAAACAGCTTACTTCATAGATGCCTGGCGCGAGGTCGTACATGTACCATGAGCGGTTGTTTTCGCCGAGCACTGCGCCGGCTGCATACAATGGACCAACCGTATCTTCATCACTCAAACGTGAGTTGACCTTGCCTAGGTTAGAACTCCAACCGTAGTTCATTCCGTGCTGCATTTCAGTTAGGTTGCTATTGGAAATACCGTTGTCGTCAATCCATGATAGACCTTCGCTGTTGGCTTTGCCTGCAAGGTCGCTATTTTGGTAGATGACGTTCATTCCTACAGAACCACGTAGATTAAAGGTTACTGTGGTTAGGTTAGATCTTCTGGTGTTTCCATCGGCATCTGTCACTTCTACTTTGTATGAGAATGTCTCCGTGCCTAAGGCTACTGACGGCGGAGTGTAGGAGAAACTACCATCGGCGTTTACAGATAGGTCACCTCTTGCTGTAGATTTATTGGCTGCACCATATACGATTGCTGATACCGATCCCTCGGGGAAGGCATCATTAGCTAGCAGTCCTGGAGCGGCGACAAACAGAGTTTCCCCTTGATTGGCATCATAAGTATCAGGCGCAGCACCCAGCAAACCTTCTTCTGGGTAGTCTACCTGTTTGATTTCTAATGCTACGATTACTGGAGTTGACTCATTCATCGAGTAGATAGATAGGAATCCATCAGAAACATCGATCGTTTTTACTACGGTAACTTCGCGATTGTAGTCAGGCTCGCTCTCGCTGAAGTAAGTTTTTCCCTCAACTTTGATGCTGTCATCAGTTAGTCTAGAGTCAGCGGCTCCAAGAGTCATGTAAACTTCGTAGGTGCCTTTTGGTACTGCAATTTCCCACACATCATCAGTGCCCAAGACGGCGTAAGACCACTCCATTTCGTAAATGTTTTTGGCAGTGTAGAAGTCCATCATGTTAGGGAAGTAGCATTTGACTGAACGGCCAGTATATAGGTTGGAGTTGTCACTTGAACGCCAGCCAAAGATGCTGCCATCAGCTTGTTCAGAAACTGGATCCATATTGGCAAATACCCAGTCGGAATCTAAGTAGATCGGATCGATTGGATCTGATTTATTGCCACTGTATACTGGGACCAAGTAACGTGGCATTGCTGTGCCAAATTTAATCTTTCTAGAGAATCCAGTATTAGTTTTAGCTAGAACCTGAATTTTTACCGTAGCCGTATCTGATCCGCCTTGGCTATCAGTGATTTGATAGGTGAAGGTGTCAATGCATGCGCCCGTAGCGATGAAATCGGCCTGTTGGAGAATAGGCGTAGGGTCGTAATAGAGGACATCGTTGCCTGCTGTGTACTTGATTGTGCCGCCTGCTGAGGTTGAGCTGTCGCAGCTGAATGTTGGGTTAGGATCAGGTGTGATGTCATTAGCTAGCAGGGTGCTGAGCAGGATAGGGTGATGCGGGTAGTCAGCAGCGACTATCAGTGTGTCAAGATTACCATGCAAATCGTTGTTTGCTATCGGGCTGGCGTAGTTGCCTGTGATAGTAATGCTTACCTTGGCTGAACTAACGATACCATTGGAATCCTCGATGGTGTAATTGAAACTGTCGGACGCTGTATCTCCAGTCGCCATGCTGCCGTAGACTGCAGGAGTGTAATATTCTAGCGTCTCTGTTTCCTCGTTGTAGTTGATGCTTACACCTTGGTTAGATATAGCAGACCAACTGATTAAGCTGAGCTCACCCATTGCTTTGTTTTCATCATTGGCGAAGAGCTCGCTTGTGCTGATGAACAGCGGACTCATTGAAAAGGTGGCAAAAGTATCATCATGTGCGACTGATTCTTTGAACTCACCGAGAATTCTAACGTTCACCGTTGCTGGTTCTTGCGCAGCTATGCCGTTGCTGTCAATAGGTGTATAGCTGAAGCTGTCCCAGGCTTCTTCACCTTCGGCGATAGAGAAATATCCATCCGGTTTGTAGGTGATAGTTCCTGTAGATGCGTTCCATTTAATAGGAACTCCCATAGCACTTGTGGCATCGATGCTGTGGATGGCCAATGAGCCATTAGATGAACTTATATCGTTACCGAGTAGCTGATAGGCGTACCATTCGCTAGACGTGATGTCACCAGATTTCACTTGGTCGTCTAGAGCCAGTGGTGGTTTGTTGCTACCTGAGACATTTACGCTCACTTCGGCACTAGCTGTTCTCCATGCACCAGGGATGATGTCAGTTTTGCTATTTTTAACGTACTCACCAATGTAGGCATAGTCTTCGATGGTGTAGTTGAACGCGTCAAGGATGGAATCACCGTCACCGATGGCATAATGTTCATTACCTGGTGTGTAGCTGATATATTCGTATTTCGGCCCTAGGAGTTCGAGTTCACAAAGGCGTATGCGGCAATTGCCAGAGCCATTAGCAACAGCATCGTAGTTGCTGTTATATAACAGAGTGAGCTGCCAAGCGTCAGCTGTGATGCCCGGTGGTAGGATGATGTTAGTCCATCCACCTGGCTGGCGAGTGCCCATTTCTGGAGTATGAAATATTTGCTCATAAACAACTTCGCCATTGTGCTCCAGAGTCATGGAGACGTTGTAGAAGAAGTTGTTATTATTGCTATAGAAGTTGATTTCTTCAACTAGATCTTCAGGAAACTCAATACGCATGAATGAGGAATCACCGCCTTTTAGTGTTTGAGCGTAATCATCAACGTCGCCATTGATTAGGCTGAGCATGTATTCTTGAGCATCGAGTGTGGTATCTAATTGATAGCCATCAAAGTTCAGCTCTCCTGTAAGCAGGTTTCGGTTTGGGTTTTCTACCAGAGCCAGTGATGCTCCATATTGTGAAGTGGTATCTACTCCAGCGAGTCTAAATCCAAGCTGCGGGGTTAAGGTGTTCCCTTGCGCTTCTAGTTCTTCTCTGGCTGCAGTGATGGCTTCGTTATCATTAGCTAATAATGAGCTGATAGGGATCAAGGTTGCCTCTTGATCATTGGCTGAAATAGGACCGTCGTCAACGGCGAGCAGCGGACCCGTATAGGTGCTGCCCTGGAAATTGATGAGGATGTCTTCATTAATTGTTACGCCGTAGCCGTTAGCTTTCATTCCCTGAACGGTGAGGTAGTGAAGGCCACTAGTCTCTGTGTTGATGGTTAGGCGTAGAATGCCTTCTTCCATAAAGCTGGCATCAGAAACAACCGCGGTTCCATCTGAGGATTCAATGAAGGAATTGTAAGTCACTGAGTATTCACTGCGAAGAATGCCGTCGTCTTCGTTAGGATCGTAAAATGCTACTGAACAGTCGATTTCGTAATAATAGGTTCCTGTCTCTTCATCAAACACAAGATCATCGATAGTTAGGGGAGCGCCATCATTGACCGTAATGTTGTTCACTCGGATCACGCGTGGGCGCAGGATTGAAGTATGGCCTTTGTCAATCGTGACATTTTGGAGTTCGAGGCCAGCGATTTTTCCTTCAACCCAATAGTCAGCCCATGTGTGTTTTGCATAAGTAGGGCGTTCTGTTTGATCGAGAGTATCGTCTGGGCTGTAACCAGTTGGGAAAACGAGTCTATCTGATTCTTCAAATGGTGGTCGACAGTTAGCAAACCAGTAGGCTGGAGTGCCTAATCTTTCTACATCATCAGCATCGTATTGGAATTCGCTAGATGTGTAGATTTCTTCGTTGCTGTAGCCAAAATATCTCACACTCTGCGGCTCAGCCTGAGGGATATCAGTGACTAAGTGAGGAATGTAATCTGGGTGAGTTTCACGAGCTGGATAGAGACGGTAGCTAGAGCCATTTCTTTTGAGTTCGATGATGTCGGTTTTTCCGTCAGCTCCACCATTAAAGTGGTTAGCTCTGGTTAGCGAGATGTCTGCGCGGCGCTCGTCTGGCTCAACTTCTGGGTCCAGATCTAAAAAGGTAATGTCTTGGAAGAGTTTGGTGGTTTGCGCACCCATTGGTCGCGTATTAGTGAGGATCTGAATGATATTCGCTAGTCGTCCACCAATGACTTCTTCGTGGCCAGATGCCGAAGCGTGAACCCCAAATTTGAAGCCGAAAATTGTTGGGTTAATAAATGAGCATCGTCCTGAGTTGTTATGCGAGCCAATACCATACCCTTGACCGAACTTGGTGCTCTTGTTGTGTATCAAGATAGGGTTAATGCAAATTGTGTTATAAGAATACCAACGGGCAAATCCATTGAGAACACCGTGGCCGAACATATTGATATGCGTTGCTCCTTGATAGTAGTTGCCTCGCAAGACTTGGTTGCCGCCGTATGCGGTATTATTGCGCGTTACGATAGATGAGCGGCTGAGAAGTTCGCCGTTGTCTAGCAGCGGATTCATGTTCTCTGGGTCATTGTCTACTTCGATGTCGAAATAAGTTGGGCGGCTATATGAAAATGCATTTTCGTTGCCGCCTGGGCATGAAAAATTGTAGGCGGTTCCGCTGAAGCCTGACACGATGTTATCTTCGACGCGCAGGTAGTGAGCCTCGATGGTGAAGCCCGTTTCTCCACAGAGGGCAGCATTATTAACAAATGTACCAACGCAGTCTTGTTGGTAGGCGCCGAAGCCAGCGTACTGACATGAATAAGCTGCACAGTCTTCAACGCGCATGCTAGAGCCATAGTTGAGTGCACCAATAGCAAGACTGTCTGTAAATGTGCAGCCATAAACTCTAGCAGGGTCAGATGGGCCTGAGACTGATTGCGCGTAAAAAGCAGTAAATGCGCTGCGGCCAAGCGGGTTATATGCCTGTCTAGTCATAGTGCCTTCATCGTCGTACAAGGGGTTGCGAGTTGGCTGATCTAGGTTTGTGCGACCAAGTCCATTAAAGGCAACGTTGCGTATGTCACCGCGGTTGTTGTGCAGTAGCATCACGTGACCGCGGCCGGTATTTTCAATAACCTCGGTATTGAGGCCGTCTGGGTCGATATATTGTGTGACGGTCTGATTGCGCTGGTCGAAACGGCTAACAATTGAGACGTTACGGCTAAGGTTTAGCACATGTAACATGGCCTTAACGGAATGAGCTTGTTTCTCCTGATTCGTTAGAGGGATCAGTTGATTGTCCTCGTCGCGGCGCCATGCTTGGCGAGGGAAATGGTTCCATTTAGAGATCTCAGTAAAGCTTTCCCAGCTGTCAATGCTCGGGTCAATCTCTTGGAGATCAGCAATTGTGATGATCTCGCGTGGTTCGATAGTTGCAGCTGTGCTGCTAAATGTGCGACCTGCTACGATCGCATCTGGTTGAGAAACCGCTTGGAAGGTGATGTTGCGTCCATTGCTAGAGATCGCGCTGATTTGGCGAAGTTCGTCACCGGTGTTGCTGCCTGTGTAGCCGGGCATAGCAATTAGGTCGCCAACTTGCCAGCCAGCTGGAGCTGTTGGAAACTTCAACTGCGTGACTCCAACAGGTATTGCTTCGATGGCGGCGTAGCCATCTTTGGCTGCGCCGTGCATTTCAATTCTTCCAAGAACAACAATGCCTTGGCCGAGCTGGTAGAAGTCGTAGTCTGGGCTGACCGGGTTAGAGTCAAAGCCGCCATTGAGATCTTCAATGGTGATAGTTGCAGTGAAATCTTCAGTTACTGGGTTTTCGGTGGTGCCAACTTGCAAAAGTCCACTTTCGCTAACGACCATCGTGTCGAAGTTGAGAGCCGTGTTAGCTTCAGGGGTAAAGTATAAGGTTCCGTCCACCCGTATGGTCATAGCGGCTTCAGCAATGACGCCGTCAATAGTGACTTTCTGGCCGTCACTGATGACTACCCGTGCACCGTGACTAGGAATGGCTCCATTGGACCAGGTCGCCGTGTCTGACCACGAACCTGATTTGATGCTCACGTGTGTGGCGTAGTCTGGGTTGACCAGTGCTAGAGCGGCTAGACGTTCGCGCTCGCGAGCGAGTAGAAAATCATCATCTGGATAAACCACAGCCCAACACTTGATGAAGCTGATAATGATTAGAAGACTAACTAAATAGCTAGATTTTAAATAATTTTGTACCTTTGACATAATTCTATCCCCTGAATAACAAGTCTCACGAATCTTTAGATGGACTAATATTTGTGTTGGGGGATAGGGAGGTAGGAGGCAACAGGCATAAGACTAGTCCAACAAACTTCGCTTACATAAACAGAAAAAACAAAAGTTTTATCTCACGGCAAGGGCAATAATACAGGGTCCTAAACATTAACGATTTTGTTGGAGTTCAGCTGAAAACGTTTGTTTGAATTCCGTTATCGCTATATGCATTAATGTTATTCGGGTAATAAGTTTATCGTCCTAACGAATTGATGTATATTGTTTAAATAGATGTCTTTATTTTTGTATTACTGCTGGGATTTGTTATTACGCTGCGTGTTTATTTGCCTTTCTGGAGTCTATCACCTTGCCCAGATGTTGTGGAGGATGGGGTGTCATATGGATTTTTAACGCTGAATATGGCATTGCAAAATGCGCTTGTATCACTCTAAATAAAAATGGATTTCATAAACTGACATGCGATATTACAAACTCTTGATGGCCTCACTGCTATTTTCTGCCTCCGTTGTTAGCGTTCACGCTTCAGATCTTGAGACCTTGACCTTGAAGACGGGTAAAGTTTATGAAAGCGTAACGATTAGAGAGATTTTGCCAGATGGGATTAAGATTTTCCATGCTGCGGGAAGTGCGACCATTGCTTATGAAGATTTGACTAAGGAGATACAGGAAGAGCTTGGCGGTTTTGATGCGGAGAAGGCCAAGGCTTATCGCGAAGGTGACCGTGCTGATCAGCTTCGCATCGCAAAAAAGTTAGCGACGCCAGCGGTAGCTAAAGAGGATGTCGAGAAGTCAACTTCATCTACTAGTCGCAGTGGTTCTAGTGATAAAAAGTCCGGCTCCGTGGATGCTGGACCATTTAAGTTAGTGCGCTTTGGTGCATGGGATGAAAAGAGTCCAGAAGTGATCAAGCATTACTGGGCGAATGATTGGAGTCGCGTAGAGCGCGCGCGTTATCGTGGCGAAATTGTTAAGGTGGCGATGGAGGCGAAAGGGTCGGGTACGTTGAAGTTAGATATATTCTGGCTTGGCAGTAATTACGAAGAAGGGGTGAATACCACAGAGCGAATTCTCAAGCGTGATCGCAGGACCTACACGGTAGATGGTAGTTTAAAGAAGGCTGAGTACTTTGACTTTTTATACGAAAAACCCAAACGTGAGAAAGTCACATCGACAACTAACCACGGTAATACTGGGTTTGGTAACCATTCCACCCACGTAACCAGCACCGTTCGTCACGGCAAAAACTATGAAGGCTGGGTGATTAGACTGAGTATGGATGGGAAAATACTTAATGTGCGTGCCTCTAATGATAAATTTAAGCATTGGGCTCACCCTAGCGAAAACCCGCTCTAGCTAGTGGTAGATTGGCATCAATGGCCAATTTGCTATTTAATCAACGTGGAGACTTTATTTGACTGCTGCAGTCTATCTCTTGTTAGTTTTCGGTGATTGTTTTTGACTGTCTATCCAGTGCATGGTGTGATTTGTTAGGTGGCGTATTGAATGCTTCATTGTTAGCTTTCACCATGGTCATTTTTTGATTCCATTGAGTTGCAGCGCAGTAGGGAAGTTTGATGGCGTGCAGTATGGTTCATCTTTGATGTGTTCAGCTTTATAGTTGATTTGTCCATGTTTTCTTTCCTTGGTTTAGCTGGTTTTTTTTGCTTTTGGAAATTATTATTTATCGTTAGTTATTTGTTCAGAGTGAGTTGTGTGTTTCCGGGTCGAAATTAATAGGCAGGGTGTTTGATTTTTGTATCTTAGTTAAGTCCACTATGGGGTGTGTGCGGTTGTAGCTAGTAGCCGTGTGCATTCCATAAACCTGACCGTAAACGCTGACTAACAATGACAATGAATCGAAGAAACAGAAAAGTTGCAAACTGGTCCCTTTGCTCGGTAGTGATGGCATCTAGCATCACATTTCCAGTTAGTGCTGAGGATGTGCTGCCGCCAGTAACCATTGATGGGCCATATTCAACATGGGAATCACTACGTGGAAAGCAGACGATGCCAGAGACGCTGCGCGATGCCAAATTTGGCTTATGGGCTCATTGGGGGCCAACGAGCTGGTTTAGGCAGAACATTCCCGTGAAGCATACCCACTATCTGTCGGAGATGTACATGGAGGAGCGGGCCGCTAACGCCTATCATAAAGAACACTATGGTGATCCTAACGAGGTTGGGTATAAAGATGTCATTGGCAATTTTCAGCCAAAGCACTTTGATGCTGTTCACTGGGCTGATACCTATCACGATGCGGGTGCCAGATTTGCCGGTATCAATGTGATGTGGGTGGATAACTTTGCGATGTGGGACAGTGAGGTGACCAAATGGAATGCTGCTGACATGGGGCCCAAACAAGATATTACCGGTCTATTAAATGCAGAATTTGCCAAGCGCGATATGCCAGTTGTGACCACTTTTCATAGTCTGGTATCTTGGACATGGTTTCATAGGGCAACTTTGTTTGACGGCAAAGTTCCTGGTGATCATGTGAATTTATACAACGAGCCGCACGAAAAGACAGATCCCTATTCTGATAGGATTCTCAATTTTTGGGAAAATTGTGTTTTTGAGGTGTTGGAGAAATACAAACCAACGGCGATCTATTTTGATTATGGCTTTGGTAAACTCAGTGACGAGCAACGGACTTCATTTTCAGCTAACTACTACAACTGGTGTGAGAAAGAAAAAGTGGATGGCACTATTTTCCACAAAGATGGTAGCCAGATTGGTAGCGTGAACCGCGAGCGCGGTCGCTTTGGTGACCTGCAGACATTTCCTTGGATGGTAGACACTTCTGTTGGGAAAAAATTCTGGTATATCAACAAGTGGCGTCAGGAAGAGTTAGGCATCATGACTGGGCTGGAGGTGACACGTATGTTGATCGATATCGTTTCTAAAAATGGCATCCTTTTGCTGAATGTCGCTCCCGATGCCAATGGACTTTTCCCTGATGATCAAACGCAGATCATGAAGGAGACGGGTGAGTGGCTCAAGGTGAATGGTGAGAGCATTTACAATACCCGCACTTGGGGCACTTGTGCTCAGGGACCTATCTGGCAGAAGTACCGTAAGTCGGCTCGCGTTAAAGGTAATGAGAGTGAATATACTAACGCAGATGTAAACTTCACCACTTCTAAGGATGGTAAGATTCTCTATGCGATTGTCATGGCTAGGCCAGATGCTGGCGAGCTATTGATAGATGGTCAGTTCAAAGCAGGAGAGGAGGCTAACATCCGCATTCTTGGTAGAGATGGATCAGTTGGGTTCAATGTGAAAGCTGACGGTAAACTCGCCATTGAGGTGCCGGCATTGTCTGATGAAAAATTCAAAAAACAAATCCCAGTAGCTTTTGCTATTGAGGGTTTTGATGCCAAGGCGCCAAAGCTGGTAGAAGGGACTAACAACATGAGGCCATATCATGCCATCTGGAAGAAGTTGCAGGAAGATGCTGAGTGGTTGAAGCGCAATGCCGCAGCCGTGAAGGAGGTGAAGCCAGCTATCGTGGCTGCAGAAGGTCCGCATCTCAGGTCAAAGCCGGCTCGAGGAGTTAATCCTTATCACGACAAGGATATGCGATTCACGCAAAGTAAAGATGGCAAGATGACTTATGCGATTGTGATGAAGGCACCAAAGCCTAACTCAACCTTGATTATTGAGTCATTTTTTGTCGAGCGCGAGGAGAAGCCGATTCGTCTGCTTGGTTATGATCAGCCAATTGAGTACGCGCTAAATGATAAGATGCAGATAGAAATTAAGGTGCCTAAGTTAGATGCCAAAGATTGGCCAGAGGATAGCCCCTTGGTGTTTGTGCTCGACGACTTCAAGTATACCAAACACTACGATGTAAAATAACTCCATCTTCGGATCGGAGAGGAATCCCCAAGCGTTCAGAGGGTGCCAGCTGGTGCCCTCTGTTTTTTTATAGGGTAGTTAGCTTGGGATTATTTACGCCACTCAACAACATAGCCGTTTACCCATTTGTAGGATGCCACTGGCATGAAGCCATCTTCTTTGATCTTTGGTTGTCGCCGGGCTGACGAATTTGAGACTGTGGTATGCCTCTAATGACTTGCATCGTTCGTCAGAGTCGACAGGATGTGGGCGTGTCTGAATCAGTGAAAATTTCCGCAATTATCGTTGCTGCCGGTAGTAGCCGACGTATGGGTTTTGATAAATTGTTAGCTCCCTTAGCTGGTGAGCCAGTGCTCAAGCGCACGGTGGCTGCCTTTGCTCAATGTGATGCGGTGGCTGAGATCATCGTGGTGACTTCGCCCGAGCGCTATGAATTGGTGAAATCAGCAGCGGGAGAAAAACCAATTCAGCGAGTGGATGGCGGTGCTGATAGACACGACTCTGTGGCTGCTGGATTGGCGGCTAGCGCTAGCCAGTATGATTTTGTTTCGGTACACGATGGTGCGCGACCATTGATCACGCCAGAGCAGATAGAAAATGTGTTAGCTGAGGCGGTTGAGCATCGCGCGGCAACCAGCGCGCGACTGGTGACGGAAACCGTCAAGCGCTCTAACGAAGCCGGTTTTGTCACTCAGGCAGTGGACCGCGATAACCTTTGGTTGATGGAAACGCCACAGATATTTCAGGCTGAGTTGCTCAAGCGCGCGTACCTCGCTGTAGCTGAGAAAAATGAGCGAGTGACCGACGAGGTTTCCGCGCTCCAGCTGATAGGCGTGGCCACCAAGCTGGTGCAAAATCCTAGCCCAAACCCGAAAATCACTTTCCCGCACGACATCGCTCAGGCTGAAGAGTTGATGAAGTAAGCGGACTGGCTTTTTAGTCCGCTAGGGCAAAGCTTTCACATTCTTCACTTGCATCCAGCTGGCTGACTCTATAAAAAACCGCTGGTTTTGCCCCAGTAGTTCAATGGATAGAACGAGGCTCTCCTAAAGCTTAGATGCAGGTTCGATTCCTGCCTGGGGTACTTGCTTAGATTTTCTGAATCTATTGTTAGTGCTTGGTTATTGTTTCCTCGATTGCCTGAAATACGCGCTCGCGATCTGGTCCATCGTCGAGCCAGCGGTGAAAGCGCTGGCTGAAGCTGAAAAACAGCAGGGTGAGGAAATGGTAAATTAGATATAATCAGCTGCGTCCATATCAACTTCAGCTTTGCAAAAGAGCAGTTTAGGTAATGATTGGGAGAGTATAGAGCTTTTCTTAATGTCAGCCTTGATCGCTTTTTGAATATTTGTGGCGGCATCATTATCTTTGATTTCGTCAGCAAGATTTTTAACCTTTAGAGGGCGGTCTGGGTCTTGTTTCTTTTTTGCGTCTTTTACAATCTCATTGATTTTCTTATCTGTATCGGTGATATAGCTGAATGCTTTCCCGTAGATCTGATAAAGTCTATCAGGGTGAGAGAGTTCTATTTTTGTATAGACAAGCGCTAGCTTCTTTTTTGCGTCGAACCTGTTCAATTCTGCTTCTAGTGTTAGTTCGTTAAGATAAGGGGTCACGTGCTCGTGGGGTTTAGAATATGCGTGATTTGAGAATTTAGCAGTTTCTATACTTCTTAATATACCAACAGCTTGTAAATTGTGCTCTAGGAAAAGCTGAGAAAATTCGGCGTGTAGATCTAAGCGCCTTGTAATAAGTGATTCTATCAAATTTCTTTTCGAGGTGATGACTTGAGTACCGAAGAAAATGAAAACAGCAATTAGAGGACCTATGAGCATTAGGGCGACTTTTAAAAATTCCATAAATTTGGGGTCTATACAGTTGAGCATATCTTAGTAATGCTATCTATCTGATTTATCAGTTAGCGTCCAGCGATTTCCTTTTATCGATACTGGCAGCTAGGTGGTGGTCTAGCTGATGAATAGGAAATTCGATTAGAGGGTGGGGGGAGGTTTTTTTAGTAGCTAAGCTTTCTCTCGCCCCTTTGGGGCTTGAAGGCTATTTTTCTGTTTACCCTGACCTGCGTTGAGCTTTCAGCTCTGCCTTGCTCAGGGCTGTAATCTCTCGGTCCTTTGGACCTGTTGACTTAGAGGGGGGAAATCTGTTGGCTGCACTGGCTGGGTGCTTTGCAAGCCAGCTAGCGTTTTGAGCCGCAGATTTTCGCTAGCAATGATGTGTAATAACAAACAGTGGAGATCCCATCCATCAAGGTGGTGGGTGATTTGATCAAGATGGGCAGGTGGCCGGCTGAGTCAGCCAGCAAGACCTACCCATTAGGCAGGATGTATGCCCAGGTGGCGACGACGTGGCAGGCGCTGCCGCCGAGCACAAAGAGGTGCCAGATGGCGTGGTTGAAGCGCAATTTTTCCCATGCGTAGAAGATGATGCCAGCTGAATAACAAAGCCCGCCGGCGACGAGCCATGATAGACCTGCGGCGGGAAGTGCGTCGATGACGGGTTTCATGGCGATGACCACAAGCCAGCCCATGAGGAGATAGAGGGCGGTGGATGCCCAACTGTCTTTTCTGCCTTTGAAGCATGTTTTGATAATGACGCCGGTGGCGGCGAGCGCCCAGACGGTGCCAAAGAGTGACCATCCCCAGGTGCCGCGAAGGCTAACGAGAGTGAGTGGGGTGTAGCTGCCAGCAATCAGCAAGTAGATGCAGGCGTGGTCGATGGTTTGGAAAATCGACTTCAGCTTGTGAGATTTGAAGCTGTGGTAGAGGGTGGAGGCGAGGTAGAGCAGAATGAGTGTGGCGCCAAAAATGCTGGCGGAAACAATGCGAAAGACATCACCAGCGGTGACCGTGAGCATGCCAACGAGTCCAACCAAGCTGAGCGCGACGCCAAATGCATGGGTGAGCATGCTGGCGCGCTCTTCTGCTGGGCTGTCGCAGAGTTCTGAATACTGCAAGGCAATGGATGAGGTCATTTTCATTTAGCCGAAGTTAGCATTGTTAGCGTGAACTGTCGACTGGCTGAGTGCATTTGTTTCGCATCTGTCACCTTTGGGTTGATACAGCTGTTTGCTTGTGGTTTGGGGGTAAATGGCATTTTTTGATGTTATTTTGCCATAGTTGTTGAACAATTTGCCGCGAGTTGACGTATCTGTAAGATAATCGATTTTTTGCAATCGTTGTAAGCTATGATGAAAAAGCCAGCTGAAAAGAAGATGTCCGTGATGCCGGTGATGGTGGCGGCGAGTTTTGTTATTGGTGGAATGATGGGCGCGGGTCTTAGCTCGCGGCTGGCGCCAGATGATGAAGCTAGAGTGGATGTTTCAGCGGATGGCCAGCGGCGATTAGCTAGCCAGATGGCGGCGGGAGCAGATTCTCATTCTGCTAGTAAACGCACCGGGGTGGCTAGCAAACGCGTGCGTTATACTCAGGATGAGGCGAGTGCTAAGTTGATGTCTGTGTTGGATCAGACTGACTCATTATTGCGCATGGAGTCGATGATCTCGCTGATTGGAAATATGGATAGTGCACAATTTTCCGAAGCATGTCAGTCGATCTGCGATCATCCGCTAGCTGACGTTAGACGTGGTGAATTATCTATGCTCTATCGGGCGTGGGTGCAAAAAGATCCGCATGCGGCAATGCAGCATGTGATAGAAAATGATCCAGCTCCCGGCGTGCGAATGAATGCGATTGCTGGCTGGGCGGCTAACGATCCAACAGCTGCGGTCGTATGGGCGCGCGAGCAGAAAGCTTTAGATGGAAGTGAGCAGTGGCTAACGGGCGTGGCGCGTGGCATTGCGGAGCAGGATGTGAATGCGGCGAAGGCTGTGTTAGCTGAAATTGAGGGGGCGGGTGGTCAGCGGCAAGCGCTAGCTGGCATGATGCCATATATTACAGCTGGCGGATTTGAGTCTGCGCAGACGTGGCTGGCTAGCATTGATGATGCCTCGCTGCAGAATGAGGCATACCGCATGGCTGCTAGAAAGATGACCGACTTAGACGCGGCGCGAGCTGGTGAGTGGGCGAGTGAAATTACAGATGGCAAAACTCAGTCGCAGGTATTGGCTGCAGTTTCCAAACAATGGGTGAAGACGGACATCGAGCAGGCGCAAAAATGGGTGGAAACCTTGCCTAGCGAAAGACGTAGAGATGCTGCCGCGGAGCTGGTGCGTGAGTTAGCCAAGACAGATCCTTATGCGGCCTCTGACTGGCTGTACTCGATGGGAGATGATGTTAGCCTGTCTCGGGCGCAGGAAATTTTAGCTTATACCGCAGCTAGAAATAACCCGGGAGCTGCGCTGGAGGGGGCGACATTGATTCAAAACGAACAGAAGCGAAATAAGCATTTTACCACCATCTTAGGGCGCTGGATGAAAGAGGATCCAGCTGGCGCGAAAGAATGGATGCAGGTGAATCAAGAGGTGATTCCCAGCAAAGTGCAGAAGTCTATTTACAAATAGTCAGCGGGAGTGAGCTGGCGGCGCTGCGAGGTGCATGCTGTCAGCTGGTCGCGTGGTGAAAAAAAACACGCTAATTTCATGATATTCGCCATTGGCAAGCGGGCTAGACGCGCTAATCTGCGCGCATGACGACTCAGAAATTCGCCAATCAATTTGTCTGCGACCTCGTGGCTTACGAACCCGGAAAGCCAATTGAGGAGACTGCCCGTGAGCTTGGGTTAGATCCCGATTCCATTGTGAAGCTCGCATCTAACGAGAACTCGCTTGGTCCTGCGCCGCTGGCGAAAAAAGCGCTCTGTGACATGGTCGATGAGCTGCACATTTACCCAGACGGTGGTGGCTACAAGCTGCGTAGCGCGCTGGCTGAGAAATACGACCTCGGCATGGAGAATATCGTTCTCGGTAATGGTTCTAACGAAATCATTGAGCTGTTATGCCATTGTTATCTTAACCGCGATGCTGAGCTGATTGCCGCTGAGCATGCTTTTGTGGTCTACAAGCTGATGGCGACCTTGTTTGGCGCCAAGTATGTAGAAGTGGCGGATCCTGATTTCATCCACGACCTCGACGGCATGGCGGACGCGATCACAGAAAATACTCGTCTGGTATTTGTGGCTAATCCAAACAACCCAACAGGGACGATGGTGACACAGGCGCAGCTAGATGCTTTTGTTGATAGACTGCCTGAGCATGTGGTGGCTGTATTTGACGAAGCTTATTTTGAATTTGTCCACGACGCGCCAGATACGGTGAAATATATCCGTGAAGGAAAAAATGTGGTGGTTCTGAGAACTTTCTCAAAGGCCTACGGGCTAGCTGGATTGCGCATTGGTTACGGTTTGTGCGCGCCACAAGTCGCTGGCATTTTACAAAAAGCACGTCAGCCATTTAATACAAATGCGGCGGCTCAAGAGGCGGCGCTGGCTTCTCTAGCAGACACTCAGCACGTTGCAGATACCATTGCGATGAATGATGCTGGGCTGGCATTTTACGAAAAGGCATTTGATGAACGCGGGCTGGAGTATGTGAAAAGCTACGCTAACTTTGTGTTAGTAAATGTGGGTGATGGCGACAAGCTATTTGCTGATATGCTCAAGCAGGGCGTGATTGTGCGTGCCATGAGTGGCTACAAACTTCCTGGCTGGGTGCGTATTTCTGTCGGTACTGAAGCGGAAAATACCCGCTGCATCGAAGTGCTCGATCAAGTACTTGACTGCGCTAAGGCGTAATTTCCAGCTGGCTGAATTTCCTATCTATCCCTAACTCTATCTTTCTAGTCTGATGATGAATTCTGATACCATTGCGGCTCTAGCTAGCGCGCCTGGAATGGGAGCTGTGGCTCTCGTGCGCGTTTCTGGTCCTGATGCATTTACGCTTTTTGGTGATAGCCTGAAGGCGGTGCCAAAGTCGCTCAGCGCTGTGGCCGACTATCCGGATCGCCAGGCTGTTTTAGCTAGATTACTAGATGCTGATGGTGAGATAGTCGATGAAGTGCTGGCGACCTGTTTCCATGGTCCGCGAAGCTTTACTGGCGAAGATGTCGTTGAGCTCGCGTGTCACGGTGGTGTGTTAGTCACGCGCCGTGTGCTCGAGCGCCTGCATGAGTTAGGCATTCGCGCGGCGTCTCCGGGTGAGTTTAGCCACCGTGCATTTCTTAATGGTAAGATGGACCTGACTCAGGCGGAGGCGATCATGGATTTGATTTCTGCGCAAACTGAGTTGGGAGTGCGCGCAGCTCACGAGCAGCTGCAAGGTA
Organism: Persicirhabdus sediminis; assembly: GCF_016595495.1. GTDB lineage: Bacteria > Verrucomicrobiota > Verrucomicrobiia > Verrucomicrobiales > Akkermansiaceae > Persicirhabdus > Persicirhabdus sediminis. The sequence continues at coordinate 110,290 of NZ_JAENIM010000016.1, forward strand.
AGTTAGGTAACCAGTCGGAGCAAATTCGCACGCGGTTGATTGAGCTAACGGCACACGTCGAGGCTTACATTGATTTTCCAGATGAAGATATCGACCCTGAGACTGGCGACGAGTTAGTCAACAAGGTGGATGTGATCCTAGCTGGTATTGATAAGATGTTAGCTAGCTCTGAGCAAGGTCGCATTATCCGTGAGGGTGTGCGTACTGTGATTGCCGGTGAGCCAAATGCTGGTAAATCTAGCTTGTTGAATTGTCTGCTAGGATACGAGCGTGCTATTGTTAGCGATCTAGCTGGTACAACCCGCGATACCGTTGAAGAGGTGGTTAATGTGCAGGGGATTCCGCTGCGTCTGGTAGACACTGCTGGCATGCGTGAGACGGAAGATGTCATCGAGCAGCAGGGGGTGGAGCGTGCAAAAATGCAGCTGCAGCAGGCTGATTTGGTGCTTGAGGTGGTTGATGTTAGTAAGCCGCACCATCGAGCTGTGGATGCAGCTAGTGTACAGGCGCGTCACCATATTTTAATTCTTAATAAATCCGACCTCGGTGAAGATTCCAGCTGGGCTGAGGTTGAGGGGGTTCGTATTTCCTGCAAGCAGGATCATGGCGTCGACGAGTTAGGGAATGTGATTATCAACGAGCTTTCTATGGGTGAAGGTGAGTGGGGTGGCCACGCGGTGGCTATCAATGCTCGTCACCAAGATTGCCTCAAGCGCGCTCGGGTTTCTATGTTAGCTGGCCGCGAGGCCTTAGTTGATGGCGTGAGCAGCGAGTTTATTTCTATGGATCTTCGCGATGCGATGGATTCCATCGGTGAGATCGCAGGTCGCATTGATACTGACGATGTGTTGGATCAAATTTTCAGCACTTTCTGTTTGGGGAAATAGGTTTTTCTCACGGCGCAGGGTGTGTCACGTCACGCTGGTTCCATTTCCCCTCCGGGGAATCATCTGCTAGCCGGTAACCACGGGTTGCACTCGCTGCGCTCGCTGACCCGCGGCTAAAGTCTTATAACCCTTCGGGTTAGTCAGATGGCTGGGTTTCTAGCTGGGTTTCTGGCTGGGTTTCTGGCTGGGTTTCTGGCTGGGTTTCTGGCTGGGTTTCTGGCTGGGTTTCTGGCTGGGTTTCTGGCTGGGTTTCTGGCTGGGTTTCTGGCTGGGTTTCTGGCTGGGTTTCTGGCTGGGTTTCTGGCTGGGTTTCTGGCTGGGTTTCTGGCTGGGTTTCTGGTTGGGTTTCTAGCTGGGTTTCTAGCTGGGTTTCTAGCTGGGTTTCTAGCTGGGTTTCTAGCTGGGTTTCTAGCTGGCTGGGGTTTTATGTTTGTTTTGCTTTGTTGGACTTCGGTTATGAGCTCCGATTGGTGAGGGTGGCTTTGGGGTGTCGCGTAGATGTCATTGTTGAGTAAATTGTATTGTTTGCTTCTGTTGTTGTGCCTTTGGGGTGATTTTTTGTGGATAATTTTCATTTCTAAGTGTCTCACTTTCAGTGTTTACTGTGTGGCATTTTCTGATTTCCTGTCAAAATTACTTGCTATTGAGAATCGATTGCAATAAAACGCCGCCGGCGCAGCCAGCGTCAACATCACCCTATGAAAAAACAAACACTATACTTTGCCGTCTCCATTATGAGTCTAGGTTGCTCAGCTGCATTTGCTGCTGAGGTAGAAGGTCAGGCTGAGCCTGTTGATTCTCTCACTGAGTCATCGATTTTAGAAGAGCTCGCCACTACGACTATTGTTGGTAGTAAAGAAAAAGCCTGGCAATTAGCTGGATCGGCAGCTTACCTGGATACTTCTGATATTCGCGATCAGAGTTATAACAATGTGAACCGCGTGCTGGCTAAAGTTCCTGGTGTATATGTACGCGAGGAAGATGGTTTTGGTAATTTCCCAAATATTTCTATCCGTGGTGTGGATGGAACTCGTAGTTCAAAAGTTACGCTGATGGAAGATGGTGTGATTGCTGCACCAGCTCCTTATTCAGCTCCAGCTGCTTATTATTCTCCAGCGGTAGCTCGTATGGCTGGCCTTGAGGTCCTTAAGGGATCTAGCCAGATCAAATACGGCCCGCACACAACTGGCGGTGTGATTAACTATCTATCAACACCAGTTCCTGAAGAAGAAACATTTTACGCCAAGGCGACTTATGGTTCATGGAATTCCATGTTCTTACACGCTAACTACGGCAATACCGTGCAGACCAAAAATGGTAAAGTGGGCTATCTAGCTGAGCTTCTCTACCAGAGCTCTGACGGTTACGAAAAACTACCTAACGGTGGTGATACAGGTTATCAGCGCATTGAGCCAATGTTCAAAGTGTTCTGGGAGCCAGATTCAGCTGCTTACCAGCGCGTTGAGTTCAAATATGGTTATACTGATTTTGAGCAAGATCAAGGTTACCTTGGGCTAACTGAATACGATGTGCGTAACAACCCACACGACCGTTATGCCGCTACTCAGTTTGATAACATGGATAGCTCGCATCACCGCACAGCGCTGAGCTACACCGTGCACCCACAGGACAATGTCCAGCTGAATGCCACTGCTTATTATAACAAATTTAAGCGTAATTGGTACAAGCTCAACAAGGTGGATGATCAAAGCCTTAACAAGGCCCTGCTTGATCCAGCTAGTGTTTCTATTTTGAAAGGTACATCAACTGGTACTATTGATGTTAAAGGCAATAACCGCTCCTATGATAGTTACGGTGTGCAGTTTGTTGGAGATTTCCAGCTAGAGCACGGTGAAGTACATCACAACATTTCTAGCGGACTTCGTTTCCACTATGACAGTGTGCAGCGCGATCATTATGCTGATGAATACAATTCTTTAGGCAATGGTTACTTCTCTGGCCCTGTTGCTATCGATCCAGGTGATGATGCTAGACGTTTTGATAGCACATTTGCGACTTCATTGTTCTTAGAAGATGATATTAGCTTCGGTGCTTGGACTGTAAAGCCAGGTGTGCGTATCGAGCACATGAACTACGAGTTCCGTGAAGGAGATGGTGCAGAAACTCAGGAAGATTCACTAACGGCGGTGTCTGGTGGCATCGGCGCAACTTATACTCTTGATGACAACAACTTATTCTATGGTGGTATTTACCGTGGTATCTCGACTCCCGGTGCTAAGGCTGCAATTACTTCGTCAGTGGAGAATGAAGAATCCCTCTCGCTGGAGTTAGGTTGGAGAACCAAGCAAAATGGTGTCCTGATTGACCTTGCTGGTTTCTATACTGATTACTCTAACTTGATTGCCCGTGAGAGCATTGGTACAGGTCAAAACGATGATGAAAATGCTGGTGATGCACGCATCTGGGGCATCGAATCTCTGATCAGCTACGACTACGCAGCTGAGAACGGATTTAGCTACAACCTGCCAACATACCTCTCTCTGACTTACTCAAAGGCGACTCTGGAGAATGCGCTAGAAGAAGGCGGTGGCGACGGAATCTGGGCTGGCGGCGAAGATGGCGCCATGATGCCATACGTTCCTGAGTGGAAGCTCGCTGCAGGTGTGGGCTACGCTGCTCATAACTGGGGAGCTAACCTCGATATGACTTACGTTAGTGGTAGCTACGGCACGGCTAAAAACCTCGACGCGCCTGAAGATTCTGCTCGCGAAGGAAAAATCGACGATGCGCTTCTGTTTGATGTTTCAGCATGGTATCAAATCAACGAAAACTGGAGACTCCTCGGTGGCGTCCACAACCTGTTTGACGAGCAGTACATTACCACTCGTCTTCCAGAAGGACCTCGCAGTGGCGCTCCACGTCAGCTCTACGCTGGCTTCGAAGTGACATTCTAATCAAAATCTTTTGTTCATTGTTCATAATACATAATATAAAGAACTGGTAGTCTGTCAGCGAGCGTCCTATAGGGCGTTCGCTGTCAGCACTTAAAAATTAATCCTATGAAGAAGTTAACTGTAATGGTCCTAATGTCTGTGCCAGCTTGCCTGCTAGCCCAGCCAGATGCCGTAGATGAAAACGCCGCTAAAATCAATCCTGTCGAAGATAGAGAGATGATTCGTCAGTGGGTGCAAACTGAACAGTTAGCTTCTGAGGAACTCGCCAGCTGGCAGACGGATAAAGCCAATATGCAAGAGCTGCTCGAGCTCTATCAGGCAGAGCTGAAATTACTCAGCGAGGAGATCGACCAAGCTGGCCAAGCTGCTGCTTTGGTGAACGAAGAAAAACAAGAGCTGGAAGCTGATCTGGCTGAGCATCGTGATAATCGCCGCTATCTAGCTGAAAATTTAGTGCGTTTGCAGCCAAAGTTAGCTAGTGTTGCCGTGCGATTTCCTGAGCCATTGAAGACTGAGCTGGATGCAGATCTAGTGGCTTTAAATGAGCTGAGTGCAATCGACAAACCACGTGAGGTGCTGCAGGCGATGATTGCTGTTATTTCTGGTGCGGCACGTTTTAACCGCAGCATCACCATCGCTGATAGTATCGATACGGTTGATGGAAAAGAGCTCGCTAGCAAGGTGCTCTATCTTGGCCTCGCGCAGGCCTATTATGTTTCTGGAAATGGCAGCAATGCTGGTACGGGGAAACCATCAGCTGATGGCTGGCAGTGGACTGCTAAACCCGAGCTAGCTGGATCTATCCGCCAAGCGATTGCCATCTACGAGCGCGAAGCTCAACCGCAACTTACCGAACTCCCACTCACTATCAGCAAGTAATCTATCGTCATGAAAAAATTGATCACATTGTGGGTTTGTTCAGCTATGGCTGCCACCAGCTTGTTTGCTGAGAATGATTCTATCAAACAAGACCTCAAGCTCGCCATTGAAAAACTCAGCGAGCAACGAGCTGAAATCGCTCAGGAAAAACCGCAGCTAGCAAAGGCATTTGAAAATACCAAAGCTGATTTGCTAGAGCGTCGCCGTCAGGTGCGCCTGGCGCGCATGACGGAAGCTGATAGGGAGTCGCTGCTCAAAGAACTCAAACGCCGCAAGCATACTGAAGGGCAAGATATTCAATACCTATCAGGCCTGACTCGTGACTTTGGCATCAAGTTTGAAAATGCTCTGCTAGCTGGAGAGAAAGAAGCTTATAAGTCGACATTTGACCAACTGCTCGGCGCGAAGTCGCTGTCTACAAAAGATCAACTAACTCAAGGCGTGAAGGTGCTCGAGCTAGGTGTGGATCGACTTGATCAACTGATGGGCGGAGCCGTAGTAGCTGGAAAAGCCAGCGCGGTGAGCGGTGAAGTGAAAACCGGTAACTACTACCTAGCTGGTCCGCTGGCTTGGTTTGTCGCTGATGATAGTTCTCTAGCTGGCTCGGTAGTATACGAAAAAGGCAGTGCCATCCCGATGGTTAGCCAAGGCAATGCTGGTGATGTAAAGTATCTAGCAGCTGGCGGTGAAGCCAAGGTGATGGTTGATGTCACCGGCGGTAAAGCACAGGCTTTAGCTGAGCTCAGCTTCGACCGTTGGTCATTGTTCAAAAAAGGTGGTTTCTGGATTTGGCCAATCATCAGCATCGCTCTGATCTCACTCATCTGCGCCTTGATTAAGGCGACTCAAATTTACCGCGTGAGCACACCAAGTGACGGTTGGCTGGCGCAAATTCTCGAGGCTGTGCGCGAAGGGGAGCTTGAGAATGCGAAGGAGATTTGTGACCGCGCTTACCATCCGGTAGGTGGGTTGATCAAAAAATCTATCGATTTCATAAAAGCTGGCCCAGACGTTGTTGAGGAAGTGGTTTATGAGCAGTTGATAGGTGTGCAGAGCAAACTGCAAACGTGGCTGTCATTCATTGCCATTACCGCAGCTACAGCGCCATTGATCGGTCTGTTGGGGACTGTTTCCGGCATGATCAAAACATTCAACGTCATCACTGTGGTTGGCACGAGTGACCCTCGTCCGCTAGCTGGTGGTATTTCCGAGGCCTTGGTAACGACATTGTTTGGTCTTATCGTCGCGATTCCGGCACTGATTTTACATGCGCTCCTATCTAGACGTTGTCAGGGTATTTCACAGGCAGCGGAGAAGTTAGGGCTTACCTTTGTAAATGGTCTGCGCGGTGGTAGTGAAGAAAAAGCTAACTAATACTTACTGTTGATATGTTTCTAAACGAACTCAAAATCATGCTCGAGCACGGGGGATTTATCCTCTGGGGGCTGATTGCCTTGAGTTTATCTGTCTACATGATGTTAGCGGTGACTTGGCTTGGCTTGATTCGTGTGCGTAGGCAGATCAAAGCGCATCGCCAAGAGCTGGCTGAGGTCGATGATATCAAACAGGTCGAGCGCAAATTTGCCATGTTCGAGCTCGATGAGTTAGCTTGGGTCCAGCGGCGCATTCCATTTATTGCGGTGCTCTCTAGCGTCGCGCCACTACTTGGCTTGCTGGGGACTGTAGCTGGTATGTTAGTCATGTTTTCTGGTTTGGCCACCAGTAGCCAAGCTCAGCCGATAGACAAAATTTCCGCGGGTATTTCACAAGCGCTTGTCACCACGCAAGCAGGTTTGTTGATAGCCATTCCCGCAGCGTTTTTATTAGCGGTTTTGCGTAAAAAAACCTCGGAAACCCATGATTACCTGCAGCAAGGGTTGCACATGGGCTTGGTCGAAATGAAAGTAAAAAATAGTTAGTTATGAGAAGATTTCGCAATTTTAATAGCCAGGACGGCGCGGCCTCTGAGATCAACATCTCACCATTGATTGATGTGGTCTTCATTCTCTTGATTTTCTTCATCGTTACCGCTGTTTTCAACGAGCAGACCGGTGTGGATGTCAATAAACCACGTGCTGCTTCTGCGCAGGACCTCGAAGCACAATCGATTCTCTTTGCTGTCACCGCTAACGGCCAAATCTATCATGGTGGTAGAGTGGTCGGGTTAGATGGTGTGCAGAGCATCGTTTCGGCTCGCCTGCAGGAAGATGAAACCATGCCGGTCATCATTCAAGGTGACGAAGGAGCCAGCCACGGAGCAGTGGTTAAAGTTCTTGATGCTGCAAAGTTAGGTGGCGCCGAGAGTGTTTCTCTAGCAACGGCAAAATAATTACCCATATGGCCATCAGAGCAATTATTTTTGGAGTAGCGATCACAGCCATCCTCATGGGGGTGTTAGTGATGACGCGGCTGATGGTTCACGAGCCCGACGAGAAGGTTTTTGAAATCACTGAGATCTCAGTTGCTTCTGAGCCCGAACCTCCTACTCCTGAGCCAGAGGAAGTTCCGCCAGAAGACGCGCCGCCGCCACCACCGTCGGTAGCTGATTTGCAGATCACGCAAGATGTGGCGCGCCCAGCAATGATGATGTCGGAGCTGAAGTTTGACCCGTCATTGAGTGTCGAAACATTCTTTAGTGATACGCCACCATCACCGATTGCGGTGCCCAAACCTGCACCAAAACCAAAGGCTGTAGCGCCGCCGGCTAAACCCAAAAGTAAGGCTAGCCCAAAGCCGCGCTCAACATATTCCGTTGGTGAGTTAGATTCAGCGCCGCGTTTGTTACATGCGCCATCGATCACGTATCCATCGGCTCTAACTCGCCGAGGTGTACGTAGTGTCAGAGTTACTGTGGAGGTGGAAATTGATACCTCTGGCAGAACTCGTCTGGTTGGCAAAGTCAATTCACCAAACCGTGAACTCATCCCGCAAGCGACACGTATCGCTAACGGTTCACGATTCACTGTACCCACTCATAAAGGAAAGCCGGTCAAAGTGCGCATGCGCTGGCCGATTACGATCAAATAACATGAAAGCCATTTCAAGTTTCCTCAGTCTTATTATTCTCGGCGGTTCATTCAGCTCACTCAGTGCAGCTGATCCACTGCCATTGTCGTCGCATTACTGGAAGGATGATGCCTTTCTCAAAGCCTTCAATGGCTCGTACCGCATCAATGCTCGTGTTGAACCTAACGTCACGGGTGAAGAGCGTGCTCTTTTGGTTTCGATAGAAAAAAACATGGCTGACGGCCAGCGGCAGGCGGCGATTGATAAACTCAAGGCGAGCCCGCTAGCTGGAAATTCTGCTGCCATTCAATTCAACCTCGGTAACCTGTATTTTGAAGAAGGGGAGAACGAGCTGGCGCTGGAAAGTTTTCAGAGCGCGCTGAAAAAGTTACCAACATTTCGCCGTGCTCACCGCAACATTTCCTACGTTTACGCCCGTGAACTGAAGTGGGATGATGCCTTGCCGCACCTGGTGCAAGCTCTTGAGTTAGGTGACCAGAGTGGATCCGTTTATGGTCTGATAGGTTATTGTCGCATGGAAAAAGAGCAATACGCATCGGCTCTGCAGGCATATCGCATGGCGCAGATCACTGAGCCTGATAGCCTCGACTGGAAGGCTGGTGTGGCTCAGTGTTTGCAGTTCCTGAATCAGAATGAAGAGGCCTTAGCCTTGATTGAAGAAGTGATTCAGTCGCGTCCTGATGAAGATAGTTATTACTTGTTGCAGGCTTCTATCCAGCTGGCAATGGGACGTCCAGCTGACGCCAGAGTGAATCTGGAATTGCTGAGACGGTATGAAAAGTTGGACGCTGAGAATCAGCTGTTGTTAGCTAATCTGCACCTGCAACTTGGTCAGCTAGAGCTGGCTAGACCAGTGCTTCAAAATGCACTTAAACAGGAAAAACTACCGGCTCTGGCGACGGCTCTCAATAGCCTTGAGTATGTAGTTTCTCTGCGCGAGTGGCAGCTAGCTAGTGAGTTTTTGGTGGCGGTAAAAAGCACTTGGCCTGAGAGCGAAGACATTCAGCTAGACCGTCGTCAGCGCCGTCTATCAGCTATCATTAGTATCGATTCAGAATCCGCGCCAGCCGATGGTGTGCGCATTCTTGAGCAGTTGATTGCTGAGGATCCACTCGACGGCGAGGCGCTCGTTTTATTAGCAAAATTCCGTATTTCTGAGCAACGCACTGAGGAGGCGGCAATGCTCTTTGAGCAAGCTGCCAAAGTAGCTGAAGTGGAACGTGAGGCCAAGCTAGAGCACGGCAAAATGCTTGTTGCTCTACGTCGATACGTCGATGCTATTCCGCTGCTAGAATCTGCATTGAAATTGCAGCCAGAAGAAAGTTTAGCGACCTATTTATCTGCAGTGAAGAGCTTGGCTGAAGCTAAGCAGTAGTCCAGCTAGTTAGCATTTGTTATTATTTTTATAGCCATTCGCCGAGTCTCATTGAGGCTCGGCGAATTTGTTGTTTATGGCTCACAGCTCGCGATGGTTGATGCCATTCTTGCAGTTGACTATGCGCAAAGGTTTTGATTTTCGGCTAACAAGGCAACTGGTGGTGCTAGCTGATTTGATGCCATTACTTGCGGTAAGTGGATAAGCATGCGGTTGTTTTAATTTTAATAAATTGGCGGTGAATGATTTGCGGGCTTCCTGTCGTATTGCATTTGTGATGGGAATATCGATTCAATTACGATTCATGAAAAAGCTGAATACCTTGCTGACTTTGTGCATGTTAGCTGGATTATTGCTCACTCAAGTGAGCTGCAATAAAGACTGTGGCAACGTGCGTAAGAAGCTACGCGAGCTGGAAGATTCAATGGGCTTAGCTGACCTCAAGCTTGCGGCTGAGAAGCTGGGGCATGCTGGACAGGTTGCGCTGGCAGATGGTGATCTGGTAGTTCAGAATCCAGCCAGTGGTTTCACTTGGCAAGGCAAGGTTGAGCAGGAAGGGAAATACCAACTGTGGGTGACTTATTTTAGTGACCACGCAGAAGCTCATGCGCGACTCAAGTTTAACGGCGAGGAAAAATCCAAGCCAGTCCAGTATCTAGGCGCTGAGACATTCAAGAAGTTCTATCTCACCGATGGTACAGAAATCGAAGCAGACGAGTTAGAGGAGAATCGCGATAAAATCGAAGCTTATTATTTCCGTGAGTACTGGGGTTCGTTTGATCTCACTGATGATGTGGAGTTAGAAATGCTCTATCAATTCCAGCCAGCTGGAAATGCGAGTTTGAAAATCCACGAGATTGAGCTGGTTCGTGAGCGCGATTTTGCTGCTGAGTTAGAGCCGCTGTTTTTTGCTGGCATTGATTTTTATGACTACCAGACTAGCGAGGATGGTTTTGTGCGTAATTACTATAAACACGGCGCCGATCCGGCAACTACATCCTCTGTAGCCACTTGTGGCCAAGGGCTGATGGCTTATAGCATCAACCATCACATTGGTAGAGATCCGCAAGCTGAAGCTAAGGCGCTACGTACACTTAGACTGTTTAATAATAAACATGAGACGATTCATCCGCGCCGCCACCATACTGGCTGGAGGCATCATTTTATTAATATCCGCACGGGGGAAAGTAATTCTGAGTTTTCTACCATCGATACCTGTATCCTCGTGGCGGGTGCATTGATGGCGCGCAATACTTTTGATAGTGACGAGATCCGCGCTGAAGCTGATGAGCTCTGGAGTTCTATCGACTGGACCTCAGCGATTGCCGATTTAGAAAATGAGAGTTTTCACATGACAGGCAAGAGCATCGATGGCGTGAAGGATGAGATCACCATTTTGTTCAGCGAGTACATTATGTTAGCTTGGTTCTGCCAGAAATACGAAGATCAGGTCGCTGAAAATCCGCGGCAGATCATGACGCCATTAGAAGACGTAACAAAGAGTGTCTTCATGGGCCGAGTTGTTCCTTCATGCATCTTTGGTGGCATGCTTCCATCATTCCATGTGCAGTTTCCATTTTACATGACGGACCTTTGTGGTGACGAGTTATTCTTCAGCTATCAAGCAGCGCAAGGGTGGGCTGATAGAATGTGGAGCACTCAGAAATATAAAAACCGCACGGCGTGGGGAGTGTCTCCTGGCTCAACGCCAAAGCGTGGTTATTCGGTGGATGCCTTTTATAATGATAACAAAGAGGATGTGGTCACACCGCGTATCATTGCTGGTTTTATCCCAACTAATCCAGTCGCAGTTGACGATCTGCGTATGATCTTCGCTAACCACCAAAAACAGCAGGTGACTCGCTTTGGGCGTATTCTACCACGTTGGTCGCCAGCGACTCCAGGCTGGCAATCACGCCGCATTGCTGGTGTTGATTATTCATCATGGTTATATGGCATGGCGGCCTATCATCCAGAGGTGGGCTTGGATTTCTTCAAGGAGAAGATGCAGATGACCTTTGAGCATACACCGGGGCAGGTGCGCGCGGTTAGTGGTGAAGAGACAGACTAATATTTCTAAATAACAAAAAAGGCTCACCAGTGATGGTGAGCCTTTTTTTTTAGTGTGTGTATTTATTTTTTCACATCTTCTTTTTTTCCATCAGAGTTGATGAGAGCAAAGGTGCCGCCAGTCTCTTCTGCTAGGACCTTCATTGCTTCGTATGCCTTAGGCTCCATTAGGGCTATGGCATTGATCGTAATTTTCTTCCGGCGAGCTTGTTTTGCGTACTCTTCGGCGACTTCCATCGAGTCTTTGCCCGCGATGCCGTCGGTCATGAAAATAATGGTGTCTGGTTTGGGTTTCATATCAATGGCGACTTCTAGCGGAAGTTTCCAGACAGTGCCGTTAATGAGTTTTTGATCCCTAACCAGGTTGATGCTGTTTTTGATGTTGGAATCTTTAACTGTTAGCCAATCTGCAGTCACTTTTTTGCCGTCGAAGTTCCAGCCGTGCCAACCGCCGCTATTGGTATATTTGTAAGTTTTGCCGCCTTTGCTTTTAACTTCGGCGGTGCGATCACCTGTGCCACAATTGCCGATGACTTCGTCACCAGCGATCCATGTTGGGCCTGCAAAGAAGATCAATTGGTAATTAGTTCCCGGTGCTAGCTCGCTGATAGATCTGCATAGCTCGTCGCGCATGAGTTGTTCGCGTCGGCCTTTCATTGAGCCTGAGTAATCGATAATGTAGACGATATTGCCACCACTTACTTTTTGCCCAAAGAAGGTGGGTCCGCCACCGCCGCCAAAGCTGTCACCGCTGCCCCAGCCACTGCCAAAGTCATCGCCATCACCGTAGTCCTCTGAAAGTTCTACGTTAACTTTCTCTGGTACAGGGACGGCAATGTTCGATACCGTATTGGCTGCGATTACGCGTGCTTGACTAGATGATGGGGAGCTAGGTGTACGCTCAATTTGTCGATTAATTTGACGTTTTTTCATCGTCTCCTCTTGGGCTTCAGGGCTGCCCGTGTAGGATACGATTTGCGTATTATCTTTTTCTACGACTTGGACAAATAGCAGGGTGAGGATGACGGCTGCCAATACGATGGTAAGCAGCGCGATGATTCCGCTGCTGATAGCTGAGTTGCGTTGTTGCTTGTGCAGAGCAGACAATGCTTCGGGTGATAAGGATGCGTGAATAGCCATAATGGTTTGTGTTTCTGGTGAGAGTTTCCAATTATTGAAACGTATAAGTGGCAAATTTCATAGGCGATTTAGGTTTTAATTGGTGAATTTCTTTTTTGCTCTTAAATATTATCTGTTTTGCAGAAATATTTCACATTTCCAATCATTTGTCTAAGAGGTGCCCCTTGTCTAGTGTCGCATTATGTTTGCTTTGGTTTCGCAACTTACAGATTTTTGGAAAACTGCTAACACGCGTCACTTGGGTTTAGTGTCGCTTTTTCTAGGCTATAGTGACCTATTTGTCGTATTTTGCAGGTTTCTCTATCTTTTGTCCGGACGACGCTGACTTTTATTGTATTGTCAGGTGACGCGATTTCACTGCTTGGGGATGACACCTTTTTGGACGCTTTGCTCCATCCTCGAATGATGAATCTAAGCTGATTACTGGGCATTTAAATGGCTGATATAGGGCCGTTTTTTCCATCAATGAGATGGCCAAATAATACCAATCAGATATCCAGGGTGAGTGCAAATGGAGCCGTCGATTAAAAGGGGCTCAAGAAATCGCCATGAAAGATGGCTGCGGTGGAAAATACCGATTTATAAAATGAAACAGCCCGCTTGGCGTTAGTTCAATAGGAAACCCCCATAACCTAGTGAACTGTATTACCAATCGGGCTGCTTTGTATTGTTCCTTTCGGAATAGGCATACAGAATATGGGAATTTACCCTAATCTGCAAGTTCTTTATTTTTGCCCGCTAGGTGTAATACGGGATGCTTAATTCTATCAAAGGGTAGGGGTTATGGAGGGTTTTTGCAGTTAGTTTAAACGGGTTTACTAAAATTTCCGATATTATTTAGGCACCTGGAAACCGCAAATAAACCAAATGTAGCTGTCATATGGGTAATGCTACCGAAGCCGCTAGCGCAGTTCAGGCGCATGCTTTCCTTATTTGGTTTTTGTTTGCTGATGCCGCCGTCACAGGTCGGGTAAACGGGTTGTTCGGTAGAATAGATGGCTTCAATATGGAATTTTTTTGCTCTGCCTTTGACGATTCCTTTAGGAAACCCGTACTGGCTGCGCAATTTTTTACGCACCTGGTTTAGCAGACTGTCACCGGAAGTCCGCGCCAGATCGCCGACGCGAATGGCGCTTGGGTCTCGGCGTCCGCCCGCGCCCCCACAGGTGATCACGGGGATGTTGGCTTTCACACACTCGGCGAGCAGGTGTGCCTTGGGGGGAATGACGTCAATGGCGTCAATCACGTAGTCGATGCCATCATGCAGCAGATTGCTGGAGTTTTTTTCAGAATAGAACCCTTCCACGCAGGTGACCTCGCACTTTGGATTAATAGCCAGAATGCGGTCGCGCATGGCGGTGGTTTTTTGTTTGCCTACTTCGCCATCCATCGCGTGCAGCTGGCGGTTGATGTTGGTGACGCAGATCTCGTCGAGATCGATCATGGTAATGTGGCCAATGCCTGAGCGAGCTAGCGCTTCCACCACCCATGAGCCAACACCGCCGATACCGACAACCAGAACGTGTGCTTGGGAAAAGGATCTCAGCTCATCTTCTCCGTATAGTCGGCCAATGCCTCCGAATCTTTCTAGCCAGATTGGGTCCATATTTTAGTGCTCTTTTTTATTCAGATAATTTCTAGCTGCTTGGCTTGCCAGAGCGCCGCGTGGATTTTGAAATCAATCAATTTTCCAGCGCTTTGCTGGCTGCTCAGCCAGTTGTGCAGCTCGTCGAGAGCAATCACATGCACCACGATGTCCTCGCCGTCAACACCTCCGCCTGCGGAGATTTTTTCTAGCTGAGTGGCCACATACAGGTGGGTGAACTCAGATGTCATTCCCGCGGACGTTGGCGAGCTGATCAGGTGTTTTATTTTGCCAGCCACATAGCCAGTTTCTTCCTCTAGCTCACGCGCGGCGGATTGCTCCAGAGAATCATTGGCGTGCTCTGGGATGTCACCAGTCAGGCCAGCGGGAATCTCAATGACGCGCGCCTGCATAGGCACACGAAACTGCTCAACCAATACGATTTCCTTAGCTGGCGTGATGGCTAGGATGCCAACCGCGCCTTTGGAATTTGGTCGGTCGCTGAATTCCCATGTGTCGCGTTTGTAGAGCCCGAGGTATTTGCCCTCGGCGATAGTTTCGTAATCAGCTGGCTGCATGTCATCGAGATAGCAAATCTAGCTAGCGAATCAATCATTTTGCTCTCTGCTAGCTGATGGGGGAAGTCGGCTATCGTTAGGTCATGCTGGCAGCTGGTGATAGTTGATTTCCGGCGCATGTGCTCTAGCGATTTCGCAGATGTGCTGGTGGTGGGTGAAAATTAATACCTGAGTTTTTTTGCTCAGCTCAGCGAGCACTGGCAATAGCGCCTTGGTTCTATCATCATCAAAGGTGATCAATAAGTCATCTAGGATGAGTGGAATTGGGGTGTGCTTGTCTAGGTGCAAGTCGATGGCAGCTAGCCTCAGCGCGAGGTAGAGTTGATCGGCGGTACCTTCTGATAGACCTGTGGTGTGAATTTCAGTTTGAGCCTCACCTTCTTGTCTAATGGCTACTAACTGTGGGTGGCCTTTTTCGTCTAGCTGGGCGGCCACCCCGCTGTAGCGATGACTCGTTAGGGCGCTAAAGTAGTGTGAGGTTTTTTCCATCATCGGCCCTTGTGACTCTTTGCGATAGGCCTCGACCTGATCTTTGAGGAAATGAATCGCGTATTGCAGACGGATGAATCGCTCACTATCTTTGACTAAAATGGCTAGGGCGTTAGCGGCATCTTGTTTGTGGCCAGCGGCAGCAGCGCTGGCTAGCTCCAGCTGGCTCTGTTGATGTTTCAGCTCGTCGAGATGTTTGAGCGCTGTGTCGCGGATTTCTTGCAGCGGTTGCGCTTCTTTAGTTAGTTTTTCTAGCTTGTCGGCCAGCTGGTCGCGTTCTACTCCGTCCAGTATTTCAATGAAAGCATCTAACTCTAGCCCCTTAGCTAGCTGAGTCAGGGTGTCGCGTTGCGAATTTAGTGACTCAGTTAGTTTCTTTTTATTCTCAATGGCAAGAATAGCGCGCTCCATGTCATCCAGTCCATTTGCCTGAGCTAGCTGGATTTGTTTTTCTAGCTGGCTTTTAAGATCTTTGATTTGCAGCTCGATCTGCGGCAGCTTCTTCTGCTCGGATTCAATGGCCGCAGTGATGGTGTTGGCTTTGGTGTGATCTTGTTGTGTGGTAGTCAACTGCTGTTTAAGCATGGCGACGCTGGTATTGACGTCCGCTTGGTCTGCGATTTGTAGTAATTCAGTAAGCTTTCTAGTCGCAGCTTCGAAGACCTTGATAGCTTCATCTTTGACTGTCAGTTCCTTGATGTTAGCCTGGTGGCGAATCATCTCCTGTTGGGCTGATTTACGTGATTGAATTAAGTCGATGACTTGGTCAGCGGTGATTGCGGAGCTGAAATTGTCGATCGTACACAGTGTTCCCCAGGCCGCTTGGCTTTCCGCTAAGGCTGATTCAGCTGCATCTAACTTTTCATTGCTGAGCTGTCGTTTTAGCTTAGCTTCGGCAAGGGAGTCTTGTGTTGCTTCGACCTTTCCTTGAGCTTGCGTAGCCGCTTTGCATTCTGATTTCAGAGTAGTTAGCAGCGCTGGGAAATGGGTTTCTTTTAGCTGAAGAGTTGATTGCATAGCTGCGACTAGTTCATCGCTGCGACCACGGGTCTTTTCTAACGAGCGGTCGATTTTTTCTAGCGCGCTGATTGTTTCACAAAGTTCGAGCCACTGCGACCGCCAGTGGAGTAGATCGGCAGGGGATAATGTTTTAGCTGGAATGCTCGTGCAGCGAGATTGCCATTGTTGCGCCCATTCGTCTAACTCTAGCTGAGATTCTTGTTTGTAGTTTTGTGAATTTTGTTTCTTCAGTGTGAGCGTCTCTATCTTAGCTAGATGGGTTTGCGCATTGGCGATGTTCTCAGCATTGCTGTGCAATGTGTCGGCAATTTTATCAGCTAGTGTGATTAGCTTGCCTAACTGAGAAAGCGCCTGTTTCTGTTGCTCTGCTTCAAGAGCATGATTGTCACTGAGTTGATCTAGTAGTTTGTCGCGCTCTTGCCGTGCTGATCTTAGGTCGGCGTGACTGTATAGGGCTGCGTTGGCCTTTAGTTGTTCTAACTGCGCCTGCTCACCAGCCAGTTCTTCGTTATAGTCTTCAATCTTTTGTTGGTGAGCATCAATCTTTCCTCGCAGCTCGTTCTCTCGCTCTTGTTCTAGCTGGATGGCATTTTCGCTAGGTACAATCATGCTAGCAATCTCGACATCCTCAATATCTAGCTGGAGTTGTTTTTTAAGGATGTTTTTGCTGTGCCTGAGATCATGGGATTTGTCCTCTAGCTCAGCTTGCTGTGCGAGTTCGTGTTGGTGGCTATTGCAGCGACCTATCAGCTCCTCCATCTCACTGGTGTCAGGGAATGAAGAAAAGTTTTTCAGTTCGCTTTCGTGACGGGCAATACGAGCTTCAGCATCGACCAATTCAGCATCAGCGCTTTGTCTTTGTTGCTCTTGTTTGTTCAGCGTATGTGCGAGCTGTTTGTACTGACTGTGCCGACTTTCCGAAATGGTTGTTAGCTCGTTGATCTGGTCTGCTGAGCTTAGATCGAGTTGATCGGCAAAAAGCTCTAAACTCGCTTGAGCTGATTCTATGTCTAACCTTAGGTGTTCGACGATTTCTATGTTAGCGCGATAGGTTTCCAAGCCACTGCCTAAGGATTCTATCTTGGCTTGTTGCTCGAGCACCTCACTTGCTTTGGGGATACTGCTTAACTCATTTTGCCGTGTAGCTATGTTCTGTTGGAGGATTTGCAATTGGCGAGCAAGGTCTCTGTAGCTGGCTAGTGTGCGGCGGAAGCGGTCGACGAAGTCCGAGCTAACTTCTGGTGCTTCATTCTCAACTAGATCACGGCTTAGTTGTATGAATTTATCATAACTTGGCAGCGCACTTGATAGGGAATTGAGTTTGACGATTTCTAATCGGTTAGCATTGAATTCCTTGTCAGCTAGATCAAATGCCGCTTGAGCTGCCTTGATCTCTTTGATTAGCGAGTTCCATGCAGTTACTTTGGTTGCTGTGGATTTGGCTAACTTTTCACCCTCTTTGTATGCTTTGAGTGCTGGTAGGATGGTTTTGTTTTTTGCCGCGGTGCCTTTAAATAGTAACTCAGCTTCCGATTCTAACTTTTGAATAGCGCTGTCAATAGGTGTGCCGCCGAGGCTAGCTGAAAATAGCTGCGTGCCTAGGTCACCTTTTCCTGCAAGAAGAGCGTCAGCTCCGTTGCGCAATGACTGGGTATCCAAGCCGAACATGCTGTCGAAAAACTCGCCATTAACGCTGCCTAGAAAAATGCCTAGTTCCTTATCATCAATGCTGTTGCCCTGATGATCTAGCAGGGTATTTTTGTTACCCTTCTTGCGCAGGAAGCTTAGTGACGCTGCGGTATTTGAAATGGTTCCGCCAATGCGGAGTTTTGGGTTAGGGTGAATGAAATTGTCTTTGGTCTGGCTGGGGATGCCGAAGAACATTTGGTGGATGCCCCGTAAAAGCGAGCTCTTGCCAGCTTCATTTGCCCCATAGATGAGGTGAATGTCGTAGCCGGAATTTCCAAATTCTTGATTGAATTCGGTGAATGGGCCAAAGGCGGGAATGTTGATGGAGTCGAAACGCATGGCTTATAGTAGTTAGTGTGCGCTGCTAGAAATGCTCTGCAGGACGATGGCGGTGACGTCTTCTTTGAGTTGCTCGTCTTCGTCGTCAAGGGTGAGTAGCTCTTTGAGCTCTTGGTTATTAACCCCGGCGAGCTTGCTGCTGAGCTGGGCTACAGGGCTAGGAACCTTGCTTGGGCTGAATTCGCCTAGCGCATCGAGAACGAGTTTAGTGAGTTCGTCTCGTTCGGCGAGCTCTTGCGGGTCGTAGGTGGGTTTTGTTTTTAAACGTAGTCGTTCTAGCCAGATGTTAGCTCCGTCGATTTCCTCTGCGATACTTTGGCATTCTGCGAACCACTGCGCTTGCTCTGCGTGTAGTTGGTCGTGTAGATGGGTATCGCCGAAAAGAGTGATTCTAATGGCTAGCAGACGTCCCTGAGCTGACTGCAATGCGGAGCTTATATTTCGGCTAATGAGTTCTCTAAGATCATCATCTTCCTCGGCAGTCGTGAGGTTGATTTCTAGATGCTGCCAGCGGATCTGGTCGGTAGTTAGAAAGTCTAGCTTGTCAATTTCTAGCCCGTCATTGACTTCAATGAGGTAGCATCCGCGCTCGCCACATTCACGAATATGACGACCTTGCGGGTTTCCAGCATAGACAACGTGTGGATTTTTTGAAACCACTTCATGTTTATGAATGTGGCCTAAAGCCCAATAATCATACCCCTTGCTAGCTAGGTCATCGAGTGAACATGGAGTATAGGGGTCATGGTCGATGTTTCCAGTTAGGCTAGTGTGCAGCATGCCGATGTTAAAATGATCGGCAAGGGCTTCAGGGTAGGTGATTGCTAGGTTTTCAGGGACACTTTGTGTGGCAAAACCTTGCCCGTGGATGGCCACTGATAGATCTTGTATAATGATGGACTCAGGTTTTTTGCTAGATAGAGTGGTGACGTTAGCTGGAGGTTTGAGGCTTTTTGTTATTTTCGATGCCGCGTCGTGGTTGCCTGTGATGAGGTAGACGGAAATGTTTGCCTCTTTGAGTTTGTTCATTTGCTGATTGAAAAACAAACCCGTGCTGAAGTCTGGCCAATCACCGTCGTAGAGGTCGCCTGCGATGAGTAGAAAGTGTACTTGGTTATCAATTGCCAGCTCAACAATGCTTTCTAACGCGCGTCGGCTGGCTCCTCTGATCTGATCAATAGGGGCATCTGCGTGGCTGTTGAGACCTCGTAATGGGCTATCTAGGTGAATGTCGGCAGTGTGAATGAAACGAAACATGGCAGGCTGGATGAGGGCTTTGTTATTTAGTAGCTCAGGAATTGTTGGAGTTAGTTATAGTCATAGTACTAGCTGATGACTGCTCCTAGCCTCCAGATGACCTGTGATCTGGTGCCACTGAAGCTGAGGCAATTTGCTAAATGAATAAAGCGGTAAAATCTTCCTAGCGGAAAAAGGTGAATCATTCGACTGATACGAAGTTATTTATGTTTTATCCAGCTGCACTACGAGTGTATTGCCAATATATAAAGTGATGAATTGTTATTGCTGGCTGAAATGGCTAAGTTAGCCACAAGCAAATGCATATTGAAGCGACAAACCTATACATCTGCGGGGACTATCATGGGCAGAAGGAGCAACTTAAAAAGCAATTGGTCAGCATCCCAGCGGGTTCAGCGGTCGTTTTCCTTGGCGATTACCCCATACACCATGCTGGTCAGCTAGCTACATTAAGTATTCTGCTAGGGAACTTCGAGTTGCAGGCTTATCTGATACGCGGGAATCATGATAACCCTCAGTTTTGGCGAGATAATAGAGAAGATGTTAATCAAAAGTTTGCAAATCTAACGTTGCTAGCTGACGTAGATTCTCTGCAGTGGCAGGGTCTCAACGTACTCTGCATCGGTGGAGCTATTTCGGCTGATCGGCTAGGTGATAGAATGGATCAAGTTGATTGCTGGTCAACTGATGAGCAGGTTCCAATGGATGTGGCTGTGAGCACTCAGGCGCTGGTCGATGAATTCGGTAGCTTCGACATCATGCTCAGTCATACATGCACAAATGAGGGCGAGCCTGTTTGTGCTGAGAAAATTGCCTTTGTGAGTCGTTTTTTGCCCATAGATGAGAAGCTCGAGAATGATCTGAAAAATGAAGCATTGCGCCTGAGTAAAGCATTTCAAGTTTCTGGCGCACCACGCTCCATCTTTGGCCACTATCATTACTCTAGCGACGTCGACTTTTCTGGTGCCAATTTTCGAGCGTTAGACATCTGTGAGATTATGAAAATTGAAGCTTAGGTTTTGGATGCCACATAGTCATCGTAGTACAGGTCTTCAAGCTGACATAGATGTTTGCTGTGTATTTGTTAAACTCAATGTTGCTATTTGCTAGGTTTTACTGCTAGAATTTCTGGATTGATGAAGATTGAAAATTCAAACCTATACGTATGTGGTGACTATCACGAGCAAGGGCGCCGCTTGAAGATTATGTTGGCACTTCTGCAGCCAAATTCTGCAGTGGTCTTTTTGGGTGATTACCCAGCGCAATTCATGAGCCAATTTGGCGACCTAAATAACCTACTCATTCAGTACCGCCTCCACGCATACCTATTGCGCGGCAATCATGATAATCCAGTATTTTGGCGTGCTGAACGAGAGCACGTGAATCAGAGGTACTCGAATCTGACCTTGCTAGCTGAAGTTGATAGCCTGCAGTGGCGAGATGTAAATATTCTCTGTGTTAGTGGCGCCATTTCTGTAGACCGAACGAGTAAGAGAACTGATGTTGGGTTTTGTTGGCCCAACACCGAAGCTGTGCCTGCAGATGCTGTTGAGCAAACACACAAGTTAGTCGGTGAGTTAGGTACTTTTAATATTATGCTCAGCCATAGTTCTACTATTGAAGGTGTGCCTGAAAGCTGCGAGGATAGTAGTTTTGTTAAGCGATTTTTGCCAGACGATCCCAATCTAATGGCTGATTTGAAAAGCGAGAATCAGCGCTTGAGCGAAACATTTATCACATCGGGCGCGAACTGTTCTATTTATGGCCATTACCACCGTGCCTTCAGCAATCAGGTAGATAGTATAGAATACCAATGCCTCAACATCTGCGAAGTGCTTGAGCTAAAATGTGCAGCCATGACCTGAAGGGTGTTAGGTTTAAGGGCGGGATACTTTTTTACTGTATGAGGTCATATTGACTAATGAAATATAGAAGAGGGGCAGGTTAGTATGCTTGGTGGATAAGGCGTAGCATCGGGCAAGCGTTACAATGAACTCTGTAGTTTGACATAGAGCATAGGTCATTATGAACTATTAGTTAGTGCTCGAAAGGTAAAGGGCGGTATATCTTTTAGGAGTGGCTTTTAAAAATAGTGCCCTCCTGTGTGTGCGATGGGGGGATGGGATATCTGGATTAGGTAAACATCCGCTTAATTGTATCTGAGGGTTCTATACGATGGATGTCTCGTTAGCATTAAGACTGTGGACTTTCTGATGTAGTTGATTGAAGTGTTTCATTTTTGACCATATCTCAGAGTTTCCGACAACAAAGAGGTGTTTCTTAGCTCTTGTTACCGCTACATTAAGTAGGTTTGGCTTGCTTGCAGCCCAATTGGCTCCACCTATTGAAGAATCGTCACACCCAAGAACTAGTATGACTGTATCGTTTTCCTTGCCTTGAAAGGTATGTACCGTGCCAATATTTTTGTTGAGAAAGTTATTCAATGCAGCGCGCCTGCCTCCGAATCCTATCTGTAAGAGACTGTCATCTTGTTTAAGCTTGGCGATCAGTTCGGCTTTAACTGCTTTGAAAGGAGTGATTATATAGAAGCTATTCAAACTAACACCTTTGCTGGTCGCCTTAATCAGTAGATCGAGGACGTCTCCAGCTAAACTATCCGTAAATTGCTTGAAGGTACATTTTCCATTAGAATTTATCCAGTTGTTTGGTCCGAGTGCGGTGTGTTTTTTTTGCTTGATTGCATCTTCATTTGGGCTGCCGTGAATCATTCTGTTTGAGTATGCAATTTGATTTGAAATACTAAACATTGGCTCTATGCAGCGCCTATGAACTCTCAGGGGGACGCCTAGCCATGTTTCATTTAATTTACCTCCATGTGGGTTAATACGATCTGCTAGCTGCTGAACAGAAACAGAGGAAGGGCTCCAATGGCCTCCTTCCTTGCCAAGTTTCGAAGACATCAAGTAATTTACAAGATCTGGAGGAGATGTGAAAACTGGTTCAATTTGCAGGGGGTCTCCTACAACGATAGTGCGTTTCGAGCGCATGATTCCGCCTATTGCGGCTTGTGGTACAGCTTGTCCAGCTTCGTCTATCATTAGCCATCCTAGAGTATTTATCGGTACATCGGAAAACATAGAGCCCATAGCGGCAAAGGTTGTTGATACTACGGGGACCATCATAAAAAGGGTTTGCCATGAGCTAACAGAGGACGCTGTTTTTTTGCCTTGTAGAAGGTTTGGTATTCCATATATCTGCGCTCTGAAGGCGTTGTCATCAGATGCCTCTATAAGCCAAGCTTCGTGTAGTTGCATTGCTGCAATGAAGACCTTAGATCTGATATTGTTAATTTGTTCTCCTTGCCAAAAAGCATTACGCTGGACGTCAGCATCACCAATTGATTGTGTGTAATCAGGTTTTGATAATGCTTCGAACTGTATGCTTTGTTTAGAAAGCTTGGCTAGCTTTGTTTCATGCTCTGTAATTATATTATCGAGCTCGTCAGAGAAGCCTAATTGCTCAATTTGTAGAGATTTTAAGGATGTGTGGCGGGTGTGAATTATTCTATTTGTTTCTGAAAGTTCACGTTTTATCTTCTCTATAGCTTCAAGAATGGTCTTGAGATTTTTGGTGTAGATTTTATTGCTCTTAAAATTCAAAATGCGAGCAATCACGTTGGGTTGATCTAAACGTGCCTTTTCTAACGATGTTTCTTCGATTGATAACTTAAGTTCTAGATTTGCCTGGGTAAACTTAAGTTCGCCTAACTTATAGTGTAGATTTTCTTCAGCTGATTTTGCTAGGTCTATTTTCTCTGATATTTCATTTTTGATGTTCTGATATTTCTTTGGGTCGCAGCTCTTTAGCAGTGCTTCAAATTCTTGAATTTGAGCGTTTGCTTGTTTAAAATCTTTGATCCTAGCGTTGAAGTTATCTTTTGCTTCTTTGAAAGTAGGTCCTTTGTAGAGTTTTCGAAATTGCCAGAAGTTCAAAAAGTCATTTGGTTTATTACGCGCTTCTGGAGGGTTACGCCCCCAGTGGTTTTCGAAGAATAACCGCGATGTGAAAGTGCTGCGATTTCTCTTTGCTCCTAATATCGCCGAGATCATACCCCAAGATTGTTCGGGGATATTGTTTATTGGTTGAAGCTTTTTAGATTTATCCTTTTTAGCTGCAATTTGATTTGCTACGGGCTGAAGGTAGCTGCAATCAGCGTAGTTTTCGTCGATGGATTTATTCTGGGGGAGTTCTTTGGATATATTTTCCACAGCCGCGTTATTCGACGAGGCGACTACCATTTCAAAACCTGTAAGAGCGTCGATCAAAGATCCGTCCTTGTTAAGGCCTGCTTGGGCGTTATCGAGACGTGATAATTCTTTAGCCCTGCCTACCAGGTTTTGGGCAATGATATCACGTAATAGAGTAGTTTTGCCGGTGCCAGGGGGGCCATTGACCGATAGGATGCCTTCTTCTTTCAGGTCCTCAAAGGCCGTATTAACAGCAAACTGCTGCATCAATGACATATTGTGAACGGGAGGAGAGGGCCATCTTCCTTCTGGTGTAAGTGAGGGGTGGAGTTGTTCTGCTATTTTCGGTAGAGCTTCTTGGGAATACAAATCGATGTCATGTGCTGCGGGTAAGCCTAAATATCTAAGTAGTCCTTTGCCTGCAGTTCCTGAGCTGATTGTTTTTATCGCGATTTCTAAGTCTCTTATGTAAAAGCTATTCAATATGGGGAGTTGATTCGAAGCGTTTTCATCTTCAGAAGTTTCATCTTCAGAAGTTTCATCTTTTTTAGCTGGTATCCTTATTTCACGTGAATGAATTTGGAAAATATATTTAGGTGCCGATCCTGAGTTAGCAATTTGACTCTGGGTTAAACCAGCCCACTTGTACAGAGTCACGCAAATTTGATTTATTGCGTGCGAGTCAAGGCATTGTATTTTTGAATCGTGGCTGCAGGCAGGTAGAATTGAAAAGATTTGATAGATGGATTCCTTAAGGTTTTGGCTGTCTTCTGATAAAGTGCCAAATGACATTTCATCTAGCTGGCCGTTGATTAGCATTCCAATAGCCCAAGGGAGTGAGCTTACTGATAGACTCTCAGGCTGGGGGGTGCCGAACTCATCAATCTCTAATTTAGCAAAGCAGCTAAGGCCATTAATCTCTAGACGTTGTTCTAATTCTGTTGCTGAAATGCTGCCAGATGTTATCGATGCTGTATGCTGCTTAATCACATCTGAGATGACTGCTGTATCAAACAAGCCTAAATGTAGAGTATAGACAGTTTTAGTACTGCAGGATTTATCTTTTTTTAGTAATTTCGCGTTAAGCCATGGTAGAATGGAATTTCCATATTTGAAGAACTCTTCAGTGGAGATCTTAGTCGAACTGTTGTCTTGTGTGCTATCTTCGGGTAATGAGTAAGTTTGGAAAAACTCTACTCGATGCCATGCCTTAAGTATCTGCGTGGCTTTGATTTGTTGCTGCGTCATCGATATCTAAAGTTGATAGATTTGGGTCGTTAGATATCTTCTGATTATTTTTTTTGTCAACGATATAGGATGTGTTGGAGGAGTATTTTTTAACTTTCTTGTTATATATATAGAAAGGTGTTAGTTTGGTTGGGTGGGTTGAAAGGTCTCGTGTTACAAAGGGTGACATATTGCCATATCTGTATGTCTTCTATTTGACGGTTGGCATAGGTAGCTATTTATTGCACGTATCTCGTGGTAATTACGCGTACGCCCTATAGGTCACATGTGAGAGGGGTGAATAACAACGAGTTGACCCGAAATAAGTACTTGTGGGCCACTTTGGCACAGCTGGATGACCCCGACCTCTCTGTATATCAAGGGAAATAAGAGCACGCCCAACAGGATTCGAACCTGTGACCTACGGATTAGAAATCCGGTGCTCTATCCAGCTGAGCTATGGGCGCATTTTAAAACTGTGTGGTAGCCATTGTTTGGGACTTCATGAAGTCTGAATTGCAAGGCGCGGAATTCATAGTTCATGTAGGGGCTGGCTGGCAAGCGAATATTTAATGAATATGAGGTAAAATGAGTGGTCGTTTTTATTGTAGGCAAAAAGAGAGCCTCTGGTGAGAGGCTCTCTTTGTTAGTTTTGAGTGATTTATCAGAATTAATCAGCAATGTACCAACGACCTTGGTTGTCGTCGGTAAATTTGTTGCCGTCGACTGTATAAATAAGGTCGAAGGCTAGGGTGGCTCCTTTTGGAATGACGATTTGTTTGTCAGGGAGCGACCATGATTTTTTATCTTTTGTCTGTGTGGTCTGGCTCAGGGCGGTTTGGTGGCGTGGCTCAGCTGGGTGCGATGGCGAGTGCCAACGGATGCTGAGTGTGTCGACTGCCGAGCTGGTATCGACGGCAATATCTAGCCAGTCGCAGGGTGATTTCTTTGTAGAAACCACGATGGCTTTCTCAATCGTTAGGTCGTGAAGTCCAAATCTTAGGCGGAAGTTTTTGTCTAGATTGCTGTCCCAGTGGGTATCGCCATCGGGGTGTTCACAGGAGAACCATGCTTCGATTTCTTCGCATCCCTCTGGGATTGAGAAGGTGGTTTCTAGCATGACACCTTTATGCGCTGAGGCGTCTACTAGCTGGCCGAGCGGAGCTTCGGCTGGCAATGTCATCTCGCCGTGCCATTCCTGTCCGCTAGGGTGAAAGACAAGGTGAGCATTGATTTTATGTTGGGTGCCTCGGTGATCGGATGTTAGTAGGCGCAGCGGGTCGTATCTAAGTTTGCACGGCCCGTAGACGAGGTCGCCTTGGACGAGTTCGTGGAAGTCGGAGGTGAAAGTAATTTGTGGCGTTGCGCCTTGGTTGAGTCTAGTTTTCATGGTCTCAATCTTTGGGGGTTAGTATTTTACTGAAATGGTGGTGTCCGACTTGTCATCATAAACTTTGACGAAGACGATGTCGATGGATTCGTTGTAATACCAGCATGGGGAATCTGATGCTTGCAGGTTGTTAGCACCTCCTACATTGGGCAAATTAGCGCCATCTTGGGTGACTTGAGAAGCGGCACTCACACTGCCTAGCAGGGCTATGTAATGGTAGTTAGCGCCAGGTTGATAGTTGTCGGTCTGTTTGGCTATGCGGATATTTCTAGTGACTGTTGATGAATCAGTAATTGTTTGCTGATAGACTTTAGTTAAACGGAAGTTGGTTCCTTCTTCATCAGGTGAAATGCCGTCATCCTGATACATGGAGTAGGCTTGGTCGTCCGTCCAGCGGTCGGGCCCAGGGTAGCAGTTCAGAGTGATTGGGTTGTCTTTCAGTTGGCCAACAAATTGCTCAACTTCACCAAATGGCAGGATGGCGCCAGCTCTAACGTAACAGGGGACTTGTGAGAGATCTGCATAGTAGTCGTTGATGAGTGTGCCGCCTTGCACGGAGCCAGCTAGGGGTTTCGCATTATCCATGAATGCATACCAATTTGAGCCAGCTGGAAGGTAGACAGATCGAGTAGGAGGAGTTGGCGGGTTGGCCGTTTCGTGTTGGGTTATGATAGGAGCAACGAGGAAGTCGCCTCCAACAAAGAATTGGTCGTTGGCGTGATCGTAGCTAGCCAAATCATTAGAATCATTGAGGAACAATGGGCGACAGATTGGGTTGCCAGTTTGTGTCCAGTTGTACATGGCATCGTAATAAACCTGCATCATGCGGTAGCGTAGTTCTACATACTTTCTGCAGTTGCTAGGCACTGGTTCTTGGTATGCGTATGGCTCTTGAAACTGCTTGTTGTATCCATCGTAGTGGTTGCGGTACCAAGGCAGGAACGAGCCAAGTTGCATCCAGCGGGTAAGCAGTTCGTAGTTAGTGATGCCGCCAAAGATCTCGCCGTCGTCTACATATGACTGAGAGGTTGTGCCTGAGCTAGGACCGTAACCAACGGCAAAGCCGCCAATGTCACAGCCGCTGATAGGCACGCCTGATAGGCCGAGATTAAGAACCTCAGGGAGATTGATTTTGAGAAAATCCCAAGTAGATGCTGAATCACCAGTCCAAAGACCTGCGTAGCGCTGCATTCCAGCGTAACCACCGCGCGCGATGATGAAGTTTCTGCGCTGTGGGGCTAGTTTGTTAATGCCATTCCATGTGCCATCTAGCAAGTTATTGACGTAACTGTTATGGACCTTTGCATTTGGGTGATAGACGACTTCAACAGATCCGTCCTCCATGGTCTGCTCTTGAGCAATCATGAGGTCCTGGGGGAAGGTTTTCATGTAGACGTTAGCAGGCGACAAGTTGGCGTTAATTGCGGGGCAGGTCATGTCCTGCCAGATGAAATCCATGCCAACTTCATTGATCAGGTGGTCGTATTGCTCGCCCCATGTTTCGCGCGCTTTTTGTAAGCCAAAATCTGGGTAGTTGCCTGGGGCTGCTAGTGGTACTAATCCTTGGCGGTTAGGTAGCAAAGGTGGCGATGGATAGGGGTTGTTGCCACGGTTGAAGCCGTAGTTGACGCCGCCCGGATAGACATCAGCTGATTCACCACCCTCATAGCGAGTATTGTAGATCATGCAGTCGGCTGCAAAGAGGTTATCTCGCTGCTCGTATGGCGCTTTCTGCCCGCTCTGGTCTAGCGGGTTGTCGGTGATGACTGGCGTGATATTGGTGCACATTTTGAATCCAATACTGTGCAATTCCTCAAAATAACTTTTGACGTTAGGGAACTTGATTTCACTGTGGGTAAAGGTGCGGTAGTTGTCTTGAAAATCGACATCAATGTGCAGGCCGTCACATGGAATACGAGCGGCGCGGAAGCTATTGGCGGCAATTGATAGTTTGTAGCGGTCGAAGTACCCATAAGCACCTTGCTGGTAACCAAAGATGTATTTTGGAGGCATTTGGCTGCGACCAGTAAGCGTGGTGTACTGGGATAAAATGTCAGTGACTTGGTCGCCGGCGAAGAAATAATAATCCAGCTCATTGTAGAGCGAGCCAAGATAGTATTTGCCAGTCATATCATTGTAGATATTAGCGGCGATGTTAGCATAACTTTGCGATGGGTTATCGAGGAATACACCTGTAGCGTAAGCTGAGCCAGCAAATGGTCCAGGTGGCTGTGGGTTAGATTCTACCAAAAATGGGATCGAGCAGTAGAGCGGTTCAGTTGGGTTTAGTGGACCGGGTTCACCGAGTGCTGGCCCGCCATAGCTGAAGCAGTCGAAGTTAAAGAATGTATAAGCAAAGTTATTTTTGAATAACTCGGCACCAGCCTTTTCACCGAGGCCTAGGTATTTTGAACCTGGGCCAGTGGACTTCATGATGGCGGTGACTTCTTGGCCAGGGATATAGAGGATGCCCTCACCTGGTGCATCGCGATGGATCAACTGGCTGCCTTTGTATACTGAAACTTCAAAAGAGCTCAGATCTACATGAATATCTATGGTGCCAGTGCTGATGACTAACTGATCGTCAGCTGGCTGACTATCAGTGATTGTTAGTTCGGAGATGCCTAGATCGCGGTTGATGACTGCGGTAGATGTCTCGTAGTTGTATTGAGCATTTTCAGCTGGGTTGAAACGCAGTCGGAATGATTGCGGTCCGAGGATTTCAATATATAGTGAGCGTTGACCAAAAACAAAGGTGTAGCGCGTTTTGTTAGTATTGGCGGACCAAGAATCGATCTTGCCAATGGTGCTCCACGCGGGTGTTGATGGCGTGAACTGGTCGATAGGGACAAATGGGAAACTCATGGGATTAGAGGATATGATTAGAAATTTGGGGGTTATTTTGAATGATTTTTAAGTTTACTTCTCAGCTGGGCAAAGAATCTGGTTGTTTGGAATCAAGACGCCTGCCTCTTCAAGGGTAACAACATCTTTGCCTTCATAAGGTTTACTCTTAGCGCGGAGTTGCAGGAGCCAGCTGTAGTCTGCGTCACCAGTCATGCCTTCGACTGAATTTTGACCGTAGATGGGAATGCGGTAGTTTTTGTTATTCATCTGCTGCACAATGTAGCGGCCGCGTGAGTCCTTTTTGAAACCAATCACCGCACCAGCGGAGAAGTGGCAACCAGCACAGCTCTCAGTCGCAAATACAATGTTAGGGTCGGCGAGTAATCCAGCTGGCAGACGGTAATCATCAGCTAGGGG
Source organism: Persicirhabdus sediminis (assembly GCF_016595495.1). GTDB lineage: Bacteria > Verrucomicrobiota > Verrucomicrobiia > Verrucomicrobiales > Akkermansiaceae > Persicirhabdus > Persicirhabdus sediminis. The sequence continues at coordinate 139,629 of NZ_JAENIM010000016.1, forward strand.
GCCGGCTACTTGGTTGCCCTCTTGGAAAAATGTTTCCATGGTTGTATTGATGAGATGTACTGGGACGACTTTGCCTGGGATCTTATAGAGAATGCTCTCGGGGGATGAAGGAAGCATTAGACCATTAGATTGATTGGCTACACCATTAGAGAAAGCTGGGAAGTTAGGAGCGGATGGCCACTGGGTGCCGATTAACTCGTAGTACTGAAAAACCGAGTTTTGCTGTGCGAGTAGCTGCTGGACTTGTTTGTTCAGAGCTGCTGTAGCTTTGTCGATTGGGAAAACCATTAAGGTCTGGGTAGGGGTGGTGGTTTTTTCCTCATCCCAGCTGGTGAAGACAGCGGGGCCATCAAGTTTGCCTGTAGCTGGATTGTATTGCACAACAGGGGCCGCATTTTTAGGTGCCAGAGTGTTAACTGGAATTGTTGGGTTGTCTGGATTGAAGAAGTTAGGTCGCAATGATCTACCTTTACTGTCGCGCTCCAGATTATTCGTGGTGGTATTGTCGACTTGTTCAAAAGTCGCCCAGATCCATGTTGGGGCTGATTGCGTGCGCACGGCAATGTGCATGCCGACCAAGCCAAAATCTGCTTTGAATGGTTCACCTGTGTGTGGGATCACTTTGGCGTTGCGTATAAAGAAACGCTCGCGTGGCGATTCCTCGGAGAGCTGCAGCCACGACATTTTAATTTCCATAGCGCCGTAACTTTCGGTGCCATTGTTAGCAGGAAACTGAATTTTCTGTGTTTCAGTAAATTTGGCCTGACCGTCCTGGTTGTAGAGTTCGTTTTTTACTAGATAGTCGAATTCTACATTATTGATGGCAACTTGGTAGCGCACCCATTTGCCGTTTTGGTCAATCATAGGGCCGGTAAAGGCTTGTAGGCTTTCATCTAGCAGGGGAGCGTTGATGGTGCCGTCGCCAGTACTTTTTGAGTCAGTTAGCCCCATGCCGTTGATCCATAGCGTGCGATCTTTCCAGCTGTTTTTTACGGCCTGGGACCACTCATCAGGAGCTTTGCCGTCTTCACGGAAGACTTGACCGATCTCTACAAATCCTTCCCATACGCGCGGGGAGGAATTGTCTGATAGAGTTTTGCTGGTATCTGGATTGCCAGAGGCATCAGCTGGCCAGTTTAATGCGAGGAATGTTTGCCACGAAAAAATATCAAACCAGCGCTGAGCTAGGGGGATGTTTTCTTCGGGGATGGTGAAGGGTGGGTTTTGTTTTTGTGGGTCAACGCTGAGTGCTCTCAGGGCTGGAATGTCAACATCGTAGGGGAGCGATGAGCTGAGTGGGGTGGGGAGCCCGGGTATTTGATAATCTTCAGCTGTTAGTGTAGAGTGCTGGGCGCACAGAACCAGAGAGAATGCTGCTGTAAAAGCAGTTCTTTGATGTAAGTTCATAGGGATATGTATGGGATATGGCAAACTAACGATGTTTCATTAGTTTGTTTGTAAATCTACTTCTAACTATATTAGAGCTATTGCAAGCTTTATTTTTGTCATGGGTTTGATCAATTTAACCATGCCTGTTGGGCTTGTTGCTAATTTAGTTAGCCTGCTAGTGATGAGCCGTTTAAGCTGGGTCTATGCGTAGATTCAAAAAAGTGATGCTCGGGGGAGCGAGTGGTTGCCTGTACTTTCTGCAGCTGCTCTTCATCTTGTTTTTATCATTCATGCTGGTGATGAATGCTCTGCATCATCGTGGGCATGACATGGGGATGAATATGAGCCAATATGTGGTCGTTGGCTATTGAAGGCCGATTTGTGTTATAGTCTAATCATACGATTAAGCACGCCATTGTTATTTGCCTTTCGCCTAGGCGATGACAGTGGCGGGCTAACACAAAACATTTTTCTTTTTGGTCCGAGATTGATAGATCTCCCAGCCTGCGCGTTTGGGGCGAGCAGGCTGGGAGTGTGTCGAGCGGATACGGTTTTTTGGTTGTGTTGCAGTGCCTGTGAAATGAGACACAAAAAAAGCCAATGAGCAGCACGTGGGCTGGCTCATTGGCTAGTTTTTTTAGTTTGCTGGCTGGAGTTAGTTTCGCAAGGAGCTAGATCCAGCTGGCGACAAGCTAATTCATTAGATCATTTCTTCGATCAGCTTCTCAAGCTTGACGATGTCAGCTGAGAATGCGCGGATGCCTTGGGCTGTTTTTTCAGTGGCCATAGCATCTTCATTGTACATGAAGCGGAATGCTTTTTCGTCGAGGCTGATTTGCTCGACGTCAGATGCGTCAGCTGTGCTTTGGTTGATTTTCTCAGAAATCTCTTCGTTAGCATTTTGCAGCTCGTCTAGTAGGCCTGGGCTGATAGTGAGGAGATCGCAGCCAGCTAGTTCTGTGATTTGGCCTTTGTTGCGGAATGAAGCGCCCATAACTTCGGTCTGGTAGCCGAATTTTTTGTAGTAGTTGTAGATGCTCTGAACGGAGATCACACCTGGGTCTTCAGCTCCAACATAGTCGATGCCTGTGCTCGCTTTGTACCAGTCGTAGATGCGTCCAACAAATGGTGAAATGAGTTGCACTTTGGCTTCGGCGCAAGCTACGGCTTGGGCGAATGAGAAGAGGAGAGTTAGGTTACAACGGATACCTTCTTGCTCAAGGATTTCAGCAGCTTTGATGCCTTCCCATGTAGAAGCGATTTTGATGAGTACACGCTCTTTGGCGATACCTTCAGCTTCGTACATGCCGATGAGTTGGCGGGCTTTTTCAACAGTGCCTTCGGTGTCGAATGAGAGACGAGCGTCGACTTCTGTAGAAACGCGGCCAGGAACGATGGCGAGGATTTCTTTGCCAAAGTTGATGAGCACATCGTCGATGATTGCTTCTGTGAGTGCCGGGCCTGTTAGCTCTGAGCCAGCGTGCTTTTGCACAGCGGCTTCAACGAGGTGTTTGTACTCAGGCTTGCTAGCTGCCTGAAGGATGAGTGACGGGTTTGTGGTCGCGTCCTGTGGCTTGTATGCCTTGATGGATTCAAAGTCGCCAGTGTCAGCTACTACAGTTGTGTATTTTTTGAGTTGGTCGAGTTGGTTCATAGAGTTGTTTGTCTTTGTGGTGCTGTGAGGGGATTATTCAATTTCGCTACGCATGTCTCCGTTGAGGAGTTCGTGCATCGCTTCTTGGGAGGATTTGTCATTGTATAGAATGTCGTAAACCGCATCGATGAGCGGTGTGCGGACATTTGCTTTTCTAGCTGCCTCGTAGATAGATTTGGTGTTGGGTACACCTTCAGCTACCATGCCGAGTGAGTTGACAATATCATCAAGTTTGCCGCCACGTCCGAGGGCCTTGCCCACGCGGTTGTTACGTGAGTGGCTGGAGTAGCAGGTCACCATGAGGTCGCCAATGCCGGAAAGGCCCATGAATGTTTCCGTTCTGCCACCAAGAGCAACACCTAATCGTGTCATCTCAGCGAGGCCACGGGCGACGAGAGCTGCGATGGCGTTATCACCTAAACCTAGGCCGTCGGCGATGCCAGCGCTGATGGCAAATACGTTTTTGATGGCTCCGCCTAGCTCGATTCCAGCTAGATCGTCACTGGTGTAGGTGCGGAAATAGCTAGCGCTAAATATTTTCTGCAGCTCGAGAGCCAGCGCTTCATCTTCGGCGCCGATAACTGCACAGGTGGCGAGCTGTTGGGAAACCTCTTCGGCGTGGTTAGGCCCCGATAGTACAGCGATTGGGTTATCGGGGAGAAATTCTTTGAGAACCGAGCTCATGCGATCACCTGTGGCATGTTCGATGCCTTTGGAGCAGGAGATGATGACGGTTTCTTTTGCTAATCCGAGTCTAGCAATGTTAGCTGCCGTAGCTCTAACGCCAGATGTTGGAATAACCACGAGAACGATGGAGCATTCTTTGAGAGCCTCTAGATCCATGAATGCATGGACATTTTCTGGCAGTGTGAGAGCTGGAAGGAAGTGCTTGTTAGTGTGCTGCTCGTTGATTTCATCCACCGTTTCTTGGTGGTTGCCAATCATGTTGATTTGCTTGAAATTTCCAGCGAGTAGAGAAGCTAGACCGCTACCCCATGAGCCTGTGCCGACGATGCCGGCTGTTGTTCTATCAATCGTCATATTTGTGAGAGTCTAGGTTTATTTCTTCTTGCTGCCGAATCTATGTTCGGTGCCATTGATGAGGTTTTGGATGTTTGATTTATGCCGCCATGTGGCAAGAGCCGCGATGACTAGGGCGAAAATAAAGAGAGGTATATTCCATGTGCCGTCGGCAATTTTTCCATGTGCGTATGAGCCGTAGATGCAGACGATGGGCACGGAAATAGCTGCGCCGATGCTGGCTACAGATACGTACTTGGTAGTGAAAAATAAGATGACCCAAACGAGGACAAGGATGGTGATAGCTGGCCATGGTAGTAGCCCAACAAGTACGCCAGCTGAGGTGGCGATTCCCTTGCCGCCTTTGAAGCCAACCCACGGTGAGTAGTTGTGCCCGAGGATGGAGAGCAGGCCGGTTAGGATGATTAATGTTTGAGCCAATGATCTTTGATCCGCGGTGTATGTGGTGGCGAATGACTCCAGCGCTGGAATGGCGATGAGTGGCTGTTCGCCCTCGATGAGGAAAACGGCGGCGGCAATTACAGTTGGCGTGAAGCCTTTAAAGAAATCGAGAATGAAGCAGCTGATGCCGTATTTTTTGCCAACAACTCGCAGCACGTTAGTTGCGCCGATGTTGCCCGATCCATGCTCGCGGATGTTGATGCCCTTAGATTTAGCTATAATTAGGCCAAAGGGAATGGAGCCTAATAAGAATGATGCAATGAGTATAATCCAGGATGGCATATGTGTGAGGTTGGTACGACTTGCGCGAGACTCTAATTTCCAATTGCAAAAAGCAAAATGCCAAATTTAATTTATTTTTCAGCTGGAGTGGGGTTTGCCGTGTGACCTGTCACGCTGGTGTGGTTAGCCAATTGGCATTGGACGTTTGACGATAATGGAATTATATTAACCATTCCCCACCTTTCCTGACCCTATGAGTATGATTAAAATAGTTTGTTCGACGGCCTTGCTGTCGTCGATTTGTCTGCTGCTATCTAGCTGTGACAAAGTGAAAAATGCTCTCGATGAGGCGGTTGAGAAAATGGACCAGCCGCAGGCAGCGACGGTGAGCGTGGATAAGGTTGATAGACCTACCTTTAAACAGATTATCAATGAAGAATCTCGTGTCGTGTTAGTCGACTTTTATACCGATACATGAGGACCGTGTAAAAAATTGGCTCCCGTGTTGGAGCAAATCGCAAAAGAGCAAAGTGATTTGGTACGCATTGTCAAAGTGGACGTTAGAGATCAGCGACAGTGGGCGCAAGATGAGATGATCACAGCTGTGCCTACACTGAAGTTTTACCATGGCGGCGTGCAGAGAAACATTATGCGCGGTGGCGCACCTAAAGAGCGCATTGTGGCCATGGTCGAAGCTTCTAAAAGTTATAGCGGTGGCGAGGTGGAAGGTGCCCAGAAGTCATCTATTGAGCAGATTGGTGACGATTGGTTGCCATCCGGCGTGACGCGTGAATGAATGTTATGATGGGCTGTTTTAGTTAGGTTTTTGGCTGGTTGAGTGGTAGATGTTGTTCTGGTAAACAAATAACGACCCAGCTCACTGAGGAACTGGGTCGTTTAGCTATAAAGTTAGAACATCCGGCTGATTTTAGTCAGCTGGAGAATGCCATTTGGGGCTTAGAAGTTCCAGATGACGTCGAGAGTGAATCGATCTTCGAGTAGGCCGTCTTCTTCGTCTGTGAGTGGAAGTTCGTAGGCGGCACCTACATTTACTCTATCAGTAACAAGGTAACGGGCGCCAAGTGCGAGAGTGACTTGATCACGGTTGTTAGTAGCGTTAGCTGCGCCGAGGTTCCACAGATCGCCACCTTCGAATTCAACGATTGAAGGGACGAGGTCGTTTCCTTGACGGTTGCCAAAGTCTGCTGAGCCATCACCTGCGCTAAATACGTGGAACCAGCTGAGTTCGATTAGAGGGATGAATTTTTCAGTCACGGCGTAGCTAACATGCGTGCTGAGAAAACCTGATGTTGAGTTTTCATCGCCGTCGAATGGAAGGCGTGCGCCGATAGAACCGGAGAACTGCCATGGCCCCCAGAGCTTGAGGTCGTTGAGGATGAGGTTTACCGCGCCATTACCGTTGCCTTGGAAAATGTCATCGTCGCCAGTTGGGACTTCGATAGTTGCGGTGCCGCTGAGAATGTGCTCGTTAGCTTCGTCGTAGATGAATGCGTATTTTACCCCAGCTGCTAGGTTTGCCCAGCCTCTGGCTTGGTTGAGCGTGTGGTCTGGGTTGAAGTCAGCATAGCCGTCTTTGGTGGCTACTAATGAAATGCGCTCATTGAAGGCGTATTCCAGCTGGAGAGCGTAGAGTTGCACGTCGCCGCCAATAGGAACCTGTCCAGCTGTAGTATTGATCATGTCCGGATGGTTCTGGTACATGAAAATGCCGTGAAGGTTAGTTTGTGGTTTGGCGAGGTCAAACAGGGTAGGGTTGCTAATAGGGCGAATCGCTCTAGCAAAAGCGTCCACTGAGGGAGCTGGCGCCATGATAGGCTCACCGGCGGTGAGGGCTCCTGTCATGAAAATGCCTGCAAGTAGTGTTGTTGTGTTTTTCATACTTTGTCTTGTTGCAAATTGCGTCAGCAAGCATGATTTCAATGAGCAAATTTGACGACATTCAAAGCTTGGCGCATCCGTTTGAAATGTACGCATATTTTACCAAAGCGGACTTTGCTGGTTCATTTGCGATGTCGTTTGCATTAGCTAGCTGGAAGTATGCAAGAATCCTTCTCGATGCTTGACTTCGGCTAGGTGCTGGTGATGAATGTGCCTGATGATTTTTCGCAGTCTATTCATACTTATGATGAGCTTTGGTTTGGCCTCAGCTCAGGTTTTTGTTGATCCAAATGTAGAGGAGTCTGCTCGCCAGTCAGTGCAGAAACTCGGCAATGAGGTCATGGCTAACAATGTGAACTTTGCTATTGAGAAAATTTACCCACGATGGAAGTCGCGCTTGGCGATGCAGATGGGCGGCGAAGATAAGCTGGTAGCTCGCATGCAGCAGGTTCCAGACGAGTTGCTTCGAGCCGGAGTTTCTATCATTTCTTTCAGAGCTGATCGTCCAACGCAGTTTTACGAAGTATGGCCAAGTCGTATTGAGCGGGTGATAGACGGGCGCAAACAGGAAGTAGTAGTTAAGCATCATCTAACCATGGTTCCAACAGTAACCCGTTTTCGCATTATAGATCAAAAGGCAGGTAAGGTTCACCATATTGATTCATACGGCTTTCAAGTAGCGGTATCTGAGATGGGCAAGAACGAATGGACCTTCATCGATGGGGCTACTATCAGTGAAGCTGATTTGCGAAGCCTATTCCCAACCATCCCAACAGTGGCGAATGGTTTGCAGTTGCCAGTTTGTAAAAAAGAGGAAGTAAAGTAATGGGTAAGAAGCAATCTAAGCGCGATAAGCTGTTGGCTAAAGAGGCTAAGCTTGTGCACAAAATGCGCCTTCACTACTTGCGTGGTAAGAGCGAGCTCTGTGAGGTTAGAAATTCCGAAATCCATGGGCGTGGTGTTTATGCGACTCAGGATATCGAAAAGGAATCTCAGATCATCGAATATATTGGAGAGCCTATTGACAAAGAGGAGAGTGAGGAGCGCGCCTGGGATCAATATGCAAAAGCCGAAGAAAAAGGTGAGGCTGCAGTTTATATTTTCACCTTAGATGAAAAGTGGGATATCGACGGCAATGTGCCATGGAATGATGCTCGTTTGATTAACCATTCCTGTGATCCTAACTGTGAGGCCTGGATTGAAGATGAGCAAATTTTCATCTACTCCCTGCGAGACATCAAAGATGGCGAGGAACTAACATTTGATTACGGCTTCGATATTGATTGTTATGAAGATCACCCCTGCCTCTGTGGAAGTGATAACTGCATCGGCTATATTGTTAGCCAAGATCAGTGGCCTGAGCTGAAGAAGCGAATTGCCGAGTCAAAAGGCGAGTAGTGATGGCTGGAGCTTGCCGGCTAGCGTTTACTTGATAGATTTTGTAAATTCGGCTGTTCAATATCGGCTTCAGCGATACATTAGCATCATGAAGCCGATGCTTTTCTTTATTACCTTTTGTTTGACCGTATTCAGCCAGCTGGTTTGCTTGGCTGATAGCGAGGCTGACCAGCCAGAAGTGGCGGAGAAGTCCCAGCCAGCTAGCGAGCCTGAGAAACAGCCGGCAAAGAGATTATTTGGCAAATCTGAGACGATTAGCTATCGCGATAAGGTTGTTGTTATTAAGGTTGGTAAGGAAGATCTGATTTATGAACAACGCTATAAGTTTATTCGCCGAAGCCTGAGAAAGGCTGAAGAAGACGGCGCTGCAGCGGTTGTTTTTGATATTAATACTCCTGGTGGACTGGCGTGGGAAACTACGGAGTTCATGATGCAGGATTTGGCCAAAACTAAGCTGAAGACGATTGCTTATGTCAATCCAAGTGCGGTGTCGGCGGGTGCGATGATCTGCATGGGTTGCGATGTGATTTACATGGCGCCTGCATCTGCCATTGGTGCGGCTGCTGTTGTTTCTAGCCGTGGTGAAATGGGAGATACTGAGCGGGCCAAAGCGGAATCGTATCTGATTGCTGCGGTTGAAGGCGTGGCTGAGGCTAAGGGGCATAACCCAGAACTAGCGCGCGCCATGATGAAGGTGGAGTATATCTATGAAGAGGGAAGTATCTTTGTTGATAGTGACGAATTGCTAACATTGAATGCCCAGCAGGCTGTTCGTGAAGTTGATGGTAAGCCACTGTTAGCAGCTGGGATCATTGATTCGCTAGATGAAGTCATCGCTACAGAAGGACTGGCTGATAAGGAGGTCGTTGATGCGGCGCCAGAGGGCATGGTGAAAATTGCGCTGTGGATTTCTGGCATTTCAGGTTTGCTCATTATGATTGGATTAGGAGCGGCTTACCTTGAAATGAAAACGCCTGGGTTTGGCATTGGTGGCGCCATTTCGCTATTTGCTTTTGGGTTATTTTTCTTTGGCAATAACCTAGCTGGCAATCTAGCTGGTTACGGTGCGCTAACGGTTTTTGTGATTGGCATCATTCTAATCATTTTTGAACTATTCATCGCGCCCGGTCTAATCATTCCGGGTTTAGTGGGCGGCTGCATGGTTCTGGGGTCGATTTTCTACGCTATGATAGATGATGTATCATTGGAAGATTTCAAAGGACGTGATAAAGATGCAGTCATGGATTTCTCACCTTTTGAAAGTGCAATCTTTCAGCTCTCTATTGGCGTTATTGGTTCGCTGGTAATTCTTGCTTTATTGATGCGCTTTTTACCGCAGATGCCATTGTTTAATAGAATGGTGATGGACGGCAAGCTTGGTAAAGGTGATGGCACAGATGATAGAGTCGAGCGCAGTAAGCGCATCGGCATGGTTGGTGTGGCTAGCACAGATCTGAGACCAGCGGGCAAGGCTGTATTTGATGGTGAGACATTAGATGTTACTGCCAAGGAGGTATTTGTAGCCGAAGGCACAAGCGTGACTATCACTGCCGAAAGCGGTATGGGCTTGGAAGTGGAAATTTCTAAAGACTAACAATCAAAATATATGACTGGACTTTTAGTGGCCTCAGGCCTCGTAGCGACTGTGTTTGCAGCTATCACCGGGCGCAGCCACCTGAAAAATAAAAAACGGGCGAGCTTGTTAGCTAATAATCTTAGCGCTGATGAACGCGCCGCTCTGGCTAAAGATTTTCATCTATATGGGCTATTGCCCGATCATTTGCGCGACGAGTTAGATGGCTTGGTTCACGTCTTTATCGAGGAAAAATCATTCGAGCCGTGTGGTGAGTTAGAAGAAGTGACGCTGCATATGAAGCAGGTTATTGCGGCGCAGGCTTGTTTGTTATTGCTCAACCGCAAACACGATTTCTACCCACGCTTACGTACGATCTTGCTCTATCCTAATGCCTATAAAGCGACCAATCACCAGGGCGGCACCGACGTGCGCCTTGGGGAAAGCTGGGGCACCGGTTCTGTCGTTTTGTCGTGGAAGAGTGTGTTAGCCGGCGGTCAAAATAGCAACGACGGGCACGATGTGGTACTGCACGAATTTGCTCATCAGCTAGATCAAGCAGATGGAGAAGCGGATGGTGCGCCTGAGCTCGAGCAAGGTGGCTATCGCGACTGGGCTAGAGTATTTCACTCAGCATATAGCAAATTTACCACCAAGTTAAATAAAGGGCAGAAAACGGTGATCGACCCATACGGTGGCACAAATCCAGCGGAGTTTTTCGCCGTAGTCACGGAGACATTTTACGAAAAACCTGCCCAGCTACAAAAAAATTACCCTGAGCTGTACGATCAGCTCAGGGAATACTATCAAGTCGACCCGCTAGAGTGGGGGAGTTAGTCGATCACTTCTTCAACAACTACCAGCCAGTTGACGAAGTGGATAGGTGGAACGAGGCGTGGGTCTGTGATAGGTTTTAAGTTAGCACGGACCTGATCTCCATAGCTAGCGCCTGACGCGGACTTCAAATCGAGTGGGTTTAAGGTAAGTTCTTCGGCTCCGTCAGATCTGATATTTGCTTGCAGGATATTGATTCTTGAGTTGTTCAGTTCTGGTGCCTGATCTTTCATTTCGGAGGATCCAAATCTTGGCTCTGGAGAGAATACCGATACTGGTGGATATTCGCCGGGTTTGTCAGTCAGCTCTGTATTGTTAAAATCTGCTTTGAAGTAAGTTCTGAGTGGGGAAACGATGGAGAAACCCGAGCTGAAATCAGTGGCTAAGTCGCTAGCTCCAATAATTTCTAAGGCGATGTCAGTATTGTCATTATTGAGGCCGTCGTCGGTAACCCCGGTTGGGTTATCAAACATCTCGTCGTTCAGTACATAATCGCCCTCTAAAGTCTTGGCGGTGTAGTTGCTAACTGTTTTATAGTCAAAGACGATGGTATTGTTGTCTTCTAGATCTACGTCCCAAGATTCCACAAATGCTTTCCATTTGCTCATGTCTAGCTGAATAACAGTTTGCTGAGTGGTTTCATTAAATGATCTAATGATGGGCAGTGTATCAGCTTCATTATTCCAGTTTACGTGGCGGCTATTTTTGCCAACCAGATCATGCCTGTTGTCGAGTAGGAAAATGGTTTTCAGGTTGCCATCTGACTTCTTGAGTTTGATGCGCACGCCGTCGATAATGATTTTCTCTTGGTCAATGCGGACGTCGATGATCTCGACTCTGCTTTCACACTGACGAGCGCCACGGGAATAGTCTGACCAAGTTGTCGGCGAGAGTGAATTATCTGAGCTGTCGGTTGATGACCCGTTGAACTTGATGCTATCGTAGCCGCCGTTGATGGGAATGAAGGCCACTCTGCCAGATGATGAGGAGCGCGAGATGGGGTAAAAACCTTCGACGTCGCCGTAGATATTTGCTTTCTGGTTTTCGTAGTCATGTTGTCCGCCAGCTACTTCTCCAATATCACCAATCTTAGTGGCATCTGTGATGAGAACAGAATTGGTAGCAGCTACTCGATCAAATTGAGTATCATTGCCTGAGTGTTCAACGGTGCGTGCGTATACGCCGCCTTCGATGTTGATGCGGTCTCCCCATGCTTGGTCATTGGCGTGTCTCCCTAAAGCCATAAAGCCGTCAGCTGAAATAGGCAGCTGAGATGGGACTTCATAGAGCGAGATAATGTAATTCTTTTGAGTGGACCCAGTAGTGGCTGTATTTCCTTTGTAATTTTCAGTGCCGTCGTCTGCAAAGTTGATGCTAAATGCCCACCAGTTACGTTTGGCAACAAATGGCTCACCTGGTTTGCAATATCCAAAGTGAATATTGGGATAAGGAATGCTATCGTAGAGGCTGAATTGCATGTCACTCTCAAGGATATAGCCTTTTTCATGAGAAATAATGGGAGCAAACATATCGTCAGCTAGGCTCAGTTGCGACCCTTGAGCGTATTGCAAGATAGTTGGCATGGATTGGTCCTTGATCGTAAAGGTGATGCCAGATGTGCCAGCAGCTTTGTTGTAGCCGACAATCGTCTTGAGTAAATCGCCTGTGTTTTCTGTATCGCCAGCATTGCCTGAGATGGTATTGCTGTCACTCAGGGCTTCGATCAGGTTGTCCTGTGAGATTTCAGCATTGGCGGCGTCGAAGGCTTCTTGGAAAATCTGATTCCAGCTCACCATGTTTTCATATTTGCCACCAGTTGAGCTCTGGTTTTGCATAGCCATTTTGGCACGTTCAGGGACAATTTGCACAAGTGCTTTGAGGAAAGCATCTTCCTTTTGTGCGTAGTCCATGCGCAGGTGCGAATCTTTGGCTACGTGCAAATTTTGCGATGCCTTTGAGTAGTTAATAAACATGAGGCCCAAAACCAAGACGCTCATGGTAACGACTGAGAGCATTACCGCGTATCCCTGTCTGGTTTTACTGGCACGCTTATTATAGTTGAGCTGTTGCTGCATAGGTAATCCTTTCATTGTGTGGCCCGACGAGGGAAATAGTTAAAATGCCATTCTCTGATGAAAAAGTAACCCCTTCGCTGCCATCAGCTGGGGCTTTCCATTGGGCGACTGTCCAGAGCGGGGTCTGGTCTGGTATGGCGTTGTCGCCATAATGGTAGGTGAGTGTGGTCATGCCATCTTCGGTGGCGCCTGATAGTAAACCAAATTCTTTGTTGCCTAGAGCGTCGCGGAAAATAAACGTGATGGCTTGACCAGAGGCTACGCCAACGGGCCGCTGGACGGTGGCTTGGGCTAGGTTGTTGAAGACTTGGTAGCGGTCAGCTCGCTGGGAAATTCTGCCTATCATGTTGCTTATTTGCGGGGCGTCATCTACCAGAAAGTTTTGATTGGATAAGATGTTTTGCAGCCGCGCCTGCTGGCTTAGAAGCCCCATGCCCATGCCTGCAATGATGACCATCATGCCGATGACGACGGTCAATTCAACGAGTGTGAAGCCAACTTCTAATGGGGAATTGTTGGATCTTGTGGTATTAGTGTCTAAGTGCTGCTTCATTATTCAACTCTTACTACTGTTCTGGAGGTTACATAGTTTTTGCCATTAACCGAATATTGCAGCACAATGCGGATATTCCATGCGTCTGAAAGCGGGTTGTCACCATCAGCTGTAGTCATCATGACCTGTTCTCTAGCGCGGGTGATGGTGGCGTTGACTGGCGTGGCCTCGTTGATTCCTCCCTTGCTATTTTCGCCTCCTGATCGATGGCCGATAACGACATTATATTCATAGGGTGCGTCACCGTTAATGTAGAGAGGGTAGTTGTCCCAGTCGGTTCCACCATTTTCCTCGTCTATCAGTTCAAAGGGGATGGCATTTGCTTTTGCCACCTCAGTGCTCATGTAGGCATTCACGAGAGTTTTGGAAATTGTCCAATTCCTCGTAGACAGTGTATTCATGAGAGATTGAAAAGAGATCGTGGCCAACATGACCATGACTATGATTGCCGCGCTAATTTCTATAAGGATGCTGCCCTTGCTCCTTATGCTAGCCTGTTGCTTATTTATCATTACCACGATCTCTTATTTCAATTATTTGACGGTATTGATGTCAGCGTTGACTTTCACTGTTGGGAGGACTTCGATTACCTTTTTGTTGCCGCCGTCAGTGCCGCCGTCAGTGCCGCCGCCAGTGCCTGATGAGCTATTGCTGTCATCCAAGAGTTCACTTATCTCAAATGGTGAGTCGTGGCGGATTTCTAGAATCCATGATCCTTCTGAATCGATTACTTGGCCAAGGCTGTCGAAGACGCTGGAGCAAGATACGGGCTCTTGGTCGGTGCGTACGGTCTTCATATTGTATCCAAATTCTTTAGTTGGAACCGCTTCTCCTTGTTTGTAGATGACAAGGTAGGTGTCGGAGCCTGGGTACAAATTGTCATAGTTCAGTGTGATGGATGGGAAATCAGCACCAATTTTTTGACCGTTAGTAATTCCAGAAATTGTGCCCGTAGGTTTAGGGAAAATTTTAACCTTAGCAGTGTTGATTATCAGATCCTCTTCTGTGAGTTGGTTAAGCAGCACGCGGGCTTTGATTTCATCGTCAACTAAAGGATCTGTATCTTCGCCAGTTTTGGATTTTCCTGGGTTGCTAGAGTCTACGCCATCAACGTTATTGCCGTGGCCATTGTTTGATTTGGCGCTGTCATTTTGCACTGCGGAGACTCCCAAAATGCTGATTTCCTCGATGCCATAAGCTTGATCTTTTGGAGTTGCTTCAATGTTGGTGCTCTGTGTCGCGGTCTCGAAAGTGACCGAGACCGTACCATCCGTAGCTGGAACTTGAATGCCATTGCTTTTCATCAGAGCTAGCTCGGCAGACGTATAGCTGCTGCTGAGCTCGTCCAATGTAGGGGCGAGCAGTAAATCGGCTTCTACCAGATATAGCGTATTTGGATCGTCAGATAGAGAGTATTCGTGTCTGAGGACTACAGAAGATGTTGTATAGGTTGACGATTCATCGACATCAGCCGTAGCTGGATCATCGTCTGTGCGCGGGAGTAGGCCTGAAGTGATGCTCGTTAGGCTATAACCTTTGTCAGCCCTTGTGCGGTAGGTGTTGCCGTTCTCTACAGTTGGATCTTGTGATTGAACGATAAAAAGAGAACTCTTGGCTGAAGCATCGACAAATGCAGTATCGAGCAGCCATTCGCTGCCACCTTCATGGGTGGTGAACAGCTTGAAGTTTGTGCCGCCGGCTTCAACGGTATTTTTGGAGAAGCCATCACCGATGTTATCGAGGCGATTATGCGTTTGGGTTGGTAGATTTTCATCTACAGGAATTTCTAAGATATAGTTCGTGTAGTTATCTGCCGAGGCAATGCTAAGGCTCGCTAAAACCCCGAGCGATGTAATTAAGGTAAGATTTTTCATAATATTTGTATTATTGGTTGGTGTTTTCCGCAACTGGGTTACTTGGGGTGATCATCTGAATTGGGCTGCCGTTATGCACGGCAACGACGATGACTCGCTGAAGTAGGAACTGATCTTTATATTCCTGAGCGATAGGTTGGAGGCCGCGAGCCTGTTCGATAGTGACCTCGAAGGCTTTGACTGTCGTTGGGTTGGCTTGCGCGAATTGTTGCCAAGTAACTTCTGATTTGTTTTGGGTACTGCCGTTGATGTTATTATTCAGCCTTTTTGGGGTGTGGATGATAGATCCCTTGGGGATGTATGTCCATGTTGAGGGGCCGGTGATCGTGAGGCAGTAATCTGCAAGAGTTTTCTTTTTACGTACCTTGGGGATTTCGGCTTGAGCGCTAGCAAGTGGGCATGATGCCAGGATGCAAGCAGTTACAATAAAGGCTGGATATTTCATGGAAAGAATTTGTGTTATCAATAGAGTTGATAATTGGTTAATTATTTCCAATAGGAATGAATGAAACGAGGAAGACCATGTCTTGCATGTCGTAACCTTTATCAGCTGGGTCACCGCTTTGCTCGTAGGTGTATCGTCTGTCGAGCTCAGCAATGAAGATGACGTCTTTAGGTCCGATAGATACGGTATTGCTGTCGTCATTTAGGTATGGGCGAAGGTAGCTGTCGACGTCGCCGTCACTGCCCATAGGTGTGTAGTTTGGAAAATCATCGCCATTGGCTAGAGCGATGAATGAATGGTCGGGGTCTGTGCGCGGGGTGTCTGACCATCTATAATATTTACCTGATTGGTTACTTACACCCATCATGCCGAAGTTGATTTTGTCCGTTGTTTTTACGGTGATATTCTCAGCTAGGATGGTGCCAGAGGTGAAGTATTTGGCTTTATTGTCAAACAACTGGTATGTCTTGTTGTTGATTTTCATCTGCAGCTTAACGGTCTTGGTGCCGCCCCAGTAACCGGCGCCAATGCAGCGAACTTCAATTTTTGACTTTTGTAATGGCTCAAGGGTGTCTTGATCCGTGATGTTAGCGCCGCCGTCGGGGAGGACGATGTTCCAGGCGATTTTTGCTTGTGTGCCTTCTGGTACAGAAGTCGGAGCTGTAAGTGAGCCGGTTGGGGTAGAGTTATCGGCGTGAAGTGCCGTCGCTAGCGCGGGTAATGCTAAGCACAGGCTGATGAATTTTTTCATGATTATATGTATGTTTTTGTTTGTAGCTACGGGGGTTTGCTTGATTGTTTTGGGCCCGAATAGAGGTAGTAACGGGTAAGGTGCGCGCATAAAAATGTGAGACGCTGGCGCGGTTGCAATAGCTAGGGGAAAGGTGCAGTTGCGCACAGGTCAAACCTTTTTGATGTGGTTTCTCTGTCGAGGCTTTTTGTTAGCGAAAGCCTTTGTGGCAACAATGCAGGGGGTAGCTGCGGGAGCTACATTGTGGGTTGGGTTGATAAATAATTATCAATCCGTATGTTCGTTTTATAACCTTGGAGGGTTTTATCGGCAAGGATTATTTTGACGGTAATGTTTTAATCGTCTGGATAATCTGTTATACTACAAGTGGTTGCGCATTAAATTAATCGTTTAATTCTTAAAATAAATGAGGGTTTTATCTGTGATATGTGTGACTAGTTAGGCGTGTATTCTGATGATGTTGGGGGCGTGCAGAGTGGTTTTTTCTGGGCTCGATTATTTCTAGCAAGATTCTTGTCAATTAGATCCATTTAGCCTAATTGATTGTTCATGGAAAATGGTAATAACCCTAATGAGCCAGCTGGCGATGGCTTGGAGGATGAAGTCGATTCTCAGAAGCTGCTGAAAAAGTGGCGATCGATGGGGGATGGCACGCTTGAGGCTAGGCGCAGGGAGTTAGAGGAGGCTGAACTGCGGGTATTGAATGCGGATGATGATCTGGTCTTGGTATTAGATGAGGCACCGCGGTCAGCTGACCAGAAGGCTGGCCCAAAAATTGAGCGCCAAAATGATGCGGATGTTTATGATTTGCTGAAAAACAAAAATGCAGAAGTTGATCTAGAAGATGATTGGGGTGGCTCGCGTCGTGTGGTTCCAGTTGGCTGGATTTTCTTGGTCGCGATTGTCATTCTTGCTGCCTTGTTCTGGGGTGGAGCCAGGATTCGCCCTAATGTGGAAGAGGTTGCAGCCGCTCAGGTGGATGAAAATGCGATTTTGATAGAATCGGTGACGAATTTAGATGACGTCGTGAGCCATTATTTATCGGCTGAATCGGTAGAGGAGAAACTCAAATGGGTGCGTCATCCGGAGCGTGTGGAGCCATTGATGCGTGAATATTACCAAACTCATGAAATTGCGCCGGTGGAAGTGGTAGAGGTATTATCTCGTGCGCCCCGATCATTTTCATCACGTCCATTTGTTATGGTTTCAGTGAGGGTGCAAGATGGTGGTCGACGATTATTGGTTGTTGAGCAGGGTGAAAGTGGTGTGGCTCGAGTTGATTGGGGGAATGATGTGCATTACATGCCAATGGCGTGGGATGAATTTATTGCTCAGCGGCCAACTGAAAGTCTAGATATGCGTGTGCGTGTGGTACCAGTCCCTCACTACGTGTATGATTTTTCCGACGAGGCAAAATACCAATGTTATCAGGTAACCGCTAAAGAAGGTGAAGAAAACCTATATGCCTACGTGGAGCGCAATTCTTCAGCTGGCCGATACCTGCGAGCCTATTTTCGTATGATATCAAGTCGCTCGTCCTTGGGTGAGCCATTGATTTTGCGGCTACGTTTCCCAGATGAGGCGCGGCATAAAAAAGCGCTCTTGGTGGATAAGGTGATTTCCAGCCGATGGGTGGTGGTTAATGACCCCGATGAGGGTGAGTGAGTTTTTTGCGGATCGATTTTTGCGCAAAAAAAATCCGCCAGCTGGATGATGTCCAGCTGGCGGAGTTATTTCTTAGAAGATGTATCTGTGGTGAATTATACGTTGAAGCGGAATTCAACAACGTCGCCATCTTTCATGACGTATTCTTTGCCTTCGATGCGTAGCTTGCCAACGTCGCGAGCGGCAGACTTTGAGCCAGCGGCTACGAGGTCGTCGTAGTGGCAAACTTCAGCGGCGATGAATCCACGTTCGAAATCACCGTGAATCACGCCAGCTGCAGCTGGAGCTTTGTCGCCAGCGGTGATCGTCCATGCGCGAGTTTCTTGTACACCAGTAGTGATGTAGGTGCGCAGGCCGAGAAGGTGGTAAACGGCGCGGATCAGGGTGGAAACACCTGAATCTGTCACGCCCATGTCGGCGAGGAATTCAGCAGCTTCTTCGTCGTCGAGGTCGACGAGCTCTTGCTCGATTTGTGCTGAGATTACAATCGCTTCTGCATCGTGTGACTGAGCTGCGTATTCACGCACCTTAGCTACCAATGGAAGGCTGTCTGGATCAGCTTGTGCGCCGCCAAGCTCGTCTTCAGAAACGTTACACGCATAAATGGTGCGCTTAGATGAAAGTAAGAAGAATTCTTTGAGTAGTTTTTTCTCGTCGTCGGTGAGCTCGAGCGTGATAGCAGGCTTGCCTTCGTCGAGGTGAGGGAGAAGTTTGTCGATCAGGTCGATTTCAGCTTTTGATTCTTTATCGCCGCTCTTGGCTTTCTTGGCGCGGGAAATTTTACGTTTATCCAGCGCTGCGATGTCTGAGAGGATGAGCTCGGAGTTAATGATCTCGATGTCGCGGATCGGGTCTACGCTGCCGAGTTCGTGAATGATGTCGTCATTCTCAAAACAACGTACCACCTGAACGATGGCATCTACCTCGCGGATGTTGGCGAGGAACTTGTTGCCGAGGCCAGCGCCTTCTGATGCGCCTTCCACAAGTCCAGCGATGTCAACAAACTCAATCGCGGCTGGGATGATTTTTTGAGTCTTGCTCATTTCGGCCAGAACGTCGAGACGGCTGTCTGGGACAGTCACTACGCCGACGTTTGGGTCGATGGTGCAAAATGGGTAATTGGCGGCTTCTGCATTACGAGTACGTGTTAATGCATTGAAAAGTGTTGATTTGCCGACGTTTGGTAGTCCTACGATTCCTGCTCTGAGCATACGCGGGCAGTAGTTCAAAATGACTACAAATGCAAATTTCAAAATTCGAAATTTGACTTGAGCGCCTGTGGGGGCTTTCTTCCCTCGCATGTATCACCACCTACTAAAGTCGAAGATTCACCGCGCTTGCATCAAGCAGGCGATTATCGACTACGAAGGCAGTATTGAGATTCCTGCTGATTTGATGGAAGCCGCTGGCATCTGGGAAGGCGAACGTGTGCTTGTGACATCCGCTACTTCAGGTAATCGGCTTGAAACTTACGTGCTGGCTGGTGAGCCGGGCACAGGGCGCATCATCATGAATGGTGGAGCCGCTCATCTCATTAAGGAAGGCGAACGAGTTACCATTATGGCCTTTGCCATGTCTAAGGTGCCTATTTTGCCAAAGAAGATCGTTTGTAACGAAGATAACGAAATTATCCGCAAAGGAGCCTAATCGCTCACATTCTTGAAAATTAATCTAAGTGACCAGCTGGACGAGTGCGGCATTGCTGCTGGGTGGGTGAAAAAAGCCCGTTAATCTCGAAATCTCGTCTTTACAAGCAAGCGTCCCTCTACCATATTCCGCCGCTCATGATTCTCGCAGAAACTAATTGGCTCTCTATTTCCATCAATTTGTTATTGGTGGTTCACGTTGTTGTATGCCTTTTCCTTGGCCTCGTTGTATTGATGCAGCGCCCCAAGCAGGAAGGCTTAGGCGCCGCCTTCGGTGCTAACCTGACTGATCAGGCATTTGGTGCTCGCACTACAGATGTTTTGCAAAAAGCTACTGTTTGGTTCGGCATCGCATTCTTCGCGATCACATTGGTGCTCGCAGTTCTTCAGAGCAAGGTTGGCAATAGCGGACCAAGCGCTCAAGTTGAAGTAGCTGTTGAAGCTCCACTAGCTGAAGAAGCACAGATTGTTACTCCATCTACCGTAGATGCTGAGCAGGTGGCTGAAATCGTTGAAGAAAATGCTGAAGCTCCAGCTACTGACGCCGCGGTTGAACAAGCTGTAGAAAAAATCGAAGCTGCTGCCGCCGAAGAAGGTGCAGCTGCACAGCAAGCTGTTGAAGAAGTTGCTGAAGCAAAAGAAGAAGTCAAAGAGGTAGCTGAAGCAGCTGCTGAACAGGCTGACGCTGAAGTTAAAGAAGCTGTTGAAGCCGTTGCTCCTGCAGTTCCAGCTGAAGCTCCTAAGTCAGAGTAATTCTACTCTGCTGACCCAATCACGACCTTGTGTCTGATTCCTCGCATGCACCAGTTTGGGCTCGGCCGGATATTTTTCCGGCAAAGCCATCAACTGGTGCTTTTGGTTTTATAGGGAAGCGGGGAATTGAGGTCGTTTGTGATTCTATCGACCAACTGGTTGAGAAAGTTGAAAAGACTCGCGACCCTGTCCATCTGGTTTGGTCGCCGGCAGATCCATTTCTTGTGCCGCCCGAGCAGGTGGCTGAATTATTGCCAGCCTGGAAGAACCGTCAGCGCCGGCTGTACCGTGGAGATTTTGCCACGGCTCGGATGAGGTTTCTCTTTTTTGGCGGCGTATTTCTATGGGCCGCCAGCTATGCGTGGCGCCGCCCCGATGCTGAATGGCAAGATGTTTTCAGCTACCCACCGTCAGCCTTGATGTTGATGCTTGGTTTTATGTTTGGCTTTTTGCCAATGTACGAATCGTGGAAACGGCTGCGGGTGTTGAAAAACTACGATGCCGCAGCCATGCAGGCTGAGGTGCCTGAAGCGAGGTTTGATATCTGGCTGCAGCGTGGAAAAATCCCATTTTGTCACTTGTTGATCGCCATGATGGTGTGTGCTGGTTTGGCCCAGCTGTATGTCGACTGGGGAAATAAAGGTGGGCTGAATCCGTCGATTCAAGCTGCTGGTCTACTCAAGGATCAGGCGGTTATTTACCACAACCGTGGATTGCTCAGCGCTGGTGCGTGGTGGCGAGAATTTACCGCGCCGTTTTTGCACGGAAATATCCTTCACTGGCTGCTCAATGCTGGTGGATTGCTTTACCTTGGCCGGCGCACCGAGCTGCTAGCGCGCTGGCCGTATTTGATGATTGCCTTTTTGGTCGCCATCATTTCTGGCTCGTTGGCTACTAAAATCATGGTTCCAGCCGTGCCCTCAGTTGGCGCTTCCGGCGGCATCATGGGCTTGCTCGGGTTTTTGCTGGTTTTTGAAACCTTACATAAAAATTTGGTTCCTGTCAGTGCGCGCAAACGCTTGCTAGCTGGATTGATATTGATGGTAGTTCTCGGTTTGCTTGGCTTCCAATATGTGGATAATGCCGCGCATCTAGGTGGATTACTGGCTGGCATGGTTTATGCCTTCATTGCCTTTCCCAGATCAATTTCTTCATCGCGACCAAGTATTCGCAGTGCTGATTTGATTGCGGGATCAATCTCGCTGGTGATACTACTGGCTTCCTGCGCGGCAGCAATTTGGCAGATTTACTTATTTGCCGCAGCTGGAAAATAATCTCATGGCTCAAGATATCAGAGGTAGCAAAAAAGAAAGGCGTATCGGCACGGCTATTGGCTGGCTGATCCGCTTGTATTGTTTGACGCTTCGTTACAGCGTGACAGGTCACGATCGCATTGCTGCGTATAATGAGCAAAATCGTGGCGTGATAGCCCTCATGTGGCACAACCGGTTATTTTCCATTTTGCCAGCGTGGGATCGCACACGTAGCAAAATCCGCTGCACTGTGCTTACGAGCGCAAGTAAAGATGGCGCCATGCTGGCTGGAGTTGCTGGTGTTTACGGTCATGCAGCTGTGCGTGGGTCTAGCTCGCGCCGTGGTGTGGCCGCATTGATAGCGCTGCAAAAGTTGATCCGCGCGGGTGAGAATCTATTTATCACGCCAGATGGTCCACGTGGACCGATGTACCACATGCACGCTGGCGCGCTCAAGCTAGCTGAATCCAGTGGTGCGCCCATCGTGCCCGTGCATATCAAATACCAAAAAGTTTGGCGGCTGAAAACTTGGGACAGCTTTATGATCCCGGTGCCATTTACTAAGGTGGATGTGGAATTCGCTGAGGCTATAGAAGTCCCGCATGGGCTGGATAACGACCAGCTGGAAGATTGGCGCAGCCGCATCGAAGAGACGATGAAATCTGCCGCGCTGGCTGGTGAGCCAGCGGTGAAAGAAAACTAAAAATTGCAGTATTCAGCTGGCTGAAACTGTGGCATGGGTAATTACGAAAATTTTCAACTCCTCTAAAAAGCAATGAAATTGATTGATGGAAAACAAGTCGCCGCACAGGTGATCGAAGAATGTAAGCAAGAGATTGCCCAGCTCAAAGAGCAGGGAATCGCTCCGGGTTTGGCCGTTGTATTGGTTGGGGATGACCCTGCTTCTAAGGTCTATGTTGGCTCAAAAGTACGTAAGTGTGCTGAGCTTGGATTGCATTCAGAAAAGATCGAGCTGCCAGCTGATGCGACTCATGAGGAAGTTCTTGCTGTAGTTGAGCGTCTCAATGCAGATGAAAAGATTCACGGTATTTTGGTGCAGTCGCCACCACCGCCGCAGATTGACGAAGATGCCATCGTGCGTGCCATCGATCCAGCTAAGGACGTGGATGGATTCCACCCAGTGAATGTTGCCAAGCTCGCGCTGGAAGATGCCACTGGTTTTGTGCCATGTACGCCAGCTGGCTGCATGCGTCTGCTTAAAGAGGCGGGGATTGAAACCTCAGGTGCTGAAGCGGTCGTGATTGGTCGCAGCATGATTGTCGGCAAGCCAATGGCGCTTCTGCTGATGGGTAAAGACAGCAATGCGACAGTCACCGTGGCGCATTCCCGCACCAAAGATCTAGCTGAAGTTTGCCGTCGCGCCGACATCGTAGTCGCTGCTATTGGGCGTCCAAATTTTGTCACTGCAGACATGGTGAAAGATGGAGCCACTGTGATCGACGTAGGCATCAACCGCGTGGAAGATGCATCCGCTCCGCGCGGCTACCGCATCGTTGGAGATGTCGACTTTGATGCCGTTTCGCCAAAGTGCGCAGCGATCACTCCAGTTCCAGGTGGCGTGGGTCCAATGACGATCGCCATGTTGATCTCCAATACCATCAAGGCAGCTAAGCTCGCCCAGTAAATCATTTCAAATTGAGCATTTTTCCATCCGTCAGCTGGTTCATCTCACCAGCTGGCGGATTTTTTTATCATTTCCAGCTGGTGAGTAAAAATAAGGCGTGCTCTTCCAGCGAGCTGTGCTTAATTTCCCCGCATCATGTGGACCTCAAAAAAGGATTTTGAAGATATTCGTTACGAGACTTGTGACGATGGAGCCATTGCTAAAATTACCATCAATCGCCCAGAAGTGCGTAATGCATTTCGTCCGAAGACGGTGAAGGAATTGTTGGTTGCGCTGGATCTTGCGCATGAAGACCCGCAAGTTGGCGTGATCATTCTCACTGGTGAAGGGGATAAGGCATTCTGTTCTGGTGGTGACCAAAAAGTTCGTGGCCACGCTGGTTACGTCGGTGAAGACGGCATTCCTCGCCTCAATATCCTCGATGTGCAGAAAAAACTCCGCGGCATTCCTAAGCCAGTAGTGGCTATGGTTGCTGGTTACGCCATCGGTGGCGGCCACGTGCTGCACATTGTTTGTGACCTCACGATCGCCGCTGAAAATGCTCGCTTTGGCCAAACTGGACCAAAGGTAGGGTCATTCGACGGTGGGCTTGGTGCTAGCTACCTTGCGCGTATCGTTGGACAGAAAAAAGCTCGTGAAATCTGGTACCTGTGCCGCCAGTACGATGCTCAGCAGGCGCTGGAAATGGGACTCGTTAATACCGTGGTGCCAAATGACCAGCTGGAAACTGAAACACTGCAGTGGTGCCGCGAAATGCTCGCTCATTCGCCACTGGCTCTGCGCTGTCTCAAGGCGTCACTCAATGCTGATTGTGACGGTCAGATGGGGCTGCTTGACCTCGCCGGAAACGCAACTCTGCTCTACTACATGAGCGAGGAAGCGAAAGAGGGGAAAAATGCTTTTGTTGAAAAACGTCAGCCAGATTTCTCAAAATTCCCGCGCGTGCCATAGGCTCATCGCGATCAATGATTTACCAAAAAAACCGGCCAGCTGGATGTCCAGCTGGCCGGTTTTTTTCATGAAAATGTAACTCAGCGGACGCGGCGAATATTGCCGCGATCCAGCTGGAAATTGGTAAGTTAACGATTGCCTACTGGGCGAGCGTTAGGGTTTACGGTCATTGGGTTGACGTAAGTGCTTTCGTCTTTGCTGAAGAATTTCTCAGCAGTTGTGCCAGCGATGTGAACCACGCCGATTGGGCGGTTGGCTTGCCCTTGAGCATTGTAGGTATGGTAAACGGTGCGCACTGGCGCTTCTTGGCCGTCTTTGTCGACGCGTTTCACTTGAGCGTCGAGCATTTGTTCCTGTGCCAGTCTGCCTGTATTTGGGTCGTAGCCGTATCTGACGCGGAAAAGTAACTTGCCGGCGCCATCGTGGATTTTACAGCTTCGCAGACGACCTTTGGCGTCTTTGCGATAAATGGTGGTCATCACGGTCTGGCGCTCGCCATTGGCTTTGGCTGGGCCAAGTGTGGTTTTTAGAAATACACGATCATCTGGAGTGCCTTTGAACTCAGTGATTGAGTTGTTGTGGCGGTGCTCGGTGAGAGTTACTTTGTTCTCTCTAACTCCCTCAGTGTTTTGGGCTGACAAGGTGGCAGAAAAAACGAGAGATGCGGCGCCTAGCAGTGAAAGGGAATGAATGATTTTCATGATTGTTGTAACAAACTCAGCTGATATTAGTGGGTCTATACAGCGCGGCAAGAAGAAAACAATGATTTGGAAAACCAAGACTAAACACCTGAAAATAAACGATTCCAGCTGGTTGATGGGCATTCTCAATGTCACCCCAGATTCATTCTCTGACGGTGGAGAAAATGTCCAGCTGGATCTAGCAGTTAGTCGTGCGCAGCAGATGATGGCTGAAGGGGCAAAAATCATCGACATAGGCGGTGAGTCGACACGTCCCGGCGCTGAGCCAGTCAGCCTAGATGAAGAGCTGGCGCGCACGATTCCTGTGATTGAGGCATTGGTGGCTAGACAACCAGATGTGGTCATTTCTATTGATACATCGAAGGCTGAGGTGGCGCGTCAGGCATTGCTGGCTGGCGCTGAGATTGTTAACGACGTCACTGGCCTGCTGGGTGACGAAAATATGGCCGATGTGTGTATTCAGCTTGGCGCAGGCGTTTGCCTCATGCACATGCAGGGGAATCCAAAAACCATGCAGGCCAGCCCGCAATACGATGATGTAGTGGCCGAGTTAGCTGGATATTTTTCAGCCCGCCACGACCAACTGGTGGCTCGTGGCATGGATGCTCAATGTCTTTGTTTTGATCCAGGCATTGGTTTTGGTAAAACCGATGAGCATAATATCGCGCTGCTGAAAAATATTAACCAGCTAGGTGTGCATGACCGTCCTGTTTTGTTGGGGATTTCTCGGAAGTCGCTTTTTGGCCGCCTGCTCGGCGCCGATAAGATAGATGACAGAATTGTGCCCACTGTGGCAATGACGCTCGCCGCTCACCAGCGCGGTGTGCGGCTGCATCGTGTGCACGATGTGATGGCTAATGCTTCGGCATTGAAAATGTGGCAGTTGGTTGAGTGAGGGGGATTCTCATATCAGCTTCATAGTTGGTTTAACATTTATGCGATAAATAATTAGTTTTTCAGCCAGATTCGATTTTCGCGCACGTTGATTATATGAATACATACATTTTTCAACTAACCCGAAGCACATGAATCTAGTAAAAAAAATCACTATTGGGCTACTCGCTAGCGCCAGCTTGGCGGTTGCCGAGAAGCCAAATATCATCATGATCTTTTCTGATGATATGCACTACGGCGCTCTAGGTGCCACTGGCTCACATAATACCAAGGCTAAAACTCCAAACATTGATAGCATCTTCCACGAAGGGGTATTTTTTCCTCAAGGGTATTCTAGCCACGCGACCTGTGCGCCGAGCCGCGCAGGCCTGATGACAGGTAGATATCAAGCTAGATTTGATTACGAAACCTTGCCAGGCAGTACCGAAAGCCGAATCAAGGATGATTTTGGCGTGGATGTCAACGAGGTGATGATGCCTGCGGTGCTCAAACAAGCCGGCTACCGGACCGCTGCATTTGGTAAATGGCACTTAGGTACTAATGATCATTTTCAGCCAAACCAGCGTGGATTTGACCATTGGTTTGGTTACCGTGGCAGCTGTGGGTATTATCAATTCCGCAGTGAAGTGCAGGCCGCGCGCGCGGGTAAAAAATATACGCCAAAAGAGGGTGAAAAGCCAATGTTGGACATCGTGCGCAATGGTGAATCTGTACAGATGCATGGGTATCTCACAGAGCATTTTACGGCCGATGCCGCCAATTGGATCAAACAGGAGGCAAAAACCGACGAGCCATTTTTTGTCTACTTTGCGCCATATAATGTGCACGCGCCTGATCTCGCACCGCCGAAATATACTCCAGAAGGGGGAAGCCCTAACGATGGGGTGATTCAGGCCCTAGATGTGTCTGTAGGTGGGATTCTCGATGCCGTGCGCGAAGCTGGAATTGAAGATAATACGGTGATTGTTTTTGCCGATGATAATGGTGGTAAAAAAGAGTACGGGAATGACCCATACAGAGCGGGTAAAGCCACCTTCTATGAAGGTGGCGTGCGGGTGCCATTTGCAATGAAGTGGCCAAAACAAATCAAGCCAGGAACCAAGTATGATGGACTTGTTTCCACCCTAGATATGTTGCCGACATTTGCTGCCATCGCTGGTGCTGACATGCCTGAAGGTAAACCAACCGACGGCTACGATCTGATGCCATTTATCCGCGGCGAGAAAACTGCAGCTGAAGGCAGAAAAGTGCTCTTCTGGCGTAATGGTGGCGCTATCGCAGTGCGCTCCGGTGACTGGAAGCTTGTGATGCCTGTGGATCGCAGGAAGGTGGCCGCCTTGTTGAAGTCTAAAGGTATTGTGCATGAAAAAGGACGCATGGTCACTCAGGCTGAGCGCGATCGCGCCTTGTTCCTGCCTCCTGAGCTCTACAACCTGAAGGATGATGTGGGGGAGACTACAGATTTAGCAGCCAAGAATCCAGAGATGGTGCAGCAGTTGTTAAAACTCATCGACGAGTGGGAGGCAACTATCCCGCGTTGGCGTGATGAGTAGCGGCTAACGCTGGTGTGTGATTAGCTCACAGGGCCTGAACGGTCCGAGTTGATATTTAGCCTACGCAAAATGGAAGTGCTTAGCTTCTTTTTTGTGTAGGTTTTTTTGTCTGAGGTTGAAAATGTATGGGCTAGCTAAAAGATGCACGGCATTTTTGAGATGCAAGCCACTGATTCTGTGCGATATTGGTGATTATGAAATCTCCAGAACCATTGCAGAATCAACAAAAACCAGTGGCAAGTAAGCCGCTTACGCCGCTGCAGTTGGCGGATTGTAAAACGGGTTTTTCTGGTGGCGCGGCGGGCATGATTTGTGCGCCGCCATCGGGTGGGCATGTGCGCATTGTTGGCGATGATCGGCACTCGTATTGTTACCACGTGATGAGTCGCACGGCGGGTGGAGATTACCTGTTTGGCGACCAGGAAAAAGAAGCATTTTTGCGCATCATGTGGCGCATGGCGCGCTTCTCAGGCATAAAAATCCTGACTTATTGTTTGATGGATAACCATTTTCACT
>NZ_JAENIM010000017.1 GCF_016595495.1 Persicirhabdus sediminis
GGGTATCTTTCGTCGGTCTTTCAGAAGGCGTGGAGAATAGTTCATCTGGGAATTACTTTACTCCCGAAGTTACAGGGGAAATTAGCCATATTTCAGGACAAGAATTTACAGTAAAGGTATCAGAAGAATTACAACTTTTAGGTGAAATACGTGATATAGCTTTGCCAGATAGGATAGCCATCACACTCACTCTTACAGGAACAAGGAATAAGTCTCTCTATTTTGGAGCGGATCCACTACCGTCTCAGGAAGATATTGTTTGCTTAGTTGAGAATGAGTTGATTAGATTAGGCATTATATCTGGTATTAAGCGAGCGGTTGTATCATTACCATTGGAACAGACCTAGCTTGTAACTAGCACAATGAAACTAAATCAAATTTGCATAACAAGACGTATCACCTAACTCCCTATGGCGCGTTTCCAGTGTCAGTTTTATGAAAACTATAAACCTTAACCCAGTATCGACGGCCGCTCTCCCATAGGGAGTCGGTGTACTTTACGTTAGCAAAAAAATGAGCCGTGATAAAATCACCCGAAATCGCAATCGAGCCTTTGCCGCCTTGCTGGTTTTGTGTATTTCTATGGCCTCAGTCTGGTATTTTTCTAAGCCAACACATTGGAATGGTATTCATGATGGAATGACTCGTGAGCATATTCATACGCTGATAGGGGTACCAGCAAATGACCAATATGGCTTGAAGGGGCTAGAGACTTGGAATTCAGGTCGTTTATTATTCTCTTGGCGAATGCGGGTTATGTATAATTCTGGAGTTGCGCGCACGATAGATGTATCAGCGAGCGCCGATTGGTTACCTTAATCTAGCAACACATCCTCTAATCAAAAAACTGAGCTAACAAGTCGCAGCACCCAACCGCTTCCCCGCCGAATTAATGACCTTTATGACAATTTCAATCCCAACCCAAAAACGTAGCGCGCTGAATGGTCAGCGGTTGGTGTGCTAGACGTTCTGCAAGATATTCATGCTTCGACGCGACATCCTAGGCATTTACCTGCCGGCAGCTTACCTGATGCTCGGTCTCTCAAATCTGATTGTGTGTAAGTGCGCTTCGGAGCCGATACCTCCGGACGTGACAGGTCCCTCTGGGAGTACGATGATTTGTGTATTTTACTACCTCTTCCACCTACTTTTATGGATTCCAGTCGGTATTGTATTAGTAGTGATTCAGTGGTTTCGCTATCGAACTTCATCCATTGACCCAGCCAAGGTCTATTACCAAGCTTCATCCAGTGACAATGTTCGGCACGTCGTTGGGGGCCTAATTGGTGGCTTTCTAGTTCTCGTTTCCACCATCATACTGGGTGATCCAGCAGGAGCCTTTTCGGTTTTCGTCGCCTCGTCGATTATGAGCATGGTTCCCGCGTTCATCTTTTTTGTCATCGGCTTGTTGTTCACCATGCCCAAACGGAAGAGAATCAAAGAAGCAGAACAAGACGCGCCAGAGCACCCCCTACCAGCCGCCCAGTTTCGATGAATCCCCGTAACTCCAACCTCAACCCCGCGTTCCACGCTCGCCCCCCGCTGCTAGGGGTGCCTGCGCTAGACGTTC
>NZ_JAENIM010000018.1 GCF_016595495.1 Persicirhabdus sediminis
CGTCGATACTGGGTTAAGGTTTATAGTTTTCATAAAACTGACACTGGAAACGCGCCATAGGGAGTTAGGTGATACGTCTTGTTATGCAAATTTGATTTAGTTTCATTGTGCTAGTTACAAGCTAGGTCTGTTCCAATGGTAATGATACAACCGCTCGCTTAATACCAGATATAATGCCTAATCTAATCAACTCATTCTCAACTAAGCAAACAATATCTTCCTGAGACGGTAGTGGATCCGCTCCAAAATAGAGAGACTTATTCCTTGTTCCTGTAAGAGTGAGTGTGATGGCTATCCTATCTGGCAAAGCTATATCACGTATTTCACCTAAAAGTTGTAATTCTTCTGATACCTTTACTGTAAATTCTTGTCCTGAAATATGGCTAATTTCCCCTGTAACTTCGGGAGTAAAGTAATTCCCAGATGAACTATTCTCCACGCCTTCTGAAAGACCGACGAAAGATACCCAAATTAGGCTGATTGTTAGCAAAATGACCAGAGTAATAGCGAAGCGTTTCATTGATAGCATAACGTCAGAGGTGTGGCAGCGGCTACTGAGAGCGCACCTCCGAAACAGGGTTAAGTGTTGTAGTAAAGAGGGTCATTTCGACTCGGAGCGAGTAGCCGCTTGTCCACCACCGCCTTGTTCGCCGGATTTCGATTTTTGGGTGGTGGGAGCATCGAAAGCAGCAGCGAAATCAATCGACCACAAAACGTGATCATCACGGACCTCTTCGAATTCACTGATCACGGTCACCACGCAGTCTTGATTGTAGAATACCGCTGTGGAAGGCGATGCATTGGGTCTCTGGTCCAGATTCATCGAGTCGAACTCATGGGAGGTGAGGTGGCTAAGCCCGTCACATACATCGTCACGAAATCGCCGAGCCAAGCCAGCGTAGAATCTTCGGCTTTCGACTGACGAATCACGGATTCCTGGTCGATCTATTCCTTCTGGAATGAGCTTGGTGATATCCAAGAGGAGTGACCTTCGAACCACGACCTTGGTTTCTACACTATCGTAGTAGCTGGACTCGGCCTTCACGACCCAATCGTCCGGAAACTTGAAGTGCTCTAACACACCATCAACAATCTTCTTCTCAGAGTCGGCATTCATTGTCCCGAGAGATGCAAGTAGTCCTAGCGCGACGAGGAGTGATCTCATTTCTTTGGCGAACGTCTAGCACACCAACCGCTGACCGCTCAGCGCGCTAGGTTTTTGGGTTTGGATTGAAATTGTCATGAAGGTCAGTAATTCGGCGGGGAGGCGGTTGGGTGCTGCGCCTTGTTCGCCTTGTCTAGTTGCTGTTCGGAAGAGCGGACGAAGGACACCGATCCAGCTTTTGCTCGGAACGCTCCACAAAGGTCAGAGCCCATAGCTGAATCCAAAGTAACCCCGAAGAATCCTTGGCCCTGGCGCTCCTCTTCAGTCGAAAACCCGAGCTCAAAGAGAATGTTCTCCGGGATGAACTGTTCGAGATCTGTGGAAACGATGTCTGTGAATTCGAATCCTACGGTGTGCCTCTTGATCAGTTTGAAATAGCCTTGATCATCGACCTCATCCGTCATCTCCCACGCCTCGACTTCCAACTTAATCAGATCGTCCCCAACCCGAAAGTGCCGGACGGGTGAATCATGGAAATCGGGCCAATATCCAAATGCGTCGATGACGCTCTGGAAGTTTTGAAGATAGGTTGGGATCAGTGGCATGGGATTTTTTGGCGAACGTCTAGCACACCAACCGCTGACCACTCAGCGCGCTACGTTTTTGGGTTGGGATTGAAATTGTCATAAAGGTCAGTAATTCGGCGGGGAAGCGGTTGGGTGCTGCGACTTGTTCGCTGTTTTGTTTTTTGTGTTACGGTTACTCAATCTAGCTACGAGTAATCCTGCTAGGAAGAATGCCCAGCCGAACATGATCAGTCCAGCCAGCAAATTCGACATGTCGGGCTGCATCTGATCCTCATTAATAGATCCGAACTTTTTGATCATGCCGATCTCCACCTTCATGAAAACCTGGCTTGCAATACCGTTCAGAACTAAAGCTGATAAGATAGCGTAGATAATCATGAAGAACATCCGGCCTCTAGCTGGACCTGATCCTTTAGCACTAGGTCTATCTGATTTATAGCCGAATATCCCGATAAGGAAAAACGAGACTGCTATTATAGCCCAACCAGTAATCTCAAGCATAGTAAGTGATGTTTCCGAGCGAACGTCTAGCACACCAACCGCTGACCGTTCAGCGTGCTACGTTTTTGGGTTTGGATTGAAATTGTCATGAAGGTCAGTAATTCGGCGGGGAAGCGGTTGGGTGCTGCGCCTTGTTAGCCAAGTTGATATTCTGAGCGCAGAATGCTGTATTCGACAATGTCCTGAAGAACTCCATCTTTGATAGTGTGTTGCCTTTGTATACCTTCACGTGTCATTCCGACTTTTTTCATGACCTTCCCAGAGGCTATGTTACCTCCAAGGTGTCGAGCATAGATCTTATTGAGAGATAGCTCTTCGAAGCCATACTGAATAATACGTTTAGACGCTCGTGTGCAGTATCCTTGCCCCCAGTACTTATGGGCAATCCAATAACCTAACTCAGCAAATTGATCATTCAGTTTTAGTCCCAGGTTGATAGCGCCAACTAGATCACCTTCAAGAGTTCTTATAGCTAGAGTAATATTACGTTGTTCGAGATACAAAGTAAGATGAGCCGCAATCCATTTCTCAGCGACTCCGTCAGGATATGGATGCGGAACGTGTTGAGTGGTCTTTGCAACCATCTGATCACCTGCATAAGATTGAACGAGAAGGGAATCCGATTGAGTAAAAGGCGACAAATTTACACCATTGCCTGTGAGTGTTGGAAGTTGCATATTTTAGGCTAACGTCTAGCACACCAACCGCTGACCGCTCAGCGCGCTACGTTTTTGGGTTGAGATTAAAATTGTCATAAAGGTCATTAATTCGGCGGGGAAGCGGTTGGGTGCTGCGACTTGTTAGGCAAGTCGATTTATGGGAAGTAAGGATAGTTTATGTGAAACTAATATGGGCTGTAGAATCGGCTTTTGTTCAGGTTTCGTGAACCAGACGAAATCACAATCATCTGTAAAATACCACGTCTGGATTACTATGCCTGTTACTGTGTCAATGTACATGTCCCCAGCAGACCCAGAACTGTAGGCCTGTCTGATCCTTTCTATATCTGGAGATGTGACGGACAGTGAATCAGAGTCAAAGAACTTCATATTCGGAAGGGTAGTGAAAACCTCTCTGAAGAAATTAAGTCTGGATTCGAGTCTTTCATTCGCGACGGATTTAGCGACTCTCATAGAGCTATGTTCCTCCCACTCGGATCGACTTAACCAATGATCAAATATGGAAATCTGATTATCCGCTTCAGTATCAGAAACCTGTTCATAGAGATCTTCAACGTTCATAATTTAGCCTAACGTCTAGCACACCAACCGCTGACCACTCAGCGCGCTACGTTTTTGGGTTGGGATTAAAAAGGTCATAAAGGTCATTAATTCGGCGGGGAAGCGGTTGGGTGCTGCGCCTTGTTCGGTTGATTTATTTATAGGAGTTGGCGTTCTAACTTGTGATCGGTGATGCTGCCGCCCTTGGTCAATTCACTCAAACTCAGCAAAAACCAACCGGCATATCGTCTACATAGGAAAAGCTAAGCAAAAGTTTGAGGATCTAACGATTATAAAATAACAAAAAGAATTAAGACTAACTTTAGCGAGCCAGAAACGGAAAACACCTTCTCGATGTGAGACTATCAGCTGGGAAACTGTATCTCTTAATCTGAAGCTTCTAGCAGGCGTAGAATTAAAACCGAACGTCTAGCGCACCAACCGCTGACCACTCAGCGCGCTACGTATTTGGGTTGATGTTAAAATTGTCATAAAGGTCAGTTACTCGACGGGGAAGTGGTTGGGTGCCGCGTCTTGTTCGCCCTTGATTGGCCGTTAGTCAGCAGTGCAGTAGTCATGTGATTAGGGAAGCGGACGATCACACTCTCGCCAATGGAACTCGTAGAACGACTGCACGGCAATATCAAAAGCATGCTTCAAACGGCTATCTGCAAGAATCTGGAGAGCTAGACCATAATCATCCTCATCAGTGTCTGAGGCCTCGATTACCTCCCAATTGGTGAAGGCTACCGACTGCCGAGTATGCGGATTCTCTCTGAGATCGCAATCGAGCAACGTTCCATCTCCAACAGCAAAGATTCCGTTTACGTCATCGCCCTGATCGCAGGTAATCTGAATAACAGTCGATGGTGGAAAGCCTCGCTCGGTAAAGAGATTGCGTGCTCCCTCCCAGCAAATGCGATACCGGAACTCTGCAGTCTGGCTGACCAGATCGAA
Source organism: Persicirhabdus sediminis (assembly GCF_016595495.1). Taxonomy (GTDB): domain Bacteria; phylum Verrucomicrobiota; class Verrucomicrobiia; order Verrucomicrobiales; family Akkermansiaceae; genus Persicirhabdus; species Persicirhabdus sediminis. Next base: position 4,371 of record NZ_JAENIM010000018.1, read on the forward strand.
GTAATCTCTCACTATTCG
>NZ_JAENIM010000019.1 GCF_016595495.1 Persicirhabdus sediminis
CGTCGATACTGGGTTAAGGTTTATAGTTTTCATAAAACTGACACTGGAAACGCGCCATAGGGAGTTAGGTGATACGTCTTGTTATGCAAATTTGATTTAGTTTCATTGTGCTAGTTACAAGCTAGGTCTGTTCCAATGGTAATGATACAACCGCTCGCTTAATACCAGATATAATGCCTAATCTAATCAACTCATTCTCAACTAAGCAAACAATATCTTCCTGAGACGGTAGTGGATCCGCTCCAAAATAGAGAGACTTATTCCTTGTTCCTGTAAGAGTGAGTGTGATGGCTATCCTATCTGGCAAAGCTATATCACGTATTTCACCTAAAAGTTGTAATTCTTCTGATACCTTTACTGTAAATTCTTGTCCTGAAATATGGCTAATTTCCCCTGTAACTTCGGGAGTAAAGTAATTCCCAGATGAACTATTCTCCACGCCTTCTGAAAGACCGACGAAAGATACCCCAATTAGGCTGATTGTTAGCAAAATGACCAGAGTAATAGCGAAGCGTTTCATTGATAGCATAACGTCTAGCACACCAACCGCTGACCGTTCAGCGCGCTACGTTTTTGGGTTGTGATTGAAATTATCATAAGGTCATTAATTCGGCGGGGAAGCGGTTGGGTGCTGCGCCTTGTTCTGCAGTCATTTGTTTAGCGCGTCGTATCGGTCCTTATGGTTCTGTTGAAGTTCTACTGGCATCTCACTCTCAATCTCCTCGCGTAACTCGAAAGGATCACACTCGACGCCAATCAAATCGCCGGTCCAATTCGTGCCAGCAAGGACTCCATCCTCACTCATTCCCGGCAACCACCTAAACAGGAAGTCGAATAAGTCCATGGACGTCTCTTCGTAGTCCTCGAATCCGTTCGACCGCGCACGGGTCGCATAGGCACGATCAGACCAAAACATCAGAACCGTCGTCTCCTCATCGTCGTTCGAAACCGAATTAGCGACGCCGGCTGGATGGGATAGATACCAGACCATCTCCTTCTCAACGACGCGTTCGATAAATCGTCGATGATTGGCATCACATGTTGCACGATCTAGGAGCATTTTTTTTGCAGAGATTCTATGGCTGAAGCTCAGCAGGGGTTTCAGTGTCGACCTTGTTAGCCAAGCGCTTGCGGGCGCTGTGTACTTGCGAGCATACCGCTTGCTCAAATAGAATCATTCTCATGTCTTCTAAAAAATACTATGTTGGATTAGATGTCCACAAGGAATCTGTAGCCATTGCCTCTATCAAGGAGGGGGAGCGTGGCGAGGCTAACTACTTTGGCTCATGTGGTGGTAGTAATTTGGCCGTCGAACGAGCGCTTAGGAAGCTAGCTAAGCAGCTAGGGGTTGATGTGAAAGAGCTAGATGTATGTTATGAGGCTGGCCCCACTGGTTTTGTTCTAGGCCGTAGGCTCTTGCAGCTGGGCATAGAATGTTCGCTGTGTGCACCTAGCAAGACTGAACGAAAAGCAGGTGAGCAAATCAAAACCGATAAGCGCGATGCTAAACAGTTAGCCCGAGCCCATAAAAATGGTGACCTGACTCTAGTTCGAATCCCCCCTCAGCTAGATGAAGCCATGCGTGATGTTTGCCGTGCCAGAACAGACGCGGTTGACGATCTTGCTAGAGCCAAGCAGCGGCTAGGGGCCTTTTTGCTACGTCACGGTTTTCGCTATTCTGGAAAAACCAACTGGACAGCAGCTCACATGAGGTACCTAAGAGATCTAACGATGCCCAATGATACCCAGAAGGTAGTTCTTGAGGAATACTTACAGGCTATCAACTACTGCGTCACCCGTATTCAGCGCTTTAAGGATAAGCTCTTCGAGCTGCTTCAAGATTGGCAATGGAAGCCAGTTGTAGACGCGCTGATGGCCTGTAAGGGGTTTCAAGAAGTAGCGGCGACCACTATCGTTAGCGAGTTAGGAGATTTACGGCGTTTTCAAAATCCACGGCAGCTGATGGCCTTTGTTGGTTTGGTTCCCAGTGAGAAATCATCTGGCGAAACTCGCAGGCAAGGATCTATCACCAAGTGCGGCAATAGCCATGCACGCTGGATGTTAGTAGAATGCGCTCAGCATTTTCGGCGCCCCCCAAAAGTGAGTGGAGCCCTAGGTGATAGACAAAAAGGGCAGAGCAAAGAAGTCCTCGAGCTAGCCTGGCGGATGCAGAACCGGCTGCATAAACGATACGTAAAATTGAAGATGCGAGGCAAGAACGAGAATAAGTGTATTGTCGCCGTTGCTAGAGAGCTCGTTGCCTTCATCTGGGAGCTACAAAATAAATGCAATCTAGCAATGCCTGAGATGGAATGTGTTACTGAAAGTTAGAGCAAAGCGCAGGTGAACCACTAAGAACGGAGGGAACAAGGAATTATTTAGATACCAACTAAAACTTCAAAAGAGAGTCTAGCAGCAGCCCATAAAACAGGCTCAAGATCAGTCCTCGTTGACGTTAGGAGCAGGCTTCCCACGAAGCTAGCGCTCGGTCCGAGAGAGAGGATAAGATCATTAGGTGAAGACAAAAAACGGTGGTACCCAGTCCACGTATATCAGCAAACAAAGTCTGCGCGAATGCACACCAGGCCCTGCTGCTAGGCTCTCCTTTGAAGTTATAAAAAACTTAGCTACTTATGAAAATAACTAGAATAAATAGGTGTGTTCACTTGACAAAACTTCAGCCATATCAACGTCAAGGGTGACCCGCCGCCTACAGGCAGCGCCACTCCGCAACAGGGTTAAGGGTTAAAGTTAACAGGGTCATTTCGACTCGGGGCGTGTAGGCGGTTGGTGTCCACCCGCTTGTTCTCTCCCGATTGTCTCGTAGGTGGCTGAGAGGTGATCGGAGACCTCGGCCGGGTTGATTAGAATCGCATAGCAGCAAAGAATCTGTTCGCCGGTGGAAACCCGCAGTGCATCAGAATCACACTGACCGTCGGCTCGCATCGTGATCGATCCCAGAATATCCGGAAGCTCGAATTCCGCAACAGCTCCAAAGAGCCCAGGTCGAAATTCTGTTCGTTCTGGATGTCTCGTCATCTTCATCTCAGCGATTGGCAAATCACCATGCCACGAGACGAACTGATCAACCAGTGTGAGATCAGAGCGAATTGAAGCGGAACATGGTCGACAGCAAGTCTTACCATCGATGACTGCGATCTCCGACGGCTTTGTATCGTCTCCGCAAAGCTCACACCGTATTGCCGCTTCCTTGGGAGCTTCCGTCATTTTTTGAGAGAACGTCCGAGGTGTGGCAGCGGCTACTGGAAGCGCCACCTCGAAACAGGGTTAAGTGTTGTAGTAAAGAGGGTCATGTCGACTCAGAGCGAGTAGCTGCTTGTCCACCACCGTCTTGTTCGCCTGATTCGTTTCCGTAGTCGTAGTGATCCACGAGTGCACGCTTCGTGATAAAATCGAATAACTCAGGAACGGAATTCGAAGCAGTTAGACCTGCCTCCCATTCCTCGTGATCTGTCCACTGATAGAGCAGATCTCCCGGATCGTTCTCTAGAAGCTCTCTGATCCGTTGCTTCATCTGGTCTAGGTCAGCCTCTCCAGCCGGCCCGAGATCCACCTGAAACCTCTTGATCGGGTTGTAGCAAACGTGAGCAAGGAATCGGTGGAGTCCCGAAATCTGTGGTTCGGGAGTGACTCCTGTAATCTTGAAGGTTTTACCATCGCGATCGTAGAAGCGCCGATCACTGCAGAAGCAACCACCTATAATCGCTAGGAGGTTACAAAGCCCCATCTGATCTGCGGACTCGTATAGCCCGATCGATGACTTCGAGGCAGGAAAACTATCGCCCAGATCGATAAGCGGATACTTGATGGACTTCATTCTTTTGAGGCGAACGTCTAGCACATCAACCGCTGACCATTCAGCGCGCTACGTTTCTGGGTTGAGATTGAAATTGTCATAAAGGTGATTAATTCGGCGGGGAAGCGGTTGGGTGCTGCGCCTTGTTAGCCTAATTATTTCTTAGCTTTTCTAAATAACCATTGATGGTTGCACTTAGGGCAGCAAATTTTGTCAGCGTTCTTTCGTATCTCACACATTGGCACCTCCTTACCGTCCTTATCTATTGCAATAATATCAGCAACCATCGGCATCTTGATTAAAAAGCTTTTACACGATCCACAAGTAAATCCTAGCATAAGAAATTTCATGTGTTCAGAGGTGTATCGATCTACGATACCAACTAGCAGTGCTGATATGGTTCCTGTCAACGAGCAGTATATTCTCAGTGGAAATAGTAGTAGAGCTTTCATCTTTTGGCTAACGTCGAAGTCCTCTCACACCTGCCCGGGGGCGCGGCTTCGACTGCGGTTTGAGGGTTGAATGATCATGACGGATTGAACTCGCAGCGGGGCAGGTGTTGGGAGCGACGCCTTGTTCTGCCCGGTGTTCTATTTGTGCTTTATTTTGTGCAGAGGTTTGTAACTGCAACTTTCTCGAATAGATGAGGGCTAGCAACTGAACTCGATGGGTATGCACCCATAGCGGCTTTGAAGTCCGGGTGATTGAATGCATTCTTAAAATCTTCGACCGAATCCCAGGTAGCGTAGTTCATAAATACAGAACTCTGACCGATGGCGCGATGCAGTTGCGTGGAGATGTAACCGGGCTGCTGCTTCATCCAGTTGGCATCATTCTCCCATGCTTTGATGAGTTGATCGGCCTCCTCTGGAGCAACGGTGAATACGTTGACGAGGACAACAGGAGACGCGGTTTCGTCGAGTTGTTGATGGATTGGACAGGTTTCGTCGAGTGGTTTAAATGAGATCATTGTCTTTTCTTGGTTAGGATTCTTAGTATTTGAGATATTTTTTGGCAGAAC
>NZ_JAENIM010000020.1 GCF_016595495.1 Persicirhabdus sediminis
CGTTCGTTCTGAGCCAGAATCAAACTCTCCGTAATATTTATAAAACGGTTATTTGGCGTCACGTAAAATTACGTAAACTGTAAACTATTATGTTTTCCAAATTGACGGTCATAAACCTTAATAAATTAAGACTTAAAACCATACTGCACATCTCGCAATGCACAGCGCACAATTCAATCTTTCCTACTCCACTTAGTTATTTCTTCGCTTCTGAACATGCTAGTCAGAATCACAAATTGCTTTGTTTCATCTGGCACGCTCCTTGCTTAGAACTAGGAACTAAGTTAAGTACACTCTGTAAAAGAACTAATACGAGGAGATAAAAAACCCGACTGGCTACTGGAGCTCGTCGGCGTTTGCTTCTCTCTCGTGCCCCCCTTTCGGCTGGCGGGGCGCAACCTACTCAAAATTCGGATTTGCGCAAGATAAAACTACACCGAAAGTGACAAAAAATTCACCCACCACCCACAAAGCCCACAAAATCAACCCTTAGCGATTTTCACAAAAATCCCCCACCCCAGCAAACTACCCACACCACAGCTGGCCAAAATACAATTTCACCAAATCAACATGCACCACATCCCCAGCAAAATCGCCTAACCGCCAGCCAATTCAGCAAAATATCCAGCCAGATACCCGCCACACCACAAGCATCCCGCCTCACTCAATGTGAATAAGTGGTGAATAACTCCAGCTGGCTGGTCATCAGCTGAAATCACCAGCGCACAAATTCTCTTCTCCTGCAAATTTCAGCCAGCTGAGGGACTGCAGACAAAAGATCTGTGTCGCTCTTTCAGAGCTTTTTTCCTTGGGGCGCACCGGTTCCTTGGGTTGCGTTGCCCCTTCGGGGCGGCCTTACCCAAGGCTAGGCTATTTCACGCCTTCGGCGTAGGCATGCCATATTTGACGAGTTAGGAGTAGATCGAATCTGCCAGTTAGAATGAAACCCAGCTAGCATGAAACCCAGCTAGCATTATCCCAGCTAGCATTATCCCAGCTAGCATTATCCCAGCTAGCATTATCCCAGCTAGAATGAAACCCAGCTGGCTGGTGCCTAGCTAACAAACCCGTATAATCGCATAACAAACTTCGATTACTCCCATCGTCATGGTTCGCTTCTTTTCGTTATTTGCCAGTCTAGCTATTTAACGAAAAAAATAGCCCGCAAGGATTTCTCCTCACGGGCTATAAATTGTCAGGTTATCTGGAATGATTAGCCAAGAGCCTTTTCAGCTTCTGCAGCCAACTCAGCTAGTTTCTCGCGCTGAGGCGCGGCACCACGAGCTGTATCAGGACGACCGCCACCTTTGCCTCCGGCGATTGGCGCCAACTGCTGGATTAACTTGCCAGCCTGCAGGCCAGCTGCCTGAGCGTCGCTTCCAGCGTATGCACCTAAGTGGAGTTTTGACCCATCATCAACGATGAAGAAGGCAGCTTTAGTGAATTGCTTTTTCTTCAGCCCATTGAGCAGCTCTTGCAGCAGTGCGGCTGATGCTTCGATTTGGAAGACAAAGTTAGATCCTTCAGAAATCTTCTCTTCGAGCGCTTCATCCGCATGAGCGGCTGCATGAGCAGCTTCCGCTTTTTTAAGTTTTTTGTCCGCACGAATAACAGCTTCATTGAGCGTAGTGACATGCTCGCGGCTCTTTTTGATCACAGTATTGATCTGGTGGAATGTGCCACCACCCATGAGCAATCCAGCCATGATACGAGGAAAATCTGGGTGATCTTCTGGCTCAAGACCGATAGATTTCAGCTTTTCGTTAGCCTCATCTAATCGCTTGCGTAGCTTTTCATCTTCCTCGGAATCTTTAGCAACCTCCGAGCGAAGGAATTCCCATGCAGACTCACCACAAGCAGCTTCTAAGCGACGAACCCCTGAAGCGATCGCGCCTTCACTCTTGATTTTGAAAATACCAATTTCTTCGGTATTGCGTACATGCGTACCACCACAGAGTTCCATGGAATAGCCATCTAGCTGTTGGGCTTCACCGCCAACTTGCACCACTCTGACTAAGTCACCATATTTATCACCAAAGAACTGCATGATATCACTGCGGCTCTTCACGTCTGCATGCGGCACCTCCAACCAAGAGACAGGCTCTTTAGCGGAAATCTTCTCATTAACAAGTTCTTCGATCTGATCTATCTGCTCAGCCGTTAGCGGTGCTGAGTTAAAGTCGAAACGTAAACGCTTACGAGTTACCAATGAACCTTGCTGAGCGGCATCTTTAGACACCACCTCGTGCAATGCCCAGTGCAGCATGTGTGTCGCTGTATGGTGAGCTTCGATTGGACGACGACGCTCGGTTTCCAATATCAGCTCAACCTTATCACCAACGTGAACGTCAGCATCTGAAGGAACCAAGTGAGCGCGAGCTGCTCCTAACTGCTGAACACCAGCAATCGTATACTCTTTGCCATTCACCCGCATGATTCCCTGATCACCATGTTGACCACCCATTTCACAGAAGAAGGTCGTCTTATCCGTGATAACTAACAAATGACCATCATCCAAGTGATTTTCGATCACAGTCGCTTCAGTATCATCTTGGTCGAAACCAACAAATTCAGTCACCGCATCCGTAGCAATGTCTGCAGCACGCACCAGCTCGCTAGTACGGCTAGCGCGGCTACGCTCACGCTGCTCTTCCATCAGTTGCTTGAAAGTTTTCTTATCTAGCGGCACATTGCGTTCTTCGCAGAGCAGCTCGGTTAGATCGATTGGGAACCCGTAGGTATCGTAAAGACGGAAAGCAAAAGTTCCTGAAATTGCGCCATTGTTAGTCACCTCACGTTCGAACATTTCCAGCCCGCGGTCGAGAGTTTCGTTAAAGCTCTTTTCTTCACGCTCGAGAGTTTCTTCAATCACACTGCGGCGCTCGATGAGCTCTGGGAAAATGTCACCTAGCTGCTCGACCAGTGTCACCACGAGATCTTTGAGGAATGTTTGCGATCCAGAGAAACCTAACTTACGACCGTAACGCACAGCACGGCGGAGAATACGGCGCAGCACATAGTTACGGCCAGCATTGCCAGGAATGATCCCGTCTGCAATCGAGAATGAAAGTGTACGGATGTGATCAGCAATCACACGGAAAGCAATCGCCTGCTCCAGCTCATCACTGGCAGCCCCACGAGTTAGAGTCTCTGGATAGATATCGTGATATTTCTTCCCACAGAGTTCTTCGATTTTTCTAAACAAGGGCTGGAATACATCCGTTGCGTAGTTAGTTGGTTTCTGTGAGAAATCAGTAAAGTTCTTAGTCCCCTGCATGATAGAGCAGGCGCGCTCAAAGCCCATACCAGTATCCACATGCTTAGCTGGAAGATCGCGGAATGAACCATCAGCCTCAGCATTGTACTGAATAAATACGAGGTTCCAGATTTCGATACACAGGTCACTATCCATGTTTACCAGCTTGCCGCCAGTATCACCGTTAGGGGTGAGATCTACGTGCAGTTCAGAGCACGGACCACATGGACCAGTCTCGCCCATCATCCAGAAGTTATCCTTCACGTTGCCATCTACAATCTGCACATCAGGGTCGAGGCCTTTAGCGCGGAATAGCTCAGCCCACAGCTCCCATGCTTCTTGGTCAAACATGCCAGGATCACCTTTGCCTGGACGATAAACAGTCGCGTAAAGTCGCTCAGCTGGGAAACCCCAACGCTCAACTACCAATTCCCACGCCCATTTGATCGCTTCAGGTTTGAAATAATTGCCAAACGACCAGTTACCTAACATCTCAAACATAGTATGGTGATAGGTATCGTAGCCAACATCATCCAAATCATTGTGTTTGCCGCCAGCGCGGATGCATTTCTGAGTATCCGCTGCGCGCGGTGGATCGTATGGAGCTTTTTCTGTTCCTAGGAAATAAGGCACAAACTGGTTCATGCCAGCATTCGTGAAAAGCAATCCTGGTGACTGTGGCATCAGCGAGGCGGATGGCACGATCGTATGCTGCTTCTCTTTAAAAAAGTCAAAAAAACTCTGGCGAATTTCGGCTGCGGTCATGGTTCTTAGCTGGTTAAATCACCCGCCTGGCCGCCCGTGGCCATCGCGGTGAGCGCGCACACTGCACAATCTGTGACTATTAGTAAAGGCATCATGTCAATTCTCAGCGGCAAAATCTGCCTATAACTGCCCATTTCATCCACCACACACGTTTTCAGCTAGCCATCTGGCTGGAAATCCAGACTTGCATCACCGTGCTATTTCTCTATCAAAACACTATGCATGACCCAGATGACGCCATTTGGTACTACCGCCGTGTTGGCCAGAAATACGGACCCGTACCACTCCAGAAAATCCTCGATCTAGCGAAAGATGGCATGCTGCACAAAGAACTCGATGCCGTGTGGACCAAAGGCATGAGCGAGTGGGCCACCTCGGGTGAAGTGAAGGGCATCCATATCGAAGCCAAACGGCTCAAGGAGCTGGACTCAAAAGCCATTCGCTACCGCCAATGGTTAAAGAAGAAACCCTATAACATCGCCAAGGTAAACCCCGTCCACCTCAACAACCTCGTGGCTCTAATTGGCGCCGCCATCATCCTAACATGCGTTGGACTCTACGGCCAATATAGCCGACTATTCCAAGACATCAACCTGCCTGTACAAATAGACGAAATGCTCATTATTGCAGGAGGATTCTTCGCCGCCGTCGCCGCCATTATCTTCTCAGTCTGGTTGTTTCGCGCGTGGCACATGCTGCGTCCTACTGGTGAAAAAATCCCCGCTTGGCTCGCTGTCCTGCTCATCTGGATTCCCGGAGCACAGCCAGTCACCAGTTTCTTTTCTATCGGACTCTGGCCACACGCATACAACCGAGCCCGCGCCAGCCACCCGCAATTCCGCTTTGTAGAAAAAGTCCCTGCTGCGCAATTCTGGGTCTTTTGTCTCTTCCCATGGATAGGCGCAGCGCTCAGCCCGCTCGTCTTCTATCAAAACCTCCAGCTGGAACAAATCACCATCGCCGTTAGTGTGTTTGCATTTATCTATCTGATGCTCGGCTATGCGGTTCTAAAAGCCATCACAGGCGCCATTAACGACATGGCTAACCTATACAAAGCTCAGCTGATGCGCCGCGAAGCTTTATAAAATTCCCTAGCAAACCAGATGATTCAAAAAGGAACCATTACACAATGGAATGATGATCGAGGTTTTGGCTTCATCACCACACCATCGAACAGTGAACGGGTTTTTGTGCATATAAAGGCATTCAAAAATCGTCAACAACGTCCGAAGCAAGGAGACGAACTCACCTACCTTCTATCATCAGATGCAAAAGGCAGACCTTGCGCCAAGGACGCCAAACTATGCTCGCGTTCCTCCACCAGCTCGTATACCAGAGGTAACTCAACCTTCACGGACACCTTCGTCACGCTGTTTTTTATTACCCTCCTGTTAGCCGGCTGGAGATCACATATCCCGTGGTGGGTATCTGGGCTATATCTCGGAATGTCAGTCATAACATTCTTAAGCTACAGAAAGGATAAACTGGCAGCAAAACAAGGCAAGCGAAGGACACCTGAACAAACACTACACATACTGTCGTTAGCTGGAGGGTGGCCAGGTGCTCTCATCGCCCAAACGCAGATACGCCATAAATCCAAAAAGGTATCATTTCGCTGTGTCTTCTGGCTAACATTGATCTTAAATTTGGCTATTCTCTGGGCATCTATTGGTGACAATGCTTCTTCGATCATAGAAATCATTACCTCCGTGGTTGATCAAAAACTAACAAATACAACAACGGTAGAAAATTTGCCCCAACTTGATGGAGATGCATTCTACATAAGACCTCTCAACTGAGTAAGTTTTAGCCTTTCCCTAACCCAACAAAAATGATTGATTTCTATCATGAATTTCCGTTGGGTTTCTTTTGCCGCCTTATCTTTACTGTCACCATTACATGCAGCCTCATTAGAATTTTTAGAATCCTGGGTATACTCAGAGGATAGAGAGCAAGCACTGCAGCAGCTCGTGCCAGGCACGGCTGATTATTATTTTTTCAACGCGCTGCATCTCCAGCTTACTGGCCAAAACGCCAAGCTGGAAACTCTGATGGAAGAGTGGGGTAACAAGATGCACGGAAATGGCTCGAACCTCGGCAATTACGAGCAATGGGAGGTCATTCGTAAGCGGCAATATCTATTCCTCTACCAGAAATCACCAGAGGAAGCACTTCATCACATCCGCGGAGATTTAAGAATTAGAACTCAGCATCAGCGCCCTATTCCTCCAGAAGAAGCCAAGGTTCCCAGCGTGCTGAGTGAGGATATGATCTCAGCTGATGCCTTTCTCAAACATCAAACCCGCCAGTACCAAAAGCTAACGGGTCCACTCCTCTACGCCGAGCTGGATAAAGACGAACCCATTGATTACAGCAAGCAGAGCCATTTGCTAAAAAACCTCAAGCGCGCCGACCACCCAAAGGTCATCGAACTCATCCTGACAGAATTAGCTGCAGCGCCTAACTCCGGTTTTCGTTCATTATATCACATTAATAAGTATCTCACGCTAGCCCAGCTGGACGAACTGCTAGAAAAACGCCCACAGCTGATCGAGGACGAATCATTTGTTGATGCCTACCTCACCCGCATGTGCCCAGCTGAAGCCAGCTGGTTTCTCTACCATCCAGCTGAGCGTATGAGCTGGCTAGAACAAGCGTGGGAATTTGCCCAGCCACTCCCAGAAAAATTCTATTCGCTCAAAGCGCACCTGCTAGGCAACTTGATCATGCAGAAACAAGCTGCGGGTCAATACGAGCTAGAGACATTTCTCAGCTACCTAGCCATTCCCCGCGACTCCAACATTTTTAGATCCTCACCAAGTGGGAAAAATTTCCGCGGCAGCGTCGGGCGACTAGAAAAAAAATTCTTTGATATCAGCCAGGAACATCCAGCTAAAGAAGAAGATTTTCTCATCCATCAGCTTCACCACTTCATCCGTAACGGAGTCGAGCCGAAACAATTTTCCAGCTACATCGAAGACGACATTTTACGTCGCGAAACAGCCATCGCCCACCTACTGCACGGTGGGCCAGCTGAACAATGGGGAAAAGAACTACGGCCAGAAGACTACAGCCAGTTGCGCGAAAAAACTCACATTCTCGTCGCTCCAGAGAATCAAAAACTCTGGGGCGAAGACGAGCTTGTTAGCTTGAATCTCCTGTTAAAAAACACCCCTAAGCTGCACATCAAGATCTTTGAGTTAGACCAGCTAAATGCCAGCACTACTATCAGCGCCGACGCCCCACTCAGCGGGCTAGTTCCGCACTACGAAAAGCATATCGACTATGCTCAGGATCCGCTGATAGAGCACCGTGAAAAGATAGAACTTGCCGAGCTAAAAGGGCGCGGCAGCTGGATTGTTGAATTGATCGCAAACAAATCCACTACTCGTGTGATGGTGCAAAAAGGCCAGCTCCACTTGATTACCAAAGACGCTGCCCACTGCCAGCATGCATGGCTGCTAGACGAAAACCGTGACATCATTCCTGCCAGCGCCATCTACCTCCACGGGAAAAAATACATCTCCGATAAAAACGGTCTCATCCAGCTACCATTAGCCGCGATCCAAGAAAAAGCAGAAATCACCCTCTTTGCAGCTAACGAAAATGCCAAAAATGCTAATTCTGGGCTCGCAGTTAAATCTGAACTCGATCGCGCCTCTACCCGCTATAACCTCCACCTCAGCTTGATCTCTAGCCGCGAGCAAATGATTGCCGGCAAGCAAGCGACCTTCAAGCTGCGCACCATCTTTGCTAGAGAAGACGTCCCCTGTGATCTTAGTAAGCTAGAAAACCCTAACTTCAAAGTGCTCGCGACCTTGACTGACGGAACCATCAGCGAGATCTCCAAGCGCGATATCCAGCTAGATAATGACGGGCTCATCAGCTGTAAAATCCATGTCCCAGAGGCTACCCGCAGGCTTAGTTTTAGGTTGTCAGCAGAGCTGCCCAAGCAGCTAGACCACAGCTCCAGCACGGAAAAACCAGCGCGCATTTTACAGGCCAAACGCTCAATCAGAGTCAACAGCTCGGATGGAGAAAGTCACATCGTTCAACCTAACTTCACCTATACCACAGACGGCTGGAAGATTGAGCTACGTGGCCGCAATGGTGAACCTATCAGCAAGCGCAGCGTCTATCTCACCTTCAACCATGAGTTCATCTCAGAGAAAGTTTCCTATCACCTACGTAGCGACGAAAACGGGCTTATCCACCTAGGCCAGCTAGAAGGAATCTCTGGTGTGCACTACAATGACAGCGAACAAGGGGTGAAAACCTATCTCAAGCCAAAGGATACACTCCACATTGAGTCTGCTAGCACCTATCAGATCAGTGAAAATAAACCACTCTACATCACACTGGATTCACCAATAGCTCCAGAAAAAGTCGAGCGAGCCTATTTTCAGTTCTACCAGATGGATGCCAATGAGCACAACTTGGTACGCAAAGATGTTTTGGAGAAAATCCAGCTGGCTGGCAACAGGCTAAAAATTGAAGGTCTATCAGCTGGAACCTATCACCTGAGATCACCATTGCTCGGCAGAGACGTCACTATTAAGGTGATGAAAGGAAAATCACAAGCTGGCTGGATCTGCGCAGAGGACAAAGCGCTAGAGTTAGTGGAGATCCCAGCGTTGAATATCGATTATAAAAACGACGACCAGCAAACGCTACAGATCCAGTTAGAGGGCCACAGCCCATCGTCTATCGTTCATCTAATTGGCACGCGCTATTTTAATCACCTCGATAACTATTATTACTCACGCTTCCAGCTACCTGGCTCATACAGCACGCAGCCATTTAGCTGGCAGGGAACGATCAGCTCTAGTGACGGCACCATCTCCGACGAGTACCGCTACATCATGGAGCGGCGAGCTAGCAAAATCTACCCGGGCAACATGCTGCCGCGGCCAAGTATTTTACTCCATCGCTGGGATATCAACCGGGCTAGTTATTCGGCCATTAATGAATCAGAAGCCGGCACACTCGAAGAGACTCCTGCTCCAGCTAAACAAAAATCTAGAAGCCGCAACTCCAGCAGTAATTCAAGTCAGTCAGGAAATACTCCCTACATGCCTAACTACGATTACTTAAACGAAACGGCGGTCGTTAAGTCTGGTCTACGTCCTGATGCTTCAGGTAAACTCAGCATCGATCTATCCGAGTTCTCTAGCAGCCAGACGCTCACCGTAATCTTTAACGATGGCGACAATACCTCTATCAAATCCATCCCCCTAGCAGCTAAACAGCTGGAAACCCGCGACCTCAGGCTGAAAAAAACTCTCGCGCTGGATAAACACTTCATGGATACACGCGGCACTGCAGTGCTCGCAGCTGGAGCAAAAACCACCATCGAAAATATGCTCGACGCTGACTGGCGAGCCTACACCGAGTTGGCTGACGTCTATGATTATATGGTTTCCAACAAGAATGGTAGCCAGATAGAAAAATTTGAAATACTGCTAGAATGGGACAGGCTAACTGAAGATGAAAAACTCACCGCGTGGTCGGTGCTGGCCTCACACGAATTCAACCTTTTCATTCATCGTCACGATCCCGCGTGGTTTGAAAGAGTCATTAAACCTGAGCTGGCAAACAAGATGCAGCGTGAGTTTATCGACGACTACCTGCTCGGCTCCGACCTCAGCAAATATCTATCAGTGAATAAGTTCAGCCAGCTAAATGCAGCCGAAATGGCATTGTTAGCACACGCGCAGCCAGCACACAAAAAATTCATAGTCAGATACCTCAGCGATGAATTTGCCAGCTCGCATCCAAGACCTGAGGTCGAAACTCGATATTTCACCTCTGCTCTCAAACACAATGCCCTCGCCAGCAAAGATCGGCTAGGCATCTCCAAACAGAAAATTGCGCTCGCCGCTGGAAAGATGCTGAATGCTGACGCCGAGCTAAAAACAAGAACCTCGTTAGAAAGCATCTTCATCCCTATCGTTGACCTGCAGGACGTAAGTTTGCAAGAGGCCATTGACTTTGTGAACCAAGAAGCCGCCGAAAGTTTTGCCTACGGCAACTGGCAGAACATAAGCATCGACAATAGTTTGGCTAGCGACCTTGGGACTGTGCGCATTCCAAAACTACAGCTCCGCAATGTTCCCCTCGGTGTCTGTCTGCAATACATCTGTGACTTGAGCAGAACTCGATACCAAGTAGTTGGACATTCTGCCATCGTCACCCCAATCGGCTCGCTAGAAACGGATGAACTCTACACACGCACTTTCCATGTTCCACCCGATTATATCACTAAGCTAGCGTCCGAAGTTAACTCATATGATGATCCATTTGCTAGTAGGCCTAGTGCAGCTGCCATTGCTCCAAGAAGAACTGTGAAAGAGCTGCTTTCAGAAAAAGGTCTCAGTTTTCCTGACGGCAGCAACGTGATATTCGACGCGGTAAACGGAACGCTAACAGTCACTAATACCTTAAGCAATCTCGATGTGACTGACCAATTAACCCAGTCTTTAAGACCGGGCGGGCCAAGCTCAAGAAAGCTACTGAATAATCAGCACGACGAATTTAACAACTATAGAAAACTCGACTATTTCACTTCACCTTCCTCAGGCGCTGAGGATGCCTTTGCTTCAAGCGCTGTTGCCGATGATCCCTTTGCCTCGAGCGCGGGTTCAGATACTCTCTATGAAACTAGTGAGATCGCACCTGATCGAGCTGAAATAGAAACTCAGGTCTGGGCGGAATCTCAGTATTTCCGCCGTGAAGATACCTCTCACATATCTGCGAACCGCTACTGGATCGACTATGCAAAATGGGACGGTAAAGGCGAATTCATCTCCGCTAGATTTCCTGAATGCGCTGGTTTGACTCACTCAGCGATGATGGCATTAGCCCTCTGCGACCTCCCAGCTAGCGGGAACAAACCCGAAACCACAGTGGCTAACAATCAGCTAACAATCACAGCCAAGTCACCGCTGATATTGTTCTACCGCGACACCCGAGAAACTAACAAAGTCGCTGATCACAGCCAGCTGCTAGCTCGCAATAGCCTGTACAAACTGCGAGACCGCAGCAAAACCGACAAACAAGGGCGTAAGGTAAATATCCCAGTCACCTCACCGCTTCAAGCAGGTGAAGCCTACACTAGCTCGCTCACACTAACAAACCCAAGCGACCTTCCTCAAGAAGTAGAAATTCTCCAACAAATTCCTCAAGGAGCCATTGCGCTAGGTGAATCCCCCGCCACCTATTCGGTAAAAAAAGAAGTCCCAGCAAACCAAACGATCAAGCTCGAGCGGCATTTCTATTTCCCAAAAACTGGCGAGTTTCCCCAATACCCAACTCACATTCTGCATAACGATGAAGTCCAGCTGACACTGCCAGCTGAAGCTTGGCAGGTCGTAGATACGCCGGCGCAGCGCGACCTCACTAGCTGGAAATCCATCGCCATGTACGGCAGCGACGAGCAAGTCATCGCCCAGCTGGAATCAGCTAACCTGAACTCGCTAGATTTAGCCCTAACTGCATGGCGAATGAAGGACAAGGCATTTTATGAGAGAGCAATCACCATCTTAAAGCAACGCTTATGCTATGACGGCACACTCTACAGCTATGCATTTTTGCACGGTGATGAGCCCGCGATGCAAGAATACCTTGAAGCATCCGGCGTACTAACAAATTCAGTAGGTAGCTACATTGATACCCCTATCTATCATTACGATGCGACCAGCTCCGAGCCGCTATGGCATCTCGAATTTGATCCTATCGTCAACGCCCGCCAACATCGATTCCAAGGCGAAACCAAAATCTCTAATGACAAGGTGAAGGAGAAGTATGAACAAATCATCCAAGACCTATCGTGGAAAGCCGAACTCAGCGCCAGAGATCAGATGATTCTTTGTTATCACCTATTTCTCCAAGATAGAGTGCAAGAGGCGCTAGCGCTGTTTGATCAACTAGAGCGTGACGAGTTAGACATGCAAATGCAATACGACTACCTGCACTGTTACGCACTTTTCTACCGAGAAGATCCACAAGCCGCGGCCAAGATTGCAGCTAGCTGGCTAGATAGAACGAAACAATCTATCAGCAACAGATGGCAGTATAACTTCGGACAGGTAGTCGGACAAGCACAGCAGGTTTCCAGCCAGCTCGCCGCTGAACACAATGAATCACGCCCCGAAAAACTAACGGCCAAGCTAGAATTAGAAATGAAAAATAGCCAACTGGTCGTCCACCACCGCGGCCTCAAGTCAGCTGAGCTCAAACTCTATCACATCGATATGGAAGCATTGTTTTCTGAGAATCCATTTCTCGATCAACAAAGCACCATGCAGCCAGCGATTCGCCCTAACTACGTGAAGACGATTCAGCTAGATCAACAAGTGCAAGAGCAAACTATAGAACTACCAGAAAGCTACCGCAGTGGCAGCCTGATAGCCGTGGCTGAAGCCGCTGGGCTGAAAACCACGCGGGCACTTAACAATAACAGCCTGCAAATTCAGCGCCGTAAGTTCTCACAAAGCCTGCACATTTCTAAGACCAATGACGGCAAATCTCTGAGTAAGTGTTATGTCAAAGTCTACGTCGAAAAAGTAGAAGCAGATAACGCTGAGCCGGTGTTCCTAAAAGACGGTTATACTGACATGCGCGGTTTGTTTGACTATGCCAACCAGCTGGACATCAAGGTGAAAAATATCAAGCGCTTTGCCGTTTTCATTCACCACCCAGAGCACGGCAGCCAGACGATGGTGTTCGACAACTAACTGGCTACATCACCAGTTGGCTAGAAATTTCCAGCCAGCTATAACAAGTTAAACGTAACAAAGCCCAGAACCGAGGTTCTGGGCTTTGTCCATTGTTAACCTAATCAAACTCGCTAGGTCTAATCTTTCTGAGCTTCCATCTGCTCTTTGACTTTGTCTTCCACCTCTTGGTAGAGCTCAGGTTTCTGCTTCAATGCGGCCTTGGCGGCATCACGACCTTGAGCAAGCTGAGCACCATCGTAGCTGAACCAGCTACCGCGCTTGAGGATGATGTTAAATTCTAACGCGAGGTCTAGCAGAGAACCAACTGATGAGATTCCCTCTGAGTACATGATGTCAAATTCAGCTTCAGTGAATGGTGGAGCCACCTTGTTTTTGACGATCTTGATTTTAGTGCGGTTGCCCTGCACGGTTCCGTCAGTCGCTTTGATCTGGCCAATGCGGCGGATATCGATACGGATAGATGAAAAGAACTTCAGAGCTCGGCCACCTGGAGTGGTTTCAGGGCTACCAAACATAACGCCAATTTTCTCACGAATCTGGTTAGTGAAGATACAAGTGGTGCGCGCTTTGGCGATGAGCGAAGTCAGCTTTCTCATAGCTGCACTCATCAAGCGTGCCTGAGCACCCACGGTGCTATCACCAATTTCACCGGCGAGTTCTTGCTTAGTCACCAAGGCTGCTACGGAGTCGAGAACGACGACGTCGAGTGCGTTAGAGCGCACCAGAGCTTCCACAATTTGCAATGCTTCCTCACCAGATGATGGCTGAGATACTAACAAATCATCGAGATTTACACCCAACTTCTTAGCATAAGTAGGATCGAGCGCGTGCTCAACATCAACAAAAGCAGCTAGACCGCCAGCCTTCTGAGCTTGGGCAATTGCGGTGAGAGTTAGAGTGGTTTTACCAGATGATTCAGGACCGAATACTTCGATGATTCTGCCACGCGGAAGCCCACCAACACCAAGCGCTCTATCAATGAGCAAATTACCTGTTGGGATGACATCAACATCCACACGGTGTTCATCACCCATGCGCATGATGGCGGTCTCACCAAAGTCTTTTTGAATTTGAGAAATCGCAAGGTCTAGGTTCTTCTTGCGAGCTTCTGAGAGTTTATCTGCATCTGTTTTTCCAGCCATGATCGTAGTTTGATTAATCTAATAAGTTGTGAGCACTGCGCTCGCTTTGATGATTTCCAAACTACTAGCAAAAGTCTCACGGTCAACATAAATCTGTTCTAGTGAACAGAAATGAGACCCAAGCAAAGCAAACAGAAAAGCAATCAACCCATTCTAAGATAACAAGTTAAAACAAAATACAATTGAACAGTATTTTTCTATTTTAGAAGCTTTGTGGCAAAGCTTGAGCTTCACGCTCTAGCCAGCTAGAGTCTGCGCATGGAAATTTCAGTCTATACAGGCGGCATGGTTTCTACCAATGCCTACCTCATCGAAGATGGAGACATTTGTGTTTTGTTTGATGCGCCAGAAGGCGTGGCCGGCTGGCTGCAAAGTAAAGGCAAGAAACCTAGCCATTGTTACCTCACCCACCAACATTTTGATCATGTCGAAGATGTTGCGGCTCTCAATGAAATGGGCGTAACAGTGCTCGCCTATATGGAGCGCAGTGAAGAACTAGTTCACCAACAGCTCGCTAGAACCTGGGGCCTTCCTGTAAACATCCGCGATTACAAAATTGACCAGCTACTAGCAGACACTACTAATCACGACGCTTCAGGTCTGCCATTAGAAATCTTCCACGTCCCTGGGCATTCCGTGGATAGCATCGCTTTCTATCACCAAGGATCGGCGACTCTAATTGCAGGAGATACCCTATTCGCATCAGGCGTTGGGCGCTCAGACCTACCAGGCGGCAACGAGCTAACATTATTCACTAGCATTAAAGAAAAACTCTACAGCCTACCAGATGAGACCAGCGTCTATCCAGGGCACGGACCTCGCACTACGATTGGCGTCGAAGCGAATGGCAATCCTTATGTCAAAAAATAAAACGCATCTTCTTGCACTTGAGTAAGATCAGTGCCAATGTACTAACGATAACTTTACGATAACCAACTAAATATATGGACACAACAAGCACGGAAACAGAATTTGTACCAGAAGTTCCAACAACAGAACCAACATCTGGCAAGCTCGACGTAGCTAAAGAGAAGGCACGTCAAATTGCTAACGAAGCCAGTGATAAAGCACACGAGCTTAAAGCTAGCGCAGCTGAAAGAGCAGCACACTTAAAGGCAATTGCTGAAGAACGCAGCCAGCATGCCCGTGCCGTAGCAGCCGAGCGCACAGCGCAACTCAAGCAGGTATCTAACGAGAAGATCCAACAGAGCCGCGTAAAAGCACGCGAATGCCACGCAAGCACAGAAGAATATATCCGCCAGCATCCTACTAAATCTGTACTCACCGCATTGGGTGTCGGATTTGTGGTTGGCCTTCTTATTCGTAAGTAATTCGCCCTTCAACTATTTACCGCCAAGGGCTAAATCCTTGGCGGTTTTTCATCTCTGTTTTGCCCACCAAACATGAATCCCGAAGAGGAACCCCAAGCTCCAACTGGGCCGTCATTAGATGACCTTGGGCTATCGCAATCAGCCAAAGCGTTTAGCCAAACATTCAGCACGTTCATCAAACATCGTGCCGAACTAACTAAGCTCGAGGCTCAAGAAGCTGCCCAATTTACCGCTATCAAATTAGCCGCGGGCGTGGGCTTGGCTCTGCTTGCCTTATTCACGTGGATGCTCATTGTGGCAGGACTAACTGGCATCATCGCTGGTGTA
This sequence comes from Persicirhabdus sediminis, assembly GCF_016595495.1. Taxonomy (GTDB): domain Bacteria; phylum Verrucomicrobiota; class Verrucomicrobiia; order Verrucomicrobiales; family Akkermansiaceae; genus Persicirhabdus; species Persicirhabdus sediminis. The sequence continues at coordinate 15,560 of NZ_JAENIM010000020.1, forward strand.
CTTACTCCTATGATGCCCGGCTTCGCTGAAAAATTTGGCACTTGGCCACTGGCCTTATTCATCTTGGCATTGGTTCACGCTATTGGTGCATTCATTTGCTACCGACAACTGAAAAAATCGCCAGAGGCACCATTTTTCGAACTGACTAAGCAAGAAATAGAAAAGGACAAAGCATGGCTTCAAAAGCAGAAATAGCCCAACGCAAGCAGGCGCTAACAGCTGAAATTTCCAAAGCTCGAGCGCAAATGACTTTGCAAGGTGGACGGCTCCGTAAGGAGTTCAACCTGAAAAACCAAGTGAGCAAATCCATCAGCAAACAGCCAAGCAAATGGTTCGCTGGCTCACTAGCAGCTGGACTAGGAGCCACCTTCTTATTCCGCAAACCTAAAAAGCAAAAAGTTAAGCTGGTAGCCCCACCAAAACCGCTCTCACACCTCATCATTGGCTCGCTCATGCAAATGGCTAAACCAGCTATTCAAGCACTTGTCGTTTCTAAGTTGAAGGAATTTGCCATGGAGCGCGCGCAACAAAGCAGACGCTAGCTGAATTTAAGTGCTTTCAGCTAGGGCTTTACCCTTTACTTACAGGCGTAGCCTCGCGCATGCTCACTTGCGCATGAAGCGCCTTTTCATTAGCTCCATATCACTCGTAGTTTCGCTCTCCACACTGGCCCAAGAAGTGCAGCCAGAGCGTGACGGTGAAGTATTTGAGGCCCCCTCAATTTTGGGTGGAGACGACTTTGCCGTCCCTTCTATGCCCGAAAGCCTAGTGATCAATAATACTGGGGGGATTGAATTTGACATGGGCTCAGGCTCTATCATTTACAAAGACAATGTTAGCATCATTGCGGACAATGGCCTTGAGCTCTTTGCCAACCGCGCTCGAGTTGATAGTAAAACACAAAATATCTACCTTGACGGCGATGTTAGCATTTTCCAAGGCCCCGTCCTCATGCGCGGCAAAAAGGCTATCTTTAACTACGAGACCCAGCAGATAGATACCAAGCAATTGCGCACGGCAATGCCACCGCTCTTCATCGAAGCCGATGATTTTTCCAGCAAGGTTGTAGACGGCAAACACCTGCTAGAAGCCAAAAATGCGGGAATCACCACGCACGACTACTCCACACCTAACTACTGGCTTAGGTCTGACAGTACAACCATCGAAGATAAAGAGAGAGTTACCTTTGAGAAGATGCGTCTAAAATCTGGCGATCGACAACTTTTCTATCTCCCCTACCTTTCTCAGCCACTCGACCAAGCGCTCGGATATCATGTCACTCCCGGGGCAAAAACCAGTTGGGGGTTATTCCTGCTTAACCGCTACGCGATCATGCTCGGCGGCAAGACCGATCCTAACACAGGTAAAAAGACTGACCAATGGCTATTGTCCGACTGGCAACTCGACCTGCGAACTCGTCGCGGTGTTGGCCTCGGCGTCGACCTCATCGACCAGCGAATGAAGGAAAATAAAAACCTAGGCTGGCTGAAACTTTACTACCTCTACGATTTGGACCCAAACTACGAGAGGTCAAGCATTCCACGTGAAGGACTCGACCCTAACCGTGGCAAAGTCGAATTTAAGTATCGCTTCGACCTAGACGAAAATACCGATAGAAAATACTACGCCAACTTTAACCTCACTTACCTCTCAGATGAGTTTTTCTTGGAAGATTTTGAACCCAATACATTCCAGCTAGATCCAGCACCCGACAATACCCTTGGACTATTTCGCCAATCTGAGAGGACTCTAGCAGGTGTCTATGCACGTGTCAGACCTAACGAGTTTTATCAATCTGACACACGCCTGCCCGAGCTTTTTGTCGACCAAGCACGAGCACCAATCTTCAACTCAGGAATCCTACACGAGGGCAGAACGTCTCTAGGTGTTTATCGAGAATACGGACCCACTTATAAAAATCAGGCCAGCATTCCAGACATGGAAGACCTTGTCTTCCCTGAGGCTGACTACCAGCGATTTTATACCCATCAGGAAATATCTAAGCCTTTCATGTTAGCTGATACCTTTGCGGTAACCCCCCGTTTAGGTGGTGGCTATCGCCAATATTGGGATATCGACAACACAGGAGAGAACCAAGGAAGCGCGCACTTTGCCGCAGCGATGGATCTCTCTATGAAAGTCTCCAAAGTTTACGACGTCGACCGCCACGACTGGGGCATCGACTCACTGATGCACATCATGCAGCCCTACTCGACTTTCTCATTTGTCGCGGCTGAGGAAATTCAGAGCAACTTCACTAAAGTTGATAGACTCAATGCGAGCACTCGCCCAAGACCGCTAGATGTTGGCCGCTACAGTGCGATTGATGACTTGCAAGATTGGTCAATCCTTCGCCTTGGCTTGCGCAATACATTGCTCACTAAACGCGACGGCAGCAGCCATGAATGGCTCACATTAGACACCTACATCGACGCCTATTTTGACGACCCTGAGTTTGATAGAAACTTGTCTAACCTATACAACGATCTGCGGTTCCAACCTCTACCGTGGATGTATTTGAATCTGGAAACTCAGTTCCCGCTGAGCCAGGACGAAGCCGACTTCAACGAACTCACGATGTCGACCACCTTCATGCCGAAAGACGACCTCGAGTTCAGCGTCAGCTACCGACACCTCGATAGCCATCCCGTTCTGCAAAACAGTGATCGATTAGACGTAAGAGGATACGCTAGACTTTCAGAAACTTGGGGTGTTAGTTTCTACCAGTCATGGGAATTTGATGACTCCACTTTGGAATACCAGCTCTACTCGCTGCATAAAGACATGAGCAGTTGGACGGCGAGCATTGGGCTGATGATGCGTGACAACCGCGCAGAACAAGATGAGTACGGCTTCCTGATTAACTTTAGCCTGAAAGCCCTACCATCTATCTCACTTCCCCTCACACTCGACGTAAATCAATAACACAACACACCCTAATGACACCGCAAGAACTCATTTCATCACTACAAACCCGCTACGCCACCAAACAATTTGACCCTAGCAAAAAGGTTTCTGATGACCTACTCAATACCCTCGTTGAGAGCTTAGTCCTCACTCCATCTTCATTTGGCCTTCAGCCGTGGAAGTTCATTATTGTTAGCAACCAATCTATCAAAGAGCAACTACTGCCTCACTCATGGAATCAAGCTCAGGTTACTGAGTGCTCCCACCACATCGTTCTCTGTGCAAAAACCAAGGTTGATAGCTCAGATGTGGCTAAGCTTATTTCTCACACAGCGGAAACTCGTGGTGTCGAAGTCGAATCTCTACAGATGTACAGCGATCTAATGAACGGCTTCATTAGCAAGATGGATGAGGCTCAAATCAGCACGTGGGCACGCAACCAAGTCTACATCGCTCTTGGCCAACTCATGGCGAGCGCAGCAGCCCTCGGCGTGGACGCCTGCCCAATGGAAGGTATCACCCCTGCTGAATACGACAACATCCTCGGCCTAACTGACAGCGATTACCAAACTGTCGTCGCTTGCCCAATTGGCTACCGTAGCGCTGATGACAAATACGCATCAGCCGCCAAAGTACGCTTCCCAGCTGAGCAAGTTGTCGAGCTTCGTTAGCCTACAACATTCATTTCCAAAAACTAGCCAGCGAGGCACCTCGCTGGCTATTTTTTTGCCTAGAATCATCCACAAAACAGGCCCAACTAAGCAGACTAACATCTCAACCTAATAATTAGGCTCAGCCAATCGTAGTAAAAGAAGCCGCCATGAAAAAAATTCGTCTCACCATTCCATCACTGACGCTACTGCTATTACTAACAAATTGCGACTCAGCGCCGCAACCCCATCACAAAGAAACAAAATCTGAGATCGTCGCCGCAGCGAGACAGCAAATCGGAAAAACTGTGAGTTACGACCCTAGCTACCAGTCACTCAGCTATCCGAATGGGGACATTCCGCTAGAGGCTGGAGTTTGCACGGATGTGGTCATTCGCGCATTACGCACAAGCCACCAGTTGGACCTGCAGAAGCTTGTCCACGAGGACATGAAGGCCAATTTTTCGTCTTACCCAAAAATCTGGGGGCTCAAAGGTACCGACAAAAACATCGATCACCGGCGCGTGCCCAATTTACAAACTTACTTCAAGCGCATGGGCTATCAGCTAAAACTCACAGACAATCCAGCTAACTATCTAGCTGGAGATTTAGTCACCTGCACGGTGCCCCCGCATTTACCGCACATCATGATAGTGAGCAGCCGCACTAATGCTACAGGAACGCCCTTAGTCATTCACAATATTGGTAGCGGAACGCGTGAGGAAGACCGACTCTTTGAATTCAAACTAACTGGCCACTACCGAATACCTACAAACAAAAAATCCCCTCGTTGAGCTGGTGATGGCAGCAGCAGAACAACGAGAGGACAAGCGCTATGAGAGATATTTCTATCAGCGTATGATTAGAATGAGTATGCGAAACCAGCAGCTACGCGAGACTGGTCTTTGTGATTGAGGTCTTTGAGACCGTCTTGTGACCAGCTGTAATCAAAGCGGCCAAACAGATTCCAGTTTTCAGTAATTGTGAGATCAGCAACTACACCAACCTGGAAGTGGTTAAGAGTGAAATCGCTATCATCTTGAACGTAACCGAAATCAAATGCCTGCTGGATGAAAGGTGTTACGGTGAGGCGCTCTTCGATCACTTCGATAGGCGCAGCGAGCTCGAGCTCGAGGTAGCCACCACTGCTTTCGCGTGAGTAGATGTAAGTCGCTGACGCGTCGAATTTATCCCAACCGTTGTATGCAACACCAAGTTCGAACTCGTCGTCAGCCCAGTTGTCGTCAAACAACTCAACGCGAGTGTAGGCGAGGTAACCATCAAAATCACCCAGCTCGAAGTTGTAAGCAACGATGATGTCCAACTCGTCAAATGAGCTGCTGTCAGAAACTGCGTACCATGCGGCTAATGTCCAGTTGTTGTAGCTAACTGCTGCGTCCATAGCAACAAGACCTTCACCTTTATCAAGCAGGCTACGGCCCTTTGAGAGATACTTGCTAGACCAGTAAGAAGAAGCGGTGAACTCAACAGCGCTGTCGCTACTTCCGTGTTTGCCAAGGTAGTGGAAACTCTGAAATTCTGGTTCATCTGAGCTGAGTGCTGGAAGTGATAATCCTACGAGAAGGGCGGCGGCTGTAAGTGTGCTTTTCATCATTTTTATTATTGGTAATTGCCATCTCCTCAATACGACTAAAATTTGTATTAGAGATGAACGCACACAGCAATAACCCGAAATCACACTGCCTCAATCAAGTGCGATAACCTGCACAGGTTAGAACGCAGAAACACACATCACACGTTTGATAATAAACGAGTTAACAATAGACAAAAATCTAATTCGGCGACACCAAGTCAGCTCGATTCACTATCTCGAGCCGTCCCTTGCACGATGTACATAGGCCGTTGTTTCACCTCATCATAGATGCGGGCGATGTATTCCCCCACTAAAGCAATAGCGACTAAAATCAGCCCGCCCAGCATGCTGATGAGAATCACCAAGGTAGTGAAACCAGTGAAGGCAACCTCGTGGCCAAGCAGGCGCCTTGCGGTAAAATACACTGCAATGGCAAAGGCCGAAAAAGCTGTTAGCAAACCAATCCCTCCTAGAAAACGAATCGGCTTGTAGGAAAAACTTAGCACACCATCAAAAGCGTATTTGAACAGGCTTTGAAAAGTCTGCTTAGGAGCACCAGCCGAGCGTTCGTCGCGAGCGTAATCAACAAACCCCTGCTTGAAGCCGACCCAGCTGTAGAGCCCTGGTAAAAATCGATTACTTTCGGGTAGGTTCTTGATCTCATTGACCGCCCGACGATCTAGCAGGCTGAAAACCCCCACATTCCGTGGAATAGGAAAGGCAATAGCGTAGCGAAAGAACTTGTGGAAAAGCGCAAAACCAACGCGGCGCATGCCAGTTTCCGCACGCTGGGTTCGTCTAGCAAAAACCACCTGATGACCATCCTGCCAGCTAGAAATCAGCTGCGGAATCAGAGCCGGAGGGTCCTGCATATCGGCATCCATCACCACCACAGCATCGCCAACAGAATGATCAATCGCGGCAGTGACCGCCGCTTGATGGCCAAAGTTGCGCGACAAATCAACCCAGACGAGCTGCTCTAATGACTGAGATTTCTCCTGCAAAATCTCTAATGTGCGATCACGCGAGCCGTCATTGACGATAACTAACTCCCAGCTCAAATCTCCCCCCGCCATCACATCAGCCACGGCGTTGATAAAATCTACAATCCCCTCCTCTTCATTATAAGCAGGGGATACGATACTGATGACGGGTTTCTCTGACATAGCTGATATATTTAGGATTAGTTAGCTGGCGGGATAATAGCAATGCCATATCTCCCTGCATTACCGTCACTGCGGCGCGGCCACTCGATCACCAAATCATCGAGCTGATAGATACCAGGATAACGAGATTTCAAATCACCAAAGGTCTCCTCCATAGGTCTCGACCTCCCCGAGCTGGCATCACGGCTTTCTAGCCACAAAATGACAGCGCCTTTTTCCCTGACTTCTTCATCAGTTAGGTAGCGCGAGTGATCCAGCCAGCCACGAATCATCACCTCAGCGCGATCTTGCCCGTAGCGGTTCATAATGCCACCTAACCACTCATCCGCCACTACATACTCTAGCTCGGTTTGATATTTCTCATGCCAAATGCTCTCAACTTGGCTGGCAATCTCACGCGCTGGGTAATTAACACGATGAGGAGTTTTACGGATCTGCGGGCCAAAGCCAAACACCACCACATAGGCGACCACAAACAAGCTAAACATAATCACCGACGCCCTCAGCACCCATTGTGGAAATTGATCTAACTTAAACTTAGTCACCGCCCAGATGCCAATCGCCAGCGGCATCGGCGCAGCCCACATCGTCACTGGCTTGAAGGCCATCAGCAAACAAAACAATGCTAGAAAAATGTACGCGCCAAATGCCAAAGCAAAACTTCCAGCTGGCGGATCGCCAAATGATTTCTCTTTGCGCCAGGCTAACAACCCAAGAATCCCAATTGGAATTAGAAATGCTAACTGAGCACCGAGGAAATAAACCGGCATCCATAGATGATGCCACCATGGCGAAACCTCAGAGTCACCGCGGCTCAATCCGTAACTGATAGTCATCCACTCATTCTCCATCATCCAGAAAAAGTGCGGCAGGAATAACAAAATAGAAACCAATCCAGCTAGATAGAGCCCGGGTGATTTCAGCGCCTTGCCAAGCTCACCGCGCTGCCACCAGCATGCGAACAAAGGGATCAACATAAAGACTGCCAGATATTTGGTCAGAGCGCCCGCTGCCACGCAGACACCCAGCCCCAGCCAATACAGCCACTTTTGATCGCGAAGCCCACGCAGGCCAAAATACCAGCCCCACGCCCAACATGGCATCTGCAAGTAGTTCACATTGTATTCCACGCTGATGTATTGATAGAAATAAATGGTATCTAGCAGTAAGATTGCCAACACCGCTTGTTTGCTGCTCAGCGCAAAAAAACGAGCGAGTTTGTAGACCGCAATGGCTGCCGTCACAATACATAGCTGGCTGAGCAGATAGATACCGGCATCCCCCATGATGAGAGCCGCTAGCTCGGCGGTCCAAGCACTCAGCGGAGGATGTTTATCGTACCCCCACTGCCACTGAGATCCCCACATCACCGCCTCCATGCAGTCCAGCGGTAGACACTCGTTGCACAACCATGGCACCAATGTCCAAATCACTAAGTGACACATTGCCCAGATGGCGAAAACTCGTTTGGGGCGATCTAAAAACATACCTTTATCTGACTTGTGAAGTGTTTCCGCCGCCAGCCTAAACACAGCTCAGCTCCATCGACACGAAAAATTATCCGCTCAGCGTAGAAAATCTGCAGCAATCCAGCGACATGCCCCAAGCCCGCTGCAGCAGAGCTATAACCCCGAAACTAAATCCTTTTATTTGATCATCCAAACCATCTTCAATGAAACCAAATCAAATCACATGCGCCCCGCTTGCACTCATCATGCTGACCGCATCCAACTCGTCCAGCCTGCTGAAAACAAAAATTAACCCGCTGGTGGACTCCATTTTCTACGCCAATTCACCCGCTTAATCCTCCCAGCCACGCCAGTTCACCACTAGCTTGGCCACTTTTATACGAGAAATTTCCAGCCAACTGGACAGCCATCCTAACACCACTACCTGTGTCCATTTAGAGAAATTACCCACAGCCTGTGTTGCCAATCGGCCCGCTTTAAGCTACCTCTCTCTCGCCTTGACCACTACAGCTACCATCAACACAGTTCCAGCCACTGCAGCTCGCGAGATTTCTCGCCGCCGCACATTTGCCATCATCTCGCACCCGGATGCGGGAAAAACCACGCTTACCGAAAAGCTCCTGCTTTACGGTGGAGCCATTGGCCTAGCTGGCAGTGTCACCTCGAAAAAAGAAGAACAATCCACCTCCAGTGACTGGATGGCGATGGAAAAAGAACGTGGTATTTCGGTCTCCTCCACCGTGCTGCAGTTCGAATACAAAGACCGCTGCGTCAACCTACTAGACACTCCCGGTCACCACGACTTTTCTGAAGATACCTATCGCGTACTTTCCGCAGTAGATGCCGCGGTCATGGTCATTGATGCCGGTAAAGGTGTCGAGCCACAGACACTCAAGCTGTTTGATGTTTGCCGCCAGCGCGGTGTGCCTATCTTTGTTTTTGTTAACAAAATGGACCGCCCATCGCGTGCCCCTCTCGAGCTCATCGACGAGCTGGAAGAAGTGCTCAAACTCGCGCCAGCACCCGTCAACTGGCCACTCGGCGACGGCCCACGCTTCCGCGGCGTTTATGATCGCAGCAAAGATGAAGTTCACCTCTTTGAGCGCACCACAGGCGGCGCATTCAAAGCCCCGCTAGAAGTCGCCGGCATCGAAGATGATAAAGTGCGCGAAGCACTCAGCGATGACCTCTACGAAGCCGTCACCTCAGAAGTAGAAATGCTCGACGGCCTCACTGAGCCGCTAGACATCGAGCGTGTTCTCGCTGGCGAGCAGATGCCTATCTACTTTGGTAGCGCCATGAATAACTTTGGTGTGGAAAACATGCTAGAGAGCTTTCTAGAAATGGCTCCTGAGCCAGCTGGCCGCGTTAGTGATGAGAAAATGGTCGCCCCCGAAACTAACAACTTCTCCGGCTTTGTTTTCAAAATTCAAGCTAACATGAACCCGCGCCACCGCGACCGAGCTGTTTTTGTACGCATCGTTTCCGGTATCTTTGAGCGCGACATGCAAGTCATCGACCAGCGCACTGGCAAAAAAGTCAGACTCTCCAATGCGCAAAAACTCTTTGGCCAAGATCGCGAAACTCTCGATACAGCCTACGCTGGAGACATTCTAGCTCTCGTGGGTAACTACAACTTCCTCATCGGCGACACTCTAACTAGTGACCCAAAAGTCGTCTACAACGAGATGCCTCGATTCACTCCTGAGTGTTTCACCTACATCGTCAACAACGACACAGCTAACATCAAGCGCTACCGCGCCGGTATGGAGCAGCTGATGAAAGAAGGTGTCGCGCAGGCATACAACGTCCACGGCAGCATGCGCGCGGTTCCTCTGCTAGGCGCCGTTGGCCCACTGCAGTTCGAGGTGCTACAAGCCCGCCTCATCTCCGAGTACCAGGTAGAAACTCGTCTCGAGCACTCACCATGGTCGGTCGTTCAGTGGTTCGAGGAAAACGTGCCTGACACCATGAGACGCGACAGCGATCCTCCTGAAGTCAAGCTGCCATCAGGCTGCTCGGTCGCCCGCGACCAAGACGGCAACTGGGTGGTTCTTCTATCATCTCAGTATATGGTCAGTGTGCTGCACGACCGTAACGACCACCTTACCTTCCGCAACCACGCGAACGGGTAGGATTAAAAACCAGACCAATAACAACGAAGTTAGGGTGACAGCTGGCGCGCATTTTTACCATGCCGCCAGCCCATTCATCCGCTTCGTTTTTACTTCTTCACATCTAGCTCCTTTTCTAGCAGCAGATCTAAATCCGCTACCTCAGGCTTCACACACTCAGAGCGGCCCAGCCTAACGATCTGTACTTTTTGCGCGCTCTCCCCCACCGCTAGGTAAATATCTCGCCCTACTGGCAATCCAGAATACCTCGTCGCAAATACCTTGCCGAGAAATCGACCGTCACCTTCCGGGCTGGTCATCACCTCGCCAGATTCGCTGCTGAAGTCGGTAAATTTGGCGCCAATCGCAGCCGCTATGTATTGCTGAATTTCTTGAGTTTCCATAAGCAGATAATTTACCAGCTACCCTCAGGCAATTTCCAGCTGCAGACCAGCGCAATTTACCACAAGCACTCCCAGATGAAATCGCCAGTCTGATTTCACCGCTGCTTTTGCCTGTCGTGAAACTCAGCAATCAGCTGCCTAACTGGCTGCCATTCTTGTTCGAAAAATTGCAGCAACTTCCTGAATTCATCATTTTTATGCACCAAGGACTCGCCCGGTTTGGGAGCAGGATAGGCAGTACAGTAATCACCCAATAGAGTCAGGTAATCGCGGCGCGACTCAACCTTTACCAGCACTGGAGGCAAGCCAGCCTTTAGTAAGGGAATGTTAGCTAGTAATCTAGCTAGCCGACCATTGCCATCAGCATAGGGGTGAATGCTTACAAATGCTAAATGAAGGGTGGTGTAGACATCAATTGCTGAGCCTCCGTCCGCAATTACTTTTGCACTTTTATTAAATAAATCTAACCACTGATCCATCAGCGCCGCCACATGCCGCGGATGGCTATATTCATGCCACTCGGGATCACCCTGCGAGCGAATCGCCGTCGTTCCGTTAGCCTCCACCTTCCATTGGCCCACTGGCGCGTAGGCATCCAGTGTCCGCTCAGTTTGTACCAGCCGATGCAGCTCATGGCATCTGCCCACCGATAGCTTCTGTTTGTCATTCAGCCAGCTGGATATCAGCTTGATCGCTGAACCATGCCCATGGATCTCTTCGTGCTCGCGTAGCGACTTGCCACTAACCGTCAGCCCTTGGGTCAAAATCAGATGGGTATCTCCCGCCGAGATCGTATTTCCCTCCAGCCCAGTCGAGTGATGCGTCCATTGACAAATCAACTGCTCAATCAAGCCCGCACGTAAATCTCCATCCAGCCCAGCCAAAAACCGCCAGCCCACGTAGGGTTCATCTTGCCCCTGCTTCGCTATCGCTAACAGCGCTCTATCAATCACCTCCTCATCCACCTCCAGCACCTTAGCCAGCTTAGCTACGGTCTTGCGATGCGGGCGGTTTTTCCCAGCTTCTATTCGTGAAATCGTCTCAAACCGCAATCCCGACAAACGGGCCACATCACGCTGGCTATACCCGTGCCTTCTCCTGAGATCTGAAAAACTTATCATCTTGATCATACCCTAAATAGGCATTTTAAAATGTCAATTATAGACATTTCAAAATGTCTACAATCACCAACCATCCCACGCCAGATCATGCATCATCCCCTTACCGAAAACCCCAGCTGGAGCAAATATGCTTGAATCTGGCGGCGCAGGCCTCAGCGTACGCAAAATTTATGAACAATAACGACATCCTTCGCCGTCTTCGCTACGCGTTCAACTTCACCGACGTGCAGGTGAGCAAAATCATCGCTCACGTGGGAGCCGAGGTCCAGCCAGCTCAGGTAGCAGGCTGGTTGCAGCGCGAAGGTCACAAAGATTACCAAGCGCTCACGGATGTTGATCTCTGCCAATTCCTCGACGGCCTGATCATCGAAAGACGTGGTCCGCGCCCAGATGGCACCGTGCCAGAGGCGCTGAGCCAGCTGTCTAGAAACGAGATCTTAAAGAAACTACGCATCGCCCTCAACCTACGCGAAGAAGGCATGCTCACCGTATTTGAACAAGCTGAGTTTGTGGTGACCAAAGCCGAGCTCGGCTCATTTTTCCGCAAATACGGCCACCGCCACTATGCAGATTGCCCCGAGCAAGTGCTGCGCAAATTCATCGCTGGCCTCGGCCACGTCCCTAGTTAGTATCAGCTAGAAAATCTCAATCTCCCCCGTCACGCTCCTTCACCGGAACCTATCATCATCACCAGCAGCCACGCTGCACCAAATCTAATCACTATGTCAGAAGAACAAGCAAAAGCACCTAAGGGCGCCTCATTCGGATTTCCAAAATCAACACCAAAAAAACTGCAGGAAGAGATCGAAAAATTGATCCCTAAAGAACTGCACGAGCAAGCCATCGTCATTCTGCGCGACAACGAAAAACAAGGTCTGCGCGACACCCTATCAGCTCGTCCATACAAGCTGCCAGCTAGCATGATCGCCATGCTCATGAAAAACTACTACTCACACGGCTGTGACACAGCTACGATCTTAGAGAAAGCCAGCCAGCTTGCTGAACTGATCAGCCAAAAAGGCAAATAATCCAGCTCGCCACATCCCACGATGTAGCCAGCTAGATGAAGTCCAGCTAGATGAAGTCCAGCTAGATGAAGTCCAGCTTCCTAGCAAAGGACCTCAACCATAATAGAACTGACTATTTAAAATAAAAAAGCCACCCCAGATCTTCTCTGGTGTGGCTTTTTTAGTTCTAAAATGTATCTATCAGCTGGTTATTCAGCTGGTTCGGCAGCAGCCTCTTCCATGCTGAAGTGGCGCTCCATCTGCTCGCCTGCCACCATCACTTTGCCAAAAAACTCCATCATCATGCCCTGCACAAATGTCTGAGTATCGGCATCTAGGCTAAGCATCATGTTCTGCATTTTGTCGCCCATCTTAGCTTCGATTTCAGACTCCCTAGCTTCCATCTTTTTGCTGATCTTAGTTTTCAACTCCGCATCAGGCAGCTCCATCTTTTCCAGCTCAGCTGAGAGGGCGGTGAAGCGATCGCCAATTTTATCTAACTCAACTTTAGCGGCCTGCGCAGTTTCCATATCTTTAACCTTCAGCATCTCGTCAGCAAAGTCAGTCATCGCGTTCAATACCTGATCGGCAATTTCCTCGTGACGACTAACACTAGCTGCTGCTGGAGCCACCTCAGAAGTATCGGCTACCTCTGCTGCCGCTTCAGTTTTTGCTTCCGCTGGAGCATCTACCTGGCTCGCATCATCGCTACCTCCCTTATCACATGAGCTCACTGCCATCACTGCTACCAAAGGAAAAATGCACTTTTTAAGTTTCATAACTACCAAGTTACTCGCGGAATTTCCCTAACTTGTCGATAATTAATATTTTTATCAACTGCCATCACGCGCATAGCCGACTGCTAGCTAGCAAAATCAACTTGTGGAAAATGCCCTCCAACAGATCACGCCAGCCCAACAAATAAGAAAAATCTTGCCACACAAAAAAACTAACTGTATCAGTGTACCCATACAGAACGACACGCATTTATGCCACCCTTACCGCACCTACAGATCAACCCAGCGACAGGCGTCCCAGCCTATCGCCAGATCATGGAGCAGATAGCCGCGTATCGCAGCAGTGGCGTATTGCCAGCTGGCTCCCAGCTACCATCTATCCGCTCGCTAGCCAAACAACTCGCCGTCAACCCCGGCACTATCGTCAAAGCCTACAACGAACTCGAACACGCTGGCATTGCCGTGAGCCAAAAAGGCAAAGGCTTTTTTGTCACCGCCATCGAGCAAATAGCCAGCCGCAAACAACGCGAAAATGAACTCAGCGAAAGCTGCCAGCTACTCGTCCAACAAGCCAGCCAGCTGGACATCCCCTTTGACCGCCTCATCCAACTTATCCAGATAGAAATTAAGCATCATGACAAGACCTAGCATCGAAGTCAGCCAGCTACACAAAAGCTACAAACTTGGTACCGAAGTCCTCCGTGGTCTAGACCTCAGCGTGCAACCCGGCGAGGTCTATGGCCTAATCGGCGAAAACGGCGCGGGCAAAACGACCCTGTTCAGCTGCCTCACCGGCCTACTAGCTCCCAGCTCTGGGCGAACCCAAATCCTCGGCTCAAACTTCCGCCACGCATCGCCAACCCAGCGAGCTCGCACCGCCTATGTGGGGCAATATAACAGCGGCTACCCCAATCTATCATTGATGGAGCATTTCATCTACTACGAGAAATGTTTCCCCAAATGGAACGCCAAACAAGCTGGCTACCTGGCACGCAAATTTGACCTCCCGCTGTTCCATTCTTTCAAGTATATGTCTGGAGGTATGCAGCGCAAAGCCGCCATTGTGCTCTCTATCGCCTCACAAGCTGAAGTACTCTTGCTAGATGAACCAGCCGCTAACCTCGACCCACTAACAAGAATAACATTCGTCTCTGAACTCGCCGACATTTTAGCCGAGCGTGAGAATCTATCGGTTCTACTCAGCACCCATATTCTTAGCGACCTAGAGCGCGTCGCCTCCACCTTAGGCATGCTGCAAAACGGCAAGATCAGCTACCAAGCCAACCTCATCGAGCTGAGCGAATTTGTCCGCAAAGTTCAGGTCATCTTTCCGAAGGGAACAAACCCGCCAGCTGACTTCACCCTGCCAGGACAAATAGGCAGTCTGACTATAAATGGGCCCATCCTAACTGGAACTGCCAAATTCGACTCGCTTGACCAGCTCGACAGCTATGCGCGCCGCACTGACGTACAAGTTGGGCTATTTCCAATGAACTTAGAAGACCTCTTCATCGAACTCACCCAACTACGCAAAGCCTCATGAACAGTTTAGCGAAACAATCTATCTACGCGGTTTATCCAGAGACATGGAAGGCCATTCTGTGGCGCGATCAACAGCGCATGTTAAAGACTGGGAAAATCCTTCTCAGCCTGATCACCACCTTCTTTTTCCTGCTGCCTATAGACCATAGCGGTTTCATGATTGTGGCGAGCTCACTGCTTCTTGCGATCTATCTCTCCTACGCATTGGGCTGTAGTGATTTGATAGAAATGCGTGAGTCCTACGCCTTCACCTTGCCATTTAGACGGGCTGATTATTATTGGTCGCGATTACTAGCTGGCTTAGCCATTCTCCTCAGTGCGATCATCCTTATGACCACCGTGACCTTCTTTGACCTTTCCTCTAAGTTCTGGAGCTGGTTTTTCCAAAGTGGCCTAGCTACCCCCAGCACAATCGACGAAAAAGAGTTAGGCGACATGCTCATCATTGCAATATTCGCAGGCACCTCACTTTACCTTACGAACTTTGCTTTGAATTCGATGATCACCAACATCAAACAATTCTCAGCGATGCTCTCCTTAGCTCTGGCCATCGTCTTCTTGCCATCGGTCTTTCTCCTCACTCTACTGGAGAGCGCCAATGGATATCAGGAGCTGGAATTCACCGACGTCGCCGTATTCCTGATGCCGGCGACTACAGCCCTGCTGCTATTTCAGTCTCTGCGCGTCTATCTGGGCAAAACCCCAATCAGCTAAATCTAGCAAATCATGAATATCATCTACCTTATCGTGCTGATTTTTGCGCTCAGCTTTTTCAGCAAATGGATCTATCCGCGCATCCCAAATCCACTACCGCGCAAATGGCGTCTGTGCTCGCTAGGCATTGGGCTGATCATTCTAGCTGGATTGATAGGCAACACGGTGATCCATGTACGTGATACCGTGCTTGCGTCAAAACTCAAACAAAGCAGCACGACCATACAGGTTCCTAGCTATACACCGAGTGAAGAAGAAATAAAAAACAGCAAGCCTACTGACTGGATCGTTCTCGCTACTCTAGTGATCAGCTCAGACATCGATGACGATTCTAAAACCACTATCTTACAAAAGAAAGTTAGATATGATAAAGGCCTGCCTAAAACTACTATCAACAGAGCTGGTAATGCTTCTAGCTTAGAAATCGAGCCGGGCAAAAACATTTCCAGCCGAAGTATTCAGGTACGTGCTCGAGCTTCGCTTGAGCGCAGCAATGGTGGCAATTCAAGTGGCGCTGGCGGTTACTCCATCACACCTGGCCCCATCGGTGCCCCCAATGGACACCTCAAGATAGGGCAAGGTCCGCGATGGTTTCAGCTCATTCCCAGCGCTGTCGATGGTCAAAAACTCCAAGCGTATAACATCAGCTGGATTGCTAAAAAAGACGATCCCTTAAAAACCATCCCCCTATCAGATTTACAAGACTATGTGAAAGACTTGCCTAACTCGCTCGCTTACCGACCTGAAAACCTTGGCTGGGAACTCGGCTTACCCTACAGCTCAAACAAACCCCATATCAACCGAATAAGCTCATGGTTAGGCCTATCCTTTATGCCCGCTCTCGCGGCCCTCATTTTCATAACCGTGGCCAGCCCGTGGGATAAATCATTCTCGCTTACGGCTCTGGTTGTCATCTTCATTTTTGCTCTATCAGCCGTGGATTACTGGGCGCTTAACTTCAGCCGCAACATCGCCCTAGACAGCCAGCAAGCCCATGAACAACGCATGCGCGCCGCCCACCAAATGCAACAAACCTTCTTCTGGCAAGACAGCGCGCAAGAAGCCCTGCGGCAATGTAAGAACTAAGCTGCAATAGCCCCGCTCCGATTCAGCTGATATGAAACCATCCATCATCAAATTCTTAGCGCTAACAGTCACTCTAATCGCCTTGATCGTCTGTGGCATTATGATTTGCCACGCGCAATACGGGCTACCTTTCCTTGCTTTGGGTGGCTTTTTCATTCTCCCCTTTGTGCTGAAAAAGGTGCCACGTCCGCTTCCGACTCCATTCAGGTGGGCTCTAGCCAGCGTAGGCATTTTCATCCTAGTTTTCATCTTCGCCAATAGCATGTTATTTCTGCGCTCTAACTATACAGCAAATAACATTGATAGATCATCATTAATGATTTCGGTTCCAGCTGAGACAGCGGCAGACCTTCCCTCTCCTGAACAAGCTCCAAATGACTATCAGGTGATGGTCATGTTTTTGATATCGGCTGATCTAGACGACCCCAATACAACACGCGTACAGCAATGGATCGCCCCGACAACGGCGATGCCAGCTGATCCCTTCCAGCTGGCATTTCAAGGTTTGCATTTATCTGCCAGCTTAGATTCATTTTCTCCCACATCGGAGTGGATTAGCGGCGAATACAGAAAGGAAAGCATCAGCGCTTCACATCACTCGAGCTCCTCAGGCAGCATTGACTGGGACTTGAAAAAGGTCCGACAGAGCAAACTTGGTCACATCTTAGAAAGTGACGGCAATCTTATTTACAACCACACCCCCAATAAGATCTCACTCACCCCTTTAGACCTTAGCTATCATAGCTATATCATCGTTTGGCTGGTACACAAAGAAGCACGGATGGAGAAAATTGAGCTGAGCTCATTATCTAATCACCTGCTCCCAGAGGACAGCGATAAGCTTCTAGCTGACAGGCTCGATTCTGATCGCATGGGCTTCCATATATCATTTGATGAGGAAATTGCCGCCAAGGGTGTCTTGCTAGCTAACTGGCTCATGCCCGGCTTCCCATTGATCCTTCTAGCCATTTTGTTAATCATCTGCGCACTACCAAAATACAAGTACACTGGCCTAGTTGCGCTGCACGTCTTGGTGATTTTTGTGAGTGCCGCGATCGACTTCTGGGCGATTCACTACAGCTCCCGGGTGGCGCAAGATGCCGAGCGCCCCGACCACATTCGCATGCAAGCTGCTAGCCAGCTGAAGCATTCATTTTTCTGGCAAGAAAGCGCACAGAAAATGTTAGCCCAGCTAGATAAAAATGAGCTAACGACTCAAGCAGCCGATCAATAAGCAACTTCAGCATCCTGACTAAGTCCTAGCTAGCCCCTTCACTTCATCTTACCTAGGTGAGTCGATAGAGATTCCTGAAGCCATTGGTAGTCGTCATCACTGGCAAAAAACCTGCGAGGAAGAATCATAAACTGCCAATCAGATAGATAAACAAGAAGGACTCTATCATTGCTTTTCCAAGCATGAAGATTTTCCAATTTCTGGCGAACACGGCCGTTTTCACTCTCCAGCTCGAAACCATCTTGATCGATAGTGTATCGAGCCTTACAACCAAGCTTCTTCAGCTGGGCGAATTGTTTTTTCGCCTGCTTAGGCAGATAGTACAAGTAGAGCCAGAGCAAGCCAAACCAAGCACCAAAGAGACCACAAGCTATCCCCTTCATGCTACTCTCAGCGTCTAATCTGAACATGAAAAAAACAATGACGGGAGCCAATAGGGCGAAAAAAAGGGCTCCGTATTTCACCATTGGAGACATCGCCTGATAGAGATTTTGAGCCGCGACGTGGTCTTCCTCCGCGATATCTAACTCCAAGTTTAATGTCTTCATCCTAACTAAACAAATCTGGCTGATCTGAGCGCACTGGCTGAGGGGCGCCAATTTTTGAATAGGCAGCAGGCATGGCCACACGCCCTCGTGGAGTGCGTTTCATGAAACCTTGCATAATGAGGAATGGCTCGTGAACTTCTTCCAAGGTCGAAGCGTCTTCACCAATGGCTACGGCTAGAGTTGATAGACCTACAGGACCGCCGTTGAATTTATAAATCATGGCTTCGAGAATGCGGGCATCCATTTCATCGAGACCATCTTGGTCGATTTCTATCATCGCCAGTGCTTCATTAGCCACCTCACCAGTGATCGTGCCATCAGAACGCACTTGAGCGAAATCTCGCACCCAACGCAGCAGGTTGTTAGCAATCCGTGGAGTACCACGCGAACGACGGGCAATTTCTAATGATCCGTCTGCGGTAATCTCCACCTTGAGCAAGCCAGCTGAGCGATCGATGATCACGCTAAGCTGCTCGGCGGTGTAATAATCAAGTCGATTGACGAGACCAAAACGCGAACGCAATGGCGAGGTGAGCATGCCAGCGCGGGTAGTTGCACCCACTAGAGTAAACTTTGGCAAATTCAGCTGGATAGATCTAGCTGATGGACCGGAGTCGATGATGATATCTAGCCGGTAATCTTCCATCGCTGGATAGAGGTATTCCTCAATCGCTGGATGCAGACGGTGGATCTCATCAATAAAGAGAATGTCGCCTTTTTGCAGATTGGTTAGCACGCCAGCTAGATCGCCAGCCTTTTCAATCTGCGGCCCGGAAGTGGTATGTAAATTGGTTCCCGCTGCGCCAGCGATGATGTTTGCTAGAGTGGTTTTGCCCAATCCGGGAGGCCCTGATAGAAGCACGTGCTCAAGCACATCATCACGCATTTGCGCGGCCTCAACCATGAGCATGAGGCGGTCTTTAATTTTCTCCTGCCCGTGGAACTCGCTAAAGTCTGGCGGGCGCAATGATAGATCAAATCCAGGATCGTCTGGCTGATCCCCTTTGGGTTGGTAAAATGATTCTGACATGGCAGTGGCTATCGCAGCAGGTCTTCTTCGTAGACTATCTGCACTCCAGCTGAGCTGAGCACGGATACGCCAAAAAAGGTATCTTCCAAATGCATTGCGAGCAAGGTTTTGCCGTGCGGGTGGCACAAAAGTGTGTAGGTGAAGTCGACGTTAGTCTCGGCAGCTCTGAGCGTATCGAGGCATTTGCTGAGCCCAGCATTGACATCGCGCAGTGCCACAACACATAACTCACAGGTATTGAAGGCGATGCCCTTTTCTATGAATAGCTGAGAGGCCAGATCTGGGTCTGATAGAACTAATCTAGCTACTGAAACATCGTGAGAATCTTGCATGCTCAGCCCAACCACTTCGATCTTTGCTCGATGCAGCAAGCGAACTAGCGAGCTTAGGGCTCCAGCCCGATTCTTTAACAATACACTGAACTGCGTGGGCAATGTTCCCTTTGGTTTCACTTCCATCTCACTCATGACTTTGCTCTTTTATTTAGCGCCTAATGAAAGGTTTATGCCTTCTTCAGATCCGCTTGTCAAAGTGATTTGCGCTGCAGATAATGAGTCGATGACGATCACCTCGCCCGACATCGAGTAGAATTGATCACCTCGCCTAGCAATATATAATTTACCAGACTTAAAATGCCGAAGTAATGCTTGCGGCTCGATCACGTAGGCTAGCTGGCCACTTTCTATAGCTATGGCCACCTCGCTCCTAATGTCTTTCAGCTGCAGTAGTGAGCGGTCTACCATGTCGCTCGTGGCGAGGTCGCGTACTAATTTTCGCTGCATTGTCACCACTTGATAGGCTCCCCCAGCCATACTCTCACCAGCGACAATATCGTCCAGCTGAACCACATCGTACCACTGGCGAATTTTCGCCTGTCCACTCTCGTCCACAGCAAGCAAGCTAATCGGCAAGACGTAGTGTTCGTATGCTAGAAATTGCCACTGTTGGTCTAATGGAGTCGCTTGCTCCACGCTGACTTTACTGTGATGCAAGGCTGAGATGATACCGCTTTGTTGCTCTAATGACTCAGTCAGTGATTGTCCCACAGAACTGTGCCATGAAGTGCCTGCTGTAGATTTGGGCATCAGCCGCGGCCACTCGCTCAGCTTCGACCGCAGTTGCTTGGCCACTTCACTATGACCATTTTCTTCAGCCAGCTGCAGCGCACATTTCCCTGTATCGTCCAGAGAATAGGGACAAATGCCATGTTCTAGCAATGCGATTGCCGTATCCCCCTGACCGTGTTCCGCAGCTAACATAAATAATGTCTTGCCGCCCTTAGCTAGGGTGAATAGCGGCGCCCCTTGGTCAACCAGCATCTGGATCACTTCAGCTGAAGCGCCAGCTCTTACCGCCCCTTGCATCAAACTTCCCATCTGATCGCCAGCTGATTCCAACAAGCTAACAATGAGCTCGTCCGAGCCCTTGGAGATCGCTACGCTGAGCGGTGTCTCCCCTTGTTTATTGGCTAGGTCTACTCGCGCATGGCGCTGCAGTAAAAACTTAGTGCTAGCTGGATCTCCGTCGCGGACGACCAATAACAAAGCTGTGGATCCGTCTGGTCCCTGCTCGTTGATGTCAGCGTCCAGCTGGAGAAGAAAATCTATCACCTCAAAACGACCAGCACGCGCAGCGACATGCATCGCCGGCCAGCCAGCTGGATCATGCGCACCTACATCTATGCCTTCGGCAACGAGATGCTTGAGCGCAACGACGTCACCTTTTTTAGCTGCCTGCACAAATGCTAGCTCACTCACGTCATAACCACGCGACTTGAGCTCGCGCTTAGCCTTACTGCCGCATGCGACTAACAATAGACAGCAGCTAGATAAAATCAGCCCTCGTGAGATGAATCCATGCAAATGCATAGTACCACCTATAAATCGATCTAGCTAAAAATCAATTACATTTGAGGTCATCCTAGCGATTAGCTGGACGACCCCGCTGTTAGCTCGTTAGTAATTGAGTTCTTTGAGATCATCGACAACAAACTGGCCGTCTTTGCGGATCAACTCGCCATCAAAGTAGATTTCCCCACCACCGTACTCAGGGCGCTGGATATTCACCATGTCCCAGTGGACTTGTGAGCGGTTGCCATTGTCGGCTTCCTCGTATGCTTGGCCAGGGGTGAAGTGGAATGATCCAGCAATTTTCTCATCAAACAAGATGTCGCGCATTGGCTCTTTGATTACAGGGTGGAAACCGATGGCAAATTCACCGATGAAGCGTGCGCCTTCGTCAGAATCCAAGATTTCGTTGAGCGCTTCAGTTTTACCGCCCGCCTCAGCATTGACAACTTTGCCGTCAACAAATTCCAAGCGGATAGAGTCGAATGGCACACCTTGATAGATTGTTGGAGCATTGTATTGAACAACCCCTTGCACACTATTTTTCACTGGCGCGGTGAAAACTTCCCCGTCTGGGATATTGTAATTACCACCACAAACGATAGCTGGAATGTCTTTGATTGAGAATTTCAAATCTGTGCCATTGCCAATGATATGGACCTGCTCAGCTTCATCCATGCGCTTTTTCAATGCTTCCATAGCTGGCAGCAATGATTTGTAATCTAGCAAACAGACATCAAAATAGAAATCTTCAAAGGCAGCTGTGCTCATGCCAGCTTGCTGGGCCATTGAGCTGCTAGGCCAGCGCAAGACACACCACTTTGTCTGTTTGACGCGGTAATCTAGCACCGCGCGCACATGAGACATCATCAGCTTCATTTTGCTAGCTGGCACATCAGAGGTTTCGGCAATGTTGTTTCCACCGCGGATGGCGATGTAGGCATCCATTTTTTTCATCTCCGCCAGCTGCAGCTCAGCCATCGCGCCGTATTGTTCATCAGTCGCGCCGAGCGCCATGGTGCGGTTGATGAGACCGCTTTCCAAACGGACAAATGGCGTCCCTCCCGCATCCCTAACGGCATCAATAAGCGCTAGTCCAATTGCTTCGGGAACATCAAAAAGGTGCAGCAATACCTTTTCGTCTTTTTGGACATTCACAGAATACTCTACCAATTGCTTGGCCAGCTGGATGACACGTGGATCTTGCATGCATTCAACCTTACTAATCCAGCTAATATGTCAATCTCGGAACCTAGCCATTAGATGGCTCAGATGCCCAAGCGCAGGTGGACGTCGGCATTGATTTTGCCAAACATCACAGGGTCTATCACCTGCTCGCCAGCCCACTTATCAGCTGGATTTGAGCGCTCGGGAATCTCCACCCAAGAACGACATCCGCCGTGGCTTTTTTCATAACGAAAACGGTGAGGAACATCCAACCTAACGACTCGGGCTAATGCACAGTGAATGCTTTGGCCGGAAAGTTCTTTGAATGTCCAGTCGAAGCGCTCACGCAGGCATTTCTCCGTATAAATGTGATAATCATCCAGCTGACACACCTGCTGCCAATCAGTCAATGTGCGGGCCCACTCTAGGTGAGCAAAGCTAGTGATCTCGACTTCATCACCAATCTTCCATTCCGGCTGGCTGACACCATCCTGAACTTTCAGGTGCTCGGCTTTGCTATGGAAATGAGTGGGAAAGAGGTAGAATGCTTCGTGTTTGAAGGAAAACCCCTCACGTCCTTCATGAATTCCGCCTTTGCGAAACATCAATACTTGCTCGCCATGCTCCAATGCACGGCAGACGCGGGCCCATTCCTTGAATGCGATCATGATAGCGATGCTTGCCACGTCCCCCGCTAAGATGCAAGTTTGAGATCTATACAAGGAGAAAAAAACTCCCCTGATTGCCAGCTGGCCTTGCTTTTTCTCTTTCTAATCAGTCGGTTCAGCGCTAAGTTGATTCCCATGCAATCCGAAACCAAACCTAAAGATTGGACCAATACTAGCGCATCACTGGCACCTACATTACTAGGCGCGGCTGCAGGAGTCGCTATCGGCGAGTTGGTGAAAAACGAATCACGCAAACCACTTGCTTTGGGTTTGGTTTGCCTCGGAGCCGTTGCTTTAATGCCAAGCGTAGTAGACACCGTGGTTGACCTAATCAACGGTCCTAACTCACGCCGTGGATCACGCAGAACACTTCGCTCTATCCGCGATAGTGGTGCTGATGCAGCTGACCTTGAACTGCTCGAAGCCGACATGGATGACGAGCTGTTCATTGGCTAACAAAGAATCATGCGCATCGCACTCACAGGCCCAACAGGCAGGCTGGGAAACCAGTGGATGCGCAAGATCAATGCCACGCCTGGTTATCAGCTCGTCGCTCTGGATCGCCAGCTGCTAGACCTGAGCCAACCAGCTAAAATCCCCCAACAACTCAGTGAGATCCCCTTTGATTGTCTCATCAATACGGCGGCGCTCTCCAGCCCCGATGAATGTGAGAATAATCCTCAGCTAGCTGCTCGCTGTAATGCGCAAAGCCCCGCTGAAATGGCTAAATTCTGCCATCAAAACCAACGGAAATTTCTCCACTACAGCACAGATTATGTCTTTTCCGGCCAGCAATCTGGCTACCTCGATGAGTCGGTTGTGCCTGAGCCTATCAATGTTTACGGACAATCAAAACTTGATGGCGAGCGCGCCATTTTAGCCGCTAACCCAGCCGCCATCATTGCCAGAGTTTCGTGGTTATTTGGCCCAGGCAAAACCAGCTTTTTTGATTTTGTGCTAGATTCTGCTCAACAAGGAAAACCGCTGGCAGCCATTGCCAATAAGTTCTCTCTACCAACCTACACGGTTGACCTCGTCGACTGGAGTCTCACACTGCTAGAGAATGAGGCCGCTGGAATCTATCACCTCTGTAACTCTGGCGACGCGCAGTCGTGGCACAGCTACGCTAGCGAAATCATCAAGCAAGCAAAGCAGCTGGATTTATTGCCCGAGGAAGTGGGAGTTCGCAAGCAAATGCTCGACGAAATGGTGAGCTTCACGGCGACCAGACCTATACATACAGTTATGCGAACACAACGCATTGAGGATGAATTTAATATCAAACCAAGACCGTGGAATCTAGCGGCTCGCGATTTTTTGCATGTGTTTCGTAGATGATGGTGCTAGTGTTTAGCTTTACCGAATTACTGAACCAATTTACATGCCTGACGAATCCGATCCAAAAACAGAGATTAAATCATCCGCCTATACGGATGATTTTCCAGATACGCGATGGAGCGTCATCCTAACCGCTAGATCAGATAGCGACGATGCAGGCGATGCATTAGATCAGTGGTGCCGATCCTACTGGAAGCCTATCAATGCCTATGTCAAAGCGCGTGGCGTCAATGACCCGGACGAAACGACCCAGGCATTTTTTGTTCACATGCTAGAGAAAAAAGGTGCCGGCCTCCCAGATAATACCAAGGGAAAACTGCGCGCCTATCTGATGCGCTCGGTGAAGCATTTCATCACCGACCAATGGCGCAAACAAAACGCGCAAAAACGCGGTAGCAATGCCGAGCACGTAGGCATAGAGTTTGGCCACGACATCGATGAGAACCACGAGCAAGAGCCAGACAAACAATTCGAACGCCGCTGGGCGCTCAACCTTATGGAACGTGCGATGCAGAGGCTTGAACACGAGATGGCTCATTCAGGCAAAGGCCTTCATTTCAAATACATGAAGACCATGCTCTCCGGCGGTGAAGATCCTAAACTGCGCCAAGAAGCCATCGAAACCTTGGGCATGACTAGCAGCAATTTCCGCATTGCCCTGTATCGTGTACGCAAGAGATACCGCCACCTGCTAGAAGATGAAATCATGCAAACAGTGACCACTCGCGAAGAGTTCGAAGATGAGCTTAACTACTTCATGAGCCTCTGGTCCTAACTCTATCATTTCTACCATGCCCAACGAAACCTGTGATATCTGTGGAAATGAAATCCCTAGCGATTCGTTAAATTGTCCACACTGCACATTCTCTGCATTCTTTGCAGGTGATCAGGCTGAGGATTCACTTAATATTCCGGGTTTTGAAATCCTCGACGTCATTGGCGAGGGGGGATTCGGGTTAGTCTATCAAGCTGAGCAAACAGAGCCAGTGCATCGCAGCGTGGCGATGAAGGTGCTCAAGATGGAAGCGATGGCTAAGGCCACGCGTTCACGCTTTGCTGAAGAAGTCCAGACGCTAGCACTGCTAGAGCACCCTGGAATTGCTAGAATTTACGAATCTGGCGAGACCGACGAAGGTCTACCATTTTATGTCATGGAGCTCGTTCAAGGTTTAACCTTGATGGAGTGGATCCAACAAAAAAAGCCAACTCTAGCGCAGCGACTCATTGTTTTCCAAAAGATCTGTGATGCGGTGGAACACGCGCATATTCGCGGCGTCATTCACCGCGATCTCAAGCCAACTAACATCCTTATCAATAACGAAGACTCGCTGCCCAAAGTCATTGATTTTGGTGTTGCCCGTGTTTTTGAAGGGCCTGTCTCAGTTGGCCGCGAAGTCACCTTAGATGTCCAGCTGATGGGAACGCCTGAGTTCATGAGCCCCGAGCAGCTGGCTGGAGAAGCTAACATCGACATTCGCTCTGACGTCTATTCTCTAGGTTGCATTCTCTACTCGATGCTCAGCACCAAGTCGCTATTTCGCGAAACCTTGCAGAAAGCGCATAGCTGGAAGGACAAACTCGACGCCATTGACGAATTTGCCCCACCATCACTCTCGTCATTCACGCCAGACGGCATCTATGGCAGAACCGAACGCAACCGGCTCAAAGAGCTTGATTGGTTAGCCTGGAAGGCTATTGCGAAAAAACGAGATGACCGTTACCAAACGGTATCTGAGCTCAATCTAGATCTCACTCGATTTCTATCTAATCAGCCTATCAGCGCGGGCCCGCCTTCGTGGATTTACCGCACGCGCAAGTTCCTCTCGCGAAACCTAGCAGCGGTAATCACTCTATCAATGGTGATGGTCACCTTGCTGGGAACAACTATCACAACCTACATATTAGCGCTCAAGGCAGTAGCGCCAAAAGAGAAAACGGTTCAAGAACTCAACCAAGAATTCAACAAAAACCGCCAGCTCAGCAGGTATATCAACAACCTTCATGAAGTCGCCTCTATCGAGTCATTAGATCACGCGCGCACACTGATGGAATTTGAATTGAATGATCAGGCCGGCGAGCGCCTCGATCGCGCAGTGACTTTTTATTCAAAAAACCAAGATGTGGGAATGGCAGCAGCAGCATTTAATGCCTGGCACCGCAAACAATACGACCTGAAGCCAGCTGATCCAAACATCCTCTTCACTGTGGAGGATCACATCTTATCCTCGGATGGAAAAACGCGCTTTGACCTTGATGGTGTGCAATTCCATTTCACAGGTTTCTGGGATCCTAGTGAGCACCCAGCTAGCGAATGGATCGACGAGCTAATGACTCAAATTAAACTCTGGCAAGATTCTAACGACGAAAGGATCAGCGAAATCATCAGCTCGCGCCATAACGGCTCCACTCTCTTTCTGACAAAATCTGGCGATTTATATTTCATCACGCCAAGCACACCAGCGCAGAATATTGATCAACATGTTAGCGCAGCTGGCTTCACCATCAACTCCAGCGCTACTGGCATCGCCTACCTCAAGGAACACAAACAAATTTCTATTTTCGACTTAGAGACTGGCGAAAAGTGTACCGTGATCGACGCGCCAGCCGATATTGCCACCATCTACCTCTCCGACAATAACAAGCACCTAACTGCCGTCACCCCGGATCAAACTCTCTACGTCTACGAATGCCTCGAGGCAACCCTGAGCCCTAAGGTCATCCGCCACACAGCAGCCAATGATGGAAAATCCACCGGCGACCTTCTATTTAGTTTCTCGCGCTTTGGCTCAGTGATAGCCACCGCCCATACCAATGACTCGAAAATTAAGTTTTGGAACTCGATGACTGGCGAACCACACGGACCGCCAATCGACATTGAGGGGCAAATCGAACAACTAAAATTTTCCCGCAGTAGCTTTTATTTATATACGGCGCAAAAAAGAACTCAGCTCAACGAGCCGGTGAGTTTTCTCAACATTTGGTCAATGCAATACCGTCACAAGATCGCGGAATCCCCTGATTTTAAAGGCATTATCACCGACCTCGAGTTAAGCAAAAAAGACTCAGCTGCTGGCATTAGAACCAGCGAAAACAAAACAGCCGTTTGGCCGTTTTTACAAATCTCAAAATAATTGTCACATATTTGGTAACACGCGGCATTCCTTTGCGTTTGGGTATATGAAGACGGTCGTGAGTCTTCAGGACCCCCCAATCGGAATAGAACCCCACGACACACCTCCTCCATCCTCCAACAAACCTCTCCCCTAGCATTTTTCCCTCCAAAGATGCTTCGCAGAAGGACCCGACAAGCCGGCGTTAGGCCTTCTGCTCCCCTCCCCCATTCCGTGTAACTACGGATCCCCCCCAATAATCCTCCAGACACCACTTCATTCGTGAAGCTGATTCATCTAGCATTACATGCCCACACATGCCCTCTTAATGCTAGACAGCTCCCCTTCCCTCCAGCCGCCACGATTTGATTCCCCTTTTTTTGCCCCCCATCCTCTGTGCCCCCATGTTTTGTAGATGCGCGTACGACAACTCGCTCCAGCTACAACTAACGATTAGACATTACTGGCTCTTTTCTTCCCATCTAGCCACTCCGCTGACTTGTTATTATATCATTTTAGCTTGCCCTATCTGGGGTTCGCTTCCAAAGTGAACATTATAGGAAACTAACGACCTCATCTATGAATAACTTCTTCCGCATATCTGCTCTAGCAATCGCAGCGAGCGCCCTTACCAGCTGTGAGTCTTTCAATCAGCCACTCGATGGCAGCTCTAACCCACTAGACCCACCAGGCTCCGGCAACACACCTCCAATCGTCAGCACTCCAGCCTTTACCCCAGGGTCATTTGTGCAAACTAACGTCTCTAACGCAGCGTTCTTTAAGAATTTCCCAGCACAGGCAGATCAACCGACCAAAACACTGCCTGTTGGCACCAGCGCAAAAGTGATTTCTCTGAAAAAAGAATACGCCAGAGTGGAGCTAGCCAGCGGCGAAGTCGGCTTCATTCCAGCCTTCATGCTCATGGATCAAAGGTCAACTCGCGAAGTTCCTATCACTCCAGGAGTCGTCACAGAGCCTAGTTCTCCAATCAGCAGTCCTGAGTCTATTCCTGATCCAGAAATCCCATCTATCGAGCCGCCATCTACCATCAACCCTGGCGACGGACTCGAATAGCCAATCGCTGATTGATCCCATTTCACCAAAACCGCAGCTCCTCGTGGATCTGCGGTTTTTATTTTGCTACGAAGCGACCATAGATTGCCATGATTTGGGTTGAAGATTAGGCCAATCCAAGACAAAGCTAGTCGATCATGAGCAGGCAATATTCCATCTTTGGCGAGCAACTAGGGCAAGGCAGCGGCATTGAAGAGCTGATGGACGACCTTGGCCACGCGCTGGCATCAGGTGGTGATGAGGTAAAAATGCTAGGTGGTGGCCAGCCAGCTCATATCCCTGAGATGAATGCTATCTGGCGGCGCAGAATGGAAGAAATCCTCGAGGCGCCTGCTGAGCTCGATAGCATGCTCTGTAACTACGATCCACCACGTGGCAAACCAGCATTCCTCGCCGCACTGGCAAAAATCCTGCGCGAAAATTTCGGCTGGAATATCACCGAGAAAAACCTCGCCGTCACTAACGGTGGGCAAAGCGCATTCTTCTTTCTCTTTAACCTGCTAGCTGGAAAACACGCTGACGGCAGCACCAAAGAGATCCTTCTGCCTCTCGTTCCCGAGTACATTGGCTACGCTAACCAATCCGTAAGCGAGTCATTTTTCCGCGCCACACCGCCGAAGATAGAAACTATTGGCAAACACCAATTCAAATACCGCGTTGATTTCGACCAGCTAGAAATTAAGCAAAACACTGCAGCCATCTGCGTTTCCCGCCCAACAAACCCAACTGGAAACGTCCTAACGGACAATGAAATTGCTAAACTCGCAAAGCTGGCTGAAGAAAATAACATCCCGCTGATTATCGATAACGCCTACGGTGCGCCGTTTCCTAACATCATCTTTAGCGAAGCTAACCCAGTGTGGAACGAAAACATCATTCTCACACTCAGCTTATCTAAGTTAGGCCTGCCAGGCACGCGCACCGGCATCATCATAGCCGACGAACAAACAGCCGCCGCCATCACCTCGATGACCGCCGTCATTGGCTTAGCTAACAGCAACATTGGCCAGGCGCTCTTAGAGCCACTCATGCGCAGTGGAGAAATCCTCCAGCTGAGCAAACAGATCGTACAGCCATTTTACCTAGAGAAATCCAAGCTCGCCCAACAATGGGTTCACGAGGCCTTTGATGAGCAAACACCATATCGCATCCACCTCAGTGAAGGCGCGCTCTTCCTCTGGCTGTGGTTTGAAGGCCTACCTATCAGCTCTGCGGAACTCTACGAAAGACTCAAAAAACGCGGCGTGCTCATTATCTCAGGCCACTACTTTTTCTTTGGTCTCGAGCACAGCGACTGGCAGCACCAACACGAGTGCCTGCGCATGACATTCACCATGGATGAAGCGACCGTCAAAGACGGCATCCGCATCATCGCTGAGGAAGTCGGGCGAGCCTATGCTCAAGCTCGCTAGAAAAACTAACGGTGGCGGCGAATGAACTCGTTCGCCATCGCTCTGTATGCCTTGGCGCCATGGCCATAAGGGTCATGTTGGAAGATCGTCTTGCCGTGGCTAGGCGCTTCACCGATACGGATCGACCTAGGAATCACTGATTTATAGATCTGCTCAGGGAAATAGTTCCTCACCTCTTCTACCACCTGATGAGATAGATTGGTGCGTGAATCAAACATCGTCATCACAATACCTTCTAACATCAGCCCTTCATTGGCACCAGAATCGCGGATCTGCTCGATCACTTGAACAATCTTGGCAAGCCCTTCCAGACCAAACCACTCACACTGCAATGGGATGAGAATTTCATCCGCGGCAGCCAGAGCCGAGGTCATCAGCACACCCAGTGATGGCGGTGTATCTATGATACAAAAATCAAACTGATCATCCTCTTTCAGCTGGCTAACAACTTTACCTAAGCGAGTAAGATGGTCATCCATGCGGGCCATCTCGATCTCCACGCCAGCTAGATCCATATCAGATGGAATGACACTCAGCTTGCGCTGGCCAGAATCGATGATTTTATCCGCGACGCGCGCAGTGCCTATCAGCGGATGATACATTGATCCTTCGCCATCAGGCTCCAGTCCAAGCCCACTTGTAGCGTTCGCCTGAGGATCTAAATCAATAAGTAACACCCTCTTACCCCTAGCAGCTAGGGCAGCAGACAAATTGATTGAGGTGGTGGTTTTCCCCACTCCTCCTTTTTGGTTGGCTATGGCAACGACTTTCATAGGTATTCAGCCGCCACAACATGCCTCATGCAGGGCCACTTCTAAAAGCTCAAAGTTTATCATCTTCTCATATTTTCTCACAAATCGCTAATATTCAGCCAGCTAAGCTAATTTCCAGTCGAGATTCTCACTTCAGACTTGATTCACAAATATGTAAAATCACATTCACTGCATGGAAATCACCGAAGAATGGATTGGCAAATCAGCTGGCTGGAAAGCGCTCAAAGCTGGCCGGCTCATCGCCAAACAGAACTCTGTATTCGACTGCACCCGCAAAGGCAACTTGTTTCAGGGATTCCGCAAGGTAGCTAACAAAAAGATGCGCCTTGTAGTAGATGTCAAAGGTCCTTTCTCAATAAAAAACTCCTGCTCCTGCCCGATCAGTCGGTCAACCGGAGCGCTCTGTGAACATGCCGTCGCCCTCATGCTTAGCTGTCTTTGGGGAAATGAAAGCGCTGCAAAAAAGCCAGCGAGCCCAAAGAAAGACTCGTCGCCAGCAGCAAAAACCAGCCAGCCAGCTATCGTTCCGGGTGATTTCTCCCCGCTTCAACTCACATTTCCACCCAACCTGAGCGCCGCCTTACACAAAAAATCAGTCAATATACGTATCGCTCCAGCCAGTAACGCCGAACTCCACCCAGCGGATCTCGCTCTAGCCAGCTGGCTTCATAAAAATACCGGCAGCACAAAAGCGCCCCCAATCCTCGCTCTCAACGCCTCATTGATCGCCAGCCTGCTGCCAGCTCTGGTAGATCACCCACGCCTCACCGCTGGCGACCAGCCACTATCTATCAGGCAAAGCCTCATCAGAATCCCCGTCGAGCTGAGCCATGCCAAGCAGCTAACTCAGATCCAGCTGGCTGACCACGCCCACGATGCCATTTACTTTTTTGATAGCCAGTTAGTCGTCTGGGATGCGGCACAACAATCATTGCTCGTCAACGAACAACAAGCAGGCCAAGGCGACAGCAACGACCAATCACTACAGCAGCTCGCGAAAGGAAACTCAGTGCCGATTCCTACCGCACAATTCCTGCAAATGGCGGACGCGCTGCAGATGGTATTCCAGCTGCCCGATGACCTTGGCGGGCTCAAAGTATCAGCCGCCCAGCCGACATTCCACCTCCTGCTAGAAGGCTCAACTCGCGCGCTGCAGGCTAGGCTTTACGCCAATTACCCTGAAGGCAAACGCGTACAGATTGGCAATCCGAAATCAAAACGCGGACAATTCCCTATCAGCGCTAGCGATACTGATTGGCTCACCGCCAATGATGACGCCGAGCTCGTCGCCCGCGCTCAACTACTGGCAGCTGGTTTCCAGCTGATAGATAGTGCTGGCAACTTTGTGCTGCGAGGAGAGAACGAAACCATGGTCTTTCTCACCTCCACCCTGCCTGAGTTAGAAAAATCATGGCAAGTTGAGTTCCACGAGAGGTTGGCTAACATCAATAGCAAACTAGCTAGAATTACTCCTAACATCGACTTCCAAGGAAGCGGTGAAGACTGGCTAGCCTTTGATTGCAACTGGCAATCTAGCGACGGCAGCCAAATTGACCGCGAACAAATTCGCCGCATGTTGCAGATGGGTCAGCGCAGTGTGAAACTCGCTAATGGCAAACAAGCCGTGCTATCAGAGTTTGACGCCCAAACAATGGACGCACTGCTCTACGACACCGCCCCCGAACAAGAAGACGGACATTTTATCGTCGCAAAAAACCAAGCTGCCTACCTGCGCAGTTTGAAAGCCCACTACACTGGCAAATCTGAGACACCTGAAGTGGCTGTCCCTGCTCTACCAAGCCAGCTAGAATCCACCCTGCGAGACTACCAGAAACAAGGTGTCGAGTGGCTCTACCAAAAAGCCACTAGCGATGGCGCTGCTTTGTTAGCCGACGACATGGGTCTGGGAAAAACCATTCAAACACTGAGCTTCATCCAGCTCTGGCAAATGCAGAAAGATCAGCAAAAACCAGCGCTCATCGTTTGCCCTTCCTCCTTGTTAGCCAACTGGCGAGATGAGTCAGCACGCTTTACCCCAGAGCTTGATGTCATCGTCATGCACGGGCCAAAACGCAAAGCAAACTTTGAGCTGATAGAAAGCGCCCAGCTCGTCATTACCAGCTACGCATTGCTAGCCCGCGACATCAAACAATACCAAGAGATAGAATTTTCCACCATCGCACTGGACGAGGCCAGCCTGATCCGCAACCCAGATACACAAATTGCCAAAGCCGTGCGCAAAGTATCAGCCAGCTCACGCGTCGCCCTATCAGGTACTCCGATTGAAAATGGTCTTCGTGATTTATGGTCAATCTATCAATTCCTCCTACCAGGCTATCTAGGCGCGCAAAAAGACTTCCGCGAACGCTATGAAAAACCCTGCAGCGGTGAGAATGCCGACCCACAACTGATGCAGCGCTTACGCTGGCGCACCGAGCCATTCATGATGCGCCGCACTAAAGATGTGGTCGCCAAAGATCTACCAGCCAAAATCGAATCTGTCATTTGGTGTGAACCTAGTGATAGCCAGCGCCAAACCTATCAGGAAATCCTGCGCAGCGGTAATGCCAAGATTGACGAAATGAAAAAATCAGCCAGCCAGGGAGCTCGCCGCATGGCCATGCTTACCACCTTGCTGCGACTGCGCCAGAGCTGCTGTGACCTGCGCCTGCTAGATAAAAACCTCGAACTAGAGCTCGCCCAATCATCAGCCAAACTCACCCGCCTCCTTGAGCTGCTAGAAGAAGCTCAAGCAGGTGACCACCGGGTGATCGTCTTTAGCCAGTTCACCTCCATGCTTGGCCTCATCCGCGACGCGTTAGACAGCCAAGACATCGACTATTGCTACCTAGATGGAGCCACACGTGATCGCGATGCCGCCGTCAAACGATTCCAAAAATCAGACGGTCCGCCAGTTTTCCTCATCAGCTTGAAAGCCGGTGGCTACGGTCTCAACCTAACGGCAGCAGACACAGTGGTATTATTTGATCCATGGTGGAACCCAGCCGTAGAAGCTCAAGCGGCTGATCGGATTCACCGTATCGGCCAGACCAAACCAGCCACCATCTATCGCTTCGCCACACGGGGTACCGTTGAGGAGAAAATTCTCAAATTACAGGAGAAGAAACGCGCGGTGATAGATGCTACCATTGGTGACGAAAATAAACCGATGATGACTGGCCTCAGCGAGCAAGACCTTGAGTCACTCATCGGCTAGCCGTGCCTAGCTGGATGGACCAAGTGTGATTGTTAGCATCTACTAGTCAGCTGGATCGTCCAGCTGGCACACCGGCGAGCAGATTTGCATTGAAAATTGCAAATTCTCCACTAAAACTCGCCGCGTCATGCTCGATATCAAAGCCATCCGAGAGAATGCTGAAGCCATCAAAGAGCGCCTTGCCACCCGCGGTGGTGAAGCTCACTTGCTCATTGATGAGGTCCTTCGCTGCGACGAAGCTCGCCGCGCCGCCGAAACTGAAAAGCAACAGCTGCAAAGTCAGCGCAAGCAGATTTCCAAACAAATCGGCATGCTGCGCTCGAAAGGTGAAGACAGCTCAGCCATTGAAGCCGAGGTGAAAGCCATTGGTGAAAAAATCAAGGCTCTCGATGTCGACTCTGAGACAGCTGGCACACGCCAAACTGAGCTGCTGCTCAACATTCCTAACCTACCGCACGACGGCTGCCCAGTAGGCGCCGACGAAGACTCTAACCCAGAGATCCGCGTATGGGGTGAAAAGCCTGCGGTGGAAAATGCTAAAGATCACTTAGAGATTGCTACAGAGCTTGGGCTCATCGATTTCGAAGCTGCTGCTCGCATCACAGGATCTGGTTTTGCCCTCTACCGAGGCAAAGGTGCCCGCCTCGAGCGCGCGCTCATCAGCTTCTTGCTAGATACTCAAACAGAAGAACACGGCTACGAAGAACTCAACGTTCCTCACATCATTCGCCGCGAATGTATGGAGGGAACTGGTCAGCTGCCAAAGTTTGAAGACGACATGTACGGCATCGAGGAAAATAGCATGTTCCTCGCTCCTACTGCCGAGGTGCCAGTCACTAACATTTACCGTGAGACATTGCTGCAGCAAGACCAACTTCCTGTCAAACTCACCGCTCACACTCCATGTTTCCGCCGTGAAGCAGGCAGCGCAGGCCGTGATAACAAAGGCATCATCCGCACCCACCAGTTTGATAAAGTGGAACTCGTGCAGATCGTCAATCCTGCCGAGTCAGCCGCTGTACTCGAAGAACTAACTGGCCACGCTGAAGCTATCCTGCAAAAACTCGGCCTGCACTACCGTGTGATCGAGCTCTGCACTGGCGACATCGGCTTCTCAGCTGAACGCACCTACGACATCGAAGTATGGGCACCAGGACAAGGCAAGTACCTAGAAGTTTCATCATGCTCTAACTTCGGTGACTATCAGGCACGCCGCATGCGCCTGCGCTACAAAGATGAAGATGGCAAAAACCAATTCT
This sequence comes from Persicirhabdus sediminis, assembly GCF_016595495.1. Classification (GTDB taxonomy): domain Bacteria; phylum Verrucomicrobiota; class Verrucomicrobiia; order Verrucomicrobiales; family Akkermansiaceae; genus Persicirhabdus; species Persicirhabdus sediminis. The sequence goes on from NZ_JAENIM010000020.1 coordinate 50,748, forward strand.
GCCACACACTCAACGGCAGCGGCACCGCACTTCCTCGCCTCTACGTTGCTCTGCTAGAGCAATACCAGCAAGCTGATGGATCTGTGAAAATCCCTGAAGCCCTAGTTCCTTACTTCCGCGCCGAAGAGATCCGCTAGAAATTTCCAGCCAGCTGGAAACCATCCATTTCAAAAAGCACCGAGCCAGCTGGCTCGGTGCTTTTTTATTGCACAAAAGATGCCCCGCATAACTTCCTCTGAGATTTCTAGCGAAAAAAAGCACCGACCACTAGTGGCCGGTGCTTAAAATTATTAGCCACCAACTACATCAACTGGCAGCTATCGTTAGCAAATTACTTATTGCTTCATGAGCAGGCTAACCTGATAGCTCTAGCTGACTCATTCGACGATAAAAATCAGAGGAGGTTTACTGTACGAAATTTGAGAGAAAGATCAGCGTGATCTTCCCCTCAAATTTCGTACAGCAAGTCTCCTTTAATTTTTTTAGTTGAATTAGGCTGCTAGAGCAACCTGATTTTGTTTTTTGAGGTACTCAAATGGCGATATATAGCCCAGTGATGAGTGGCGTCTGTAGGTGTTATAAAAGCCCTCAATGTACTCAAAAATAGCTTTGCGAGCTAGTTCTCTGCTTGCGAAATAGCCACAGCTAGGAAGTAGTTCTGCTTTAAGTGAGCCGAAAAAACTCTCACATGTTGCATTGTCGTAGCAGTTTCCTTTGGCTGACATCGACTGCTTGAACTTATGATCTCCGAGTAACTTACGTAGTTTGCAGCTTGTGTACTGGCTGCC
>NZ_JAENIM010000021.1:0-252883 GCF_016595495.1 Persicirhabdus sediminis
TTCGCTATGTCTTCTACGTGGTTGTGTCATGGTCTCTATGATTCCTTGGTATCAATTAGGAGACCTGCTGGCTAGTATTTTGGGGAAGTTCACACTCAACCATAACCGCGCACTAACATCGTTAGATATGACACGCCTATTCTCACTCATTGCAATTCATCTATTTCTAGGCTCAGCACCTTTACATGCCGAGGACATCGACATGTCAGAGGTCTTTGCCGACAGGGAGCAGGCAACAGCAATTATTTCCTCTTTTATTGAATCAGCCAGAACTCAAGACTTCGGAATAGCGTCATCTGGGAGAAACAGCCGAACATTAATCAAATACGCAGATCATCTTGATTTCAGTAAGCTCGGCATTCCTCAGCTAAAGTACCTGACCCTGAAAAGTTTGCCCGATACTAGTGCCTATCCACATAAAGACCTAGTACTCACCATTCATAACATTTCTCGAGATAAGAACACATGGAGCATCAAAGCTACCTATTTCACCTTCCAGCAGAACTCCATAAGCTCCCCCAACGCCAACTTCACAATAAGGAAAGAAGATGGTAAGTTCTCTAGCAAACTCGATTTTGCTTTCGATTGATTTTTACAAACAAGCCAACGACTAACAAATCAACTTGCTAAATGTCCATCCTGCCTAATCAAGCATCCTCCACACAATGATTGAACCGTGGTACATAGCTGTTAAATCATTCTCTCCAGTTAGAGAAGAAGAATGGAAAAAGTATATTCAATGGTCAGGGCTAACTCAGCTAGAGGAAGTCATCGGGCTAGACAATGAACTCTGCCCACGTGTGGTTGATACACTTGAGCCTGATGACTGGAAACACAATGTTCAGCAGGATTACTGCACCGATTTCTTTCGAAACCTAAATTACCTGAAGTCGAGAATTGCGGAAGTTGAAAATTGCAACCTCCTTGCTGTCACTCACAACCCTCAATCCGAGTGTCGAGAAGTACCATTCCATCCTGATTTCCAGTTCAAAGGATACGAGCTGATAGATACTAAAACGGGCATCAGCGCACTAACTAATTGCAGAGGTTTCCCCCTCGCATTCATGAATGAAGAACTCTCGAAGGCGGGACTCATTTCTGAGTTAGCCAGAGCGCGAGAGATTCAGGCAGCTTTACGAGAACACTATGCCGAAGAGCCCCACTCACACTGTGATATCCGGGCAGTGTGGAAGATGGCATAAAGGCTGGAGCAAAGCTTGATCGTGACAGAGGAAATTAAGCGATAACTGATATTTGCCAGACCTGCTAGCGCTAGAATAACAAAGCAACAAATGCGAGCGATTATCATCATTCTATCAGCAATGCTTCTCGCTTGCTCAGAAGAAACAGAGGTGCTAAAAAATCCTAACATGGCAGCAACAACCTATCCTAACGAACAATGGAATTTCTTCCCCTGTGCTATGGGAGATGATCAAGCATATATCTACCTGAACACAGGTATTTCAGAATCTATCCATACACAGCCCTCCATGCTTGCGCGGCTGAGACTGAGTTACAAGGCTCCCAGAGAAGACGGCCTACCAACTAACGAAGAGTTTGAACCAGTAAGCGCCATCGAGGACCAAATCGAAGCCTTTGCAAAAGAGGCTCATGATTGTTATGTCGGCAGGGGCACAGTAGGCGGACACAGAATATTTTACGTCTACACCAATAGAGACGAGGAAAGCTGGTTGCAGTTCATTAGAATGCTGAAATCGGAATCTGGCTACCAAATACAGCTCGCCTATGAAAGGGATCCCGCCCACAAAGGCTATCATGAAGAACTCTATCCGACGGAAGATGATTGGCAGGTCATAAGAGACCTGCGTGTACTTGAGAACCTTGCCAGCCACGGCGATGATGGATCAGTTCCCCGCCAAGTAGACCATTGGATCTATTTTGAAAATCAATCGGCTTCATTAGATTTCCTTAGCTGGGCGAAGAATGCGCAGTATACAGAAGAACCTGGAAATTCTCACCAGGCAGAGGACGGAAGGTATTGCGTCAGGGTCTCTCACCACGGCAGTTTGATGATTGGAGATATCAGCAGCCACAGCATTTCGCTGAGCCACAAATCTAAAGAATATGGCGGTGAGTACGATGGCTGGGAAACTCAAGTCATCACACCTAACGAATAGAATTTATTTTAGCCAGCTATTCCTAAGCACCTAACTCAGTATTCCTATCGCCTAGATATTCCATTGACTGATTAGAGATTTCTATCACCCTTTAGTGGATTTACTAAACACTGAAAAATTTCTACTGCTAACTAAGGGCGTAGCCCGCCATCCTTTCCGATCATGAAAATTATCAAACTAGCTAAACATCCCGCCCGCCAGCTCAACAAAAATAATGGTCGTAGCCTCGGCTAATCGGATTTCTACAATGTTAAATCACTCAACCATTACTACGAACCAATACTGTTCGCTGAGAAAAATGAAACTCGCTACTATCATCTTTATCGCCATGACTTCATCGGTCTTGGCGAAGGAGTGGGCAGTGATTGACGGTGGATCACCATCGGAGAAGCATGAACTCGTTACAATACCGATCTTCGACACTGACCCACCCAACGGGACACCGTTCAGAGTTGCGCTCAGGGACACGGCTTCGAAGAAGATACTTGATTCGTTTCTATGGGAGGGCGATATGGGCGATCCTCAGGCTCACAAACAGAATCAAGCTTTCTGGGCACCCAATGGAAGATATGTCGCTGTCTACATGCGTGCTGGTAGGCTGTCGGCTACAACCGCTTACTTCATTGTAGAACGCGGGAAACTCACCCGACTTACTCCTCCCGATGCTTGGCAGAATGTACTCGGACGCTTCAAGACTACAAAAGCTGGCCCGAATGGTGGGATTTCCCCCGTCGCTTGGACAGACAAGAACCATTTGAAAGTCGCAGTCATCGGTTCGGCGGAAACAACGAGTGGAAGAATTCCGTTTCATTACCACGCCATATTCCGTTTCGAAGGCGGCGATGGAGTAGTCCCATGGATTCGCCTCGAGGGTGCCGTGCCAGCAAAAGACAACAGCGAACAAGACGGCGCTGAGCAACCCGCTCCCGCTCCGGAGTCGAAGTCGGAGGGCGGGAAGAAACCTAAACCAGAATCGAAGGGGCGCTCCCAGTAGCGGGCGCCAGGCCTTGAACGTTATCCTAAAATGAACAACACAACCTTAGTAGTAGGCTATGGCCCTGGAATCGGTGCGCACCTGTTCCGTGATCTTGACGAGTGCGACTCGAGGATTGGTGTATCTAGAAGTCACTCGGATGATCGACTCTGCACTCAATACATTTGTTGTGGAGTAGGTGATTTCGGCAAGCATGTGGGTTCCATCGGAGGGAAGGTTTCTCTGGTGGTGTATGTGCCGAGTGAATTCGGCGAGTCAAAGAAACTTACCATGGAGGAGTATGATTCATTCATGGATACAGGACCTAGAGGTATGCTGAGCGTTTTTCATAGTCTCATTGATGCAGGTTGCCTCTCGGAGAATGCTCTGTTTGTTAGCGTCGGTTCTACGGCCAGTGAATCTTCGCATAAACCATCGAACAACAACCCCGTTTATGCTGTAGCGAAGTCGACTCAGAAGTCTCTGGTCGCTCAATTGGCAGGTGCTCACAAGTCGTATCGGTTTGCTACGATTACGTTGGGTGCTATACAAGATGGTAATAAGGGCGTTGGTTACGACAATATCACCAGAACAATCAAGTTTCTAAAAGAGATGAATACAGGGGTTCGATACACAGAAATCGAGCTGAATTCGGAGCTAGACATTTAAAAGGGATAACAAGGCAGCGCACACCATCCACTACCCGCTCTGAGTCGAAGTCTGAATGATAAACCTGAAATCGAAGCTCTCTCTCTGGTAGTGGATGGGTGGCTTTTGACGTTCCCCCCATACCATCCACCAGCTCCCGCAGCACCGAGCGTGTGATACCTTTGTTACTGTCGCACCAGCAGATGTGGTTAAGCATTGCTGGCGTGGCATGTTTGAAGCGGAAGCTGCAGTCTTCTAGAATCGCGTATTCCTCCACCTCGGGGTGATTTTCTAGCAAATCTCCAGCTAGCTGCGATGACGCTGCATAGCCCTAATAGGATTTGAGCATGATCTAGCAGATTACGCAGATTACATTCTATGGAGTAGCTGGAAGGCGAGTGTAGCATTTTGAGTGCGCGTGCTTTAGCACCGCTCTGAGTTTCCAGCCAGCGTGTTTTAGCCAGCTAGTTCTTTAGCTACGAAGTGGACAGCTAGCGGAGTTCTTTGCCTCATCCAGAGCCATGGCCAAGCTGCGAAGTGAGCGCAATCTGTGGTTAACTATTTTGCTACTAACTATTACATTGACTGGTTAGATGTTTCTATCAATCTGTAGTAGATTCACTGACAACTAAAACTTTCCTACTGCTAACTATGGGCGCAGCCCGCTATCCTTTTCGATCATGAAATCTATCAACCTAGCAAAAAATCCCGCCCGCCAGCTCAACAAAGATAATGATCGTAGCCTCGGCTAATCGGATTTCTACAATGTTAAATCACTCAACCATTACTACGAACCAATACTGTTCGGTCCAAAAATGACAATCTTGGAAAAGTACGACGATCTGGACGAGGAAGCGCAAGAGGTTTATCCGTACAGGGACTTCCCATCATTAGACGAGGCTCAGCTCCAGGCCTTTGAGCAATCCAACGGTATTCTTCTCCCTCCTGAGTTGCGTGAGATTCTGCTCGAAGGCAACGGCGGCTACATCAAAGAGGAGTTCCTACGCTGCGACGATGAAGACCCTGACCTGCTCACAGGGATTCAAGAGGTCTTTGGTATTTCGAACGATCCCGACCACTGGATGTGCTCCATCGTTCCCCTACCTAAGTGGGTGACCTTCAAGCACGAGATTTACACTTCGTTTCCGACGGTATCCGAATTGGAATCTATCAATGGCCCGATCTCGAGATATTTCGTCATCTCTGGAGATGGGGTTGTATTCCATTTGTTGGACTACACTGCCTCTGAGAGCAGCAAGGCAGTCTGCTACCTTGATTTAGTCGGAGGTGATCAGAAGATCATAAGGCTCGGTGACGGGATCGCCAGCGTCATCCAAATCGAACGCTAAATATCATCACCGAACAAGTCGTGGGAGGTAAGCGCCTCTCGGGGCTGCTCCCTTTTCGACTGGCAGCTCCGAGGGGGTGGGGAGCATCTGGATTCTGAGGTTGCAGCAGGGCGCAACCTCCACTATGATGTTCTCCAATAATGAAACGCTCCATTCGTCTTGTATCTATTTTCGCAATTGTGTGCACCATAGCAATTTGCCTCGGAGTCAGCGCTAAAGATCGTGCAAGTGATTTTAGTCGTTCAAGACTAAACGATGGCATTTATGTCGGGGCGCCTGATGGCTTCAGATGGTGTCGGGACGGAATACATCTCGATCATTTCAAGCTGCTTGCAGGTCCTCCACTGGAGGTAGGTCCTCGGATCGAGTTTGAGAATTCATTGCAGACAGTAAAGTATAGGTCAGGCATAGATGGTGTCTCTCATGATTTTTATTTTGATCTAGATGGCTTTCTTGTTTCGCGGAGATGGTTTGAAGGTTTAGATGGGGGACAAGATCTCGCTGCACCAACTCCAACAACTCCAGCGGGGCTGAGAGCTCAGTATCCACGGATAGTTCCAATGACATGGAAGGGAGATGCTCCCAATGGCTTTCACATCGAAGTTCAGATACAATACCCCAATGGTGACTGGAATCATTCGTTTGACTACTATACCACCGCCCTCCGAGCTGTGCACCTTCACACAGGTGCGAACAATGGTAGATGGAGAGTCAGGGGGCTGAATAGTAAGGGGGCAGGTAAGTGGTCTAAGTTCACCACTTTCACATGCAGATAGTAGTGGCAGAACAAGACGCTGACTGAAGAAGGATGAATACTGGATTCAAAAGTTTACTCTCAATTGCCCTCCTTGTCGTTGCTGGCTGTTCAACGTTTGAAGTCGATTGGAGCCAGTACGATGGAATGGCGATCATCGAGGACTCCTTTGGGGGGACCAAGGGTTGTAGAGATTGATGGAGCTCCACCCAATAGGATGTCTCATCAGATTGTGACGGTTGTTCCATTGGCGTACGTTGAGCCGGGGCGTCACATTTTCAAAATACAAGTTGGTAACAATGGAGTTCTACTCGGTGAAGACTTTTACTTTGTTGAAGTTCATGCCGTTTTGGAGGAAGGAAGCTATCTTCTCGTAGAGAAAAATGGGACCTACACCTTCGAAAAGAAGGAAGAAAAGCGAGATGCCAACCAAGCGCAGCTCATAACTCCGGCGGGTCCCTCGACTCCACATGAGTGCTAGACGTTCACCCCATCACATCTACCAGCTGCCGCAGAACAGAGCGTGTGATGCCTTTGTTAGTGTCGCACCAGCAGATGTGGTTCTGCATCGCTGGCGTGGCATGTTTGAAGCGGAAGCTGCAGTCTTCCTGAATCACGTATTTCTCAACCTCAGTCCAGCGCAGCCATTCTTCCGGGTGAAAACTCACCGCTGTCTGGATGTCTATCCGTTCCGCGGCAGAGGCGAATCACCCCGTCGAAATCTAAAAAGATCACTTTCATCATGTTTACCTCTGATGAAATGCCTGCATCTCAGCTGGCAGGGCGATGTTGGTGTTCAGTCCTCGCTCTAGCTGGCAACCTAGCAGCCCACCGAACTGGCTGGAGTTGTTGGGCTAACTTTGTTGTGAAAGCCGATGGCCTTGAAGCGTGATAGATTCAAAACAAACCCTGCTACCTGCTACCTGCTACCTGCTACCTGCTACCTGCTACCTGCTACCTGCTACCTGCTACCTGCTACCTGCTACCTGCTACCTGCTACCTGCAGATCTCGTGGGCAAAACATAAAACGTGAGTTTTTGAGAATGGTGGCTTGCCAAATCTATCATCGTGGCTGATGGATAGATAGAATGCAATCTAGGGAGTTAGTCACAGAATGGCTGGATGTTTTGCCAGCAGATCATGTTGATGCGATACGCAGTCGGCGCGATTTGGAGATGATCAATTTCTTCATGGGCAACGAGAGGTGGATTCTTCGCCAGCTAGAGCTTTGGCCAGAGATTGATTGTGTGGTGGAGTTAGGCGCTGGCACTGGCCAGCTTATCTCGCGGCTGAGCGAGAAATTTCCAGAGAAATCATGCATTGCCATTGATCTGATAGAGCGTCCAGCTGGCGTAGCTGCGGGAGTCGAGTGGCGTCGCCAAGACGCGCTAGATTTCCAGCTAGCTAGCGGGCGCACCATGGTCATCGCTAACCTATTTTTGCACCATTTACCAACGGCCCAGCTGGCGAAGCTATTCACTAACATCAGTGCCGCTGATGCCCTGATCTGCGTGGAACCACTGCGAACGCGGCTCTCACTAACAATGGCATCGCTGATCTATCCGTGGGTCAATGCGGTGACACAACACGATATGATCGCCAGCATCCGCGCCGGGTTTATCGCTGGTGAGCTGGCTGAGTGCGCGCCAGCCAGCTGGCAGTGGGATGAATCACCACATCCATTTGGCGGACTGCGCAGCGTGGCAAAAATGCTTCCATGATGGCCCAGCAAATTCACATCATTGGCGGCGGGCTCGCGGGACTGAGTCTGGCGAACGGACTCGCAGCGCGCGGCATCGCCGTGCAAGTGTATGAAAAACGCCGCTACCCGCAGCATCGTGTTTGCGGCGAGTTTATCTGCGGGGTGAGTGAAGGAGTGCTGAACAAACTACACATCCAACCAGCGCTGGCCGACAGCATCATTCACCGCCAGCTGAGCTGGCACGTGGGTGATAGGCAGGTTCTATCAAGTGCTCTGCCGACGCCGGCGTATTCCATTTCCCGCTTCCAGCTAGATCACCGGCTGGCGGACCAATTGATCGCAGCTGGCGGGTCTATCAGCTACGGCAAAGTAGCTAGCCGAAGCGATGCAGGCTGGGTGAATGCGCAGGGGAAAAACTATCGACCAACAAATACTCACAAGAACGATGGCTGGATTGGCTTGAAAATCCACCTCTATCACCAGACTGATGGGCTGGAGATGCATTTGGCTAACAATGGCTACATCGGGCTGTGCTCGATTGACAGCAAACGGTCTAACGTCTGCGGGCTATTTCGCCTCAACCGCCAGCTGAAAGGAAAAGGGCTAGAGCTAATCATCAACTACCTGCGTGACGGCGGGCTGAACCAACTCGCCGATCAGCTGGCCAAGTGCGACTACGACAAACAAAGTTTTTCAGCCATTGCGGGATTTGAGTTTGGTGACCAGCCAGCTGAATCTGATCGCTTTTGCATTGGTGATGCCGCCAGCCTGATAGAACCATTTACCGGCAATGGCATGTCGATGGCGCTGGAATCTGCCGCGCTGGCGGTAGATCCTTTAGTCGAGTATGCTAATGGAAATGCCAGCTGGTTAGACACCTGCGCGAGCTACCGAAATGCTCACCACGACAAATTTCACAAAAGACAGCGGATGGCGAACTCACTGCACCCCTTGATGTTAAACAAACATGGCCAATGGCTGCTCAGCCAACTTTGCCGCACCCGCCTATTGCCTTTCAAATCTATCTTCCACCACCTGAGAACATGATACTCACTAGCCTAGCTACAGCCACCCCACCCTATCAATATAAGCAGCCAGAATGTCTAACTGCGATGCGCGAGGCCGATTTCTGGCCACAGCTCGCGCCGCGCTCTCAGACGATTCTCGAAAAGGTGCTCAGCAGCCGCCAGTCAGGCATAGATAGTCGGTCATTTTGTCTGCCCGACCTGCAGCAAGCGTGGAGCAAAAATGCTCAAGGGCTCAACGAATATTTCGAACAAGAAGCGCCAAAGCTGGCAGTGGCAGCAGCTAACAAAGCCATCGCAGACGCCCAGCTAGATATCGGAGAAATCGACGCGCTGATGGTGACCACCTGTACCGGCTACCTGTGCCCGGGGCTCAGCTCGCACATTGCCGAGCAGCTGGGTCTGAAACCCAATGCCTATCACCAAGATCTAACTGGCTACGGTTGTGGCGCGGCGATTCCGATGTTGCAAATGGCCGACGGCTACCTGCACGCGCAGCCAGCTGGAGCACGCGTGCTCACCATTTGTGTGGAAATCTGCTCAGCGGCCTTTTATGTGGAAGACGACTTTGGCGTGCTTATCAGCACCTGTTTGTTTGGTGATGGGGCGGCGGCGGCTATCTGGACAAAACAACAAGCGGGTGGGTTGAATTTTTCTAACTTCCAATCTATCCACCATCCAGCTGGACGCGAGCTGATCCGCTTCACCAATGCCAATGGCCAACTGCGCAACCAGTTGGACCGCAAAGTTCCAGGCTTGGTTGGCGAGACTGCCGCGCAGATCTACCAACAGCGCAGTTTTGATCCTGACCACCACATCACACACGGTGGCGGGCGCGATGTGATCGAGGCGCTGGAAGCCGTATTACCTGTCGACCAGCTAGAGCCAGCGCGTGAGGTGATGCGCCATCACGGCAATCTATCTAGCCCGTCAGTTTTATTTGCGCTGAAGTACCAGCTGGATAGAAACCCGCAGAGCGACCGCCTGTGGCTGTGTACTTTTGGCGCAGGATTTTCCATGCACAGCTGCGAGGCTGTGCGTTGTTAGCGCGAACGACGAAAAATCTATCAACCCAGCTGGTTTAGCAGGCTGGCCGATGATCATGTTTTTGTCCGCGCTCTGGCTGGCTAGCAGCTCATCGAACTGGCTGGAGGTATTAGGATGATCTTTGTGGCTGGGCAGAACCGCTAGACTACGGGGCGGTATAAATGAGATAAAGACCGCCTAGCAGAACAAGCACACCGCATATTTTCTTCAAGATGAGCGCACCTTTTGAGCGTTCATTCCAGTTCATGTAGCGTTGCACCAGACCGGTAGAGGTGCCGGCTATGACGATCACGCCACAGTGCCCCACTCCGTAAATCAATATCAATGCTCCGGCATAAATGGGCTGTTCTGGGCCGAGCTTAAATGTGACGCCAAGCATGGGAGCCATGAAAGCAAATGAGCAAGGGCCGAGCGCAATGCCAAAGATCAACCCGAGTATGAAGGCGGCTAACAGACCCTTGCGTTTCATGCCCACACTTCCCGGACCATTTCCCGGCATAGGGATCACGCCTAGCAGATGCAGACCCACCACAAAAAAGATGACAGCCACAAAATAGTTAGCGTAGCTGCCGAGGTCGCCCATCATTCGTCCAGCGGCGGCAGTGATCACTCCAATCGCTGCGATGGTAATTAGAATACCGATAGAAAATAACAACGAGATACAGAATGCCCGCCGTGGACTGGTACACCCTTGTTCATCGATAAATCCAACAATCAGCGGGATACTAGCTAGATGGCACGGACTAAGTACAATGCTCAAGATTCCCCACACCAGTGCCGCCGACAGAGCAATCATCGGCGTGCCTTCCACAGCCTTAGTCAATACGGTGAAAAGTTCTTCCATAATAAGATCCTCCTGAGCTTAAGCCGTTCTATTTTCTAGCAGTCTCTGGGAATTCAAAACCCAGCTCTTGCCACTTTGTTAGCATGTCTTCACGAGCAAAAAAACCCTCATGGCGGAAGAGCTCATTCCCGTCGGCATCGAAAAAGATTTGTGTTGGAATAATGCGGATGTTGTACGGCTTGGCAGCGTCTGGGTTTTCCCACACATCGATAAATTCAACATTCAGGCTGCCGGCGAAAGTCTGCTTCATCTCATCAAGAATCGGAGCCATCATTTTACAGGGAATGCATTTCCCAGCTCCCAGATCCAGCAATCTCGGCAATGCATTGGCGGCTGCAGGAATTGCTTGAGCCGCGCCTTCTGGCGACATCTTTCCCTCAGGGTTCGCCAACGAGCACATACCGCTCTGGCATCCCGCAGCAGCATCTTCAGCCTGACGTCGTTTGCTGTTCTTGACTGCCACCACGGCGACGACCGCCATCAGCAATAGGACTACTGTAATGATCTTATTTTTCATCTGAGTTCCTGATTAAATATGCTCAAAACATCTTACGCTGTTAGCTATGATTGACCATCGCCATTGCAAAGCTAACAACTTACCGCGGTAATAATTTTTACCTGCTATTGCAGAATGCTTTTCACGGCTTCTACTGAGGGCACCTTGCCCACCACTTTGACTTCACCATCCACTGCTAGAGCGGGCGTCATCATCACACCAAAAGCCATGATCTGATTGATATCTTTGATTTTCTCTAGTTCATAGTCTAGTCCGAGCTCGGTTGCGGCGGCTTCGGCTACTTCAGCTAATGTGTTACACTTATGGCATCCTGTGCCTAGAATTTGAATTTTCATCGTTCTAATCTCTTCTGTTATTTATCAAAAAAATGTACCAAAAATCATACCGCTGCATGTAGCCATCACAATGACGAGAGCAATAAAGACGGCGGTTTTTTTTGTTCCAAGCACACTGCGGATCACTAGCATGTTAGGCAGACTCAAAGCAGGTCCAGCTAGGAGCAATGCCAGCGCCGGCCCTTTACCCATGCCATTACCTATCAGCCCTTGCAAAATTGGCACCTCGGTAAGTGTGGCGAAATACATGAATGCGCCAGCAAACGAAGCGACAAAGTTAGCTGATAAAGAATTCCCTCCAACAGCCTTAGAAACCCACTCAGCTGGAATGAGCCCTTCATGGCCAACCCGCCCCAACAGCGCGCCTGCGATGAGAACGCCCAACAACAGCAATGGCATGATCTGTTTGGCAAAACCCCATGAGGAGCTAAACCACTCCGCGTTTTCCCCTTTATCCGTACTCGTAAACCATGAAAGGCCAATCACTGCAGCGGCGAAGGCGAGCATAGGCTGCTCGGGAAAAGCCAGAGCTAGACCTGCCGTTAGGGTCGCAGTTAATCCAACTTTCCACCACTTGATATCAAACCACAAAACAAGCATCACAGCTAACGCTAACGAAAATCCTGAGGTCAGCAGCCATTTTGAGTTGTAGATGGAAGCCCATAAACCAGCTGATTGTTCAGCTTTTCCCCAATTAGCAAAAACCAAGATGCCCACCATGGAGGCAAAGTAGAGAGCGTTTTTCCACAGCGGTCGCGTCACTTCCTCGTCGGGCAGAAGCATCTGTGCGGCAGCCTTGTTCTTTTCCTCTTGCAGAAATATCACATGCATCAATACGCCGATCACGATGCTAAAAATAATAGCGCCAACAGCGCGAGCGATGCCTAACTCTAAACCCAACACCCTAGCGGTTAAAGCGACAGCTAACACATTAATAGCTGGGCCAGCATAAAGAAATGCCGTGGCAGGTCCAAGCCCAGCTCCCATGCGGTAAATGCCAGCAAACAAAGGTAATACCGTGCATGAGCAAACGGCTAGGATCGTTCCTGAAACTGAAGCCACCCCGTAGGCCAGAATCTTATTGGCTCTAGCACCAAGGTATTTCATCACTGACGCTTGGCTCACAAAAACAGCAATTGCACCGGCGATGAAAAACGCCGGAATCAAACATAAAAGCACATGCTCTTGCGCGTACCATTTAGCTAGATGAAGCGCTTCTAATACCGCTCCATCAAAGCGCTCATTCCCAACAGGCAGGTAGAAAAATACTAGAAATAGCCCAGCGATTAAGGCCAATTTTTTCCATTCAGATTTCCAGTTCATCTCTAGCAATGGTGGGTTAAATTAATACTTCAGAATAAAAATATCCTCACGGAAGCCTACTTCAGCAATGTAGACTGAGCTTTTATCTGCGTCTCAATGACAGCTTCCACACAGCTCATAAACTTGAGCACACAGGGGACTTTTAGGTGGTAATAAACCTGTTTGCCGCGCTTTTCATCAGCCACAATGCCCGCTTGTTTGAGAACGGATAGGTGCTTTGATATGGTAGAAAAATCAGCATCAACCTGATCGACAAACTCACAAACGCAGCGTTCACCGTCAGCTAACTGCTCAGCCATCCATAAGCGAGTCGGATGCGCCAAGGCTTTTAGCACCTTGGCTTTGGCCTCATATAATAACTTTTCTCTTTCTTTCATCACCTTATACATTTGAACATATGGCAATATGACCAAATGTAAAACAATTTCTAAACGACTCATCTTATGGCCTGCCTAATCTACATTTGGCTAGCTATCACAAGTGCTGATTCAACTGAACTCAAACCCAGTCGATCTCGCGGGCTGATAGATGGCGCCACTGGCCGGCTTGTAGCTGTGGGTCTAGCTGGATTTCGCCCATCGACAGCCGGTGCAGGCTGGTGATTCTATTTTCCACGGCGTGGAACATGCGCTTAATCTGGTGGTATTTCCCCTCGTGAATGGTGACGCGCGCGCTGTGGTCTGATAGAATTTCTAACTCAGCTGGCGCAATCATTACATCTTCGTAGGCGAAGTACATGCCCTGCTGGAAAACTTCGATAAGGTCATCAGTGAGCGGATGCTCAACAGTGACTTGATAGACTTTATCTATCTGGTGGTCTGGCTCAGTGAGCCGGCGCGACCACTGACCGTCGTTAGTGAGAATTAACAGACCGGTGCTGGCGCGGTCTAGCCGACCAGCTAGATGCAGAGGATCCGCTGGATCATCATCAACTAGCTGCATGACCGTAGGGTGCTCGGGGTCGGTAGTGGCACTGAGGTAGCCAGCTGGTTTGTTAAGCATGAGGTAGCGAGCGGTGCGGTCCATGAGAATGGCGCCGTCTAACTCCACTTTACCAAAGCGGCCAACTTCATGAAGTCTATCTGTGATGACGAGGTCATCGCAGCGCACCAGCCCACGCTCGATGAGCGCGCGCACTTCCCGCCGTCCGTGACGGGTTTGCTTCATTAGATATTTATCAAGTCTCATGCCAGCTGGATCAGATTAACAGCTTAGCCGACAAGCTATTCATTTGGCGAGCTCGCCTCTTCTGCGCTTTCCACTTCTAGCTCGTCTTCAGCCAACTTTTCTTCAGCCAGCTGGGCCTTGGTGATTTGCTGAACGTGCTGGATGATTTCTGCGCTCGCTTGCATGTCGCCGAGTTTGGTATTTTGCGGTGCGCCTTCAGCCACCCACCATTCCATGACGGCTTGTTCGCTTTCCGTTAGCTGAGGTTTATTGCTAGGCGCCATGCGGTAGTCGTCATCTAATGGCAGACGAGTGAGGACAATCATGAGGCTTTCGTCTAGATTACCCGGCACCAGGCATGGCCCTTCTTCGCCGCCTTCTAGCATGAAGTCATAGGTATCCATGCGCAGGCTACCTCGTTGTTTTTTATCATTGTGGCAGGAGTAACACTTGGCTTCAAAATAAGGAATGATCACCTGCTCGTAGACTAGCAGATCGGCTACTCCAGCTGGCTGATCATCAGCAGCGCGGCCAAATGAGCGCTTTTCTTTTTCTACCCATGGCGCTGAATCTAATGGATCGCCGTGGGTGATGATGCCGCCGTAGTGGCCAGACGCGCTCATGAGAAAAGTGGAAATGGCTAACATCACGAAGTAGCCCAGCTGGGAACCATTTTTCAGATCACTGCGGATTTTGATGTAGATCGTCCAGACGAGGAAGACGGTGAAAACCACGCTGCTCCAGAAATGGGCGTCGAGGCTTTCGGTATCAAATTCTCCAGCTAGAAAGAGCAAGTAACCAAATACCAGAGCGGCGACGGTGGAGACAAAAGTAGCTAGAAGTGGCACCACAGAGGTGCGTGTTTTGTGCGCTTTGGCATTGAGCTCCAGCACGATGACCATGAGCAACATGCCGATAGGCAAATGCAGCACGACCGGGTGAAATTTCCCCAGAAAGATGAGCCAGGCAGAGGCCTCAGCGACGGGCTGCTTGAAAAAGACAGGCAAGGCGATCAACGCCAGCGTGATGATGGCGCAGATAACAGCGACGTAGGGTTTGGCGACCCAGGCGGATTTGCTAGTTGTCGATTGATTGGCGGATTCCATGTCTAAAATCTGTTTTAACGTTACCTCACTATCTGGGATGATCTTTCCTCAGCTGGATGATTTTCAGTATAAAAAAATTCCCCAGCCACGGTGAGCAGCTGGGGAATGACAATTTTTATGAGCTATAACAAGCTATTAATGAGCGCGGCAGAACTCTTCGAAGCGAGTGATGGCTTCGTTGAGAACGTCGAGCGTGGTGCAGTAGCTGATGCGGATGCTGTGGTCGTTACCAAAGGCGATGCCTGGAACCACGGCTACACGGTAGCGAGTGAGCAGCTTGTCGCAGAGGTTTTCTGACTTCAGTCCGAGGCCAGTAGTATCCACGAGGAAGTAGAATGCACCTTTTGGCTCAGTCACCTTGACGTTCGGGATGGCCTTGAGACGAGCGTATAGGAATTGACGACGCACGTCGTATTCGCCCACGAGATCGTCGACGAAGTTTTTCCCTTGCTCGAGAGCGGCCAGCGCACCGTACTGGGCAAATGTAGTCGCATTAGAAGATGTGTGACCTTGGATCTTAGACATCACAGAGGCGAGTGCCTTAGGAGCCGCTGCGTATCCGAGTCTCCAGCCAGTCATGGCGTAGGCTTTAGAGAAGCCGTTTACCGTGATGGTGAGGTTGTAGATTTCTTTAGAAACAGAAGCGACGCTGACGTGCTCGTTTTCACCGTAGACCAGCTTGGCGTAGATCTCGTCAGCAAGGATGATGATGTCTTCGTAGCTGGCTACTTCGCCGATGGCTGCGATTTCCTCTTTGCTGTAAAGTGAGCCAGTTGGGTTACCCGGAGTATTGATGATGATCATCTTAGTACGCGGGCTCATGGCGTCTTCAAACTGCTCAGCAGTGATTTTCCAGTCGTTTTCGGCTGTAGTTTCTACCATCACTGGCACACCACCGGCGAGACGTACCATTTCTGGATAGCTCACCCAGTATGGCGCTGGGATGATGACTTCGTCACCTTCTTCGACAACCGCAAGGATGGCATTAAAACATGCCTGCTTAGCACCGCTCGTGACAACTACCTGAGTGGCGTCGTACTGAACTTTGAAATCAGCAGCCAGATGGTCAGCAATCGCCTGACGCAGTTCTGGGATACCTGCAGCTGGTGTGTACTTGGTTTTGCCTTCGTTAAGAGCCTCAATTGCTGCTTCTTTTACAAAAACAGGAGAATCTTGATCTGGCTCGCCGCCGGCCAGTCCATAGACTTCTTCACCCCTTGATTTCATTGCCTTTGCCTGGTTGGTAATGGATAGAGTCAATGAGGGAGAAACTTTGTTTACGCGAGTTGAAATGCAGTCCATAAGAAGAAAATTGTAGTGTTTCGCGCCCAAGAGGCGACGTTTCTGCTTACTCAAAACGCTCCCCTCAAGAGCTGAGACTTATTTAGCCCATAAATGAAATGGTGCAAGATTAATAGAATTCTAGCAGCAGGCAAATTTGCCCATTGGACCAGCTATTGGCCATCACTGCGATGGCTTATTTTGCCACGACTCCACCGCCATGCGCATGCCGCGCGCCTTGTGCAGAGTTTCTTCGAATTCGTTCACCGAGATCGAGTCAGCCACAATGCCAGCGCCCACGTGGTAATGAATTTCCCCATGTTCGCGCACCAAGGAACGAATCACGATATTAAACTGGCTGACACCATTAGCGCCGAGAAATCCCACCGTGCCCGTATACAATCCACGCGCCACCGGCTCCAGCTCGTCGATGATCTCCATCGCACGTTTTTTTGGCGCCCCAGTAATACTGCCGCCAGGGTAACACGCGCGCAGCGCCTCCAGGTGAGAAATGCCCTCGCGCAGCTCGCCGCTCACGCTAGAAACCAGATGGTACACTTGCTCGAGCCGCTCGACATAAAGCATGCGATCAACTTGCACGCTGCCAAATTCACAAACTTGCCCCAGATCGTTGCGCTCTAGGTCCGTGATCATCACCAGCTCCGCGCGCTCTTTTTCGCATTCAGCCAGCTCGCGTGCCATCGCCGCATCCTGCTCGGCATCGTCGCAGCGTGGGCGTGTTCCTTTGATCGGACGCGTCTCAATGCGCCGACCGTGCATTTTCAAAAATAACTCCGGCGATGAAGATAAAACCTCGCGGCCAGCTAGCTGCATCCACAGCGCATAAGGAGCTGGCGAGCTCTCACGCAGTGATTGGTACAGAGGCAGCAGCGAGCCACCACTAACATGAGCGGAAAATTTCTGCGCGAGATTCACCTGATAGATATCTCCCGCTGCGATGTATTCTTTAATTCTATCCACCTTGGCGATGTAGTCAGCCCGCTGCATCTGTGGTTGAAATTCACCCATTTCAAAACCATTCGAGTCGCTAGCTGGAGTGAGCATTTCACTCGCCAGCTGGCCAATCTGCCACCATTGATCAGCTAGGTGATCGTAGGCCAAAACCTGATTGTACAAACCAAAACAATACTCGCCAGAGTAGTCGACACTGCCAAATAAGCCACCTAGCGGAAATGGAAAAGTCGCCGGCCCAAGCTGCAGATTGGCAAATGCCAGCTCAGTGAGCTCCATCACCTCCTGCAGCTGAGAAAAATCATCCGCATCATACAAACAACCAGACAAAATAGACACTGGCTGAGCAGCAATGATAGAATACCGCCCATCATTGTCAGCGGGAAAGTTGCCAGCTGAATCGTAAAAAACCACCCCGTCAAGATGCTGCAATCCAGCCACCACCTCAGCGGGTGAGAATTCTAGCTGAACCAGTTCTGGCGCGACCAATGGAAAGGTGGATATCATGCACGCGCATCAAGCAAAATTTCGCCGCCATGTGCAAGCGAGGATCACGATAATTTCGCAATTATCCCAGCCGCGGGAAATTGCTACACCTCAGCAGCTGCCGCGGAGCACACACAGGGGAAAAAAATCCACCCTCTGCCAACCATTACCCCGCATGAAAATGCCCGTCATCAGAGGCAAATTTCGCCCCAGATAAACACGGGTATGAAAGAACCGTCTTGCCGTGTTGACACACGCTTACGAACTTCCTAAGTTCCACACCTGATATGACTGATGCTCAAAGAATCCCAGAAGTAAAGGCGCTGCGGCCTACCTTCGCAATCGCCTGTTGGGTTCTGGCCTTGCTTGCATTTTGCCAGCTGATTGCGCTTGGCACCGCCATCGCCTTGAACTCAATCCCTCTCAAACCAACTGATTCCCAACCAGTCACCATTCCTCCTGCAACCCAGCTGGCGGCCACATCAAATCCTGCACACACTCGCAGTATCGAGGAAATCCTCGCCGCCATGGACGACGACATGCAAGTGCCACCACTGCGCGACTTTAACCCAGCTGGCGGCAGCCCAGACCTAACACTTAACCCTAGCAGCCAAACTAGCAAATCATCATCGTCCAAGGGCACCGGCATCGCCAGCGTGCCAAAACACGAAATCACTAGAAAAAATCTTAAACCTCACAACATCGCCAACCCTGAAGTCGCCCAGCTCGTAGAGCAGGCACAAAACCTCCACCTCGACGGCGACCTCATCAATGCTCTCGTCAAACTCGAAGAAGCAAAGGGCATCGACCCTGCTGAAGCCGCCGTACTCTATCAGCTTGGCCTGATTCACGAGGACATGGGCATGGAAGGCGTAGCTGCAGACTACTACAGCCTAGTACAACAAATGGGCATCGCCGCTGGCGAATACTTCCCGCTGGCCGCTAACAAACTCACCAAAGGCATCGACATGCCACAAGTAGCCTCATCGTTCGACTTATCTATCGGCCCCGTGGCCTCACGCAAATCCAACAACGATAGAACCATCACAGTCACCATCCCTCTGCTAGCTAGACCAAATCACGACATCAACCTTGAGTTAATCGAAGTCCGCGTTCATTTCTTTGATAGAGTGAGTGGCCGCGACATCCAACGCTCCATCGTGCCAAACAGCGAGATTGAAAAAATCTGGCTGCGCGAACCAGTCAACTGGCAGGATTCCAGCCGCGAAGAATTGCTAGAAGTCATCTACCATGTGCCTGAGACAAACTCCATCGACGCTCACCTGCTAGGTGGTCGCCGCGAGTACTACGGCCAAGTCATCGAGCTCGTTTACGACGGCACCGTCATTGACCAACAAGCATTTCCGCGCCGCCTTAACAGCTTCCAAGGCAGCGATACCCAAAATAACGACATGCCGCTGTGGCTGCCTGATTTCCCACAACAAGGGCTACTTCCAAGCAAAGACGATACCAACGCCTACGACAATCTTCCCCTATTGCCACCACTACCTGATTACGAATAATTGGAGCCTGCCCATACACTCCAGCTAGCCAAGACGATATACCAAATGCAAGCACCCAATAACGGACAATCTATAGGGGATTACCGATTCGACGCCGCCCTTGCCGAGTCTAACCTGTGCCAAACATGGAAAGCCTTCCAGCTCTCCGTGCAACGGTATGTTGGCGTAGACTACCTCAAGCCAGAGCTGCTAGCGGACGCTAACGCCCGACCGTATTTTATCGCCATCGTGCGAGCTCAAGCCAAGGTCGACCACCCACTCGTATCGTCTATCATCGAAGTCGTAGAGCACGATGACCATCACTTCTACGCCTACGAATGGCTCACTGATGAGACACTGCAAGATTTCATAGACCGCTCAGAGCCGCTCACTCCCAAACAAGTTATTCACATCGTTAGGCAGATTGCTAGCGTCGCCATGTATCTGAAAAAACATCAGATTGCCAGCGAGCCACTACAGCCGTGGCACATCCACTTGGACAGCCGCTGCCACTGCCGCCTGCGCAACCTCGCCACCGTAGGTGAAGTTGAGCCAGAGCAAACCACCGCCGATAAACAATCTCTCGCGAAAGCACTGATTTCTCTGCTAGGTGAAAACCAGCCAGGATCTACGCGCACAGCATCACTGCTGGGATTCATGATAGATCGCGTCGACAATCCACTCAGCTGGCAAAAAATCGACGACCTCGCCAGAGAAGTTGAATCCTACCTGAGCAAAAGCCAAAGCCATGAGATGCGCCACCACCAGACAAACGCGCTGGCTAAATGGGCACCCATCGCCGGTCTAGCAGCAATCCTAGCTGGCGGCACCATCTGGGCTATCAGCAACCGCCCAGATGAGCAAAAACCATCCAAGGCCCGTGAGTTTACCACCATGATTCACGTCCCAACTGGTGCCTATCCGCTGCGCGATGGCGGCAAAATGCGCCTGCAAGAATTTTGGGTATCAGCTCACGAAGTCACCATTTCTGAATACGCCAAGTTTCTAGCAACCATTGATATGCTAGAAGAAGGTATGAATAACCCATACGCTCACGACGACCAGCCAGCTGAAAAAACCAGCCATCTACCAGACCACTGGGACGAGATGTATGCAGCCGCTAAGTCAGGTGGCGAATGGGACGGCAGAATAATGAGCCTCAACTCACCAGTGACCTACGTCGATTGGTGGGACGCCTACGCCTACGCGGACTGGGCTCGCCAACGTCTTCCATCACAAGAAGAATGGATGACAGCAGCCTCGCTCAAAGCCTTTGATCCCAATACTTTAGCCGCCTCTGACTGGGGCGAAGTTGACCACTCATCTACTGATAAAACTCCAGCTGGACTATACGGCCTAGCTGGAAATGTCAGAGAGTGGACAAGAAAAAGCGCCATCAACCCTAGCAACCCACTCGCCAGCAAACAATTCCTCAGCTGCGGTGGATCATTCCTCAAACCACAACGCGGTGCTCTAACGCGCACCTGGCACACTGATAGAAATACTCGCCAAGCCGATCTCGGATTCCGTACGGTAGCTGATACACCACCAACAAAATAAACCATTTCCCATGACTAAATCCAAATCCATCCTCGCGCTAATCACCCTGCTGGTGAGCATGCTAAGCCTACACGCTCAGGTCGAAGTTAGACTTATCATGAATAAACCTCAGTACGTCATTCATGAGCCTATCACTGCCACCTTGCAGCTCAGTAACCGCACCGGCAGAGACATTACCCTGCAGAGCACACCAGACCAAAGCTGGCTCACATTTAATGTCACAAGCCATTCGCGCCGCGATCTCATTGCCGGCCGCAAAGTCATGTTCCAAGCGGTAAACATCCCAGCGGGAAAAACCGTCAAGCGTAACGTAAATATCAGCCAGAGCTACCTGATCCAACAATACGGCAACTATCATGCCACCGCTATGGTAAGAGCTCAGGGCATTGGCGTTGAATCATACATCTCCAACAGAGTGCCGTTCACCGTCACCAATGCTCCGCAAATTTTCTCACAAGTAGTGGGCATCCCAGGCCAGAGGAACTCATCTATCGAGTACCAAGTTTTGCGCTTTAATACTGGTCGCCAAGCTAACAAAGATAGCCACGAGGAATTATACATCAGCATTAAAGACGTCAAGACAGGTCAAAACCGCGTCACCTATTCACTCGGCGGCGCTCAGCTATTCCGCAACCCAGACATCAAGCTGGATGGTGACAACAACCTTCACCTGCTCTATCTAATCAGCCCATCTACCTACAAACACCTAACAATCAACACCAACGGACAGATCATCGATCAATCATTCACCAAACGCGGTGCCGTTGGCGACCCATACCTCGAGACCTTAGAAGGTGGGGCAGTTCTCACCCGAGGTGGTGTAGCCTATGATCCAAAGGCTGAGGCAGAAAAACGCAATGCCATTAAAAAAGCTTCTGATCGCCCAGACATTATTTACAATAACTAAGTCGACTGCTAACAACCACCCGCTCACCTGACTTTACCATGATTCCTCAACCTCTGCGCCGGCTAGCTGCCATTGCCATTGCAGCACTCACCCTAAGCCTAACTCACAGCGCCTCGGCGTTTAGTACGGTAGTTATCGACCCAGGCCACGGCGGCCACGATTTGGGCGGCCACTCAGGTAAAGTCTACGAAAAGCACCTCGCGTTAGACACCGCACTACGCCTCGAACATTACCTGAAATCACGCGGAATTCGCACGGTAATGACTCGCCGCAGCGATACCTTTATCTCTCTACCAGGTCGAGTTTCTAAAGCGAACCGCTACAGCAACTCCATCTTTGTTAGCATCCACTACAACTACACCTGGAAGCGCGACCCACACGGCATCGAGACTCATTATTATTCTAGCCGCAGCAAACGACTGGCGACCTACGTTCAGGCTGGCATGATGAACAAGATCAATACCATCAACCGCGGCGTCAAACATTCACGCTTCTACGTCATCCGCAATACCCGCAGCCCAGCAGTACTGGTTGAGTGCGGCTTTGTCACCCACAGCCGTGAGCGCAAGCGCATGAAAAAAGGCTGGTTCAGACATTCTGTTGCTGAAGGCATTGGCGAAGGAATCATCCGCTACAAAAAATCCCTCTAGCTGGCTCCCGCTGGCAAACAAACCCACAAACAAGACCCTAATACAATGATAGACGACAAATTAGCCGCCGCGATCAACTCCCAGATCAATCAAGAATTCTCAGCAGCCTGGTCATACTTGGCCATGTCTTTATGGTTAGACGAACAAAACCTCGATGGTTTTTCCAGCTGGATGCGTCTACAACACCAAGAAGAGCAAGCTCACGGAACAAAACTCCTCAACTACTTGCTAGACCGAGGTGGCATCATCAAACTAGATGCAATTCCTCAGCCAACTAACGAATTCGCCTCACCGCTAGATGTTTTTGAAAAATCACTGCTGATGGAGCGCGACAATACAAACTCTATCAACGAGCTCTACGAGCTGGCAACCCAGCTCAATGATCACGCTACTAAGAGCCACCTGCAGTGGTTCCTCGACGAACAAGTCGAAGAAGAGAAAAGCTTCGAAGACGTCATCGCCTTGCTGAAAAAAGTTGGCGACGACATCACTGGCCTGCTCTACCTTGACGATAAAATGGCTGCCCGTTCAGCTGAAGATCACGACGACGATTCTGCTTAATCGGCACCTATCGTAACTCTGGCTTTTCCAGCCAACTATCTGCTCACCCAAGATGAATTCTCCACACTCAAGCTGTGGCCAAGCAAAGAACAAACCTTTGCTCCACCGCTTCAATAAATCATGGATCCGTGCTGGCGCCATGATCCTGCTAACACTTTCCGTTAGCTCGTGTGGTCGAGGAGACCTAACGACCTTAAATTTAATGCCGGCGCCAGCGGCATTCACCGAAACAGGTCTGCAGATAAAAGAATCAACGAAGGAGAAAATCTTGCATGAAAACTCTATCTTATACGCAACAGATAGAGAGCCAGCTGATAAAAACAGCAAACAAAGTTACTACAAAAATTCACGCGGTAATGTTCTTCGCCTAGGGGAAGCTGAGGTCGGCTTACAGGATACTTTGCTCACACTGAATGACCTCTATGATGTTTCATTGCTCAAAGATCGCAGTGAAAAATATCCTATCGGCGTGGATTCAGTCGACGAGTTTGGTGTGCTCAAGGAATCGGTCACTCCCCTGCACACAAGACCAAAATCATTTGATGTTGATGCAGACATAGCTGGTAGAACTTTCGCTAACAAAGTTAATAACAAGCTCCACCGTTCCGACCACAAGGACATCTATTTATACGTCCACGGTTACAAAGTGACCTTTGAGAACCCAATTCTCATCGCCGCTGAACTCTGGCATTTCACTGGCTATGAAGGTGTTTTTGTCGCCTACTCGTGGCCCGCAACGCCCAAGGCGCTCGCCTATATTGGTGACTCAGAAACGGCTTCGTATTCAGCACATAACTTCCGTATATTCCTTAACTATCTAGCAAGTTCAACTGATGCGCGACGCATCCACATCATCAGCTACAGCGCAGGTACGCGCATGGTGGTAGATGCGCTAGGCGATATGGCCCTGCAAACTCAACACCTATCAGCTAGCCAAAGAAAAAGTCAGCTAAAGTTAGGCAATGTTGTTTTGATGGCCAGCGATGTTGATAGAGGCATTTTTGCGGGTAAAATTGCTGATGGTGCGGACCAAATTGTTGACCATCTAATCGTCTATCAAAATAGCCGAGATAAAGCGCTTAGCATCCCAGAAATGCTCAACGGCAGACGTCGCCTAGGCCAGGCGCTGCCAGATGACAACATCTCTGACGAAGTTCACCGCTACATCCGAAACAGTAAATCTCTACAGTTCGTTGATGTTAGCAAAGCTGCGTTTTCTACCAAAGCCAATGGCCACGGCTATCTTCGCGCCTCACCATGGGTGAGCAGTGACATCCTCATCGCCACGTCAACTAACATGAGCCCAGCTGAACGAGGACTCGTGCGCTCTGATGACGATACAACTTGGTCATTTCCTAGCGACTACATCAGCCGCCTCAAAGGTGCCCTGCTAAAAATCAATCCTGATCTGGAGGACACGTCTGAGTAATTAGATATGGTTTCTTCTATCGGCTAATATGCCGACGATGAAAAAGGCGATGAGAACGATGGCACATAAGTTTAAATCATTCATTCCCTTGAGGTAAGCAGCTAGTATCCCCGCGCATTTGATAGCCAGCCAGCCGTACCCAAAGGCACAGACCAAAACAAAAACTAATACACGCAGCACAAACATCCAGCTGGAGATCATGCCTTTTACAAATTTTGTTAGCTCCTTACCATAGATAACTAACAATGACGCAATCCACGCGAAGGTCACCTCACGAAGGTGATCTCTAATCCAAAAAGCAGCGTCGTTTAACAAGGACTGTAAATCCATAAGCTGGACGCTAGCTAGAATGCCCAGCGCTGTCGAGTCAGCATCTCGCGGCTGGCGGAGACAGCTCAACAGCCGCCAACCTGCGCAAGCGTTTGACCGCAAGGAATTACTCCGTGAAGTCTTCATTTTGGACCTTAATCGCCCCTAACTGGACTATTAATGGCCAAAATCCATCCGTTGGCTTGCATAAGTTGCTACAGATGTGTATGCAAATCGCGCGTTAATCATTAACAACGCGTAATACATCATGCTCAAGTGGATTCTCCAAAAAATCGTCGGCAGTAAGAACCAGCGCGAAGTGAAGCGCCTTGCCCCTGTCGTCGCCAAAATTAACGAACTCGAAGAGGCTTATCAGAAAGAATCTGAGGAGGCACTTCAAGCCAGAGTTCAAGGCTGGCAAAAGCACCTACATCGCTATCTTCCACTCGGTGCCCCCACTGTTCGTCAGCTTGAGCAAATGGATAGCGAGCAGCTCGAGGCCGTCGCCGAACTCATGAACGAGCGCCTTGACTCATTGCGCTCAGAATATTCATCACTGCCAAAATGTGATGCTTCGGTAGAATCTATCGAAGCTGGTAAAAAAGCATTTACCGAGATCGAAGACGATTTTCCACGCGCACGCGCCAAGTACCTCGACGAAATTCTACCAGAAGCCTACGCGGCGGTGAAAAATGGAGCACGCCGTTTGTGTGGTTCAGAGATCAATGTCACCGACACAACCATGACGTGGGAAATGGTTCACTTCGACGTCCAGCTGATCGGCGGTATTGCACTGCACCGCGGCATGATTGCAGAAATGCAGACCGGTGAGGGTAAAACTCTGGTCGCTACTCTACCCGTTTTCCTTAACGCACTAACTGGTCTCGGCGTTCACGTCGTCACCGTTAACGATTACCTCGCACGCCGTGACTCCGACTGGATGGGAGCTGTGTTCCGCTACCTCGGTCTCTCAGTTGGTTGTATTCAGGGGCAGATGCCACCGCACCTGCGCCGCGAGCAGTACGAATGCGATATCACTTACGGAACCAATGCCGAGTTTGGCTTTGATTACCTTCGTGATAACGGCATGGCTTCTTCAAAAGAAGAACAAGTGCAGCGCAGCCACTACTTTGCGATTATTGATGAGGTGGACTCCATCCTCATTGATGAAGCGCGTACACCGCTCATCATTTCAGGTCCATCTACCGTTTCTAACTCCGACCAATACCCGCTCTACAAACCACTCGTCGAGCAGCTGGTCAAAAAACAAAACGTGCTCTGCAACGAGCTCGCTGGAGAAGCGAAAAAAGCGCTCAAAGCTGAAGACTTTGAAACCGCTGGACGCGCACTTTTCAAAATCAAGCTGGGCAACCCACGCAACCGTCAGCTGATGCGCTTCATGGAAGAGCCTGACGCTCGCCGCCTGATCGAAAAGACCGAGCTTTCCATGTACCAAGATTCGCAGAAACGCGACCTCTTTGCCATCAAGGAAGAGCTCTACTACACCATCGATGAAAAAGCACACGATGCTGATCTCATGGAAATGGGCCGCAACCTGCTAGACCCAGAAGATCCAGAGGCATTTGTTCTCCCAGACCTTGGCACCGCCTACGCTGAGCTCGACGCCGACGAAGGCCTCAGCAAAGAAGAACGACTCGCTAACAAGCAGAGCTTGCAAGAGCGCCTCGACAATCAAGGTACCAAGATTCACGCCATTTCTCAGCTCCTCAAGGCCTACTGCCTGTATGAGAAAGATGTGGAATACGTTATCAGCGAAAACAAAGTGGTTATCGTTGACGAAAACACAGGTCGTGAAATGCCAGGTCGCCGTTGGTCAGATGGCCTCCACCAAGCAGTTGAAGCCAAAGAAGGAGTAGAAGTTGAACGCGAAACTCAAACCTACGCCACCATTACCATTCAGAACTACTTCCGCCTCTATCAGAAGCTAGCCGGCATGACGGGTACTGCGGAAACTGAAGCGGCTGAATTCCACGACATCTACAGACTCGACGTTCTACCAATTCCGACTAACCGTCCGAACCAGCGCATCGACGAAAACGATCAGGTCTTCAAAACTCGCCGTGAGAAATACAATGCGGTGGTGCAGAAAATTCAAGAAGCCCACGACAAAGGCCAGCCAGTACTCGCTGGTACAGCCTCTGTTGAATCTTCCGAAACTCTATCACGCATGCTGCAGCGCGCTAAGATTCCTCACAAGGTTCTCAACGCCAAACAACACATGCAGGAGGCTGAGATCGTTAGAAACGCTGGTCAAAAAGGAGCGGTTACCGTTTCTACTAACATGGCTGGTCGTGGTACCGATATTAAACTCGGTGAAGGTGTACCTGAAGCTGGCGGACTCTTCGTTCTCGCCACTGAGCGTCACCCATCACGTCGTATCGACCGCCAGCTACGCGGCCGTTGTTCTCGTCAGGGTGACCCAGGTCGCAGCCAGTTCTACATCTCATTTGAGGATGATCTGATGCGCAACTTCGCAGCCGCTGACCGCATGACTGCCATGATGGATCGATTTGGCATGGAAGACGGCGAAGCGCTCGAGCACAAGTGGCTCAACAAATCTGTAGAGACAGCTCAGAAGCGCGTAGAACAACGTGACTACATGATGCGTAAGCGCGTGCTCGACTACGATGACGTGATGAACCAACAACGTGAAGTCGTCTACGGCTACCGCAACGAAGTTCTCGAGTCAGAAAATCCACGCGACCTAATTAACGAAGTCATCGACAAAGCGATCAGCGCACGAGTCTATCACTTCATGGAAGAGCGTGACGAAGGATCTCCAGATCTGGCTGAAATGCTCAACTGGGTGAACTCAACATTCCCACTCCAGCTAGATATCGATAGCTGTGGATTTGCTGACCGCGATAGCGAAGGCAATGCCAAGTTCATCATCGAGGAAGTCACCAAAGCCTACGAGCTGAAAAACGAAGGTGCAGATGCAGGCATGCTCGACTATAGCGAGCGCCAGATCATCATGACTGCCATCGACAAACTCTGGCAGGAACACCTCTACAACATGGATGCGCTGCGCGAAGGTGTTCACCTGCGTGCTCAGGGGCAAAAAGATCCACTCGTCGAATACAAAAATGAGGCCTACGTCTTGTTCGAAGACCTCATGAACAATATCGACAATGAGACGCTCAGCAACCTGTTCCGCTCTAGCGCTAACATGTCTCACTTCGAGCAAATGCTGGCAAATATGCCTCAGGAAATGAACAACCCTGAAGACATTATCAACGAGATCAACATGGCCCTCACCGGTAGCTCAGGCAACATCAACCCTGCTGCCGGCAGTAGCTCAGAGAAACCAATTAAAATCTCATTGCCTAAAAGCAAGCAGAAGAAAGCCATCAGCCTGCCAAAAAAGCAGCGCGCTCCTGAAGCCGAAGGCGATAAGGAATAATCTATACTAACTAGATCGCCTATTCATTTACAAAAAGCTGCCCAAGCGGGCAGCTTTTTTTTTGTGCCCTGAGCTAGCAAAAAAGGCAGCCACCCCGCAGCCCCTAGGTGGTACTATATTCTATTTTTTTGATAGTATCCTCACCTGCGCATAATTTTTTCTTATTTGACGCGTATTGATATGTCATCCCCCCCCCTGTAAACACGGCAAAAGATAATTCATGACGACTCAACTAACAAATTGGAAACAAACCTGCGCCTTAGCGGCCACAGCCATCCTGGCTGGAACATCCGCTAATGCTGGCTCCGCTCCCGACTGGGAAAACGAGCTGATGATTGGTAAAAACAAAGAAGATGCCCACGCCTTCTTCTACTCATACCCTAGCTATGAGTTAGCTAGTCAGCCGTGGAAAATCGACGGTCAACATGGACCATGGACTCAAAGCCTCGATGGCAAATGGAAATTCCACTGGGTCAATCATCCAGATAAGCGTCCCGTTGATTTCTACAAAACAAGCTATGACGTTAGCAAATGGGACACCATCGACGTACCATCTAACGTAGAGCTGAAAGGTTACGGTACACCTCTCTATGTGAACACCACCTACCCATTCAAGCCAAACCCACCATTCGTCATGGAGCCGCATTCAGCAGATGCGCTCACCGCACGCGAACCAAACCCGGTGAGTTCATACCGCCGTGATTTCACCATTCCATCTGATTGGAAAGACAAAGAAGTCGCCGTTAATTTCTATGGCGCAGCTTCAGCATTCTACATCTGGGTGAATGGCGAAAAAGTTGGTTATTCACAAGGAGGCCGCACAACAGCTGAGTTCAAACTGAATCCTTACCTCAAAGATGGGAACAACACCATCGCCGTAGAACTCTATCGCCACAGTGACGGTTCCTACCTCGAGTGTCAGGATTTCTGGCGCCTGTCCGGTATCTTCAGAAGCGTTGAGCTCATTGCTAAACCAAAACTTCACATCCGCGACTTCTCAGTAGTCACTACCTTTGACTCTAACTGGAAAGATGCAGACCTATCCGTCGACGTTGAACTGCGTAACGACAACTCAGAAAAAGCATCTAGCCAGCTGAAGTTTAGTCTGGTTGATAGTGAAGGCAAAGAACTTCACCAGTGGACATCTGATACGGTCACGGTAAACAGCGGCGAAAGCGCTAACATCGAGTGGAAGCAAAAAGTTAGCGAGCCGAAGAAGTGGTTTGCTGAAACTCCTGAGCTCTACACACTCTACATGCAGCAGCTGGTAGACGGCAAAGTTACCGAAGCCGTTCCTTACCGCATTGGCTTCAGAGAAGCTAAAATGAACGACAAAGGGCTCTTCACTATCAATGGTGAAACTATCCTTGTGAAAGGTGTTAACCGCCATGAGCACGACCCTGAAATCGGCCACGTTGTCACCATGGAAATGATGCTCAAAGACATCATGCTCATGAAGCGTCACAACATCAACGCTGTACGTACTGCTCACTACGCCAACGATCCACGTTGGTACCAACTCTGTGACGAGTACGGTCTCTACGTCTGCAACGAGGCTAACAATGAAAGCCACGGCATGAAGTACGGCGCCAAATCACTCGCCAAACATGAAAGCTGGATGAATGCACACGTTGACCGTGTCGAGCGTATGGTTCTGCGCGACAGAAACCACGCGTCTATCATCCAATGGTCACCTGGTAACGAAGGTGGCAACGGTATCAACTACCGTGCTGCAGTAGCTAAAATCCGTGAGTTAGATAAATCCAACAGACTCGTCGCTTACGAACGCGCAGGCTTTGACGACTACGTTGATTTCTGGGCTCCAATGTATGCACCACCTGAACGCCTAGCCGCTTATGCAACAGGCAAAGCCGTAGACGCAGCTAGCAGCAAGTATGGACCTGAGTTCAAGATCCCAGCAGCCGATCCAAAAACTCGCCGCCCAGCAATTCTCTGTGAATACGCTCACTCAATGGGCAACAGTGTGGGTGGCCTCGACGAGTACTGGGCGACCATCCGAGCGCACGAGCTCCTTCAAGGTGGTTACATCTGGGACTGGGTAGACCAAGCTCTGTACAAAAAGGATGAAAAAACTGGCAATATCATTCAGGCCTACGGTGGTGATTTCAATGACTCACCAAACGACAAAGCCTTCTGTATTAACGGCATCATCACAGCTGACCGTAGACCTAACCCACAGCTCTTCGAAGTTCAGAAGTGTTACCAGTCCATTTGGGCAAAACCAACAGCCACGGCTGGCAGCTACGAATTCATCAACGAATTCAACAATCTTGACATCAACGAGTTAGACACCTTCACCATCGTTCTTAAGGACGGCGAGGAAGTACATCGTCAACAAGTTCCAGCACTCAAAGCTAACAAAGAAGGCAAATACATCTACACACCTGACCTCAGCGCTATCAAGCTAGAGAAAGGCCACGAGTACGTGCTCCGTTTTGACAGCCTGCTAGCTGAAGATACCAGCTGGGAGAAAAAAGGATACCGCATCGCTTCTAATGAAACTGTCCTTCAGCCATACAGCCAGGGTGTTCAGCCAGTAGCAAAAGCAGGTTCTATCAAAGTAGATGACAGCAAAACCAGCGTAGTCGTTACAGCTGGCCCAGCTCAGATCACTGTTGATAAAAAGACTGGTTTCATCAGCTCATACAAAGTGAAGCAACAGGAACTTCTCAAAGCTCCATTGAAGCCTAACTTCCACCGTGCCAATACCCTCAATGGTCACAAAAAAGGACGTGCGCATTCTACAGCCATTCTGAAAATGAATGAAAATCCAAAACTTGCCTCACTCAGTGTCGCAACACAAACCGATCAAAGTGTTAAAATTGATCTGCAACTGGATTACCCACTCCCTACCCCAGATAAGAAAGGCCCAGCTAGCTTCAGCAACAAACTAAGCTATGAAGTCCTCGCTGACGGTCAACTTATCATCAAACAAGAGACAACAATTCCGTCTAAAGGCCTGCCAAAAACTGGCTTCGGTACTGTCTTCTGTTATGGCGTGAAAGCTGGTTTTGCACCAGAGCTCAGCCAGGTGAACTACTACGGCAGAGGACCACACGAAAACTATGCGGATAGAAACCTCGGCGCTGACCTCGGAATCTACAGCTCCACTGTAGACGCACTGCCACACAACTATGTGGTACCGGAAGAAAGCGGCAACCGCACAGATCTTCGTTGGCTTGAAATTACTTCCGCTGACGCAAAAGTTGGTCTGCGTGCTACCAGCTCAACACCGTTCCAGTTCATGGCGACACCATTCAACATGGCTGACCTCATCGACGTAGCCCACGAAGCTAACCTCGTTCCAGCTGGCGTAAATACTGTCTGTTTTGACGCCTACCGCGGTGGTGTTGGTAACCGCTGGGGTGGTTCTAGCAAAGTGAAAGTTCCAGTTGGTGAACCTGTTCAGCAGGAGATCGTATTCACTCCTATCAGCAAGTAATACACGCTGAATCAATTCAACCTTCATGCCCGTGGGCCGATCGACCTCTAATGGTCATCAGCTCGCGGGCATTTTTCGTTAGTCACAATGCAACATTTTTACTCAGCCCGTAGTAGCTGAAGCTAAAATGCCCCGTCGTAGCAGCTAGCGTCCCTTCATCACCATCAACATGTCGTAGATGGCTAATAAGATCACCAGCAAGGTGTAAAAAACGCAGCCAAACCACCAAATCACAAAGAGCCAGACATGCTTGCCGAGGAAACCAGCTAGCGGCCACGCGCCCAAAACTACGATGATCAATAGAAATATGAGCAGCTGAAACAAGATCTTACGTCGCAACTCGCGCGTATGAAGAATCGTCTTTGATAGGCCCATACATACCTGAACCCAGCTTGCTCTCTTTTTTGCCATCACCCACACGCTAAGCCAGATCGAACGCCGCTCCAAGCGCGAATTTAGCCCGCTCACAAACACCTTTGCGCCAGCCAGATGTAGGCAAAGAAGAAATAATCCGCGGCCTAACGACGTATTCATTTCACAGACAACCGCCAGCACACGCAGCGAGCTATTTCACCCCGCACGCCAATGACACTTATTTTCCGCCAGGCCATCACCAAACTCAATGCACTCGCCTGCCTAACTACCGGCGCGCTTTGCCTGAGCACAGGCGCCCAGCCTGAGGAAAAACCAAACATCATATTTTTCCTCATTGATGACATGGGGCTGATGGATACCAGCGTGCCTTTCATCACCGACGAAGCTGGCCAGCCAAAAATCTATCCACTCAACCAATACTACCACACACCAGCTATGGAAATGCTGGCGTCGCGCGGTCATCGATTTGAAACCTTCTACGCTAACAGCGTGTGCTCACCGTCACGAATTTCTATCATGACTGGGCAGAGCTCCGCTAGACACAGAAGCACCCAGTGGATCAATCAAGATGAAAGAAATGCGGGGCCAGACGGCTGGCGCTGGGATGGCATTGCAGCCGACCAAGTCACGCTGCCAAAAGTTCTCCGCCAAAATGGCTACCGCACCATTCACATTGGCAAAGGCCATTATGGTCCGCTCAACAGCCCGGCGGCGGACCCCAAATTTATTGGCTTTGATATCAACATTGGCGGCTGCTCTATCGGCAGCCCAGCCAGCTACTCTGGAAAAGATAACTATAGAAGCGGCATCTATCATGTTCCACATTTAGAAGCCTATCATGGCACTGATACTCATCTCACCGACGCTCTAACCATAGAAGCCTGTAAGCAGATTGATAAGTCTATAGCCGACGGCAAACCATTCTTCCTGCAGCTCGCCCACTACGCGCTGCACGCGCCATTCCAGCCAGATCCACGCTTCGCAGATAAATACAGCGACGAAGCTGACCCACTCATGCCCGCCTACGCCAGTCTGGTAGAGGGCATGGACAAATCGCTAGGCGACCTCATCAGCCACCTCGAAGACAAGGGTCTCGGTGAAAATACGATTCTCTTTTTCCTCGGCGATAACGGATCTGACGCGCCTTATCACGGGCGCAAAAGTAATGTTAGTCAGAAAATCGGCAGCTCTGCGCCGCTACGTGGTAAAAAAGGCACCCATTACGATGGCGGCATGCGCGTGCCATTCATTGCCAGCTGGGTCACACCTACAGCCAGCTCTGCCTTGCAGAAAAAATGGCCGTTAGCGCAAAATCAAATCACTAGCAAAGAGCATGGATTTGCCTCTATCGAAGATCTATTCCCAACAACGCTAGAGCTTGCTGGCTGCGACGCGCCTGCTGGTCATCCATTAGACGGCTCCAGCATGCTCGGTGTGCTGGCAACAGCAAACAGCGCTAGCATGCGCAATGAGTTTCTCATGCATTTCCCTCACGCTCACCGCAGTTCCTACTTTACGGTATTTCGCCAAGGGCCATGGAAAATCATCTATCATTACAACAAACCAGCTGATCAAGCTTACGAACTATTCAACTTGCTAGATGACCCAACAGAAGCTCACAACTTAGCCCGTAGCCAGCCAGAAAGACTCAAACACATGGCTGCATCTATGCAGCTAGCGCTGAACCAAGCTGGTGCTCAATACATGAAAGATAAGCCCATTTTACCTTAGGCCAAATCAACTGATAGATAGCCATCCCATTACCTTTCGGCCAAGTTATATTAATAGCCCGCTACAAAATCACACCATACGTGCCAATGTCATTCTCACTACGCCCAAAATTTCGCCACCTCTCCAGCTGCCTATTGCTAGCGTTCTCAGCATCCAGCCAGCTCACCACCGCCGCCGAGAGCGAGCAAGCAACACAACCTAACGTCATCATTTTTCTCATCGATGACATGGGGCTGATGGATACCAGCGTGCCTTTCATAACAGACAAACAAGGCCAGCCAGAGGTTCAGAAACTCAACGAGTACTACCATACGCCAGCCATGGAAATGTTGGCATCCCGTGGCCATCGTTTTGAAACATTCTACGCTAACAGCGTGTGCTCACCATCAAGGATTTCTATCATGACTGGGCAAAGTTCTGCTCGCCATCACAGCAGCCAGTGGATCAATCCACGCAAACGCAATGAAGGGCCAGCTGACTGGCAATGGGATGGCATCACCGCAGAAAAAATTACCCTGCCAAAAGTGCTCAAACCAGCTGGCTACAATACCTATCACGTGGGTAAAGCCCACTTTGGTAATCAAAAAAGTCCAGCTAGTGACCCAACATTCATCGGCTTCGACGTCAATATTGGCGGCAACTCGATCGGGCGACCAGATAGCTATTACGGCGAAAAAAACTACGGCAAAGGGCTCTATCAGGTCCCAAATCTCGAAGCATACCACGGCACCAACACCCACCTATCAGACGCGCTAACAATTGAAGCGTGTAAGCTCATCGACTCCTCAGTAGATGAGAAGAAACCATTTTTCCTCCATTTCGCTCACTATGCGCTGCACGCACCATTTCAGCCAGATCCACGCTACGTAGACAAATACGCTAATGACTTAGGATCAGAAATGCCAGCTTACGCAAGCCTAGTGGAAGGTATGGACAAGTCGCTGGGCGATCTAATCACCCACCTCGAAAAAATTGGCCAAGCGGAAAACACACTTATCTTTTTCCTAGGAGACAATGGCTCAGACGCCCCTGTGGATGGCAGAAAAGGTGACGTGGTTTACGACATCGGCAGCTCTGCACCGCTGCGTGGTAGAAAAGGAACTTATTACGAGGGCGGCATGCGCGTGCCATTCATCGCCGCTTGGGCAAAACCAAATCTAGAGCATCCAATACAGAAAAACTGGCCGATTGCACAAAATGCGATCACTCACAAATCAGCTGGATTTGCCAGCATTGAGGACCTATTTCCAACTATCACCACACTAGCGGGAGCAAGTTCACCAGCAGATCACAAACTCGACGGCAATAATATCCTGCCAGCTCTAGCTGAAGCTAACACAGCTAGCCCGCGCACCAGCTTCCTCATGCATTTCCCGCATGAGCACCGTAGCTCCGAGTTTACCGTGTACCGCAAAGGAGCATGGAAGCTTGTCTATCACTACAACAAACCTGCTGCTGAAGCCTATGAACTCTTCAACTTGCTAGAAGACACCAGCGAAGATAACAACCTCGCTAACAGCCAGCCAGAAAAACTCAAGTCCATGGCCGTCGGCATGCTGAATGCGCTGGATGACGCCGACGCTCAGTTTACTAAGGACAAGCCAAAACTACCTTAGCCTCAGCGCTACACAAAATAGGTATCGTCGTGTTGATAAGGCGGCGCACAGCAACAGAGGAAGGAGAGGTCCTCTTGCGCGGAAATCTGGTGCCATTCTCCAGCTGGAATAAGAATGGCATCACCCGCCCCTACCAATTTCTCTTCGCCATTGATTTCCATTTTCCCCGCGCCGCTGACAATGAAATAAAATTCTTCACTCAGCTTGTGGTAATGGCGGTCCGTAGCGCAGCCAGCTGGCAGAAAAGCTTCTGCTAGACTTTGTTTTTGCACTGGCGCATTGGTTTTATCCAAAATGCTTCTGATGGTTGATCCGTCTTTGGTGGTAAACGGATCTTGGTCAGCTAGATTATTCACGGTCATAGGCATGGCCAAACCATCACCCAAGTCTAGCCAGCTAGCAAGCGCACCCTTTGGAAGAGTGAATTTTGAAGAGAGAAGAGTGAGTTCCAG
The DNA here is from genome assembly GCF_016595495.1 of Persicirhabdus sediminis. Taxonomy (GTDB): domain Bacteria; phylum Verrucomicrobiota; class Verrucomicrobiia; order Verrucomicrobiales; family Akkermansiaceae; genus Persicirhabdus; species Persicirhabdus sediminis. The sequence goes on from NZ_JAENIM010000021.1 coordinate 35,647, forward strand.
TACGATGAAACCCTGCCTTTGGAAGAGTGAATTTTGAAGAGAGAAGAGTGAATTCCAGTACGATGAAACCAAGCTAGCCCAGCCAGCTCCGCAGTTCTGCCGCAGGCTTTGGGAGTGCGGAGATCCTTCTCCGCTTTTTTGTGCTCGCCGGAATACGACGATATCTAGCTCCCTTGCAGGGCGCGTTCAATACTCTCATTTATCCCAGGGCTGAAGCCCTGGGCTTTGTTCTGTAGCGCCTTCAGCGCCATGGGCTGGCCGGAGATTTTTGAAAAAAGTAATGCACCCTGCGGAAGAGTGAATTTTGAAGAGTGAAGAGTGAGTTCCAGTACGATGGGTACGGGTCAGGACATCAGTTCAGCAGTTCCGCAGTTCTGCCGCAGGCTTTGGGAGTGCGGAGATCCTTCTCCGCTTTTTTGTGCTAGCTGAACGGCGGGAAGAGTGAATTTTGAAGAGTGAAGAGTGAATTCCAGTACGATGGGTACGGGTCAGGACATCAGTTCAGCAGTTCAGCAGTTCAGCAGTTCAGCAGTTCAGCAGTTCAGCAGTTCAGCAGTTCAGCAGTTCAGCAGTTCTGCAGTTCTGCCGCAGGCTTTGGGAGTGCGGAGATCCTTCTCCGCTTTTTTGTGCTCGCTGGAATACGACGATATCTAGCTCCCTTTCAGGGCGCGTTCACGACTCTCATTTATCCCAGGGCTGAAGCCCTGGGCTTTGTTCTGTAGCGCCTTCAGCGCCATGGGCTGGCCGGAGATTTTTGAAAAAAAGTAACGCACCCTGCGGAAGAGTGAATTTTGAAGAGTGAAGAGTGAGTTCCAGTACGATGGGTACGGGTCAGGACATCAGTTCAGCAGTTCCGCAGTTCTGCCGCAGGCTTTGGGAGTGCGGAGATCCTTCTCCGCTTTTTTGTGCTCGCCGGAATGCGACGATATCTAGCTCCCTTTCAGGGCGCGATCACGACTCTCATTTATCCCAGGGCTGAAGCCCTGGGCTTTGTTCTGTAGCGCCTTCAGCGCCATGGGCTGGCCGGAGATTTTTGAAAAAAAGTAACGCACCCTGCGGAAGAGTGAATTTTGAAGAGAGAAGAGTGAGTTCCAATACGATGAAACTTTAAACTATGTCCTGAACCCGTAACCTTTTTCGCGGTGCGTCATCTATCAGAAAGTCACTGAAAACTGAAAACTGAAAACTAGCGCAGCCACTGTTCCCTGATCACTGCTCACTACAGACTTAAAAAAACAAAAAACCGCCTCGCTGCGTGAGCAACGAGGCGGTTGATTGCTTATGAATTACTCTGAGAGAGTATTTCGAAATTACTGAGCGTTAACGCGGTCGAGGAGCTCTTGGCGCTTCTCGAGGATCACTTTAGGAAGCTTGTCGCCAACTTTAGTGAGGAACTCGTCTTGAGTGTTGAGCTCAGTGAGCCACTCGTCTTTCTTAAGTTCCATAGCTGCGTTGAAGTCAGCTTCAGTGAAGTCAAGACCAGCAGTGTTGAAGTCTTCAAACTTAGGCACGTTACCTACGAATGTTTCTACACCGTCAACTTGACCTTCAGCACGCTTGAGGATCCACTCGAGAACGCGTGTGTTCTCGCCGAAGCCAGGCCAGAGGAACTTGCCGTCGTCAGACTTACGGAACCAGTTTACGTTGAAGATAGCTGGAAGGTTCTTAACTTTAGCACCAACGTCGAGCCAGTTTTGCAGGTAGTCACCTACGTGGTAGCCGATGAATGGAAGCATTGCCATTGGGTCACGGCGAACGTTACCAGCTTTTACGTCGAGAGCAGCAGCTGTTACTTCTGAGCCCATTACAGAACCGATGAATACACCGTCTTCCCAAGACTTAGCTTGGTATACGAGTGGCATTGTTGATGGACGACGTCCACCGAATACGATTGCTGAGATAGGTACACCGTCTGGGTTTGTCCAGTCAGCGTCGATTGAAGGACACTGGCTTGCACGTGCTGTGAAGCGTGAGTTAGGGTGTGAAGAGAGACGTCCACAATCTGGAGTCCAGTCTTCGCCCTTCCAGTCGATGAGGTGCTCAGGAGCTTCGTCAGTCATACCTTCCCACCATACGTCGCCGTCGTCAGTGAGGGCTACGTTAGTGAAGATTGAGTTCTCGAGCATTGACTCCATCGCATTTGGGTTAGAGTCGTAAGAAGTACCTGGAGCAACACCGAACCAACCGCTTTCTGGGTTGATTGCGTGGAGTGAACCGTCTTCGTGTGGCCACAGCCAAGCGATGTCATCACCGATTGTTGTAACTTTCCAACCTTCTTCTTGAAGCTCTTTTGGTGGAACGAGCATGGCGAGGTTTGTTTTACCACATGCACTTGGGAAGGCAGCAGCAACGTACTTCTTCTCACCTGCAGGGCTTTCAACGCCGAGTACGAGCATGTGCTCAGCCATCCAACCGTTCTTACGACCGATTGAAGAAGCGATACGAAGAGCAAGGCACTTCTTACCGAGGAGAGCGTTACCACCGTAACCAGAACCGAATGAGATGATCTCTTGAGTTTCTGGGAAGTGAGTGATGTACTTGTCGTCGTTACAAGGCCAGCTGCTGTCTTCTTGACCTTCTTCGAGAGGAGCACCAACAGTGTGGAGGCAGCGTACGAAGTCACCGTGTCCGTCACGGTTGAAGTTTACTTTGCCGTCTTGCTCTTCTTCGAGACGCTTAAGAACGTGAGCGCCTGTGTCGCACATGATGTGCATGTTAACAACCACGTATGGGCTGTCTGTGATTTCGATACCGATCTTGGCGAATGGGCTGTCAAGAGGTCCCATGCAGAATGGGATAACGTACATTGTACGGCCTTTCATGCAGCCTTCAAATTTTGGCATGAGGAGAGCTTTCATCTCCTTAGGATCCATCCAGTGGTTAGTTGGACCTGCGTCTGCTTCGTTTTCTGAGCAGATGAATGTGCGGTCTTCAACGCGAGCAACATCAGATGGTGCTGAGCGTGCCAGGAAGCTGTTTGGGCGCTTCTCAGGATTAAGTTTTGTGAAAATACCAGCGTCTACGAGGAGCTGTGTAAGTTCGTCCCACTCTGCTGTTGAACCGTCAGCCCAGCGAACGTCGCTTGGTTGACACAGAGTTTTCATTTCTTCGACCCACTTTGCTAATGATTTATGTGTAGTGCTCATGGCGGTGAAACTATAAACCCCATTTTTGCTATTGTGCAATTAATCTAGCCGTATTCAGAAGATTTGCACATGTTTTAGCACCCCCAGATCTATCAGAAATAAGGGGTGGTAAAATATGCGTCATTCGGGGCAATCCTCACACAGTTAGACAAACTAACACCGACACTACAAACGCCTCAGAGCCAGCTAACAAAGGGGCTGATAGCCGATACTAGCCCCCCAACAAAATTATTCCCCTCTGAGGAATGGCGCAGTTCGTGATTGTTTGGATTTGGAAACTTTTTGCGGAGTTCCTTGGGCGACTACCTTGCCACCTAACGCGCCCGCTTCAGGCCCCATATCGATCATGTAATCAGCCGCCTGCATGATGGACACATTGTGCTCGATAACGACCACCGTGTGGCCCTCGTCGACGAGCCGCTGGAGCACATCGATGAGGCGTAGCACATCTTGCACGTGCAGGCCGATGCTAGGCTCCTCGATGAGGTATAAGTTCCCTTTGCCAACTAGCGCTTGTTTCGTGAGCTTGACGCGTCCTTTCGCCAGCTGGCTGACGAGCTTGATGCGCTGGGCTTCCCCGCCGCTGAGTGTTGGGCTTGGCTGACCGAGCTTGAGGTAGCCGAGGCCAGTATCACAGAGCAGCTGGAGCACGCGGTGGAGTTTGTTGTGTTTTTGGAAAAACTCCGCGGCTTCGGCAATGCTCATCTGCAAGACCTCGCCGATGGAGCGCCCTTGGTAGCGGACTTCCAGCGTGGCGCTATTGTAGCGCATTTGATCGCAGACCTCGCAGGGAATCCAAGTGGTAGGTAGGAAATCCATCTCCAGCTTGACACGACCATTGCCTTTACATTCTGGGCACTGGCCGTCGCCATTGTTGAATGAGAAGCGGCCAGCGGCAAATCCACGCACGCGGGCATCTGGCAGCTGGGCGTAGAGTGCGCGGATGTCGTCGAGGATTTTCACATAAGTAGCTGGGCACGACCGTGAGGTTTTGCCAATTGGCGACTGGTCGACTTCAAAGCTGGTTTTGATATGCTCAAAGCCCTCGAGCTTGCTCCAATACTTCTCGCCAGTGTATTTTTGCGCGCCCTTAGCATTGAGCAAGCTGGCTGGACGCAGCACACCACGCATGAATGATGATTTACCACATCCTGACACACCACTGATCACCGTAAGGCGGCCAAGCGGGATGCGCAGGTCAATATCTTGCAAGTTATTATAATGCGCACCAAAAACTTTCAGCCACGCGTCTTTGGTTTTCACCGTCGGAATCGAGCGCTTGGTAAATTTGCCAGCAGCTTCTTCCACCAGCCCTGGCACATCGTGAGTCTTCACCAGCTGGCCACCATTGATGCCGGCACCGGGGCCGAGCTCGATGACATGGCTGGCGCGGGCAATCGTCTCCTCATCGTGCTCCACCACCAACAAGGAATTCCCCTTAGCGCGCAGTGATTCCAGCGTATCGAGCAACTTGACATTATCGCGTGGGTGCAGGCCAATCGTTGGCTCATCCAGCACGTAGAGCACGCCGCGCAGGTTCGATCCCAGCTGGGCAGCTAGACGAATCCGCTGCGCTTCTCCGCCAGACAGCGTGACCGCTGAACGCCCCAGCTGTAGGTACCCTAGACCGACTTGATCGAGGAAATGCAGTCGCTGGGTGATTTCTGGTAAAATATCGCGCGCAATCAACTTCTCGCGCTGGCCAAATTTCCACTGCGAGACCAGCTCGCCAGCATCCACCACTGTGAGCTTAGACAGCTCTGGCAGGCTAACACCGTGCACCATCACCCAGCGGGCGTCTTCACGCAGGCGTGCGCCCTCACAGGCTGGACAAGTCACCAGCTCGTCGGAGTCGGCCTTGTCCATGCGTTTTTCTTCATCCACTTCGGCATCCAGCACCGAGTCAAATTTAGCCACGTCCAGTTTGTTATTTTTCTGCGACGCTGGGATTTCCCCGTAGCCACGACAGCTCGGGCACCAGCCACGCGGTGAGTTGTAGGAAAAATGCGCTGGGTCGAGTGGCTCAAACGACCGGCCCGTGGCCTCACTGAGCATCGCCGTAGAATGGCTACTCATGGCATCGCGGCCCAGCTGGATGGGTGCCAGCTGGCCAGCATCTATCACCGCGCTGCGGCAGCTGCCTTTGCCTAGCTCAAGCGCGCGGTCAACCGCTTCGCCTAGCTCGGTGACCGACATCTGGCTGGTACGCGCCACCACCACATCGATGTCGTGCGCTTTGTAGCGCGCTAGCGGCTGGAAATCCTCGGTGCGGATCAGCTCGCCATCGACCAGCATTTCCTCGTAGCCGAGCTTGGCGCAGCGTTCGGCGTATTCAGTGTGAAATCCTTTCCGGCCACGCAGCAGCGGAGCGGTGAGCACCAGCTCGCCTTGCTTCATCAGCTGGCGCAGAGTATCGCGGATAGCCGATGCCGTCTGGCTGACTACTGGCTGGCCGCTTTCTGGGCAATGTTGCACGCCGAGCTTGGAGTACATCAGGCGCAGGAAGTGGTAAATCTCAGTCACTGTGGCGACGGTAGATTTCCTCCCGCCTTGGGAAATTCTCTGTTCAATAGCGACGGTTGGCGGCAGGCCAGTGATTCTGTCGACATCTGGTTTTTCCATCTGGGTGGCAAACTGGCGTGCGTATGGCGACATCGAGTCGAGGAATCGGCGCTGGCCTTCGGCAAATACCAAATCAAAGGCGAGCGTCGACTTGCCAGAGCCACTCAGGCCGGTGACCACCACCAGCTCGTCGTGAGGAATGGTGACGTCGATATTTTTCAGGTTGTGCTCGCGCGCTCCGTGAATCTCAATGGCGCCCATTTTTCCAGCTGCGGCATTTTTGCGCGCTCGCTTGGCTTTGAATTGCTCGCGCTTATCAGCCAGCATTTCCGCCAGCCACTTGCCAGTTTCCGTCTCGCCAGCGGCTACCTCTTCAGGGGTGCCTGTGGCGACCACACGACCACCATCAGCGCCAGCACCTGGGCCGATGTCGATGATGTAGTCGGCGGATTTGATCACATCCATCTGGTGCTCGATGACCAAGAGCGAGTGACCGGCATCAACCAGCTTCTGCAGCACTTCCAGCAGACGCTGCACATCTTCAAAATGCAGACCCGTAGTCGGCTCGTCCAAGATGAACAAGGTGGACTCAGATTTTTGCGACTGCGCTAGCTGGACAGCCAGCTTGAGTCGCTGAGATTCACCGCCAGAGAGCGTATTCAGCGCTTGCCCCAGACGTAGGTAACCGAGACCAACGTCCGCCATGGTGGCTAGACCTTCACAAATTTTGCGATACTGCGTCACCATCTTGCGCGCGCAGCCAGCTGGTGGTTTAGCAAAAATCGTCAATGCCTCAGCTACCGTGAGCTCCAGCACCTCGGCAATGTCGTAGCGGATTTGCGCCTCACCGAGCGGCACACGGAAATCCATCGCCGCCTTGCTGTAGCGGCGACCAGCGCACTCTGGGCAGGTCACGTACAAGTCGCTGAGAAATTGCATCTCAATTTTTTCAAATCCATTGCCCATGCACCGCTGGCAGCGCCCATCGCCGGAGTTGAATGAGAAAAACCCAGGCGTCACCCCTTGGGCCACGGCATCTACCGAGTCGGCAAAAATCTGTCGAATCGGCGCAAAAACGCCCATGAACACAGCTGGCGTGGACCGTGGTGTTTTTGATAAAGCCGACTGGTCAATCAGTTCGATTCCCTTGAGGCTTTCCCAGCCTTTGAGGTCGCGCACAAACCCTTGCCGCTCGGACACTGGCTGGTTGAGTTTATCCGCCACCGCCTGGTGCAGCAGCTCGTGAACGAGTGTCGATTTGCCCGAACCAGAAACCCCAGTGATACAGCAAAATACTCCCAGCGGAAAATCAACATCCACGCCGACAAAATGATGGCAGCTGGCGCCCAGCAAGGACATCATGCCAGCTGGCTGACGGCGCGATTCAGGCGTGGCAATTTGTTTTTTGCCGCTAAGAAAATCCATCGTCAGCGATTTGACATTTTTCTTCAACGGACCGGCGTAGCAGATCTCGCCACCGCCCTCACCCGCGGCTGGCCCCATGTCAATGAGGTGGTCGGCGGATTTCATGATTGCCTCTTCGTGCTCGACGACAACGATAGTATTGCCTTTGTCGCGCAGCCCTTGGATCACGTCAATGAGCGCGGCGATGTCGCGTGGGTGCAGCCCCACACTCGGCTCGTCCAACACAAATAAGGTATTCGATAGCGACGCGCCCAGACAGGTGGTCAAATTCACCCGCTCAATTTCGCCACCAGAAAGCGTGCGCGACGGGCGGTCGAGCGTCAGGTAGCTCAAGCCAGTCTGCACTAGGTAGTGGAGCCGCGAGGTGAACTCGTCGAGCGCATGTTTGAGTGAGCGATCAGCCAGCTGGCTGGGAGAAATCTCTAGCTCGGCGAGCCAGCTTTGCAGCTGCTTGATCGGCATCGCCCACAGCTCGGGGAGTGATTTTCCAGCTACCGAATAAACCAATGCTTCTGGCTGCAGACGCCCACCGTCACACACACCGCAGGTGGTGTAGGATTTGTACTGCGAGAGGAAAATGCGCACGTGCATTTTGTAGGTTTTGGTTTCCAGCCAGTCGAAGAACCCTTTGACGCCATACCAGCCGCCGCGACGTTTGGTTTTGCGTTTGGCTTTGCCATCTTCGTCGCCATACATCAGCCAGTTTTTGTCGTCTTGGCTGAGTTCGGCATAAGGTGTTTTGGTATCGACGCCAGCTGATTTGCACGCGGCGATGAGGTCGCGCTGGCACTCAGCGCCACGCGCGGTTTGAAATGGTTTCACACAACCTTTGGCGATCGACAAGCTCGGGTCGGGCACTGATTTTTCTAAATCGATGCCAATCACACGGCCAAACCCACGGCAAGTAGGACACGCGCCCAGCGGGTGGTTGAAGGAAAATAAACCCGGGCTCGGTGGACGTAGTTTTTCGCCCGTTCTGGCATTCAGCCATTGGTTGGAAAATGTGCGCAATAGCTCGTCGCCAGCTACCAGAGCGCATTCACCTTTGCCCAGCTTGAACGCGGCTTCCAGCGCCTCGCGCAATCGTGCTCGGCTGCGCGCGCCCACTTTGACGCGGTCTTGCACCACGTAGACATTTTCAGGCAGCTCTAGTCCGTCAGCTGGCGGCTCATCGCAGCGCAGTACTTGGCCATTGATCCACACACGCAGGTACGCCTGCTGCTCGAGGAAGGTGAAAAATTCCGCTGGCTGGGTGCCAGCTGGAACAGGCACAGCAAAAACCACCATGAGGTTTTCAGCTGGCTGATTTTCCTCTGCCCAGCTGACGATTTCATCCACCGTGTCCGGTTTGATTTCCTCGCCAGTCTCAGGGTCGAATGCGCGCGCCATGCGGGCAAATACGATCTTCAGGTAATCATTAACCTCAGTGAGCGTGCCCACGGTCGAGCGCGTCGTGCGGATGTTGTTTTTCTGCTCAACAGCAATCGCTGGCGGAATGCCATCCACGCTGCCAACGCGTGGTTTATCCATGCGGTCAAAAAACTGCCGCACGTAAGGAGAAAAGGTCTCAACATAACGCCGCTGGCCCTCGGCGTAGAGAGTGTGAAATGCCAGTGATGATTTACCCGAGCCAGATGGTCCCGTGACCACGGTGATCTCGCCAAGCGGGATGTCGCAGTCAATCCCCTTGAGGTTATGCTGCTCGGCATTGCGAATGCGGATCACCTCACCATCAGCGGATGATTTTCCAGCTGGCTGGGATGACTTGCTCTTGGATCGGGACTGGGATGACTGGGATGATGCTGACACGCAGCGAAGCTAGCGCGTGTCAGCATTTCCGCAAAGCCGGAAGCAATAAATTACTTAGAATTTTTGATATACTTGATGAACGAATCAATGCTGTCGCCACACTTGGCTTTTTCCGCCATCACTGCCTTAGCACGCTCGTTTTCTCCTCCAGCACGCAGCTTTTGGGCCATTTCATCGAGGTTTTTATAATAATGAGTTCTCAGCTTACCCGCCTTGACTTTGAAATCCGCATCAATGCTCTGCTGACGCATCAGGCAATCCTGCACTTGCTCACGAATCTGAGGCACCATTTGATTCAATGGCACATCTTTCTTCAGCCTGAAGTTGGTCACATTTTCGCTGATCGCCTCAACCGACGGCTGAAGACTTTTCTGACGTCCGTGTGGCAATCCTTTGATGTAGGCGCCAATGCCGAAGTTCATCTTTTTGATGTTATTTTCGTACTCAGATTTGAATTCACTGCGGTAACGTTTGAGAACTTCTCTGCCTTTTTTGCGCAGCTCAATCACCTCAGGCTCCTCTGGGATTTCCTGCTTCGTGGTCTGAGCCAAGGCTGCTTGTGCACGTTCTTCGCGGCGCTGCTCTTTCTTGAGCTCTTGCTCTCTCATCTCCTGAGCTAAAATATCGCGCTGTTCTTGGGCGGCAATGGCGGCTTTGTAGCGCTCTTCACGAGCTTTTGCAGCCGCTTCATTCTTGGCTTTTCTTGCTGCTTCAGCTTCTTGCATCTCCCTGAGACGAGCATCTTTTTTCGCCTGGTCTTTCTGCTCGATGGCAATGCGCTCGGCTTCGGCATTTGCCTTCTTACGATCCAGTGCGCCCATGGCGTAATAGATCGCAATCAAGAGAATCACGATAATCGCGATATTGCGCATGACAGTCGACGAATTCGAAGACTGCGACATCGCCATTTGAGCACCTGTCGCGTGGCCAGTGGCGCCAGTGATTGGGCCAGTAGCCCCGGTCAGCGGACCTGTGGCCCCAGTAATCACACCTGTTCCCGCTGCTGTTCGCAGTGGAGCTGGGCGAGCACCAGATTTTGGAGCCGCTGTGATAAGTGGGTTAAATGGCTCATCCTCTTCACGCTCGATGTCGCGCATGAGATCTTCAACGGCCTTGGCCATATCAGCTGCGCTTTCGTAGCGATCTTCTGGCAGTGGCGCCATCGCTCGGCTGACAATCGCGTCGTAACGTGGGTCACAATCAACAATCTCAGATGGTGACTCGTATGGGTCTTCCGGCATGCCGCCAGTGAGCAGTTCATACATCATCACACCCACAGAATAGATATCACTGCGGTGGTCAACTGCCTCAGGGTGATGCACAACCTCTGGCGCGGTGTAGCCAGGTGTGCCAAAAACTTCTTCGCCTTCGCCGTCAGCGACAGGACGAGCTAGACCAAAATCACCAATCTTTGGTGTGGCTGTGGGGTCGAGCAGAATGTTCGACGGTTTGATATCACGGTGCAGAATGCCATTGGCGTGCGCATTGGATAAGCCGCGACATGTCAGAGCTACCAATCGGCCAGTCTCTTCTGGGTCAATCGCCATGCCGTGAGATGAATGGTAGAGCGACTTACCTTTCACAAACTCCATGATAATATAGAGGTATCCATTGACTTCACCGAAGTCGTAAATCTGGATCAAGTTCGCATGGTTGAGTTTGGCCATGCTCTTCGCTTCAGTCTCAAATTGACTGCGGAATGTAGCATCGTCACCAAACTCGCGAGGCAAAACTTTGATCGCCACGTGACGGTCCAAAGAAATTTGTCTAGCCAGATAGACAACTCCCATTCCGCCCACTGCGATCAAGGAGATCATCTCATATGCTGGCAGCATTTCGCCAACTTCTTCTATATCAGGCGCTGACAACCCTGTGTGTTCGATTTCTTGAGATTCTTCGCTCATTTTTGATGATGTTGGATACAGATACTTGCCACTTTTTCTCTCTAATCAATGACAAATACACATAATAAACGTACATCACATGATGCTGATAACTCGTAGCTAAGCATTTACAATTTCACCCAAATTTTCCCATCACTAGGGAAAATAATCACAATCTATTGACTATAAATGAGTTTACCCACAGCTAACTTTATAACAGCTGAGGTGTTAATAAATTTTTTCAGCTCATCTTCAGCTGCAATTCGGTCATCATGATACTGACAGTATCCAGGACCTATCCATACACCCGCCGAGTTACGCAATTCATAATGCAGATGTGCCAAATATCGACCATCAGCGGTGCCCACGGTACCAATTTGAGTTCCACCAGCGACTAATGCGCCCGAATTCACCGTGAATGATTCCAGATGAGCGTACATGGTAGAAACGGTATCTCCCTCGCCATTCACGTGAGATAAAATAATCACCTTGCCCCAGCCAGGTGACGGGACTCCGCGATAAACCACACGACCATTGGCCGCCGCATAAACAGGGTCGCCCAGATCGGTATTCATACCGCCAATGCCATTCAAATCCTCACCACTATGGTGGCCACCGCGGCGATCGTTCATTTCCCAGAACCGCTGCGCATTGTAAACCAAACCACCTTGCTCGGTGCCCAGCGGGTAATCCATGCGCTGGAAACGTGGTGTCTCAGCGCGCTCAAAAACTGGCACCTCGAGGAAACGTGGATCAAATGATGAGGCCACAAAATCATCGCCCTGCAGCACTGGAAAACCCAGCGGCGCCTGCGCCTGCTGCCAGCTGCGCATCGACTTCACTGGCGGAATCTTTGCTGCCCGGCTGCGTAAAAACCCACGCCCCATCATGACAAACAAAACCACAATCAGCCCCCAGATAATAAAATTTAATGCGTGTCTAGCCATGGTCTTGTTGTTGCGTAATCTTGCACGAGCTTAGCGGCTACCCTTCGAAATCCAATAAAATCTCAGCACGGCGATTAGCGCGGCGGCCAATTGGATCATCGCTCCCGTCATCTTTAGTATTAGGGGCTCGCGGCGCCATTCTGCCCAATGACTTTGTCTTAATCTGCGCCTCAGGCACACCCAGCTCAACAAAATACGCTTTCACCGCCAGCGCCCGTTGTTGGGATAAATTCAGGTTATACGCGTCCGATCCCAGCGCATCAGTATGGCCAGAAATCACCAGCGTTTTCACTCTGTCCTGCTTGAGAATATCTCCCACCACAGACAGCTGACGTTTGGATCTAGGTGTGAGCTCTTTTTCCTCGTAATCAAAATAGACCAGAACCGAGTCGCCACCCTTCGGGTTCACCACCAATGGCGTGTAATAGCTGTCGCCACCCGCATATTGCTGCGAATAATTCTCCAGCAGTTTGTCTAAATTCACCTCAACTACTTTCCAAGTATCGCTGGCATCCGCACGCTCCAGGCTGAGCGCAAACATCGCAGACGTGCCCGCCTTATCACGCAAATGAACCAAATATCCAGCTCGTGTCTCACGCTCAAACATCTTGCGCACAGGCATGCGATCACGCAGGCCATACTCGCCCTCTTCAAATAAGATGCACATGCCCACCAGCTTGGCGTAGGAAACTTTCGACAGGTCGATAAACCCACGAGCCCTCTCTACATCCAGCTCAGACACCGCTTTGACAAAACTTCCAGCCACCGCTTCAGAGCCAGTCTTCGCAGCTAGCTCTGGCTGACCGTCCGCTTCCGCTGGCTGCTGGCCACTAGCCGGTGCCGCTGGCAAGACTTCATACTTTTCACCCACTTTGGCAAACTGCAGAGTCTCACCATTTTCCAGCTCCAGCTCCCAAACTTCCTCCATACCGTCCTGAGGAGCTACGCGCTTGAGCCGAGATTTCAGCTTAGCCGCCTTAGCTAATGCCGCCACCTTCTGCTGTTGATCACTGGTCAACCCACTATCGCCCAGCGCTTGCAGTACCGCACTGATATCACCGCGTTCATCTGCCAAGGCCATCACCCGGTCCAGCTCGTCCAAAATATCTTGATCAATAGTATCCGAGCCATCGAGCTCAGCACCTGATGAAAAATCAGGCTCCGCAGCCACCTCTGGCTCATTATTGGCCAGCTCGTCACCTCCCTTTTGGTTCATTAGGAAAAAGACCAAAGCCACTAGGCTGATGATCACTAAACCCACAACAAATAATCCTCCCGGGCCCCTTGAAGCTTTGCTTGCTTGCATGCCCAAAAGATAACCATTCCCGCTGAGAATTCGACTGATTTTTTCACCCACATAGCAAGAAGTTGCAGCATTGCCAAAAAACGCTCAACTCGATCAATTTTTCCAGCCAACAAAACCATCAACCATCTCACAAACGATCACAAATAGAGTCATTTAGCTCACAAATTAACACCTCACAGCAAAGATCGCATTAACTGCTCGGAAAACGCCAAAAAACAACACTCAAACGACTGAAAACCATCAACTTACAACCCTTTACAACAAGCCTTTAACATCTTACCAGCTAGCTGAAATCAGCCAACCATATCCCAATGCAACGCTTCTCAGCCACCATCACACTCTGTCTGCTTCTCGCTTTTTCACATTCATCACTAGCGGGTGAAAAAAGTATCGTTGATGATCTTAACATCATCCCGCCAATGCCGACCAAAGAAGACAAACGTCACTGGAAAGGGCTCTGGCCAGCACTTACCGACGACGCCGTCAGCCGCGGGTACGACCTGCCACTGCCATTTGGTATTTCTGCCAGCTACCTCAGCCTAGAGCGTAGCGTGGAAGTAAAAAGCGTCAAAGCTGGCTTCAACGGCAACCTCAATAACGTCACGCGCCGAGTTTCCGTAGATACACAAAATGAGGTCCAATCTGGCATTCTCAAGCTAGACACCTTCATCCTACCATTCCTCAACGTCTACGCCTTTGGTGGTAAAATCGACAACCAATCCGCTGTCGACCTCTCCGTCACCTACCCATGGTTTGGCGGCGACCGCACCTACGAAACCAGACTCTTCCCAGACCTCCAAGCTGATCTCTGGGGCGCAGGCATCAGCCTATCAGGTGGCTACAAAAACTTCTTCACCACCTTAGACGTCACCTATTCGTCTACCGACTTTGGCGGAGCCTTCAGCGAGCGTATCGAAGCCTTCATCTACTCATCACGCATCGGCTACCGCGGATCTATCGGAAAATACACCACCTCCATTTTTGCCGGTGCAGCCTACTGGGATACCGAAAGCGTCATCAAAGGCAGCATCCCTATCGGCGGCAACAACCTCGACTTCGAAGTGCTTCAAGGACCATCTAACCCATGGAACGCCATGGTTGGGGCAGCTATTGATTTCAGCGACCGCTGGCAGTGTCACGGGCAGTTCGACTTCAACTTCGACGACATGACAATGTTAGTCATCGGCACTACATTCAGATTCTAATAACACCTGAACCCACTAATCGTCGTAACGACGAACTGGATTTTCATCTAGGCCAAGGCAATAGGTGAACGCGTAGCCAGCTACTCGATCACCAATACATGCCCGCCTAGTTGAAAAAAACAGGATCCCCCAATAATATCCTCAGCTAGCTAACTGAGAGAACCGTCTAACGACGAATCACATCACTTAAGGCACGGACATGTGCGCGCACCGCACTAGCCGTACCAGCTGGATCATAGCCACCTTCCAGCACAGACACTAACTTGCCATCGCAATAGCGACGCGCCCAGCCGCGCACCACCTTCGTCAGCTCGGCAAAATCATCATCAGTTAGCTTCAGGTCGCCAATAGGATCACCCACGCGCGCGTCAAAGCCAGCTGATAGTAAAATAAACTGCGGCTTGAACCACTCTAACTTCGAGCCAATCTCCCGCTGCCAAAAATCTATCATTGCCCGCCCATCACTTCCAGCTGGCAGTTGTTGGTTGAGCGTATAGCCCACGCCATCGCCGTCACCACTCTCGTTTTCATAACCAGTATGTGGAAAAATCCCCTTCTCGTGGCTAGAGGCAAAAAATACCTTCTTGCTCTCGTAGAAAATATCCTGAGTGCCATTGCCGTGGTGAACGTCCCAGTCTAAAATAGCCACCCGCTCAAGACCATAGTGATCTAGCAAATACTGCGCAGCGATCGCCACATTGTTGAAAATACAAAACCCCATGCCCCTGCCTGAAGAAGCATGATGGCCAGGAGGGCGCACCGCACAAAAAGCATTCTTCAGCTCGCCAGATTGCACTCTATCAACAGCCTCTAGCGTCGAGCCAACAGCATGCATCGCCACATCATAGGAGTCAGGACAAATCGCCGTATCGCCCGTGCGTAATACATCCGCTAGATTATCAACATCCATCCTAACGAAGTCGTGGTAGTACGCGTCGTGGCACAACAAAACCTCAGCCACTGTAGCCCGCCTTAGCGGTATCTCACTAGTCTCCCCCTGCAGATCAGCTAGGGCTGCTAGAATGGCACGGTAGCGCTCCTCACTCTCTGGGTGACCTGCTCCTGTATAGTGGTCTAGATAGAGAGTATCAGCGTGTACCCCTGTGGAAAGATTACTGGTGTCGACTACCTGCATCCAGTTAGCCTAATCAGATTTTTCTCTATGTGCAACAAGATCATCGACATCCAGCCAATAATCGTCGCTATCTTCACCAAACTCGCTTTCTTTATTCGCTCCAGCACGCACAAATAGATCACCCATTGGCTTATTGCGCTTCAGCACCGATGCCCAGAACCTTTTGATGCCGCGCTTTTGCGCAATCACCGCCATCTCGCGTAACAAATATCTAGCAAGGCCAACTCGGCGTAGATCTTCGTGAACCACAAAAGCCACTTCCGCAGTCTCACCATTGCTGTCTCGATAGAATCTAGCAACCGCACGGATTTCCAGCCGGTGATCATATTCCTCAAACAGCGCCAGAGCCAAATCAACATTCTGATCAACCGCCACCATCCGGTAGGCTGCCTCACTACTCATGCGCTCTTTAGCATGGCCGTAGCGCAGTCTAACGGTCTCCTCATCGTGTGAATAGAAAAACTCCTGCAGCGCTCGAGTATCACTCGGCAGCAGTGGCCGCAGCTGGTAATTTTTCCCATTCACAATCACCCGCCGCACCTGCAGGCCCTTACTAATCTCCCCCGGACTCGTCGGACTAACATTGAAAATCTTAGGAATCCACCCCCAGCTATGAGCCTGCTCCATCAATGACTCACGAAAATCTGGATGGGCAATTTCTACCATGCTCAGCACGCGCTCGCGAATGCTGCGGCCACGCATTCTAGCAATGCCAAACTCAGTCACCACATAGTGAATATCACCACGACCAGTCACCACCCCGCTACCCGGCTCCAGCCCAGCCACAATGCGCGACCTTTTGCCACTATCAGCGGTGCTTGTTAATACAATGATTGGCCGCCCATGAGAGCTATGCGCGGCGCCACGGATAAAGTCCTGCTGGCTGCCAATCCCTCCAACAAACTCGTGACCACGAGAGTCTCTAATCGCTTGCCCAGTAAGATCCACTTCGTGCGCTTCATAGATAGCTACCATGCGTTCATTCTGTGCAATACGCCATGGATCACCTAACCAGTCAGAGGTGCGCATTTCTAGCAAGTCATTCTTATTGGCAAATTCGTAAAGCTTGCGGCTACCTATCACCTGATTGGTCACACACACACCATCGTGTATCCCCTTCATGCTATTATCTACCGCTCCGCACTTCACCAAATCCATCATGCCGTCGGTAAAGATACCTGTGTAAATGCCCAGATGTTTGTGGTTCCTCAACTCACCTAACACAGCTTGTGAACCCGCGCTCAATCCCGCTTGGATCGTTGCCCCGTCGTCCACCAAGTGCGCCGCATATTCAGCAGCCTTAGCCTGCGCATCACATTCTAGCGGGAAAAATAACTCAGGTAGATCAGCCTCCGCTTCTAGGTAATAATCGATCCGTTCGATAGAAATTTTCGAATCCCCACCCGTAACCGGCATCTTCGGGTTGATCTGCGCCACCACTCGCCTAGCCGACTTCACCGCCGCTTTTACCACATCCACGCTAACACCTAATGAAACGTAACCGTCAGCATCTGGCGGTGAACACTGAATCAAGGCCACATCTATCGGCACCAGCCGCTCAGAAAATAAACGCGGAATGTCAGAAAACGGACAGGGTGTGTAATCCGCTCGCCCTGCACGCAGAGCTGCCCCCATCTCAGCCGTTAGAAAAAAAGTATGTGCGCGCATCGCCCCAGCGTACTTCACATCCACCCAAGGAATTTGACCCAAGGTGTAGGTATGGCTGATCACTACATCTTTGTAAAATTGCGCCTGTGTTAGCATAGAATCTATCAAGGCATGAGGCACCGCCGCACCAGAGCCAAAGAATACACGATTCCCCGGTAGAACAATATCTTTCCACATCTCTGGCTGTAGGCATTTCATCACTAAGCATCATGCCAAATCTTCCCCGAAGAGCAAGCTCACCAAGTGTAATGCATGCATTATTTTGACATTGGCATCGCCCTGCCAGCTACTATGCTCAGCTCATGGCAAAAGGATACGACATACACCAACAGCGCAAAATGACGCTTTCCAAGTTTGGCAAAGACCTCGTGCGGCGAGCCAAATCAAAATGCGAACTCTCACAGGCAGACCACGAATCACTCGTCATCTACGAAGTAGAGCCAGTGCCAGCTGAACCAGACATCAGCCATTGTTTAATGGTTTCCAACGAGGTCGTCGAGCAACTTACTAACATCAAACAGCTAGACGCCGATAAATGGCGCCACCTCAACGAACTCATCTGGAGCGAAATTCCAGCTGTGCAAGTCATGGCCTACCGCATTCTCAGCCACATCAGCAAGAACCACGTCTGGGCCCAACAAATCCTCGACGAAGCCTTTCTCGATGAGGAAATCATCGAATGGGGTGATAAGGCTCCGCTTAGTTAGTTTTTTCTAATCATTCGGTGAATTGGTGAACGATTGGCGTCAAGTTTACCCCGTCCTTGCCACCGTCGTGCGTCACCACCAGATAGCTGGAAGTTTCATTCTCACGCCCCCAGTTTCTGTAAACACGCACAAATATCATCTGCGCTGAAGAAGAGCCTATCTGGATTTCTAGCAGGCCTGGCAACATGCGCTTCTGCGCTAATTCCACACCACCCGTGAAGCGAGTTAGACGGGTTCCGTGATCGCTTGTCCATTCTCGATCTCCGCTCTTCAATCCCAGCTCCACAGCTTCTGGCGCATCCTTAATCGTCACTGAAATGGGCGAACGCATATCGCTATGCAATAAGACAACACGCACATCTAACTCCTCGTTCTTGTAAACGGTTTTATATCTTTCAGGAAAGGCAATATCCCCGCCATGTAGAGCCATCATCAATGCTTGCCCTCGCATCGCTCTATTCAACCATTGATCGCTAATGACCTCTTTCAGCTGAGAATTCAACTTCGCTGGCTCAATGCGCTGCATTGCCTGCTTCACTACAGCCATGGCAAAAGATAAGCGGTCTACCTTTGGATAGACTCGCTTAGCTAGATCAAGCACTCGCACCGCCTCATCCAACTGGTCAATCTGAACTAACACATAGGCGTAAGCCAAATATCCTGATGGTTCATACCGGCCACGCTCCAGCAAGTTAGACGCCACCTGTCTAGCCAGATCTTCATGCCCAGCGTCAGCTAATAGCTTAGCAGCGCGCATGTAAAAGGCCTCATGGCGAATACGCCCCGCCTTAAGCTTGTGATAGCTAGCAGCGGCATCTTTTGTAGACTTCAAATCTTGCGCGAAGCTTTCCATCCACGCCTGGTCTAGCGGCTCACCAGCTAGAACATTTACTTTCGCGGACTGCTCATGCTTAGCACCACCTAGGGACTCACCGCCCCCAACAGGATTCATCCGCTGAGCTTGCTGCATATTCAGCCGCATTGAGTTTTTACTCACTGCAGGCTTCGACGAGGGATCAGATCCTCCCGCGCAAAAACAATCCCAACCATCACCATAGGGATCCTCGCCTACCAACACCACCATGTCTCCAGGTTTCATCGGCTCATCGACATACTCTTTACTAAATAAATTGTATAGGGAACCGCGACCATTTCGGTAGACCGCTACACGCTCTAAATCACTCGGGTTATATGTCCCGCCAGCTTTGATTAGAAATTGCTTCAAGCTAGCATCGTCCTCAGATCGATAAACATCTGGAGACAAAACACGCCCCCTAACGGACACAGCTAGAACTTGATTCTTTTCTCGCTGCACCGGCCAGTTTTCAGACGCTAGCCAACGTTCCAGCCAGCTAGCGCGTTTCGCTTTCCATTTATCGAAATCTTGCAGGCTACGCACGTCAGCTGAGGCCTCAATCAACTTCTTGCCGTCATCACGTAGCGTCACAAAATCAGCCCTAACACTCACATCCAGCTCATCTGGCTGGAAAACTTCATCTTGCGCCTTCAGCCAATAATCCAGCTGGGCATAAGTTGGCAATAGACTACTTTCTATCGAAGGATAAGAACTCTGATACCACGCCTGTCTAGCTGCCCACCAATCGCGCAGGTGAGAATCGGGCATTACTGAAAAAGGATCTCTCTCTTCTTTGGCTCTCATTTGCTGCCGCCACTTGAGATGCATCTGACGATCTGGTGGCGGAATCTCAAAACGCACGTAATCAGACAATTTCTCCAGCACAATCATCGATGTGTAATCGCTAACAAGACCGTGCTTTTTGCTATGTCTAATGATCTGCTCAGCATTCCCTTCCTTCTCTAATTGAGCTAGCTTCTCCTGCGCCCATATTTTCTCTATCAAATGAGATGCCAGCGAGCTGACATGCTTCACATTATCTCCAAGCTGCAGCGTCTTCGCGCCAGCGTGAGCGTTTTCAAATACAGCAGAGTAAGACCCATTCCTTGAACCAGGAACTAACATATCAACTACTTCTCCCGCGACGACAGGCTTATACCCATTGTAGATATTTCTATCATCGTCCTTGATCTTCGTGAGTTTGTACGGGGCCATCGTCAACGCAGCCAGATGATCACTTTGTTCACCTTCTGACAAATCAACCACTTCATAGCCAGCCTGGTCACTAGCAGCTGAGTCATCAAACGTTTCTACTCTACCAGCTAGATCGAGATAAAACCACGCAGCTCGCTGATGCAGTTTATAAGACACCTCGCTGGCCTTGAGGCTATTTCCATCTGTAATGCACAATACTACTCCTGACGATTTGATAGCTTGCCACTCTTTACTACCATAGCCAACCAGTGACCAATCGACCATGCCGTCGTAGTAGATTTCGTCCACGTGCTTTTTCAGCTGAGCTAAGCCATTGCCCTTGAGGACAAACTTCCCAACAACTTCCAGCTCATTGCGCAGAGTAACTAACTGTACCGACTCCGCATCCACTTCAGCTAGATACTGATAGATTAGTTCAACTACCTTTTCTTTTTTATATGCCAGCATCGACTCCGAAACATCCCAGAGCAAAGTCACTTGCTTAGGTTTGGGTCTAGCTACAGGCAATAAATCCTCCGGCACTCGAAACATGATTGAGCTGAAAGTGCGGTTTCCACTTTGTTTTGTTATTCGCGGCAGCTCACCTAAACCAATCTCACATTTTACCAAGCCAGCTGGCTGGAAATTCTCTTGCGTCGCTTTTAAATAATCCAGCTCTGCTACAAATTCTAATTTATCAGCCTTAATGCAGCTCTCATCCAGACCAATTCCTCGCAGAATAAAGCTGAATTTCCCTAACTTACCCGGCTGACCAATCGCCTGCTGGTAGATAAATTTCCCGTCTTCTTGTGGCAGCCGCTCGACGTAGCCAATACGCATGCGCTTCAGCCCATTAGCTGGAATAGGAAATACTCGAGTTCTATAGACATTGTTAGCTTCGCGCTCGACCAAGCCGGGGTCCACCATTTGTGCTTTGATCGTCTCATAAGCGTGCCGAGCTCGCTCTTTCTCCACCACTACGCCATCGCGCATTTCTCCATTCACATCTAGAGCATATGAAGAAATGGTCGCCCCAGCTGGCAGCGGCATGACAAACTCGCCCTCTTGCATGCTTGATGTATCGTTAGCAAATACCACCTCAATGGTAGTCTCCGCCATGCTATCAACCACCTGAACCTGATAGTCTAGCGATTCAATGCGAAGCGGCACGCGACCGGTGCCATCTTTCACCCACATTTGTGGGGCTGCCACAGCACTCACCAGCATGAGTAACTGCAGGATAAATCCTAAGCGTCTCATGACACTAACTATTTTACGAATTTAATGTCAGAGCGAACCAGTACCATCAACTTGCGGCTATGGTCAGTAGTACCATCTGCGCGCTTCGGTGATAGAGTAGCCACGACTTGAGCTTTGCCATCTATCATGGTCAATGCAGTGGTCACTTTTAGAGTATAGAACAAGGGCATCTGAATATCTGTCTCTAACTCATCATTTTTTATTTTTGCGTAATATTTTTCACCAACGTGAAACACAATCTCAGGGGCCATACGCAAATCGATGGTTCGGTTATCAGGTCCGATAGTTGGTTCAATCTCGAAATTATTCCCCACATTGCGCGTCTCAAAGGCAGTTGCCGTCGGCGGTGCATAGGAAGCCAAAGTGGCTACACCCTCATCATCCTCGTTGCCTTCAGACAGCGCCCAGAAGGGTTCATACTCAGTTGGGTATATCACTTCTAAAATTGATTCAGCTGACGCTTTCTCACCACTTCTTGCGACTAAATGCATGCTATCAAACAAACTAACATCCTCTGTTTTGCGTAGCTCCTTCAGCTTGGCTAACATTTTGAGATCATCTTTTCTCAGAGACTCATCATCCATCAGTGTCTCGTACACACTTGTCGACATTTCATAATAATCACAAGTTACAGTTACATACTTAGGCACATCTGAATCCATCACTAAACCCAGCGGATCAAAGACCTCTTCATCCTGCGCATCTACGTAAAAGGGTGAAACCAATACTAAAGAGGCCGTCAGAGAGACTAAGAAATTTTTACACATAAAACTAAAATGCACACTCTAACAGAACCAACAAGAATAAAGTATAACAAAATGGCGCACAAGGGAGTCCCTCGTGCGCCAGAAATAAAAATACGGCAGCTAGAATTGCCAGCTAGCTAGAAATGATTAGAACTCTTTAGCTAACAACAATCCGACTGACCAGCCGCTGATGTCTTGATCGAAACTACTAGGTCCAACATCTCCGTCGAAACTTTGACTCCAATCATAGCGAGCAAAGCCGCTCAGCGAAATAGTATCTGTGAACGAATAGCCAAGCCCAGCCTGTGCGTAGAGACCAAACAGAAACTCTAAGTCGTCATTATCAAACGACGCGCTGGAATAGCTACTAATGGCACCATTATCAAAACTCTGCAAAGCGCGCTCACTGTGACTGGCATCCCAAGGCACAATATTTAGCGCCCCTCCGGCACTGCCGTTAACAAACCAATCACCCCAAGTTCGTTCAGCTCGGTAACCAAGGTCCAAAGTAATAACATAAAATTCTAACTCCAGATCTACAGGTGAATACAAAGAGACATCATACGATACCACATCTTCATCTCGGTCCAACTCCCTATCGAATGGTTGATTAGGGTCCGGCACCCTATTGGAAGGCTGATTAGGAATCAGCGGTCCAGTAACACTTCCATCATTCTGATGCACATCGTTAGGATCTAATGAGCCAACTAAGCTAGGATCAAGCTGGTAAGTATCAGTCACCCCAACACCATAATCTTCAACGTGAATGTTACCAGAAAAGGCAGAAACCCCATTGATCGATGACGAACCTTTGAAAATTGAAAAGCCGATTACTGGACCAGTACTCCAGCCATTGCCGTGATCAGTCAAACGGTCTAACTCGATACGAAAACCAAATTCATTTTCGTCACTACCTGAAACTCCAACAGCGCCAGTCTGCAGCGTGCTTTGAGAAATATCCCTAGCTGATCCAGCCAGTTGACCAGCAGCACTCACACTCATCGTTAGAGTATTATTAGAGGCATTATATTGGCCCGCTGAGTCGTAACCCCAATATGAAGTATTACCATCATTCACTGTGCCAGCATCGGTATTCACATAGCCATCATCGTACTGACGGTTAGCGTACGCTGCATCATCGCCAACTGAGCTGGGTAAATTATAGTACCCTTGGCCATATGGCGTCGGAAATACTGAGCTACTAGCAGCCGAACCTACCTTAAAATCCGCGCCTTGCACCTGCCGCATCATTGGTCCAGCAGATAGACGCCAACTAGACGCTGGAGCTGTAGCCGCGGGCATTACCATGGCATGTTTTTCTCCAGCAACCGCAACTCCACAAATGGGAGCGATGACTGTTATATAAACTAGGCTTGGGAGCTTTCTCTTTGTAGTCATATGATTCTATGTTTGGGTTAGGGTTTGCTTAATCTTCTTCGCTAAGCTCAATAATGCGGTAAAATCGCTGACTCACACTGCTAGGATGTGAATCCGTTTTGGGCTGACCACTATCAACCCACTCGGTTTTGTTAGCTACAGCAACAATAGGGGTAGCATTCAACCAATCTGACAAGCCAGTGCTACAATACTGCACACGATATCTACGCCCGACGATAGTAGCAAACTCTATCGCCACGCTGCCGTCGTCACCAGTCATCGATATTTCTATTGCTTCACTGAGCAGGCCAACCTGCAGAGCGGCTTCCTCATCAGACAAATAATAGAGTTCAATTCGGTAATCGGGCACGAAGGAAACATCCCTCGACGCTCTGTAATACTCGACTAACACCGTTTGGCTAGCTCCAGAAGCTATAGCACCAGCTATCTCAATAAATGGAACATTAGATTCTCCATCATGCGCAGCATAACCACTGGCATTATTCACCTGCACATCAGCTGGCAATCCGTGGATGAAGATTTTCATCGCAGCCACTTCCTTTGAGTTTTGATTCGTCACTGTCAACTCGTGAACTAACAAACCAGTTTGAATCGAGACTACCGGGTTCACAGTCAAGTTTACAGAGCCGATGCTTTCAGCACTCAAGATACTAGTTAAAAGAGATGCACTGTTGTTGCCTAACTCACTATCTAGCTCAACAGCATTAACAGAAGCGCTAGTTTCTATCACATCTGTTCCAGCTACCGCAGTCTCATCCACATCAATAGTCAATACCAAACTAGCCCGGCTCCCATTGGCTAAATGATCTATCGACCACTGCCCATTTTGATAGAAACCCACGCCATAGCTCTCCACTGCGGACAAGCTCACTCCAGCTGGCAGCGCATGACTAAGATCAACGACCAGTTGGCTAGCATCACTCGGTCCATCATTTTTCACGGTCACCACATGAACGAGCTCGTCTCCGTCAGAACCAGCAATTGCAGGGTCTAGCGACTCAGCTATAGCTACTGATAAATCCACACTTCGAACAATATCAGCAAACGCCTCAACTTCATCGTCATCTAGCAAGATAAGGTTTTCGTTAGCTGAAATTACCTCCAGCTGGATACCGACTACATCGACACCTACTTCAGCTGAACTTTGTACTGTGTAGCTGAGATCTAATGTCGCTACGGAGCTAACATCCAATGAGCCAATCGTCCATATTCCCGCGGAAATTGTACCCACATCGGCAGAAATATTACTGATAACCACTCCAGCTGGCAAAACCTCCAGCAGTTGGATTTGTACATTTGTCGCCACTGATGGACCATCGTTAGTGGCGCGCACTCGATAACTTAAATTGGCCTCACCTGATCCAGCTAACACAGAAGTCGCTGACTCTTCTATGCCTAACTGGATATCCACATTGCGTCCAATGCTAGTATTCTCTGTAGCGCTATCATTAGTATCATCTCCATCAACTTCGCTCACCGATGTAACCGCAGCTTGTAGTGAAATAGCTTCCACCGCCTGTTCTGCCGATTCCGATACCGTAAACTTGAGCTGCAGTGTGGCGGACGCCGAACTAGCTAGTGACCCAACATTCCAGCTACTCCCAACAACCGCCCCCTGACTGGCTATTTTAGCGCCAGCGTTGACCCCAACTGGCAAGCTCTCAGCCAGCGACAAAGCAATGTTAGTCGCTTCTGACGGGCCTTGATTCGTTACCGTCACGGTATAGGTCAAATTCTCGCTACCACTTCCAGCGATCACAGGATCAGCCGAATCCACGACGCTCACAAGCAGGTCAATTGATCTTTCGATATCTGTAGACTCGTTAGCACTATCATTTTGCGTATTAATTAGAGTTTCATTTGCATTAGTTACCGAGCAGCTAATACCTATAACTCCATCCCCTTCTGCGGCAGTTTCAGCTACGGTAAGAACCACAGTCAAAGTCGCACTCTCCCCCTGAGCTAGATTTCCTAACGTCCAGTTATCACCAGAAATTGACCCTACACTCGGAGTACTTGATTCAACACTAACACCAGCTGGCAAGGTGAGCAAACGATTCAGACTCACTCCTGAGGCATCAGATGGGTACTTGTTATGAACGGTTACGACATAAGTTAAATTGCCGACTCCAGATCCAGCGACCACCGAACTAACTGACTCGTCAATGCTCACCTGTAGGTCCACCTCGCGAGAGATGCTGGTAAATTCAGAAGCTTCTTCTTCTAGCAAAATATCTCGAGCTTGTATTCCAGCTGGAATCAGAGAGAGCTCATTTTCATTAACGCCTGTGACCGATGCTACTAGCCCCACGACATCTACGCCTGCAATAGCCGATGATGAGGCAGTCAAATAATAGCTCAGACTAGCGGACTCACCACTATCCAATGTACCGACCGTCCATTCTTCCTCGCTACTATCGTATGATGTTCCAGCTGAACTCAGTTCTCTATCAACGACCACGGCGCCAGATGGCAAAATAGCGGCGCTATCTATCAAAATCCCCGTAGCTTCTGAGGGGCCATTGTTGGTTACCGTAAGTTGATAATTTAAATTCTCGTCTCCAGAACCTGCTATGACGGGGTCTATGCTTTCGACTATGGCTAGATCCAAATCTACCAGACGGTTAATGCTGGTCGTTTCTGTATCACTATCATCCGAGGTATTCGCTAGATCTTCTGTCACGGAAAAGAGAACCGCTGCTGCGGTGACTTGATCATCATGAGCCGCTTGGCTAGACACATCCACGTATACTGTCAGCGTCGCGCTGGCATCCTTAGCTAGAGAATTTATGGTCCATTTGCCATTTGCGAAGCTTCCAGCTGACTCCGTGTAACTATCAACCACTGCATGTGTGGCTTCCGTCATGTTAACATCTATCACCACATTACTTGCTACCGATGGACCCTTGTTCCCCACCGTCACCTGATAGACTAAATTATCATCACCCGACCCTGCAATAACAGGATCCACATTTTCACTCACGCCTACCTCTAGGTCGACTAACTTGGTCGCACTTAAAGTAGCCTGAGCCGGTCCGCTGTTGCCTAAGTTTGAGGTCAGATCACCAGTCAGCGTGACAAACTCACCATCTACCGTCACTAACACGTCAACCTGTAGCATGCAGCTAGAACCAGCTGGAGCGCTACCGCCAGTGTAGCTCAGCACCGAGGAGCCAGCCACCGCGGTGATCGTGCCTCCTATGCAAGTTGTGCTAGCCGCAGGCACCGCTGCAATTTCTACGCCCGCAGGCAGATTCAAAGTAAAGTCTAGCGAACTAGCTGCTACTGAGCTTAATGAATTATCAATTGATAGAGTCAATGTACTATTTTGACTGACTGATACTGATGTAGGACTATAGGCCATACTGAAGCCCGGAGCTGGATTCACCCGCAGTGAATCCGAAGAAGTGCCACTATTCCCCAGGCTTGAAGTAAGGTCTCCAGAAGTATTAGAAAAAACACCAGCTACCTCAGCAACGACATCCACTGAGACGGTACCACTAGCTCCAGCGCTCACGCTTCCCCCCGTATAACTAATCGTCCCAGTGCCAGCTACGGCGTTCAACGTCCCGCCCGTCAAGGTGGTCGATGCGTTAGGAGTTGCGGCAATGACCATTCCAGCTGGCAAATTATTAGTGAAATCTAGCGCTGAAGCATCAGCCGTGCTGCCAGAGTTATCTACAGCAAAGGTCAAGGTGACGACTTCGCCGATAATCACAGGGTCAGATGAAAAACTTTGGTCAAATCCAGGCGTAGGATTGATGTGCAAATTTGCGCTAGCCGTTCCGCTATTACCTGAGCTGGATGTCAAATCACCCGTGGTATTCACAAAACTGCCCGCAGTTGAGGCAACGACATCTAGCTGGATTTGCCCACTGGCTCCAGCAGCTAGCGAGCCACCTGAGAAACTCCAATTATTGGCGCCAGCTAGCGCGGTCAAGGTGCCACCAGTTAGCGTCGTACTCGCATTCGCCGAGCTAGCTATTTGCATGCCTGCTGGCAGATAGTTGGTAATAGCAATCGACGAAGCTGCTAGTGAGCTAGCTGAATTATCCACTGTCAGGGTTAGAGTAACCGGCTGTCCAACCACATGTGGGTCAGGTGACAGAGTCATACTTACTGTTGGAGCAGGTTCAATAGACAAACTCGCTGATGTCGACTCAGCCACAGTTAGCCCATTGGCTCTCAGGTCGCTACTGATAAATGCGTAATCACCTGCTGCAACTTCACTGGGAACTACGATAGAGACATCTATCTGGCAACTTTCGCCTCCAGCTAGAGAACCTCCCGTCATGGTGATAAAGTTGGTTCCAGCTAGCACTGAGCCACTGCCACAAATGTCATTTTCAGGCAGACCAACAGCCACGGTTCCAGCAATACCAGCGCTCAGATTTTCAGAAAAGGCGATGCCATTCACTGATTGCACGGCGTCGTTGTTAGTTATGGTATAGCGAAGTGTCGCCGTGCCACCTACTACCGATGGGGCCAGAAATGATTTTTCAAAGCTAACATTTTGCACTGATAAAGTATCAGAGGCCGACGAGCCATATACAGCAAGGCCATCCAGCTCACCAGTTAGTTCACTGGTTGAACTAATGTATTCCCCAGCTGGGGCATCTACAGGAACCTGCAAATTGACACTGAAGGTAACGCTGCCGCCCGCGGCTATGGAGCCAGCAGTTAAAGTAAGCACATCAGCTCCGCTGAGTTGTGAACCATTGCCGGCAATATCATCAACAGGCAAGCCAACAGCTTCTAGGTCTGAGAGCGCAGCTCCTAGATCGTCAGTGAATGAGATATTAGTAACCGCCTCAGTTTCACTGAGGTTTATTAATGTGTACTCTAATGTCACCATTCCTCCCGCGGCTACAGGATCGTTAGTGAATGATTTGCTCAGCTGGATCCACTCGGAATTTAGTTCTAATCGACTGGCTGAACTTGGCACAATGATAGAGCTTCCATCTATAGTCGCAGTGAGGTTACTTGTTGAGCTGTTATAGCTGCCATCACTAGCGGATTGAGGAATCAAAACCTCAAGGTCAAAGCTGCAACTCGTGCCAGCGGGCACGGACCCGCCAACCACAATAATGAAGCTTGGTCCATTAACTGTCGACCCTGCGCCGCACGGTTCGGGAGGAAGAGATGTCGCCGCCAAACCGCTAATTACTGACGACAAACTATGAGTATAAACAATGTTAGTGGCGTCTTCAGTCCCTTGCGTATTGTCGATGGTATAACGTAGCGTGGCCGTTTCTCCAGGAATGAATGGTCCTCCAACAAATTCGTGGCTGAAGGTCAGCACCTCTAGCTTAAGCTCAGCGCTAGCAGCATCCGAAGTCACAGTTAGGCCAGCCACCTCTGCTGAGGGAGCCGATGTCGTTGAAGTATAGCTTCCGCCCGTAGCCGCAGCTGGAATGTTTAATTCGACAGAGAAAGTACATTCTTCACCTGGCTCAAGCGAACCTCCTGTAAAAGTTAGCGCTGTAGTTCCTGAAATCCTAGACTCATTGCCACAAATATCATCAACAGGTAGTCCACTAGCAGATAAGCCAGCTATCACTGAGTTAAGATCGTCAGTAAATGAGATCCCTGTAGCTCCACTCGGAGCATCTACATCAAGGCGCAATGTATACTGTAAGGTGACTGTCCCTCCCGGCAAAGCACTTGATAGAAACTCTTTTCTCAATGTCACTCCCGGAACAACGGTCAAACTCGTTGACGCCGCTGCCCCAGTGTAAACGTCTCCTGAGCCAGTGCCACTCACCGCTGAAGAGCTGATTTCATACGTGCCGCCTTTTACATTTTGTGGCAATTGAAAACCAAAACTAAATGTGCAAGTTTCCCCAGCTGCTAGTGAGGCTCCGCTTACAATCAAAAGGTCATGGCCACCAACTTGTGAAACATTGGAATTGGATCCAGCGCCGCAAAAGCCAGCTAAAGGAAGCGAGCTGGGAGTGACACCAGATATAAACTCAGATAGATTCAAGGAAAACGAAATATCAGTCAGGGCAGCACCTCCATTAGGGTTTGTTAGCGAACATTCTAATGTCGTGCTCCCGCCAGATTCAATAGGGTCAGTAAGAAAATTAATTGATAGAATAGGAGCCCACTGCACAAATAGAGTATCGCTAGCTGCATTGCCAGCTACGCTATCCGAGCTAACAAGACTACTTGTACTGGCATAACTACCAGCCGTAGCCTCAGCAGGAACCAGCAAAGTAACAACAAAAGTCTCTGAAGCGCCAGGAGCTAGGCTGCCAGAACTCAGAGTGATTAGATCGCTCCCACTCAGCTGAGATCCATCACCACAAACACCCGTAACAGGAAGACCAGTAGCTACCAAGCCTGTGAGCACCGCATCTAGGTCATCCGTAAAGGTGATATTATCAACTGTCTCCGAGCGGCTATAGTTAGTGATTGTGTATTCCAGCTCAACAGTGCTTCCTGGAACTACTGGATCGTTAAGAAACTTCTTTTCGATCAGAAGATCTACTGGCTGTGTCAGTATAGAAGTCGTAGCATAGGAAGCCGCTGACTGAATAAAAGCATCACAAAATAGATCATTTACGCCACGACCGTCAGCTACGATATCTATACTAAGGGTCAGCGTCTCTCCCGGTAGAAGTGCATTAATAATAGTATTTCCATTATGGCTATAACCATTAAAACTAAAGTCTATATGGTCTCCCCCAGCTTCAGCAGTAATAGCAGGTGTTTGTATGAACTGCTCATAAAGGGGATTCGATGCAGTACCAGCAGGAAAGTCATGCTCAATATTCGTAGGCTCAGCGACAACGAAACCAGCTGGCAGCTGTGTACTAAATGACAGGTTACTAATATCCCCCCCTCCAACAGGGTTACTAACCACATATTGAAGCGTCGTCCGCCCCCCTTTGAACACCGAGTCTGGCGAAAAAGCCATGCTGATGAGCGCTCGATTGACATCAACAACAAGATCATCTGTAGCGGTTCCTGAGTTACCAGCTGATGAAGTTAGATCGCCAGATGTGATCGTATGAGTCCCTACCACCGAGCTAGTGACAAACACAGTCACATCAGCGGAGGAACTTGCGCCCATTCTTCCTCCCGTCACACTGATGGTATTTCCACCGCTAGCAGCTACTACGATGGCATCCGCTAAAGTCGTGCTCGCTACTGCTGGGCTGGCAATGCTAACATCAGCAGGCAGATTAATGGAGAAAGCGACATCAGTAACTGGAGTCCCATTCGTATTGTCAATGGTGTAGACTAACTTTGTTGCCCCTCCTGGACCAATCGTATTTGGCTGTAGAATTAAGCTAGGACTAACATCCGCCTGAACAGCTAATCCTAGCAGGCAGAATATCCATAAGCTTATCAGAGTGGTCAGCCAGCGAGACTGTGACAAGTGGCTAGAAACGGGACGGTTTTTCATCAGGTATAGGGATAGGTTGAAACGTGAAAAAAAGAGCCTCAGCAAGGTCATCGACCTCGACATAAAACATCCAGCCTCGGCAGCTCGCTGGACATGATTTCTCAACCTCAGATGAGAAAAGATAAGAGACGCAGGGAGCCATGGCTCCCTGCAGTTGAATCAAAATAAATTAGCGACGACGGCGTATGGCCAAACCAAAACCCCCAAGCGCTACTAGCACTGCAGCTGATGGTTCAGGTACAGGAGTCACGTCGGTACCAGCTACTCCAGAGAAAGCACCTGAGGAGTCAGAAACTATAGTATTTTCCACAATTGTAGTAGCTTGATTCGGTAGGGCCGTATTGAATGTAAATGAACCTGATCCAGTAAAAATGTATTCATCGCCTTCTGAAAATACCAAATCATCATCAAATGTAATAGTTAGTGTTTGAGTTCCTGGAGCAGACGTTCCAAACCCAATAGGCGCTGAACTATTATTATTTTGATACACCACCCCTTCAGTCACATTTGTTAGGGAATAACTCCCCGTGAAACTAATATCATTAGTAGTAATCAATACACCCGGGCTAAAAGCCCCTGTAAAACTTAGTACTGCAGAACCACTAAACGAGCCGTCTGTTGTACTCCCTAGATCAGAACTGAAATCAAAGTTCACGGTATCGCCATCCCCCGCGTCTTCTAGGTTAATAATCATAGCCGCTTGTGAGGCCGAAGCCACCGCGAGCATGCTTATCGCTGTTAATAATGTTTTTTTCATATTTTTCGTTATTGTTCTTTTTGAGGGGTTTGTTGGATGTTCATTAGTTTTGAGCCAGCTGGGATCTGGTACTCAGAGCTTGTTCCATCAGGCCAGGTGACCTGCAGCAGGCCTCTTTCATGTCCACCCATGCCAAAGTGCAATGCCTTTGGGTGAGCTGATAGATAACCAGTGGTCGAGTGAACTTCTCGCCACACTTGGCTGCCGTCGGAAAATTTCATGATGGCAGTCGCGCCAATAGCATCACCACCATGGCGGTCGACTAACTTGATAGATGCCGAGCTACCTAACTTCGCGCCCATATCATTGCGCCACAGGCTTACCTCACCGTGATACGGATTCACCGCCACATCGAGGTCGCCATCACCATCGTAATCAAAATAAACCGCAGAGCGTGAATTCCCAATAATGCCGAGGCCGCTAGCGTCGGTACCTTGTTGTAGACGCCCGCCATCATTCACAAAAAAGACATTCTGTTCGCTGCGTCCATGGGCAAAAGTGACTTCTTTTTTTTCCCCTCTAAGAGGCTCGGCGTAGAAAGGATTCTCTTCGGCGTAGATGTTAAAATCATTCATGCCATTGAGCACGTAGAGGTCATCGTCGCCGTCATGATCAAAATCAAAAAAATCAGCATCCCAAGACCAGCCAGTTGAAGCATATCCACGATCTACCAGCAGGCTGTTTGTTAGCTTTGGCAGGCCCGCTCCAGCTGAGCGGGTTGAGAGAAATAAATCATTGGCCTCAACCACACGCATGTTGGCTAACTTTTCTGGGTTAAAAGATGCCGTCGTGCCCTCGTTAGGCAAAACGTACTTCTGGTCCTTATTCATCGTTACGATGTTGGAGATGTAGAAATCTGGCAGTTCATCAGCATTCAAATCCGCAATACCTATGCCCATCGTATAGGAGGCTTTTCCCGTTCCCAACTGTTCGGTCACGTCCACAAAGCCAAGGTGTCTGCCGTCTTTGATTCCCAAGTTGCGATAATATACGTTAGAGCCAAAATCATTCCCCGAGATCAAATCCTGCCAGCCATCGCCATCGATATCCGAATGGCCAACCGCCTGCGTCCAGCCACAATCGCCAACTCCAACAGACTGGGTAACATTCTCGAACTGGAATCCACCAAGATTGCGGAATAGCTGGTTTTCTCCACCATTGCGATTATGCCTAGCTAGGGTTGGTAAATCACCTGATAGATAGTTTCCAAAATAGCCAATGTAGATATCTAGCAAGCCATCTTTATCATAGTCCAGCACCGTGCAAGGCCCAGCTACTTGTCCTTCTCCGCCAAGCTGAGCCAGCTGGCTTAAATCCTCAAACTTCCCGCTACCATCATTACGATAGATTCGGTGTGAATCATTAACATAGGAAATAAACAAATCTTGATCCCCGTCATTATCAAAATCAACAAAGATTGGCTGGCGAACTTCACCATAAGTTCCATCCTCACGTTTCCAGTCTATGCCAGCTTGCTGCGTTACCTCTTTGAATGTTCCGTCTTGCAGGTTTTGATAGAGTTTATTGCCAGCTCCGCTAAGAACCAAAAGGTCAGGCCAGCCATCACCATCGACATCCTCAGCGGCAATGCCACTACCACCAAAGGCTGGTGGAATGGTGATTTCCCCAACGCCATTCCCCTTGTTGATATAGCTGCGCAGCTGGCGGGATAGCCAATCCGATGAACGATGCTGCATCGCTATGCCCACTAGATCAGTAACTTCTTTAAAATAGACACCCTCACTAGCAGGCTTCGCCTTCGCCCCCTGACTTGAATGTAATGTCAGCTCTGGTCTCTCAGCTGGAGAGCCCATCATTGCATGCTCCTGAATCAAAGATTGCAGATATTGCAGAGCCTCACCTAATCTATCAGAGGATAAATACTCATCTCCAGCTTGTTTGCTTTTTTCACCTGCCTGACGCCATAACAAAACACCAAATTGAGCTACCCCCTCAGCGAGCAGCTCGGCTGCAAATGGGCTAACATCCAGCAGGATCTGTTTTTCATAATCACTGAGAACATATTTCAGATAAAGCCAATGCAGGCCACTATCACGAAATGCATCCATGTCATAAGCCTCTATTTCGATGCTCTTATCAGCTAACTTGGGAAAGAAACTAACATCTTCAAATTCATTCACCTCAAAAGGAGTGAAGCTCTGCAACGCGCGATGCATGCTAGACTCACTTATCAATTCCTCACCATCACGTTCCGCTAGCTGCTGAGCCAGCAAATAAAGATCGCCAGCAAACTGCACCATTGCCTGAGTATAATATGACCTCAACTGCTTTGCTTCAGCGCTGTCGCTAGGCCAACGGGCCTTGGCAAAATACACCTGCAGGTTTCTCACAAACAGCTGATTATTAACAGCGTTGTAAGCCTGGTAGCTGGCTAACTTTTGCGCAATCACCTGCGGCAAAATATGTTCACCGCCTTGAGACAGCTCCTTCTCAGCTTGGTCTTCAGGTGTAGCAACTAAACCTAACTCCAACCAAGCCTCTCTGAGTATCTGTTCTGAGATCTCATTGCTATTTCGCTCTCTGGCTAACTGGTCAGCCTTCTGTAGAGCAGCTAGAGAATAATCATCCACGACTGACTTCAACCCCGCTACCATTGGCTCACTCAGATGAGTTAATTTCTCACCACCAAATAACAACTGCTCTTGTTTAACTGCTAGAATAGCTCGCAGTGAATAGGCAATACTGCTATACTGACGACGATCTCGCCCACTCAGCTCAATTCTCTCACCATCAGCTAATTCAATCACACATGATCCTTCAAGCGATGGCTGGATCCTTGGCAATGCCCTCTTAGAGATCGCTTCTTCTATCAGTGAGTCCTCTGGATTCGAAGCATGAATAGATTGCCAGATACTTTTCGCTAGGGACTTCAGCAATTCGTTGTTAGCGAAGCGAGCATGGCAACTCAACGGTGTGCCAAACATGAAGTCCTGTAAACGACTCGCCGTAGCATAACATTTGGGATCGCTTTTCGCTTCCAAAGTCTGAATCTGCGACACGACTGAGTGCGCAGAATCAGCTGAGTCCTGAGCCAGTAATACTGACGAAGGAATCAGTAACAGCGCCCCGCCAATTATTGACGGGACACTACTCTGTAGTTTGACTTTCAATGATTAGTTAGCCTTGAGGGCTTCCACTTCTTTCATCAATGCTTGCAGTTGAGCTTCCATTCTGTCGCTCTTCTCTTTCAAAGCATCAATTTCAGCATCCTTTTCTTCAACTGTCTGATTAAGACCTTGAATCGCTGCTAGAGCGACGCCAGCCATATCACGGCTGCTAATTCTCGTATCAGAGTCACCCAAATCAAACTGGGCTTTAAAGCCCTGCGCCATAGGACCAATGTGACGCGCTTGACTACGGTCGTTCTTATAAGTCCACTCTGACACTGGCAGTTTAAGCACCTTTTCAAGTACTTCTTGCTGGTCCAGCTTCACAAAGTTAGTTTTTTGAGTCTCATCAGAAAGCTCAGTCAGAGCCTGACAGGTAATATTTCCTGTAAAAGTTGAACCACTGTACTGCCCAAAGCTGAGCCTATCTCCGAGCAAAGCAGAAGAAATTGTTAGTGAGCCATCCGACTTTGACGTTAGACTCCATGTCTCAGCTGATGACTTCGCCGAGATCACAGCATTCTGACCAGCGCCAACAACCTCAGCAAGCACTGTAGCACTTCCAGTTCCTGAGTTAACTGCCGAAATTGTTGCTGTTCCATTGGATGAGTTTTCAGCTTTCACTGAAGCGCCGTTGGCATCTGTACTTTCAGCTAAAATACTTGCCACAGCGTTAGTTCTCCTAACATGAAGCGCTGCTTGCGGGGAGCTTGTACCCATACCTACATCGCCATCACCATGGATATCTATAGAGCTTTCTGGAGCACCAGGCCTAATTCGGAATGATAACTTTGATCCGTTAGTTACATCACGGATGAAAAAGTTAGCTTCATTGCCGGCCATGTCCCATGTCTGCGAAGCAAAACCACTTGTACCATTCTGTTCTAACCGCAATGTTGGGGTATTACCTGTGGCTGTATGCAGATCGACAATTGGTGTTGATGTTCCAAATCCTACATTGCCTCCTGACTTAACATAAAGAGCGTTATTGCCAGCTCCTTGAGCTACGTAAAATGGTTTGGTGCCCGCATCTGAATCTTCGAAAGCCAAATAGTTGGCTCCACCGTTAGAACTATCATTCGCTACAATTCTCCAATCAGCCGAAGGAAAACTCGCAGAGGTACTGGTATCTTGAAAATGAATACGTAAATTGTTCTCCTTTAGTCGAATGGTATCAAAACCGAAACTTTCACCATTCACCGAATCAAAGCCTGCAGCTAAACTTCCTTGTATAATCGTATCATCAACATGGATGACATCGCGAGGCAGCATGCCGGAATCGTTATCAAAGCTACCTGTGTGAGCTATAGGAAAGGAAACTGCTCCTCCAACTACTTTGAATGAGCCTGAGTAGTTAGCTGACGATCCGCTGTTAGCCTCACCAGCTCCACGCGACAACTGCTCGCCGGTATACACCACCAATGACCATGTATAATCGCCATCAGGCAGCACCTGATCTGATTGAGCGAGTACTTCAAGATTAATGGACTGGCCAGTTGTATAGGTATTCACCAATGGGAAAATGGCTTCACCATCAACTGTGAGCGTTGCGCTCGACCATGTTTCATCAGTTGTCCAGCTAAGTAACTCACCATCATTGATGGTAGATACCGTGGTTTCAGCGCACACGTTCCCAAAGCTCAGCAAAGCCACGGAACTAGCGCAAATCATCGATTTGCTAAATTTTTTCATGATGTAGGGATATGTTCTTAGGGGAAGAGACTACCCAGTGATGAGTTAAACACTCGATTTAGTAAAGTGTTTTTCTATCTTCTAAAAAAAATCATCCCACAAAAACCTATCAGAAAAACACCCCCATTCCCCATTTCATAATCACTCAGGGCTTAAACACATTTTCAGCTAGGAATCAAAAAACATGACACACCCCCTAACTAACGATGATTAAACAAATTAAATCACTAGATGTGGCTCCAGATTGACAGCAAACAACTATCTATCGACCACTATGACCAACAACTAGTCATAGCGAAGCAACAAAAAAGCCCAGCTGGAATCCAGCTAGGCCTTTGACGAAAATGGTTAATTGATAGAATTAGTTTAGATCAATCCTACAGCTTTGCGCACGCGCTGGAGCACCACAGCGGCTTCCGCTCTCGCTTTCTCAGCGCCCTCAGCCAGCACACGATCAACATAGCTAGGGTCGGCGATAAGCTCGTCACGTTTCTCACGCATAGGAGCGAAGAACTCCCAATATGCCTCCCACAGGCGCCCTTTGAGATCGCCGTAACCGAAACCACCAGCGAGGAAATCAGCTTTCATTTGCTCAACGTCAGCCTCACTAGCAAATAACTTGTAGAGATCGATGATGATAGATCCTTCAATTGGCTTTGGCTCTTCCACTGGAGTTGAGTCAGTCTTGATGCCCATGATGAGTTTACGCATCTTTTTCTTTGGCCCAAAGATTGGCAGTGTATTGCCATAGCTCTTGGACATTTTCTGGCCATCGAGCCCTGGGACAACCGCCGTATTTTCACGGATCTGCGACTCAGGCATAACCAACAGATCTTTTCCAAACTTGTCGTTAATCTTGCCAGCTAGATCGCGAGTCACCTCAACGTGCTGCTTTTGATCTTTACCTACAGGAACAACGTTAGAGTCATAAAGAAGGATGTCTGCAGCCATCAATACTGGATAAGCAAACAAACCGTGGTTAGGTGAAAACCCTTTCGCGATTTTATCTTTATAAGAATGGCAGCGCTCTAGCAGTCCCATTGGGCAGACGGTGGATAAAATCCACGCCAACTCGTTAACCTCTGGCACATCGCTCTGACGGAAAAATGTAGCCTTCGCTGGATCGAGCCCGCAAGCAAGGAAATCAACTGCCATCTCTCGCACATTTTCACGCAGCTCGTCAGCGTTTTCCGAGGTATTCATGGCATGGTAGTTAGCGATGAAATAAAAGGCATCGCCCTCATCTTGCAATTTCACAGCTGGCTGCATGGCACCAAAATAATTACCCACATGTAATTTACCGCTTGGCTGAAGTCCGGTCAGAATTCTCATGGCTGGATGATGCGAATCTCCAGCTACTTGTCAAGGGTGCGCATGCCCATATGCACGCTAGAATTTGCAGCCACCACGCATTTCTCACCATCACCGTAATCTTTAGTCCAGATGGGGAAAATTTAGCCCAACAAACTAAATCGAACAAGCCACCCGCTCACCACAAGCGACGAGAGCGCCATAACCCTTGATTTCCAAGCAACAACAAACAATCCCAGTTCCTCCCTAGCAGATGAATTTCACCAGTTACTCAGCAGAGATTTTTTACTCTTCACCTCAGCTGGTGATCGTGCCACATTGCGCGCGTTAATCACCTACTCCATCCCTTGAACAAAGAGCACATTTTCACTTTCCTTAAAGGTTTCGCCATGGGCGCAGCCAATGTCATCCCAGGCGTATCAGGTGGCACTATCGCCTTCATCACTGGCATTTACGAGCGGCTCATCAATGCCCTAAAATCCATGGGGCCAACTGCCATCAAACTGCTATTCAAACGCGACATCAAAGCTTTTGCCGCTCATATAGACCTCTATTTCCTCATCTCCTTAGGTCTTGGCGTGATCTGTTCCGTATTCACTCTAGCAAAGGTTCTCAAAGTAGCTAACACCAGCCATCCAGTTTGGGTTTCTGCCTTCTTCTTTGGCCTCATCCTTGCATCCATTTTCTCCGTCGGACGTATGGTGAAAAATTGGGCCCCCAGACAAGTTCTCGCCTTAGTCATTGGTCTCAGTCTAGCAGTCACCTTGGTTTTAGTCGACCAAGCCCAACAGAACCGCGACCCGATGTATCTAGCTATTTGTGGCATCGCAGCGATGTGCTCAATGATCATTCCCGGCATCTCTGGTTCATTCATCCTCCTTCTCATGGGTAACTACGAGCTCATCATGTTAGAAAGCGTCAACATGCTTCGCCTCGGTGAATTTGGAGTCGCTCTACCTATTCTCATTCCCGTAGGCATCGGCGCAGTAGCTGGCCTAATCGCTCTATCACATATCCTCAGCTGGTTATTTAAAACTTACCACGATACCGCTGTCGCGCTGATTACAGGCTTTGTGGCTGGCTCTCTCGCCATCATCTGGCCGTGGAAGGAAGCTGGCAAAATTGAGCGATTTAACGGCAAAGAGAAGATTGTTAGCTGGAAGCACACACTACCAGACTTTTCTACTTCACACGACCTCATAGCAGCTGCTATTGTCATTGCTGGCATCGCCCTCATTGTTGTAACCGAGTACCTAGCAGCGAAGGGTAACAAGACCACAAACTAAGATATCTGGTTGCATCAAAGCAACAACAGACTAACAATAATCCCCAATGCAAACAAAGATCTCACTATCAAGCTTCATTATAACCTGCCTGATTTTGGTCGTCTCAGTCACCGTGGTCTGGTTTACCACGGGTGGGCACAAAGCTCATGATGTTTGGTTAGAACAAGTTCGCAATAGCAGCCCAGAAGCAATTCCAGCTCAACGGCCCGCCCCAGATCCGAACCAACTGGAGCCAGCGCAGATCAATGTTGAAGAGCGCCTTGGCGTGCTATTTCGCCAGTACCCGTCACTTACTACCCCGCCAGCTAACGATGCAAGCCGCCACTATCAAGTCTTAGCTGCGTGGTTTGACATCAATGATCGCCCTGCGCTTTCCAGCCAGTTTGCGCAAATGGAGCTCATGCTCGGTGACGACAGCAGATGGGATGCTAACGCCGCTCAGGCATTTCTTGCCGAACACCAACTTCTCAGCGTCAAAGTTCGCCAGCTAGGCCCGTTGCTAGATTTGCCCAAATCACTAACGGCTGATGACTACGCTAGCGGCAATACTAGCCGGTATCAAGATCAGCTGAATACCGCTAAAAGCTATATCATTTTCTGCAGGCTACATTTTGCTCTGCATGCCAAACTTGGCCAATTGGAAGAAGCGGCTGCATTCTACCAACTCGTTCATGAAGCTCGCAAAGTAGCCAAAGTAGGCATCGAAGGATCGTCCATTGGCGTCGCCATTTCAAATAAGCTCGATAGCCTAACTCAACAAGTCGCCCCCGAGCAGCCAAGCATCCTCACTATCCGTGAACGCTTCCCATTCCAGCTGCCCAGTTACAGCGAAATTCTCAGATACGAATTCCGTATCAACATGGAAACATTGTACTCATGGGCGCAGACCACACCAGATGGACGCCTCGTCATCAACAGCCCTGAGTTTCCCCGCGAGATCACGGTGATAGAGATTGAGTCGGCTTTCACGACGGCCTACACCTACTACGTTAGAGAGCTTGCTGAATACGAAGAAATCCACGGCTATTCTCCGGACTTCCTCACACTGGCCAAGATTCAGAACAACTTTCAGGCACCTCTATCATCTCTTCAGCAAGAAATCATCGATCGTCATTTTACCACTTTTGCTGGGCACGCAACCGGGCTCAACCGAGCGAAGTTAGTCCACTACATGCTCAATGCAGCTTTGGATATTGCCACTGCTGAAAATGCTGGACGCAAGTACACTGAGCCGCTGCCGATTAACTTTCAAACTCGCGAGCGCGTCAGCTGGAACGGCGACAGTAACTCGCTGCAGACCAAGCTTGGCATGGAAGAAATCTCCATCGAGATTCCTTCCCGCAACAAGTAATGGTAAAAACTAACGCTGAACTACAGCTTGGTCGCCTTCCGTACCGTAGCGGTCTACACCAACGATAGCTATCAGCTCAGGGCTACCTTTAATCGTCAGCTTGTTAGTTCCAGCTGGAACGACTTTGATAGCAACCCACTTGCCATTATAGCGAGCTTGCACACCATATTTGGCTGCGCCTTTGACCGATCTCCAGCTCAGGCTAACATTACCTCCAGATCCTTTCGCACTAATACTTGGCGCATCTACCTTTTTCTTACTCAGCCACGGCATTGGCGGTACCAGCGCTGGCGTAGTGTACATGTTTTTACTCAACTGGCTGGAAATTCCACCACGGTTCTCCATCAATGCTTTCACGCTCCAGTGGATATGCCCAACATAATTTCTACCAATACTGCGTGAGTAGGAAACTTGATTCACAATCTCTGACGCCGGACGGCCAGGATCGGCGGTGCTATTAATCCTAGATGTCGCTATCCCAGGCCACACCGGGCGTTTTCCTTGTTTGCGCCACCAATCTAGCAATAATGTATAACTTTGCTTCTTCGGCTGGATGCGCCAATACAACTGAGGTGCTAGATAATCGCACCACGAGCTGGCTAACCATTTTCTTGAGTCAGCAGATAGATGTTCGTGAGCATCGATACCAGCTTCGATACCAGCTGGCACACCAGGCTTCCAGATGCCAAACGGGCTAATTCCCACGCGCACCCATGGTTTGATCCCCTTGACGGTACGGTACATATCTTTGACGTAGTTATCGACGTATCCACGACGCTTTGCCGGACTCAGTCCATCAGGAAATGGACGTGTCACTTGTCCATTTTTCACATCTGGATAGGGGTAAAAATAATCATCAATATGCACACCATCGATATCGTAACGACGCACCACATCCGCAATCACATCTAACGCACGTTTCCGCACCGCTGATTTAGACGGATCTAACCACACATATTGTTTGTACCTTTTTGTCAGGCTTGGTGATGTTTTGGTAATGTGATTGCTAGATGCTCTATGGCTGACGTTGCACAGAGCGCGGAACGGATTGAACCACGCATGAACTTCAATACCGCGGGCGTGCGCCTGTTGGATGGCATACGCTAAAGGGTCATAACCTGGGTCTTTACCCATCGTTCCCGTTAGCCACTGACTCCATGGTTCAAGCCTAGATCTATAAAGCGCATCGGCATTGGGGCGGACTTGCAGGATGATGGCATTCATTTTCATCGCCGCCATTTTATCTAGAATGCGGCGCATTTCAGCCTGCTGAGCAGACGCGCTCAAACCGGCTTTGCTAGGCCAATCGATATTATGTACCGTAGCTACCCAAGCTGCGCGAAACTCTTTCGGCATCAGCGGGGCCTTTTCCCGAGAAGGTTTATAAGTCTGGCCGATGGCAGATGTCATCAGCGCCAATATGAGGATGAAAATTCTAGGAGTCATAATCTATGTATGGGTAGATAGTAGCTAGCGGAATTCAGCGCGCAGCGGTCTAGCAAAGGTATAAACCACATCCCACGGCTTGGCTAGTAGCTAGCTAGAAAAATGCTCATTTTCACAAATTCCCCATCATGCGCTTAACCAAGCGATAGCCCTCCACATCGGGAGCCTGTGAGATAGCTGTAAAGTACTCGTTGATGCGATGGTAGCCACGTTTGCATAAATAATCACAGGTCTGCTCGAGTTGTTTACCATCGACCTGTGGGTCATTTGATAGAATTAGAGCGTGAGTACGCATGCAAGCACAGCTCATAGCGAACAGCTCGGTGGCAATGTCCACTAGTCTTCCTAGCCTCAGCTGATCACGCTCTAACTTCGGCCCTTTAATCACCATGGAATGAAATAGCGCCCTAGCGAGACGACGGCTCAAGTGGTTGATCTTTTTCAAATGTCCAGCTAGCAAGGCTGACATCGATTCGGGCACATCCGCACCACGAGGCAACCATCTAGCGGGATACCACTGGGCATAATGCAATCCAGCTTTCGCTGCCGCCGAAAGTCTATCAGCGATGCCCAAGCGCGTATCAATCGCCTTGGCGCCGCGACGCAAATGAGGGTCTAACGCCTCACGGGCGATGAACAATTTCATAATCTCACTAGATCCCTCAAAGATAGTATTGATGCGACAATCGCGGAACATGCGCTCGATGGGATCTGCCGATTCACCACGAGCACGCAACGAATCCGCTGTTTCATAACCTCGTCCACCACGGATCTGCATCGCCATGTCAATATCACTCCACGCCGCTTCCGTGCCCCACAGTTTGGCCATCGCCGCCTCAATGCGGATGTCCGCTTTTTTATTCTCATCCACTAGGGAAGAAACATAATAGACCATAGACTCAGTAGCTAACAAATCAGCTGAAATATCAGCCAGCTTGCTAGCAATCGCAGCATGCCGGCCAATTTGCTGTCCCCACTGGACGCGCTCATGACTCCAGCGCAGGGTAATTTCCTGAGCTCTACGCATCAGGCCTATACAGGCGGCTGGCAATGTTAGTCTCCCCGTGTTCAGGGTGGTCAGCGCCACTTTTAACCCCTTGCCTACTTTATAAACCACATCATCCAACGGCACTTTGACATCGTGAAACCTAACTACCCCATTATACAAAGCTTTGAGCCCCATGAAATGGCAGCGAGTCACGATTTCGACTCCGTCAGCTTCGACATCTACTAGAAATGCCGTCGTTGCATGAGGTTTCGCCTCTGAAGGCGTCTTTGCCATGACGATGATGTATCGAGATTTCAGTAGATTGGTGCACCAGACTTTTTCGCCGTTGAGAAGGAAATGGGATCCATCCTCGCTCAGTTCGGCTGTAGTTAGCATACCAGCTGGATCTGAGCCTACGCCACTTTCGGTGAGGGCAAATGCCGACACCCCTCCAGCTGCGCAGTGCGGCAGGTATTTTTCTTTTTGCGCCTCCGTGCCAAAAACTAACAACGGCTGAGGAACACCAATAGACTGGTGAGCGGAAAGCAATGCAGCTAGGTTTCCGCAATGGCTGCCAAGCAGCATGGCTGTTCTAGAGTAGTTGGTTTGCGACAATCCCAGCCCGCCATATTTTTGCGGAATTTTGATACCAAAACATCCCATCTCAGCTAGCTGAGCAAATACCTCATCGGGGATTTCCCCTTCTCTATCAATCGCGTCAGGATCGACTTCGTCATTAAGGTAACATTCTAATCGGCCAATAAAATCATTGCCCAGCTCGGCATCATCATGACTCTGAACACAATGAGCTAACATCGGTGAAAATTTGGGAACACCCATAAACAAGCTAGCGGCAAAACCACTGACAGCTCGTGTATCACGGCTATCTTCAGCCATTTCTAACGCCGCGCGCTGGCCTTCATTCATCGTTGAGGTATCGATGATGCCATGTTCTTGTTGTTCATTTTGCTTCATATCATTCCTCCTTATAAAACTTCTCATCGGCCCAAGCAAAATCATCAGATGCTCGCAGTGGCCCGCCACGGAATGGCGCATAACCAGTTCCCATCACCATGGCAAAATCCAACACACTCGCCGAGCTCACCACTCCTTGAGCCAGACACAACGCGGCTTCCTCACTCATTTTTCTAGCTAACTGCTCAGCTAGATCTTTTGGAGCCTGCTGCGGTTTCACTTGGCCTACTAGCTGCGGGTTCACGCCCACTTTCTTTTTCCCTTTATACAGGTAAAACCCACAGCCAGATTTCTGCCCGAGCATATTCATTTCTAGCAACTGCTGCAGCAGTTCGGGCATTTGCATGCGCTCTGGATATGCCTCCACCAGAGTATTGGCCACATATTGTCCCACATCAATGCCCACAACATCCATCAAATGAATTGGCCCCATAGGCATACCATAATCTAGCATTACGCGGTCCAGCGTTTCTATATCCACACCGCGCTCGTACCAATGAGCCGCTTCCAACATGTAGGGCATGAGAATGCGGTTGACCAAAAATCCAGGTGAATCTTTAACCACCACAGGCAGCTTGCCGATAGATTGAACAAACTTCACCGCGGTAGCTACGCTGACCTCATCGGTCTGCTCGGTAACAACAACCTCTACCAGTTTCATCATAGGCACGGGATTAAAAAAATGCAGCCCTAGCAGGCGTTCTGGCCGGTGAACCACATCAGCTAGTTGGTGAATCGGCAGCGCCGAAGTATTACTAGCCAGCACCGTTTCTGGGCCAGACCTTTCACTCAGGTCAGCAAAAATTTTCCTCTTCAACTCTAAATTCTCTGTGGCGGCCTCAATTACCAGCCCACAGCGCTGCAAACTAACCGGCTCACTCATGGGCTGGATTCT
The DNA here is from genome assembly GCF_016595495.1 of Persicirhabdus sediminis. Lineage (GTDB taxonomy): Bacteria > Verrucomicrobiota > Verrucomicrobiia > Verrucomicrobiales > Akkermansiaceae > Persicirhabdus > Persicirhabdus sediminis. The sequence continues at coordinate 80,137 of NZ_JAENIM010000021.1, forward strand.
ATCCATTCCAGCTTGCATCTGCCACTTACTAACAACACGCTTCTTCAGCGCTTGTTTGTAGGTTTTACTAATTCCCGCCATGCCAGAAGCCAGTGCTTCATTATTAACATCCTGCAGCAATACACTTTTGCCACGAGTACTCAACCAATAAGAAATGCCACTGCCCATAACACCTGCGCCAATCACTGCTGTCCTCTCAACCATGCGCGCACGATGATCATTTGGTTTCAGCTTGCGCGCCGCCTCATTTGAAAAGAAGAGCTCTGTGAGCCTGCGAGTCTCTGGACGCTGCAGCAAGCTAACAAAGGCTTTCCTCTCCATCGCCAGACTCTGACGACTGGAAACGTTAGGCGCTTTCACTAGAAGTTTGATAGACTCCTTGAGCGCTGGGTAATGGCCGCGAGATTTGGCCATCATCATAGACTTCGCCTTACTACCTATCAGCATGGCGCTAAGCGGGTTATTTGTCAGCCAGTGGTTTTTGCGTTGAGGTTTCTTTTTGGCCATGAAACTCAAGCTGTATTGGAATAGGTTCTCTGCCGCGCATACCTCATCGACCAGCCCTTTAGCCTTCGCCGCCTTGCTTTTGAGCAACTTTCCAGCCAGTACTAACTGCAGCGCCTGAGGTAGGCCAATCAACTTAGGTAGACGCGTTGAGCCACCCCACGCAGGCACAATGCCTAGCAATGTTTCAGGTAAACCAATGCGTGTGCATGAGGCATCGGATGCGATGCGCCAGTCGCAAGCGAGAGCAATTTCACAGCCGCCACCAGCGCAGGCACCATGAATGGCAGCCACGGTTGGAATCTTTAAATTTTCAATGCGCTGAAAAACATTCTGTCCCATTTGCAGCAGCACTAACAACTCCTGTTCAGATGCTCCAGCTAGGGTTTTAATATCGGCGCCCGCGATGAAGATTTTCTCTTTTGCTGATCGGATCAACAATCCTCTAACCAGAGGATCAGATTCTATCGCCGATACATGCACCTCTAACTCTTGCAGTACCGCGCCATCAAATAAGTTCGCCGAAGCTCCCGGTCGGTCAAAACTGAGCACCGCGATTTCTCCTATGTTACTGCGTTGAATGTATTTCATAATTCACTCCATTTTTTCTAACCAAAGAGCCGCACCCTGCCCGCCACCAATGCACAATGAGACCAATGCTTTTTGTCCGCCACCTTGGTGCATGGTATGCATCGCCGTTAGGACTAACCTAGCACCAGTTGCGCCGACTGGGTGCCCTAGGGCGATGGCGCCGCCGTGTGGGTTTAACTTATGCTCAGGAATCTCACCTAAGGCCTGATCGCAGCCAGCATGCTGAGCTGCTGATGGTTCCTTCAATGCCTGCAAACATGCGAGCACTTGGCCGGCAAACGCCTCGTTAATCTCCACGGTATCGGCATCTTGTAGCCGCAGACCTGATAGATGTTGCGCTTTATGGATCGCGTGAACGGGGCCCAGCCCCATGCGTTTAGGGTCGCAGCCTGCATAAGCGTATGCTCGCAGCTGTGCGATGGGAGAGATGCCGTACCACTTCTCCAGCTCGTGAGCCTTTTGTTCGCTAGCGACTAACAATGCCACAGCGCCATCGGTAATTTGCGACGAGTTACCAGCAGTCACGGATCCTGTTTTACGGTCAAAAACCGGCTTTAACTTGGCCAATTTATCGATGGATGAATCTCCCCGTATGCCATTGTCACGGTCCACCACATGGCCATTGATAAAAAATGGTGTCACTTCGTCTGCTAGAAATTTTCCAGCTCCCGCAGCCTTGAGCTGTGAGTTCACGGCAAACTCGTCCTGCATTTGCCTAGTGATGCCAAACTCTCTAGCTAGCACTTCAGCCGTCTCGCCCATATTCAGTCCACTTACTGGATCAGTGAGGCCTAACTTCAAACCTATCAGCGGGGAAAAATCAGCTGGTCTGAAATTCATCGCAGCCGAGAATTTTTGACCTAACGATCGCGCCTTAGCGAGCTGCATAAATTTGCCGATAGCTGACTGCCGATACAGCCACGGCACCTGGCTCATACTATCAACCCCGCCGACTACATACAAACTACCGCGACCAGCGGCGATGCGCTCGGCGGCGGTCGTGATAGCCTCCAGCCCCGATGCGCAATTGCGGTTCACCGTCATGGCTGGAACGTGCTTGGGAATACCTGCGCGCAGCGCGATAACACGAGCAATGTTAGCCGCATCTACCGGCTGACAAACACAGCCCATAATCACTTCGTCAATCTCAGCTGGATCGATGCCAGTGCGGGCTAACAAAGCCGCCACAACTTCGCGGCCAAGGTCAACGGCGCTGAGATTAGCAAAATCAGTGCCCATACGGATGAACGGGCTTCTTATGGCTGCTAGAATTTGCATGGCAGTTTAGGGTTCATTTTGCGGTCTGTTATCAACAACTTTTTTCTCTTTCAGCTCCACGCCGACGCCCTGCATTTTACGCAGCGTTTCCCAGTCATGGAACTTCACTTCATTTGGGCTCAAGTCGGTTTCCTCTTTGAGTCTCTTGCGAATTCTAGTAGCCAGCTGTTCTTTGTTATCACTGATAGCTACGGCGTGGATGACGATTTCATCGAGGTCTAATGGATCATCATTGAGCTTGCGCAGCTCCATCTGCCAGGCGCCTAGCCCATCGGTATCATCGAGGATATTTTCTAGCTGATTGAAATCTATCAATGTGCCTTTGAGCTTATCAATTTTCATGCTCTTGATGTCGGAAACACGAGAAATTCTCCCAACCAGCCGTGGGCATGTTCGCCCGCAGTGTGGGCATTTTCCATAATGCAGCCCTTCCTCTATCAGGTCACCAGTACGGTAGCGCAGCACCACCGATCCACGGCTCTGCAGCGCTGTATAAACAATCTCGCCGCCATGGCCTTCAGGTACTCGCTCGCCAGTGTCAGGATCGATGATCTCAATGAAACCCAAATCTGGATAGGTATGAAAACCAGTGGTCTTGCCACCGAGCGGCGGCGGGCATTCCGCCCAGGCCATCTTGGCTTCGGTAAAGGCGTAGGTTGAGATGATTTCCACATCTGGCGCGCCCAGGTCCGTGCAGAATTCATGCAGCTTGCGGCGCATGCCAATAGGCACTTTCTCACCACCTAACACCACCTGTTTGAGATGATCCCAGCTGCGCCCCTGTTCAAGGGCTTGCTGCAGCAAGTGATAGAGAAATGTGGGCATCGCAATCAACAAGTCTGGATTGATTTTAGAAATGCTTTCCACGTTACCTAACGACCCCATCACCTTGCCGCCACCTGTTGATAGAGCGAACACACCAGCAGCGGTGGACGCATAGTGGGCCTGCCAAAATGCGAGATGGGGAGCGAATGGGAAAGCATTCACCGCGCGGTAGTCGCGCTGGGTGTTACAAATAGCCATCAAACGACGGCCAGATTCCTCTAGCAAATGAATATCTTCCGCGGTGTATAAAAAGGGCACGGGAGCCGCTGAGCGGCCAGTTGTACTGGTCATGAAAATCGGCCTCAGCTCACGCTCCAACAATTTCTTTGCTTGGCTGGGGCCATTGCGCAGGATCATTTTCCATGTCGACGCCTGCTTGCGCAGAACTTCTTCATCTGGGATCAATACAAAGTCTTTAGGATCTATCAAATCAGCCTTGGATGTGAATGGCAGACGCTGCAGGTCAGCGGTCGTCCTAATAGAGTTAGGGTCAATATCTTCACGAGCAAACAGCGCTCGATAGAACTTAGAAAATGGCGCTACACGATCGCGAATGAGCGAGCGCAATAGCTGGTTTTGCATCAACTGAGTTTCCATAGGCAGAGCGTTAGCCCACCAATTTTTTCTTAAGCTTTTCATGCGGCACCTCGTTTCACATGGTTTTCTATCAACTCAGAAATCTTAGGCATCTGAGCCAGAGCCATTTTTCGGCCCATCTCAATAAATTGTTCGGCGTGAGCGAAGTCGTACCACTGGCTTGGCTGGCCGGCATAACAATCCACCACCACGTCAGCCTTTTTGGTAGATTCGTGAGCCATGCGAATTTGCGCAATCTGCAATGACCGGCTCATCACATCTAATCGATGGCCTTTTCCCACCGGATTGATACGCCCACACCACTCTAGCATTTTTCCCTCAAAGCGGCTGCAAATTCCCTCGCTATGATAAGCGGTCTCGCCTCGCAGAGCTGCGTCGTGGAGTTCGTTGTAATCAGGAAATGCAGTCGAGGCGATGACGTAGTCTACCTCGGTAAATTCGTGCAGCGCATCCACTGGTAGCGGCTCCACCACGCCACCGTCTATCAGGCTTCTATCATCCACCGTCACGGGCGTGACAATGCCAGGAATCGCACAGCTGGCGTGCACCGCATTGGCTACGATGCCTTGGTTAAAAACTACCCGCTCGTAGCTTTCTAGATCTGCGGCTACGATCAATAACTGCTTTTTCAGCTGGCTAAATGTCACCGCCCCAATGCTCTCCATCAGGTGGTCACGTGCTTTTTCTCCCTTAAAAAAACCACGGGTGAAGGGGAAATCAAAATCGGCAATTTTGCGTAATGCATGGGCGTCTTTCATTTCATCCGCCAGCTGATGGAGTTTTTGTCCATCCCAGCCAGCTGCCCACAGCGCGGCAATATAACTGCCCATGCTCGTTCCCGCCACCGCCGTCACGGGCACGCCTTGCTCTTCTAGCACCTGAATCACCCCGAGATGAGACAGCCCCTTGGCGCCGCCAGATGATAGCGCGAGACCAAACTTCACCTCATGCCAGCCAGCTGGCTTTTTCGCAGGGGCATGCGGCGGCGCGGGCTTGGCGGCAGCGTGTTGACGTGAGCCATCACCAGCTGATGGGTTTACCGCTGGTTGAGCTGCTTGTTTGTGGGGATTGGCGGGATGGTGCATGATCAAACACTCCTCTCTAATGATTGGAAAATGATACGCTCTAATTTCATCCTGCAAGATACCACAGTTTTTAGGCAAGTGCCACACCTTGACCACCGCTTATTCTTTTACGGTCAATAGATAAAGCTCCTCACCCAACAAACTCAAGTTCTCTAATCACTCGCATATCAAGGATGTTACCGATTGCAAATCCAGCGGAGCCAGCCAGCTAGAAATTTGTCAAATGATAGAACATTTCGTTATGAATTCGCTAGATCTCAGCCAGCTAGCTAGAATTTCTCTCTGAGCCGCTACTTTCCGTCGATGAATAGGCCACAGCTCTTAGCTAGAGGAAATGCAGCAAGCTAGCCGACTCCTTGATGATTATGCGCTTGCAAGACCTGAACAAACCATCATACAGACGTTTATGAAGAATTGGCTGGCAGCTCCTCTCACACTCCTGGCATTGGTTTCTCCGCTTAGTGCGGTGGTGATTCGCGATGATGTTTTTACCAACAATGGCGGGCAGCTAGATCCATCTGTGGATCATGTGGATGCGGGCTACAGCCAGCATAGTAGTTTCGCCCAACAGGATGTTTTCAAAGCGTGTTTGCAGTGGGGTGATGGCGTCAGCGCCAATAGCAGCTCGGGCACCTGGCTAGGCAATGCTAATGGCTCCAGCTACATTCTCATCGCAGGTCATTCTAGTAAGTCAGCCAATGGCTTCGTCTCCACTGGTTTTGAATATACCGACTGGCAAGGTCAAACGACCACACTCAGCTCAGCGAGCGTGACTCACTGGCGCAATGATGTCGCCGACATCGCCATTTTACAAATCGACCAGCCCATCGTGATTCTAGATGCGGTGAATCCTATCTTTTACGATGGCGACCAAGAGGCAGGCAAAGTTGTCACCTGGATAGGTACTGGATTTCGCGGCACCGGGCTGGCGGGGCAAGATTTTGACAATTTCGGCTCTGGCCGCGCGGCGGGCCAAAATATCATCGATGGCGCGATGACCGCCACCACTTTTGAGTTTGACTTCGACTCGGCTGCTCATACCAGCCTGCAGCTGGAAGCTCACCAAGCCAGTGGTGATAGTGGTGCCGCTGGCTGGATTCAGGTCAATGGCCAGTGGATGATCGCCGGGCTGGTTTCTGAAAGTGAGTACCCTGAAGTTTACCAAGCTAACAACATCATGGTGCGTACGTCTGGCACTCTAGACTGGATCACTAGCACCTATAGCGGCGCATTTACCGCCGTGCCCGAGCCTAGCTCCGCAATCTACGCAGCTCTGGCGGCTTTAGTCTTTGTTAGCCAGAGAAGACGCAGCTAACAAGTCCGCCAGCCAGCTTATTGGCCATCGCCAGATTCATCAATTTCCTGCTGGAGAATGAGAGAAAAGAGGTCGACGTCGACAACTTGCCTAGACCCTAACATCTCAATTAACATTCTCACTCTATCATTGCCGCCGAGCAGCTCGACCACTTCACCTTGCATACCTTCTAATGGCCCGTAGGCGACTTCTACTTCATCGCCAATCTCGATGCTCGGCTTGAGCACCACGGTTTCCCCCTCTTCCAGCTGGCTCTGCAGCGCGTGGATGAATTCCTCGTTGATCGTGGGCATGAAATCACCAAATTTCACGATGGTGAGCACGCCATAGGCATACCGCACAGCTCGCTCCATTTTCTGGCGGTCGAACTTGGCAAATAGATAGCCGGGAAACATCGCTTCCAGCCACCAAATTTTGCCGCGTTTGGTCGCCTTGCGGTATTTCAGCCGCGGGCAAATGACCTCCACACCATCCAGCTGGCGGAGCTGTCCTGCGGCGATGTGCTCGCGCTTTGGTTGACAGCGCACACAATACCAAGCCAGCTGGGGTTGCTCATTCATGATTTTGTTCCGAGAAATTTCTGCAGCAGTGGCAATACCATCTGCACGCGCTTAGACCAACGTTCTAGGCGCTCGACGCGCTCTAATAAGAACTCTTTTTCCTCGCCAGCTGGCAGGGCATCAACGTCGCCTTCTAGCGCTTTCAGCTTGCGTGAGCCACTCTCCATATGCGGACGAATCTCCTCTTTAATAAACCCACCAACCAAGCGCTTGAGCTCGACGTCAGCTTTGTAATACGTCTTGCGGTCGCCGGGTTTATTCTCCTCTAGCACGGCGCCCAGAGTGCGCAGCATCTTGATGCCTTGGCTCGCTGAACCTTTGCTAATTTCTAGCCGCTGGACCATTTCATCCATCGCTAAGGGCTCGCGGCTGGAATAGAGCAGGCCGTACATTTCTCCTACAGATTTTGGTAAACCTAGCAATTTAGCGCCATCGCTAAAATAACTGACCATCTGTTTCTCTAGGGATAGGATCTCATCCGATGCTTCACTGCCCATGCTCATGACGATGATAATGACGTAAAAATGCGCAGAGTTCAATTATTTTTGAACTTTGCGCATTTCCCCAAATCCATTAGCCATCACCTCAGCCGCTGGAAACCATTCCAGCTGGCTGAAGTGCGGCGTTTCAGCTTTTCTATTCTGCGCTTACGCGAATGAATATTTTCTCTTTACCTTTTTCCAATGGGTAATTTTTCACCCCATCAATCACCTCAGGCGTTTGCTTATAGCTGGACCAATTGACCAGATCTTCTGAGGTTTCCACCTTGTATTCCATCTTGTCGCGCATGCCGTGAGCCACGCTAAATGAACCGTCTTTGCCGCCTTGGATCGTTGGTTTCTTGCCCATGAAAGCGTAGAAATCAAAGGAGACATCTGCCGGAACTGGCTGCAGAGCCTGCGCACTCAGCACCTTGATCGTATCGCTCGAAGTTAGCTCGTGAGCCTTCCATCCTTCGTAGTTATTTGGCAGCAAGTAAGCCCCAGCCCAAACTCCAAATGGATGTCTGCCTTCGTAGACTTGATTCACCTCAAGTCTGAGCAGATTGACGCCGACGACATCAATATCGATGTGCTCAGCCATGTCGGCCTGGCCAGCTGGAGCCCCCTGATAGATCAGCTTGCCATCACCGTAAACCTTGAATTCCAACAAGGTTGATTGCGGGTTATCAAAATTTGTATAACAGAAAGTGTCAGACACAAAGCGCAGGTAATTACCTTTGAGGTTAAATTCCAAGACACTCGGCGTATGGAAACCAAATCCTTTTTCATAAACCCAGTTGCCCATTACAATCGGACTAACATTATTATTCAGGGCATCCACCCCAAGCTTCTGCCAGCCATTTTGAGAGCTTACCAAAGGCATGTCTGATAGGAAGACCGCAGCATCAGGGAAGCCAACTAACTGAAGTGGCTCTTGCAGCTCAAGATCACCAAAAGTAACTGAGCTGTAATTGCCAAATCCTGGACCCTGAGCTAGCTGCAGCGAATCGATGTAGAGCTCTTTACCACTCTTAATCTGCAACTCGATAGAATTGCCGCCTTCCTTGAGCTGACACCAAATGTAACGATCTTTGTAGCGGCTAACTGGACTCGTTAGGCTATCTTTAGTCCCTAGAGCCACACCTGAATCTTGTTGGTTAATGCGGCCTGATACAGTGACTGATTGCCCCACTAGATCAAACTCACCCGCATCTGCGCCAGCACCATTGACCACTAAGTTAACGTTACGCGACGGGCTAGAATCAGTTGAATAATAAGGAATGTTCAGCAGGTACTGACCACTACTTGGCACTTCTACATTCCACACAATGTATGCTGAGTTATTTTTTGGGAAATAAGCACACTGGTTAGTAGTCGCATTCTCCAGATAGAGTTTGTCCACCTTATCGGCAGCATCAGCCAATGTCACTACTTCACCTCGCATAATGAAGGCTTCACTAGCTGGGTACAGGCGACGTACTGATTCATAGATCTCATTTTCGTCGCTAGCCGCAGAGCTCTCTATGCTGGCTAGCTGATTCAAATTCGCACCTGGCGGCATAACCTTGACGCGAGCTACATCGTAATCAGATAGACCTTCCTTGTTAGTCACCTTGAGGTGGAAGGTGAAAGTTGTAGGTTCACTAACTACGGGAGCGGTGAAATTCGCAATGCTCTGTTTAGCTCTGGTAAGGCTAACGGACGGACCATGCTCGGTTTTCACCTCCCACTGGTAGCTGATTTCACTGCCATTTGGATCATCCGAGCCCGTGCCATCAAGATAGACAGTGGAGCCGCTAGCCACAATCTGGTGGCCTGCTGTCACCGCATATGGATAGTGGTCAACAGCGACATTAGATTCCTCAAAGTAGACTAACATCACGAGATCAGAAGCATTACCATTGGTATCCGTGGCCGTCACCGTCAGCACGTTAGGTCCAGGGAAATGCTTAGCTACATCATTGCTAACTTTATAGACATAAGAATTGCCATCAAAGTATCCAGGGAAGCCAATAGACTTGCTCAGGTGAACGGTATCGCCATCTGGCTCCTCCACATCAAACTCGATGCGCAGCGTTTCCCCCGCTTTGGCACGGAAGATGTTTTTGAAGCCGCCCGGACCTTCTCCTGGTTTGGTCATGGTGATTTTTGGCGCTGAGTTTGCTAGAATACTCAGCTGCATGACTTTTTCGGAAACGCGTCCGTGTTGGTCAGTGGCGCGCAGGGTGATTTCATGAGCCCCCACGAGATGCTCTTCAGCCACCACCGTATACACGCCGCCAAAGCCGCGTGCATTTTCAATAACACGACCAACCTGACCTGACATGCTGATTTCCATCGGCGACACAAAATCTGTCTGCACCGCAATTGGCACGGTTAGCTGCTGGCCTACAACAATGCTATGCTGTTCTGGCACCGTGCGCAGCTCAGGAGCTGGTCCTAAGTTAGAAACTTGCAGATCAAAATAGATCGTCGTTTGCCCCACACTTCCCTGGCCTTTGATCGCCAGCTGATAGTTGCCGATGTCTGAAGACTTCGGTGTCCAGCGGATGTAATAATCGTGATCTCCATGGCTGTCTGGCTGACGCACTAATGTCGCGCCAGATGGTAAGTTACTACAAGAGACAACAACATCGCCATCGCGACCTTCTGCTCGCAGGATGTGCAGATTATAAGACTGACCTACTCCAATATGTGAAGGACCACGAGCAAGTAGCACTGGGCGCTTCAGGTCCCCCTTCCAGCTAGGCTGGTTAGAGCGGCGCTGAGTGACTACTTGGAAAAAGTCAGCTACTTCTTGGCCGTATTCACTTAGGATATCAGTATAGACACCTGAGTACTCATTGGGATCAAAACCGCTAGATACCATGCCGGTATTGTTACAGTAGCTACAACCGTCGCCGCCGCAGTATCCGCAGGTGACTTGGCTGCCTGAGCCGCTAGCAAGCTCCGTTCCCAACATTGCTTTCCAAATCAGATAGGATGTATACTCCACATAAGACTGTATGTCTTGTGGGTCATCCTTATCCATCAAACCATAACGGTATTGAATGTGCGCCCACTCTCTGTAAGCGGAATCCTTTTTTCCATTCACATAGGTCGGGTAATTTTTCGCTAAATTAGCCAGTCTATATTTCTCTAGCAACAATCTGTTAAAGGATGCCATGCCACTCGCTTGGCCAGTGTACCAGCAAGCAGACCAGAAGCGTCCGACGCCGTCGTCATAATCACGTGTGGGCGCGAGAGCTGAATGTGTCTCCCACCATCCGTAACGCAATCTGCGGTACTGAGCGGTGCGGGTAGCATCGCCAGAGATATCTTTTTTGGCACTAATCACACCGTGCAGCAGCAGCACGTCGTCCATAGAACTATTAGGAGCAAAATCCCAATAGCCATTTTTTGTCCATGGCGCATCAGTCCATTCTCCACCTACCCACGTAGGGAGTTGGTATTCATATGCCTGGATCTTATTCCAGCCGTCTTGCGCGTACTGAGCCATCGCCAGTGAGTCATAGTCCCAGCCAGAACTGGAATTTTTTAGAGGCGAATAGAGAGAGTTAAACAAGGATGATGTTTGTGCCACCATGCCCGGTGTTGTGCCCTTTGTTAGCAATTCGCGGATTGGCTCCTGTGAATAAGCTGGCGGGATAAAATGAGGCATCCACTCCTTCCAGTTGAGCATGTTTTTGCTGATAAACTCTACCGATCTGTTGTAGTCGTGGTAGTCAAAATGAATGTCCTCGATGGTTGCCGTTTCATGGCCCGTCCACGCTGGCCAGAAATCTCCGCCCTTATTCAATGGCGGATTGTTGCTTCCTGGAGCTGTGCCTAACGGCCCTGACTGCAAGAATGGCTCATCCATGGTCATAAATGGCCCAGGGTGATTGTAGCGTAGAAATTCGTAAACTTTCTCACCTGCTTCTGCATCACCGAGCGCGCCTGCAAATTTTTTGGTACTAGAAACCACACGCGCTGGAGCAAATGACTCACCAAACATCACTAGGTCTTTGCCACTATCAGTATGGCAAGCGCCACACTTCTCCAGATAGATGGCTTCCCCCTCAGCTAGACGTTCTGGGGAAAAGGCATCAGGCGCGAGGTAACTAACATCGCGTTTGCCTGTTTCCTTATATGGCAGCTCAAAGTAGTGAGGTAACTTTGCATTTTTGCGCTTCCAGAAATGATCTTGAGGCTCCAACAGCTCTTTCTTTCCATTAGCCTGATTGACCATGTAGATTGGCAAGTTGCGGTATTTGGCAAACAACTCAGCATTCATCTTTTCACCAAATGGATTCACAGCTACCGGCATGGAACACTCACTCGCATATTCAAGATGCAGTTCAGAGCCGGTATCAAACTCTAACGAACCATCAAGAGCGATAGAGCCATACTGATTCTGCCAATCAAGGTTGAATGACTCATAGAGTTCGAATTGATACAAATTTCCGCGATATGTGTCCTTGGTATTTTCACAAGGTTTATCTACCAGAATGCGAACGTAGCGAGTTTGCTTAGGAGTAAAATTACGATCAGTAATTTCCAACACATTGCCAGTCACCACATCGAGGTCAATCCAGTCGCTATCTTTGCTCAAGCTTGGATTAGACTTGGTACTGTATTGCAGGCGGTAGTTGTAGAAGACCTTCCCCGAGCCCACCTCGTAAGGGCTGGTCATCCTCATCACCCAGCGCGAAACTGTATACACATCTTGTAAGTCCACCATCAGGGTGTGGCTATCACGGTAGAAATCATGCCAGTTAGTCTTAGGATTACCATCGGTGATGCGATCTGGCCCTTTCCCACTAACGTAATTGGCTGCCGTAGCTGGCTTATTGAGCGCGACGTTAGAAGCCGAGCGAAGAGTATGAGGCACAATAGACAAGACACTATTTTCTAGCTGAACGGTTCCACCTGGTCCAATGCCTAGGCGCCCCGCTTTGAGTGTAGAATTCTCTACTTTAATAGTATTGCCTGATGCTCCTGACGATGAACTCACCCACAGCAAATCATTGACTTGAAGTTGAGCTTGTTGGCTTAAGTTAAGTTGGTTATCACTTCCAGCCAAACCAACATAACAGGGGCCGTTAATGTTAATCTGGTCACCATTGACCACAACAGTCTCCGCCTCGCTGCCAATATTTTGGCCTAGAGTGAATCCGTTCTGATAATCGTTGATAGCAGTAATTTCAGTAGTGCCAGCTCTCAAGATTGAGGCTGATGCTAAGACTAACATTGCCGCGGATGTTAGGAGGGTTTCACGTGTTTGTCTCCGTGAGATCTTCATTTGTTTTGTGCTTGTGAGTGTCGTTTTCTCCTTCACTGGCTGGGTTATTTTCCGATGAAGAGGCGATGAGCTGACGGTAAAAAATTGAACTCCGAAACACGCACAAATGATATGAAGTCTATCAGGAATACATGAGGGTTATTTCGTTATTCAAAAGTTAACCAGCTAACATCCATATTGTGATATTTCATTTCGGGGTCAACACAGTCACATTAATCAAGCGTTTGGACTCAATCTAGCTAGCTGATTTAAAACACTCAGACAGATCTACAAACCATGTGTGTAATAATCGAAATTGCTAGAACATGAAATCACACATCCATATGTATCGATGTGACAGAATTACCATTTTGCAGCGTATAGACCACCTGAAATCTGGCTCCCCTCACTGTTACTAAACCGATACAAATCAATGTGTAAGAGACAAAAAAAATGAGCTCATTGAGCTCATCATCATGCTGGGCCTGATGACCCATTTTCCAGCTAGCTAGAAAAAAATGCTCCCGAATTCAGGAGCCGAAAACTAGCGAGAAGCGCTTTGCAGGTCTTCACCTGCAGGGCTCATTTTACCCTCGATCACAGCACCGCTGAGATCTCCTTTGAGAGGTAGCGATCCTTTACCCAATCTCGGGTATGTCTGGTAATCAACCTCATGCATGTATGACGCTCCAAGCCAGAGCGACAGTACCAACGCACTTCCAATGATGAATAGACGAACTTTTTGCATGAAAAAATCAGATTGTTTTGCCTCCGCAACGCACAGAAGATGAAAGCATTATAATCTTTATAGTTAAGTTCTGTAAAGCACTTTAACTTATGATCATAACTCCTGCATCACGCGTCAACGCGCCGAAGGCTTGTCACGATTCAGCTAAAGGATCAAGACATTTATCCTCAAGCCAATGTTCAATAGAAAACTCCAGCAGCCCTAGCTTTGCTCAGATGTCGTCTGAATATCTTGCAGTGCGGCGATAAAATCAGCCAAAATATCCGCCGGCACCATGATGGTATCGCGGTTGCCCGAGACATCTTCCGTGATCTTGACCACCTTACCTCGGGCATTCTGTTTCAGATCTAAATAAAATGTCTTACGATCTGCCAGAATCTTCTCTGTATGCAACAACTCGCTGTTTCTTCTATCGCTCACGGTAAAATCTATGTTGTAAATCTAGCTTCCTACGAAGCTGGAACTTTGCCAATATCTGGACTCATCTAATCGAAGTCAAGTAAAAGCGCTTGTTTTCATTTCAGCTAGACAAACACGATTAGATCCTGCACTAACTAAGCCATGTCCAATTCTAACGACACCAGCAAACAAAAGCACAACCCTGCGGTGCAAGCCCTCATGTGGATTGGCTGGCTTGGAGTTATCTACATGACAATCATGTATCAACTCTTTCTGATTTCCGATGAGATAGAAGTTAACACCTTCGACCCTCTGATAGAACCGGTCTCTCTCGGCTGCCTAATCATCCCTCTATTGCTACTCATCGTGACGAGGTTTTCTCTTCTACCAAAACTATCTAATGCATGGATTCAGCTGCTCGTTTTTCTTCCCTGCATGTTTGGTCTAACATTCATCTCTTTACTCGGCATCTTTATAGGGTCCAGCCACAAATTGCTCTTTGACCTCAGCCAGTTGCTTCTGCTCATCCTCTTCATCCCCTACTGGATTCGGGCGAAAAAGAAATCCAGCCAGCCACCATCACTTCCAGCTGGCTAAAATAAGTCTCCGCTGAGGAATTTCTCCTCCGCCACCAGCTGCAAAGATGCGCTCAACTCACCGCTGGCTGACGCTTGAACATTTTTTAGAGATCATCTCCAATTTAGCATTCTCAAATTGGGGTAAATCAGCCTAGTCTGCCCGAGCCATGGCAGACAACTTTGTACACCTACACGTTCACACATCATTCAGCACGCTGGACTCCACCGTGCGCGTCAAAGACGTCGTCGCCCGAGCCAAAGAACTCGGCATGCCAGCCCTCGCCATGACCGACCACGGCAACGTCTTTGGAGCCGTCGATTTCTTCATGGCCTGCCAGTCAGCAGGCATCAAACCCATCCTCGGCTGCGAGATGTACCTAGCGCCGGAATCCCATACGCACCTCAAAGAAGTGCCGCACCGAATGGATTCCACCCATCTCACTTTGTTAGCTAAAAATGAAACTGGCTGGCACAACCTAATCAAGCTGATTTCCATCGCCAACCTAGATGGCGTTTTCCGCGATGAACCGCGCATCGACCGCGAGCTGCTAGCTGAATACAACGAGGGGATCATCTGCCTCAGTGGTGACATCGACGGGCCGATTAACGAATGGCTGCTGCAAAACAACCCAGACCGCGCGCTGCAGGAGGCAAAGCTTCTGCACTCTATCTTCGGTCAGGAAGATTTCTATATCGAGCTCAACAACCACGGGCTAGAGAAAAATGAGCAATCCATAGCTGGACTGGCTGATATTGCCAAACAGCTAGCCTGTAAAGTGGTGGTCACTAACGACGTCCATTTCCTCCACGAAGAAGACCACGAAGCTCACGACGTTCTACTCTGCATTGGCCAAGGCAGACTACTGATTGACGAAAACCGCAAGCGCTACCCTAACGAGGTTTATTTCAAAACTAACGAGCAAATGCGCGAACTCTTTGCCGAGTTCCCCGAAGCCTGTGACGCCACCTTAGAGATTGCTGAGAAATGTGACGTCGACCTACACCTCGATCCTACCAGCTCAGAGAAATACCCGCAGTTCGATTCACCAGACGGCTCACCGCGTGATGAATACTTCCGCCGCGTGTGTTTTGAAGGCATGGTAGAGCGCTACGGCAAAGAAAAAGCCGGCTGCGACGAATACGTCCAACGCCTCGAGTACGAGATGAAAATTATCATCGACCTCGGCTTCGCCTCCTACTTCTTGATCACCGCTGACTTTATTAACTGGGGGCGCGATCAAGACATTCCTGTTGGACCAGGTCGTGGATCCGCGGCGGGCTCGTTAGTCGCCTACGCCATGGGCATCACCGACATTTGCCCAATGCGCTTTGGCCTACTCTTCGAACGATTCCTCAACCCGGAGCGTGTCAGTCCACCCGATGTGGATATTGATTTCTGTCAGACTCGCCGACCTGAGGTAATCGATTACGTGCGCCAGAAATACGGCGAGCGTTGTGTTGCTCACATTATCACCTACGGTACTCTGGGCGCCAAATCCGTGCTGCGTGATGTAGCCCGCGTCATGGGTGTTAGCTACGGCGAGGCAGACATGTTAGCTAAGCAAATTGAAGCCAAACCTGGCATCAAGCTACAGTCAGAATACGACGACAAAGAAGAACTACGCGACATCATCTCCAACAGCTCAACCTTCAAAGACCTGTGGAACTTCGCCATCAAGCTGGAAGGTCTCAACCGTAACACCGGTGTGCACGCCGCTGGTGTGGTTATCGGTGATAGAAACCTCGATGAACACGTCGCCCTAACACGAGCAAAAGAAGGTGAAGTTGTCACCCAGTGTGACATGGGAGCCATCACCGAAGTAGGGCTGTTGAAAATGGATTTCCTCGGCTTGAAAAACCTTACCGTGATTCAAGACGCCGTGCAGTACATTCTGCCAGACTTCCCTGACTTCGATATCCGCTACGTCCCGCTAGATGATAAACCTACCCTAGCACTACTCAACCGCGGTGAAACCATGGGTGTGTTTCAGCTGGAATCCGGCGGCATGGTGGAAACCTGCCGCAAATATGGCATTGATAAAATCGAGGACGTGATCGATTTGTTAGCCGTTTATCGTCCGGGAGCCATGCAATACATCGATGAGATGATTGCAGTGAAAAAAGGCATCAAAGAAGTCGAGTACGAGCACCCACTGCTAGAAACCATCTGTGGCGACACCTACGGCGTCATGATCTATCAGGAGCAGGTGCAGAACGCGGCGAAAGTGCTCGCTGGCTACACCCTCGGTGGTGCGGATATTCTGCGCCGAGCGATGGGTAAAAAGAAACAGTCTGAGATGGACAAGCAGCGCAAAACATTTGTTGCTGGCGCCAAGGAGACTAACGACATCGATGCTAAAAATGCCAACTTGATTTTCGATAAAATCGCTGGCTTTGCGGGTTATGGTTTCAACAAATCTCACTCAGCATGTTACGGCCACATCTCCTACTGGACCGCCTATCTCAAAGCTAACCACCCGGTTGAGTTCCTCTGCGGCCTGCTATCTAACGAGCTTAACAATACCGAGAAAATTGCCATTTTCATCAACGAGGCACTGCGCATGGGCATCGAAATTCTACCGCCTGACTTGAACAAATCAGAGGTTCGCTTCTGCCCAGAAGTTACCCCATCCGGCATCAAAGCTATCCGCTACGGGCTAGCAGCCATCAAGAACGTGGGTGAAGGCGCCATGACTATTGCGGTGAAAGACCGCAAAGAGAATGGCAAGTTCGAGTCATTAGATGAACTCTCCAACAGACTTGATTCCAAAGCAGTTAACAAGCGGATTCTAGAAAACCTCATCAAAGCTGGTGCCCTAGACTGGACCGGCGAAACTCGCGCTGGCATGTTCAACCGCATCGAACTTGTCATTGCTTCAGCTAGCTCCGCGCAACGCGATAGAGCTCAGGGCCAAGTCTCATTGTTTGATACCATGGACTTTGCCAGCAGCGCTCCTACGCCAGAGGCTAACCAAGAATTTGTCCCTGAGTGGACCAAAGACGAACGGCTAGAAACTGAAAAAGAGCTGCTAGGATGTTACACCTCTGGTCATCCGCTAGATGAATACAGAGATTTGCTAGGCTCAGACAGATTCTCACCACTCGGCAACATCGACGACCTCGACATCTCCGATAGAAAAAAACGCTACACCATGGCTGGCATGCTCAGGCTGGTGGAGCACAAAACGACCAAGGCGGGTAAAAAGTTTGGAGTCATGCACCTAGAAGATTTCTCAGGAACCTGCGAAGTCGTTAGCTGGAGCGAAAGCTATCTACCCGCCCTCGAGGAAGGATTGCTAGAAACTGGCAATATCATCACCGTGCGCGCTCAGGTTCAGGAAGATTTCCGCGACCCAGAAAAACGTCGTGTCAGTGGATCGCAAATCAAGCTGCTCAAGAATCGTAAAAAAGCTACCAAAAAAGGCGACTTCGAACTAACCATCTGGGCATCTCGCACCAGCGTCGACGAGCTCACAGAGATCCGCGATACGCTAGCCAAATACCCAGGCAAAACGCCCGTCGTCATTACCTTGCAAAAAGGAACTGGCGAGCGCGCCATCCTTCAGGTGTCTGAGAAATACAAGGTCAACGTCTGCCCAGAGATCATCAAAGACCTCCACCAATGGAGAATCTAAGCTGGCGCTGCCGCCAGCTAGATCCTAACTAGACTCTCTCACAGTGATCTGGAAAACTCGTTTTCCAGACCTTGAGGCATTGCTCTATTTCTTCGGTTTCACGTGTTGGGCTCAACTCCCAAACCAGTGGTTTTTCCGGGCTGACGTATTGCATCAAGTTAGGAAAATCCATCTCCCCGGTTAGCGGCACGCGGTGGTCGCGATGAGGCCAGTAGACATCGTGCACGTGGCAGCCTATCAGATATGGCTGCATCTTTTTGAGCCATTGTTCATGATTGAGCAAACCTAGATTATGCTTCAGCTGAACGTGGCCAAAATCGTGCCAATAGCCAACCCAAGGGTTGTCCTTAAAATGCTCCTGCAGTTTGATCATTTCCTCCTCTGAGGGAACGTCTTCATAACGGCTGCGGCTCTCTACAGCCAGAGGCACACCCACCTCTTTGGCTTTCTCACTCAGCTCTTCTAGCGCTTCTATCGCCCGCTGATAGTACAGTGGTGAGAGTTTTTCACGCTTCTTCACAAAGGCTAACTTATGTTTGGTATACTCTGGATCTAGCTGGCTACCTTCACGCACCATCGACGTTAGCTTCTTTGTCCACTTCTTGCTAGGCATCGGCACAGAGCCCATGTGCATGACGATGTACTTAGCTTCGAACTCGCCAGCCAGCTCGAGTGTTTTCAATGTCATCTCCATCGCCCGCTGGCGCTCAAACCCGCGGTGTGAGGTAAACTCGTATGCATCCGGCGCATCTATCATCACCTCAACTGGTGAAGGAAAATAGTTATGCACCCCAGAGCATTTGAACTTACCAGCCTGATAGGCTTTACGAATCCCAGGCAACTTGGCAATCGTCATGCCGTGGCTGAGCTCGACGTACTCCACGCCAAGCTGGGTAATTTCATCTATCATCTGCTCGCCATCACTGTGACGCGCATTGTTCCAGCAGCTAGAAAAACTCAACATACTAACAAACTAATTTATGGTTATGGCAACTTCCAGCTAGTCTTGAGACGCTGGTACTCAGCCTTTGGCAAAAGCACAAACACAGGGTTTTTGCTAGGGTCTACCTTAGAAATCATTTCTTTAAGTTTATCTTCGCGCATAGAGGTGCAGCCGTGCGTGGCGCGTCCACCATTGTCGCGCCAGATGTGGAAGAAAATCGCGCTGCCGCCTCCTGGCGTTGCCTTTTTCCCGTGATCCGCAGCATTGTGAGCCACAAATAACTTTAAGCTATGCGCGTGGTCACCTTGTCGCATTTGCTGCTTTTTCTCCCATGCTGTTTTGGGTTCGTGTTCTATCACCAAATGGCGATTATAGTATGGTGAGTTAGAATCTTCTACCCACAGGTCGCGAGTGGTAATTTGTCGGTAACTCAAAGCACGGTTTTTTTTAATCTGCGGCGCATATCCATAAGCTCCTCCAATCCAGAAAACACCAGCTGGCGCCTTCGCATCTCCCTCTTTTTTCATCGCTGAGCCCTTGGCTAAAGGATGTAAACCACGACCCCAAACCATGCCATTTTTCCCTAAACGGCCAGGCCAACTTTTCATAACGGGTTTCCAGTTCGAGCCAGATTTCTCATACATAGCCAGCTGCACATGGCTAGAGCCCCAATCGTCAGCCACACCTAACACGACCTGCTTACATGAACGCGGCAGCTCAAAGGCCGCTATGGGCATCAGGCTGAGTAGGGAAATCAATATGAACTTTAACATACCAGCAATGTAGCGACACAAGTCATGCTGTCTACTGCGGAGTTTTGCCGACCACTAACTTTTCCCTAGTGCTTGGTCACGCCATGCGAGCTTATTCATTACAATTTACGCCACCCACACTACACACTAACGACATATTCATAGCCTGATTGCAATTCGACAGTTTCACTAGTGACGCAAAAAATCAGCATCTCAATTAACACATGATATTCTATCCACCATTCTCAAAAAGGCTAACTAATACGATTTCATACGCTTAACCGAACCTACCCAAACAGTCGTACATGATCATGTCACACTTGAATTTGACAGACAGCTTTTTGAACACTGAAATCTATCAATAGATAGAAAACCCACTCTTTGTTATGAAAATAAAAACACTAACAATATCATCAATGTTCTGCCTGCTGGTCCCGTGCTCCGCAGCCACTTCTGTATATGCTAACTTCCTGGGCGCATCAGGAACAGACTCATCTATCAGCAACGGTAATATCGGTGGCAATAATTGGAATAACATCCAGTTCAATGCAGGCACCGCGCAGAACCTCAACGCTAGCTATCTTAGTGATGCTAACGGCAACGCAACGAACTATACTTTTGCAGCCACCTTCTACGGCGGCGTATCCATGAATGCCCAAGGTGGAGTCAATGTTTCTACTGACGATTCCATGAACTGGTATCACGATGCCAATGGCATCGACTCATCTATCAACACGGGGAACCGCATCGATAACGGCTCAATCACTGGCTTGAATGCTGGCGATACCTTCGCCACCTATAGCTTAGGCGGCTTTCAGACCACGGATACCGTCACGCTTACTTTTGTTTGCTCACGTGATGGTGGTTATATTGATCCTAACACAGGAACAACACGCTATACAGGCATCCTCGTTGACGGCCAAGACATGGGGTATTTCGGCGCAGGAAGTGATATTGGAGGCAATACAAATCAAGAGTTCACCATCACACTAACAGGGAAAACAGAATACGACATCGACTTCTTGTTACCTAGTGATTCAGGAAACTGGGGACCATTGGGCAATGCATTCAAACTCGACGTGGTACCAATTCCAGAACCATCTACCTCAGCAACAATGATGCTAGGGTTGAGCGCGCTACTACTCAGACGCCGTGTGAACCGTCGCTAGAGAAATCTACATTCCTAGCTACTATCAAAAAAACAAGGTCAGGCGCATGGACATCCATCACCTGACCTTCTTATTGTTCGATTCTATCGAGCTGAAATATATAGCCTAACGAAGTGCTTCAATCGCCTCGCGAATATCTTCGATTGTCACTTTTTTAGAAACCTCAGCAGCGCCTAACTTAGTCAACAATACGAAGTTGATCTCACCGCCACTAAATTTTTTATCGCGCTGAAGTTTGGCCACGATCGTTTCGCTATCAATACTATCAGCTAGCTTGAGCGGTAGCTGGAATTGCTCTAGCAAATCAATAATTTTCTGGCTGTCAGCAGCTGGGAATCCATTGATTTTTTCAGACAGTCTGAGCGCAGCAATGGTACCTAAAGAAATGGCTTCGCCGTGAAGCATCTCGCCGTAAGGTACAGAGGCTTCGATGCCGTGCCCGATGGTGTGACCAAAGTTAAGCAAAGCACGAGTGCCCGCGGTTTCACGTTCATCTTCTTCTACCACGCGCGCCTTAATCGCAAGGTTACGGGCTAACAAATCTGGCTCAACGTACTTGGCAGCGGGATCCAACTGGCTGAGGTCTACAACCATCTTAGCGTCACGAATGGCAGCATGTTTGATCGCCTCAGCAAAGCCCTCGCGGTATTCACGACCAGCTAAAGTCTGCAGTGTGAGCGGATCAACAATCACCATTTTCGGCTGATGGAAGGCGCCTATCAGGTTTTTTCCTTCCGCTGCATTCACGCCAGTTTTGCCTCCGGCTGAACTATCAACCTGCGAAACAATCGTCGTTGGAATTTGCACAAATGGAATGCCTCGGTAGAAAATAGCCGCTACAAAGCCAGCTAGATCACCAACCACACCGCCACCCAGGGCGACAACAAATGACGCTCTATCATGGCCTTGCTGAATCAGCTCGCTGCACAAGCCAGAGACTTGAGTCATCGACTTGCTGGCCTCGCCAGCTGGCACCACATGTACGCTTGGCTCATAGCCAGCTGCGCGCAGCGATTTCTCGACGCGGTCGGCATACAGCGGTGCTACGTTGCTATCAGAAATGATTGCGCACTTTTTCTTCAACCCCAGCTGGGATATCAGCTCGCCAGTTTGATCGAGCAGTCCGTCTTCGACTAAAATATCGTATGAACGATCCGCTAAGTCTACGTGTACAGTTGGCATGATAGATTTCGTTAGTAATTACTCCCAGTGGGAAATGTTTTTGAGTTTTTCGAGGCGGTCATTGATGTCTTCGCTACTGCAGCCTTGTAGTTTCTGCGTAGAAAATGCCTCACAGGTGAAGCTAGCTAGAACGCTGCCGCGGATCGCACCATCGCGAATATCGGCAAAGCTATATTCATTATGATCTAGTGAATCAAGCCAGCCAGCTAGACCGCCGAGGAATGAATCTCCAGCGCCTGTTGGATCTGCCAGCTGACGCAGTGGCCAAGCTGGGAAAGTGAAAAATTGACCGTCTGGACCAAACAAATACGCACCAAACTCACCCAACTTGATGATGACAAATTTTGGACCTTTCGCTAATAATTTCTCGCCAGCTTCGATCAAGTTAGATGTCGCCACAAACTCACGAGCTTCTGATTCATTAATCACGAGCAGGTCGATGCGTTGCATCACTTCGTTGAGCCTTTCGTTAGCAATGGCAATCCATAGATCCATCGTATCCGCCACCACAAACTTATTTGCGCTCACACATTGGTCGAGCATCTGGATCTGGTTGTCTGGAGACATGTTAGCCAATACCACTACATCTGCATCCGCCAGCTCAGCTGGAATTTTAACCTGCCAGCTCTCTAGCACGTTGAGCCCCACGCTGTGTGTGGTACGCTCATTCATGTTCTCGTGGTACTCACCTGTCCATGTGAATGACTCGTCTTCTGAGCGCTCCACACCAGCCAGAGTCACACCGTGGCTCTCTAGCATATCGAGATGCTCTTGTGGATAGTCGCGGCCAATGATTCCAACAAGATCAACCGATGACGTCATGTAGCTAGCTGATAGAGCGGCGTAGGCCGCTGAGCCACCAAGAAGTTGCTCTCCCTTAGCGTCTGGAGTGATAACGTTATCGATTGCGATAGTTCCGCCGATGATGATAGACATGATGATTGATGGTAAATTTTCTGCTGCCGCTGGGTGCGCGCGAGCATGCATGGGTTTCCCCCGAATGACCTAAGAATTCAAGTCTTTTAGTTGATCTACACAGGCTCGTGTAGTGCCGACCACATCCTCAGCGGTAAGCAAGGCAGAGACTATGACCACGCGGCGAGCGCCAGCGTCAATCACTTCAGCTAGGTTAGATGGCACGATGCCACCGATACAAAATACGGGAATCTCAGCGCCTACACTCTGCTGCACACCAACGATATTTTCCATGCCAATGCCTGGTCGTCCTTTTTTTGTTGGCGTAGGGAATAGTGGCCCAAAGCCGATGTAATCAAATCCCTCAGCCAGTGCTCCAGCTGCTTGCTCAGGAGAATGAGTCGAACGTCCAACAATCATCTCGCCTCCAACAATTTCTCTCACTGCTGCTAGAGTGCCATCATCTTGACCAATGTGCACACCGTCAGCTGAGACCTGTTTGGCAATGTCAGCAAAATCATTAACAATAAATGGCACTCCTGCCTGACGACAAACAGATCCTACCAGCTGGCTGAATTTTAGAATCTTATCTAGCTCGCAGCCTTTGGCGCGCAGCTGGATCACGCCAGCGCCACCGTCGATAAGTTGTTGGGTTCTCAACTCCAACGAATCTTCATTGACGTATCCCAAATCCACAATGCCATACAATGTGGCCGCCGCTAACTTCTCTCTGACTGTCTGACTCATAATGCTGATTTTTCTTACCCACTTTGTGAAAGAGAGGCGCCAAAGAAGCAAACCAAATCCCTCGTGATTAGACATTCGCCAGCTGACTCGAATTAGGAATCTGGAAAAAACACTCACTGATTAGGACAGTTTTACCAAGAAGATTGGTCTCCAACTCATTAGCCACTTGACCAATTGCCCTCCTATGGGTCTTATGCCCGCGTCATTCACTCACTTTTCAGCACATGCTCAAAGGACAACTTAGATACACAATGCAATGTTTGGCTGCTCTGGCAGCTCTGACCCTGACCTTGTTAGCCGCGATTCCGGCTAGCGCGCAGGATTTTGAAGGAAAAACGATCTCACAAGTGCAGATCCGCTACAGCGGGCCACGCACTGTGGACGAAGCTCGTATACGCAACTACATGAGTGTGCGCGCTGGAGAAAAATACGATGCTACCAAACTCGACGACGACATCCGTAGCCTCTACGAAAGTGGCCTAATCGATAATATCTTATTCTTCGCTGAGCCTCAGGGTGAGAAGGTTAAGGTGATCGCCGAAGTTGTTACTCGCCCAGCTCTAGCGGGTGTTGGTTTCACCGGCAACGAAATCTTTAGCGACAAGAAGTTAGCTAAAGTTTCCAAGCTTAAGCCAGGTGGACCTCTTAGTGATACGCAGATTTTAGAAGCGCGTAACAACATCGAGAAACAATACCACGGCTACGGTTTCCCTGACGTTATCGTTAGCCACCGCATGCAGCCAGTGAATGACAGCGGCCGTGCTGACCTCATCTTTATCATCGACGAAGGCGCCAAGAACAAGGTGCACAAAATCACCTTCGAAGGTAACAACTCATACGATAACAATACTCTTCGTAAGGAAATGAAAACCAAACAACAGTCATGGCTTTCATTCCTAACTAAGGCAGGTCAAATCGACACCACCTTGCTAGACGAAGACGTTGACCGCGTTCTCGACTTCTACCGCAACCGCGGCTACCTGCGCGCCAAGTCTGACGGCTTCCGCCGTGAGCCAGCTAAAGACGATATGGTTAACCTCGTTATGGCTATCCAAGAAGGCCCGCGCTACAAGGTCAATGGTGTTGGGTTTGGTAAAACTTCCGTCTTCAAGGCTGAAGACCTCATGAAGGTGCTCACTCTCAATGCTGGCAACGCCTACTCAGCTGAGAAAATGCGCCGAGACATCACCACCATCCGTAGTTACTACGGTTCTCGTGGATACGCTGACGCCACCGTCACTCCTGACCTGCGCGACGCCGGTCCATCTCAGGTGAACATCACCTACCGCATCACTGAAGGCAAGCCCGTCAAAGTAGGTCGCGTCACCATCGAAGGTAACGACAAAACTCAAGACCGCGTGATCCGCCGCGAACTTCCTCTCAAGCCAGGTGATAACTTCAATACCGTGGAAGTAGAAACCGCCCGCGCTCGTCTGCGCAACATGAACTACTTCAACGACGTTCAAGTTAGCAATGACCCTAGCAGCCAAAAAGGTTACCGTGACATCAACATCCTCGTTGACGAAAAAGAGACAGGCCAAATCAGCTTCGGTCTCGGTTTCAGCTCAGTCGACTCTATCGTAGGTTACATTAACCTCGAGCAGACTAACTTCGATATCACTAACCCATGGGGATTCACCGGTGCTGGTCAGCGATTCTCTACCAAAATTCAAATCGGTTCTGAGCGTACTGACTTCGACCTCTCATTGGTTGAGCCATGGTTCCTCGGTCGCCGCCTCGCGCTGGGTACCACACTCTTCTACCACGACTCTCGTTACTTCTCAGATGTTTACGAGCAATCTAACTTTGGTGGTGAAGTCTTCCTGCGTCACAAAGTCACTGAGCGCTCAAGCCTCAAGACATCTATCCGTATTGAGAAATTCGACGTGCAAGTTGAAAGCGATACTCCAGATGATTCACAATTCTGGCTAGACGACGGCGACTACCTGCGCAACTCACTCAACATCGAGTGGACACTCGATACTCGTGACAGCAACCAACTCACCCGTAAAGGTCACCGCGTTAGGTTAGGAGCCTACTACGCTGGCCTTGGTGGCGACGTAGAAAACTACGGCCTCTCTATCAGAGGTGAAAAATACTGGAACCTCTACGGTGACAGTATCCTCGAGCTCCGCGGTGCGATTGAAACTGTAGAGAGCGACGACCGCGTTCCAGTCTTCGACCGTAAGTTCCTCGGTGGCCAGCGCAACCTGCGTGGTTTCGAGTACCGCGACGTCGGTCCACGTGACGAAGCTACTGGCGAAGTTCTCGGCGGCAGCGGTTCAGCATTTATTCAGGTAGAATACACCATCCCGCTCATCGACAGCGTGCGTGCAGCTATCTTCTACGATGCCGGTCTTGTTTCCTCAGACGCCTACTCATTTGACGGTGACGTCTTCAGTGATGTTGGTCTGGGTCTGCGCCTGCGCCTACCATTCGGTCCACTCGCGGTTGACTACGCCATCCCAGTTCAGTCACCAGATTCAGAAGCTGACAAAGGTGGCCAATTCAACTTCTACCTCGATTACAACTTCTAATCGATAGAACCGAATCATCATTCACCAAAAACGCCACTCGCATGCGAGTGGCGTTTTTTTGTACCTCAGAACTTCCTCTAGCTAGAGAGGGATGGTTTCGATGAGTAGCGGTACATGCTCCCACGAGGGCTAGATCTAATGGCTGGCCCAGCTAACGAGAGCGAGGTCCTCAGCTAGTTACTTTTCTTCAACCTCCAAAAGGTGATTTAAGACTTCAAAGATAACAAATAGGGGGGACCAACAAATATAGTTAGCCCCCCCTGTCTATGAGAATTAATAAATTACCCTTTGCCTTTTTTCCCTTTGCTCTTTGGCTCAGCACTTATGAAATCGCCAGTTCCTGGATGCGACTTAAGCGTTTTCAACATCGCTTCGACACGCTCGGGCATTTGTTTCGCTAGATTATTGCGTTCGCCAATGTCTTCAGCGGTATTGTATAATTCAATCACAACACCTTGTTTGCCACGGCGATAGATCAGCTTGTATTCCCCACGCTGCATACCTACTGCGGACACGTGTCCAGAACCGTGACCAATTGGAAACATCCATACAAAATCTTGCGTATCGGCAAGCTCACCTGAACCACTGAGCACTGGCAAAATACTACGACCGTCAACGTGCTGCTCAGGCATGGCTGGGAGCTTAGCTACATCCAAGACTGTTGGATAGATATCTGTATTGATAGTAGCGGTCTCTATCACCTTGCCACCTTTGAACATCGGTGAGTTCACAATAAACGGCACGCGAACACCACCATCGTAAATCCATCCTTTGCCTCCGCGGTATGGGTAGCTGCAAGCTGGAAGGTGATCAGGCCAGCCCTTCGTTCCTTTTGAATTTGGTCTCGTTGATAGACCTCCTTGATCTGCTGTGAAAATAATCAGAGTATTATCACGTATTTCAAGCCGATCGAGAGTATCAACCAAGCGCCCAACACTATCATCTACTGATTTGAGAAGACCTGCGAAAACCGCGTTGCTCTGGCTGTTACTAACGACAATTTCCCCTCCTCCATCAACTTGCTCTACTCTATAATCGTGCGCATCACGGAATTCCTCTGGCACCTTACTTTGAAAATGTTGGAGGTATTCTTCCTTTGCTTGCAGCCTAGTATGCACGCCGTAGTATGATAGATATACCAAGAATGGCTCATCTTTGTTAGCCTCAATAAATTCAATGCAGTGATCAGTTAGTACATCAGGTAAGAAGCTTCCCTCAGGGCAATCCTCTAATCCTGGATACGCTCCTTTTGACTTGCGCCCGCCTTCATGAAAAGGCCAGAAATATTGCCCTGGCTGACCGTTGCTACCACCTCCAATGTTGATGTCGAATCCATATTTAGTCACCTCATCAGGTCCACTCATATGCCACTTGCCTGCAAAAAGTGTCTTGTAACCAGCATCCTGCAGCACCTTCGGCCAGATGATATTGCCTGCGGGAATTTTCCCCGGAATACCAGTCACTCCTAAACGAGCCGGAAATTTACCAGAAACCATTGCCGAACGGCTGGGACCACACACAGGGTGGCTTGAGTAGGCATTCTCAAAGCGTAATCCATCAGCGGCTAGCTGATCAATGTTAGGAGTTTCATGAAATGTGCTCCCATAACAGCCTAGGTCCATACGACCCAAATCATCCACCAACAAGAAAACAATGTTAGGACGTTCAGCTGCGGACAAGCTGCCAGCTAGGCAGGTGATAATGGTTAATAACTTTTTCATCATTTAAAATCTTCGATTCACTATTGTTGATACTTGTACGTAGCAATATTCATAAACCTTTTTCCATAAAAATGTTTCACATGTGAAAACGATTATCAAAACAGCCACCCAAACCCCTTAACAACTAATAATAAACACATTAACAACAGCAAGATACTCGTACAGCTATCATGATATTTACCAAAATAAGCAACATTTTACCATTTTACTGACATCATGATTTTTTATGTATAAATAGCCATACCAATAGAAGTTAGCACACACCTATGAACAATACCTTAGCAATAGAAAAAATCGCCCACATTGGTCGGACCAACTGGCCCGGTATCATTACGGCTATCGCCATTCTAATCATCTCCTTAGCTTCCCAACTACAAGCAACTCCATTGCGCACGGAATCTAACTTCGATGATGGTTGGAGCTTCGCCAGATTTGGCAAGATGCCCGGAGGCGAAGTACTAGCTGAACCCAAAGGCATTGAGAAAAATGAGTTCAATACCAATGACTGGCGAGCGGTAAAGATCCCACATGACTGGGCCATTGAAGGACCATTTGATGCCAAGCTAGCTAACGAAACAGGCAAACTCCCATACGCTGGCATAGGCTGGTATAAAAAAGATTTCACCATGCCTGCAGAGGCAAAAGATCAACGCCACTTCATCCATTTCGATGGAGCAATGAGCCACGCTCAGGTCTATGTAAATGGCAGCAAAGTGGGCGAATGGGTATTCGGATACAATGCATTCCGCTTTGAAATGACTGACCAGCTCAACTACGGCGGCAGCAACACCGTCGCAGTTAGACTAGACAACCCCGATCAGTCATCACGCTGGTATCCGGGAGCTGGTATCTACCGACACATCACCCTAATCAGCACCCAGCCAGTTCACCTTACACAATGGTCTACCTTCATACGCAATAAAGAGGTGAACCAAAATGAAGCCACCATGCAGTTAAGCTCACAGGTGGTAAATCAGAGCGAAACCAGCGCTAACACCTCATTAGAATATCAAGTTCTGTTCGACGGCAAAGTCGTTCAAGACGGTAAACTGGCCAGTCAATCCATCGCCGCTGGTAAATCCGCCAGCTTTGAAACACAGATCCAGCTGGCGAAACCACAGCTATGGAGTCCTGAAAAACCATCACTCTATCAACTTCGCGTAACTGTAAAATCAGCCGATGTGGCAGTGGATCAGAAAGATTTCACCTTTGGCGTTAGAGATGCCAAATTCACCGTTAAAGATGGCTTTCACCTCAATGGCCAGCGCGTGCAACTCAATGGTGTCTGTATGCACCACGACCTTGGGCCATTAGGCGCAGCTACTAATCGAGCAGCAATCGCTAGGCAAATACGCCTGCTCAAAGAAATGGGTAGCAATGCCATCCGCTTCAGCCACAACCCACCTAGCAAAGACTACCTAGAACTCTGCGATGAGATGGGCATGTTAGCTATCGATGAGTCATTTGACTGTTGGAGAAAAGGCAAAAAGCGTAACGACTACGGCAAACATTTCGACGAGTGGCACGAGCGTGATATTCGTGCTTGGGTTCGCCGCGACCGCAACCATCCATGTATTATCGCATGGAGTACCGGCAACGAAATTCTCGAATTCAAAACTGGCGGCGAAGGTATTGAAATTAGCAATCGCCTTACAGAAATCGTTAGATCCGAAGATGACACTCGCCCTGTCACTAATGGAGTTAGTCGCTGGCAAGCCGTAGAAAACGGCATGGGAGCTACCCTCGAAGTCTTTGGTATCAACTACCATCACGTCAAATATGACATCGGCCTAAAAGCCTTCCCCGACACCCCCTTCTACGCCAGTGAAACCTCATCCACATTCAGTTCGCGTGGCGTCTACACATTCCCTCCTAACGTAAAAAACAAAAAAGCCGGTCTCACTAAAGACTTCCATGTTAGTTCCTACGACTACAGCGCGCCACACTGGGGCGCTCCCGTTGACCAAGTCTTCCTACGTCTCGATAAATACCCTAGCTTTGCAGGTGAATTTGTGTGGACTGGCTTCGACTACATTGGCGAACCTACGCCATTCAACAAGGACCCAACAAATGCGCTCAACTTCGATACCGAGAAGGAAAAAGACGCCTATCGTGAATTCATGAAACAGAGCGGTGGCGCTCCATCTCGCTCATCATACTTTGGCATTATCGACCTCTGCGGGTTCCCGAAAGATAGATTCTACCTCTACCGCAGCCGCTGGATGCCTAATGAGCCAACACTACACATTTTACCTCATTGGACATGGCCTGATAGAGTAGGAAAAGAAACCCCTATTCACGTCTATACCAATGCTGACGAGGTCGAGCTGTTTGTCAACGGCGAGTCCAAAGGCAGACAAAAACGCCAGCCATCTAGCTATCGTCTTGTTTGGAATGATGTGGCCTATCAGCCAGGTGAAGTTTACGCCATCGCTTATAAAGATGGCCAAGAGTGGCAGCGGTGCACGGTCAAAACCGCCAGCGACGCAAGCAAGATTGAACTCTCAAGTGACCGCAAATCAATCGCTGCAGACGGCTACGACCTCGCATTCATCACCGTCTCTATCAAAGATAAATCTGGCATCACCGTGCCGCGCAGCATGAATGAGGTAAACTTCTCTATCGAAGGTGATGGAGAAATTGTTGCTGTGGGTAATGGCGACCAAACTAGCCATGAGCCATTTCAAGCTAGCAAACGCAAAGCATTTAATGGTCTGTGCCTCGCTATCGTTAGAATCAACAAAGGAGCTACCAAGCCAATCACTCTGAAAGCGACTAGCTCTGGACTACAGGCAGCTGAAATCACTATCAGCCCGTCTAAATAATTCCTTTCAAATAGAATACCAACGCTCCGTGCTGCACTTCAGTACGGAGCGTTTTTTGTTACTTCATCCTCCCGCTAGCTAGTATTGATATAATCAATACTGCGAAAAAAACTATCAATTACCACCCCGGTGAAATGTGAGGCACGGTGTAGGCATGACACTCATGCCCTACATCATGATCACCGCAGCCGTGATGTTTCTCATCGAACGTCTCTGGCCAGCCAATGCTCTCCCTAAAGTTCCTAACTGGTGGCCCAGAGTTCTTTTACTGAATCTAGTGCAAGCCGCTGTTGTCTGGCTAGCAGGAGTTAGCTGGGACCAATGGATGCGCCCGCTGGCACTCTTATCTAGCCACCAACTTGCACTCTGGCAGCAGGTGTTGATTGGTTACCTCACCATTACCTTTGTTTATTATTTCTGGCACCGGCTGCGCCATGAATCGAAGTTTTTCTGGCGCCTCTGCCATCAACTGCACCACTCACCACGGCGCATGGAAATCCTCATGTCCTTCTACAAGCACCCCGTAGAAATTACCATCAACGGGATTCTGAGTTCAGCCATCATGTTCCCTCTGCTAGGCCTATCACCTCAAGCGGCTGTACTCACCAGCCTAGCAACAGGCATCGCCGAACTCTTCTATCACTGGAACATCAAAACCCCACGCTGGTTCGGCTATCTATTCCAGCGCCCAGAGTCCCACCGCGTCCATCATCAATACCTCCACCATACGCAGAACTACTCTGACATCCCTCTTTGGGACATGCTCTTTGGCACATTCAAAAACCCTAGCAAAAAGGTAACTCAATGCGGTTTTGACGACTGGCGTGAAGATAGATTTGACGACATGTTAGCTGGTCGCGATGTGCACGCAGCTGGAAGCAAACAACTCTCACCCATGCACCTGCTCCCCAGCTGCATTGGCTGCTCGAAACGTTGGGCCTGCTGGCAATCACGCCAGCTACAGCACCCGGATTCAAATTCTAACTCATCAGAATCATGAAGCTCATCACTCGTCAGAATCTACTCGCTCTATCAATCCTACCGCTAGCCAGCTTGGCCATGCTCGGAGAAATCATCCAGCTGCCGAAACTCAAAGCGCTCGGGCTTGCGAGCGGCATCGCCCCATTCACCAAAGTCTTTTGTACAGCTAACGACCAAGCCACAGGTGAAAGCTATGAAAGCTTCAACCTGCAATTCCAAATCCACTATACCACTGCCGACCAGCTAGATCACACACTCACCCTAAGCCCAACAGAGTCTGAAAAAATCCATGGCCCTTACAACCGCCGCAATGTCTATGGTGCCACACTCGCCTATGCGCCAGCCATGACGGCGGCGCAGCGCGATCAGTTTATCCACTACGCACTTGTCCATCCTGGCCAGCTGGCACGTGAGTTAGACATTCCAGCTAACGCAAAAATCAACGCGGTAACGATAACTAGCCACGACAACGAAAAATCATGGAAGTATAGCAACTTCTAACTCTCCAGCCGCCATGTCCGTACTCACCCAAAAAGCTCGCTACAGCGAACGCCAATTCACCACCTTTCGCATCCTCCTCGGCGTTTACCTCATCATTCATTTTCTCGCTCTCGTTCCCTATGCAGCCGAACTTTTCAGCGACAGCGGGATTCTATCAGACCTCACATTAAACCCATTCTCAGCTAGCTGGCCTAACCCACTATTTTGCTGGCGATCACCTGCAGCAGCCAGCTCGCTGATTATCATTGCCGCTCTAGCAGCGGTAAAACTTAGCTGTGGATGGCATCGCAAACTCAGCGCGGTCATCCTCATATTCATCTGGTCGTGTCTATTCACCGCCAATCCATTCATTGCCAACCCAAGCCTCGGGTACATCGGCTTATTATTAGCTCTAACTTTATGCATTCCAGCTGGCGAAAAAATCACCCCGTCGGCGAAATCCAGCTGGTACATGCCAGCGATGGTACCATGGGTAGCTTGGGCGATGATGGCTATCGGTTACAGTTTTTCTGGCTGGCTGAAACTCTCCAGCCCGAGCTGGCTTAGCGGCGACGCGCTCGCCCAAGTCTTAGAAAACCCACTCGCTCGCCCTAATACTCTGCGCTCGCTTCTTCTATCACTACCTGCTGAAATTCTAAAACTAGCCACATGGCTCACCCTAGCAGCTGAGATCTTATTCCTACCGCTTTGTTTAAGTAAAAAATCACGTCCATGGATTTGGCTAACAATGACGCTAATGCACATTGGCATTGTGTTTGTTATCGACTTCGCCGACCTTAGCTGCGGCATGTTATTGCTTCACCTATTCACATTTCAGACATCTTGGCTGCCCGCTCGCAAGCCAGTTGGTGACGCACGCCACATACTCTTCATTGATGGCGAATGCCTATTCTGCCAAGGCAGTGGGAAATTCCTCACAAAGTTAGACAGGCAAGCAGTCCTTCACTTTGCCCCACTACAGGGAGAAACTGCTAGCCAGTTACTCAATGATGAGCAACGGCAGCTAGTTGATGCTAACAACCATGCCAGCGGCGCCGCCATATTGATAGAAAATGCCCAGCTGAATGGTGATGACACCTCCGCCCGCACTTGGTCTGGCCATCTCGCCGTGCTGCGCTCACTCTATCTAGTTGGCAGTTTGCCCTCCTTAGTCTGGCTGCTGCACTACCTACCAGCCAGCTGGCTCAGCGCCGTCTACCGAGCCATTGCCCGCCAGCGCTATCGATTTGGTAGAAACCAGGCGTGTTCATTAGACCGATCCGCCAGCGACCGCTACTTGCCGTGATTCCAGCTGACGCGATTAAACGGGGAAAATCACAAATCTCACGCATACATCGCTAAAAAGTCATTGGATTTTGCCAAAAGCTGCGCCATATACACCACATGCCTGAGCACAAACCAGAGCGGAAGAAGCGCAAACTCAATCTAAAACAAGCCTTTGGGCTTTATAGTTACTTGGGTAAATACAAGATGATCTTCATTCCGTCATGTATCGCCTTGTTTCTTACAGCTGGGCTCGCGCTGGCATTTCCGTATTTTCTTACCCAACTGGTAGGTGATCCTATGGACGCAGCTCGCAGCGGTAATATCGATGCGGAGAAAATTGCTAGCAACATCGACCGCGTTGTCATCATGCTTTTGGGCACACTAGCACTGCAGGCGTTCATCTCCTACTGGCGAGTTAGAGGTTTTATCAAAGTCAGCGAAAGCGCGCTCAACGACATCCGTCAGGCGCTATTTGGCCACATGGTTCGCCTGCCCATGCCGTACTTTTTGGAAAAACGTCCCGGTGAAGTTAGTAGCCGCTACGCCGCAGACCTTGGAGTCTTGCGCGATACCCTACTCACCACTGTGCCACAGTGCGCACGCACCTCAGTCACTCTAATTGGCGGCATTGTTTTCATCTTCATCGCCTCACCTAAACTGGCTACCATCATGATCACCACCATGCCCGTGGTCATCCTCATGGTCGCTATCTTTGGCCGCAAAATCCGCAAATTCTCACGCGATGCCCAAGACACTCTAGCTGATAGTAACATCGTCGTGGAAGAAAGCATTCAGGGCATCTCAGACGTCAAAGCATTCACTAACGAAGACTACGAAGAAGATCGCTACCGCAGCACACTAAGCAAGGTGCTAGATGTCACCCTGCGTGGCGCAAAAGCTCGTGCCTCATTCATCAGCTTTATCATTTTTGTCCTGCTAGGCACCATCGCCGGTGTAGCTTGGGTAGGCGCTCACATGCTTGCTAGAGGAGAAATTTCAGGTGAAAACTTTGCCATGTTTGTGCTCTTCTCCATCTTCGTAGGCGCGTCTCTGAGCTCGTTTCCTGAGATCATCAGCCAGCTACAAAAAACCGCTGGTGCCACCGAGCGCATTCAAGAAATCCTTGGTGAAACCTTGGAAGAAGAGCCTAGCTCAGGAAGACCACAGCTGCTAGATAGCGGCGAAGTGGAGCTGCGCAATGTTGGCTTCCACTACCCGTCACGCGCCGATGTTCGAGTGCTCAATGATGTTTCATTCATTGCCAAGCCAGGTGAGCGCATTGCTCTGGTTGGGCCTAGTGGCGCTGGTAAATCGACTGTCTTTTCATTGCTCTTAGGATTCTATCAGGCGCAGCAAGGTGACATTTTCTTCGACGGCAAAAGCTTCAAAGACCTCTCACTAGCGGACACTCGTAGCTCTATGGGTTTGGTGCCACAGGAAGTACTATTATTTGGCGGCTCCATCCTTGAGAACATTGGCTACGGGCGCCCCGGCGCTAGCAAAGAGGAAATCATCACCGCTGCCAAACAAGCTAACGCGCACGAGTTCATTGCCAATTTCCCTGAAGCTTATGAAACCACCGTGGGCCCACGTGGCATCAAGCTCTCTGGCGGTCAGCGCCAGCGCATTGCTATCGCTAGAGCGATTCTAGCCAATCCTAAAATCCTCCTGCTAGATGAAGCAACCAGCGCGCTGGATACGGCTAGCGAGAAGCTGGTACAAGAAGCGCTCAGCCACCTGATGCACGGTCGTACCTCACTGATCATTGCTCACCGACTGAGCACTGTGCGCGACGCCGACCGTATCCTTGTACTGCAGAATGGCCACATTGTGGAAAGCGGCACTCACGACGAGTTGATGCTCAGAGATGGCGCCTATCGCATTCTGGTAGAAACTCAGCTAGAAAGCACGAGCACGCTTGCCGATAGCCAGCCAGCTGAGGTATAGCTTATCCATGAGATTGATTGATAGAATTCCTGGCTACAGTGATAAGTGCATGCGCAAGCATGGTAAATCAGCTTATTACATATCACTTCTATTACCTCTCTTAGGCATTGCGACATTCTGTATCATCTTCCTACCTCCTTTGAAACAGGCCGATCAATTGCTCTCAGATGAATCAACACGATATGAAGCTCAGCTAGAGATGGTAGATTTGGCCAAATCACGGCCACTTTCCGAGAAAGAGGCTGCTGAACTCAAAGCTGGCCTAACAATAGCTCAGGCCTCTGGCAAGTTCATCCTAGAGCTTCTTCCAATATTCTGCACCTTTGTTATAGCTATATTTATCAGCTTCCTTGCAGCATGCTCGTTACAAGCGAAAATCAACAGCTTGCTAGAGCGGCTCGATGAGGTTAAAGATTGAGAGATGAAGTCTCCCACATTACTTCTTTCTCTCATTCTATCAGCTGGACTAAGTGCAGCTGAGAATCCCTTGCTTATCCAGCTAGATCAAGCAGCTGTGCAGCTGAGTTTTCAAAAAATCCCCGCGGCTACATTTGAAATGGGCAGCCAGCTCGACGAGCTTGAGCGCCAACCAGACGAGCTAGCTCATCGCGTGACTATCAGCGCGGATTATTATCTAGCTACTCATGAGCTGACACAGAGCCAGTGGTTCAAGCTGATGGGAACCACGCCGCAGCAGCAGTTTGAGAAATATAACAAACGCTGGCCACTGCGAGGCACCGGCGACCAGCACCCGATGTATTTGATCAGCTGGGACGAATGCCAAGAGCTGTGCAAAAAACTTAACCAGCTGGCGGCTGCGCAACTTCCAGCTGGCTATCAATTCACTCTACCAACAGAAGCTCAGTGGGAGTACGCCGCCAAATCCGGCACGCCTAACTTCTCGCTAGAAATACTTGCCGAGCTGGCGTGGTTTCGTACCACGAGCAAAAAACAAGTCCATCCGGTAGCCAGCAAAAAACCTAACTTGCATGGTTTATTCGACATGCACGGCAATGTCTCCGAGTGGTGTTTGGACTGGTACGCCGAGTATCCAGCTGAACCGGTTATTGATCCAGCTGGCCCCGCCAGCGGTGACCGTCGAGTTTGCCGCGGTGGCAGCTGGTTTGGCAAATGGCAAAATACCCGCCCATCACGCCGCTTCCACGACCCACAGGACCAAGGATTCAGCTCAATGGGCGTGAGGCTGTGCCTGAGCAAGGCTGGTCAAGAATAAATAGTTAGGAAAACTCAGCTAGCTAGATGCGGTCGATGAACCAATAAAGACCAATGAGGGCGATGCTGGCTGATAGGCCGTCGCGCAGGTAGTGGAACCAATCGAATTTTCTGAACCAGCCGATGGCTAACAATACGGCAAAGATGATGAATACTTGAGCCAATTCAACACCGATGTTTGCGGCTAACAAAGGCATAATGATATTACCACCAGAGCCGAGCTTCTCGCCGAGAGCACCAGCAAAGCCGGCACCGTGAATGAGCCCGAAGGTGAAGATCACGCCGAGGCGGAATTTTGATAACTTCTTCAGCCAGAAATTCTCAACGGCCACAAAGGCAATGCTCAGGGCAATCAATGGTTCGATGATAGATCCAGGTAGGTTGATGAAACCGAGCACTGATAGAGCTAGGGTGACGGAATGAGCTAGGGTAAACATCAAGCTCTGAGTGAGCAGCGGGCGCCAAGTGAGCGAGAGCAGCACCATGGCGAGGATGAACAGAACGTGGTCAAGCCCCTCTGGCAGGACGTGCTCAAAACCTAAAATCACAAAGCTAACAAACGAGCTGGTTTTGCTAGGCACAATTGACTCTACCACTTCAGTCTCTTCAGCTGGCTGGCCATCTTCACCTTTTGCCGCAGTAGCGGGCTTGCTCACAACCCGCATCAGCTCTAACGACCCACCGGGTTTGATATATTCGTAGGCTTCGATTTCACCGTGAATATCGTGCATGGCAACGAGGTATTTGGGATGTTTGCCCTCGTTGATTTTCATCACTAAAGTTCCCGTTGGCAGTTCCCCATCTACTAAAATTCTGAAGTAGGCGTATCCACCTAGCAACTCGGGGAAATTAGGCGGATCAAAATCAAAATCTGGGTAGCTGGCGGTCCAATCTAACTTGGTCACTTTATCTCCCTGATGAACTTGCCATTCGATGCATTCACGCAGGTATTTCTCAGCCCCTTCGCGCAGCTCGGCCCATTTTTCTGGGCTTTGTTCGGCTAACCATTCGCGTGTTGGTTGTGGTGCGTCGACATCGAGTCGCTGAGCTTCGGTGGCATAACCAACATCATAGAGCACCTCAGCGCGCCAGCTTTTGCCGTCGTGGGTAAAGTCGACGTAGATTTGCTCAACAAGATGTGCGCTCAGGCCAAGAAGGGTGAGCCACCAAATGAAAAAAATGCGCAATGAGAAATTCACGTGCGCGTTATACGACAGCTTCGCTGATAGACAAGCTGAAAGCATGCCATGTAGTCGCTTGCCCCCACTAACAATCGCTATCTAAACTGGGTGCTAAGCTTTTGCGGTTCGTAAAATTTCACAACTAATCCGCTGCGCCTGTACGCTTGGGCAATCTCTTTTTCCAGCTGGTCGAAACTACGCCCCAACAAGAGCTCGTCGATAGCAGTTTGGCCAGTTTTCCCCTCGTGCAATCCTTTGAGGAATGAGTTTAGAGATTCGCGTGTGCCGCCTCTATCAAGGTGGATGAAGTAGTTGGTTAATAACAATCCAAAGGCGTAGTTAGCTCTAGCATTTTGGCCTGAGAACTGGCCGTAGGACATGGTCATGAACCACTCTAAGTTAGGCATGTGTACTTCCTTCACTAGATGTTGGTCATACTGTGAGCCCACATTGGCGTGCCGGCCACCTAAGGTAATGTAGCGCATGAGGTTTTTCTGATGCGATGTATTGAGGTGGAATTTGCCGCTCTCGTAGCGGGTGCCAGCCACGTACTCGGCGATGCCTTCGGAAAACCAGCCACGCGAACCTTGCGCAAAATAAACTGGCTCAGTGAGCTGGTGGGTGAGCTCGTGCATGAGGATGTAGTTCGTTTTTTCGTGGTCGACGCGATAGCTGCCACCTAACTTTCTCACCCCAAGGTTATGGATAGGCACAACAACGTGGTCTTTTTCTGGATCATAAAATCCACCAACACCTGAGCGGCCACCTAGCTGCATGAATGAATGGTTAGACTCAACTAACAACACCTTGAAATAGCCGCCGCGCGTGTGAGCCTTGAGCATGCCTAGCGGCATTTTATTAACGTAGTCGTATGTGGCTTCGAAGATTCTAGCCAGCTTTGACATGGCTGAGCTACCGAGCTTGGCGTCGCACTGGAATTCAAAGTGTGGGCTGCGGTAGACGTAGAAGTCGTTTTTACTATCTTCCTTGATCACTTGGATCGTTTGCCGCGGGCTCGCGTATGCTTCTGTGGGCCACGGCGAGCTGAAATCTGCGCGGTAGTATCGGTGATCGTTAGATACTTTCTTCGACATGCCAGCTAGCGCATCTGGTGAGGGCTGATTTTTCGCTGCAGGAGCCGTGGTTTTTTTCTGGCTAGAACTGCTTGAGGCGGTGGGTTTACTGCTCCCCATGCCCATGACGTATGCCTGGTCGCCGAGTGATAGTCGGCTAAACTCGACGGCAAAAAGTTTGCCGTCACTGGTGCGTTTGAGAACCACTTTATTTCCCTGCTGGCGCACGTATTCGGCTTCCATAGAGGTGCCGGCTTTGACGTCACGCCACTCACGCGCACTAGCCGAGCAGGCAAAAGCGGCGATCAGCAAGCAGACTTGGGTGATTCGATTAAGTGTTTTTTTACTTCGCACACTATTTATCTGCCTTAGCTAGCGCGCGCCGTCAAAGTGAATCTTCACGCCACGTGACTTCCAGGCCTTGGCAATTTGCTCCTGGAGCTGCTCGTAGGTGCGTCCCATGAGCAGAGCGTCAATGGCTTCCTGACCTTTTTTGCCATCCTGCAGCGCCTTGAGAAAATGATTTAAGGCGACGCGCTCGCCATCACCATCCATGTGGAAAAAGTAGTAGGTCAGCAGCAATCCACAGCCGTAGTTGCGGTTGGCGTCGGCGGTGAAGCTCGAGTAGGGCATGAGCATGAAATCTTGCACGGCAGCCATGCGGATTTCATCACCCAGCGCACGGCCACCATTTTTATCTCTGCCATAGGCGGTGACGTAGTCTTTCACCGCGCTGATCTGTTGTTTGGTAGAATAAATGCCCGAGCGGAATGGGGTGACGCCGACATATTCAGCTAGACCCTCGGTAAACCATCCTCGCGCACCTTCGGAGTAGTATTTTCTATCCGTGAGCTGATGGGCAATTTCATGCGGCAGGGTTTTGTTGGAGTGGTCGCGGTCGCGCATGTAGCGGCTGCCTACTTTTTTCACGCCTAAGCTGGTAAGTGGCACCATGATCAAATCTCCACGTGACATATAAACACCTGCAGATTCTGGCGGAGCGCCGTTAGAAACGTAGGTGCCGTGATGTTCAAATAACAAAATCTTGAAATGCTCACCTTCGAGATGTGGTTTGCGCATGCCTAATGGCAGCAATTTGACATACTCATAGGTGGCCTCAAACAAGCGAGCAAAGCTGCCCACGACGCTCTGGCTGAGCTGCACGTCGCAGATGTATTCGTAATGCGCGCTGCGGTAGACGTATTTTTTCTCTGTGTCATCTTCGGAGACAACTTGCACATCTACTTGGGCGGCTACTTTCACCTGTGACGGCCAGTCGGCGGTGTAGCTGGTAAACTTCGTGGCGTCAGCTTCGCGGCTACGCCGGCTAGAAGACGTGTCGACATCGCTGTCGCTGCCGGGGTCTAGCTCGTTTTCTGTTTTATCCGCCATGCGCTGGCTGACGTAGCTACGATCAGCCTCGCTGAGTTTTGCCAATGATAGGCTGAATGATTTGCCATCGCTCTGCCGCTGGATCTTGACCTGCTCACCATCGCTAGAAACATACTCTGCCTCAACTTTGCGCCCGGTCTCGGCGTCCGTCCATTCACGCCCGCTGGCTGGCAGCAAGATGGCAAGGCTGCTCAAAATCATTATCAATGGCTTCATTGTGCAAAAGCTAACAACAAGCCAGCTAGCCGACAAGCAAACTGTGAATGCAATTTCACCTAACGCTGATGATTTTAGCCGAACCGATTACAGAAAATCGTCCGTGAATCAACCAGATGTCTGAAACACACCTAAGTCATTCTAAGTTAGCAAAATGAAACCCCAGCGCTCTATCAACGACAATCGTTTGACACTTCACTACTTGGTAACGTGCTGATGCTGACTGCGTCTGGGCTTATGTAATCAACAAAAACTAACTCCATATATGTCTACCCCATCAAAACTACCTCTCATTATTTCCGATAACCTCGACACCGACGCCACATTTGTAGGCCGCGAGCTCAATGGCAGAGAGATGCTAGTTTTCAAAATCACCAGAGCAAGTGGCTCATGGTTACTCGTAAAGCCAACGGCATTCAGCGCTGACCAAGGCGAACAATGGATCCACCCAAATAGCATGGACTGGGCCTGGAACCTGTACAAAGAGGTGCAGCACGCCGCCTAAAATTTCTTTTCACCACTGCCAGCTGAGTCGATTTCTAGAAAATCACTAGGCTGGCAACTATACCATTTCATCTAGTGCCGCCGGCTAATAAGTGGACGCTGCGCCCATTCATAGCGGATGGCCCCCAATACCCCCTCATCGTATCCCCCAGCGCAATAACTCCTTGCAGCTAGACTAGGTACTAGATGAAATGACCCTTTTTTTTATTTCACCCAGCCGTTTTGGCTGCCCTTTAGCTAAGCCATTCGCTCATAGCTTAGTGATCTAGTTAATTTTTCATATTGCCCAGTTTCTCCCGCTGGCTGGCTATTTTTCCGCTGGAATAAGTAAGCTGGCACATATGATTTAGCCTTTGTTCACAATTAAAACAAATTTTGTGTAACACGCTTAAAATAAACGCGTTTAGGTAAATGAACACGGAAACAATCGTTTAAAAATCATGAACAATCCACAACTACCTCCCGTTCTCGCTGAGAACCTAAACCCACAGACACAATTTTTTGGCAGCAGCCTCGATTCCGACGAACAAATGGTCTTCAACATCCTAAGAGCCAGCGGATCATGGTTGCTAATCAAACCATTTTCAGAGCGCGGTGACCGCAGCGAACAATGGATCCACCCATTAAGCATGAACTGGAAATGGTCTTTATTCCAAAAACAAGAAGCTCAGCAAATTGACGCTGTAGCGATCACCGCGGCATAAACAATCCCCTCCGCTAAACGACACACAACTAAAGTTGTCCTTATTGACGAGTCCCCTAGGCACGCCCCCGTCTGTCAATCACTGCCAGCTAGCTCCCCTATTAGAAACAAGTTTTCCCGCTGATTTTTTCAGCCCCCCGCGCACTTATCAAATTGCTTCATCTTGCCGAAGCCTGACCGCCGATTTTCCAGCCAGCCTTTCCAGCCAGCCTTTCCAGCCAGCCTTTCCAGCCAGCCTTTCCAGCCAGCCTTTCCAGCCAGCCTTTCCAGCCAGCCTTTCCAGCCAGCCTTTCCAGCCAGCCTTTCCAGCCAGCCTTTCCAGCCAGCCTTTCCAGCCAGCCTTTCCAGCCAGCTAGCCGCTGCGTCCCTATGAGGTCATGACCATTTTCCCATCAGCCATTGGCTGATAAATCCACCCGCAGAACAAAAATTTGGCCCTTTTCGCGCAGAGCGAAAAGGGCCAATGAAAAAATCATTTGCTAGAGATTAGCAAATCAGCCGGTGAATTAGGCCATATTAGTGAAGACCGTTTGCACGTCTTCATCTTCTTCTACTTTGCCGATGAACTCGTCGATTTCCTCGCGCTGTTCGTCGGTAAACTCAGCTGGAGTATTGGCAATGCGCTCCAGCTTGGCTTCTTTGATCTCCACCTTCATGTCTTCCAGTGTTTTGCACAGGTTGTTGAAGCTTGTGTACTCACCTACCACTAGCACCACGCCTTCTTCTTCCTCCAGCTCTTCGAGGCCAGCGTCGATCAGCTCGAGCTCGATTTCCTCTAGGTCCATGTCGTCCTTGAGGTCAAATTCAATCACAGCCTTGCGTGAGAACATGAAATCAAACGCGCCGCTCTGCTGCAGCTGGCCGCCAGATTTGTTAATCACCATGCGCACATTGGCAAAAGTACGTGTATTGTTATCTGTAGCGCACTCGATCCACAGCAGCACACCGTGTGGGCCCTTGGCTTCGTAGTTCACCTCAGCGAAGTTTGCGGCATCTTTAGCTGTCGCGCGCTTGATCGCTTTCTCAATGTTATCCTTAGGCATGTTCTGAGCCTTGGCATTCATGATCGCGGTGCGCAGACGAGTATTAGACTCAGGGTCTGAGCCCCCCTCTTTAGCTGCCATGGTGATCACTTTTCCTAGCTTAGGATAAAGATTAGACATCATGCCCCAACGCTTCAGTTTCGATGCTTTCCGGTATTCAAATGCTCTGCCCATTTTCGTCTAGTTGTAAAAATTGTCCCCGCCAAATGCAGCGGGACTGAGAAGGTAGTGGGAATCTAGCCAGCACTCAAGAGCGGACATTAATAAAACATCTCATGTTTCACCGACTCAAAAAACATTTCTAAAAATCGCTATTTATGGCACGCAGGTTGCTGCATGAAAATTATTCATGGTTCGCCCATTCTAAAATTGCAGAGGAACGAACGACTGGCTAGACCCGTTCGTGTCATCCTGTGACATCACTAATAACACTACAACACATAAATTATTATGACATCCAAGAACAAAACTGGCTGGCTGAGTCTAGCGGTTTCCTCCCTCCTGGCCCTACCAGCCATGGCTGAAGAAGCAGCCGCTGATGCAGCAACAACGGCCCTTAATGGCGCTGATACAGCGTGGATCATCGTCGCCTCTGCGCTGGTCTTAATGATGACTCTACCTGGTCTGGCCCTGTTCTACGGTGGTCTGGTTCGCTCGAAAAACGTTCTTAGTATCTTGGTGCAATGTTTTGCCATCACCGCAATCATGTCACTACTCTGGGTCGCCTTTGGATATTCATTTGCCTCTACATCAAGCGGCAGCGAGTTCCTCAACGGCTTCATTGGTAATGCCGACAAACTTTTCCTCAAGGGCATCACCGTAGACTCGATGTCAGGCACAATCCCTGAATCACTCTTTGTGATGTTCCAGATGACCTTTGCCATCATCACCCCTGCACTCATCGTGGGTGCCTTTGCCGAGCGCATGAAATTCAGCGCTGTGCTTATCTTCTCTACCATTTGGTTCATCATTTCCTACATCCCAGTCTGGCACATGGCCTGGGGTGGTGGCTGGTTCCACGCTATGGGCGCTATCGACTTCGCCGGCGGAACTGTGGTTCACATCAACGCCGCCGTAGCTGGTCTCGTTGCCTGTTTATTCATCGGCAAGCGTAAAGGTTTTGGTACTTCTCCAATGCACCCGCACAGCGTGCCAATGGTACTTACTGGTGCTGGCCTCCTCTGGGTTGGCTGGTTTGGATTTAATGCCGGCAGTGCGCTGGCAGCTGACGGTTCAGCCGCGATGGCGATGCTGGTGACCCACGTTGCCACTGCTACAGCCGTTGTGACTTGGATGATCGTTGAATGGATCGTTGACGGCAAGCCAACTGCGGTTGGTGTCGCCACTGGTGCAGTAGCTGGCCTCGTTGCTATCACTCCTGCAGCTGGAGACGTTGGACCAATGGGCGCTATGGGCCTTGGCCTCATCTCCGGTGTGGTCTGCTTCTTCTTTGCCACTCGTCTCAAGCACATCTTCAAATACGATGACTCACTGGACGTCTTTGGTGTTCACGGTGCAGGTGCCATCGTTGGTGCGATCTTCGCCGGTGTTTTCTGCTTCGAGGAATTCGGCGGATCTGGCGGCAATCTCGAGAGCATGGGCGCACAGGTTTGGGCGCAGACAGCGTCTGTTCTCATCACCATCGCTTGGTCTGGTGTAGCCACTATCATCGGCCTCGTGATCGCCAAAGTTTGCTGCGGCGGACTGCGTGTCGACGACAAAACTGAGATCGAAGGTCTCGACTACGCCGAACACGGTGAGACTTCCTACAGCGACTAATTTGTATCCGTAGCTAATCTCCCCTTACAAAAAAACAACTGCCTCGTGGTCATCTGACCGCGGGGCAGTTTTTTTGTGCCTAAAAACCAGCCAATAGCAATGGATGCTCCACGGGCGGGTTATACAACGACATCTGTCGCAATATACACCAATTCAAAAACTTTTATTCGTGAAATAAATAATCGGTTTAGTTGACGACAAAAAGACGACTTAACCAACCCCTTTGAAATCGTTAGAACCAGCTAGGCAACACGCCAAGAAAAACGGCTGAAAACACCCATCAAAAACACCCCCAACCCTCTAAAATAAAACAAATTAACCCATTCAAACAAAGGTCAATCAACTACAAAAATATACAGGGCGAACAACTGAGGCATGATATAAAAAACCGGATATTGCGCACCCTAAGCAGACCAAACAAAAAAAACTAAAACCAGCTAGACTCACGATTAAAAATGATAATTTGCTGCAAAATGAAGTTGTATTT
The DNA here is from genome assembly GCF_016595495.1 of Persicirhabdus sediminis. Lineage (GTDB taxonomy): Bacteria > Verrucomicrobiota > Verrucomicrobiia > Verrucomicrobiales > Akkermansiaceae > Persicirhabdus > Persicirhabdus sediminis. The sequence continues at coordinate 125,094 of NZ_JAENIM010000021.1, forward strand.
TTACGTTAACAAAAGAAAACAAAAATATCACCACGGAAAATCATGGCCAAACTTAATTCATTCTCATTACCCGTTCTTCTGGGTATCGTTCTAACCAACCTGCCCTTGACTCCGCATGCCAGCGGCCAAGAGGCTAATCCAGCTGGCACTCAAGCAAACTTCCAGATTGTTCAGAGCAACAAAAGTGTTCCCATTATTTTTGACCAAAAGGCAGCTGACGTCATCGAGATCAGCGCAAATGCCTTAGCCAAGGATATTGAACTCATCACTGGCACAAAGCCGATTGTTACCAACAAGCTGAAGTCAGATTCTAAAACTGCCATCATCGTTGGTACGCTGGGGAACTCAGTAGCCATCGACCAGCTCGTTAAGTCCGGTAAGATTTCTAAAGATGGCATCGCCGGCAAATGGGAAAGCTTTCTCATTCAGACCGTAGACAGCCCAGCAGCTGGCATCGACAAAGCACTAGTCATCGCAGGTAGTGACTCACGCGGCACCGCCTTTGGTGTGTTTGAGCTCTCCAAGCGCTTGGGTGTATCACCATGGGTATGGTGGGCTGATGTAAATCCAGCCAAACAAGACGAACTGCAAATCGCGCTTGATGATGTCGTCATGGGTCCTCCTTCTGTGAAATTCCGCGGCATCTTCCTCAACGACGAAGACTGGGCGCTGAAACCATGGGCAGCTAAAAACATAGATACCGACGTCAAGGATATCGGCCCAAAGACCTATGCTCAAATCTTCGAGCTGATGCTCAGACTCAAGGCCAACTACATCTGGCCAGCCATGCACCCATGCACCAAGGCGTTTTTCTATTACCCTGAAAACGTAAAAGTAGCTGAGCAATACAACATCGTGCTCGGATCTAGCCACTGTGAGCCAATGCTGCGCAACAACGTGGATGAGTGGAAAAAGAACTTCAAAAACGAGTATGAAAAGAAGCCAGGACCGTGGCGCTACGATACCAACAAAGAAGAAATTCACCGCTACTGGGAAGACCGTGTAAAAGAGTCAGCCAATGTTGATGCGGTTTACACCATCGGTATGCGCGGCGTGCATGACGGCGGCATGCCTGGACCTAAAACCACTGAAGGTCAGGTGAAGCTACTCAATGAGGTCATCAAAGATCAGCGCGAAATGTTTGCCAAACATTTAGGCAAAGACCCTGCTGAAATCCCGCAGATTTTCTGCCCGTACAAAGAAGTGCTTAAGCTGTACCAATCTGGTGCAGAGATTCCCGATGACGTCACCCTCGTTTGGGCTGATGACAACCACGGCTACATCCGCAACCTTTCTACTCCTGAAGAACAAAAACGTTCTGGCGGCAGCGGCGTTTACTATCACCTCTCCTACTGGGGTGTGCCAAAGGATTACCTCTGGCTGAGCACTATCGCGCCACCACTTATTTCATACGAACTCAGCAAAGCCTACGCCTACGGCGCAGATCGCTTGTGGGTGATGAATGTTGGTGATATCAAACCAGCTGAGCTGGAAACTGAATTTGCCATGGATCTGGCCTGGGACGTCAATGCCTGGCCGCCAGAGAAGTCTCATGAATACGCTAAGCAGTGGGCGGCACGCACCTTCGGCAAAGAATATGCCGAGGAGATTGCCGACATCAAAGATGTCTACTACAAACTCGCAATCGCCGCTAAGCCAGAGCACATGGACTCAGTTCCATTTTCTAGCGAAGAAATGAATACTCGCCTCGCGGAGTACAAAGAAGTCGCCGAAAAAGCTAGCGCACTGAAAGCAAAGATTCCAGCTCACCTGCAGGATGCTTATTACCAGCTGATCCTCTACCCAGTGCTTGGATCATGGAAAATGAACGAGAAGCAGTTGTACACCAGAATGGGCGAAGACGACAAAGCTATGGCAGCCTACAAGGAAATCATTGCCTATACCGAAGTCTACAACAAAGAGATCTCCAACGGCAAATGGGACCGTATGATGAGCATGATTCCACGTAACCGCCCAGTGTTCAAGGCACCCAAAAAGATGGATAAAAAATCAGTGGAGAAATATCTGCTGACCGATAAACCTATCAAGACCATTGCCGTATCAGACTTGCAGTTTGACAGCAAAGAGATGCACATCATCCCTGGTCTGGGTGTCGATGGCGCAAGTCTTACACGCAAAGAATTTGTCAGCGAAAGTTACCAGCAAGCCGATGCCGCCAAAGCGCCTACAGCTTCATGCAAAATCAAACTGCCAAAGGGCAAATATCGCATCGAGCTCGTTTGTGTGCCAACTCACGCCATCCACGAAGGTCGTAACCTCACCATGGCTCTTAAAATCAATGACGAAGACAGCCAGTTCCTCGACATCAACTCGCCAGCTAAGTCCGACGCATGGTACAAAAACGTCCTGCGTGGATTCTCAGCTGCCGATGCTAAGTATGAGCTGAAAGAAGATGGTTACCTCAACCTTCAGCTTGGCCTGCTAGATCCAGGTTTGGCTATCTCCAAGATTGTGATCTACTAATCGCTTCTAGCTAGATCCAAAGTATCATCGAGACCGTTGTGCCGCGCTGCCTAAGCAGCCTGCACAGCGGTCTTTCTTTTGCCCGTAAATAGCCGCCGCTAACAAACAGGCGTTCTCACTACTATAATTTCCCCGCTCTATTATACCTGACAGCGTGATACTGTTAGTCTATCGTCGGTAGTTACCACGCCCCCAACAATCACTACACAAACAGCTAACATGAACACAGAAATGCCAGACGAGATCATCAGCCTAGGCGCCTTTGAGCCAAGAGATACAAAGTCCATCATCAGCAAGTTAGAAGCGCAGGCCATCGCCTTTGAAATCGGCATCGATGAATCCTTACTCATGACACCTAGCCGTGGAGTGGAATTTCAGCTAGGACGATTTCCAGATGGATCAAAAAACCTCATCTTTATCCACAAAGACAACCTCCCCGAGGCCGAAGCCATTCTCGCCAGCGTTTTTCCGCAATAACTAGCTACGCATGAATCCAGCAAGAGACAAAAACCAAGGGCTCATTGTGATGCGCCCATTGCTCTGCTGTGCCATCGTTTTTGGCGGGATCGTTAGGATCTTTGAGTGTTACTCCTATACGTCTACAAAAGCAGAATTCATCGAGCTCTGGCAATCAACAGGCAATGGCCCGTTTGCATTCCCGGCAGGCATCAAAATCTGTGCCGTGCTGTTCCTCTTGCTAGCAACTCTTGACCTAGCTCTAGCTAAAAATAAGCGTGGTCGTTGGGCTACATTTATTTTCTGCATCATCCTAGCCGTCTACGGCTGGCTGCTGAACCAGCATACCGCCGCGTATGCGCGTGACAACCGCTCGGCTCAGCAATCTACAGCTCACCAATAGCTAGCTGGGAATTTCCAGCTAGCAGACTAACTAAAATACTTCACCACCACGCACTGCCATCCTTGATCAAAATCTAATATAGGCTGGTCCTAAGGTCGGTAATTTCAAATTCATAGCGCGCGCCCACAGCTAGATCGCTGGGTTTGATAGAAATTAAACCCGTAGAATTCGGCTGCACGGCCCAGCTATATTCCTTGCCGTTGTATACGTCCAATAGCTCATCCTTGTCGTCATAAACCTTTAAGGTGTAGACTAGGTCCTCCCACTTGTATTTTGTCTGGTTGTTTATTTGATAAATAAAAACCTGCTTACCATCATTTTCTCGCTGGCTGGTGAGTTCGCTAGAAATTGATTCTTGATGATCAACAAACTCAACTCCTCCCCAAAATATTCCTCTAAATATCCAAAGCATGATGAGCATTGGTAAGAATGGGGCGATGACCCCCACTAGACGGTACTTCTTGCCCTGGTCAGCCGTACAGTGCTGACACTTCTTTGCCTGATCATCGATTTCACTGGAACATGAGGTGCATTTTTTCATCACCAAAACCTAACCAGAGAAGTTGCTAGACAGCAAGCATCAAGGCTATCAAAACGTTCACTTTCTCGGAGGTTTATGAGCTGCGCAAAAAATCCAGCTAGCTAGAAACAAAAAGCGCCCGCTGCGTGAGCAACGGGCGCTTGAAATATTGAGTTAGCTGGATGCTTAGGCGCTAGCGGTTTCGTCGCCGCCTTTACCTTCTGCGTCTTCAGTTTCTACAACGACTGGCTCTGGCTCTTCCACAGTCATTTCGATTTCGAAATCACGGTGTGAATGGAAGCCGGTACCAGCTGGGATCAGGTGACCCATGATGACGTTCTCCTTGAATCCACGGAGGTAATCTACGCGGCCAAGTGTTGAGGCATCGGTAAGAACACGTGTGGTGTCCTGGAAGGAAGCCGCTGAGATGAATGATTCAGTCTCAAGTGACGCTTTAGTGATGCCGAGAAGAACTGGCTCACCTTCAGCACAAGCACCACCTTGGGCGAGTACTTCGTCGTTGGCTTTCTTGAATGTCGTTTTGTCGATCTGGTCACCCCAAAGGAACTCAGTATCACCAGGCTCGGTGATTTTGACTTTACGCAGCATCTGGCGGATAACCACTTCGATGTGCTTGTCGTTAATCTCAACACCCTGCAGACGGTAAACGCGCTGCACTTCGTTGTTGAGGTGTTCTTGGAGAACCTGAGAGCCACAGGCTTCGAGCAGATCTTCAGGAGCCACTGGCCCTTCAGTGATCTGGTCACCAGCTTTGAGGTAGTCACCTTCAGAAACGATAACGTGTTTGCCCATTGGGATGAGGTGGTCAGCGTGCTCACCACTCTCAGGGTTAGTAACGATAACTTTCTTCTTACCACGAACGTTAGCACCGAAGCTGATTTCACCGTCGATCTTAGCAATGGTACAAGCATCTTTCGGACGGCGAGCTTCGAAGAGCTCAGCAATACGCGGAAGACCACCAGTAATATCACCAGTCTTAGACGCCTTACGTGGCGTACGAGCGAGCTGTGAACCAGCGGCTACTCCGTCACCTTCTGCTACAGAAAGGTGAGCGCCAACTGGGATTGAGTAGCTAGCGAGGATGTCCTTGGTATCTTTGTCCACAATGACGATCTGCGGGTGCAGGTCTTCTTTGTGTTCAGTAATAACCATGCCTTCCTGGCCAGTCTGCTGATCTTTCTCAGTCTGAACGGTAATGCCTGTGATCATGTCGCGGAATTCCACGATACCATCTTTAGCGGCAAGAATTGGTACGTTGTACGGATCCCAAGTTACGAAGGTCTGACCCTTCTTCACTTTTTCACCATCACCTACAGAGATCACAGAACCGAGTACTAGGTTGTAGCTCTCGAGCTCAAGACCATCTTTGTCGCGGATGATTACAGAACCATTCTTGTTCAGCGCTACAGAGTTGCCGTCCACGTCTTTAACGTCGCGTACTTCTTTGTAGACTACTGTACCACCGTTCTTAGCTTTGATAAGCGGCTGCTTGAATGATGAGGATGCAACACCACCAACGTGGAATGTACGCATGGTCAGCTGGGTTCCCGGCTCACCAATTGACTGTGCTGCAATAATACCAACTGCTTCACCAATCTTGGCTACCTTACCTGTGGCAAGGTTGAGGCCGTAACACTTCTGACAGCAACCACGTCCAGTCTCACAGGTGAGAGCTGAGCGGATCTTAAGCTGAGTGTATCCGATGTCTTCGATGCGAGCTGCTTCGATTTCACCCATCAGGCCATTCGCTTCAACGATGGTCTCACCTGTGACTGCGTCGACAACTTTTTCAGCTGAAACGCGGCCGTAGAGACGCATGGAGAGAGATGCGGCTTCTTCGTCGTTCTCGATGATTGGAGTAACGGTGATGCCATTTACGGTACCACAGTCGTGCTCAGTAACGATAACGTCTTGAGAAACGTCAACCAGCTTACGAGTCATGTAACCTGAGTCAGCGGTCTTAAGCGCGGTATCAGCGAGACCCTTACGAGCTCCGTGAGTAGATGTGAAGTACTCAAGTACTGACAGACCTTCACGGAAGTTTGAAGTAATTGGGCGTTCGATAATGTCACCAGATGGCTTGGCCATCAGACCACGCATACCGGAGAGCTGCTTAATCTGCTGCTTGTTACCACGAGCACCAGAGTCAACCATGAGGTAGAGTGGGTTCACCATCTCATCACCCTTGTTGTGCTCGAGCTTACGGTAAAGAGCATCGGCAATGTTATCTGAACAGTGAGTCCAAATATCAACCACCTGCTGGTAGCGCTCGTTATCGGTGATCACACCGTTACGGTACTGCTTAGTGACTTTTTCAATCTCAGCGTAGGCCTTAGCAATCTCAGCTGGCTTTTCTTCTGGAATCACCATGTCGACGATACCAATGGAAATACCTGAGCGAGTCGCTTCCTTGAAACCGAGGCTCTTCATGTCATCAACAACCAGAACAGTCGCCTTCTTACCAGCAACCTGGTAACAGCGCCAGATGATGTCACCGATCTGCTTCTTACCAACGTTGTGGTTCATGAAACCAAGACCTGCTGGCCAGATTTCGTTGAATCGCACGCGGCCAGGAGTCGTCTCGAGGATGGCTGATTCTTTGTCACCAAATACGGTGTCGCGGTTGAAGTCTGGGTTACGCAGACGGATCCAGTCGTGGTAGCCCACCTTGCGGGAAGCAATAGCGTATTCTACCTCTGTGGTATTTTCGAACAATGGAAGGTGCTCGTTCTTCTGCTCTTCCTTCTCAACAGCTGTCAGCTGGCGAGCATAGGTAAGGTAGTAAGTACCAAGAATAATATCCTGTGATGGAGCAATAATTGGCTTACCAGATGCAGGTGAGAACAAGTTGTTTGGCGCAAGCATGAGCTGGCGCGCTTCCATTTGTGCTTCTACTGAGAGAGGCACGTGAACCGCCATTTGGTCACCATCGAAGTCAGCGTTGTAAGCTGTACATACGAGTGGGTGCACACGGATAGCAGAACCCTCAATCAATACTGGCTCGAATGCCTGGATAGAAAGTCTGTGCAGGGTCGGTGCGCGGTTAAGCATCACTGGGTGTCCCTTAGTCACTTCCTCAAGAATATCCCAAACTTCAGGAGTCTTGCGGTCGATCATCTTCTTAGCTGAACGCACAGTGTGGCAGTAGCCAAGCTCTTTGAGACGGCGGATGATAAATGGCTCAAACAAGCTGAGTGCCATCTTCTTAGGAAGACCACACTGACCAAGCTTAAGGTTTGGTCCAACAACAATCACAGAACGACCTGAGTAGTCGACTCGCTTACCAAGAAGGTTCTGACGGAATCGTCCACCTTTACCCTTGAGCATGTCTGAGAGTGACTTGAGGGCGCGGTTGCCAGCACCTGTCACTGCACGACCGTGACGACCGTTATCAAACAGAGCATCCACAGCTTCCTGCAGCATGCGCTTCTCGTTACGGATAATCACCTCAGGAGTCTTCAGCTTAAGAAGGTTCTTGAGACGGTTGTTACGGTTGATCACACGACGGTAGAGGTCGTTAAGGTCAGAAGTAGCAAAGCGGCCACCTTCCAGAGGAACCAGCGGACGAAGGTCCGGTGGAATTACTGGAAGTACGTTCATTACCATCCACTCAGGACGGGTATTAGACTCGTGGAAACCGCGAGCCAGCTTGATACGCTTGGCGAGCTTCTTCTTAGTCTGCTTAGAACGAGTATTTTTCATCTCTTCCTCAAGCTCGACGCAGAGTTCCTGCAGACGTACTTGTGAGAGAAGCTCTTGCAGAGCTTCAGCACCCATCACTGCACGGAATGCAGTTTCACCGTAGGCGTCTTCCGCTTCGATCAGGTCAGTTTCGCTAAGCAGCTGGCCGAGCTCCAGGCCAGTGTGGCCAGGTTCAGTCACTACGTAATCTTCGTAGTAAATGATACGCTCAAGCTGACGAGCAGCGAGGTCGAGGATCAAGCCGATGCGTGATGGCATACACTTGTAGAACCAGATGTGTGATACTGGCACAGCGAGCTCGATGTGGCCCATGCGCTCACGACGAACGCGAGACAGAGTCACTTCAACGCCACAGCGGTCACAGACAACACCTTTGTGCTTAACACGCTTGTATTTACCACATGAACACTCCCAGTCACGAGTAGGACCGAAGATACGCTCACAGAAGAGACCGCCCTTTTCAGGTTTGAAAGTACGGTAGTTGATGGTCTCAGGGTTTTGCACCTCACCGCTACTCCATGAACGGATTGTATCAGGATTCGCCACAGTGATTGCGACGTGATCGAACTTATCTGGGCGTGTGTCTACGCCGAAGAGTTCACGAAGATTGTTTTCTACACTCATTATAAATTAGTAGGTAGTTAAAAGTTCAGGCTTTAGCGGATTAGAGAGTAAGGTCATCAAGTGAGAATTCAGCCTCATTAGCCGATGGGGTACCACCAGTTCCTGGTCGTACGTCCAAGCAGAGCGCCTGCATTTCCTTCATCAGAACGTTGAAGGACTCAGGAGTTCCAGCTTCGAGGTTGTTATCACCCTTGACAATAGCTTCGTAAATACGGGTACGTCCTTGGACGTCATCTGACTTCACAGTAAGAATTTCCTGCAAGATGTATGCGGCACCATAAGCTTCAAGTGCCCACACCTCCATCTCACCGAATCGCTGACCACCGTACTGAGCCTTACCACCAAGTGGCTGCTGAGTAACTAGTGAGTAAGGACCAACGGCACGAGCGTGGATCTTATCAGCCACCAAGTGACCGAGCTTGAGCATGTAGATCTGGCCAACCACTACTGGCTGCTGGAATGGCTCACCTGTAAGACCATCATAGAGAGTGGACTTACCTGCTACTGAACCATCTTTGCCGTCACCGACCCATGTGTATCCTTCAATCTTCTTGGCTTGTCCCATGAAGTCCCAAACTTGTTCTTCTGGAATGTCATCGAAAATTGGAGTGGCAACAGTAAAGCCGAGTGCTTTGGCTGCGACACCGAGGTGAGTTTCGAGCAACTGCCCCACGTTCATACGTGATGGCACGCCGAGTGGGTTCAAGCAGATGTCAACTGGAGTACCGTCAGAGAGGAATGGCATATCGGCCTCAGGCACGATGTTTGCAACCACACCTTTGTTACCGTGACGTCCAGCCATCTTATCACCAACGGAAAGCTTACGCTTAGCGGCGATGTAGACTTTGACTTCCTTGATCGCACCTGGATCGATTTCATCACCACTCTCGAGAGTGTCGAGACGACGCTCACGGTCTCCGTCGAGCTCAGCAAAGCGCCCTTCGAATGTTGAGATGATTTCAAGGATCTTGTTGCGGATTGGTGATGGATCAATCTCGATGTGATCGTAGATCGCAGCCAGCTTACGGAGAAGCGTCTTAGTGATCTTACGGTTAGCCGGGATGATGATTTCACCAGTCTGAGCATTTACCACGTCGAGAGGAATCTTTTCGCCGAGCAGGATGTCAGAAAGCTTCTCAGTGAGTTGCTCAGTGAGAACGTCTTTCTTCTTCTTGTACTCGTCGTTGATCTTCTTGAGTTGCTTGCGCATCTTAGTAGGATCCAGCTCGCTCTCTTTACGACGTGCCACGCCGTGAGTAGTGATGCGGATGTCCTGCACGATACCGATACAACCGGAAGGTACGCGGAGTGAAGAATCTTTAACGTCAGCAGCTTTTTCACCGAAGATAGCACGCAGAAGGCGCTCTTCCGGAGCTAGCTCAGTTTCAGACTTAGGAGTGATCTTACCAACGAGAATGTCGCCTGGCTTCACCTCAGCACCGATGCGGATGATACCGTCATGGTCGAGGTTTTTCAGAGCTTCATCACCTACGTTTGGAATATCACGTGTGATTTCTTCAGGTCCAAGCTTAGTATCACGAGCTGCACACTCGTACTCAGAAATGTGGATTGAGGTATAAACATCCTCTTTAACCACACGCTCAGAGATCACAATAGCATCCTCGAAGTTGAATCCGTTCCAAGGCATGAAGGCAACCATCACGTTACGGCCAAGAGCAAGCTCACCACCGTCTGTGTTTGGTCCGTCAGCGAGAACGTCGCCAACCTTCACCTTAGTACCACGCTTCAGAATTGGCTTCTGGTTTAAGCAAGTACCAGCGTTTGAACGCATGAACTTACGCAGCGGGTAAACGTAGATACCTTTAGAAATATCAGAACGCACTGCATTCACATCAGAAAGCAGAACTTCGTCAGATACTGGCAGCTCACCGTCTTTAGTTACCACGATCACCTCAGCTGTAGCAGCTGCAATGATACCGTCGGACTCAGAAACGATAACCGCACGTGAGTCAGCAGCCGCTTTGGCTTCCAGACCTGTACCAACGTATGGTGCTTCAGAAACGAGCAATGGAACACCTTGGCGTTGCATGTTTGCTCCCATCAATGCGCGGTTCGCATCATCGTGTGCGAGGAATGGAATGATACCCGCCGCAACTGAAACCAGCTGCTTTGGAGAAACGTCCATGTAGTCAACCGTTGTTGGGTCAACCTCAATGAACTCACCTTTTTCACGAGCAGTGATACGCTTAGCCAGCTCAGTGCTGCCAGCGCTTACGGTGAATTCACCCTTGTCGTTGATGAAGTTGTTTGCCTGAGCGATCAGCTTACCTTCCTCTTGGTCAGCGGTAAGGTACTCGATCTGGTTGGAAACAACACCTTCTTGCACGCGGCGGTATGGAGTCTCGATGAATCCAAACTCGTTAATGCGAGCATAGGTACAAAGTGAGTTAATCAGACCAATGTTTGGTCCCTCTGGTGTTTCAATCGGGCAAATACGTCCGTAGTGAGATGTGTGAACGTCTCGAACTTCGAAACCAGCACGATCACGGTTCAGACCGCCAGGTCCGAGCGCTGATAGACGGCGTTTGTGAGTCAGCTCAGCCAGAGGGTTAGTCTGGTCCATGAACTGAGAAAGCTGTGAACGACCGAAGAAGTCACGGATCACTGCTGAAAGTGCTTTCGGGTTGATGAGCTTCTGAGGAGTCATGCCCTCAAGGTTCACATCAAACAATGTCATACGCTCTTTGACGAGACGCTCAGTACGAGCAAGACCTACACGACACTGGTTAGCAAGAAGCTCACCTACTGCACGCACGCGGCGGCTACCAAGGTGGTCAATATCGTCAAGTACACCCTCACCTTTTTTCAGGCCGAGCAGGTACTTCACAGCACCGAGGAAATCAGATGGATCCATCACGCGCAGTCCCTTGTCCACTTCGAGGCCAAGTTTCTGGTTGATCTTGTAGCGACCAACGCGAGTGAGATCGTAACGCTTCTCGTCGAAGAATAAACGCTCGAGAAGTGCTTTTGAGTTAGCTGCAGTTGGTGGATCACCAGGACGCAGCTTGCGGTAGATGTCTTTGAGTGCTGACTCTTCGTCAAACGCTGGGTCTTTCTTAAGCGACTTAAGCAGAACCTCGTTTTCGCGAGAATCAATCACGTTGAGAGTTTTGTAGCCGAGTGCCAGCAGCTGGCGAACCACACCAATAGTAAGTGGCTCGTAGGCTTTGGTTACAGAAACTTCATCGTCGAGAACATCTTCGTATGGAAGCAGGTTACCCAGCTCCTCTTCAGGCATATCTTCTGCAAGCGTGAGCTTCTGAACTGTGAAGAATTCTTCCACCAATTCACGGTCAGTTGGCCAGCCAAGTGCACGAAGGAATGTTGTTGCAAGGAACTTACGACGACGACGACGACGGTCGAGGTAAACGTAGAGAAGATCATTAGTATCGAACTGAGTCTCAAGCCATGATCCGCGATCAGGAATGATACGGAATGAATGAAGCACTTTACCATTGAGGTGAAGTGAGGTCTCAAAACAAATACCAGGTGAACGGTGAAGCTGAGAAACGATAACACGCTCAGCACCGTTAATGACGAAAGTACCGCGGCGGGTCATCATCGGCAATTCGCCCATGTACACACGCTCCTTTTTGTTGCCGGACTCGTCTTTAAGTTTGAATGTAACGTAAAGTGCTGCGCTGAAGGTCTCACCTGTGCGCAGTGACTCCAGAGCCGTTGCTTTTGGCTCTTCGATGTCGTAGGCTAAAAACTCAAGAGTGATGGCTTCATCATAACTCTTGATGGGAAATATTTCCTGAAATACGGCCTGTAGACCAGTGTCTTCACGTTGTGAAGGTGGAATATCCTTCTGTAAAAAGTCTTCATATGATTTGCTCTGAACCTCGATGAGGTTTGGAGGTTGAATGACTTCCTCAATGGTTCCAAAGTAGCGTCGCTCGGCCATGATGTATTCTAGATGTGGATTTGGTGGATTGCGGGGGAATTAGATCGGATTTTTCCTCTATTAGGACGAAAGTAGCGTGTTAGGGCGATTAAAAGTATCGTTTAATTCATTGGCGTCTACAAAAAAGCGCTAAAATCAGCCACTTCGTAGAGACGCCGAAACGGCACGCGGGAGATTTCTCCCCCACGTGCCGGAAATTGGAAAGTCGGACTACTTGAGTTCGATCTTAGCGCCAGCTTCTTCAAGCGCTTTCTTAGCTGCTTCAGCAGCATCCTTGTCAGCACCTTCGAGTACTGGGCATGGAGCAGCTTCAACAAGCTTCTTAGCGTCAGCAAGACCGAGGCCACTTACTACACCACGAACTGCTTTAATTACAGCAATCTTGTTACCACCTGCTTCAGCAAGGATAACGTTGAACTCTGTCTGCTCTTCAGCAGCACCACCACCGTCAGCAGGAGCACCTGCAACAGCAACAGCAGTAGGAGCAGCAGCGCTTACGCCCCATGCTTCTTCAAGGTTCTTGATCAGTTCAGCAGCTTCGATGATTGTAAGCTTGCCCAATTCTTCAGCGATTTTTTCGATATCAGCCATTTTTTTATTCTCCTTTGCGGTGTCGTCGCGCCTGGAGCTACCAGACATTTGAGGGTGCATGCTTGTACCCCGACGAGGAACCAATTTTTATTTATTCAGGCAGCATCTTGGAGAGATGCTGCCATCCGTTCAGATTGTTTATTATAGTTACTATTCGCCAAACTTAGCTTTAAGCACACGAGCGATAGATGAACCAGGCTCGTTGAGTGTGCGTACCAGTTTGCTCGCAGGTGCGTTGAGCACACCGAGGAGTTGGGCGAGGAGTACTTCGCGTGATGGAAGGTTAGCAAGCTCAGCAACCTGAGATGCTTCAAGAACGTCTCCGTCGAGAATTCCTGCTTTAACTTCCATGATTTTGAATTCTTTAGTGAATTCTTTAACGACCTTAGCAGCAGCGCAAACGTCAGCTTCACCAGTGATGAATGCTGTTTGTCCTGTGAGTTTCTCGCTGATGTCAGGAAGACCTGCGTCGGCAATTGCCTTACGCATGAAAGTATTTTTAGCCACGTGGCACTCTGAACCAGCCTCAGTGAGGCGGTTACGGAGTTCACTGAACTGAGTTACACTCATGCCAGTGTAGTCCACAACAAGCACAAATGGAGAAGCATTAACGCGCTCAAAGAGCTCGTCGATCATGTATTTTTTATCTGCGTTCATTTCTCTATTCCTTTAATGCTTAGTTAGTAGTGAATGCAGCAGCGTCAAGAGCTACACCTGGGCACATGCTAGCAGCCAGAGTGATGCTCTGGATGTAGTTACCTTTAGCAGATGCTGGCTTAGCCTTTACGATGCTATTGATGAGAGCTTCAGCGTTTTCAGCAAGTTGCTCAGGGCTAAATGATGCTTTACCTACAGCAGCAGAGATGTTGCCGTTTTTGCAAAGCTTGTAATCGATTTTACCGGCCTTAGAAGCGTTTACAGCAGCTGCTGTATCGTCAGTTACGGTACCAGTTTTTGGGTTTGGCATGAGGCCACGAGGTCCAAGAACACGAGCGATCTTACGCACTTCCTTCATGGCATCAGGAGTAGCGATTGCTGTGTCAAAATCGGTGAATCCGCCTTGGATCTTAGCAATAAGATCTTCAAGACCGACTTCGTCAGCACCTGCAGCTTCAGCTGCTTTAGCTGCGTCACCAGTCGCGAAAACGACAACGCGAACAGATTTACCAGTACCGTGCGGGAGAGCAACGGAACCACGAACCATTTGATCGCTCTTACGAGGATCAACACCCAGCTTGAATGACAGAGTCACTGTTGGGTCAAACTTTGGTGCGGGAAACTTTTTGATAGTCTCAACCGCTTCACCGAGTGCATACTGCTTTTCTCCTTCAACGAGAGCAGCTGCAGCTTCATAGCGCTTACTTCTATTTTTAGCCATTTTGATTTTTGCAGTGCGGGCGGGATAGTCAATTTTAACTACCTCTCCTGCGGGTTGGTTTTGCCATGCCCTAAATTAAGGCATTTGGCGAGATTAATATTTTTTAATAAATCGTCCGTTGACGATGAAAGGATTAATATCCTTCGATTTCGAGACCCATTTGTCTGGCTGTACCAGCAAGGATCTTAGCAGCTTGCTCCTTATCGTTAGTGTTAAGGTCAGCAATCTTTGCATCAACTACTTCCATGAGTTGATCCTTAGTGAGCTTACCACACTTAACTGTGTTTGGAGTGCCTGAACCTGAAGCAAGACCTGCTGCCTTCTTAAGAAGAACGGCTGCTGGTGGCTGCTTAGTGATGAAGCTGAATGTAGCGTCTTTGTAGACACTAATGACAACCGGAAGGATGTCGCCAGCTTGCTTTTGTGTCGCAGCATTGAAGTCCTTACAGAACTGCATGATGTTGACACCCGCCTGACCGAGAGCTGGACCTACTGGAGGAGAAGGGTTCGCTTGGCCGGCCTTAATTTGAAGCTTGATAACGCTTTTAATTTCTTTGGCCATGATGTTATGTCGTTTTGGGTTGGTTTTCAGCGACAACCTGATTGTCGCCGGAAATTGATAGAAAAGTTATTGAGACCGATTGGCGCGCAGACTACTCTTTTTCAATCTGCCAAGCTTCCAGCTCAACAGGTGTAGCGCGGCCGAAAATATTAACGGAAACCAGGATTTTACCTGTTTCGTGATCGATTTCTTCGATCACACCGGTCTGGCCTTCAAATGGGCCATCACCAACTTTCACACTGTCGCCAGTGTCGAAAGTAATCGCAGGGCGGATATTTTCTTCGCGCTCGTTAATCTGCGATAGCATAGCGTCAACCTCGCGCTGACGCATCGGGATAGGACGATCTTTGGTGCCGGCAAAACCGATCACACCGTCCATCTCTTTAATGAAATACCAAGTTTGGTCCATCAGTCCACCGTCTTCTTCAAACAGGTGCATATTGACGATGATGTAACCAGGGTAGAATTTACGCTTGGTTTCAATTTTTTTACCACGGCGGTTCTCTTCAACACGCTCTTGTGGCACCAAGACATCAAAGATGTAGTCACCCATCTCCTGAGCTTCTGCTTCACGACGAATACGATCGTGAACACGCTTCTCCTGTCCGGAAAGTACGTGTACAACATACCATTGTTTTTTTGGCTCTGGAACGACTGGCATCTCTTATCTAGGGTATTAAGTCTTTAGAAAAAAAGTCTGACGAGGTTATCGTCAGTACTATTGACCAAGTGTTGTAGTAATCAAATTCAACGCTTTGGCCGCTAAGATATCGAAGAAAGCTACAAAGCCCGCTAGCAAGATCATTGCCACCAATACCACAAGCGTGGAATCAACCAGCTCTTTATACTTCTTAAAGCCCTTCGCCTTAGGATCACTGTCCCACGGCCAAGAAGCCTTGCGAAGCTCTGCTTTTACTTCATGGATGAAATTGAATGCTTTGCTTAACATGCGCTTATCTTCTTAGATTAAATAAAGCTGGCAGGGCCAGAGGGACTCGAACCCACAACTTTCGGTTTTGGAAACCGACGCTCTACCAATTGAACTATAGCCCTTTGATTTGCTTTACTTAAATGCTGAATGTTTAGGCTGGGAGGGCGCCCCGATTCAGCGGCGGGACACCCTCTAATATCAACTGCAGTTAATGGCAAGCATTATCTGGCAGTTAATTTCACCTTAAATTAGTCAAGGAGTGCTGCAACGCGGCCTGCACCTACGGTACGACCACCTTCGCGGATAGCGAAGCGCATGCGCTCTTCCATGGCTACTGGTACGATAAGAGTAACTTTGAGAGTTACGTTATCACCAGGCATAACCATTTCGATTCCTTCTGGAAGCTCGATGCTACCAGTCACGTCTGTTGTACGGAAGTAGAACTGTGGACGGTAGTTGCTGAAGAATGGAGTGTGACGGCCACCTTCGTCCTTTGAAAGAACGTAGATCTCAGCTGAGAACTCTTTGTGAGGAGCAACTGAACCTGGCTTACAGATAACTTGACCACGCTCTACGTCGTCTTTCTTAAGACCACGAACGAGGAGACCAACGTTGTCACCTGCGCGACCTTCGTCAAGAAGCTTACGGAACATCTCGATGTCTGTAACAGTTGTTTTCTGTGTGTCACGGATACCAACGATTTCAACTTCTTCCATCTTGTGAACGATACCACGCTCAACACGACCTGTAAGAACAGTACCACGACCCTCAATTGAGAATACGTCTTCAACTGGCATCAGGAAGTCAAGATCAACTGGACGCTCTGGCTCAGGAATGTATGAGTCAACAGCTTCCATGAGCTTCTTGATTGAATCGATGTGCTTCTGGTCACCTTCAAGTGCCTTAAGCGCAGAACCCATAACAACTGGGATCTCATCACCTGGGAATTCGTACTCGTCGAGGAGTTCACGAATTTCCATTTCAACGAGCTCGAGGAGCTCTTCGTCATCAACTTGGTCAGTCTTGTTCATGAATACAACAAGAGCTGGAACACCAACCTGACGTGCAAGAAGGATGTGCTCACGAGTCTGAGGCATTGGGCCGTCAGCTGCTGAGCAAACGAGGATACCACCGTCCATTTGGGCAGCACCTGTGATCATATTCTTAACGTAGTCAGCGTGACCTGGGCAGTCAACGTGAGCATAGTGACGGTTCTCTGTCTCGTACTCAACGTGTGCTGTAGAAATTGTAATACCACGCTCACGCTCCTCAGGAGCAGCGTCGATTTCGTCGTATGCCTTTGCTTCACCGCCTGAAGCCTCAGCCAGAACGTTGGTGATTGCAGCGGTAAGAGTAGTTTTGCCGTGGTCAACGTGGCCAATTGTGCCGACGTTAACGTGTGGTTTTGTCCTTTCGAATGCTTCTTTAGCCATGGTTTTGTGTAGGTTGCGCTTTTGACGGCGGCTGGTTTACTTTATAAGTCATACAGAGCAGTGGAGCTTATGGCGGGAATTGAACCCGCGACCTCATCCTTACCAAGGATGTGCTCTACCCCTGAGCTACATAAGCGTTCGCACTTCTCCACTTCTCCGTACTTCTTTAAAATTCGCGCTCTTCATCATTCATGAATGAATCCCGAAGCGGGCGAATTCTTTAAGTCGCGGAAAGCGGGCGGCAAACTAGCAAAGACTTGCGCTGTGTCAAAAACAATTTCACTCAAACCGTGATATTTTTTCGTTTCGAATTAAAACACCCAGCTAGTTAACCAGCAATAGCTTCAAAAACAGCCACTTACTAAACCGACCTCACTAGAGAAAAAAATCTCTCTATTTGCATTCCAGCCAGTAATTATAACCACCAATGCAGCTATAAATGCAGTTCTGCATTTATAGCTACCGGCAAATCCATCGCGGCTGACGTCCTGCCGCACGATTTCTCTAGCAGCAATCAGCCAGCTACAATCACTTCATCTGCTGTTTATTTTTTGCATACAGCCACTGCAGCACCTTGCCGTCCGCAATGATCGCCATCGCCTCAATATCCTGCGGACCAACAATTGTCTCCGTGCGGAATACTATGATGCCAGTATCACGCTGCACACCTTCGTAAACTTCAGGAGTCCCCGCACGCGCATCTTGCACTTGGTCTAGAGTAAACTCGGTAACCTCACTCGCTTCAATACTCGCACGCATGATAGTTAAAATTTCAGTATCCGTCAGTTCACCACTGCCAGCTGAAGCCGGAGCAGCTGGCTGATCGCTAACAGCAGGCTGAGCTGGCTCCACAGGAATCACCGGCTGGGATTCAGACAAACCCGGAGTGGGTGTTGCCGCTGGCTGCGCTGGCGCACTTGCCGGCGCAGGAGCTGGATCAGGAACCACTGGCGGAGCAACTGCTGGCGGCTGAGCATTTGGATTTGCCATCCGCTCAAGCATCTTTGGCATAGCCAGCTCAATAAAGTTGGTTTTGCGAATATCAATCGCCCCTTCAACCACACCCATCACGCTGAAAATCACATCTTCACCTTCCAGGCCGATGACATCAACCATAGAACCAGCTGTCAGCGGGTATGGTTTGTCGCGCACCACAATAGAAATCTCCTCACTTAAAGCCACCCGATCAGGATAATCTTCTTTGGCAAACTTGCTCAGATCAATACCCAGATCACTGCCAGCAACCGCAACGGTCTTAGCTGGAGTCACCACAACTTCATCATCCCCTGTCAGCGTGATTGTCTGTCTCGGTTTAGCTGGCGCGGCAGAATCATCTACCAGCTCGCTAGTCGCAGCTCCTTCATCATCCGGCAAAATGGACTTTTCAACTAACGGAAAGAGCACATATCCCACTGCGACGCATATTAAAATAATCCCTATTGTCCCAAAGTTCATGACCTAAAGCACTAGCAGCCAAATTCCACACTAGCAAGCCACATATCTAACGTTTATACATCTTTATACCTACAGACCAACCGCCAACAGCATGATTAAAGCGTCTTAAAACCAAGCGCAAACTTGCTGGCGCATATTGCTTGCAATGTCTCCAGCTGGCAGCAATGTCTAAGCCATGCATCGCCTTTTTCTCCTCGACGGCATGGCGCTCGTCTACCGTGCCCATTTCGCCTTTTTCCGCAATCCCATCATTACTAGCAAAGGACTCAATACCTCAGCGATTTTTGGTTTTGCCAACACTCTGCTAGACATCATTGAAAACCACCAAGCCACCCATCTAGCCGTCGCCTTCGATACCTCCGCGCCCACCGAGCGACACAAGATATTCCCAGAATACAAAGCCCAGCGCGATGCCATGCCCGAGGAGCTCGCCGCCGCTATCCCCTACGTCAAGAGACTCTGCCGCGCTATGGGTATCCCCGTCATCGAGCTAGATGGCTACGAGGCCGACGATACCATCGGCACCCTCGCCCGCCGCGCTGACGAAGACGGATCCTACGAAACCTACATGGTCACCCCAGATAAAGATTTCGCTCAGTTAGTGTCCGACAAAACCGCCATGTGGAAACCTGGCCGCAAAGGCGCCGAGTTCGAAATCCTCCGCTACCAAGACATCCTCGACAAATGGGAAATCCAGCGACCTGAGCAAGTCATCGACATCCTTGGCCTGTGGGGAGACGCGTCAGATAACATCCCTGGCGTGCCCGGCATCGGCGAAAAAACCGCCAAAAAACTCATTGCTAGATTCGACTCTACTGAGACGCTGCTAGAATCCACCGACCAGCTCAAAGGCAAACAAAAAGAAAATCTCATCAACTTTGCCGACCAAGCTAGACTATCAAAAAAACTAGCCACTATCATCGTCGACGCGCCAGTTGACGCTAAGCTGGAAGACATGGTGTTAGACGAACACCACAGCGATGACCTGCCAGCCCTCATTGAGGAGTTAGAATTCAAAACCCTCGGCCAGCGGCTACTCAACCGTACACGTGAAGGCGCCCACATCGAGGAAGCGCCAGCTAGCCAGCCAGCTCAGCTGAAAAACATCACTAACAGCGACCACAGCTACCACTTCATTACCGAAGAAAAGCACGTCGCCAGCATCGTCAAAGATTTACAAAAAGCAGACCGCTTCTGCTTTGACTTAGAAACCAGCTCGCTAGACCCGCGCAGCTGCCAAATCCTCGGCATCGCCCTGTCTATCAACCACGGCAAAGCGGTATTTGTAGAACATTCCATCGCCCAGCCAATCTATCAGCTACTCACTGAGTCACCCGCCACCAAAGTTGGCCACAACCTCAAGTTCGACCTCTCCGTGCTCGCCATGAATGGCTTCACCGCAGCTGGCCCATTCTTTGATACCATGATCGTGCACAGTCTCGTCATGGCTGAGCAAAAACACAGCATGGATGCGCTGGCTGAAAACCTCCTCAGCTACCAGACAGTCAAATTACAAGACGTCTGGGAAAAATTCCTCGAAGCACAAAATGCAGCTGGCGACGAAGACGACTTATTTGCCACTGCAGCAAAGAAGCGCGGCAAGAAAGCCATCGACATGTTAGCTATCCCGCTAGACCAACTGGCTGACTACGCCTGCGAAGATGCAGACATCACCATGCAGCTGGCTATTCTGCTTACTCCAATGCTGCAGCAAAGCGGCCAGCAGGAACTCTACGACAAAATTGAAGCGCCACTCCTCCCAGTGTTAGTTGCCATGGAGAATGAAGGCATCCGCGTAGACACCGAGACACTCGAAGTCACCGGAGTGAAACTTCAACAACGAATCGACCAGCTATCAGCTAACATTTTCGAACAAGCTGGCAAAGAATTCAATCTGAATTCACCAAAGCAGTTAGGCGAAATCCTTTTTGGTGAAATGCAGCTGGTAGAAAAACCAAAGAAAACCAAAACTGGCCAATTTGTCACTAACGAGCAGGTCCTATCATCACTAGCGCCCAAGCACCCAATCTGCGCCGATATCCTCAACTACCGCGAAGCAGCCAAGCTGAAGTCTACCTACGTAGACGCCCTGCCTAACCATATCTCTGAAACCACCCAGCGCGTCCACACCCACTATCATCAGGTGATGACCGCCACTGGCCGACTGGCATCTAACGACCCTAACTTACAGAACATCCCAGTGCGCTCAGAAGCAGGCAAAGAGATCCGCCGCGCCTTTGTTCCTCGCGACGAAAACCACACCCTGTTTGCTGCCGATTACTCGCAAATCGAACTCCGCGTCATGGCTGCCGTCGCTGGTGATGAATCCATGATTGAGGCATTCAAAAACGGCCTCGACATTCACGCCGCCACCGCCGCCAAAGTCTTCCACGTTGAACTCGACGATGTCACCCGCGACATGCGCAGCACCGCCAAAATGGTCAACTTTGGCATCATCTACGGCATCTCCGCATTCGGTCTATCACAACGCCTCGGCATCCCGCGCGCCGAAGCCAAGGAGATCATCGATACCTACCTCGCCCAGTACCCAGCCATCGCTGCATTCATGGAGAAGAGCGTTGAAGACGCCCGCAACCAAGGGTTTGCAGAAACTCTAGCTGGACGCCGCCGCAACCTGCGCGACATCAACTCACGCAATGGCAACATCCGCTCTAACGCTGAGCGCGCCGCCATCAATACCCCAATCCAAGGCGCCGCTGCAGACATGATCAAAGCCGCCATGATCAAGGTGCAACAGATCCTAACTGACGGCAACTACCGCAGCAAACTCCTTCTGCAAGTTCACGATGAACTCATCATCGACATGCACGTCGACGAACTCGCCGAACTGAAACCAAAAATCGTCGCCGCCATGGAATCCGCCATGCTGCTACCACACGAGGTGCCAGCTAAAGTAGAAACCGGCCAAGGTGACAACTGGCTCGTCGCCCACTAACAAAACCACCCCCAGCTAACCATTCACCGCCTCCCCAGTCTCGGTCTTTCAGACCTTTGCTGGCTGGGCGACCCCTACCCAGACCTGCGTTGCTCCTGCGGAGCTTCCTTGGTCTGGGCTGTAATCTCTCGGCCCTTCGGGCCTTTTCTTGATGATGCCTGACACTTTTCTTGATCATGCCTGACACTTTTCTTGATCATGCCTGACACTTTTCTTGATGATGCCTGACACTTTTCTTGATCATGCCTGACACAATACGTCAGAGCTAGAGCCCTTCCTTTCCCGAATCAACACCAGCTAACTAGGACGCCAAACCTAACACCGTCCAACTGACGCGCTGCTACTAATAATCCAATATTCACACTAAAAGAATCCAGCACAAAGAAAGAACCCAGCACAAAGAAAGAACCCAGCACAAAGAAAGAACCCAGTACGAAGAAAGAACCCAGTACGAAGCTGAGGTAAAACTCAGCCAGCAATAAATACTTCGCCTCCCAATTGGCTAGCCGGACCCACCCTCACTGTTAGGTGCCGAGCGCCGCTAAAAAAAGGCCCAAAGGGCCGAGACATTACAGCCCAGACCAAGCACCGTGCCGAAGGCACACGCGCAGGTCTGGGTGAAAGACCGAAGCAGCAGAAGGTCTGAAAGACCGAGACAAACGCCAGCCCAACCAAAACACACCAGGCTAATCCCAAACATAGCGTTCATCCCAAGCTACTTTATGTTTACTCAAAAGTGCACGAAATTCATCCTGAAATGTATGCTTTGCGTGATGCTCCCGCTGGCTGGCTATGTAATCAATAACCGCATCCACATTTGATTGGCTGACCGAAAAAGCTCCGTAGCCGAACTGCCAGCAAAACAACGGGTTTTGCTGATTTGCTTTCACCCATTTGCTAGATTCCACCTTTAGAGAAGAAACCAAATCCGCAATCGTACGGGTTCGGGATTGGCGAATGAGGACGTGCAGGTGATCCTCCACTCCGCCCACTTTGATTACCTGACAGCCATGTGAACTTCCAGCGCCCGCAACGTACGCCCACAGATCACACTCCCAGCTCGGAGAAATCCACGAGTGCCTATCTTTGATACTAAAAACAAGATGCAGGTAGGCTTGTGACAACGATTGAGGCATAGCTAGCAGGCTAACACAAACATCATGATTTGTCTCGGTCTTTCAGACCTTTGCTGGCTGGGCGAACCTTACCCAGACCTGCGTTGCTCCTTCGGAGCGGCCTTGGTCTGGGCTGTAATCTCTCGGCCCTTCGGGCCTTTTCTTGATGATGCCTGACACTTTTCTTGATGATGCCTGACACTTTTCTTGATGATGCCTGACACTTTTCTTGATCATACCTGACACTTTTCTTGATGAAGACTGACACTTCCCTTGATGATGCCTGACACTTTTCTTGATCATGCCTGACACTTTTCTTGATGATGCCTGACACTTTTCTTGATCATGCCTGACACAATACGTCAGAGCTAGAGCCCTTCCTTTCCCGAATCAATACCAGCTAACTAGGACGCCAAACCTAACATCGCCTAACTGGCGCGCTGCTACTAATAATCCAATATTCACATTGAAAGAATCCAGCACGAAGCAATGGCAAAACCCAGCCAGCAATAAAATACTTCGCCTCCCGATTGGCTAGCTGGACCTACCTTCACCGCTAGAAACCAGACGGCGCCTAAAAAAAGGCCCAAAGGGCCGAGACATTACAGCCCAGACCAAGCACCGTGCCGAAGGCACCAGCGCAGGTCTGGGCGAAAGACCAAAGCGGCAGAAGGTCTGAAAGACCGAGACAAACGGCAGCATCACCGAAAATCACTCCCCCTCACCTAGCTAGTTTCTCAGCTGGAACGCCCGCTGCTATTTATGCAGCTAGCTGGCGTCATCCTCGTTCGCTAGGATTTCTCATGCGGTGGCCGCTGGTTCTTTTGCTTGAAATTGAGCTGTATCTGTGCATTGTCCGCGCGCAACCATGGCTGATAAAGTAACTCAATCACTACCCGGATTTCGCGATTTTACTCCGCGTCAATGTGCGATTCGCAACTACCTGCACGAATGTTGGAGGTCGGTAGCTCATCGGTACGGGTTTGTAGAATGGGAAGCACCGCTGGTAGAGTCGACTGAGCTGTACATGAAAAAGACGGGCGACGAAATTGGCACCCAGCTATTTCGCTTTGAAGATCAAGGTGGCCGCGACATCACGCTGCGCCCTGAGCTGACAGCATCACTGGCGCGCATCGTGGCTGATAACCAGCGCGATTTCCCTAAGCCGCTGAAGTGGTTTGAGATCGGCCCATGTTTCCGCTATGAGAAACCACAAAAAGGCCGCGGACGTGAGTTTATCCAGTTCAATGCCGACATCATCGGTGAAGCCTCAGCAGCAGCTGACGCCGAGCTGATTTCCATGGCGATTGATACCATGCTCGAGCTGGGATTTGAGGAAGGTGACTTTGTTGTGCGCGCCTCTGACCGCAACAGCTGGCTGGCATTCTGCGAGCAACACCAGATCGAAGACATTTCTGGCTTCCTGCAGATTATCGACAAACTCGAGCGCATGAAACCTGAGGCGGTAGCTGACAAGCTGGTGCCATTTGGTGTCGACCGCCAAACTGTCGATGAATTTATTGCCAACCCAGACAACGCCAGCGACGACTTCAAGCTGGTGCAGGCAAACCTAGCAGCTCGCGGACTGGCTGAGTTCTTTGAGCTCGACCTGACGATTGTGCGCGGGCTGGCTTATTACACCGGTGTGGTTTTTGAAATCTTTGACGGCAAGAAATCTATGCGCGCGGTAGCTGGAGGCGGCCGCTACGACAAGCTGCTCAACATTCTCTCTGACGGATCATGCGACATGCCAGCTACTGGTTTTGCCATGGGTGACATGGTGATTGCTAACTTCATCGAAGAAACAGCTCACGCAAAAATGGAGATGGAGAAGTGGATCATGAACCACCCGTCTTGCGAAGTTTACGTGGTGGTAGCGGATGAAGAGAAGCGCCCTGAAGCGCTCGGCGCCATCAGCGATCTACGCCGCGCTGGCGTGCAAGTAGACTACCCAATGGTCAAGCTTGGCGTTGGCAAGCAGTTTAAGAAAGCTCAACAATCTGGCGCGCGCTTTGCGCTGGTGATTGGTGAGGAATTCCCAGAAATGAAGCTCAAAATTCTAGCTGCTCGCAGCGAGGAAACCATCCACCCGAATGCCGATTTAGCGGAAACTATCGTCTCACGCCTTGAGCAGACAGATGGCCCGTTGATTGCTTAATCATACACAAATAAAAGATGCGGATTGATGTTTGCGTGGCATTTGCTACGCCTCTCCGCAGCAGAAGCCACCCCCACCAAATAGATATAACCATTTAAGACCATGCGTACACATCATTGTAACGAACTACGTAGCTCCGATATCGGCAGCACTGTCACTCTCATCGGCTGGGTTCAGTCAGCTCGCGACCACGGTGGCGTTATTTTCACTGACCTGCGCGACCGCGAAGGCCTCACTCAGTGTGTTTTCCACCCAGAGGAAAATGCAGAAGCCGCCAAGCTCTCACACACACTCCGTCAGGAAGATGTGATCCAAGTAGTCGGCCTCGTTGCAGCTCGCCTGAAGACAGACGACGTTGATACCACCAACAGCGACATCGCTACAGGTGAAATCGAGATCGTTGTCAAAGAGCTCAAGATCGTCAACAAAGCTGAAGTGCTTCCATTCCAGCTGGACAAAGAAGTGCACGAGGACCTGCGCATGAAGTACCGCTACCTCGACATGCGTCGCCCGAAAATGGCTCGCAACATGAAGCTGCGTCACCGCATCACTAAGACCACTCGCGACGTACTCGACGAAGACGGTTTCCTCGAAATCGAGACACCTATCCTTTCTAAGTCTACTCCAGAAGGCGCCCGTGATTTCCTCGTGCCATCACGCATGCACCCAGGTAGCTTCTACGCACTGCCACAGGCACCACAGCAGTACAAGCAGCTGCTCATGGTTGGCGGTATTGAGAAATACTTCCAAATTGCTCGTTGTTTCCGCGATGAAGATCTGCGCGCTGACCGTCAGCCTGAGTTCACTCAGATCGATATCGAAGCTTCATTTGTAAACCAAGATGACATCATCGGCTTGATCGAAAAGCTCATGGGTCGCATTTTCAAAGAGTCTATCAATGCTGACATCCCAGCTAGCTTCGAGCGCATCACTTATCAAGATGCCATGAACCGCTTCGGTTCTGACAAGCCAGATACACGCTTTGGTTACGAGCTTACCGAGCTGGACGCAGTATTCTCTACTACCAAGTTCAAGGTATTCTCAAGCATCCTGAAATCAGGCGGCTGCATCAAGGCGATCAACGCTAAAGGATTTGCAGGCATCTCATCTGGCCAAGTCGACAAGCTCACTAAGCTGGCGATCGAAGCTGGAGCCAAAGGTCTCGCTTACATCCAAGCACGTGGCGAAACTCCAGACACATGGCGTTCACCAATCACCAAACTCTTCACTGAGCAAGAACTAGCTGACCTCAAAGAAGCCATGAACATCGAAGCGGGTGACCTCATCCTCTTTGGTGCCGGCGACTGGGAAACCGTTTGTGACGTGCTCGGCCGCGTTCGCCTCAAGGTAGCTGAATACCAGAAGATTCTCGAAGACAATACCGACCTCAACTTCCTCTGGGTGACAGAATTCCCACTGCTCGCCTACGATGCTGAAGACGACAAGTGGAATGCCGTTCACCACCCATTCACTCGCCCAGTACCAGAAGACGAAGAAAAACTTCGCAAGGGCGAGCTAGAAGGCCTGCGCGCACAAGCTTACGACGTTGTTCTCAACGGTTACGAGCTCGGCGGCGGATCTATCCGAATCCACGAAGCTGACCTACAGGAAGCGATGTTCGACGCCCTCGGTGTCACTCCTGAAGAGAAAGTGGAAATGTTTGGCCACATCCTCGACGCCTTCAAATACGGCGCACCTCCACACGGCGGTGTTGCTCTCGGTCTCGACCGCGTATCCATGCTTGTTGCCGGTGAAGAATCAATCCGCGAAGTGATTGCCTTCCCGAAAAACAACAAAGGCAGCGACATCATGTCTGACTCACCAGCTGAAGTTGATTTCAAACAACTCCGCGAGCTGCGCATCCAGACAGTGGCTAAAAAACCACAAGCTCAGCCAGATAGCGCTAAGTAAGCTGGACGCTGAATATTTCAGCCAGAACTAGCTAGCTAGAACCATTTCCATCCCGCCACGCCCAGCGTGTGCGGGATTTTTTTTACCCCTAACTACCAGCTAGAAATATGCGCAGAAACAAAAAAGCAGCTAGGCATCACACCTAGCTGCTGAAAACATCAATCCCTCCGCGAGATTACTTGCGGCGGCGCAGAAGAAAAGCGAAACCAGCCAAACCCGCCAAGGCTGTAGAACTAGGCTCGGGAATAGGAGCCGAGACGATACCATCTACCTTGAGGTTATCCGCAATAAGGCTAAAGTTGCTGCCAGTCTTTTTAGTACGAGCCAGCACATAAAGGGTGACTGTATCATCATTGCTCAATCCAGAAATCCCGGACAATGAGAAATCCCCCGTGTTAGTCAAACCTACAGCGATAGGGTCAGCTAGCAGACTCGCATCATCATCGCGGCTCAACACCTTCAGACCGTCAGTCTGACCAGCATTTGGGTTGGTCTCCCCAGCAACGGCATTTAGCTCCACAATTGGCCCATCATTCACGGAGTAAAAAATACCGTAAGTTAATGGATTACCAGAGCCAGTCCCACCGCCATCACCCTTAGTGCCTCCCCAATCCATGGAGTAGACAGCTGAGCTGAAATCTAAAGCCGCGCCAGCATCTGGTGTAAGCTTGAAGAAAAAACCCGTATCGCTGCTATCAACAGGGCCGTTATCAATGTCATTTATTGTGGAGACACCAAAAAAATACTTATCTGTCTGCAAAATAGAATCTGACGGAACTGAGCCGTCCGCGGACACCTGAATATATGAAAATTCATTTATCGTCCCCTTTGCCAATTGAATTGATACAGCCGAAGCAGTCACGCCAGCGCCCGAAACTCCAGCATTATAGGACGACGATTCAAATGCGTACGAGATGGTAGCCGCATGCGTCAGCTGAAGCATTGCGGAGCTTAATAATAGAGGTGAAATTATCTTATTCATAGCTAAACAACTTATTCTTAACAACCAAGACTCACCCCAGCCACCCCAACAAGACAAGCATATATGAATAATTTTTTTACCTAATGTTAAAAAGAATACTGATTGTATAAATCTACAACAATACAAACAAAAGCTATCTAGCTGATTTACTCAGCTGGCAGCTCTTTCACCCAGCCGAAGTTGATGAGTTCCACTAGCTCGAATTGTTTCTTTTTATGACTATCGTTGACCGAGCGCAGCTTGAACATGAATGGCAGAGGTGAAGAGTTGGCCTCACCTCTAGCAAACTTACGCTGGTGGAATTCGATTTTTCTAGCTAGAGCAGAATCACGCGGCACATAAACTGAGACGGACTCGTCCAATTTAGGCTCAGAATATTCATAGGCAACCCACGCCTTATCATCACGAAATTGATAGGCGTAGAAGGCGCCTTCACTCAAATACGCGCGCATCTCGGCCTCGGCAACTTCCCCATTCAGCAGATCTTGTATACTATAAGGGTTGTAACGACCGTAGGCATCCCAATCAATGAGCCCTAGCTGATCCCCTAGCAGCACTGGGATGAGCACCATCTGCAGATTCTCCAGCTGGGCTGAGTATAGAATATAATTGTCGCCCATAATTGGACCACTAAACAAGGTGCGTAACTTAGCCGTCTGCGCATCAGCTGAATACTTAGCATAATGCTGACGGGCAATTTCTGGCTGGCTGACATATTTCAGCCGCTCTTCCAGATCTGTAGTATTTAGGAATGCGCGGATATTCTCCTCGAATAATTCCCAATCGATAGCTTTCAACTCAGCGAGCTCCGCCTCCACACCAGAGCTTGCAGCTACCCACATCGCATCATCATCCGCTGGAGCTACTGATTTTTGCTTGGCTAAATAAGTGATGCCGGCAGCAAATAGGCCAACAACAAACAAGACGATCACTATATTGCGCCCCCAGATAAATGGATCGCGCTTTGATGCTCCATTCTGGCCACCCTGCCACTTTTCTTGCTCGTGCTTACTATGCCCACTCACCACTTTCTTTTTCCGTCGACGCCCCAGCTGAGGTGGCAGCTCTGGCTGGCTTGATGATGACCTTCCAGCTCGGCGGTATTTATTTGAGTGTGGTGTAGACATAGATAAGAGACCTTCTGGTACATTTAGCAGAAAACCCAGTATTCTGCACAGTTGTTTATCGTAATTTCCAACGAACTTCTTTCTGATTCACCGTAGAAATGAAGGCAAAATTGTATTTTGCCCCTAGTGCGGCATCGATTCCCCGCTATTTGACGTAATTTTTTTCAAGTTTTCACCACTCGAAAAATAACAAACCCAGCTGGATAGAGCACAACTCAACAACAATTAATCCACATAGACTTACACCAGCTAACATCTAGCTGAAACGCCCGGTTTTTCATAAGCTAAAACCAGCCCGTGAGAAAAAAAATGAACTTTAAGCAAAGATTTCCTTGCCTTTATTCGGCAATCGAGGTAACTCCCTCCCGCACCGTTTCTTCGGAACACCTGCTCGGGTGGCGGAATTGGTAGACGCGCTAGACTAAGGATCTAGTGGCCGTTAAGGCCGTGGGGGTTCGACTCCCCCCTCGAGCACCACTTTTCATTAAGTGGTTTTTACGACGAAGATCTTTTATCAGCACTCGCTATCGGTTTCTCTCTACCACCCGATTTCTTGTTTCGCGAGACACTACATGCTGAATATTCTTTAAAGAACTCAAGCTATGACGACTTTCCAAAACTATGCACGCCATAATGAAATCGGCGCGAACTGCTACGTCCTCGAGACTGGCAACTGCCGAATCGCCCTAGACTCTGGCATGCACCCCAAAGAAGAAGGTATCGATTCCCTTCCCCTGCTGGATGAAATTCCAGACGATAGCATTGACGCTATCATCCTTTCCCACTCCCACCTCGACCACTGCGGATCTATCCCAGTGCTGATGGAAGAGCAGCCAAACGCACCAGTCTTCATGACGCCTGCTACTTTTGAGCTAGCTGACGCGCTGCTTCACAACTCCGTCAACGTAATGATGAGCAAACGCCAAGAGCTCGGCATCACGGAATATCCATTTTACACTCACCGCGAGCTCGATGAAGTACAAGAGCGCTGGATCACCAAAGGGTACAAAAAGCCATTTGAGATCAAAGAAGGGGTGAAAGTTACTTTTTACGATGCTGGCCACATCCTCGGCTCAGCTGGCGCATTGATCGAATCTGAAGGCAAGCGCATCCTCTACACCGGCGACGTGCAGTTTGAAGACCAAACGCTGATCACCGGCTCTAAGCTGCCGACTGAAAATATCGACACGCTGATCATTGAGACCACTCGTGGCGCCTCACCTCGCCATCCAGAATACACTCGTGAAAAAGAGGAAAACATGCTCGCTGAGGCTATCGAACGCACCATCGCGCGCGGCGGCTCAGTACTCATTCCGGTATTTGCCATGGGCAAAACTCAGGAAGTGATGACCATGATCCACAAGTTCAAAGAAGACAAACGCATCCCTGATGCTCCAGTCTTCATGGGCGGCCTGAGCACCAAGATGACCATCATCTTTGATAAACACTCCGGCTCATCACCACGCAACGTTCCCGGCTTCAAAATCCTCCGCGACATGGAGATCCAAGGCGCCAAACAAAAACGCCGCCGCAAGAGCACTCCGATCCACTACCGCCCAGGCGCTATCTTCGCCCTGTCCAGCGGCATGATGTCTGAGAAAACCGTCTCCAACAACTTTGCCAAATCATTCATCGATAATCCAAAGAACTCACTGCTCTTTGTTGGTTACGCTGATCCAGAATCTCCAGCTGGCGTGATCCGCGCCTCTGAGCGTGGCGACTACATCAAACTCGACCCCGAGTCTGAAGCCGTGAAATTTGACTGCGACATGGACGTGTTTGATTTCTCCGGCCACGCCACCCGCGATGACCTTCTGGAGTATATGATCAAAGTGAACGCAAAAAAAACTATTCTCGTGCACGGCGATCCAGAAGCGACACAATGGTTCGCAGATCAGCTTGCTGAAAAATTACCTACCACTGAAGTGATTATGCCAGAAATTGGTCGTAATTACGAAATTTAACCTTAAACTCCCGCCACATTCCTACATAAGCCATGCCACTCATCGTTCAAAAATACGGCGGCACATCCGTCGGCTCCATTGATCGCATTCGCAACGTTGCCTCCCGCATTAAAAAACTGCGCGACGAAGGAAACCAAGTTGTAGCCGTCGTCTCCGCTATGGGCGGTGTCACAGACAAACTCATTGGCATGGCCAATGAACTCAACGACACCCCTCCTGAGCGCGAGCTAGACGTCCTCCTTTCTTCTGGCGAGCAACAATCTATCGCCCTGCTCTCCATGGCCCTCGAAGGCATGGGAGTACCAGCTGCCTCAGTTACTGGCCGCCAAGCTGGCATTTTCACCACTGGCAGCCACACCCGCGGTCGCATTGACAAAATTGAACCAAACATGGTGCACGGCTTCCTCGACGAAGGCCGCGTAGTCATCGTAGCTGGATTCCAAGGCATCACTGAAGACGGCCACATCCACACACTTGGCCGTGGCGGATCAGACCTTACAGCCATCGCTGTAGCCGCAGCTATCAATGCGGACCTTTGCCAAATCCTTACCGACGTCGACGGCGTTTACACCTCTGACCCACGCGTGGTCAAAGACGCCCGCAAACTCCCTGAACTCTCCTACGACGAGATGCTCGAGATGGCCTCATCCGGCAGCAAAGTCATGCAGTCTCGCTCCGTAGAATTTGCCAAAAAATTTGGAGTTGTCTTCGAAGTGCGCTCAAGCCTCAACGACAATCCAGGAACCATCATTACCGAAGAACATCCCGATATGGAAGCAGTAGTCATTCGCGGAGTCTCGATCGAGCGCTCCCAAGCACGTGTTACCGTCCAGAACATTCCTGACGACGCCAAGTCCGCCGCTCAGATCTTGGGCGCACTCTCAGAAGCAGAAATCAACATCGACATGATCGTTGCCAACTCATCGCAAGATGGACGTGGCCGACTATCATTCACCATGCATACCAATGATCTTGGCCGCGCACAAGCTGCTCTCCAGCCGCTGCTCGGACCACTCAATGCCACCGTTGAAACAGAAGCTGGCCTAGCCAAGCTGTCTACCGTTGGCATCGGTATGCGCTCACACTCAGGTGTAGCCGCTAAGATGTTTGAAGCACTCGCTGAAGCAAACATCAAAACAGGCATGATTTCTACCTCAGAAATCAAGATCGCCGTCACTGTAGAAGAGACACAGATCGAGGAAGCAGCACGCGTCGTGCACACTGCTTTCAAGCTGGAAAGCAAGCCTTGCGCCTAATTTTTGGCCACCCAATAACAACTTAATTCTCTGGCGAGCCAAGTTTCCCCTTGGCTCGCTGATTTTTTTTGCATGACCACCGTTCTCGATACCATTGACAAAGGCACCCGCTACCTCGAATCCCGCGGTATTGAGGATGCCCGCCGCAACATGCAAATGTTGGTTGCCCATCAGCTAGGGCTCAATCGCATCGAGCTCTACATGCAGTTTGACCGGCCGATGCAAGAAGACGAGCTCGCGCCACTGCGCGACATGCTCAAAAAACGTGGCCAACGCGTGCCTCTGCAACACCTGCTCGGACGCGTAGAATTCTTCAATCGCGAATTTATCTGCGACTCACGCGGGCTCATTCCGCGGCCCGAAACTGAAGAACTCGTCGAGCTCATCCTTAAAGAAAATTTACCCGCCGAGTGCGACGTGCTCGACCTCGGCACTGGCTCAGGCGTGCTTGGCCTCACACTCGCCGCTGAGCTGGCGGAAAAATGCCACCAACTCACCTGCGCAGACATCTCGCCAGACGCGCTCGCGCTAGCTGGAGAAAATGCCGCCGAGCTTGAGCTGGATGGCGTGGAGTTCATCCACACCGACCTCTTCGACCAGCTAGCTGGCCGCCGCTTTCACCTCATCGCCGCAAATTTACCGTACGTTGAGGAGACCGACCGACCATCACTGACACCGGAGGTCATGCACGACCCCGAACTCGCACTTTTCAGCGGAGCTGACGGCCTAGACCTGCTCCGCCGCTTCTGCAAAGAAGCCCGCAATTACCTTCACCCAGGCGGCATCGTCGCTTTAGAAATTGGCCATCGCCAAGGTCCCGCACTTGAATCCTTGCTTCTAGCCGAAGGCTTCACTAATGTGCGTGTCCACAAAGATATGAGTGGCATTGCCCGCTTCCCCATCGCACACATCGACTAAAAACCATGGATAAACTTCTCGTTCACGGCGGCTCAAAACTGAAAGGCTGCATCAATATTTCTGGGTCAAAAAATGCCTCATTGCCTATTCTAGCAGCCACTCTACTCACCGAGCAAACTTGTATCATTCGCCACGTCCCGGACGTCTCTGATACCAACTACATGCTGCAGATCCTCACCGCCCTCGGCGCTGAAGTGGAGCGTTCAAGCGGCACCGTGCGCATCACCGCAGCCAATATCATCCATGACGCACCCTATGAGCTGGTACGCAAAATGCGCGCCTCTATCTGCGTAATGGGCCCATTGCTTGCCCGTCTGGGCAAAGCCAGCGTATCTCTTCCCGGTGGCTGCGTGATTGGCGACCGCCCAGTGGACCTGCACCTCAAAGGCCTGCAAGCGATTGGCGCCCACATCAACATGGACTCCGGCAACATGCACATGACCTGCAACGGCGGACTCAAAGGCGCTGAAGTCGACCTCAGAGGCAAGCACGGACCAACTGTACTCGGCACCGACAACCTGATGATGGCGGCAGCTCTCACACCCGGCACCACCGTCATTGAATCTGCAGCCTGTGAGCCAGAAGTCGTCGACCTCGCTGATTTTCTCAACAAAATGGGCGCAAAAATTTCCGGTGCTGGCACCAGCCGCATCGTCATCGAAGGCGTGGAAAAACTCAACGGCGTGCAACACACCGTCATCCCCGACCGCATCGAAGCCGGCACATTCATGGTGGCAGCAGCGATGGCTGGCGAAGGCGTCACCCTCAACCGCGTGCAGCGCGATCACATGGAAGCCATCAGCGACAAGCTGGAAGAATCTGGCCACTCGGTGGAATTTAATGACGCTGGCACTAGCGTGACCGTAAAACCTGCTGAAAACCCAATTGGCGGCAAAATCACAACGGCTCCTTATCCTGGTTTCCCAACGGATATGCAGGCTCAGTTCACTGCACTCTACGCCATCACACCGGGCATTTCCGTGGTGGAAGATACCATTTTCCCGCAGCGATTTATGCACTGTGCTGAAATGACCCGCATGGGCACTAACATCAATGTCGACAACGGCACAGCCGTCATCGAGGGCAACCGTGAGCTCTCTGCAGCTCCCGTCATGGCCTCCGACCTGCGCGCATCCGCCGCTCTCGTTCTCGCCGCATTATGCTCTAAGGGAACAACCGAGATTAATCGACTGTATCACATCGATCGTGGGTACGAACACATTGATGAAAAACTGCTCCAGCTAGGGGCTCAGGTCGAGCGCGTCGCTAATTAATAAGTTTTTCTTGCTAGATTCTTAGCTAACGAGTAAATATTCGACTTGACGCATGTCCATCCCGCATGGAGATTCGCCGGCACGAAACCTCAGCTGGTTGCATAATGGGTGGATTGTGCCCGCGACCAAAATTAGATTTTCCTAAATTCCTATGGCTACTAAAAAGACCGCAGCTAAAAAGACGACCGCTAAGAAAGCGACCGTCAAAAAAACTGCCGCATCCAAAAGCACCGCTAAAAAGGCTGATGCCTCAGCTAATGATGAAGCTGCAGCAAAGCCAGCTGGCAAACGCGCGGTGAAAAACCGCATTGATACTCCCGAGATCCAAGAAAAGATTCGTGAGCTCATCGTTCTAGCCAAAGAGCAAGATTACCTCACCTACGACGACATCAACGAGATCCTGCCAAATGACTTGGTAGATCCAGCTGACGTTGAGGCTATCCTCGACCGTCTGCGTAAGATGGAGTTCGACATCATTGACGCCTCAGAGGTAGACAGCTACCGCGACCGCAAGCGCGACGATGCCACCGACTCACCTAAGGGCGACCAGAAACTCGACATCCTCGATGATCCAGTTCGTATGTACCTCAAGCAAATGGGCCAAGTTCCATTGCTTACCCGTGAGCAAGAAGTAGAAATCTCCAAGCGCATCGAAGACGCAGAAGTAGCCGCCAACAGCGTGCTTCACCGCTATGGGTTTATCGCTGAAGCCTACCTCGACCTCGCCGACCGCCTCAACCGCGGTAAAGAGCGATTCGACCGCGTCATCCAAGATAAGAAAATCGAAAGCCGTGAGCGCTACATGCGCGCGCTACCAAAACTTTGCGAACAAGTCCGCAACCTCTACGAGGACAACGACCAAATTTACCGCAAGCTTTCTGCCAAGCAGCCACGTGGCAAGAAGAAGCTCGAAGAGTCATTTGCCAATAACTTGGAAAGCCTCGAGCGTCTCTACCATCGTTTCTACTACAAACAAAAGGTAGTGGAAGAATTCAACAAGCAAGTTGAAGAGCGCCAGAACAAGTTCATCAAATACGAGCGCAAGCTCAACATCAACCCAGACGAAAAAGAGTTCATCACCAAAGTACGTGAACTCCAGCAGCAGTCATGGATGACCGCTGAGAACTTCGGCGAAGCTCGTAAGACATTGCGCAAGTTTACCCGCGCTGCTTACCGTGCCAAAACCGAAATGGTGGAAGCCAACCTGCGTCTGGTAATCTCCATCGCCAAAAAGTACACCAACCGTGGACTTTCATTCCTCGATCTCATTCAGGAAGGCAACATGGGCCTGATGAAAGCGGTGGAAAAATTCGAATACCGTCGTGGTTACAAATTCTCCACCTACGCAACATGGTGGATCCGTCAGGCGATCACTCGCTCGATTGCTGACCAAGCGCGTACCATTCGTATCCCAGTGCACATGATCGAGACAATCAACAAGCTGATGCGCGTGCAGAAGCAGTTGGTACAGGAATACGGTCGTGAACCAACTCCAGATGAGATTGCTGAAGAAATTCACCTTCCCGTGGAGCGTGTACGTACCGTTCTCAAGATGGCTCAACAGCCGATCTCACTGCAGGCACCAGTAGGTGACTCAGACGATACTTCCTTTGGTGACTTCATCGAAGATAAAGCCGCTGAGAACCCAATGGAAGAAGCTGGTTTTGCCATGCTCAAGGATAAGATCGGTGACGTTCTCGATACTCTCACCGAGCGTGAGCGCGAAGTTCTCGAGCAGCGATTTGGCCTCAAAGATGGCTACTCACGCACACTTGAAGAAGTGGGCCGCCAGTTCCAGGTGACTCGTGAGCGTATTCGCCAGATCGAAGCGAAAGCACTGCGTAAGATGCGTCACCCGACCCGTATCCGCAAGCTGGAAGGCTTCATCGAGATGCCAAACATGTAAGCTGCCAGCCAGCTAGAAAATTTCCACGAGAGCGTGCCATCTGGCCGCTCTCGTTTTTTTTTGCAAAAAAAAGAGCCGCGCCATAATTAGCGCAGCTCGTGCATAGCGTTTCTTTACCGCCTATTGGCGCTCAAAGCGGAAGATTTTTTCACCTTCCTTGTACAAATTCAGCCGGTCGCGCCCCTTCAACTCCATGTAGGCAGGGTCTTCGTCAATACCGCGGCTCATGCGCTCAATGCGATCCAACTTCTCCATAGAGACTTCTTCGCGCTCTTTTTGTTCCGCCAGCTCAGTTTCCATTTCCTGGAGTTTGAGGTAATGCGGAATCGCCGAGGCAAATACAGCTGAACAGAAAACCAAAACCAACAAACAAACTGCTAGGCGCACACCAGCTTGCATCTGAGCTGTCCGCTTTTGAATACGGTTAAACTCACCTGCACTGGCATAATAAGGTTCAGAATGTTTATCAAACGCCATTAACTACCTTGAAACATAAACTATTAGATAGGATTCAGCAAAGCCCAAATAGATAATTTTCTGAGCATCGGCTAAGCTATATATAGTAACGACTTGTGACATTTGCTAACAAATCCATAACACTTATCAGAAATTACATAGCCCGCTAAACCGTTAAGATGTACAAGTTAAACGCCTTATCACTAAGTGGATTACCATGTAAACACAAGGTGACGACTTTTACCGTAGACAGGCGATTTGAAATATGAAAGCCTACTAAAATCGCAAACGTATAAAACGTTTGCACCCCAAACATTTTTTACCCTATGCACTGTGTATCCTGCGGCACCTCGCTCCCCGAGTTCCCCCCACAAAGCAAACACTACGACTGCCAATGCGGCTATCGTCTGTGGTTTGTTCCTCACGGCAAAAATGAGTACCTCATGAGTTGCCACTCCTGTGGCAAACCTGGCGTGATCACCCGTGAGTTTTACCAAAGGAAAACCGCCTGCGACTGCGGTGCTCGCTGTGCTGCCATTGAGCTCAGCGCCACGCAATCACCAGCTGAAGAGCCAACGCCGGTTCCAGCTGAGGAAAAATCAGCTGCCGTGGAGCTGAAAACATCCACACCCAAAAGGCACAAAAAACCCGCCCCAGCTGCGGCCAAAGTAGCTGAGCCTGTAGCTGTCACGCTCAAACCAGCCGCACCCAAGCGCGCTGCAAAATCACCTCCTCCACCAGCCGCCGTCGCCCAGCCAGCAGCCCCAGCGCAGCCAGTTCGCCAACCAGCGCAGGCGGTCTATCAACAGCCGGTGGTGAAAGCCAAAAATAACTACCTTGGCATGCTTGCCTCAGTCGCCATTCTCGGCGGCGCACTCGCTGGCATTTATTACCTTCCCGAGCTGACTGGCAAAACCGACGACCAGCCAGCTGCAGAGGCAGAAACTGCCGCCGCCAAAGCGGAAGCTGTAGACACCTCGCTGATGCCAGCACAAATCGCTGAAATGGTGCGCGCTGATGAAGGTGAGCTCGAAATCAGCAAAACCACTAAGGTCAATGCAACGCTCACGCCTGAGAGCCCGCAGCAAGATATTCTGGGCAACTCAGCGCAAGGATACCAAAAGCTAGCGAACAAGCGCGAGACACCGCTCAGCGAAGCCAAGGTCACCAGCCAGCCGTCCAGCTACGAGGTGCTTCATTTTGAAGATAAAATTCAGCCCTTTCTGCAACAATACTGTGTCAGCTGCCACGGACCTGATGAACAAGAGGGCGACCTGCGACTCGATGACCTGAATGCTGAAATTGCTAGCGTCTTCGACATGGAGCTGTGGACGGATATTTTAGACAACCTCAACGCTGGCAGCATGCCGCCCAAAAAGGCCAAACAACCGGGCCACGAAGACATTCTAGCTGCGCTGGATCCACTCACGCATAGTTTATCAGAGGCCCGCTTGTACTTTGCATCAAAGTCAGGAAAATCAAAACTTCGCCGCCTGAACAAACGCGAATACATCCATACCGTCGAGCAGCTTACCGGCGTGCGCATCACCCCAGAAGACATTCCCGACGATACACGCAGTTATGGATTTGATACGGTAGCTTCAGGCCTCACCGTTTCCAGCCAGCAGATTTACGGATACCTTGAGCTGGCGGAAAAAGCCATCAAAGTCGCCTGCAATACCCCCAAAAACAGCCTCCACGCCAGACAAGAAGCCATCGACTTCGACATCGCCAACGTGCGCAAAAAAGCGATTGATGTGTACAAAAATAGGCATGTTCCCAAGGCTCAACAATACATTGATAAAATAGCCGCTCTGCGCGCCAAAGGGCTCAAAGATGAAGACATTGCCAAGCAAACTGGTAACGACGGCCTGACCATGCTGAACCGCAGCCTCAGGCTGAGCCAAGCGGTGCTCGATTCTCCGCTGCTAAAATACGAGAAACTGCCCTATACCGACACTGGCAGCCTGATTTTACCGCACGCCGATAAGACACTTGAGTCATTGGCCATCCCGCTGCGTCCGCCAAAAGCAGCCAAGGGAGAAAAGTCGATCACCTTAGCAAATGGCCACTACAAGCTGCGCCTCAAATGCGCTCAAGTCGGCGGCACCAGCTACCCACCGGTGCTTAAGGTCAGTATTGGTGTGAGACGCTCAGAAAAGATCGTCTTCGAAAATATCATCACCAGCACGCCTGACTCGCCTGAAACCATAGAGATCCCATTTTATTATAGTCACGACGACCGCGGCCAGCAGATCTCCTTCCGCTGCTACAATACCGCCTTTGAAAAGGCACCAAAACAAGAAGGATCCAAGCTGTTCACCGAAATGGTCAACCAGCTCACCAACCGCCGACGTAAGGCTTTTGGCAGCATCGATAAAAACCAATACGGCATCTGGCTGGGAGAAGCTCAGCTGATTCCCGTCGAAGGCAAATCGTCGCTCATTGGCTACAACCGCATATTCTTCAATGGCGACGACGATGAAAGCGACAGCTACGCCAAGGAAGTCATTCATAATTTTGCCAAAGAAGCCTTTCACAACAACCCGCCAACCCGCTCGTACATCGACAAATTGTTCAAGCTGTACCAGCAATCACTCGCTGACGGGTCCTCATTCAAAGAAGCGCTAGCCGAGCCACTGTCCATCGTGCTCGCCTCGCCGAGTTTCCTGTATCTAGCCGAAGACAGCGATCTAGAAGAAGGGTTTGAAGAAATCACCCAGAACGAGCTAGCTACCCGCTTGAGCTATTTCCTGTGGAGTTGCCAGCCAGATGATACGCTGAAAAAACTCGCTCGGGACGGCAAACTCAAAGACCTCGCCGTGCTGCAAGAACAAGTCATGCGCATGATCCAAGATCCCAAGTTTGACCATTTTAATGATGGATTCATCCACCAATGGCTCAAACTTTACAAAGTAGACGAAGTGGACCCCAACGACTTCCTTTACTCCAACTGGACTCACGCCGTGGCACAGGCATCCAAAGAAGAAAGCAAGCGATTCTTCAATACTCTGATCCGCAAAAACCGTCCGGTCCACGAGTTGATCAAAGCCGACTACCTCGTCGTTAACCGCCTGATGGCTGATTACTACGGCTTGCCAATCGATAAGCTGGGGCCACATTTCCAGCCGATCGCCAAACCACATGACAGCCCGCGTGGCGGACTGCTCAGCCAAGCGTCATTCCTCACCATGACCGGCAACGGCGACCGTACATCACCAGTCGAGCGCGGCGCCTACATCCTCTACAAATTCCTCGACTTTCCAGAAATGCAGCCGCCGCCAAACGTGCCGCAGCTAAGCATCGACAGCGGTGACATCGATACCACCGTGCCTGATGCCATGGCTGCTCACACCCAGCAGGTGCAGTGCGCCGCCTGCCACCATACCATCGACCCGATTGGCCTCGGGCTGGAAAACTTTGACGCCGCAGGCAACTGGAGAACCGAAGAAATCCTTCCAGCCAGCCCGTCTGACATCAAAAAAATGCGCCATCTGCCGCTGTCCACGCAGGGGCAAATGCCCGACGGTCAGCGCCAATTCGATAGCTATCATGGTCTTCAGGACGCCCTAATCCAAGACCGCGATGCCCTGGTGCGCAGTCTGGCGAAAGCCATGCTCACTTACTCACTGGCACGTCCAGTGGGTTTCCAAGATACCCCACTCATCGAAGACATTGTTGAGACTGTAAAACTCAACAATTACACCGCCCAAAGTTTAATCTTTGCCATCGTCCTTAGCGACACGTTCCAACAAAAATAACCAGCTACAACTATGATCCGCAAACGTCTCTCACGCCGCACTTTCCTAAAAAGTGCCTCTGCTACGATCGCCCTACCCTGGCTCGAATCGATGACCCCCCTATCCGCTGCTCAAGCTAGCACGGTGGCCACTGAAGCCCCGCGCCGCTTGATGTTTCTCAGCTACCCGTACGGGGTGACTGAAGAAGCATGGTTTCCAAAAACCGCTGGCGCCAAATACGAAATGCCCAAAGCGCTCAAACCGCTCGAGCGCTACCGCAAATACTTCTCCGTTGTCTCCAACCTGAGCAGCCAAGCGTGTCCATCGGTCCACAGTGGCTGCACCACCTTCCTCACCTGCGCAGACGTCTATCGCAATCCATCAATTGGATTTTCCAACACAGTGTCGTGCGACCAACTCGCCGCGGAACATTTCCTCGGCAAAACCCGCCTCCCGTCGCTCACGCTGACTGAAAAAGGTGAAGGCGGCATGGGCCCTGGCTCATCGCTGGCATGGGATTCTCGCGGCAGCGCCATTCCCGGTGAAGGCGACCCGATGAAAGTTTTTAATAAACTCTTCACCCCAGAAACACTCACCGAAGAACAACAACGCGATCGCCTAGCCCGCAAAGAAAGCGTGCTCGATACCATCCTCGACGACGCCAAGCGAATGGAGCGAGTCATCAGCTCGTCAGACAAAGACAAGCTGGATGAATATTTCACCTCCGTGCGGCAAATGGAACGCCAGCTGGAAGAAACCTCACAGTGGATTGGCAAACCAAAACCCAAATCACCACTCGCCCTCCCAGAAGCTGAGGAGTTCAAAGGATCACAAAAGATCAAGCTGATGTACGACCTCATGGTAGCTGCGCTGCAGACCGATCAAACCCGCGTCTGTTCGTACCGCCAGCCACTCAATGTGCTGCTCAAAGAGCTCGAGTCTGGCAACTGCGGGTCACACCAAATGAGCCACTACAAAGGTCACGACTCACGCTACGAAGTGTCACTGCGCAGAGACATCCTGCAAGCTCAGTCGCTCGCCTACCTGATCCATAAACTCGGCACCACCAAAGACGTTGCCGGCAACTCATTGCTCGATCAAACACTGGTGGCCTACGGCAGCAACATCCGCACCGTGCACATGCAGCGCAATATTCCATTCCTCCTAGCTGGAGGCACTGGCACCGGCGTCAAACAAGGGCAGCACTATGTGTTTGAGGAAAATGATACCCCGCTGGCAAATATGTGGCTGAGCATGCTCCAGCACACTGGCGTACAAGCTGAGTCATTCTCCAATAGCAACGGCACGCTGAAGGAAATTTTCCCCGTCTAAGCAGCAGCTAAAATTCACCAGCTAGCCAGCTGGCACAAAAAAAGACCCACAGATTAGTCGCTGTGGGTCCTTTTTTTACACTCATGGCTTCATGCCATGATAGCGATACGGCGAATAGCCACGCGATTTTACATAATTTACCGGAATCGTGTGCAACAATACCTTCCAAGTTGGTGGCGCGCCCGTCTCATACGCCCAAAAATGACTGCCCGAAGTGCCCTCGACGTAGCTTACAAATAGCAGCGCGTGGTCGTTGTTTTTGTTTAATATATCACCCGGCTGAAGGTCGGCGTAGCTGGGCAGCTTTTCACATAAACTCGCCAGCTCGCGGGTGGAATACGGACGATCCAGCCGCCAGCAGCGAGAAATTAGCCCTGAGCAATCGATGCCCGCAGCATATTGGCTGACGCCACTTTCCAGCTGGGCACGTTTGGCGCGGGTATAAACATCTCCCGCCGCATAACCTTGTTTGAGCTTTTTCTCAAAGCTGCGCGGGGTATCAAAACCACCCCACTTATACGGCATGCCCATATTTTCTTGGTCAACTTTCCACCACCCTGGGCGCGAGGAAATTCCATCGGGCATATCGGCATCAGGCGTATGCACGAGGATGCCATTGGCGTCTTTTGCGTGTTGCACATTTTGCTCACTCGCCGTCCAATACATTGTCCGGTATGCCTCGGCTATTCTCAGTGATTGCTCGCGCGTGACGGATTCTGCTGGCTGGAAATCTTGCCCGCCCGGCTGGCTGGAGATTTCACAAGAAACCAGCAAGCAGGCACACCAAGCTCCAGCTAAAGATTTAGGAAATTTAAAATTCATCGTTTGCTGGTGAAACCCTCCAGCTAGAAGGAATACAAGTCAACTTCCAGCTAGAGTAAAAAACGACCGCGATGTAACCATCCATGACCAAAATCCCCCATCATCACTACATTTTGCAACTTCACTCTTTCAAATCACCAGCTCAGCAGTTAAATCCTAATTATGTCTACAGCGCTACCTCCTAAACCACGCCATCGCGGAGCTAGATCTCATGTTCTTATCGTGGCTTCAGAGTACAATCAGGAATTCACCGACGCCCTAGTCACTAATACCCAAGAAGAACTCGATGAGCTTCTCGGCAGCGGTAGATGCGACCTCGTGCGCGTCCCCGGTGCCTTTGAAATTCCAGCTGTAGCTGAAGCCTTTATTGCCGAAGAAAAACCAGACGTTGTCATTGCGCTGGGGCTTATCTTACGTGGCCAAACCATGCACGGCGACCACATCGCCAGCACCGTGACCGAGACCCTCATGGAGATGTCCGTTCGTCACCGTATGCCTATTATCCATGAAGTTCTTCTTGTCGAAGACGAAAAACAAGCTTACGCACGCTGCATAGGCAGCAAGCTCAACCGCGGTCGTGAAGCCGCTCGCTCTGCTGTACGTGCATTAGACACCTTTGCGCAACTCAAACGCACCTCAACTAGACACTTTCCAAGCAATGCTTAAGCGACGCCAAATCCGCGAAACTGCCATTCAGTACCTATATTGTGCTGACCTCGAAGGAGGAGCCGCAGCCGAAAACCTCGAAGAAACATTCTGGCAAATTGCCCAAGAATCAAATATTCGCAAACTGGCTCTCGCCAAAAACAAAGCCATCCAGCACATCACTCAAGGACGTCCTGGAAGAATTGAAAAATTTGTAGCTCGCCAGCCAGAAGCACAATCATTGCTCGGCAGCTATACTGACTACGCCGTATTCAACGGCATCCTCGTCAAACTCACTGAAGGGGAAAGCAAACTCAGCACATGCCTCGATCGACTCAGCCAGCTGGCTAAAGACGAAGACGAACAAGCTGAGTTTGAAGAAATGCTCGAAGAAGTTTTTGTGCTCAACCACAGCCTGCAAAATAGCCGTAAAGAATGGCACAAGCAGTGTGAAGATTTTCCTGAACTGAGCGGAAAACTGCAAGCATGCACCGCCGCCATCGTCCAACTTGGCCGCATTTCTGAGCGCCTCGATATCGTCGAATTCCCAGAAAAACAGCCAGGACATCCAGCCACTAGCCACATCGAAAGCTCATCAGAAGAGCTGCAGGGACTGCGCCGCGAAGCTGGCAAAATGATCAAAGGTGTGCTCGATAATAAAGAGACACTCGACGCAAAACTCTCTGAGTGCATCGAGAACTTCTCACCTGAGCGTATCGACCCGATCGACCGCGCCGTGATGCGCCTTGCTGTGTACGAACTACTGAACTGCCCAGACGTTCCACGCGCCGTTGCCATCAACGAGGCTATTGAAATCGCTCGCCGATTTGGCTCCAGCCAGTCAGCCAGATTTATCAATGGTGTGCTCGATGCGGTAAAATAATCGATACATCAGTACACATTAACCCCTAAATTTCTGTACTAGCAGGCATTGCCGCTTGCCGCATGGTATCTTGCGTGATTGGATAATGGCACTAAATATTAACCCATCTTCCAGCACTTTTACTAAGAACTATGAGCCAAGCGATAGAATTTTTCGGACTTGAAAATCTGAGCCAAAAAGGAGCCCTGATCATCCCAGGCCGCCTAGATTTTCACGAAGTTCTCCAGCTGGAAAACAAACTCGCAGACCGCCAGATCACCTGGCTGTGCGAGGAAAACATCTCACTCGAGTTCACCGAGCAGGCATTTCTAGAAGCCGAGCAGCGCAATGTGCTCGCCTTCTCGCTCGACGACGACCCGCAGCTCGTCGGCAAAAAACTAAAGGAATCACTCGCCAACAATGGCGTGATTATTTTCCTAGCTGGCCAGGCACGCACCCACCGCGGTGACATTTCACCAGTACCGGCCAGCCACCTGCAGTTCCTCTGCAAACTGGGCCTGCCAATTCACGCGCTCTCCTGCCACATGGTGGAAGAAAATGCCTTATGCACAGATATTCTGCGCAA
Organism: Persicirhabdus sediminis; assembly: GCF_016595495.1. GTDB lineage: Bacteria > Verrucomicrobiota > Verrucomicrobiia > Verrucomicrobiales > Akkermansiaceae > Persicirhabdus > Persicirhabdus sediminis. The sequence goes on from NZ_JAENIM010000021.1 coordinate 169,592, forward strand.
CCTGCCCAAGGCCATCATCAGCCTCAGCGTGGAAATTCCAGCCAAGCAAGCGAGCCCAGCTAGCTGGCGCGAAGCTCTGGTACTTGGCGACGAACGCAACTACTCGTCACGCTCATTTTTAGAAGGATCGCTGACGCTCAACCTGCTAGCTGGCCTGAAAAAACACGGCAGCACCAGCTCCATCACAGATGGCACGGATGACTCCACGCTCAGCTACGATAAGATTTTAGGTGCCGCCATCGCGCTCTCTCAGATCATCAAGCAAGAGACCAAAAAGAAGCGCGTGGCCATCATTCTGCCTCCCGGCAAAGGTGGTCTGGTAGCCAACCTCGCGGTACTTTTTGCTAATAAAATCCCGGTGAACATCAACTTCACCGCCAGCAACCGCGCCATTCACTCGTCTATTCGCCAAGCTGGCGTAGACAAATACATCACCGCGGATCCATTCATCCGCAAAATGCCACACTACCCGTGGCCGCCAAACCGCGACATCATCTACATCGAGCGCGAGCTGCCAGTCTTGAAAAAGAAAATCATCCGCTGGGTGATCCTCAGCAAGATTCTGCCAGTTCCCGTGCTTGCCAAGATGCTCGGCCTCGGCGAAGACCGCAACAACGACGAAGCCGTCTTGCTTTTCACCTCAGGCTCGTCTGGCGAACCAAAAGGTGTGCCGCTCAGCCACCGCAATGTGCTCGCCAATATTTGCCAATTTGGCTCACGCGTCAATATGTCTAACGAGCACACCTTGCTCGGCTGTTTGCCACTATTCCACAGCTTTGGCAGCACCGTGACGCTGTGGTATCCATGTATCGAAGGCATCAACCTAGTCACCTACCCGAGCCCGCTGGAAACCAAGCGCCTTGCCGACCTGATCGAAGCGCACCAGATCAGCCTGCTCATCAATACACCTACATTCCTGCGTGGCTACATGCGCCGCGTGGATCCAGAGAAACTCAAATCGCTCAAGCTCATCGCTACTGGCGCAGAAAAACTGCCGCGTTCGCTGGCGGAAAAATTTGCTGAGAAATTTGGCATCATGCCGATGGAGGGATACGGGCTCACCGAAACCAGCCCAGCCACCAACCTCAACATCCCAGATATGCTGGTGGATGGCACCGGCTGCGATATCCCATCCAACAAAGCTGGCTCGGTGGGTAAACTGCTTCCCGGCATCGCCGTCAAGCTGACCAACCCAGCCAACGACAAAGCCACACCAATTAGCGAACAAGGGGTGATCTGGCTGAAAGGATCCAACATTTTCCAAGGCTACCTGAAAGATGCCGCCAAAACTGACGAAGTCATCAAAGATGGCTGGCTCAATACCGGTGACATCGGTCGCGTCGACGACGACGGGTTCCTCTACATCGAAGGGCGCATTTCACGATTCTCAAAAATCGCCGGCGAAATGGTGCCTCACGAAACCGTCGAAGCCGCCATCAACCAGATCTACGAGCTCGATCAAGAAACCGAGCGCAAAATTGCCGTCGTTGGTGTGCCTGACGAACAAAAGGGTGAAGCCATCGTGCTCCTCAGCACTCTCTGTGGCGATACCTACCACCAGGAATGCATCGACCTGCGCTACAAGCTCATGGACATGGGAATCCCATCGCTCTGGTGCCCGCGTAACTTCATCCCAGTGGAAGAAATCCCTGTGCTCGCCTCTGGCAAGCTCGACATCAAAGGGTGCGAGCAACTGGCCCAAGAGCTCAGCTAAGCCGCTGAATCTTGCCATTTTTTCTCCAGCTGGAAATCTCCTCCAGCTGGGGCACTTTCAGCTGGCGGGAAAAATCCAGCCAGCGAGCTCACCCTCACACGCGCATATAAACGAGGCTATGCCAGGCGATGTAGATGAAGATCATCGGCACCAGCCAGCGGCAAACACGATCGATTTTTTTGCCAATGTGTGCCTTTTCCTTCTGCGCCAAAACCGCGGTGGTGACAGCTAATATCAAAGTCACAAAAACCAATACGGTAGAGGCAAAAACAAATCCATCCATGCGTGTGATGTAGGAAATCTGCGGCATCTCTTTGCCAATGGCAAAACGATAGGCAATCAAAGTCAGCATCGACGTTGTCGCCACACCAATCTGTGGACCCGCCTTAGCCGCGTCCACCCAGAAGACAATCCACGACATCATGACGATGAAAACCAATGGGCTCATCACCTTGACGACATAATAATTCGACGAACGCTGGGCTTGCAGGTCGACAATATATACCGAGCGTTTAGGCAGATCATCAAACAAGGCACCTTGGCCGAGCTCGACATCCCAGCCTGTGATTTCCCAGTCGGGCAGTGAGAACTTTTTGGCTAAGCCAGACGGGAATCGATCATCCTTCACAAGAACCACCGATTGGTGAGAATCGCCAGCTGCCATCATTTTGATGTAAAAGTGCTGTTTATCGAAAGGGAAGTTACGCAAATCTAGCGGCTGGGACAAATTCCCCCACACTCGCTGAATCATCAATACTTCACCATTCGGGCTCACATTGGCTTCTTCTGGCAGGGTTTTGAAAAGCTTTTGTTGGTTGGTAATCTGAATCTGCGGGTACCAAATATCACCCAGATCAACAACCACATCGTGCTCAGCGTCGTGCTTGAGCCTATCGTCCTGCCAGCGCACCATATAAGCATAGTTCACTGTGAAATTCTGTTTTGCAGAATCAATCTGCTCAATATCGATCAGCGCAAAGCGCACCCAGACTTTTACCGGGCCGCCACCAGATTCAGGCAGGCTTTTCAGATCGTCCTGATCGAGGTCTAATGCCATCGCCGAGATGCTGGTTAACCACAAAAATAACAATACAAATAGACGTTTCATGCACCTGCTCTAGCATTTCTATCACTAAGCTCAATCACCAAAAACTACTGCGACGCCAAAACTGCTGCCAGCAATCCACTTGACTCACCTGCCAAACCCGCTATCAAGCGCTTAACCAATTCCCTAGAACAACTATGAAAATGACCCGCCAACGCGTAGTTAATTGCACCATTGGAGTCGCTGTCGCCCTCGTGTGCACATTCATTTATTCTGTCTACATCGTGCTCGAGCTCATCGGCATCGTCGGCTAGACAGGAACATCAGGATTTCCCCAACCACTCACCAGCTCGCGTCCATCTTGGCCGCGAGCTTTTTTTTCTAGCTAGCTCAAATTTACATCCAGCTAGTCTATTTCTAACTAGCCAGCTAGGATGACACGCATGGATTCTGGACAGCGCGTGACGCTCATGCTAAGCCATCGACATGGCAAACATTGAAATCGTTGGCAACTATCAAGCGCAGTGGGGCGAAGGTCCAATTTGGTGGAATGACAAACTTTACTACGTAGATATCGAAAAACACGTCGTTGTTATTTTTGATCCAGCTAGCGGTGAAGAGAAATTTCTCCCTGTAGGTGAACGCGTCGGCACCGTGGTTCCTCGCGAGTCTGGCGGTTTGGTCATCGCTGGCGACAATGGCCTGTATTTCCTCGATGAAACCACTGGCGAACTCGAACACATTATCGACCCTGAGCCAGAGCTAGAAAATAACCGCTTCAATGACGGCAAATGCTCACCAGATGGACGATTTTTTGCAGGCACTATCAGCCTAGTGAAAAAACAAGAAGCCGCACTCTACCAGCTGGATGCCGAAGGCTCACTGCAGCACGCCTACGGCCCTGTGACCAACTCCAATGGCCTAGCCTGGTCAGCGGACGCATCCACACTTTATTACATCGACACCCCACGCCGCGCCGTCATCGCCTTTGATTACTCTGAGACCACAGGAGAAATTTCCCGCGAACGCCAAGTCATCAACACTGGCCACATCGACGCCTCACCAGATGGCATGACCATCGATGCCGAAGGGAAACTTTGGGTCGCATTCTGCCACGGATCATGTGTCGTGCGCTTCTGCCCAGAAACTGGATCCGAACTCCAGCGCGTCGAACTCCCCGTCATGGAAACAACCGCATGTGCCTTTGGCGGCGACAATCTCGACGAACTCTACGTCACCACCGGCATCCACGGTAGCATCGAAGAAGAAAATGCTGGCCGACTCTACAAAATCACCGGGCTCGGCGTGAAGGGCATTCCAGCATTCGCCTACAAAGGGTAAAACCATCCACTCTCAAACAAAATGCTCAGCTGACTCCAGCTGGGCATTTTTTGTGCCCTCAGGTCACGCCGAGTGCGCGGACCACTTCATTTTCCCCAGCCAGCTAGGCAAAAATAATGGCCGACTCTCTCACCCAAGAAAAGCCGGCCATTACAAACACAAACAATGAAAAAACCCCAATAGTTATGAATGACTATTAAGTGAACGAAATGATTTAGGGGAAGGTAAAAACCGTTAGCTAGATATCAGCTCGTTGTATACAAGAAGCGTCACGACTAAATCATTTTTCTAAAAAATTACGATTTGTATATCAGATCAAAAACGACCGTACGAACACTAGTTCTGGCACGCTAAATTTGCCCTAAAAAATCAGCTGGATCTAAAAAAGGATGGCCAGCTCTCTCACCCCTGAGAAGCTGGCCATCAAAACACAAACAATGAAAAAACCCCAATAGTTATGAAGACTATCAAGTAAACGAATTGAAATTTAAATAAGGTAAATCCCTTAGCTAGACATCAGCTCGTTGTATACAAGAAGCGTCACCACCAAATCATTTTTCTAAAAAATTCCTCGCAGCCAAAAAATCACCCAAACAGGCGTACCAAACCAACTTGTGATCAGCAGATTAGCTAGATTCAGCCCGTCCAGCTGGGACAAAAAAAGGCCAGCTCTCTCACCCCTGAGAAGCTGGCCCATATAACACAAACAATGAAAAAAACCTAACAGTCTCAATGAACTATCAAGTAAACGAAATGAAGGAAGGCGAGGTATAGTCGCTTAGCTTGGTATCAGCTCGTTCTAATCATAAAGCGACACGACTAGACCATTTTTCTAAAAAATCTATATTTCCATACTAACTGGATAAACAACCGTGCAGAAGCGGTTTTTCCCACCGCCCCATCGATGAAATATTCCAAGCGGAAAAACCATCAGGGCACAAAAAGAGATGGCCAGCTCTCTCACCCCTGAGAAGCTGACCATCACAAACACAAACAATGAAAAAACCCTAATAGTTATGGGAGACTACTAAGTAAGCAAAACCAGGAGCTCAATCGAGTATGGGGAGTCGAGTGAACCACCGTGCCCTGCTGTACATAAAAAGCGCCGCAGCGAAGTTTTTTGTCTGACCAATCTATAAATACCCCAAAAGACCACAAACAAACGTGCCAACCAAGCCATTCAAAACGAACAGATAACAAATCCCAAAACCGGCACCAATACAATGCCCAAGCCAGCTAGATCCTGCGACGAGAATTGGATGAAATCCCGCTAAATAATGCACGGCATTTTTTCTCCACATGACCGGTGATTCCTTATTCCACATAGCATGCAGCTGGAAACAACTTGGGTTTTTCCGGGTTTTTCCCAGCCGCCAGCTGAGCTCACCAACCAGCTGGCAAACCACAATCCAGCCAGCTTCCTCAGCGAGCTCGCCACCCCACCAATTCGGCAGGATCACCGCTAAATAATGCACGGCATTTTTTCGTCATACGGCAGCATTACCGCTAAATAATGCACGGCATTTTTTCTCCACACGACCGGTGAGTCCATATTCCACAAAGCATCCAGCTGGAAACAACTTGGGTTTTTCCGGGTTTTCCCAGCCGCCAGCTGAGCTCGCCAGCCAGCTGGCAAACCACAATCCAGCCAGCTTTCTCAGCTTTCACCATGCTAAGGAGCAAAAAAAGGTCCAAAGGACCAAGAGATCACAGCCCAGACCAAGGCAGGGCTGAAAGCCTAACGCAGGTCTGGGTGATCGCCCCGAAGAGATCTGAAGCCCCAAAGGGGCGAGAAAAAGCGCACTAGCTAGCTATGAGTGAGCTCACCAGCGGGCTATTTGAGGGCAAAAAGATAGCGGCTAGATCACTCACCCAAGAGAAGCTAGCCGCTACCAAACACAAACAATGAAAAAAACCAGTAGTCAGCGATGACTCCTAGCACAAGACGTTTGCACTAAACTAAATGAAGACTCCATATCAATCACTTACTACTTGCGTCTTGTACTAGTGAAGCGCCACAAAGCATGGTTTTGTTTAAAAAAGCATTTCTTTTTTTCCAACCTAGATTTTCCATTTATCCACGATGATTCAGGGCGCGTCTTTCCAGCTGGTTTTTGGGCAATAAAATGACCGGTACTCAAATAAATGAGGTACCGGCCATCCATACACACAAACAATGAAAAATCTTAACAGTCAATGACTAGACAGATTTTAGAACTTCTTCACTGAGCGTTGGGATGATGAATAAACCCTGTCTCACGCGCGCCCAGTTTAGGTTCTGATTAGTATAAGCATCTGGTCATGAGAATTTTTCATATATTGTGATTTTTTTATCAAAAAACACTAAAGGCTCGCCATAACACATGGACAATAGCTACCCGCAAGACATTTAGGCTGATGCAGATAGAGCTGAAACCATCTCTTTATGTGAGGTGAAATGATCTTTGCCTAAAGCTAAGAAAAACCTCACCTGCACCACATCTGGCTGATTCGGTAGCCAGCACAATAAGGCGCCAGTGGATGATTTTTCTAAATCCCACAGCTGCGCGCGCTCAGGTCGCACCCAGCCAATTTCCTGCATGCGGGAAAAAAACTGCTCGCGAGACATGCCAGCTGGCACCGCTAGCTGGCTATCGACGGTGCGATATTTCTCCTGTGGCTCGGCCAGCACCACCGGGTCAGCTAGCTCCAGCTGGCTGCGGAATTTGCGGCTATGCCAATGGCGTGTCCACCGGCGAATCTTCTGCTGCGCCCACGATACGAGCTGGAGTTTCAGCTGAGATTTGCGTCCATTGTGGCCAGCGGCCAGCGGACGCATTGGCATCACATACCGATGCAGCTGCTGGTATGGCTCCGCGCCGACGATACCATGATAAATCACCGCATCGGCATCCATGCTGCCCAGATGGTTTACTGAGCTCATGGCTGCGCCGGTATAGATCACCCCTTCCCAGCTGGCGCCTTGGTTGCGGCGAAATCGCTCAGGGTGCTCACGCATCAATAATGCCTCGGCTCGCCCGTATCCACGTTGTTGTTTCAGGTAGCGGTAGAGCGTCGTGCGCCGGTGGTGCCAAACAAAAGCCGCGCCGGAAAATCCCAGCTGGTAACCGGCCTCGCGCAAGCGCCAACAAAAATCCACATCATCACCCGCCACCCAGTAAATAGAGTCAAACCCACCAATTGCCTCAAAGGCATCTCGGCGCACACACAAGTTGCAGCCAGGCAAATGCTCGGCCTCCACATCATCCAGCATCACATGCGACGGGCCACCTGGAGCTGACGCCACGATGGCCTGCGCTTCATTCTCCGCAGCTGGCGGTAAATTCGGTCCACCACAAGCATCCCAGTCTAGCTGGTTAAATCCATGAGCAATCCATTTCAACCACGCTGGATCTGGCTCGCAGTCATCATCGGTATAAGCAAAAATCTCCCCCTTCGCCTTGCTGGCGCCAAGGTTACGCGCGGCGCTCAAGCCTGCGTGTGGCTGGCGGATCAGCCGTACTTTGGAAAATTCACCCACCACCTGCTCGATGTTGTCTTGGGATCCATCGTCCACCACGATCACCTCGTATTTAGCATAATCCAGCTGGCTGAGCGCCTGCAGGCACGCCTTCATGCGATGCGCGCCATTATGCACACAAACAATCACCGAGATCTTTGGCCAGTAAGCCTTAGGGTAGCGGTCTAACCCAGCCTCAGGGCCGTCCACCTTCTTCAGCTGGGCAGTCAAATCAGCCAGCGCTGGTTTGGCTGAGCCATCTCGGCGTTTCAGCCCAAAACTCCAATCATCCACCACTCGTCCACCATTAAACCAACGGTCAGACCAAGCGTACACCGTCGTCCCAGCTAGCCCAGCTAGCAAGCATTCCTCCAGCTGCCAGCACAGCAGCTCGCTTTGTTCAGCTTCAGCGTGGCGCTGGGTATCCATGCCCACCTCGGAGATCAAGACGGGGCGGTCGCCAGCCAAATGGTGCAGACGCGGTAAATATCCGGCAAAATCACCGCGGTCTTCTAAATAAATATTATACGCAGTGAAGTCCGCATTGCTCGGCTCCAGAAACTCGCTTGTTGGGTAGTTGGAATACGCAAATAACAAATGTGGCATCAGCTCGCGGCCTAGCTCGATCAGCTCTTGCAGCGCATTCACACAGCGGTGCACTTCCAGCCAGCGCGCGAGGTCTGAGTTCAGCTCGTTAGCTACGTAAACTGCCGCCACCGCTTGATGTTTCCCCCAGCGCAGCAGTGATTTTTTAAACTGCTCACGCACCTCCAGCCAGCTGGATTTGCTGCGCAAAAAATCATCCTGCCACGGCCAGGAAACCCCAACAAATACCCATAGGCCATTTGCCAGCGCCGCATCCAATAACTCATCGCTCGGGTCACCATAAATGCGGATCGCATTAAACCCTGCCGACCGCACCTCAGCAAGTTCACTCGCCGGATCTGGCTGCGGGTCTGGAAACGGACCAAATGTCACACATTTGATAAAAACACGCTGGCCAGCTGAAGAAAAAAATTTCCCCACCACCGTCAGCCTGTGTCTCACCGCATCATTCACAAAAAATGACCTACCAAAACATCTCGCCATTGTCAGCCGCAAAGCCCTACTAACTACTAGCTAGCTAGCTGGCCGCGATAAGACACTATCGATTGGAAATCTCAAGGCCTCCCACCAATGAATTTTTCACCGCGCAAATCCTGCGCCCTTGTGCGTAAGCAAAATTCTGAAATACAAGAGAACCCTTTTTGCTTTGCCCACTGAATCTGCTCATCACGGTAAATGATTGAATCGGGTCATCCGATTTCTGGGAAAATGATAGCCCGCGAGCGACCAAATCATCTTCCGTGGCTCTGCCGCGCGTTTCTTTGATGTAGATATCACAGCAACTTTTCTTCCAATCCATCACCATCCATACACAATAATAGGCATCCGGATCTGGCTCCACTACCGAATAAACAAGCTTCGGCTCCTGCTTGCCATTAGGCACAAGAAAATCCACCCCATTGCCTGATTCAGACTTACGTAACATCAGCCACACTTTCAGATTGTGCGCAAACTTCACCTTCTTCACAGGCACCGTAGATAAACCAATATAATGTAAGAGATCCTCGTCTAAAATCGAAAATTCATAATAATAGGTAGCCACCTCTCCCGGGAGCACTGGCGGGCACGGGCCGCTCACACCAGCAAGTTTATTGGATTTATTTCCGCCGATAATAACAGCTTTTTTATCCCATGAAGTATGCAAACAGCTCAGTGGATTCTGAGTCTCTAGCAGCCCCCAACCATCTGGCAATTCAGCATTTTTTCGGGATCTATGAAATGGCTCATAGACTTCCACTGCCTGTAACAATTGGGGGATTACCAGAAATATAATTGTGCATATATAAAAAGCTCTCACGTTCGTCTTAATCGTCAATTCTACATGACAGATCAAGGCTAAAACGAATTAATAAATGACGCCCTCACATCGCCATTTGCCTACGAGCTGAACAAGCGTCTTAGAACCAAGTGATAATGCAAATCAAACATCGTCCGCATATGCGACGCAGAATCACCATTCTCCAGCTGGCGGAACTTCTCGATGCTCTATTTCTGCGAAGACTCAGGGCCACCAGCTAAGGCGGTATTAATTCCTCCTAGCTGGACGCCTTTGCCATAAGCCCAATTCTTTAGCTCAAGCGAACCGTTTTTGGGTTCAGCACATTTTTTACACATCACGGCAAATGATTGAACAGGCCCCTTCAATCCCTTGTGAAATGGCACCTTGCGAGCAAGTAAATCATCCTCTGTCGCCTTTCCTCGCTGGCTTTTTAAATAAACATCAAAACAGCTATTCTTTGAATCCATCACCAGCCAGAGACAATAAGTTACACTCGCATCTGGCCTGAGAGAGGAATAAATTCGCTTTGCATCCTTTTGCCCAGTGGGAACAAAAATATCCACGCCTTCACCAGTAGATGATTTGCGTAGCAGTAGCCACATGCTCAAAGTACCCGAAGACCTAACACCTTCCAAAGGTAGAGATGAATAACCTAAGTAATGGAAAAGTTCCTCATCTAATAGTGAAAACTCACAATAATAGGTAGCCACTTCGCCAGCTTTGACCTGCGGACAAGGACGGCTAATTCCAGCAATCTTAGAGGAAATATTCCCACCGATAACAATGGTCTTCTCAAGCCAAGATGTCTCCACAAAATTCAATGGAGTTTTCCCATCCATCGGCCCCCAAGTATCTGGCAATACAGCCTCTTTGTGGCTGCGCTCAAATAATTCATACACTTCCTGGGCCTGCAGAAATTGGGGGGTTACCATAAATATAATAACACATATATAAAAAGTCCTCACGCTCGTCTTAATCGCCAATTGTGAATGACAGATCAAGAGCAAAAGAAACAATGAATGACATCGTGTTTCAAATTGAAAATTTAGTTAACAAGCAAACACTTAAAGCTCAACCCGTAACACAAACGAACCATAGTATGAATCCCTGTGACTGTTTTATCCAAGGCAAGCTACACAAATCAGCCACATCGACTTAGAGAAGCTGCACGCCCCACCAAAAGACAGAAAAACCTGTCTATTTATTAAAATCGATTCAGCTGGCAACCTTTCGCAAAAGCTAAATTTTTCAGCAAAATAGCACCACTTTTCAGCTCACTACTACGCTTGCTCATCACCGCGACAGTTTGCAGATCACGCTTCGCTATTTTATTAAAATCCACTCCTTTGGCTACCAAATCATCTTCACTTGCCGCACCAGTCCCAGCCTCTTTCAGATAGACATCATAGGTGAATGCCACGGTATCTAAAACCAGCCACATCGAATAATACACCCCTTCAGCCGGCTCCATGTTGGCTGAAATCACACTCGATTTCCCATCAGGCAAAGCAGCTAACAAATCCACCCCAAAACCACTGGATGAGTTGCGCAGGATCACACTGGCCTTCAAGTTACTCTCATCCTTCATCGCCTTTGCCAGAGTTGAGGAAATGCCAATGTAATGATTCACTTGGTCGTGCTGCAGCGAAAACTCAAAATAATAAGTGCCGACTTCGCCAATATTGAGCATTGGCACCTGACGCACCCAGCCAGCTAGGTCGTCTGATCGATTACCGCCAAAAACCAAAACCTGCGCATCCCAATCCGTGCGCGTAGGCGTGATCCTCGCAGACTGGGACATCGGCGCCCAGCCATTTGGCAGTTCGCCACCTTTACACTTGGTAGAAAAATCCTCGTACAACTCGCTAGCTAAAGAGGTAATACTACACAACGGCAGGAAAATAATTGCATATATGAACTTCAAACTCACACATATGTAATCGCTAACTATTCTCAATTCAGCAAGTTAAAAACCTCATCCAGCTAGCTAGAGCAACATCACATGACATTTACCGTCAATTTATAATGAGGCGCTCTTCATGAAAGTCCCACAACGCAACTAGCGCAGATTGGCTAGGCTCCCATGGTAATCCACTGAACCTAACGACACACCCTTAGCATAGGCAAAATTGCGCATTCTCAGCAGCCCCCTAACATCCTCACCACTCCAACGGGTAAGCATGGCAAATGTACAAATTGGCCGATCTACGGGTTTATTAAAACGCACTTTCTCAGCCAGTAGGTCCTCGCGGTCAGCTTCCCCAGAGCCCGCTTCCTTCAGGTAGATGTCAAAACAGAAATTTTTCATATCCACCACCATCCACAGTCCATAATACCTCTCGTAAGCAGGCTGCAAGCCAGTGACCACGGTGGTTACTTTCCCACCTGGCTCGGAGACCAAGAGGTCCACGCCATCACCAGTCGCAGACTCGCGCAGCACCACGTGCGCGGTAAAGTGGCTGAGTATTTTAAACCGCTGCGGCCTAGTTAGAGAGACACCAATATGGTGGTTGAGCTCAGTATCCTCCAAGGAAAACTCATAATAATAAGTACCCACACGTCCTAGTTCTAACTCAGGAACTGGCCGCAACCAGCCAGATAGCCATTTCGATTCACAGCCCCCAAAAATAAGCGAACGATTATCCCAATCAGTCCTAACCGGACACACGCTGGAGTGACCATGCATTGCAATCCACTCGCGAGGTAATATACTGCTCCGCGACGGGCGATCAAAATACTCATACAAAACCTGCGCCGAGAGCTGCAGGGGGGCTAACAACAACAATGCAAACAGACTAAGTTTCAGAACTTTCACAAACCTGTTAACTGAAATTCCATCGGATCAATCAAGATCTAAAGAACGATTGAGAGGACAGGTCGGAAAATTGCTAAATGTTTAGTTGATTATCAATCACTTAACTTACAATCCGTAATACATTTAAACTGTAGTATCAAAAATAATGACAAATTGGCTGAAAAAAGAATGGTTTCTCGCAGGTATGGTCGCCGCCATTCTGCTCGCAATTGCATTTCCAGCTCCTGGCGTCTCAGCTGGACCACTCCAGCTGGATACAATCACCTCCCTTGGCATTGCGCTAATCTTCTTTCTCCACGGCATCGGTCTGTCGCCCAAAGCCATCATCGCAGGCATGAGCAACTGGCGACTGCACCTCTACGTCCAGTCTATCACTTTCCTCGTCTATCCACTGATCTGGCTGATCTGCGGCGATGGCCTACAAGCCTTTATGCCTGCCGCCCTGGCCTTTGGTTTCTGCTACTTATTTGCCCTGCCTAGCACCATTTCTTCGTCCGTAGCGATGACCAGTATCGCCCGCGGCAACGTGCCTGGCGCCATCTTCAATGCCTCGCTCTCTAGCATCCTCGGTGTTTTTATTACCCCATTTCTCGTCCAGCTTTTCATGGGCCTAGACGGCGTCAGCATGGACCTATCAGCCACAGTTAGCTCCATTGCCAAAATCCTCATTCTGCCCATGATCCTTGGCCAACTGCTGCGCCGCCTACTCTTGCCGTGGCTGGACAAACGAAAATCAATCGTCAACAAAGTCGACAAAATCGTCATCCTCTTGATTGTCTACAATGCCTTCTGCGACTCAGTAGCAGGCGGCATCTGGGCTGATTTCTCCATCTGGCTGCTAGCCGTCACCATCATTATCAGCGGCCTAGTATTGTTAGCTATTTCACACGGCATCACCAAGTCCACTGGCTGGCTGAAGTTTTCCAAGGAAGATGAAATTGCCGCCGTCTTCTGCGGCACCAAGAAAACTCTCGCCGCTGGCATCCCGATGGCCAAAATCATCTTCGCAGGAGACCCCGCCCTCGGCATGCTCTTGCTGCCCATCATGATCTATCACCCGATTCAGATCTTCTACTGCGCCGTGCTCGCCAACCGCTACGCCAAGCGGCCCCAGCTGGATAACAATTAGTCATTCGACCTTGCCTAGCAGCTAGGCTGAATTTAGCCTGCCGCATGTCCAAGCAATACGCACTCATTCTCGCAGGCGGCAGCGGCACACGCTTCTGGCCATTATCTAGAAATGCCAAACCAAAGCAACTGCTCAACCTGTTTGGAGACACCACCTTGCTCGGCCAAACGATAGACCGCCTCAAAGGGCTCATCCCGGTCGAAAATATCTTCATCCTCACTAACGAGCTGCAAGAACAAGGCGTACGCGAATGCGCTCCTGAGCTGCCAGCTGAAAACATCTTTGCCGAGCCAGCCAAGCGTGATACCGCTCCAGCCGTAGCCCTCGGCATCGGCCTCATCGCCGCCCGCGATCCCGAAGCCACCATGATGGTGCTGCCAGCGGACCAGCTCATCCAAGACACCGCCAGCTACCACCAAGTGATGGCCGACGCACTTACTGTTGCAGCGTCTAGCGAATCCCTTCTAACTATCGGCATCAAACCAACTTGGCCATGCCCATCATACGGCTACATCGAGCGCGGCGACGCCCTCCAGCTAGATATGCCTGAGCTGAAAAACCAAGTCTATCAAGTTAGCCGATTCCGCGAAAAACCAAACCCTGAGCTGGCCCAACAATTCCTCGACCAAGGCAATTTCTCATGGAATGCAGGCATGTTCATCTGGTCCATCGCCAGCGTCACCAAAGAGCTCGCCCAGCACACACCTGAGCTAGCCAAGTTCATTGAAGACATCGCCGCAGCTGACGATACTAAAGCATTTGTTAAAGAAAACTTCCCTGAGCTCACGCCAATTTCCATCGACTACGCGCTGATGGAAAAAGCCAAAACCGTGCTCAACATCGAAGCCACCTTCGACTGGGACGACGTCGGCTCGTGGATCTCCGTCGCCAAATACCTCGACGAACAAGGTGACAATAACAAAACCAATACCGAGCTGGCTGAAATCGATAGCCAAAACAACATCGTCTTCAACGCCAGACCAGGAACGAAAGTAGCCCTGCTAGGCTGCGACGACCTCATCGTTGTGCAAACTGATGACGCGTTGTTAGTATGCAACCGCCACCAAGCCGACGCCATCAAAAACCTCGGCGGCCAGCTGCCCGCCGAATTACTCTAACTAACTCATCTGACCATGCTTCATCCCGTCCTCTGCATTGACTACGGCTCCGCGCGAATTGGCCTCGCCATCACCGATCCCGTCGGCATCATGGCCCATCCGCTAGAAACAATCCACTGCAAGGATGTGAATCCATTGCTGAGGATTGCCGAGCTGATAGAGCAAAGACAGGTGAAGCAGCTGGTGGTTGGCCTGCCCTATCACCTCGACGGTCGCGAGGGCGACGCTGCCGAAAAAGTCTACGGATTTGTCAAACGCCTGCAGGAGCACATTCCCCAGCTGCCCATCCACTACTGCGACGAAAGGCTCAGCACCGTAGCTGCGGCTAACAAACTGCGCCAAGCTGGCAAAAAAGCCAAGTCGCACAAAAATATCATCGACCAAGCCGCCGCTGTAGAAATCCTCAACGATTGGCTCACTAGCCAAGATACCAGCTACGAGCTGCCGCCAGAAGGGTTCTAGCATCCCCCCATCGCCAGCTAGCTGCAGCGGAATATTTCACCTCCAGCGGTGGGCAAAATTTCCAGCTAAATCCACGTTATGCCAGTCTGATTGAGCCCACAGCGGACTTCAGCGGTATCACAACGAGAAATTTCTGTCATTTTCGCCAAATCTATGGTGAAAAGCCTGCGCGCGCTGGCTTCAGCGCGAGCCACTCTTAATCGATAAGCATCATGAACGTATCACTGAACTGGTTAAAAACACACCTCGACATCTCTGACTATAGCCTAGAGAAAATTGACGATTTGCTCACCTTCGCGGGCATCGAGGTAGAAGGCGTTTCTCAAAGCGGAGTGCCATCAGACAAAGTCGTGGTCGCTCAGATCAAGTCCGCCGAACAGCATCCAGATGCTGACCGACTCAAAGTTTGCCAAGTAGACGCCGGTGAAGGCGAGCTCCGCCAGATCGTTTGCGGTGCACAAAACTACTCCGTTGGCGACAAAGTCCCATGCGCCCTCCCAGGTGCAGATCTTGGAAACGGCTTCCTTATTAAAGAAGGCAAACTGCGCGGCGTCGCCTCCCTTGGCATGCTCTGTGGTGCTGATGAAATTGGCCTCGTCTCAGAAGAAGACGGTCTATTTATCCTACCAGCTGATTCTGCAATCGGCACCAAACTCGTCGACCTCTTCCCTAGCGATACCATCATCGAGGTTGAAGTCACTCCTAACCGCCCAGACCTACTTTCCCACCTCGGCATGGCTCGCGAACTCGCAGCTCTCGCCAAAGTAGAACGCAGCCAGCTGGAAATTCCATCCGCTGAAACCACGCCAGCTGGTGATGACATCGTGCTCAGCCAGCCAGCTCAAGGGCCATACTATACCGCCCAGAAGATTTCTAACGTCAAGGTGACTGACAGCCCTAGCTGGCTGAAAGAACGCCTCGAAGCCATCGGCCTGCGCCCAATCAACAACGTCGTCGACATCACAAACTACGTGCTCCACGAGCTCGGCCACCCGCTGCACGCCTTTGATGCCGCTAAAGTAACTGGCGCGCTCGACATCCGCCTAGCAGCTGATGGAGAAAAATTTGCCGCCCTCGACGAAAACGACTACCAGCTAGAATCTAGCGACCTCGTCATCAGCGACGCGTCTGGCCAAGTGCTCGCACTAGCTGGCATCATGGGAGGAGCTGATAGCGGCGTCACCGAGACCACAACCGACGTGATTCTCGAGTCAGCCTATTTCACTCCATCTGAGATTCGCCGCACATCGCGCCGCCTCAACCTCAGCTCAGATTCATCTTACCGTTTCGAGCGAGGCTCAGACCCGCAAGCCGTTCTCAATGCCTCAGCCTATGCCGCTAAGCTGATCTGCGAAATCGCAGGTGGCCAGCTAGATGGCGCCACTCAAGTAGCCGGTGAAGCCCCAGTGCTCACCCAGCCAGTAACTCTGGACGTCGCCAAGCTCGACCAGCTGATGGGCGGATCTATCACTCTAGCTGAAGCCGAAGCTATCCTCATTTCATTAGGGTTAGAAAAAGGCGAAGACAACCAATGGATCATCCCATCATTCCGCCTCGATCTGCAGCGCCACATCGACTTGGTAGAAGAAATTGCCCGCGTCCACGGACTCGACAAAGTAGAGAGCCGCTACACAGGTACCTTTGTTGATGAATCTCCAGTGGACAAAGCCTACGACGCCCAGATGGCGCTGCGCTACAAGCTGGCATCACTTGGTTTCTACGAAGCGCAAACTATCAAACTGATTGCTGAAAAATCACTCGATGCCACCGTTGCTCAGCTCGGTGACGCGCTGCCTCAGCGACCACTGCAAGACGGCGACCTCGTCAAAGTAGCTCTGCCGCTTAGCGAAGATCACGCCATCATGCGCCCGAGCCTAACTCCAGGTCTCGTTGCCACCGCTGCACGCAACCTGCGCCAAGGAGCCAAAGCACTGCGCTTCTTCGAAATGGGTCGCCAATTCCGCAACATGGGCGGCGGCAAAGCCAAAGATCTCGAAGCTGATTCTCTAGCAATTCTCATTTCTGGTGAACTCCAGCCAGCCAGCTGGGCGAATACCAAACCATCTCTAGCTGATCTAGCTGACGCCAAAGCCATCGTTGCCCAACTCCTGCCTCAACAGGACGTACAGATCAACAAACGCGACCGCGACGGATTTATCCTCGCCGGTGATGTGCTCGCTGACGGCAAGCCAATCGGCGCCATCGCCCAACTGAAACCATCTCGCTGCCGTGAACTCGGTACTGAGCTGCCAATCTACGTTCTCGAGCTAGACCTCAAGAAACTCCAACAGCTCACCAGCGAAGATAGCCCAGTCAACCCGCTGCCTCAGTTCCCTGGCTCAGCGCGCGACTCAGCGATCGAAGCTCCGCTGAGCTTAGCTAACGGAGAGATCGAAAAAGTACTCGGCAAGTACAAAGAGCCGCTGCTAGTTGAATTCCGCTGCACCGACATCTTCGCCGATCCTAGTGGCGAGAAGATCGCCGCAGATAAAAAGTCCATGACCTACAGCTTCATGTACCGCTCAGATAAAGGCACACTGAAACAAAAAGAAGTCGATCAAGCACACCAAAAACTGCTCGATCACCTCACCAAATCACTGCCTATCAGCTTCCGATAGAAATTTCAAACCACCCCCAAACAGAAAGATCCCAGCGCTCACCGCGCTGGGATCTTTTTTTGTTATGAAATGATTGTGCTAGAGCACGCAGAAATTAGAATCTGTAAGTAAGACCTGCTTCTATACCGAAGAGGTTGTCGAATTTATTGAAGTCACCTTCAAAATCACCATAGACTTCATAAGCGCCATCTGATGGGTATTTCACATCATAATCGTTAATCCATAAGTAGCGTAAATTAACGTTGAAGGCCCAATGCTCGGTGATTCGCTGCTCAATGCCAGCTACCGCATCCAAGTAGATAGATGTCGTATCTCCGCCACCACGATAGGTTGAACTCATATCTGGTGCTTTATAGATCAGAGAGTCATTGATAAATGCTAAACCAAGGCCTACACCTGCATATAACTGAGTGCTGGATGTAAGTGAGTAAGACGCACGGTACGCCGCCCCAATTCCGAACACATCGACGTCAGATGAACCAAAATATCCATATCCATCATAGCTCTGCTCATCATTGAAGTAGAACATCTCTAATGAAAAGCTGTTGATTGCATCTAGCTGATAGCCAAAGTTGGCAAATACATAAGGAATTTCATCGTCAATAAATTGGCCACCACCAACAGTAACATAGCTAAGCCCCGCATCATCAGCTGGCAGATAGGCGCTATGATCTAGGTCTTTGGCTTGAGCTGACGCAGCTAACAGGGCCACCGCTGAGAGAGAAATGATAGAATTTTTTTTCATAGTTTTGCTTAGTCATGAAACCTAACCCACAGCCGAGGACAAACCATTGATTAGGTCGCGCCGATAACAAGCAAAATCCTTTCAGCTGTAAACTACTAATTATTGATACATAGCTAAAGATTCTTCTACCAAGCTAACAACCAAGCCATTACAAAACAAAAAAATACCCCCAGCGCGAGGCGCTGAGGGCATTCACTTACCTATGAATTCACAAGAATCCAAAAACTATTAAAATCTAAATGTCAGGCCCATCTCAACGCCAAACATCAATGGTTCAAGTTCGTCGTTTCTGATAGTAAATGAGCCGTAATCCACGTCATAATAACTCACATGCATAAGTCGCATACCGATGTTAGCATGTAGGTTATGGCTGAGTTTTTGGTCCAATCCAAATACTGCATCCATATAAAAGGTAGTCGCGTCGCCGGTGTAGCGGCCCCAATAGCCATCACTGTCACTCCACGTCAGCTTGGAATCAACAAACATTGCCCCTAACGAACCACCAAAATAAAGCTGCGTATTAGGTCCAACAGGATGATAGGCTTTATAGGCTAAGCCGATACCAAAGTAGCTATCGTCGTAAATATCGTCGACCCAATCACCGTAGCCGTAATCGTAAAAGTAACCCTCACTATTGTCGAAGAAGGTGAACTGCAGTGATACCGAGCTGAATTCGTTCAGATGGAAGCCGATGTTCGTAGTATATACGGGTTCGCTGAGGTCAAACAATGTCCCTACAGTACCTGATAGAAAGAGCCCTGTGCTCTCATAGCCTTGGCCAGGAGCCATTGGCGCTGGCTGCTGAGGCGCTTGCTGTTGGCCTGAATAATATCCATTCTGCGCCACCGCTGCTGAGACGGCCAATCCACTTACACAAATTATCTCTTTAATCATATCTCAATAAATTCTTGTTATTAAGCAGCTAGCTAGTCGCAGCCACTGCCCAGAAATAGACGGCCCGTCCGGTCATTTTATTCAATCCACCAAGACCAATGACCGAACGAGTGTCTCTAAAAAACGTTAGAAGCTGTAGCTCACACCCAGCTCGAGGCCAAAATAGACGTTGTTGAACTTCCCTGTAAACTCACCCAAGTCATAGTCAAAATCATTATCGTTAATGTAGTACATCCGCGCGCCCAGTTGGACAGATAAGTTTTGGTTGATCATCTTTTCGATTCCAACCTTCGCGTCTGCGTAGGCGCTCCACGAACTATCATCAAAGTAAAATTTTCCAAAGAACATGCTGCTCATCGTCAAGTCAGACTCAAGGTAGGCTGCTCCTATGCCGCCGCCGTAATACCAGTTCAGAGTTTCCGTCAGAGGCTCTGTACGCTGGTAAGATATACCTATTGACGTCTGATATAGTTTGTTAGTCACTTCATAGTGAGATGACATTCCGGTACCATTGTCCTTGAAGCGCATTAGCTGCAGAGACAGGCTACTTTTCTCATCAAGATGATAACCCAGACTCAGGGTAAAATATGCTTCCTGAGTATCAAACATATTACCCACGCTCGCTGAGGTGAACCAGCCACCATCTTTGCGCAGCTCTAGGTAATCGATACGGGTATCGTCCAGCGATGGCACCAGCATGTCATTGACGCTAGCTGGCTGGCTTCTTTTGTCTACAGAAGTCGGTGTTGGCTCCACAAGCATGTCATCAGCTACTACTGATTGAACTCCCACTGCACAAAGCGCCATGGCGCCCATCATTAAATGTTTCATTTTGCCTAATTGGATCGGTTTTAATTCCCCCCACACTCACCCGCATGGGTACTTCAATCACATTAACCGCAGCCAAAATTGCAACCAATTCATTTTCAGAAACATGCGTCCATTCAATTTCACCACCACTACACAACTCACTGAAAACGAAAGGGATAAAACCATTCATTCAAATACTCAATTTATTAAAACCATAAAGCCAAAAACACCTTACTCATTCATTATCAACAACAAGAGACTAGCCTGTTGATTTATCAGATCTAATAGCCAATAAAAGCAAACTAACAAACTCGTCAATCATGACAAAAACGAACGCTCTGCAACCGTTGTCACTACAGCAAAAACTAGCCCACAGGTAAAAATTAGGTCATCAATGACATCTTTATTTCTTGGCAGCCCAATGCATCTCTCTAGAGTATTGCGGTTATGGGTATGCAATCTGTAAAAAGTGTTCCAGTAGAGATCTACTGTAGAGTTCTCAAGGTAGCCTCACACATCACAGAAGCCATTATCAATGACGACAAGGTCATGCATCAGGTGCACGTCCAGCGGCTACGATCGCTTTACGATGAATACATCATCACCAACGGCGGCGCTCATCCCTTTCTTATCGAAACCATTGCAGACTTCACCGAAGACCTTCCCGAAGCTGTGATGTGGTACCAACTTGCCATCAAAGAATCGGCCAAGTACCCAGACGAGCCGGTATACACCAAGCAAATCTCAGCTGGAGAGCGCCTCATCTTCTGCAGCAACCGCAGCATGCACGAGCAGGCTGCCGCCTTCCTCACAGATGGCCACCGCGGCGCGCTCGAAGAAGAAGACTGGGAGTGGATTGGCCGCTCTGGTGATCTACTCGAGCAGATGCCCTAAAAGCTCAGCGCAATAAAAAGACTCATAAATTATCTTTGCATTCAGCCAGCTCAATTAGCAGCTGGCTGAAATTCACTACCTCTATCTGAGTCACGAGATCGTCACTCATTCGCGCATGACATAGCTGGCCGACCAGCTACTTCAGCCAGATGATCTATTCATCAGCTAGGATCCAGCTGATGCAATAAAATGCATTCCTGATGAGTCACCCACTTGACTAATTTAAACAACCTGCAAAACTGGTAAACCCAATAAGGGTAAATCAATAACCGTACCCAGAAATCGACGTGTCACCCACAGAGCAGCAAAGGCCGCAATCCCATCCTGAAAAAAATTCATCAGCTAGTGATCTTGTATCATCTATCCATATAGGCGCTGGCAGTGTTAGTATGCTAGTTGGCAGCTACGCAGATGATCAGCAAACCATTTCAGCAGTTGATTTTTTAGAGCAGCCATTGCCTCTAGCTAGAGATGTATTTGGCGAGGGCACCATACGTCGAGATACGGTTGAGAGGATTGTGAAAATCCTCAAAGACTTCCGCGCTGCGCTCAGCGAGCTAGGCATCCCAGACGGCATGCCTAACCGCGTGGTAGCCACCAACATCATCGCCGAATCTAGCAACCGCGACGCCGTTCTCAACCGCGTGCAAATCGCCTGCGGCATCAGCGTTGAACCACTAGACGACGGCGAAATGACCCGGCTGATCTACATGCAAAGCCAGGCGCTGCTGAAATCAGTAAAATCACTTTCCAACAAAAATACCTTAGTCGTTCACGTTGGCCCCGGAAATACGCGGGTTCTTTATTTCTCCAATGGCAACATTGCCCAGTACTCCAGCTACCGGCTCGGCAGCTTCCGTGCCTATCAGGCGATCCAGAAAAGCCAAGCCAAAGGCAAAGCGCTGCTCTCCATGCTGCAACAACAGACACGCGCCAGCATCGACAGCATCCTCTTTGACTATCAAAACCAGCAGATTGACCAGATGCTCGTCATTGGTCACGAAATGCAGTTCATCAGCCCTCACCTATCAGCCGCTAATAGCGAAGGAATCACGCCTCCTGAGCTGCGCTCATTCTTGAGTAAAATCGCGGACATGGGAGCCGACAAACGAGTCAAAAAATACCACCTCGACTACGCTCACGCCGACTCACTCATCGCCGCGGTAAAGATCAACTCCAGGCTGGCTGAAGCATTTAAAGCTGAGCGCGTATTCATCCCTAGCGATGATTACGAAACTGAATTGTTAGCAAACCTACCAAACTCTACCAACTTCACCGTACGCTTCCAACAAGTAGTCCGCCAATCAGCCATCTCCATTGCGAGCAGATATAAAATCGACCTCAACCACGCCAAGTTAGTTGAATCATTAAGCACGACCATATTTGATAAACTAGCACCACTACACAACCTCGGAGCCAAAGAAAGGCTGCTACTCAGCACTGCCGCCATCCTTCACGAGACAGGTAATTTGATCAGCGCCAGCTCGCACCACAAACATTCCTATTACATCATTCGCCATTCCGAAATCTTTGGACTCAGCTCCAAGGATATTGAAATTGCTGGGCTCATCGCACGCTACCACAGACACTCGATGCCCAAACCGTCGCACGAAGGCTACAAGGAACTCAGCCGTGAGAATCGCATGTTAGTCAGCAAACTAGCGGCCATCCTAAGAGTCGCAGATGCGCTAGATCGCACTCACGCACAGCGTATACAAGACATCGACATCAAGCTCAGCAATCAACGCATGAGGATTTCTATCACCACCCAGCGAGACATCGCCATTGAGCAGCTCGCCCTCAAAGAAAAGGCAGACTTATTCCGCGACATCTACGGACTCGATGCCTCACTAGAAGCCCAGCCACCGAAACAATTCTAAGCGCAGACCATCCCATGAATCCATCACACTTTATCAACCGCGAACTCAGCTGGATCGAATTCAACCAACGGGTGCTAGACGAAGCACTCAACCCAGATCTACCGCTGCTAGAGAGGTTGAAATTCCTCGCCATCTCGGGCTCTAACTTAGATGAATTTTTCATGGTTCGCATTGGTGGCTTGATGTTATTGCACCAAAGCGGCAGCCGCAAAAAAGACATCGCTGGCCTCACCCCCTATCAACAACTCACCGAAGCTAGAACTCGGCTAGACGAGATGTTGATGTGCCAATATCAACTGCTCAATGAAGAGCTGATTCCAGAACTTGAGCAGCAAGGCATTCGCCAAATTCACGATTTCAACCAGCTAGAAGGCAGCCAGATCAGCGCGCTTGAGCGGGTGTTCCACGAGAGCGTCTATCCAGTAGCTACGCCACTAGCCATAGACAAAGATAGAGACATTCCGTTGTTCCCAGATCTACAAATCGCCGTTGCCTGTTTACTCACTAACGACGATAATGAAGAACCGCGACTAGCCATCATCCCAGCGCCTAACCACGTGCCTAGGTTCATCGAAGTTCCTGACGAAAAATGGCTCAGCTACGTCACCATCGAGGACCTACTCATCAAGCACCTGCATGATTTCTTCCCCGGTGAGAAAGTCAAAGCAGCTGCTCCATTCCGCGTTACTCGCAATGGAGACATCACACTCAATGACGAGAATGCGCTCGATCTAGCAGACGACATGGAAGACATTCTAGCAGCTAGAAAACACAGCACTACCGTGCGGCTAGAAACCGTCAAAGGAGTTTCAGCTGAGCTGCTCACTGAACTGCAAGAAGTATTTGGCATCAGCAAACGCGAAACCTACAGAATCCCCGGTCTCATTGATCTCAAATCACTGCTGCAAATCGCCTTCACCAATGGGTTTGAAAAACTCAAAACCGACTCTTGGGCACCTAGCAGATCACCTCAAGTTCCAGCCCACCAGTCGATCTTTGAAACACTGAGTGAGGGTGATGTCCTACTCTATCACCCATACGAATCATTTGACCCAGTCATCAAGCTGATCAAAGAAGCGTCTGAGGATCCTAACGTTCTCGCGATCAAACAAATTCTCTACCGTACCGCATCTGATAGCCTGATTGTTGATGCGCTCATCAAAGCGGCGGAAAATGGCATTCAAGTCACTGTGTTAGTTGAGTTGAAAGCACGCTTCGACGAAGCGCGCAATCTCATCCGAGCAGACGAACTTCATCGCGCTGGCGCAACTGTGATCTACGGAGTGAAGGGTTTAAAAACCCACGCCAAGTGCGCGCTCGTGGTGCGCAAGGAAGAAGGACGCATCAAACGTTACTGCCACTTTGGCACCGGCAACTACAACGAAAGCACGGCTAAACTCTACACCGATGTTTCCCTGCTGACCTCAGATTCCAGCTACGGATCTGATGCATCCGCATTTTTCAACTCGGTATCGGGCCGCACACAAATTCCTAACTACCAGCATATCGTCGCCGCCCCCTACCATCTCAAGCCACACCTGCTAGAGCTCATCCAGAGTGAGCAACAGCGCGCCAAACAGGGAGAAAAAGCCTACATTTGGGCGAAGGTGAACAGCCTACAAGATCCCGATATCATCAACGCGCTCTACAAGGCATCGCAAGCAGGAGTTAGTATCCGTCTCAACATTCGAGGCATCTGTTGCCTGCGCCCAGGCGTGAAAGGTCTATCTGAAAATATTAAAGTCACTAGCATCATCGACCGCTACCTAGAGCACGCGCGGGTCATGCTCTTCCACCAAGGTGGCCAAGATCGTGTCTATATTTCCTCAGCTGACTGGATGGTGCGCAACTTAGAAAAACGTGTCGAACTTCTCGTTCCTGTACTCGATACTGGCGCGAAGAAAAGGCTCATCAAATTGCTAAAAACTCACCTTGATGACAACGTCAAAGCCCGCCACATGTTAGCTGACGGCAGCTACAAACTGCTCAGCGCAAAATCTGGCAGCAAACAAATCCGCGCGCAAGAATCACTACAGAAAGCAGCGGTGCGCCGTGCTCGCCGAGCTGAACGCGAGCGCTCAGTGATTCTCGAGCCGCACATGCCAAAGGATTAATAGCTAGCTCAGCTAGAAATTTGATCTAGCTGGCTGGAAATTCAAAAAGTTAAAAGCCCTGATGGAGTGGGATCCATCAGGGCTTTAATGTAACGGTGCTTGGGGGGTGTATTTAGGAAATCTTTAGTTAGCCGCAGTGGCTTTACGTTTATCAAGTGATTCTTTTGACTGAGCGTCGGCCCATTCGTCAAATTCGTTAGCGTCGATCACCTCAATGTAGCCAAGCATGTTAGCGTGACCTTCACCGCATAGCTGGGCACAGACCACTGAGCTTTCCATGATTTTCACTGGCTTGAACCAGATAGGAATGTCTTTACCTGGAATGCAGTCCTGTTGGATACGCATTGGTTTGATAGCGAAGTTATGAATTACATCCTTAGAACCTAACTTAACAATTGCTGAGCGATTGACAGGAAGCTTGAGGCTTGAGCCGAGGAAGTCGTCATAACCATTAGGATCATTAGGATCAAGCCCAAGTGGGTTAGCGTCGCCAATAAAATGCGGCGAGGTCCGGCCAAACACACCATCTTTGCCTGGATATTGATAACGCCACGCATATTGTTCACCCACAACGCGTACTCGAGTCGCGTTAGGCTCACGGCGAAGGACGTCTGAGAAGCTCTTGGCGTCAGCGCGCTCAGCCCACAGCGGGAAGGCAAAACCTAGCAAGAAGATCGCTTCGACGATAACCACACCAATTTCGAGATGAGATGAGGCGTGGTTTTTCACACCTGAGTATTCAGCTTTTGGATTGCGGCGGTGCCAGAATCGGAAAAGTGTATAGAGGAAGAAAATCGTCCAGCCAACAAAGAGAACAAGCATCAACCAATGAACAAATTCGTTCTGTTGGTCAACTTGACCTCCGTGCTCGGAGTAGTTTTCAGGTAAGCCAAGGTATTTGGTAAGCATAACAAATAGGGTGAGAAAATATTGAGTTAGGAAACAGGTGGATGGTCTTGCAGCTCAGGTGGGAGCGCTGCGGCAGATCTACGAGCGATGCGGATGATGAAAAAGAAAATCGCACACAAGACCGGCATGATGATGCACAGCATGAAGAGCATGGCGTAGCCAGCTGCTAGGCTGTCTTTATGGTCCGGGCCATTGCCCATGCATACGTAGCAAGCGAGTGTGTTGATTTGATAGATCATAACTGAGCGCTGAGTTTTTTGATTTTAGAATAAAAAAGCACGCCGTAGACAGGCAGGATAATCATGCCGAGCCCACATGCTCGGCCGATGATTTTGATCATCGAATCATCACCGGTTGGCTCGAGCGTGAATGCCCAAGTGGTGATGAATGCACAAAATAGCGTGGCTAGAGTGACAAAGAGAATGTGGAAACCTTTCAGAGACATGATTAGCTTTCGGTTACGATGCCGCTTCTAAAGACATCTTCGTTTTCAAATTGGATAGGATCAGCTTTGCTCCAGCCGATGAGCCAGACCATGCAGATGGTGAAAATCACGGCAATTCCCATGGAGAAATATACCATAAATTTCTCGCCGGTGAAGTGCATGAAGATCATTAGAACCAGCGATGCCTTGATGGTAGCAATGAGCAAACCGAGGATAAGGTCAGCAGTATCAAAGCCGTGAACACCGATATCGAGAGCTGGAATCTTAGCCACCGCTACGGTGACCACCGTACCAATAAACAGGATTGCTCCAACAATCAGGAACTTCTTCTGTGACTTTTTAACTTCTTCAATTGAATGAGCCATTTGATAAAAATAGTTGAGGTTAAGAGGATTACATCAAATACATGATTGGGAACAGGAAGATCCACACCAGATCGACAAAGTGCCAGAACAGGCCACCGACTTCCACGCGGTTAGCCAGCCACTCTGGGTTCTTGCGGTACATGCCAGTGCCGAAGAAGAGATAATAAGCTAGTACAATAGCACCACCAATAACGTGTAGGCCGTGTAGACCAGTCATGGTGAAGTAGATGGCGTAGTAGTTATTCCAAGCTGGAGTAAATTTGGATTCAAACAGAACCTGCTCGCGGGGAATCGTTAGCTTAGGGAAATTGTATTTACCGCTCTTGTGATCAGCGCCGGTGAAGCCAGCAGTCATGCTCGGGTAAGCGTCTTGGATCTCTTGGTGAGTCAGGTCGTGCAGGTCTTTGCCAGCTTTTTGCAGCTCTTCGAGAGCGACAATTTCTTTCCAGCCCATACGGTAGCGATCAGCTTCGGTAGGCACACGCTTGGCGACTTCGTTGCCGTTAGCGTCTGTCTTTGTCTTGTACTCTTCCAGCAAGTGCTGTTCGAGTTTTTCCACTACGATGAGGTGGTTATCCCAGAGAGTTTTGATGCCTTCATCTTTCAGCAACCATGAGTTTGCAATGGCAGCTTCAGGGTCGATGCCCATTTTTTCAGCCTGCATCACCGTGTGGCGGAATGAAATCGCATCCACATCGAGAACGATATCACTATTGCCCATGGTTCCAGCTAGCGTCGTGCCGTCGTTGAGCACGATAGATCCGCTGTCCCCTTCTTTGTCGCTTGCACTCTTGTAGATTTTCTTAGGATCAATGTGCAGCGCGATAGGAGAGGTTGCTTTGAATGTCAGTGAGCCCACAGCAGTCTTCAAATCACCAGCTGGAATAGCGTCCACCAGCTCTTTGTATTTGTCGTTTTGCAGCTTCTTGCGCTCGGCGTTGCGGTTGTTCTCGCCAGGAGTTTCCTCCTTAGCGAATTTCCATGACTGACGCAGCTTATCTTCGAGGATTTCAGCATTGTTAGCGCGGTTGTTAATAAACAGCTCTTTAGCTTGGCTGAGCATGTCCACGGAAATGGCTTGGCCAGCTGGGAAGATTTCCTCGCCGTCAACCACCAGAGCTTTTTCTAGCTGGAGTTTGCCGTCCCACTCAGCTGAAAAATCAGCGTAGTATGACTTGGAAAACTTAAATAGATCGATGGATACAGTTTCCGCCTCGATAGTAATTTCAGTGCCTTTGAGACCCTCATGCGGGTGCAAATGACCTTCAACCACGGCGTAGTCGTTAAGACGCACCGCTTGGTGGTGGAACTTGGCATTGTACTCCATGCCCTTGAGCACCATGAACAATCCAGCGCAAAGCACCGTGATGCTCATATAGATGCGGAACTTCGTCAGCTCGCGCAATTTCAATGACGCCCAAGCCATCACCACAGTAACGGATGATGCAATGAGGATGAAGGTATTGATCAAACCTGGCAGCACTGGCAGTGCGCGCTCTGGCCACGGGTAATCTGCGTAAACACGCAGGAAGATGTAGGCTGAGAACAGGCCGCCGAAGAGCATGACCTCTGAGGCCAGAAACAACCAGATAGCAATCTTGGAGTTCGTTAAGCCAGTGTCCTTACGAGGATTGACGATATATGGAATTTCCATGGTATTGTGTTGAAATAGGGTTCGTTAGACGCGGGGAGCTGGGTGATTAGGCGTCTTTATTAGTTTCGGCTTTTGGCTTCACAGGCGCTTGCCACTGCGGGTAGTAATCTTCGTCCACTTCTGGGCGTGAGTACTCGTAAGGGCCACGGTAAACGATTGGCTCCTTAGTAAAGTTGCCATGTCCTGGAGGGGTTGGAGTTGCCCACTCGAGAGTGGTCGCATTCCACGGGTTATCATTTTCCACCTTCTTGCCCCAAATCCATGCGGAGAGAACGTTGATGATGAATGGCAGCTGGGCGACAGCGAGCAGCCAAGCAGATGTGGACATCAGGATGTTGAGGTCAATGTGTTCGGCGACTACTTTACCAAAAACGTTAGCGCTTTCTGGGTCAGTCACCACATAGGCGTCACCACCATTATACCAGCGGCGGTGGAAACCAGCCATGCCCTGAATCAGCATTGGGAAAAACAGGAAGTTGATGAGAATCAATGACGGCCAGAAGTGCAAATGAGTGAGCACCTTGCTCATGTAACGCCCGCTGATTTTTGGATACCAATGATAGATACCAGCAAAGAGACCAAACAGAATGCCCGGTGCTACCACATAGTGGAAGTGACCGATGACGTAGTAGGTATCGTGCAAGTGCAGGTCGAGCATGCTGAATGCCAGCGGCAGACCAGTGAGACCACCGATACCAAACATTGGTAGGAAGGCACAGGCCCACATCATTGGTGGTGTGAAGCGGATAGATCCACCCCAGAGTGAAATGATCAAACAAGTCAGCAGAATCACTGACGGGATAGAAATCAAGTTAGTGGTAGTTTGGAAGAAGGTAGAAATCGCTGGTCCCATGCCAGTCATGTACATGTGGTGAGCCCACACGATGAATGAAAGGAAACCGAGAACGAGCACACCGTAAACCATGGACTTATATCCCCACAGCGGGCGGCGTGTGTTTACTGGGATAATTTCAGCCACACAAGCAATCGCTGGCAGCAGCAGAACGTAAACCTCTGGGTGACCGAGGAACCAGAATAGGTGCTGGAAAAGAAGTGGTGAACCACCACCAGCTGCATTTACCAAACCAATCTCGCGGTGATAGAGACCACTTGGCTGGAAGAAGCTAGAATCCCATACGCGGTCGACCAGCTGCATGATGCCAGCTACTTCGAGTGGTGGGAATGAAAGAAGAAGGATGAAACCAGTAACGAGCATTGCCCATACCAAGAATGGCATGCGGAACCATGTGAGGCCCTTAGCGCGCAGGTTAATGATCGTGGTGATGAAGTTTACCGAACCGAGCAGCGATGAAGTGATCAAAAAGACCATGCCAACAAGCCACTGAGTTTGACCAGTCATCCACTGGTTTGGGTGCTGAGTATCAGCGAAAAATGAAAGCGGTGGGTAGTTTGTCCAGCCAGACTTAGCAGCGCCAGATGGCAAGAAGAAGCTAGCACACATGATGATGCCACCCACTAGGTAAAGCCAGTAGCTGGCCATGTTGAGTTTTGGAAAAGCCATGTCCGGCGCACCAATCTGCAGCGGCGTCACGTAGTTACCAAAGGCACCAAATCCGAGCGGCACCACCCCAAGGAAAACCATGATCGTTCCGTGCATCGCACCAAACATGTTATAGGTCTCGCCCGGCATTTTACCATTCTGCAGCCACTGAGCCTTCCAGGTATCATTGAGGAAAAAGCTCATCCATTCCGGCACAGGCTCGTTAGGGTAAGCGATGCTCCAACGCATCATAATCATCAGGTAAAAACCAAACAACAGAAACAACATGGCGGTGAGGCCGTATTGAATCCCGATCGTCTTATGATCGGTTGAGAAGATATACTTCTGTATGAATCCAGGGTTGTGGTGATCAGCGTGGTCGCTCATGAATTTAGGGTAATCTTTTAAGTTAGCACTTAGATTGTTTGAGGTCTTCGCATTTCTTGCTCCAGCGTTGGCATTATCTGCCTTTAACTATCAGATCCGAACTGCAAAAAGAGGACTCCGAAGAGTCCCGTAGTTTGGGTGGGGTGATTGGGTGAGTGTGGGAGAATCCAGCTGGATCCCTCACCATGCATGAAATCTTAACGACTATGCATATCTTGCTCAGGCAGGTGAAATAACCTACCTGAGAAGTTTTTCAAGTATAATTATTCAGCAGCCTTTTCAGGAACTAATGTTCTCTTATTGACTAGAGATGTAGGATCTAGCGCTTCGCCTGGGAGAGCGACGGCGTGATCAGCTTGCAACTCAGCAGCAGTGAATGATTTAGCACCAATTGTATTGGAAAGCGCAATCGCTTCTTTAGCCATATCTACTGAGATGATATCGCCACTATCGTTGCCCCATGCGTTACGCACGTAAGTCAACAGCGCAGCGAGTTCTGCAGGTGAGAGGCCTTGGCCCATAGCAGCCATGACACCATCGTATGATTTTCCAGCTACTTCGATTGGTCCATTGATACCATTCAGAGGAATCAGCGCCAGTGTCTGGGTATGACCAGTCACCCACTCAGATCCTGCAAGCGGCGGGATACCTGTACCACCTGCACCATTTGGCTGGTGACAGCTAGCACACTTAGTTGAGTAAACTTGCTCACCTTTACGCATGAAGGCTTCCATTGCCTCAACCGGCTTATCCACAGCTCCACCGCCCGGCTGTACAGCACGTACGTATTTGACTGGGGCTGATTTTTGATAATCGAACATGTGCCCACCAGCTCCAATAACGCCACCTGCAATCAGCAGAACAATAGCGCTACCAATGATGACCCAGAGCGAGAGTGGCTCGAGACCTTCTTCCTTGAGACGCTTTTCACGCGCAGCTGGAGAATTCAGTCCAGTGTGAGCATCAGTCACATTGGTGGTCTCATCGAGATCCGGCTTATCCGGAAATGAATTGTTATTCGTGTCAGACATGGGATGTAAAATCTATGATGAAGTGAATCCAGCTAGGCTTATTCTTCTTCGTCTTTGTTTGGGTTATAATTGATGCTATCGGGCACTGGCTGGTCACGCTTGAGTGACAGCAGGTAGCTAGTGAGCGCTACAGCCTGATCGTTAGGGATGACCATATATCCTGGCTTATTTTCCAGCGGCAGAGCTATATCAGTGCCTTGGCCTGAGTTTTTCACCTGCTCAAAGAATCCCAGCTGAGATGGGCAATTTGACCATTTTTCGTGAGTTTTCGTCACCGTATTGCGCGGGTTATAGAAGTGCAGGTAGAGGTACATCTCAGGGCTGATGCCAAGCGCTTTTGCTTTAGCATTGATGCGATGTCCAACGTTGCTGAGATCTTGGCCGATGCGGTTGGTACCGATCTGGGCAAATTTCTCACCTTGGTAATCCCAAGCTGTAGTTTCGCGGCGTGTATCACCACGTTTTTCGTCATCCATCACGCCAGCGAAATCTGGGCGCCAGAGATCGGTAACGACCACGGATGAGCTAGCTGAAAGCGAAGTTGGGCGAATCAGCTGGGTGTGACAGTTATAACAACCATTAGAGGCGTAAACCTCGGCACCTTGTGAAATCAGGCCTGCGTTGACTGGATTAAAGTAAACCTCAGATTTGCCAGAGTCTTTGTCGCCCATTGGCAGAGGAGCCGCATCTGTCATCTTGATAGCTGGTACCAAGAGCATGAAGATGAATGGCAGTCCAAAGCTAGTCAGCATTAAGATGATAAAGTATTTCAATTTCATGATGATTAGGAAATTTGTGATCTTAGTTCGCTTTGGCGATTAGTTGTTATCAATCAATCCTTCACGACCGTGTGGGCCAGTAGCGGAATGATCATGAGTCAGCAGAGTTGGGTGATTGCTGCGGCGTCCGAGGCGCAGCCACATCAGCGTGAGATGGAAGAGGAAGAACACGTTAGAGAGCAGCATGAATCCCCAAACGATAGAGGTAGCGATAAGGAATGGACGAGTCGCCATGAACGCGCTGTACCATGGTTGCTCCCAATCTTGCTGAGCCACACCTTGAGAAATGCTACCAAACAATGCGATGCAGCCGAGCAGCGTGAGCACACCGTAGATAGAAAGCCAGAAGTGCCAGCGGATCATACGGCGTGAGATCCACTCACGGCGAGTGATGCGAGGAACGATGAAATAAATCGCACCAAACATGGTCAAGCTGAAGAATCCGTAGAGGCCAACGATATCCAGACCGTAACCAGCTGAAGTAAACTGCGTGATGGCGATCATATCAGGACGCGCTAGGAAGGCGCCAAAGATAGCGTAAGATAGCAGACCAATCACGCCAGCTACTGTAAAGCGCAGTGATGGGCTGTGAGCCACAGTCTGAGCTTTGCCTTTGAGTGTCTTGAACAGACTTACAGTCAGCGCGAGCACTGGGATAACCACAGCGATCGTAGCTGCCGCACTGGTGAATGGCATGAATGTTGGGATTGGAGCACCCATCAGCACTTGCATGCCAGCCCATGGAGCAAGTCCAGCCAACAGCCAGAATGCCACTTGTGAGAGTGAGTAATTGTACACCGCACGACCGGTGATTTTTGGCACCAAGTAGAAGGCCGCAGCCACACCAATTGGTACAAAGAAGAGCAACATCAGCGCTGAGCGGAACCACGCAGCGGAAGCGGTTACCATCAGTGGGTGGATGTCGAAAACGTGCACAAACAGGTTCGCAGCAAGAAATACCCATGGGAACCAGATGATTGCTCCGAGCAGGAACCACTGAGAAACGTAGATGTGCTGCCAGCGGCGAACACGGAAGTGAATCATAGACCAGATCGCAATCGCTGCATATGTAGCTAGCATTGGAGCCCAGATGAATTCAGGGAAATCCATCCAGTAGATACCAGATCCTTTTCCAGCTAGAATGCAGATGGTGCCCAGGGCAACCAGAACATTCCAGACGTGTCCAGCTACCAAGATAGCTACTGAACTACGGCTTTCCTGGCGAGACAGACGGGCCATCAGCCAGATGGCGACGCCAAATGCAGCCTGCAATCCCCATCCGTAGATCAGGGTATTCAGGTGAGCTGGGAAAACTCTACCATAATTTAAGGCTGAGCAATTTCCCAGAAAATCTGGGCTGTGCGCCTTCATGGTGGCGATCATCGCCAAAACGAGTGATACGGCTAACCAAGCGGCCCCACTGGTGAAGAAAAACATCACTGGGTGACGCAGAGAGTGGTCAATAAGCGCTCTCTGCTTGCCGTGCTCGGCTGAAGGAATGTGGCTATCGGGTGCTGATTCCATGGTGTTGTGTAAAAATCTGGTTAATTATAGGGGCTAAAATTACTGCGCGGCTGGTTTATCAGATGCGCTTGGCTTCTGCTTAAGCAGCTCAGCACCCACCTTATCGAAGGCAGTTGTTGGGTTTGCTTCTTTTAATGCAGCCTCCTCAGCAGCATTGACCTCTTGGTTGACCTTCATCCGGCGCTCGGCGTTTTTATCTTCGGCATCCACCTTGCCACAAACTGAGCAAGGCACGATGACGACGGCTAAAATGCCAAAGGCTACGAAGAGACCCAGACCAAACCAAAATGTGCTGAATCTGCGGAAGAATGTATCTCGTGGATTGGAGTCCATAATGATGAATTAGTTTTGAGCTTCTTCGGGTTAGTTGGAAACGTTAGCTGACTCGAGGATACGAGCGTCACGGTTTGGATAGAGCGATTGCTTACCGAGGTTACGCAGCAGGATGAACATGAAGAATGACCCCACAGTGACAAAGGCTAAGATATCTCCCCAGAAGGCTCCGCTGAACCATAGCGTTGGCTCAAAGCCATTCATGGTGCTGAGTGATGGAGCGCGCTCAGGGATGACGATGATGTACATATCGAGAATATGCAAAATCAGCATGTAAGAGGCAAAAATGCAGGCCAGAGCTGGCTTACGCTTCATGTAATGTGGCAGCATGAAGACAAATGGCACGGCGAAGTGACCAAATACCAGGATGATGTTAGCTACGTTCCAGCCCTCTGTATTTCGCAGCAGGAAGTAACGAGTCTCCTCGGTGATGTTTGCGTACCAGATGAGGAAGAACTGAGAGAAGTTCACATACGCCCAGAAGACGATGAAGGCGAACATCAGCTTACCCATAATGTGGTAGTGCTCGGCGCTAGTTACCGTTTTCAGGTACCCCTTACTGCGCAGCCATGTGAGCACGAGGATCAATACTGCCATTGAGTTCAATACAGAACCAGCAAAGTAACATACTCCCCACATAGTTGAGAACCAAGTGTAGTCGAGAGCCATCAGCAAATCGAAAGCGATGAAACTGATAGACAGACCGAACATGATCAAGCCAGCTGGCGCCCAGTAGCGCAACTGCAGTGTGCTCTTAGCACTTGGATTGTCGTCAGTATCTTGTTTGACCGACTTATTTTTCAGCCAGATAACAAAGCCACCGAGGCCCACAAAGTAGAGTGCCATGCGTACGTACCACCAGTTGAGGTTGACGTAGAAATACTTCACATAGAGCAAGTGATCATGTGGATCGTGAGACGCGTGCAGGCCATCTTTAGCGTAGCTACCAAAGATACCACCACCGATGGCATCTTTTGCCGCCGCGTAGTTGAAGCCAGTTTCACGGTGAATATTCATCCACTCAAATAACTTAGACTGCACCTGCGGGAAGAAGAATGGAATCGCGATGATCGCCATCCATGGGAAAACTGTAGCCAGGTTCTCCATCAGACGACGAATCGACACGCCCCAACCTGAGTTAGAAACATGATGCAGAATCAGCCAGAAACAACCGCCGAATGACAGTGTAACGAAGTAAGCAAAGGCGAAAAGCCATGAGTAGGCGTAGTTGCCGCGGATGTCACCGCCGGGAGCGTCAGCTACTGGCTTAGTGATGAAAGCTGCAGCCTCAGATGGGCTTTGCTCTTGGTAGCTACCGGCAAAGAAAAGCAGGTAAACGCTGAGAATCAGACCAACAAATGCCAGCCCACCAAAAATCATCATTGGCTTAGCCAACTTTGACTTATCGATGTGTTCACCGTCAGCCGGGATATCCTTAGATGTAACGAAATGTGCCATGGGATGTGATAGAAATGGGTTGGATTACTTGCTCTCGTTTGCTGCGGTCTGTAGGGCGCGAACGTAGGCAATGATCGCCCAGCGGTCGCGTGTGGAAATGTTTGCTGCGTAGCCACTCATCTGCCTTACACCGTGAGAGACGACGTTGAACATCTGGCCATCTGGGTAAGTCTGAGAACCGAAGCTCTCCAGCTTGAGGTTAGCTACACCAGTGATGCCGATTTTAGCGACGATGCCTTTGCCGTCACCAGCTTCGCCGTGACATGGTAGGCAGGAAATGTTGTAGCGCTCTTGGCCGCGGCGCAGGAAGGCTGCGGTATTCTCAGCTGTCAGCCCGAGTTCTTCAGGCATGCCAGTTCCGTAAGTGCCGTCGATCTGGCCAGTGTGGTAATAGCCCACACCGTTTGTGAATCCGTAGCCGTTAGCATCTTCAGCATTGGCTTCAAAGCCGCGCGGAATGGTTCCCACTACTGGCTTACGAGCACCCATGCCGTCTTGGAAAAACAAGCTAGGTTTCTGAGCTTTTACGTAATCTTGTTCGTCCATATCTGGGAAGATACGGAGCGGTCTCTCACTGAATTTTTGCCCGCGGAATCCGAAGATACCGATGACCATCACGATGATCAATGTGTAGGCGAGAAGAAAATAGCGCATGATAAATGGTTTTTGAGTTGTCTAATGAGTCGCGGATTCCAGCCAACTGGCTAGTTTCCATTCATGTGGTTAGTCTTCCTCTTCAACGAGTTCGATATTGGTTCCACCGGCTTCCTCGAGTAGCTCTCGAGTAGCGTCGGCATTAAAGTTAGGGTCGCGTGCTTCCACCGCGATGAAGAACGCGTCATCAGTCACGCGCTTGAACTGCTTGCTCGCAAACAGTGGATGGTTGAGACGTGGCAGGCCCATCAGGCCAAGCACTCCAAACAAGGTAGTGAAACCTGAAAGAAGAATCGTCAGCTCAAATAAGATTGGGAAAAAGGCCGCTGTAGTGAAAATGTTAGCTGGCTTCGCCTGAACTACGGTTGGGTAGATCACCACCTGAGTGGTATAGGCAAGCGTGAAGCCTGTGATGAGACCAAGGGTACCACCACAGAAAACCAGGTAAGGAAGGATGGACCGTTTCATGCCCATCGCATTGTCTAAGCCGTGAATTGGGAACGGCGAATAACAATCCCACTTTTTAAAGCCGGCATCACGTACCTTTTCAGCTGCTTTATAGAGGGCAGATGCGCTCTCATATTCAGCGAGGTAACCATAAACGCGTTTTGCAGATGTGCTCACAATAATGTAGTTGTTAAATGGTTGTGTTTATTTGGCTTCTCCGCCGTGAAGTTCTTGTTGATAGGCTTCAGCCTTTTCAGTGCCATCATCTGGATGATCGTTGATGTCATCGAAATGCGGGTCACTCTGTTTAAGTGTCCATTTCACCTCTGCAATGTTGATACATGGCAGGAAGCGTAAGAAGAGAAGGAAGAGCGTGAGGAACATGCCCACGGTGCCGACGTAAGTCATGATGTCGACTGCACTTGGGTTGTAGTATTTCCAATCACCTGGCAGCCACATACGTGGAAGTGTGGTGACAATAATTACAAATCGCTCAAACCACATGCCGATGTTCACCAGCATACAAACGCCCATAACGACCCAGAGGTTCTCGCGCATCGCTTTGGCCCAGAAAATCTGTGGCGCAACCACGTTGCAGAACATCATGCAGAAGTAAGCCCAGTCGTATGGTCCTGCGATTCGCAGCCAGAACGCTGCACCTTCGTATTTAGATCCTGAGTAGAAAGCTACAAACAACTCCATGATGTAGGCGTAACCAACGATGGTACCAGTCAAGAGGATGATCTTGGCCATGTTGTCGATGTGCTTCATCGTGATCATGTCCTGCAGACCGTAGATGAAACGCGCTGGGATCATGATAGTGAGTACCATGGCGAAACCACCAAATACCGCACCAGCCACAAAGTATGGCGGGAAAATAGTCGTGTGCCAGCCAGGAACCACTGAGGTCGCAAAGTCAAACGAAACGATAGAGTGAACGGAAAGAACCAGCGGAGTAGATAGCGCTGCGAGAAGAAGGTACATCATCTCGTAGTGGCTCCACTGACGGTTACCGCCACGCCAGCCGAGAGCAAAGATACCGTAGAGCATCTTACGCAGACCAGGTTTGCAACGGTCACGGATAGTAGCCAGATCTGGAACCATGCCCATGTACCAGAAGATCAAGGAGATAGTAAAGTAAGTGGAAACCGCAAATACGTCCCACAGCAATGGTGATTTGAAGTTCTGCCAGATCGCATTGGCATTTGGAATTGGTGCTAGGAACCAAACCATCCATACACGACCAACGTGGAACATTGGATAAATACCCGCACAGCAGACCGCAAAAATGGTCATCGCTTCCGCTGCTCGGTTAATCGAGGTTCGCCAGTTTTGTCGGGTAAGGAACAAAATCGCCGAAATCAAGGTACCGGCGTGACCAATACCAATCCAGAAAACGAAGTTAACAATCGGCCAGCCCCACATTGCGTTGTTGCTGTTGCCCCAAACACCGACACCGGTGGAGACAAGGTAGAATAGACCGCCACCTACGCCGATCGCAGCTACGATCACACTTGGGATGAAGAGCAGCCACCAAATCAGCGGCTGACGACCTTCGATGATGCCACAGATGGTCTCTGTGATCCAGTTGTAGGATCGGTTGTTAAGGATCAGCTGCTCACGCTCCAAGACGGGAATCTTGGGCTTGTTACTGTCTGTTCCGGCTGTTGCAGAATTTGCCATGGTTTCTTATGAAATTAGGTATTAGTAAATGTGATAATTCTCAGCTGATTAGTGCATGGAGATGGTGGCTTTACCAATCGCCTTAGCGTCTGGCATCTTGGCATTTGGATTCTTAACGCGTGCCAAGTAAGTGGTACGCGGCATGGTGCCAATGTAGTTGAGTAGGGCGTAGTTACGCTTCGAGTCACGAGCGCGAACCACGGTCTCTTTGTCACCATTTTGGATGTTACCAAAGGTAATGGCTCCAGCTTCACAGGCGTCTTGGCAAGCCACGCGCACTGAGTTCACTGGCGGACGCATTTCTGCATCAGAAACGCTAACTTCAGCTGAAGGAACTCCAGCAGCCACTGACTTGTTCTTAAGAACTGACTTGGCCTTGATCTTAGCTTCCTGCAGGCGCTGCACACAGTAAGTACATTTCTCCATCACACCACGCATACGAACAGAAACGTTCGGGTTGCGCTGCAGGTGTGGAGCTTCGCCCACTTGCTTCTCACCGAGAGGTCCTTTGTAGAGGTTCTTGTGAACTAGCGGGTTGCGCTTGTTGTAATCAAAGAAGTTGAAGCGACGTGCTTTGTACGGGCAGTTGTTAGCGCAGTAACGAGTACCGATACAGCGGTTGTACGCCATTGTATTGAGACCGTCTTCTGAGTGAACGGTAGCATTCACTGGGCAAACAGTTTCACATGGAGCGCTTTCACACTGCTGACAGGCTACCGGCTGAGGAATCATCTCTGGGTTAGACTCGTCGTAAACTGGCACCTGATGACCGTGGCCATCATCTTCAGTGATCAGTTGACCATTGATGTCTGTTTTCTGCACCGCAGCAAAGTAGCGGTCCATACGGATCCAGTGCATCGCGCGACCAATCGCCACCTGAGTTTTACCCACAACTGGGATGTTGTTTTCCGCCTGACAGGCTACCAAACAAGCATTACAGCCAGTACAGCTGTTGAGGTCGATGGTCATCGCCCACTGCTGACGTTTGTCAAACAGGTGCTCGTCGGCTTGGTACTTATCGTGCCAAGTGCTTGAGCCTTTCTGTTTGTAGAGAGAAATATTTGGCGGTGCGTGTGAATCAACACCTTGCTTTTTCACGCCTTCTAGCTGCTTCTCGAAGCTGCCTTTGTGCTCCACGTCGTTAGTGGAAATCTCGCGAGCAATCGCGCGACCGTACATTGAGTGGTGCTCCTGAGTCACCGCGGTGCTGTAGCGTTTATCGAGGTCTTCGATCTTCGCGCCAGTGGCGATGTATGGAGTTTCAGCGGTGCGTAGCAGATAGGCATTGAAACCTGTGTTGACGCCTACTTGGCTAACATTCGCTGCACCTTCAGTGCTGAGGCCTAGCTCGTTGTGCTCGTCGTACCCTTGACCGTAACCAAGTGCGATTGAGATCAAATTATCAGCCTGACCAAATGCCACCATCACTGGGATTTCCAGCTCGGCGCCATTGACCACAACTTTGATCACTGGCTGGGCGCGATCGCGACCTTCACCGTCAGGACCAACTGGTGCGTTAGGCTTGGAAACATCCACCATGCCGTACAGCTTACCTTTTGGCTCCAGCTGCACGAGTTTCTCATAGAGTCCCAGATCTTTAGCTGTCTGCGGCGAAATCATCGCGCAGTTATCCCAAGTGATCTTGGTTAGCGGATCCGGAGCTTCCTGCAACCAGGCGTTGTTGATGTAGCGACCATCCAGAACTGATGGATCCGCTAGGAATGAAATTTCTAATGCCTCAACTGTAGGAGCAGCTACTGCCGCGCCAACTACAGATGATAGATCAGCTGCACCCACTTGAGCGGCTGCATAAGCTCCCTTATCTGAGAATCCGTCGCGCAGCAGTTTTGTCCACGCGGCGTCGCCTGCCCCACCAATGCCTTCAAAGGTCTTGCGAACCTCTTTGTAAGCAGGTGAAAGCTTGGCGCCTTCGGTGATAGAGTTGAAAAGTTTGCTACCAGTTAGCAGAGCAACCAAAAGATCCAGCTCAGAAACACCACCGTAGAGTGGCAGAATCATTGGCTGAACAACGGTGTAACGACCGTCAGCAGCATAGGAATCACCCCAACTCTCGAGGTAATGAGCAGCAGGAACGTGCCAGCTAGCTGCATTGGCGGTGGCATCGAGGCGTTCGCCCAAATGCACCAAGTTTTTCAGTTTCTTAGCGGCAGCGGCAAATCCAGCGGCGTCGTACACTGGGTTAGCTGGACCAACGAGGATCACATTTTCCACGGCACCAGAATCGATGTCAGCGAGCAGATCAGTTAGTTTGCCGTAAGCACCAGAGTTAGTCACTACTGGCTTGAGTGTTTTGCCGTAGCTGCCGAGCTTCTGGTTGATCGCAATCACCAGCTGCTGGACGGCTTCACTGTGACGTGAGCCAGCTACTACCACACTGTGACCAGCGTGTGCTTTCAGGTCAGCGGCACATTCTTTTACCCACTTCTGCTCGAACTCACCGAGCGCGCCAGCTGGAACCTGAGTGCTAACACCCAGCTCAACAGCAACTGCCGCAGCGATGCGAACAATCTGGCTTGGAGCAATGCGCAGGCGGTGATCCGCCATGCCACCTGTCAGGCTGAAGATACCTTCAGCGATATAAAGACGATTGATGCGGTTTTTGTCCGGCTTCTGGTCGTACTGAGGACCTTCAACAGCGCGGTTGTTATAAAAACCACTAACTGGACCCTGCTGGTCCATTTCTAGAAAATCAGCATCTAGCGAGAGAATGCGCTCAGCCTTGCTGTAATCAGCAATAACAGCTGATCCTTTGCCAAATACTTTTTCGTTAGCTAGCTTCTGACCTTCGCCAGCTAGAGCTTCGTATTTGTAAAACTTAGATCCGCTATGCTTGGCGGCAATCTCACCTACCAAACGGTCGCGAGTCGCTGAGTTATCTTCACCAAATACAAAGGCTGTCTTATTAAGATCAGCGGAGAGCTCTTTGGCAAATTCTTCAAACTCGCCACGAGTCACTGTTTTACCAGCCTTAACAAAATCACGTGAACGAGCTGGATCGTACATGTTAAGCACAGATGCCTGAGCAAATGTACCTGTACCGCCCTGCTTGCTGAACAAGCGGTTA
This sequence comes from Persicirhabdus sediminis, assembly GCF_016595495.1. Lineage (GTDB taxonomy): Bacteria > Verrucomicrobiota > Verrucomicrobiia > Verrucomicrobiales > Akkermansiaceae > Persicirhabdus > Persicirhabdus sediminis. The sequence continues at coordinate 210,810 of NZ_JAENIM010000021.1, forward strand.
GGCTCAATCTTTGTAGGACGACCTTCGTGTGTAGTCACTACTAGAGATGCCGCACCTTTGGCAGATGGCATCGACGAAGCATAATATAGTGGCTTCCCTGGGATCACCCATTCAGGTGCCTCAGCGAAAGGAACGATCAATGATTCAGGGCGGCGACATGACGCCAAACCAAATCCAGCCAAAGCTGTAGATGCCCCCATCAACTTCATGAATGAACGGCGAGTTACCTCGCGATCTTCTTCGGTCTCAATCTGGGCTGAACCCTCTGGGAATTCACGTTCCAAATACTCACGGAACTGTGGCGTATCCTCCAGCTGGCCAAGACTACGCCACACTTTCGTGCCGGTCTCTTCTGCCTTATTCATCTTGCGGTCGCTCATTATCTTTCTAAATGCTTTGTTTTCCTATTAGCAGGCGTGGGATACGAAATTATCGGTGACAGGTGAAACAGCTCTCTTTCGGCTGAATGCTCCACTTCTCTTTTAGGGCCTTGCCCAAAGCCAGCTGGGCATCTTCTCCAGCCTCAACTTTGATCCCTAACTCAGGATGCGCTGCGAGATATTCAGCCGCATCAAACTTCAAATTATACACTTCTTCTAGCGGTCGCAGGTGCTTCTCTGGCGCGCGGTGACACTCCAAACAGAAATCCATGCTCAGGCTCTTATCATGCCAGACTTTGCGCATTTCATCGACCTGCCCGTGACAGCTAACACATGAAATACCGCGGTTAAGGTGAGCTGAGTGATCAAAGTAAACGTAGTCGGGCGCTTTGTGAATGCGCACCCACTCGATGGGTTTACCTGTATACCCTGCGTAACTCTCATCAACTGCTGCTCGCAGTGGTTCAAGCTTCGGATTCTCCGTTTGTACGTGCTGGTGACACTTCCAACAAGTGTCAGCCGTAGGCACATTGGCATGGCCGCTCTCTTCCACAAAACTGTGGCAGTAACGACAATCAATACCGTTCTGAGTGACATGCAATGCGTGATCAAAGGGGATAGGCTGGTCCGGCTGATAGCCGACCCTCTGTGCTTTCGGAGTTGCATAATATGCAAAACCCGCAGCTACACCTAATGCGATACACGCAACAGATCCTGCGATCTGAAACGGAACTAAATTGGACCAACGTGGAAAGAAATTAGCCATGACTTCTGCGGGGCTTTTAGGGCTTGTTAAAAATTTCACAAGCAAATTTCGCGCAAAATTTGACAATTAGTACTCAGCTTATCGTTAAAAATACTCTACTAAACGCCTGATCTCAGGCCATTACAGCATCCACGCCCTGCAAACGACCGTTCCTAAACGCAATTTGACAAATAAAGAAGTACATTTCTCCTTTAGTCTATAAGGCATAGAGGCAAAAAAACCAGTGTCAGCAGAGCTGACACTGGTTGCTTTTTGCTATTCTTATCCAGCTACCAAACAAGGTAATCACCAAGCAATTAGCCAGCTTTCAAAAAACTTACGTCAGTATAATGGAGCCAACTCTCCATTTTTGCTAGAAAACCTGATAGATTAACCATTCAGCCCGACACACTCAGACTACCTTCTGTAGTCAGATCTGTTCCTGTCATCCTGGCGATTTGATGAATAGCTAGATGACTTCTTAGTTGAAGACTTTGGCTTCGGAGCAGGTTTCGCTTTAGGTTTAGGAGCTGGCTTTGCTTTTGGCTTTGGCTGAGGCGCAGCTTTAGGTTTACTCACCTGACGATAACCTTTACCGGAGTCATGACGGTAATATTGGTTATTAGCCACCCAGTAATTGCTATTGTTCACGCGCACCTGCTTGGCGCCACGCGGTGGCGACTTCACATAGCTCGTGCGACTAGCTGGAGCTGAGTGATGCCTCACCCCGTAATGTTTACTTCCACGCGGTGGCGCGCAGGACACATAACCGCGGCTAGGATAGTAGCGGTAGTAGCTGCTGCCAGAATGCCAATACGACACCCCGCTGATCACCACACGGGTGTGGCCACGCGGCACCGAATGGCCTGCCGAAGCATAGACAGGAGCAGAAGTTTCGACGTAACAAGATGTAGTGAATAGGGCAATACAAAGAATGGGAACCAATTTAGTTAGTGTTTTCTTTATCATTTATTTAATTTCTCACTAGTTCGCCATCTTGGACTCACTAGTTATTTTTATATTCACTTTTTGACAGGTTATTTACCTGCAAGTGCGGAAATACAGCAGCTCGCACGTGGGCGAAATAAAAAAATCTCAGCCCAGCAAGAACCCACAGAAAACTAAAACGATCTGTTATTTTTCATTGCCCGACCACATCACCCTGCTAGAAAACTAACATAAAGCCACTCATCTCCCTGCTGAAAACCTTCAGCCTCATTTTAGCCGTCCTAGCGACTGGCTGGTTTGCGCTCAACTACATGACCATCACCGACCCATCCGCCGAGCAGGCAGCATTAGCCACTATAGAGAAATACCATGCCATCGACACCAGCCAGCTGGAACTGAGACAACTCGACCGCGGAACTGGCAACAACTTCGGCGAGTTTATTGTCTACGAAGTCAGCCAGACCACCAGCAATGGAGAAAAAATCGCGCGCGTCACCGTCAACAGCTTCCTATCACTCGGCTGGCAGCAAACCAGCTACTCGAATCTACAACACGACACAATCGACCAGCGCAATCAACCATAACCAGCCACCGTACACCTTCAGGGCGCAGCCCGAACCTTAGGCCGAAGGCCATACCTTCAGGGCGCAGCCCGAACCTTATGCCGCACTAGCAAAGCGCAGCGCTAAGAAACAGCATCCAGCGCTTGCTCGAGCTTTTCAATGATCCAGTTAGCATCTTCACAGCCCACTGAGATGCGGATGAGGTTACGGGAAACCCCACAGCCTTCTGCCCAGTCGAGCTCGTCGTAGTGAGCCAACATGGTGAATGGACACACCAGCGTGAAATCGGTGCCGAGGCTCGGCCCTTTAGTCAGCTGCAGCGCGTCGTAAAACTTCGCTGTTTTCTTGGCCTGTTTGAGCGTGAATGAAATCAGCCCACCAAAACCACCGCCTTCGCGCATGAGTTTTTCATACTCAGCTGCCGTGGTAAATTTAGGAAACATCACAGAATCAATAGCCGCGTGTTCCTGCAAGAAATCAGCTACCAACTCACCAGCTGTGTTCACCTTTGCCATGCGCTCAGAGAACCCTTCAGCATTAAATGACAGCACCGAGGCGTCGTCGCCATACAGGCGCACACCGCTTGGGCAGTCGATTTCAAAAAACTCTCTCAGCTCTGAGTAAAATGGTGATTCAGGCACTAAAGTCACCTGCCCCGCCATCACATCGCCTTTACCTGACACCCATTTGGTCAAGCTTGTGGTGATCACATCCGCGTAGCTCGTGACGTCGATGTTGTAGGCGCTAGCCACAGTATCATCAACAATCAGAGGGATGCCACCTTCGCGACAAGCCGCTGAGATTTTAGCGAGATCAACGGTGCGTAGCAGCGGATTGCTTGGCATTTCACAGAACACCGCAGCAAACTCACCCAGAGTCATGCGCTGCAGCGCTTCATCCAAACTCTCGCCAACGGCCTCATTGAGAAATACAACGCCTTGACCAAAATGCTGCTGCACCTTGAGCACGTCCACGTAGGGAAACTCAATTTGCAATGTTTTCTTGCTTGGCTGGCTGGCTGAAATCGTCCGGTAAACAGCATAAATCGCCGCCATGCCATTTTCGTAAAGGTAAACGTCCTCAGCTTGGTAACCACCAAGTCGCGCCATCTGGTGGCGAATCACCTGCGGTTCATCTGGCTGGGCGTCCTTGCCCTCGAGCACGTTTACAGCTTGGCGGCTGGAAATGATTTCGCCGGTAAAGCGCCAGTACTCCATCGCCAACTTAAGATTTTCTTCTGAAACCAACAGCGCGTGCATGCCCTCGTAGCTGACAATGCTAGTCGCCTCGCTGGTGCGCTTTTCTACATACCGCTGGGCTCTCTGAGCCGCCTCTTTGCGTGGAAATAATACCGCCTTCTGGCCCGGGCTCGCAAGAGCTGTAGTAGCCTCAGCAAACACTCGCTCAACAGCTGGGTGAATACAAAATCTAGGGTATCCACTGCGCAGCTTGCGCATCACTTTGTCGCGCCCTTCTTCATATCCCACAATGGAATCCCAAGTAGGCAGGCACACAGAACACGCATGGCGAGTATCTGGCAACGGTAGGCCAAGATCCTCTGCAGTCCAAGCGGGGGCTGTCTGTAAATCTCTCATCAGATGGCTGGGAAATAATAGCTTTCTACCAAAATGCAAGCTCGATATGCGCCAAGCAAACACGTTTTCATGTCTTAATCACTCATTTTGCTATGTCTAGCTAGCCCATGCAACCAAACACCGCCAGCAGCAAAAGGCACCGCTATGAGATTGGAAATCAGTGAGAAAAACCAGCAAAAAGATGTCAGGCATTTTTATATAACATAATCACATTCCCTTATAAATTAAGCCTTCTGGCTGATAATTGTCATTCAAAAATGGGTTTTTCTGGCTCACTTCGCCGCGGCCAAATGAATCGATAATCTGCACATTGCCAACCACCTCAGCTAGGCGACATCAGTTAATTACGGTTAGTTTGGTGAATTAACTGGGAAATTTCTCGCAGCAGGTCATGATCGTACCCTACGTTTTTCATAGAAAAGCACTGGCGGAATTTCGTATAACTGTAATCTTAAGGTTCAACATCTATTATCCATGCAGGATCCCAATCATCAGAATCACGAAGCACCTCTCCCTGAGGAGCTGCGTGCCCAACTGGAAAAATTCCGTAAACGTCTCTGGCACATCAAAGTAGCCGAGGCGGTACTTGCTGGTGTCTTTGGTTTACTCGCGTCATTTTTGCTAGTATTTGCACTCGACCGTCTCTTACCCACCTCGGGCACCTTGCGCCTGAGCATCTTGATTGGCGGCGTTTCTCTGTTCACCTTATTTGCGCCATTCTGGATTCACCGCTGGGTTTTTCGCCACCGCCGTGAAAACCAGATAGCCAAACTTATTGCTCAAAGTTTCCCCAGACTCGGTGACCGCCTACTCGGCGCCGTGGAACTGCAAGATCAGCACGAAGATAAAAACTCACTCTCACCCGCCCTGCGCCAGGCAGCGCTGCGTGCCGTCGCCCAGGAAGTCTCACACCGCGACCTCGAGCTAGCACTACCAGCCTCCAGCCACCGCAAGTGGTCACTAGTGGTTCTCGGTCTCTTTCTCATCACCTCATCGGTTCTGGTCTTCACCCCGCAGGCTAGCTTGAATTCACTCAAGCGCTGGCTGCTACCGCTCTCAGACACCGAGCGTTTCACCTATACCAACCTCGATTTATCCGAGCTGGGCACACCGCTGATGGTTCCCTACGGCGAGGCCTTCACCATCGAGGCGCCCTTGAAAAAAGAATCCGACGAGCCAGCTGTGGCGCGCGCTCAATACGGCAACCAAGAATGGATTGAAACCCCACTTGTTGGTGATGCCTATCATTTCAACTTTCCAGCTCAGCAGAGCCAAGATCGCATCCGCATCCACGTTGGCGACGCCCGCTACACGCTGCAAGCCGAGCCTATCATCCGCCCGGTCATCGAGCGTATCGAGGCTACGGTGAACTACCCAGAATACCTGCAACAAGCGCCACTCACCACCGACCTCAGAGCTGGATTCCTCACCGCGCTGGAAGGCAGCGAAGTAGAAATCCAAGCATTCATCAACCGCAACATCGCCACGGCCAGCGGGCAAATTATTCCGCTCACCGCAGAAGGCACCGGTGATGCCCAAGCACTCAAAGTTAGCATCTCACGCAACCAGCTGACCACTGAGAAAATTGCCATTGGCCAGCAGTCGCTACAGATCCCGCTCGACTGGGAAGACATCTACGGGCTCGCCACTGACCAGGCCATCAAAGTCCAGCTAGAAAGCAAACCTGACGCCGCTCCAGCTGCCTACCTCCAAGGGATCCAGCGCCAGCACGTCATGCTGGAAGAAGAGACCGTCAACTTCGAGATCGTCGGCGAAGATGATTTTGGCCTGAAAGCGTGCGGCATCATCTGGCAAGGTGAGTTCACCCGCCCGAGCCCAGAAACACCAGCTGCTGGTGAGCTGACGCTGAAAAAAGGATCGCCAACAGAAACAAACCTCAACCACGACTTCGCCTTCGCACCAATGACGCTGGATATCCTGCCGCAAAAACTCACCGTGCGTGCTTGGGCCCAAGATTACCACCCAGATCGCGAGCGCTCGTATTCCGCGCCCATCACCATCTACATCCTCTCAAAAACTGAACACGCACAAGTGCTCAAAGTCGAATACGACAAAGCCATCGGCGAGCTCGAAGAAGCACTGCGCCGTGAGCAAAACCAGCTAGATCAAAATAAGCGGCTGGAAAAACTCGACGCCGACGATCTGCAAACCGACGAGGCATTAGAAAAACTCAACCAGCAAAACCAAGCTGAAAAGGAAAGCATCGAGCGCCTCAAGAAACTAGATGAAAAGCTCGAGCAGCTATTCAAAGATGCCGTGCGCAATGGCGAAATCGAAAAAAGCACCCTGCGCAAAATGGCTGACGCCAAACAATCCATCGGTGAGCTAGCTGAAAAAGATTTGCCTGAGGTGCAGAAGAAACTCGAAGAATCCGAGCAGCGCAGCAATACCCCAGAAAAGGCCAAAGAGGACCTCAAGGAAGCCGTTGAAAAACAACAAGCTGCCGTGCAAAAGATGAATGAGGCACTGAAAAATGCCAACCAAGCCAACGAACAACTTGAAGCTGGCACATTTGTCAGCCGGCTGAAACGTGCCGCCTCACAAGAAGACGGCATCAGCGCCAGCTTCAAAGAGAATCTGCCAAAAATCATCGGCTTATCAATGGACGAGCTTGATCCAGTCGACTTCCGCACCATCAGCGAGCTGTTCCTTGAGCAAAAACAAACCGCCAACGACATCCGCTGGATCAAAGAAGATCTCGCACATTATTTTGCCCGCACGCAAAAAGACGAACACAAGCAGCTGGCTGAAAAAATGGAAAATGCCAGAATCACCGAAGCCATGGAGCGGCTCACTACCGCCACTCAGGCCAACGTCAGCTACCTGTCACTCAGCAATGCCAGCGCATGGGCCGATCAACTGCGCGATTGGGCAAAAACGCTCGATGGTAATTCTGGCGGCGGCGGCGGTGGTGGCGGAGGAGGTGGCGGCGGCGGCATGGCCGATCAAGACTTCGAGTTCATGCTGCGTGTCATGAAGATGATTCAGACTGAAACCGACATCCGCGCGCGCACTCGCGCCGCCGAGCAACTCAAGCGCACCATGGAAGAAAATCCAGCCAGTGAGCGCCCAGCGCCAGCTGAGCTGAAAGATGAACCCGGCACACCAGCTGAAAAAGACAACCAGTCACCAAGCACGATATGATTGCCCATAACTACAGAAGCTATAGAAGCATCTGCACATCGATCGCTATCATCGGTCTCGTCGCCACTGTGCCAGCCAACGCTGAGCTGGATACCGACGCGATGATAGAATCCGCTGGAGAATCAGCCGCTGCAAATAACGCGTATCGTATTTCTCGCAACCAAGACGAACTGGCGGCAGATGTGCAAGAACTCATCGACGAGCAGGCTAACGAAAAAATCATCGGCATGCTAGAAGAGCTTGAGGGGTTCATGGGCGAAGCCACTGACCGGCTGGAAAGCGATATCACCGACGGCGATACGCTAGCCATCCAGACACAAATCATCGAAAAAATCTTCGAAGCAGCCAAAGAGAAAAATAAACAAAACCAACAAGGCGAAGGTGAAGGCGAGGGCCAAGAAGGCGAGGGCGAAGGCCAACAAGGTCAAGGTCAAGGTCAAGGAGGCCAGAGCGACCAAGGCGGTATGGATTCCATGCTGCAGATGATGCAAAATATGATGGATGGCGGTAGCGACATTGGCGAGACCCAGAAAGAAGGTGGCAAAGGAGGCAAAGGTGAAAAACCTGGCCAAGGTGGCGGCGGTGAAAGTGAAGGAGACGCCCAAGGCCCAGCCAATGATGCGGACAACGAACTCAACCCAAGCGAGCGCACCGTGCCCAAGAATTCCGGTAAATCAGGCCAAAGCGTGCCGCGCGAATTTCGCCAAGCCATGGACGCATTCAACAAAGGAGCTACCAAACAAATTCAGCCTTAATGAAATCTCTCATCACCATTTTTCTCGCGCTCTGTCTTGTGGCCCAAAGCCAGCTAGACGCTCAATCGCTGCCGCGTCAGCAAAATGATCCAATTCCTGGCCAGCTGGAAGCAATGTACACCCGCGGGCTTCGATTCCTCTCTCAATCACAAAATGAAAATGGCGCATGGGGCGACCAATCGGGCTCTCGCCGCGGTGTCGTCGCACTCTGCACCATTGCCATGCTCGCCCACGGTGATGACCCAAATACCGGCCCCTACGCTGGGCAAATTAGCCGATGCATTGGCTTCTTGGTTGATGGGCAAAATTCCAACGGCTTCATCGGCCCGCAAATGTACGATCATGGATTTGCCACCCTCGCACTAGCTGAATGTTACGGCATGGTAGATGATCCCAGAATCGCGCCAGCGCTGAAAAATGCCGTCGACCTCATCCTCTCCGCGCAAAAACATAACTCCCTCGGCGGCTGGCGATATTCTCCAACAGACAAACACCCAGATACCACGGTAACGGGCTGCCAGATCGTAGCACTTATGGCAGCGAGAAATGCTGGCATTCCCGTACCTGATGCCGCACTGCAAAAAGCTATCGACTACATGAAAAGCTGCTGCGGCAGCAATGGCTCATTCGGCTACACCAGCAATGCTGGTGGTCGCGTCACTCTCACTGCTATCGGCAACCTTTGCCTATCGCTGACAAACCAAACTGAAAGCAACAAATTTAAAAAATCGCTAGAATACCTCAAAAAAGAGATCACCTATCAAGATAGCTCCTACCCATATTACTTCATGTACTACATGTCGCAGGCGCTCTTCCAGGCTGACGAAGAAACATGGCAAGTATGGAACGCAAACCACATCCGGCTACTCGCAGCCACCCAGCTGCCTGATGGATCGTGGGCCGGCAACCGCGGCAACGCCTACTCCACAGCAGGCGCCTTGCTTTCTCTAGCGCTCAACTATCGATTCCTCCCCATCTACGAAAAATGATTTTCCCCAATCACCATCTTAAAATCAGCCAAGCGCTCACCATCGCACTCAGTTCATTGGCCAGCTGCCTGCTCGTTCACGGCCAGAGCGACCTCTTGCGCTTTGCCAACAACGACCAGCTGCACGGCAAATACCAGTCGATTGACAGCCAGGGCCAAGTGGTATGGAAAAATGATCATGCCGAGCAGGCCATTGCCTTCAAACAAGATAAACTTCACCGCATTATTTTCAACAACGCCCAGCCAGCTGAATCCAGCCAGTACACTCAGTTTGTCGAGCTCAGCAATGGCGATATTTTGCCAGCCAAAGTAGAATCGTTAGATGCTAACTTCATCCAGCTAGATACCGACTACGCCGGCCACCTAAGCATTCCGCGCAATAAGCTAAAAAGCATCTACTCACACCCCTATCAAGGACGGCTGCTCTACTACGGGCCACTCAATGAAGATGGCTGGGTACAAGTCAGCTCACCTGAAGAGAATGGTGATGAGGAATTCGACGATGAAGAGCTGCCCGCAGAAGATCCCACCGACTGGACCCACCATGGCCTGTCTTGGTACTCCACCTCAGACAGCAACCAACATCTCGTTAGAGAAAATGCACTCACTGACCAATGCAGCCTGCGTTTTGAAGTCGAGTGGCGAGACCTCTTTTACCTCAACGTCGCGCTGTTTGCAGAAACGCCAAACCTTCACCTAGCAGATGAAGATGCCGCGGCTAGCGCCAAGAAAAAGCTCAGCACCATGCAAAAAATTGGCGAGGTCACCGGCCAATGTTATGTGCTCACACTCAGCCAGCACAATGCCAATTTGCTCAGACTGATTGAAGACGAAAAGGGTGAAATCACATCGCAAAAAATCAGCGACCGATCCAGCTCAGTGCGCGCTATGGCCAACAAAAAGATGGCCGTAGAAATCCGTATCAGCCGCCCTAACCGGCTACTCTTACTCTTCATCGACGGCCAGCTAATCAAACAATGGCCACTAGGTAGCGAAGTGCATACCAAGGGACTCAGCCTAGCACTGAGCAACGGTAACAATAACCACACACGCTCAAATATTTTCAAAATCTCCCAGCTCAGCATCAGCGAGTGGTCTGGCTATTTTGATAGCCCAGCCAGCATGGAAGTCTCCGACCAAGACCTCATCATGCTGCACAACGGCATCGATAGAATGGCTGGCAACTGCGAATCTATCAACAATGGTAAAGTCACCTTCTACGGGCCGTACGACTCACAACTCAGCGTACCACTCGATGAGGTTAAAGTCATCAATTTCGCCACCGAAAACATCAGCCAAGAAAGCGAAAACGACAACCAGGTCAGCCGCATATTCCTCGCTCCCTACGGGCGCATCTCTGGATCGTTAGTAAAATCTGACCACCAGCACCTCAACATCAAACACTCTCTGATAGGAAACGTCCCCATCTCCATTCATTTTGCCAGCACGCTAGATTTCTCAGCTAACCAATCATTACTCGACCTTTGGGATGACCGCTTCTAACCACATCATCAGACTTCTATCCTGTGCCTACGCAGGGCTGCTCTGTCTGCCTGCGTCAGCTGATACACTCACTCTGACCAGCGGCGATAAAATCACCGGCACCCTAACGGCTCTGAATGATGATTCATCACTCAGCATTAAAACGCCATTTGCCACCGAGCCTCTTACCATCGTAGGCGACAGCATAAAGAACATCGCCATCGACCAGCAGAGCCAAGCTCACCAACTGCACCACAACCGGCTGGTACTCATTAATGGCGACACCCTGCCATGCGACATCACCCACATCGACCAACAGGCGGTCCACATCAATACTTGGTATGCTGGTGAGTTTTCTATCAAACGCGAGCTCATTGATAGAATCATCGTTGGTGTCGACAATAACCAAATCATTCACTCAGGCATCGACGACGTCGCTAACTGGGAAAACAGCCAGTCTGGCCAATGGGAACTCGATGATGGACGCTACGTCAATGCCGACGGACGCGGAACCTTATCGCGCCAATTTGACCTACCGGAAAATTACATCCTGAAATTCAGAATCAGCTGGCAAGACGGCATCAGCATGCGCATGCGCTTTAGCTCAGTGCAAAGCTCCATTCAGACAAACAACGATAACGCCTATGAGTTAGTCTACAATGATGCCGGGCTGCGTCTTTCTAGCATCTCAAAAGAACATGGCTTCAGCACATTGCTAGAGCTGGCAGAAGCCGCGCCAGATAACCTTCCAGCTAACCACATGGATGTCGAACTTCGTGTCAACCAAAGCACGGGAGCCATCTCACTCTACCTCGAGGACGAACACATCGAAGATTGTACCAGCGCACTACCGGCACCACTGGGAAAGTATATCAGCTTTGCTAACAACAAAAGCAGCAGCCAGCTAAATATCGAATCAATCTCCATAGAAGCGTGGAACGGAACCAGCCGCCCAGAGCAAACCAGCAAGATCACCGATCGCTCTCAAGATGTTCTTGTCGATGACATTGGCAATGTTATCCGCTGTAATTTTGATGCTCTCATCACTGAGAATAAAAAAACCAAACTCACCTTCATCCAACCTAACGAGCAGACCAAAGTAAAGGCGCCGATGGAAAAAATCAGTGCGCTCTTCTTCAAACAAGATGACCAAGCCAACGCGCCATCTCCGCCAACTAGCATGCAAGCTGAGCTCAGTGGCCACGGGCATATCAAACTGTCAGCCAGCTCACTCAATGACGGCACACTCTTGACTACTCACCCACTGCTCGGCCCCTGCAAAATCAATCTATCTGCCGTCACCTCACTATCTAACCCAAGCAAAGCTGATGCCCAATAAATTCATCCAATACATCATTTTGGGAATCGCCCTAGCCAACTTAGCTCACCCAGCAAAGGCAAGGGCGGAGGAAAATGAAGCGCCTGCTGACAAACCTATCAGCAAGCTCTATTTCAAAGGGCGCGATTCTCTAGATGCGAGTCTGAAAAACAGCACCGACGAGCAATCACTTGCTATAGAATCACCTCATCTAAAGCTGCCAGCTAACATTCTCAAATCTGAACTCATCGGCATGAGTTCCACTGGACCAGCTAGTGATCGTCAGATCCCCAACAATATTGCCCGAGTCGTATGTAAACCAAGGTTCCTTGAGCAACAAGGTGATGTCCTGCAAGGTGAATTGATCGGCCTATCAGCCAGCGAAATTGTACTCAAAACCTGGTACGCTGGTGAGGTCACCATCCAGCGAAGCATGGTCGACTCCTTAGACATTCTCAACAAAGGAAATGGCTCGTATTACGGCCCCAACAAACTCAGCGAGTGGGTAAACTCTAGCCCAAAGTCATGGACATTCTCCAATGGCACACTCATCTCTAACGAAGCAGCTCACATCGGCCAAGACATTGGCCTCAGGGATAAAGCTTATATCTCATTCATGATGGAGTGGACCAATAGCCCAAGCCTAGAAGTTCACCTGTATGCTAATGAGATCAATACTAACCACCCGAGCCACAGTTATGTCATCTCCATCATGAGCAGCCAAGTGCGGCTTCAGGTCAAAGGAGGCAAAGCAAATAACGCCCACATGACCTCATTCCTGAAATGGGATAATCCTAATACCCAAGGTAAGAAAGCGCACATAGAGATCTACGCTAACAAAGAAAATGGCGACTTCACCGTAGTCATCGATGGCAAACGTGTTGGCATGCTGCGCTCCAACAACCCAAACCTAGCGAAAGCTAAAAAAGGCCTCATCTTTGCCTCATCTGATAGCAAACCGATGCGTGTCAGCAACATCAATGTTAGACCGTGGAATGGCATGGAAAAATCAGCCATTAACGAACTGATTACACCGCCAACATTTGAGCAAGATGAAGAAACCGCGCCTCACCAGATCAAACTCCGCAATGGCGATTCCATCCGCGGTTCGGTCGTCGCAGTGAAAGATGGTTTCATCTCATTGAAAACTCAGTTTGCAGAGATCGAAGTTCCAGCTGACCGCGTATCATCCATTGAGTTTGATTCACAAGCTGACGCGCCGATTTGGCAAGCTAACGACTTACGCGCATGGTTCCATGAAGGTGGCTTTATCACCATGCGTTTTGACCGCCTCGAAGATGGAAAAATCATTGGTTACAGCCAGAGCTACGGCGAACTAACTATTGACATCGAAGCCTTCTCTCATATCCATTTCCAAGTCGACAATCAGTCATTAGATCCACTGCATTCTAGAATCAGGTAATGCTCAGTGGGGCCTAATCATCTTTCACTATCAGCATGGATAAACATTTTATTCTGGGGACCGCTGGCCATATTGACCACGGTAAATCCAGCCTCATTCAATCGCTAACAGGAACTAACCCGGACCGCCTCCCAGAGGAAAAGTCACGCGGTGTCACTATCGAGTTAGGGTTTGCCCATGCCGAGCTAAGCGACGCTAAGCACAGCTACCAACTAGGCATTGTCGACGTGCCCGGCCACGCTGATTTTGTCAATAACATGGTAGCTGGAGTCAGTGCGCTAGATTTGGTGGTATTTTGTGTCGCGGCTGATGATGGCTGGATGCCACAGTCAGAAGAGCACTTGCAGATACTTCAATACCTCGGCATCAACGAGGTCATCATCGCCCTCACCAAATGTGACATCTGCTCAGATATAGAATTTGCCACTGAGCTGGTACGCGAAGAAATCGCAGGTAGCGGTATCGCCGAAGCCCAAATCATCCCTATATCCGCCCACACTGGCGATGGGCTGGACGAGCTCAAGCTGGCCATCATTAAAAATCTAGCCAAACGTGATTCCGCTAGATCTGATCTTCCAGCCAAACTCGCGGTCGACCGCGTTTTTTCTCCTCGTGGAGTCGGCACTGTGGTTACGGGCACATTAGTTGGCGGCCCTATCCAGCTAGGTGAGTCACTCATCTGCCTGCCTAGCAAGCTGAGCTGCAGCGTGCGCAACATCCAAAACCATAACAGCACTAGCGAGGTGGCGGTACCGGGATCTCGTACTGCGCTAAATTTACCCGATCTATCCATCGCCGCTAACGGCAAAGCTGGCGTGCATAAAGGTGACTACATTTGCGCGACAGGCATTGGAAAACTGAGCGATACGCTGGACGTTTTCCTGAGCAGAGATGCTAGACCTATTGGCAAACTCGCACCGCGCACACTCAAACATACCGAGAAGGTGATGTTACATCACGGTGCTCATCGCGTTTGGGCTAGAGTTATCCTGCATGGCACTAACGAGCTGCAAATGGGCGAGCAGACATACGCACAACTGCGGCTCGACGAAGCTCACTTCTTTCAGCTGAATGAACATGCTATTCTTCGCGATGGCGCGCAGAGCCAAACGCTAGCTGGCGTGGTTGTTCTCGACCCGCTTGCCGAGCGCGCGCAGTTCCGCAGCGCTGATAGACTGACAAGGCTCGAAGCTAGATGGCTAGACCAACTCAGCCCAGAGTCGGTATTGCAGACCGAGCTGGAACGGACAAAAGTTCTCGCCGAAGATCGTTTACTCACTAATCACCAATTCTCCGATGCGGAGCTAACGCGTGCCGTCAACCGACTGAAGCACCAAAACGTGGTGAACTCTCAGCTAGGGCATTTGGTTCTAGCAGAGTGGTGGCTGCCAACTATTAACAAAGCCAAACAGCTGGTGCTTGATTGGCACAATAACCATCCAGAACAAACCGCGATGCCAAGTGGTGAGTGGGAAAAACAGCTAGAGCTCAATGAGGATAGACAAGTTCAGCTGGTACTCGCGACCTTATGCGCTGATGGATTTAAAAAGACAGACAAAGGAATCGCCAGCAATAATCACCTGACAGAAATTCCAGCTGAGCTAGAATCGTTAGCTGAACAAATTTACCAAACGATCACGCAAGCCAAACTGCTCCCGCCAGCAAAAACTGAGCTACTAACGACTCCGCAACACCAGCAGGTTTACCATTTCCTCATCAGAAGCGGCAGGCTGCTAGAACTGGATGGCGGCATCCTCATGACCGCTGAGCAAGTGGAACAATGCATCGCGCAGGTGAAAGCATTCATCCTCAGCCACGGCCAAGCAACTGCTAGTGAGCTGCGCCAGGAGTTGGCGACCAACCGCAAGTTGATCATGCCATTTTTAGAAATGTTGGACGCTGAGAAGATTACACTCCGTGACGGCAACTTCCGCACTCTGATCGCTTAAACGGACTAGGAAAAAATCTCACTGGATTTTTTCTCCAGCGTGATTAGCTTTAATCACTATGTGGCGTATCAGCTTCATCATTCTAATTTTTTCCAGCTCGTTTCTCTTCGCGCAAAGCCGTTCCTTGCTCGATGACGATCCCGAGGTCATTTACTTGGACCAACATATCGACCGCAAAATCGAGCTGATTGTAGCTGAGGATGCCAACGTCTTTGCCACCAAAACAGCCAACCGCCATCTCGGTGTTTTTGCCAAAGGCACCAAGGTTGAGTTGTTAGCTATGACTGACAAAGCCTATCGCGTCAGAGGTCAGGCGAAGCATGCTGGTGTCGCTGGCTGGGTATCGCCAAAATTAATGGCCTCCACAGATAAGGACTTCATTGAGAATCTAAAGAAACTCTACGAGCGCCAGATGATCGTGACCGCCCTGATTAATAATAAAGAGGTCGCCATTGGCATGACGCTGGACGAAGTCTCTCAGTCCTTAGGAGAACCAACCAAGAAGAGCATGCGGCAGACGAAGGATGGGGTCACAGGCAGCTGGGAGTTCATTCAGCTAGAGGAGAAAAAACATTATCGCGCCGTCAGAGATATTAGATCGGGGCAAGTGTATCAACAGCTCTCGCACACAACAGTGGAAGAAAAAGGCAAAATTGTTGTCGAGTTTGAAGGTGATGTGGTCACCGCGCTCGAAGAGAGCGAAAACAATTCAGGAGGTCGCATCAAAATTATCACACCGCCCATTGTTTGGGGCTGGTGAGCCGTTAGCATGGCGACGCTTGGCGACGCTTGGCGACGAAAAAGCCCCTAGCTGAATCCAGCTAGAGGCTTTTTAAATTTAATTGTCTCAGCAATTAGACGGTCATTACTTCTTCCTCTTTCAGAGCGAAGATGCGATCGATTTCTTTAATCGCTGCGTTAGTGAGTTCCTGAACTTGGTTCTCGAAATCACGCTGGCCATCTTCAGTGAGGGCATTTTCGTTTTTCATCTTCTTCGCTTTGTCCATGCCATCTTTACGGCATGCACGAACGCGAACGCGTGCGTCTTCTGCGAGACCTTTGACCATCTTCACCATATCGCGGCGGCGCTCTTCTGAGAGTTCCGGTACTGGCAGGCGCAAGCTACGACCTTCGTTAGATGGGTTGATGCCAACGTTGCTTTCGATGATCGCTTTTTCGATATCTTTAACGGTGCTAGGATCGAATGGCTGAACCATGAGCATGCGTGGTTCAGGCACAGTGATCACAGCGAGAGCTTTGAGCTTTGATTTGGTTCCGTAGCTCGCCACGTGAACGTCTAAGTTCTCGATCAGAGCTGGTGATGCTTTGCCTGTACGAACACCAGAAAACTCTGTGCCCATGTACTCAACGGCTTTGTTCATCGCGTCTTCTACTTCTTTGATGACTGTAGTTGGTTCCATAATTAGATTAGTTTTTAGAAATTGAAATTTACTCTACGACGGTTCCGATATTCTCGCCGCCGAGAGCCTTAGTGATATTTCCATTTTTGCCCAGATCAAAAACGACGATAGGAATGTGGTTGTCCATGCACAGGCTGAAAGCAGTCGAGTCCATGACTTTAAGCTCCTCGCGAATACATGTTTGATAGTCGATGGTATCGTAGCGGACCGCATCCGGGTTTTTCTTAGGATCGCTGTCGTACACGCCATCTACCATGGTCGCTTTCATGACCACGTCTGCCCCCATTTCGCTGGCTCGCAGCGCGGCAGTCGTATCAGTTGAGAAGAATGGGTTGCCTGTTCCAGCGGCGAAGATCACTACTGTACCAGCTGCTAGATGACGAGATGCCTTACGGCGCACAAATGGCTCGGCTACATTGCGCATTTCAATGGCGGATTGAACCACACATTCAACACCTTCAGCTTCGAGCGCACCCTGCAGTGCCAGAGCATTCATCACGGTAGCCATCATGCCAACGTAGTCAGCTGTTGGACGGTCCATACCGCGAGCGCTGGCGCTGGCACCACGCCAGAAGTTACCACCACCGACAACGACGCCGATTTCTACATCACCGGCATCCTTGGCTGCTCTGATTTCGCTAGCAATTCGCTCGACGATTTCTGGGGAAATATTATCCTGGCTGCCAACTTCTCTTAAGGCTTCACCACTGAGTTTTAAAATAACGCGTTTATAGACGGGAGATGATTCTGATTGGCTCATAGGACAAGGTTTGTTGGCGTTAAGAAAACCAATTTTGAGTGCTAATGGAAAGCCAAATTGTCATGATTTGACGATTCACTTTATTCTCTGCTGATAGATTGCAGATTACCCGCAGCAAGATAAGTTGACGTCCACGCCAGTCGCCATGAATATAAAACAAATTGTTACCCATCCAGGAGGTGCCCATAAAGATGAATTTATCGCCTGTAGCCTGCTCGTTTCACTTTACAATGTGCCCATTTATCGTCGTGAACCCAGCGCTGAGGATCTGGCTGACAAAGAAACTTGTGTGGTAGACATTGGCGGCGAACACTCACCGGAAAATCGCAATTTTGACCATCACCAATTCCCGCGCGACTATCCACCGTGTTGTTCTATTTCTCTCATCCTTCAGCACCTCGGTGTATATGATGATGCTAAGGCATTTTGCGATTGGTTAGAGCCAGCTGAGTGGTTTGATACACGCGGCCCGGGGGTGACAGCCAAGTGGTTAGGAGTCGAACGTGATGCCATGGCAAAACTGAATTCACCAATCGATATCACCCTGCTACGTCGCTTTGCCAAACATGATGAACTAGCAGCTGGAAATCCAATTTACGAAGTGATGAAGATGGTAGGCGAAGACATGCTAGACTACGTGCAAAACCTTCGCCAGAAGCTAGATTACATTGAATCTCACTGTGAGCACTGGGAGATTCCAGCTGGCAATGAGACGATCAAAGCGATCTTTTTGCCGCGCACTGAACCACTTGCCGACGAACCATCTATGGGGCTGGGCCGCTACATCCTCAGTCGCCAGCTGGAAAATGAAGTTGCCGCGATCATCTATCCAGACCGCCGAGCTGGAGGTTATGGTGTCGCCCGCTTCAATGATCACCCGCAGATGGACTTTAATGCGATCAGCGATGAAGAGGATGTTCACTTTGTACATAACAGTGGATTCCTAGCAAAAACCAGCGCGACCGATCCTCAGCGTCTGCAAGGATTTGTAAAATCTGCCTGGAGCCCACTAAGTTAATCTAATGAGACCGTTTGACCAGCTCACTTGGGTAAAAGGATTACTAGCCGTTAGCCTAATCGGCTCACTAGGCATACTTGCCTGTAAGGCGGCTAAACCTAACGAATCGTCAGACATTTCTTCTGACGACCCCGAGCGAGCTGCGAAAGCGATGGAGAAAGTCTCCAAATACATGCCTAGCCAGCTGGAGGTGAAAGGGCTGGCTATCGGCGATCCAGTCTACATCCGAATTTTCAAAAAGGAACGCCAGCTGGAACTCTGGATGAAGGGCGCAGACAAATCTTCCTATCAGCTGGCAAAAACCTACTCGGTAGCCGCCATGTCAGGAGAGATCGGCCCCAAGCTGAAGGAGGGTGATTTCCAAGCACCTGAGGGTTTCTACGCCACTAACAAAGGATTACTCCATCCCCTCAGCCGTTACCATTTAGCTTTCAACATTGGCTACCCTAACGCCTACGATCGCGCTCATGAACGCACTGGATCGTTCATCATGGTTCATGGGGGGCGCGTCTCGGCGGGCTGCTTTGCCATGACTGATCCAATGATTGAGGAGATCTACTCGCTCTGCGCCGCGGCTCTAGCTGGAGGCCAAAACGAGGTGCCTGTGCATTGTTTTCCATTTCGTATGGATGCTGAGCAAATGGAATCTTTTGCCAGCCACTCAGAGATTCAATTTTGGCAGTCGCTCAAACCAGCATACGACCAATTTGAAAGTGAGAAAAACCCGCCGCAGATCGACCTTGTCGACCGCAGCTATGTGGTAGCCAACTCAACTAAGGTTGAAGATTAGCCTGCTTTGCTTGTTGCTCTTTCAGCCAGTTTTTGAAGTAGGCTTCCTTGAGGTGCTGGACGTCTTCAAATTTGATCCGACTCTGCCGCTTAAGCTCTTCAGGCCAGCGGCCTAGCTCTAGGGTAAGCTTTATTTCTTTGTCGCCACGCAGCACCTTCAAAGTCACCTCGTCGCCCTCAAACATATCCGCTACTCGTTGCCCAAATTGGCCAGTTGGCGCCACTTGGTCGTGAAATTTCTGACCATTAAGCTCGAAGATTTTGTCATCCAGCTGAAGCCCACCGCGGAAAGCTGGACCATCTGGCATCAGCGACCTAACAAGCACGCAGTTATAGGGGACATCCATCTGCCCCTTTCGAATATCATTCATGGTGATCCCCACGTACCCACGCTCACGCGGAAATCGCTGGAAGATAACTAACTCTTTGAGCAAGCCAAACAGGCGCCTCTTCGCCTCTGGGGATTCTTCCTTGGCATATCCTTGATAGATCAGCGGGAGCGATTCATCCAACGTCGCCTTCCCCCATTGCCTGAGCTGCTCAGTCGCCTGATCTCGTTTGGCATAACTTTCATTACTAAGCTGATCGATCCAAATTTGTGGTTCCTCAGCCTGCGCATGCGAGGCTGTGA
Organism: Persicirhabdus sediminis; assembly: GCF_016595495.1. Taxonomy (GTDB): domain Bacteria; phylum Verrucomicrobiota; class Verrucomicrobiia; order Verrucomicrobiales; family Akkermansiaceae; genus Persicirhabdus; species Persicirhabdus sediminis. The sequence continues at coordinate 230,740 of NZ_JAENIM010000021.1, forward strand.
AGATCGCTAGGATTACGGTGAAGAAGAACCATCTCATGTAGGCATTATTCATTTTGGTGACGAATTTAGCAACTGGGGATTTACGAAAAAGGCCCAGCTGGAATTCCAGCTGAGCCTATAAAGGATTTCGGCGGGATTAATTACCCAGCCAGTCTTTCTGAGGAATGTTGATATTGTCTCCCTCGTAGATTTTCAGCCCTTTGTGAGCGGTTTTACGCAGATCGTAAACGTAGCGTTTATTTTTGCGGAACAGCTCAACACGCTGGATGGAACCAAAGGCAGTCTCACCCCCAGCCGCCGTCACCGCCTCATACAAGGTCATACCACGAAGATATGGAACTGGCCCAGGGCGCTTAACATGACCACCAACCGTGACCACTTTGCGGTCAATTAATGATTCTTCCTTGTTCTTATTGGAAATCACAGTGATGCGCGGGTTGGTGTAAACCTCTGCATTTTTGTATGCCGCCTCGATAGATCTAGACAGCGAGGACGAAGTACGCCCGCTGGCCTTAATGCCACCTTCTAAAAGTGGCAGGTAAAGCAGACCATCCGTGCTCACGACATATTGCCCCGTGATACGAGTTTGCTCGCCACCAGGTACCCCGCGGATAGAGATATTCAGCATCTCGCCCGTAGAGATCGTGTCCGCCATTGCGGTCAATGACATCACCATTGACAACATCATGGTGAGTAGGGATTTGAAACTTATCATTTTCATAGCTTTCATAAATAGGCTGCGAACTCGTCTTTCACCACGATCTCGCAGCCATGGTTTGGTTATTAATAAAGGTCTTCGTCGTTACTTGCTGGAGCTTGTGCAGCTGGTCGGCTAGCTGAAGCAGCTGGCTTCTTCACCGTGCCACCATCAGGCAAGACTTCCTCGCCAGTCGTTGGCGCATAGTAAGTATAATAACTCGTATAATACTGGTACTGGCTATCACTGCGTACGTCAACATTGTTGAGCACTACACCAATCACTTGACCACCTACATTTTCAACCGCTTGCTTCACTCGCATGAGCATCTGTCTAGGCAGTTTACGGTGCTGAACAACAATCATAGTGAGGTCAACTTCACTGGCCAAAACGGACGCGTCAGAAACACCTAGGATTGGAGGTGAATCGACCAAAACAAGGTCAAAGCGCTGCTTCACATCTAGGATGAGCTCAGACATGCGGCGTGAGTTCAAAATACCAGCTGCATCCGCTGGCAACACACCTGACGGCATGAAGTACAGGTTATCAATTGGTGTTTGCAGAATGACATCCTCAAGTAAGAGATCCGTAGTCAGGTAGTTCGTAAGACCTACTGAGTTATTGATATCAAAGAATGTATGTAGGCGTGGACGACGCAAATCAGCATCAATCATCAATGTGGTATAACCACCCTGCGCACAGATATACGCGAGGTTGACCATGGTAGTTGATTTACCTTCACCAGCCCCACCAGAAACCACGGTGATTGAGTTGTCCTCTGGGTTCTTACGGTTGAACTCGATGTTCGTTCGTAGAATTCGATATGCCTCCGCATCAGGGCTCATGCCACCTTGCTTATGCAGCACACCAACATCTTTTGGTACAACAGCAAGAACTGGCACGTTGAGATATCTTTCAACATCTTCCAAGCTCTTCACTGAGGTATCTAGGAATTCTAGGAAGAAGGCAATGCCCACACCGAAGATGAGACCAACCACGGCACCTAAGCCAAGGTTAAGCACGACATTCGGGCTTACTGGTGACATCCCTTCCACTGGTCGTTCGTGAATGGTGATAGTATTCGGCGGAACCATGAGAGAGGCCTTTTCATTCTCCACCTTCAGCTCTAGCTCGTTACGGAACTCAAGCGCACTCTTATATTCACGGCGAGCATTGTTAAACTCTTGAACTTCACGAGCACGGATACGTTCATCCTGCCCCTGTGAATCCACTACAGATTTCATCTTATTGACTCGCCCTTCTATCAGAGTCAAACGGTGCTGAAGAAGCTCACGAACCCCACTCGTTCTTGATTCCAAATCTTTTTTCAATTCAGAAATATTACGCTCAAGCATACGCACTTCTGGGTGCTTCGCTCCCAAGCCTGATGCCTTCAATGACTCTAATGAGCGTTTCGATGACATATATTCATCATAAACGCCCTTCATCCCTGTATCCGGCAAATCGGATACAAATTTAATCAATTGCTCATCTTCTAAACTGAGCAATTGGGTAATCTGAAAGCTCAGTTCTTCCTTTTCACGCTCAACTTCATAAAGCTGAGTTTGAGCCAAATCAATGAGGTTGGCCTGGCCGCGGATATTACTGCCGCCACGCTCGTCCTCAATATAAACCACCCCAACTCGGTCTGCAATGTTCATCAAGTTACTGCGTAACTCCTGCACACGATCTTTACGTGACTGCAACTGTTTATCCAGTGAATTGATGGTTGATACACGTTGCTCTTTTTCACGTGCCTCACGACCAGCTTCGTAAGCATCTACAACCGCCTGTGCGATAATTTTAGCCTCCGCCTTATTTTTATAGCGCACGGAGATTTCAATCAGGTCAGTTCCGCGGCGCTGACGGGTATCGATGATACTTCTCAGCTGGAGCAAAGTCTCAGCCTGACTTTTACTCCACTTATTATCTAAAGCAATCAACTCAATCGCTCTACTCAAATTTTCGTTGGCAACAATGACCTCAAACTGAGTATTAAAGAACTGCCTTGTCATTTGCGGGCCAGAAACTTCGCGAACGCGCGAAGAAACATTACTGTAATTAATTGGGCGTACTTCCACTAGCGCCTTACTTTCATACTTCTCAGGCATCACCTGCGTGATCACAGCTGCCGTTAAGAAGACCAGAAGGAAGGTTAGCAAAATGACGCCATATCGGTTTTTGAGCACTTGCCAATAATCAATGGCATGAAGCGACACCTCGCTCTGGTTGGGATTAGGATCTTGCATAGACTTTGTATTAATAACGCTAGTAGGTTCTGAGGACTAAAGCCATTTTTGTAAAACAAAAAAGCTGCCGCAGTGTAAGACACCGCGGCAGCAAATACGTTCGGAATTTTCGACAGAAAATTAGAAGTCTACACGTGCACCGATTTGAACACGGTTACGTGAGTAGTCACGACTTGAAATATCGTCGGAAATTGAGTTGGTGTAGTTATATGAACCAGTTAATGACCAAGCATCATTGATCGCGTATGCAAAACCAATGTTCAAGTTGTACAGAGAAACGTCCGTATTCGGGCCTGCAGTTCCATTACTTCTCACACCATCTGAATAGTCAGTGTAGATGATATTTGCTCCTGCAAACAAAGTAAGTTGAGGAGAAACGATATAATCACCTGTGATACCAAAACGGAATGTTTCGTTAGTATCATAAGCAACAAGTCCTACGCCATCAATACCCTGTGTTGTATCCCAATCTTCGTAGCCGTAGCGAGCAAACAAACGATATCCGAACTGCTCATTAACTTGACTACGCAGCGCAAGGTCAATATATGGAGAAGTTCCGTCTGAGCCATTATCAGTATCACGAATCTGTGCACCGATGTTACCGGCAAATACAGTATTTGGGCTGAAACGATGTTCAACACCTACAGTTAAATAGTGACTGGTGCTATCACCAAGGACATCTCTATCTGTCTGACCATAGCGGTAACCTGCAGTCCAAACGGTCTGAGGCGTTGCACGGTAGCGTAACTGAAGGTATGCTTCCCATGTTGTTCGATCATTCGCAGAAGCTGAATTTTGGTAATCAGCACCATAGATTGCAAAACCTGCATAGGTACCAAAACGCTCAGTCCACTGATAACCAATTGAGTTATCGGTACGGTAGTAGAGGTACTGCTCAAGAGAACGGTCAGATGACATGCCGTAAGCGTAATCTGGCTCCATCTCATAGGAGACATAGTTACGTGAAGACAAACGAAGTCGCTCACTCACGCGGTGGGTGATATTGAAACCTAAACGCGCTTCACCAAAGAGATCTTCGGTGTCAGTGCCATTGCTTGTCACGATAGGATCGAAATAGTAAATACCACCGATTTGTCCGTAAACATCCCATGTAGTCTGTGGAGTCACACTCACAAAAGTAGCTCCTACATAAGCGCTGAGGTAACCAGCTGATTGCTCGTGACCTGGACCAGATGTGATTGTTGGAGTTACATTGTCGTCATAACCAACGTTTGCAGTCGCATACCACTTCACTGGTGAGCTTTCCTGCGCATCGTCGTTTGGAGCAAGGTCATAAAGACCCTGCGCTGACGCCACTCCCATTGAAGCAATCGCGATTGCTCCAGCAAAAATAGTTTTTTTCATAGCTTGTATTAATAATGTATTCGTTAAAAAAATTTACAATCCTAGGTCTCGTCAGAGCCAAAACCTTGGCTACCACCGCCATTATTAGGGGCGTCAGGAGATGCCGCCGGAGGAGTCACTACAGGTGGTTGACCGACAGGCACACCTGCAGGAAGAAGAGGAGAACCACCCGGACCACCGATTGTTGGACCTACTGGGTTAAAGTCGTTACCACCATTTGGGAAATCAAGTGGGTTGCTTGATGCTGGTTTAGCGATTGGCTCTTTAGCACCTTTGGCACTTTTCTCGCCACCTTTTGAGCTATAACCGGACTCACCACTATTTGCAGCAAACTTAACGTAAACTGCCTGAACTTCAGCCAGAGCATCAGGAGCAACAGCAACAGAACACTGAGCAATGATACGAGCTTTGTCTGGGGCTGCTGTCATCGCAGTAGATGCGATAGCTGCAACGAGTTCTTTTTCAGCTTCAGTAGCAATAATAGCAGCCTTAACGATCTCGCATGCGCAAGACTCATTAGCGGAAACTGTTTTGGCTACGACTTCAAGCAAATCACCTGGAGAGTCAGCCACAGCCTTTTTGACTGTATTTGCAACGCTGACGCAATCAGCTGCCTGTGCTGGGGCCACTGCTGTCACAGCAGCAAGCGCAGCTGAGAAGAGCGCGAATTTTGTGGTTTTTTTCATAAGATTTATTTCTGTTTAAGCGACTTTAGTTGTCATCCGCTGTGGTTTAACCCTCGTGATATCAACCAAAATCAATGATTTTCCGAACGATTCCCTCATTAAAAAGGTGACCGATACATTACTTTCTAACCTTGCTTGGGGGATCCCAACAAGCAAAATCTCATTTTTTTTATAATTTATTTGAACGTTTTTGAACACCCCATGTCGTAACTAAATATCGTTTAAGTTTTTGCCTAGGTTTTCAATAAATCCAAATCGAACGAAAGTTTAACCTTAATGCCATCCTACCGCAACCTTTTTCATAACAAGCTATAGTCCAGTAGGATGAATAATGGCCTCTTTAGCTAGTTTGAATTTCCCGGATAACACCTCACTCAGCGCATTCACGCCAAATGTTTCCGTTGCGTAATGGCCAGCGTAAAACAAATTCACGCCGAGTTCTTCAGCCAATGGATAAGTCCAATGCTGCCCTTCACCTGTGATATAAGTTTGAATACCAGCGTCTGCCATAGCTTGAACTTCTGAGCCAGCGCCACCAGTAATTAAACCGACCATACCAACTTTCTCGGGGCCAGCTGGGCAGACGTGGACCGGCCCACCGACTGCCTTTTCTAGGCGAGCTCGCAGCTCGTCACGGCTGATTTCCATATTTTGTTTCAATCCTAGCTGGATCCCTTTCCATGGAAAATACGGTTGCGCATCAGACATGCCTATCTCACGGGCAAGACAGGCATTGTTGCCAAAAAGCGGATGAACATCCAACGGGATGTGCGCGCTGTAAACCGCCATATCATTATCCATCGCCAGCTTGATTTTTTTATAATTAGCCCCCGTGAGCATCTGCGCGCCCTGCCAGAACATACCGTGATGCACGATCAATAAATCCGCACCAGCTGCCACTGCCTTTTCAAAAACCGGCAACGACGCATCCACTGCAGTCGCCACTTTATTTACTTCGCCAGAATTTGCCAGCTGCAGCCCATTCATCGCGCCAGAATAATCAGGAACCTCACTCAGATTGAGCTCCTCATTCATCCAGCGCACCAAATCATCTAATCTTGCCATGCCGCCATCCTAGCCACCCACGCATCACTGCCCATGCAAAAATGCCTGTAAATCTGCCGTTAATGGGCAAACCCACTCCAGCTGGTGATCATCCAGCTGCACGCTCATTTTTTCACAATGCAGAGCCTGTCGTGGTAAAATTAGCTGGCTCGCCAAATCTGCCGACCAACCAAAATCGACATATTCTTGGTACAATACCGGGCTTGGACCGTAAATTTTATCCCCCACAATAGGATAACCAACATGCGCCAAATGCACACGAATCTGATGCGTCCGCCCCGTTTTTGGAAACACACGCACCAGCGAAAATTTCCCATCAGCACGCTCAAAGCGATCCACTACCTCCAGCTGAGTCGTCGACTCACGACCAGCTGGATGCACCATGCGCTGGATATACACATCCGACTCCTCCACCTCGCCCCTACGGACAATTGGCGCATCCACAGCGAGCTCATCCCACTCAGGCCAGCCAACCACCATCGCCAGATATTGTTTAGAAAATAACCGTCGCTCCATAGCGCGGCCAAAATACCTAGCCGATGATTTATTCTTCGCCATCAACACCACACCACTGGTTTCGCGGTCCAGCCGGTTGATGATGCTCAGTTTCAAATTTCCCGTGATCGCCTCGTAGCGCAGCAGCTCCTCCACACCACCCAGCAGCGTCAACGCCGACCTCTGGCCAGTTGGATGCACCAGCAATGGCGCCGGCTTGCCCAGCACAATCCAGTCATCGCATTCATCGATGACAGAAAAATCCTCCACCACCGCCAGCTCCGGTCTGTATTTTCGCTCCTCCATCTAGCTCATCACCCTGCCGTCGAGGTTAAATATCTGCCCAGACGTCCGCGCCATCTCCAGATGCAGGAAGCGGATAAACTTAGCCGCATCAGCCGCATCGCTCACCCCGCCCATCACATGCCCGTGCTCTACACGTTCGCGCGCCGCGCCAGCCACATGCGCCGTCATTTTCGATGGCAAAAACCCCGGCATCACCACATTCACGCGGATACCGCGTCCGCCCACCTCCGCAGCTAGAGATTTAGCAAATCCATGCAACCCCGCCTTTGCCGCCGCATAATTCACCTGTCCAGCTGGTGGCTTCACCGCGGAAAAACTCGAAATCAAAACCACATGCCCACTGCGCCGCTTCACCATGCCGCGCAGCACCGCCTGCGCACAGCGCATCGCCCCAGCCAAATTCACATCCATCACCTCATCCCAGCTGGCTTCAGACATCTTCAGCAAAAGCCCATCGCGCACCAGCCCCGCATTACAAACCAACAAATCCACCCCACCATCATTCTCCAGCTGGCGGAAATAATCAGCCACCGAGCTGCCATCCGCCACATCCAGCTGAGCGCGCCCAGGAGCCAAAACCTCCAGCCCACAGCCAGCTAGCTCAGCCACAATCGCCTGCGCCAGCTCACCCTGACCGCCCGTCACCACGGCTCGTTGTTGATTTTCTTCCATGAATTCTCTCCACCTACTGAAAACCGAAGCTCTAGAACTAGCAAACTCAAAACCACGCCATTCTCTTGCCCATTATATCGACCACTGCAATTCGATCAAAAAATTACCCCACTCCCTCTCGATGGCGGAATCAGCCAACTCTACGCTTGAATCCACATCCATCCTGCCGTCTCTTGGATGTATGCCCAATGCGCATCCATTTCTCTCTGATGATTTTTACATTCCGTGGTCACAGCTCACTGCCGACCGCATCGAGGCCGACCTCAACGAAGGGCTCCGCCTAGCCAAAGAAAACCTCCAGCAACTGCGCGACTTGCCACTGGACCAGCTCAGCTACGACAATACCTTCGGCGCGCTGGAATCATCCACCGATGAACTCGACCGCGGCTGGGGACGCCTGCAGCACCTAGACTCCGTTAACGACAACGAAGCGCAGCGCGCCCAGCTCAATGCCATGCTGCCCACCATATCTGCATTTTACGCATCCATCGCGCTGGATGAGGAAATCTGGCAACGGCTCAAAACCTTCGCCGACAGCCCGGCAGCCAGCCAGCTGAGCGAAATCCAAAAACGCTTTGTCGACGAAACTTGCTCCAGCTTCATCGACTCCGGCGCTGCCCTGCCTGCGGATAAAAAACAACGTGTTTCAGAAATCCAATCTCGCCTGTCTGAGCTGACCCAGAAATTTGGTGAAAACGTGCTCGATTCCACCAACGCGTGGGAGCTCGTTGTCGACGATGCCGCACGCCTCGCAGGCCTGCCAGAATCCGCCATCGCCGGTGCGCTCGCCATGGCCAAAGCCAAAAACCTCGCCACCGACGACGAGCCAAAGTGGCTGTTCAACCTGCAATACCCGTCGATGGGCCCAGTGCTCCAGTACGCTGACGACGATTCATTGCGCAAAGAAATCTGGCAAGCCAACTGCCAAATTGGCCTCGGTGACTACGACAATACCGACATCATCTGGGAAGTGCTCGAGCTACGCCACGAGAAAGCTGGCATCCTCGGGTTCCAAGACTTTGGCGATCTCACACTCAACCGGCGCATGGCCAAATCTGGCGCCACCGCCATGAATTTCACCAACGACCTGCACGCCCGCATCCAAGACGCATTCAAAGATGACGTCGACCAGCTGCGCCAGTACAAAGCTGAAAAAACCAGCAGCCAGCCAGAAACCATGCAACCATGGGAAACTGGCTACTGGGCAGAAAAACGCCGCCAAGAACTCTACGACTTCGATGAAGAAGCACTGCGTCCGTATTTCCCCATGCAGCCAGTCATGGAAGGCATGTTCCACATCGTCAGCCAGCTGTACAACATCCGCATCCAAGAGCGCGATACCAGCGCTGAAAAAATCGACACATGGCACGAAGACGTCCAGTTCTTTGACATCTTTGACAACCAAAACGACGAGCTGCTAGGTAGCTTCTATACCGACTGGTACCCACGTGCCTCCAAACGCGGCGGCGCTTGGATGAATTCATTCGAAACCGGCCTGCCACCAGCTGGAGATCAGCCACGCCAGCCACACCTCGGGCTGATGTGCGGCAACATGACCAAACCCGTCGACGGCAAACCTGCGCTGCTCAACCATCGCGAAGTCGAAACCGTTTTCCACGAATTTGGCCACCTGCTCCACCACTTGCTCGGTGATGTAGAAATCAAATCCCTCTCCGGCACCAACGTCGCCTGGGACTTCGTTGAGCTGCCATCGCAGATCATGGAAAACTTCTGCTGGGAGCGGCAAACGCTCGACCTCTTCGCCCGCCACTACGATACCGGCGAAACTATCCCCGAAGAGCTCTTCCAGAAAATGCTCGCCGCGCGCAACTACATGAGCGCCACAGGATTCATGCGCCAGCTCAGCATCGGCAAGCTCGACCTCGAACTCCACCTCAGCATCGACCAGTTCCGCGGCCGCGACCTCGATGAAGTCGACAGAGAAATCCTCGCTGACTACCGCGCCGAGCTAGCCACCGAGACACCATCCATCGCCCGTCGTCTATCCCACGTATTCTCATCACCTACCGGCTACGCCGTTGGCTATTATTCGTACAAATGGGCCGAAGTTCTCGACGCCGACGCCTTCACCCGCTTCCAGCAAGAAGGCATCCTCAACCCAGAAGTTGGTCAAGCATTCCGCCAGCACATCCTCTCCAAAGGAAACTCAAAACCAGCTGACGAACTCTACCGCAACTTCATGGGCCGTGACCCAGAGCTCACACCATTATTAGAACGTAGCGGATTGGCTTAATATTCCAGACCTCTTAAGCAATTTCAGCTGGCTCCTTTAATCCAGTTGAAACAGAATTTTACATGCAAATAGGCGGCCATTCGGTCGCCTATTTTTTGTGCTCAAAAAAGTGCCAACCCTGCACTGATTACTTGATTTGGCTCCCCTCACTAGCCTTCTCCAGCGGCTCGTCCTCCATAAATTAAGAAAATCGATTCATGACGCAACAACGACAAGTTTCACCTATTAAATATATTTATTTGACCCATCCTACAGATCTCACTAAGTCTGCGTCCGTCAACCAACAAGACATCAAACATTCTCTCTCAGCAGAGCCACCCCTTAGCAAATCACCCCACAATGAAATCCCACCAACTTCTCGCCTTAAGTTTCCTCATCCCCATGCATTGTTCCGCAGGCGTCTTTGTCATCACAGACAGCTTCAGCGCAACTAACGACAAGGATTATGCCAGTGGAACCTTCACAGATAATGGAGGCTCAGGGACCTGGAGCGTCACCACTGATGTGACCACCACAGGTGCCGACACTGCCCCCTACGGCTGGTACAATGACTCGGGAACCAACAAAGATCCCCAAGCTGGCAGCTTAGGCATTCAGACCACTTTCAGAAATGATAGTACCAATGAAAGTGCCGCCAACGAAGCCCCGCTAACAGTCAATTTCTCAGCAAGCGCTGACGATGGCTATCAAATCGGCAACATCACTATTTCTCAATCACCCTACAACAATCTATCGGGTGACAATGGTGTATCATACCTAGAGCAAATGGCCACATTCACCCTCAGCTGGAGCGGTGGCGGCACAGCGCTAGTTAATGATCCAGCGGGCCAACTCAGCTCCACCATGCTGAACTCATTCTACGCCCAAGGAGAAGAAATTGCCGCTGGCAATGATCCAGGCTTCACCGCCACTAACGGTCTATCATTTTCCAGCACCCAGACATTTTATTATACAACAGACCTAAATAACGATAGCGACCAATGGTCTATCACCCTGCCAGATGGCGTCGGCGATGTCACCGTCGAGTGGGATTCATATCTCGATAACGCCAGAAATAATAACTTCGGACTGAAATCCGAATGGATCAGCTTCAACGCCACCATCGTGCCCGAGCCATCATCAGCTGTGCTCGTCGCCCTATCAGGCATCAGCCTGCTAGCACGCCGCAAACGCAGCTAAGCCCAAACTCTCTCCCAACAAAAAAAGCTCACTTCATCCCGAAGTGAGCTTTTTCTAATGATTAGATTTTCCAGCTAGATCTAATATTTATCTTCCTCCATGCCATCCCAGTTAGGATAAGCATCCGCCCAGCGCTTCGCCATTGCACTAAGGTCTTGGATCTCTAGATAGATCTCCTGCGCTCTCTCCCAGTTTTTGCCCTCTGGATGAACGCCTAAGCGATACATATTGGCTATATTACGCTTACTTGTGTAATAATCAAACTTCTCTCTATCATCAGCTAAGTCAGCGACTACATCTTTATAGAGGCCTACCGCCTTAGCTGGATCAAAATAGGGATTTATCTGCGCATTGCCATGATGTAGCATGAGTCGATAAAGCGACTCTGTATAGTCAGTCTCTCCAGCGGCACGGGCTTTTTCAATGTAGCTGAACGTCTTTGCATAATCTTCTTTCCAAATCATATAAGCGGAAGCCAATCCACTATAGCCCTCGTCATTTTCTAGTTCAATCGCCTTCGAGTGGTATTCAATTGCTTTCTCAAAACTCGATTTATCTCCCAACGCCTTATAAGAATGCATGTCTCCAAGACTATAATAGCTATAGCTGTAGCCCAATTCTCCAGCTTTTAGCAGTTTCGCCTCAGCTTCCGCTATATCCGCCCCTCCCACAATGGCATTTCTTTCCAGAACCCAGTTTTCATTATAGGGGAAATAATATGTAGCTACCATATAGGTACTGTAACCATGCCCCAACTCAGCGGCTTTTTCATACCACTTCAGAGCCTTTTTCAGATCCTTCTCCACGCCATCAGGTCCATTCCTATACAGTTCACCCAATCTAGAAGCAGCCCATTTTTCGCCCTTATCAACAGCTTCTTTGTATGACTTAATTGCCAGATCCGCATCAGCCCCGCCTACGACGATATTCCGCTCTTTAGCCCAATCCTCATCACTGGGATCATAAAACGAAGCATACATCGCCATCGAATCCTCACAGCCTCGCTTAGATCCCCATTTATACCAATCATGAGCCGATTTCAGCTCTTTCTCCCCACTAGCTAGACCATTCAGATAGATTCTAGCTAGACGGTTACAGGCCCAAGCACTACCAGCATTGGCTGCTACAGAATAAGATTTGATGGCCTTCTTGACATCTGCGCCACCCACAACGGCATTCCTTTCCCTGATCCAATCCGCATCACTGGGATCATAAAATGAAGCATAGTCTTCCATACAGTTAAGCTGCTTCAATTCCGCACCTTTCTTAGAATAGAAAAATACTTTCTCCAGATCTGCGCTCCCCCCTAGTTCACCGTCACGATACATCCAGGCCAAGCGATCACATGCCATCCCACTTCCAGCTTCTATCGCAGCCTCATAATACTTCGCTGCCTCCTTCGGACTAGCTGTTAACTTACTGCTCCGCTGTATGTCGCCCAACAAGAGAGCTCCATTCGCTATGCCCATATCAAATGCCCGCTGATAGTTAGCCAACTGCACCTTACTCTGGCTTAGGCCAGCTCGTTTAACTCGCTTATTTGATAGTTTATACGACGCGTCTTTTAGCCACAGCGTAAGCTCGCGAGTTTTTTTAAACTTCTCGACGATGCTCATGCCCTTCGTATTTGCAAAATCACCGCGATCTATCCCCAAAGACTCCGGCAGATAATCTAATAAAAAATCAAAATCTCCCTGCCCAGCTTCGAGCAAGCGGCTAAGGTCTCGATGAATCCAGACCAATTCAGGTGTTAGCGACTCGAGCTTACATTTATGCTCAGCCATCTCGGCCACTAGTGGAGTTAGTGAGCTATCATTCGAGTCAAATAACAATGCGTATGCATACAGCTCTACTGGGCCAATTTCATCTTTCTCAAAGCGATCTAGCAAACTAGACAAAATCTGCTCGCCTTTACCTGTGTAGAGCAAAACGAGGTCTTCATGATTAGCTAAAAGCCATGCATCATCAGGTACTTGAGCAAACAAATAATCATAGAAGATCAACACGGTAAACATCATCTCATAAGCCTGCGGCAAATCACTAGGCTGCGGCGGATCAAAACGAGCACCGTCTTCAGCACCCAGTAACATGAGTAAACGTGATATCGCTTTTTCTATTTGCGGACCATCTTTCTCTAAAACCTTCTCTAACTCCTGAAGTGGTTCTAGTTCCTCGTTCCACTGACGAGAAATCCGATTGAATCCAGTCAATCCACACTGGCTTAGGTCACAAACAAATTGGCTAAGACTAGGCTCTGATAGATTCTCAGGCAGAGAAATATTATCAAAACGAATCTCTACCGCCTGGTAGCCAAAATCAGCAACATTCCCACATCTAACTCTGATCAATTCACCCGCGGCCCCCTCCACAATTTTGAATTTCATGTCGTCCTTAGTATAGGAAAATACCTTCTCACCGTTTTGAGCGGAGTCATCCACAGTCAGTTCGATAGATTCCCGCGAATCATACTTAATCAGCCCTGTTGGAAGAAGTTTGACACTCAAGACCTCAGAAGCGGCTCCTGATGCAGTTGGACATCCTACTCCTAAGTTCATTTCATAGTCACCGTCACCTCCCTTACTTGGAGAAAGCTTACAAAAGCTAGTGAATGTGGCTAGATCGCCAGCAGCCAACAGTTTCCCCGAAACCGCATTCTCTGAAAAGCCCTCAAAAGAATAATAGACGGTTGGGCCAGCCTCTTCTTCCACGCTGCCAAATTTCAGCAAACAGGCTTGCCCTTCATGTAGAAGCTCAACCCTAACTTCAAAATCATTTTTTCTAGCTAGCTGGTTACAAAGTTCATCCATCAGAGTGAACAATTTCTCGGCGTCTTCGTCAATTTCATCCAAGGGAGGCGCGTCATTTTGAGTCGTTAGTCTGACTGCTACCTGATCATCTTCATTGCCTAATGACACAGAACAATCACTGAACTGATAGGTAGCCAAAATAGTAGACTTCATCTTAGCCAACACCTCGTCGTTAGCTACAACTCCTTTGAAATCAGCTAGCAGAGCATTTAAATACTTCCGTTGTTTTGCATCTTTAGCTCCACTGAACTTCAACTTCCCAACCTTGTTGACTCTAAGCGGTTTGCTTGAACTCACGCTTATATCATAAACACGTCCATCTCGCGTTGCTCCACTTACCTTAATCTCTCCTGCAGTATAGGCTTTCGCCTCCAAATAAGTCTCAATACTTGAAGCAATATGTTTTAGTTTCCCATCGGTACCATCAGCGTGGTCGCCAGATTTAAATAACGGCTCAACGGGCTGACTAACCAGAGCATCCATTCTTCTCGGGCTCGTTAGAAATTGAATCAATTGATCTTCCATCCCGTCGTGACGCTCCATCCCGACAATAGAAAGTTTTGCTTCACCATATTTATAAACGGCGCCCTCGACTATCTTCACGCTAACAAAATCTTCAGCGAGCTCAAAATCAACTGTAATGTCTAGGAACCCATTGCGTTGGTAACCAGATTTTACCAAATTCGCGGCCATTGCATAAAAACTATCCGCTGGTGAACCAGCTAGCTTGGCTTGAAATGTCATAAAATGACGCTCAAGCCCGCGCTTCAGTTCAGTCTCGGTGAATGATTTGTTCCCTGAAAATCGAATTCCTGAAATCCCACCATACTTCGAAATCGGCTCAGCAGTTAACTCACTTGATGAAGAAAATGCAATGAGCAGCGGTAAAAGCACCCACAATCTAACGAACCTTAAAACCATGCCCTTCGTATAAAGTCTAATCAATCAGCGTAAAGCTGAAAACTAACATTTAACTTAATCAGACCGACTAAAATTAACAAAAAAGCTCACTTCATCCCGAAGTGAGCTTTTTCTAATGATTAGATTTCCCAGCTAGATCTAATATTTATCTTCCTCCATGCCAGCCCAGTTAGGGTAAGCATCAGCCCAGCGCTTCGCCATTGCACTAACATCTTGAATTTCTAGATAAATTTCCTGCGCTTTCTCCCAGTTTTTCCCCTCTGGGTGAACACCTAAGCGATACATATGGGCAATATGCCTTTTGCTTGAATGATACCCGTGCTCTTTACGCTTTTTCTCGTTCTTGGAGATCGTTTGCTTATACCCCTCTAACGCCTTTGCTGGGTCGTAGTATGGATTGCTCTGAGCGCTGCCATGATACAAGATTTTATAATAATCACTCTGCCAGTTATCATCTTCCCCTACCTTTTGGCACTTTTCAATCAGGCTCATCGCTGCTTTATAATCATCGTTATTTAAGACATAGAGCCACGCTAGGCTGCCATAAGCATCGTAACACTTCAGCTCGATCGCCTTTTTAAAGTAGCTAACGGCCTTGTCAAAACTGGAATCTGCACCAAAAAACTCGCTGACATGGCTACCTCCTAATACATTATAACAAGAACCACGCCCCGCTTCTGCAGCTTTCAAAAGGTACTCTTCAGCTTTCTTCATATCCGCACCACCAACTACAGCATTTCTCTCTATTGCCCAATATTCATTATTAGGCAGATAGAAGCAGCCCAAGCAGTGATTACTATATGCATCTCCAGCCGCTGCTGCTTTTGAGTAGTAATCAAATCCTTTCCGTAAATCTTTCTCAAAACCTTCTGAAGCATAAGAGTAAAGATCTCCTAGCTGTGAGTTCGCCCATACATTACCTGCTTCGGCTGCTTTTTGATACCAATGAATCGCTTTTACTGCATCAGCACCGCCGACGACTGAGTTCCACTCTTTAGCCCAATCCCTATCAATCGGATTATAAAAACTAGCATACATCCCCATGGAGCTTTTGTCCCCGAGCTTAGCACCTTTTTCGAACCAATCATGAGCCAGCTTAAGCTCTTTCTCCCCACTAGCTAGCCCATTCAGGTAGACTTTAGCTAGGCGGTAGCAGGCCCAGCTACTACCCGCCTCTCCAGCGGCCGAGTAATATTTGATTGCTTTTTCGACATCTGCTCCACCCACAGCCGCGTTCCTTTCCTTGAGTGGGCCAGAGTCACTTGGTTCATAAAAACTAGCGAAATAAGCACCTGCCCCCCTAGCATCACCTTGAGAAGCCCCAAGGCCAAACCACTTCGCCGCAGCTTGCAAATCAATCTCCACGCCTGGAGCGCCATCTATATAAATTCTACCCAATTGGAACGAGCCGAAGCTATTCCCCAAATTAGCAGACTGCTCATAATAACTGATAGACTTCGCCATATCAGCGCCACCTGCAGCTTTGTTACGCTCCTCATTTCCAGGTCGAGCATCGAGGAAATAGCCCATCATCGCCAATCCGAAGGCATCGCCCTGCTTGGCCGATTTTTGATACCATGAACAGGCCGTTTTTAGCGACTTTTTATAACCCTCTGCTCCATCCTCATACTTTTTGGCCAAATAATGCATCGCGGCAGGGTACTTCAGCTTGGCTGCACGTTCTGCATATTGCTTAGATAGCTTCACATCTCTTTTACCTCCAATGTCCAGCTCAGCTGAATTCTTTGGCTTTTCATAGATTCTAGCCAAACGAAACAGAGCCGCCTCATACTCTAGCTCAGCAGACTTCTCTAGATATTCTAGAGCTTGAGCACCATACTCATTTCCAGCTTCAATATATAGGTCCGCTACATAATAATACATCTCAGCTCTGCGTTCCTCATCACTATTAGCAGACTCTAAGAATAATCGAATCAACTCATCTCTATCAGCAGCAGAACCGGTCTCATCATACTTTCGCTTTGCTAGCCGCATCTTCTCCCCTATGCCATGAGCATTCCCATCCTTATATAATTTCTCGACGGTTTCCTCATAATCAGCCGAATTGGTACTGAATTTTTTCATCAGTAGCTGCGCCCCTTCTCTAGTATCTTTATAATCTGTCGCTTCAAGGTACGCCACCCAGTCCCTAGCCTCGGCAATAGATTGCTCGTCAGCCAAACTATTCAAACACGATAATAGTGGCATATAATAGTCTTCCTTACCCAAAAGGCTTAAAGCCCGAAAAACCTGAGTCTCTTTCCCGATAGGCCAACTGTTCGTCCCTGTAGCCCCAACAACCATCATGTAGTGCTGTAGATATCGTTCTTGCCCCGCTATGGCAGCCTTCATAAAGGCCTCATGCATCCATTCATGCTTGCCGATCTTGCCACCTGATTTAGCCAGTTGCCGCACGATTCTACAGTACTGTATTGCATAAGGACCGTGGACCTCAACAAGATCTAACATATCCGCAAACTCCTCACTTTTTACAAGATCCGCGTTCGAAGCCGACAGCATCGTGAAATTCAATGCGGTAAGCACCCCACCGTTCCATAAGCGTTTTGAGTATCTCCCCAGTTTGTCTCTATCCTTATGCATTAATGCGAGCTGACACTCTAGGAACATCGCTTCGTTACTGCCCGCCTTAGAAAAAGAACTCGACAATTTCCCTGCAAGACGGTGCTCATTAATCTCACATAAATATGACATCAAAGTCAAAGTGCCTCCGTAGTCCAATGCCTCATAGGCTTTCAAACAATTTGAGATCATCGACTCCTTCAACTCGGCCACCTTCTTTTCTGAGCGCTCCACGCCAAGTCCGTATTGATAAATACTTATCAAATAGCGATATCCAGCCAGCGCTCCTCTTTCTACAGATAATTCGGCTAACTCTCGCGCGATCGCAAAATCCCTATCAACGATAAATCCATGCAAATACAAGCGAGACAGTACTGCGGCAGCGCTGCCGTCTCCCAGCTTTACAGCCTTTTGCAAATAGGGAATACAATCACGCTGTGCTTCATCTCTGACATGTCCACCTAACACTATTTCCCCGCGGATACGTAAAGCGACAGGATCACTCGCTGCATCAACGGACGATACCTTCGCAAACAGATCTGGATATTCGCGATAATCCCCGAGGCCATGCGCATAAATACGCTCATATTCATGAGCTCCCGCCATCGCTTTTTTTGCTTTAGCTATGCTTGGAGCAAAGGGCAATTTGACCTCCGCTATACACGCTACAAGACTGCAAAAACTCACCAGTAGAGATAATAAACAAATTTTCATAAACAAACGTTACCTCGATCTAGCGATTCTAGCTGTTATATCCAGCGCATAATTAATTTTCTAGCTCGACCCACCCCAACAAAAAAGCTCACTTCATCCCGAAGTGAGCTTTTTTATAATGATTAGATTTTCAAGCTAGACCTATCGTCTGCGTCTTTGCTGTGGTTTATTTTGCGAAACGTAGCTGCCTTTGGTGGCGAGCCAGATGGTGTGCTGGCGGCGCTTGTTGCCCTTATGGGCGGCGTCGACGGAGACGCAGTTGACGTTGAAGCCTACTTTCTCGAGTCGCTTGGTGAATTCTTTATCTGGGCGCGCTGACCAGACGGCGTAGACGCCGCCTTGTTTGAGCGCATTCCATGCGTCGCGCAGGCCGTTGAGCGTGTAGATTGAGTCGTTCTTTTTGCCGTGGAAGGCACCTGGGCCATTGTCCACGTCCATGAGAATGACGTTAAATTTATCACTAGCTTGGCGCATGACCTTCTGCACTGGGCCGAGCTTGATGACCACGCGCTCGTCGTCTAGCAGTTTGCCATCATGCAGCGGCGCGAGGTGAGTTTTATTCCACTCGACGATAGCTTCGGTAAACTCGGATACGATGAAGGTGGCTTTTTTCTGTGGCAGAGATTCTTTGGCCGCGCTGAGTGTGTAGCCCATGCCGAGGCCGCCGATGAGAACGACTGGCTGGGTGGCTGGGCGGAATGGCGCGCAGCCAAGTCTAGCAAGTTCTTCCTCAGAGCCATGTGAGTAGCTGGTCATCAGCTGTTCACCGTTAGAGCAAATCATGTAGGTACCATCGTGCTCGATCAGCTCTAATGGATTTCCTTCAGGTGTTTGAGTTTCAGCGATTTTATTATACGGTTTCATGTCTTTGGCTTGCGGTCGCTAGGATTAGAATGGTAGAGGGTTAGGTGTTATGTCTGATACACAAATACCAGGTGCAGAAAAAAAAGTGATGGCTGGAGTTCTCGGAATTCTACTCGGAAGTCTAGGTATACACAAATTTGTTTTGGGTTACACTAAAGAAGGAATCATCCAAATTATTATTACAGCTGTCACTTGTGGCTGCGGTAGCATCATTGGCTTGATCGAGGGAATCATTTACCTCACCAAGTCCGACCAGGAGTTTGTTGATACTTACGTGAACAAGAAAAAGGGCTGGTTCTAATCCCGCTGGATTTATATTTCAAAAATACCGCGCGAGCTGAATGCCCGCGCGGTATTTTTTTGTCAACTTGATTACAGGCTGGCCTTGATGCGGCGGCAGACTTCTTCAACGTTGGCACGTGAGTTGAATGCAGAGATGCGGAAGTAGCCTTCGCCAGCAGCACCAAATCCTGAACCTGGTGTGATCACGACTTGAGCTTCTTCGAGCATCTTGTCGAACATGCCCCAGCTGTCTACGCCTTCCGGACAAGCGACCCATACGTATGGTGCGTTTTCGCCACCAAATACTTCGAGGCCAATCTCTTGGCAGGTCTGGCGCAGCAGTGCTGCGTTGCCCATGTAGTGCTCGATCAGCTCAGCCACTTGGGCTTTGCCTTCTGGTGAGAATACCGCAGCTGCACCGCGCTGTACTGGGTAGCTAGCGCCGTTGAACTTCGTGCTCACGCGGCGGCTCCACAGCGAGTGCAGAGTGATTTCTTCGCCAGCTGATGTTTTCACAGTGAGTTCTTTAGGAATCACAGTAAATCCGCAACGAACGCCGGTGAATCCACCATTTTTAGAAAATGAACGGAACTCGATAGCACATTTCTTAGCGCCTTCGATTTCGAAAATTGAATGAGGAATGGACTCGTCCTGGATGAATGCCTCGTAGGCGGCATCAAAGAGGATGATAGAGTCATTAGCTAGCGCGTAGTCTACCCAGGCTTGCAGCTGCTCTTTAGTAGCTACACCGCCAGTTGGGTTGTTTGGATAGCAAAGGTAGATCAGGTCTACTTTCTCAGCAGGAACTGCTGGCACAAAGCCGTTAGCAGCGTTGCACTCGAGGTAAACGAGGCCATCGTAGGCGCCGTTTTCATCCGCTTCGCCTGTGTTTCCAGCCATCACGTTAGTGTCTACGTAGACTGGGTAAACTGGGTCAGTAATAGCAATCTTGTTACCTTTACCGAAGATGTCGAGGATGTTGCCAGTGTCACACTTAGAGCCGTCTGAGACAAAAATCTCGTCAGCTGAGATGTCTAAGCCAGCGAACTGGTTCTCAACGATAGCGTCACGCAAAAACGCGTATCCTTGCTCAGGGCCGTAGCCGTGGAAGGTCTCACGATTTCCCTGCTCATCGACTGCCGCGTGCATCGCATCACGTACAGATGACGGTAGTGGCTCAGTCACATCACCAATGCCGCAGCGGATCAAACGCTCAGCTTGCTCTGGGTTTGCTTGTGTCCATGCGCCTACACGACGGCCAATTTCCGGGAACAGGTAACCGGCCTTCAGCTTCAAAAAGTTCTCATTAATCAATGCCATAGCGGCCCGCTTATGCACCGCCCCGCCGCACTTGTCGAGAGAATCTGTGCGCTCTGTGGGCTAGCCACTTTCTTTGCCCACTTACCAAACATCTCAACTATAAAAAATTTCCCTTCCTAGCTAGCTAAGCGATTTGCTTCTGCATTTAAATCCCCCGAATCCAAATGAATTGATAGCTGGCAATCAGGATGCCAGCATCCTGCTAGAGCGGCAAAACACCTAGAAATTAGAACTCGTATACAATCCCCTAGCACTCAGAAAGTTAAGATCTTTATTGACTGTCTGAAGAAATGGATAATTATGATTAATTGTAATACAAATAATTAGAAGTGAGATGATTCATTCCACCTAAACTCAAAACCTATCCATAACAATGATGAAACTATCCCTGATCATAACAGCTTCACTAGCCATTAGCTCATTTGGACTACAAGCTGCAACTGTACTATACGACTTCAACGCCAATGGAAACGGAGCCTCTGATGACGTCGCCATTACTGGTGCAGCCGTTGGATTCACCGAAGGAACTGTGCCAGCAGCCAGCACAGCCAAAAATGGCGAACGCTCACACAGCAGCATTGCCGCCGATGGCGAAAATGAGTTTTTTGTCTCATCCCGTAGTTTTGGCAACCACGCTCCTTCAGGTGGTGTTCCCAGTCCAGGTGATGAAACCTATCTAACATTCACATTAAATTCAACGGCCCCAGACCTGCTTGACTTCTCCAGCGCCTCATTCAGCTTCGACGCGACCACCTACAACGACACCTCGAACACTTCGTTCAGAATGGATTACCAACTATATGCCGACACTGGCGACGGTAGTGGCTTTGTGGCGATAGGCGGTTTGCAAAGCCTCGAAGGCAATACAGCAGCCAGTCCCGCTCCTCAGTCGTTAACTACAGCCGCTGACGAAAGCTTAACTGGCTGGAACTTAGACACTAACCTCGTTAGGACGAATAGTGCCTCATTTACCGACATTGATCTGAGTTCGCTAGGTGCGATATCAGGTGACGAGATCATCTTTGCCATCGCTCTAGTAGGCACAAGAAACAACAATATCAACTTTGCCACTACCTTGGACAATGTTGAAATCTCAGGCATCTCTGTGATCCCTGAACCCGCTAGCTCAGCACTTCTTGGCCTAGCAGGTCTTGCTTTCTTATGCAGAAAACGTCGCTAACCGAATCATCCCCATACATCAACTGGCGGGCTGGAAAATTTCCAGCCCGCCATTTTTTTGCTCAGCCGCCAGCTACCGAGCTTCGCTAGCCAGCTAAAAAAAAATGCCCGGCATTTTTTAACCAGCAAACCCACGGACCCATATAAAATCAACGATCGCCACAGAATTTGGCCAAATCATTCTGGGTTTTTCCGCTGGGTTCCCAGCTAGCTGGAGCCATTTCCAGCAGGCAAAACCATGCCGCCACAGCCCGTACTTTCAGCGAGCTGGCGAGCGCACCTTCAGGCGAAAAAAAATGCACGGCATTTTTCAACCAGCAAACCCACGAGCCCATATAAAATCAATAATCGCCACAGAATTTGGCCAAATCATTCTGGGTTTTTCCGCTGGGTTCCCAGCTAGCTGGAGCTCTTTCTAGCTAGCAAAACCATGCCGCCACAACCCGTACTTTCAGCGAGCTGGCGAGCGCACCTTCAGGGCGCTGCCCGAACCTTAGGCCCTCCCCCCC
>NZ_JAENIM010000021.1:252889-277565 GCF_016595495.1 Persicirhabdus sediminis
AAAAAAAAAAAAAAAATGCACGGCATTTTTTAACCAGCAAACCCACGGACCCATATAAAATCAATGATCGCCACAGAATTTGGCCAAATCATTCTGGGTTTTTCCGCTGGGCTCCCAGCTAGCTGGCGAGCCCACCTTCAGGGTGCAGCCCGCTCCTTAGGCCGAAGGCCATACCTTCAGGGCGCAGCCCGAACCTTAGGCCAGAGGCCATACCTTCAGGGCGCAGCCCAAACCTTAGGCCGGAGGCCGTACCTTCAACCTTAGGCCGGAGGCCGTACCTTCAACCTTAGGCCGGAGGCCGTACCTTCAGGGCGCAGCCCGAACCTTAGGCCGCAGGCCGTACATGCAGGGCGCAGCCCGCACCTATTTACTCTTGGCTGGCAGCGAGGCGCTTGCGGTGACGGCGCATGAGCACAATCACAAAGGCAGCAAAGGCGAGAAATAGGACACAGATGATACCAACCACTTTGACAATCACGCCCATCACACCGTTTTCGCTATTATCCACAGCCAGCTGGCGTGGAGCGTCTGGCTGGTAGCTGAGCACCAGTTTATCGTCGGCGATTTTCACCTCGGTGACATTGTCAAATACTGGCTGCAGCTGTGGGTTTTCATTCCACCCGTAGAGCAATGTTTGCGCGATCATCTCGCGGAACTGGTTCGTCACCTCAGTCTCGGTATCAGATGCAATTTTATCCACACGAGGAAATGGTCCACCGTCCATCAGCTCGGGCACGATGAACAAAGTGCCATTGAGGTAGCGCAGGTTTCCCTCTTCACCACGCAGGCTCTGGCCGAGCATTTCGCTGAAGCTGTCGGCACTTTTCATCGGGTAAGAAACTCGCGCTTGAATAAATCCATCGGCAATTTTTTCGACCTGCAGCATGCCGCGGTTGCCCTCGAGCAACGGGTAGCTGGCAATGGCTATGTTCATCTGCGCGGCTGAAATTTCCAGCTGGCTGGCTTGCTTGGCTTCGATCTTGGATTTGAAATCATTCAGCTGGCTGGTCAATGCAGTCAGCTCAGCCTGCTTACCATCAAGTGATTCTACCACTAGCTCAACTGGCTCGGGCTGGGTAAATGAGGTGATGGCAAATTGCACCCGACCAAACATCCATGCGCTGAAGCCGATGACGCCGATGAATACACAGGCGACGACAATCAAAATCCAGCACCCTGCCATTGGCGAAAACTTCATATCTTGCTGCTCCTGAGCCATAGCGCCTTTTACTCCACCGTCGGCATCTGTCCAGCGTTTTACTCAAACTCTCGTGTGTGAAAATTACACACATTTTTGTCCTGATTTCAGCCGCAATAACTTTACAATCAGTCAAATGAAACGATTATAAATGTCCGACAGATCAGTGAAAGACCGAATTTCAACTCAACGTACACCGATTTAATGCTCAAGAAACTATTCCTAGCCACTGCGATTGCGGCTCCGCTCGCCACGCTGCATGCCGAAGAATCGCGGCCCAACATCATCTTTATTTTCTCTGACGACCACGCCTATCAGGCCATCAGCGCCTATGGATCTGTGATTAATCAGACACCCAACATCGACCGCATCGCCGAGGAAGGGACTATATTTGAAAAATGCTACGTCACCAACTCGATTTGCGGCCCATCACGTGCCGTCATTCAGACCGGCAAACACAGCCACCTCAATGGCTACTACCGCAACGGTCTGGTCTTTGACATCGACCAGCAAACATTTCCAAAAATCCTTCAGGAGTCAGGCTATGAAACCGCCATCATCGGCAAATGGCACTTACAATGTGAAGTCAAGGGGTTCGACCACTCAGAAGTACTCATTGACCAGGGGCCTTATTACAACCCACCAATGATCAGAAATGGTGAGCGAGTCGTCCATCAAGGTTATACCACCGACGTCATTACCGACCTCACTATGGAGTGGCTGAAAAACGAGCGCGATGCCGACAAACCATTCATGTTGATGATGCAGCACAAGGCGCCGCACCGCAACTGGCAGCCACCGCTCAAATACATCAACCGCTACGACGACGTCACCATCCCCGAGCCAGAAACGCTTTTTGACGACTACTCGACCCGTGGCTCCGCGGCCCGCGAGCAGAGAATGAGCATCGCGGAAACGATGAATGACATCGATCTCAAGCTGACCTACCGCAACAACCTGACACCTGAGCAGAAAGAAGTTTGGGAAAAAGGCTACGATGAGAAAAACCGTCAGTTCCGCGAGGCAAATCTCACCGGCAAAGATCTCGTCCGCTGGAAATACCAGCGCTACATCAAAGATTACATCCGCTGCATTGACTCCATCGACGACTCCGTTGGCGTGGTGCTCGACTACCTCGAGGAAACTGGCTTGGATAAAAATACCATCGTCATCTACAGCTCAGACCAAGGGTTCTACCTCGGCGAACACGGCTGGTTTGACAAGCGCTTCATGTACGAGCAATCCATCCGTACGCCATTCATCGTCAAGTGGCCCGGCGTGACCGAAGGAACCACCAATGACAAACACATCATCTCCAACCTCGACGTGGCCCAAACCTTCCTCGACATCGCTGGCGCCGAGCAGCCAGATGATATGCAAGGAGCTAGCATTGTGCCTGTTCTCAAAGGTGAAGATCCTGAAGATTGGCGCAAGAGCTTCTACTACCACTACTACGAATACCCAGGTGTGCACGCGGTGAAGCGCCACTACGGTGTCACCACTGGCCGCTACAAGCTGATCAACTTCTACGAGATCAACGAGATCGAATTCTACGACCTAGAAAAAGATCCACACGAAATCAACAACCTCGCTGATAATCCAGAATACGCTGGCAAAATCGCCGAGATGAAAAAGGAACTGGCGCGCCTGCAAGACCACTACGGCGTCATCCCTGACGAAGAAGTTGAGGCCAACAATCCGCTGCCTGTGAGAAAACGCAGACCACAGCCGCAGCAGAAAAAATAATCGGCTTTATTAAAGTGATTCCCTCAGCTGGAAGTCGGCGCACATAGAGCTTGCACCTCTCCAGCTGGGGTTTAAAAATCCCCGCATGCCGACACTGAAACTCGCCAAACTCAACGACGGAGCGGAAATTTTCCACACGCTGCAAGGCGAGGGTGTCAATACCGGCGCACCTGCCATTTTTGTCCGTTCATCGCTGTGCAACTTACACTGCCGATGGTGTGATACCGACTATACTTGGAACTGGCTAGGCACCCCGTGGCCACACGATAAAGACGGCGAACCCGGCTACAGCAAGTTCGACAAAGCCGAGTACATTCTAGAACTTCCAGCCACCGAAGTGGCTGAAGCGGTACGCCAATTTCCCTGCACCCACGTCATCATGACGGGCGGCGAACCATTGCTCCAGCAAGCTGGCTGGCTGGCCATGATCGAGGCGCTCAAAGCCACCGACGCCAGCTACACCTTTGAAGTAGAAACCAATGGCACCCAAGTACCTAGCGCCGAGCTAGACGCCCACATCAACCAGTACAATGTGTCGCCAAAGCTAGCCAACTCCGGCAATGCCGAGTCGCTGCGGGTTTCTGAAAAATCCATGCGCTGGTTTGCTAGCTCAGCCAAGAGCTGGTTCAAATTTGTCATCGCTGAGGACTCTGACCTCGAGGAAATCCTACAGCTGATCGAGCGATTCTCTATTCCTAAAGAAAAAATCCTGCTCATGCCAGAAGGGCGCACACCAGCCGAGCAGCAAGCACGCCGCCTATGGGTGGCCAATCTCTGCATCGCGCAAGGGTTCAGGTTCTGCGATCGCCTACACGTCCAGCTGTGGGGCGACAAACGCGGCGTCTAGCCAGCTGAGCTCACTCGTTCAGCTAGAAAATCGTAAAACCAACAGCTAGCGCGTCGTTTATGCGGAGTTTATTAGAGTCAGCAGCCAGCTAAAGCCTTTCCTTTTCCAGCCAGCTGGCTATCACTGGGGCGGAACCAACACCTAACGCGTATGGATTTTCTCTTCGACATTGGCAACGTGCTCATTGAGGTCGACTTTGGCCCATCTCTCAAGTCACTCATTCCAGATGAGTGCAAAAATAAAGACCTCATCGTCGACCAGCTCTTAGAGAAAAAAGACGAACTCGAAAGCGGCCAAATCTCCAACGAAGAATTTACCCGCTGGGCGCTAGCAAAACTGCAGAGCCCAGCCAGCCACGATGATTTCCAGCTAGCGTGGAACCACATCTTCACCCCCATCAGCAAGATGTGGAACGTCGTTGAATCCCTCCACGCCGACGGCCACCGGCTCATTCTATTTTCCAATACCAACGGACTGCACAAAGAATTCTTTGAGGGCGAATACGCCATCTTCCAGTTTTTCCACGGTGCCGTTTATTCCCACGAGATTGGCTGCATGAAACCTCACCAGCCATTTTACACCCACGCCATCGACCATTTCCAGCTGACCCCAGAGCACACCATCTACATCGACGATTTGCCGGAAAACATCGCCACCGGCAACCAGCTAGGATTCCGTAGCTACCAATACAACTACAATGACCACGACAGCTTCGCCAGCTGGCTCAAACAGCAACTGAGCTAGTATTGCGCAAAACCCTGCAATCATTGTAAAATACTTCCCCTTCCCGCTGACCTCACCTTTTTTCTCCCCCAGCAAATTTTATCCACCTCCCTGCCATGTCTGACGAAAACAAAGCCCTCGAGATCAAAGCCCTCCAGCTCGCGCTGGAAGCCAGAGACGCCGACGCCCTCAGTGAAGTCGCAGAAAAGCTGCACCCAGCTGACATCGCCTTACTCTATGAGGACCTCAACGAGGAAGAACGAGAATTTCTCAGCTCCAGCTTAGGAACGAAGACATTCTCGGACGTCATCCCCGAGCTGCCAGATACCCTCATTGAGGAAACCCTCGAGCGCTTCACCACCGCCGAGCAGTCAGACATTCTCGACCGCACATCAGATGATGACCGCGCCGACATGCTGCAGGACGTGAGTGATGAAGCCCGCCAGCGCTACCTCTCACTGCTAGAGCCAGACGACGAAGAAGTCACCCGCTCACTCATGCGCTACGGCGAGGAGACCGCCGGTGGCCGCATGACCACCCAGATCGGTCGCGTTCACATCGACATGAACGTCAAACAAGCCATCGAAGAGCTGCGCAGTATCCAAGAAGATACCAAGACACTCTCGCGCATTTTTGTGGTCAACGACCAAGGCACCCTGATGGGAAAAGTGCGCCTGCGTGACCTCGCCTTCAACAAATGGGACACCATGATCACCGACATCATGGAAGAGGAAGCCCACACTGTTCTCGCCACCGCTGACCAGGAAGAAGCCTCACAGATGATGAGCAAATACGACATGCTCTTGCTGCCCGTCGTCAACGAGCAGAACCATCTGCTCGGCGTGATCACCTTCGATGACGCGATGGAAATTCTCGAAGAAGAATCCACTGAGGATATCGAAAAAATGTCCGGTATCTCCGGTGAGCAATCCGAGGAAAGCTACCTCAATACCGCCACCATGCTGCAGTTCAAACGCCGCAGCCCATGGCTCATCTCGCTCGCCATGCTCGCCCTCGTCTCCGGCTACGTGCTTACCAACTTTGAAGCACTCCTTCAGGCCCTGCCCATCCTCTTCCTCTTCCAGCCGATGGTTGTAGCCGCCGGCGGAAATACCGGTGGCCAAGCCGCCACTATGGTCGTGCGCGCCATCTCATTAGGTGAAATTGGCAAAAACTCCAAACGCGCCGTGCTCGCCAAAGAAACCATGCTTGGCCTCTTACTGGGCCTCGCCCTCGGTCTCACCATGTACGCGTTCTGCATCATCATTCTGCCAATGCTGCCAATGTTTGGCCCATCAGAATTCAATGGTATCGGCTACCACGAACTCGGTTTCGCTGTCGCCATCGCCATCATCGTCCAGCTGACCACCGCCACCACAGCCGGCGCCCTCCTGCCCATCGCCGCCAGAGCCATCAAGCTCGACCCCGCCATCGTCGCCTCTCCCTGCATCGCCGCCCTGGTAGATATCTCCGGCATGCTCATCTATTTCTCCACCGCCAAAGCCCTTCTCGGACTTTAGAAGAGTGAGTAGTGAATAGATAATGGTGAATTCCAGCTAGATGGATGGTAAGCGGCTGAACTCCGGCCCGATTGAATGGTCAATCCCAGCTGGATGAATGGTAAATCCCAGCTAGATAGATGGTGAATTCCAGCTAGATGGATGGTAAATCCCAGCTGGCAGGATGTTGAATTCCAGCTGGCTGAGACCTCACACCATTTCCATTCTACCTTCGGTAGACCCTTTCATTGAGGCCCTCTCCCGTGGGTGGCTCTCGCTGGGCTCGCTGACCCACGGCTAAAATCTGCTAGCCCTCCGGGCTAAACCTCCGACCGTAATCTACGGTAATCATAAATTCCAGCTAGATGGTCGGTGAGCTGCTGAACTCCGGCCCGATTGAATGGTCAATCCCAGCTGGATGAACGGTATGTTCCAGCTGGATGAACGGTATGTTCCAGCTAGATGATCTGGTATATTCCAGCTGGATTATCTGGTATATTCCAGCTAGATGAATGGTGAATTCCAGCTGGCTGAGATCTCACACCATTTCCATTCTACCTTCGGTAGACCCTTTCATTGAGGCTCTCTCCCGTGGGTGGCACTCGCTGGGCTCGCTGACCCACGGCTAAAATCTGCTAGCCCTCCGGGCTAAACCGCCGACGGTATTTTACGGTAATAATAAATTCCAGCTAGATGGTCGGTGGCTGTTAAATTTCAGTCAGCTCATCGAATTCGATATGAGCAACAATAGGCTCCAACCAGATGAACTGGAGCCTCCAGCTGGATGAAATTGCCCAAGAGGAAATCATGCACCGCCAGCTCAGCAGGCCGAAGATATGTCTAAATGCCAGCTCAGCAGGCCGAAGGTATGTCTAAATGCCAGCTCATCATGCCGAAGGCATGTCTAAATGCCAGCCCAGCGCGATGACGAAGTCATCCCGCTGGGATGTCCGCACCTTGCCATCGTGAGCCGAAGGTTCACCTAATAAGATCCACCCCAGCCGGATGAATAGTGAGAGGTAAATAGATATAACGGTAAATCCCAGCCAGATGATCTGGTCTATTCCAGCTAGATGAATGGTAAATCCCAGCTGGCTAACATTCTCCCATCACACCGAATCTTCACCGCGCTGAAGGCGCAAAAGAACAAAGCCTAGGGCTTCAGCCCTGGGTCAGCCGACCTAAACAATTGCGCCTGCTGAAAGTAGGCCAGAAAGCAGCTACACAGAATCCGCACAGCTCAGCCGAGGAATCGCGCTGAGAAGCTTTTGGGTATAAGGCTGTTGGGGCGAGTTGAAGATCGCTTCGGCTTCCCCGTATTCAACGATTTTCCCTTTATTCATCACCGCGATATTATCCGCTAGATAGCGCACCACAGAGAGGTCGTGGGTGATAAAAATCATCGTCAACCCAAGCTCGTCGCGCAGCTTCAGCAACAAGTTAAGAATCTGCGATTGGATAGAAACATCCAGGGCCGACACCGGTTCATCGGCAATCACTAACTTCGGCTCAGGCGCGAGCGCTCGAGCAATAGCAATGCGCTGACGTTGACCGCCGGAAAATTCATGTGGGTATTTTTTCATAAAGCGCGGGTCGAGACCGCAGCGCTTCATCAGCTCAGTGATGCGTGTTTCTAGCTGAGCACCTCGGCAGCTAGGATGGCGCTGACGAATCGCCTCTGCTAGAGTAGAATAAACCGTCATGCGCGGGTTGAGCGATGCATAGGGATCTTGAAAGATCATCTGGAAATCTAGCCGGCGTCGGCGCACTTCAGACTTCGCCAGCTGGCATAAATCCTCACCTTCTAGCAACACCTCTCCAGAACTAGCTGGCACCAGCTGCATCACCGTGCGCGATAGGCTAGATTTGCCGCAGCCAGATTCTCCCACCAGCCCAAGGATTTCTCCTTTTTCGATGCTGAGGTTCACGCCGTCCACCGCTTTCACCCAATCACCACTGGCACGCCCAAGCACACCGGTTCGGACGGGGAAATACGTTTTCAGATCAATCAGCTGGAGAAATGCCATGCCTATCCCTAACCAAGGGGCTGCCAGCTGGCAAGCAATGATGGCCAACAACACGCTAACGGCATGTCGATAGATCGATCACTATTTCTAAATCTACTCAGCTAGCTAGTCTTAAACATGAACTCTCGCCAGCCGCTTTTCCATATCGTGCACCACGTTCATGAAGTAGCTGTGCGCTTGCTGCGGTGATTCATACGGGCTGAAATAATCATGCAGCTGGCCATCCGCGCCACCTTTTGTGCTCATATAGAATAGATGGTCCGAGCTGGTTAGATAGGCCCAGTCACAGGCGAGTGCAAAATCACCACTCGCCAACACCGCTGCTTTCAGCTGGAAAACTTTCTCCGCCGCCTCACGCTGCATTTCATTGCCTAACCACGCTGATAGATCGTGTTCGGAATCACCCAAACTGGTCATTTCAGGACAATGATATTCGCGGCGCGGTGGACGATGGTTAGAGATCACCTGCGTAGGCGTTTTGAAGCGGAAATCTTGCCGTCTCCCCTGAGTGATGAACTCACTCCAGAAGTCAAAAATTCCTGAACCCACCCATTGGCGCTCACCGATAGATTCGTAGTCGATGAACAAATTTGCTAGATCGCCAGACGATTGGCAGAACCATGATAGATACTTGTGCGCGCTCAGCGGGTATTCGCTCCAGCCGCGATCTGAGTAGCGGTAGGCTACGTCGTCCGACAGCGATCGATTGCGCAGCAGTAATGAAAAATCTTTATTTCCCGGTGGATGATAGAGGAAGTTTGGACTCTGGCCAGCGAGCGCTCGGTTAGCCCCTTCAGCCAGCATGCCAATGTAGCCGAGCTGGGCCATTTCTGCGCCGATGTCATCATTGTAAATCAGCTCAGAGTTGCGCGCTACCTTGGTAGTCACCCCAAATACCTGCTGCACTTTTTCTCCATGCAGCTGCAGCTGGCGCAGGTATTCATCGCGGTCAAATAGCGACGCTAATGAATGGTAATAGGTTTCAGCCAAAATATCACAGCAACCGGTGTCTACCAGCCGGCGGAATGAATCGAGCACATCTGGTCGCCAACGTTCCAGCTGATCAATCAGCGAGCCGCTGATAGATAGCCCAAAACGGAATGATTGATCGTGCTCGTCGATCAGCCGCATAAACATCTCATTCACCGGCAAATAGCTTTTATCCGCCACCCGATTGAGGATTTCTAAATTTTGCACATCATCGAAGTAGTGACGCGATTGGCCAATTTCTGAAAAATCATAATGCCTAAGTCGTCTAGGTTGATGCACTTGAAAACTGATACAAACATCGATCATAGCATTGGGCATTTGAGCGTAAAAACGCTCAAAGGCAAGCAACTTTAAAACAACAGTTTTGAAAATATTGCTCGCGCTTACATTTCGACTGATTCGATTGAGTCTAAAATATTAACCCAACTTAAGAAAGCTGCAAACAGACGAAAGCGTCGAGCCCCACACCCGACGCTTCCTTATCCCCGTTAATGCGAACAGCTCACGGAAAAAATGACTTAATGATGATCTTTATTTTGCTGCCGCCATGGATGCAGGATTTCATGTTTGCCGTGCCAATCTGGAATCGAATAAGCAGCGTAGGCGACGGCGGCCACATAAATGGTAGGAACCAAAACGATAGCTACGCCGAAGGTGGCGATGGAAAGCAAAGCGGTGACAAAAACCATCAGCACATTGCCTACGGTTAAGAAACCGATTCCCTCGACATAGTGGTGTTTGTAGAGGTGACCGAGGCCTGGAATTACAGACATCAGCGCCGCAATTTTATTGCGGTCTTTGTCACGTAAATGGACTTCCTTGAGCATGGCTTCATTCTTGGTTACTGCTCAATATAAGCACAGATTCACTCATGCTCAACTGACTGCGCAAAATGAATCACAGATTTTTCTGCCAGCTGGCTTATTCGGTTGATATGTGAAAGTAATTTTGCCAAAAACATGAACATGATTCCTATTCTCGACACCCACCAGCATTTGATTTACCCAAGCGAACTCAACTACCCGTGGTGTCAAGATGAACCCGCCCTCAAAGACCGCTCATTCACCCTAGAGAAATACCAATCTTTAACGGCTGAATTTGGCGTCACACGCAGCCTATTTATGGAAGCTACCGGTGCGGCAGAACAAATCGCCGAAGAAGCTGGATTTTTTACCCAGCTGGCGGAAAAAGATGACAATATCCTCACCGGCGTGATCGCCTCGTGCCGACCTGAATACGACGACTTTGACGCCCAGCTAGAGCGCATTGTCAGCCAGAAAGTTGTTGGCATGCGCAGAATCCTGCACGTCGAGCCAGACGAACTATCACAGTCGGCAAACTTCAGAAAAAATATCGCCAGCCTAGCAGACCATCAGCTCAGCTTCGATATCTGCATGCTCCAGCGCCAGCACGATCTCGCCTACGAGCTGGTAAAAAGCTGCCCAGACACCACCTTCATCCTCGATCACTGCGGCAACCCAGTTTTGCAAAATGATGCCTTTGCCAGCTGGAAATCAGGCATGCAAAAGCTCGCCACCTTGCCTAACTTGAACCTGAAAATTTCCGGCATCGTCGTCAATACAGTCGGTGATCAAGTGCCCGATCTCGAACTCCTGCGCCCATGGTTAGAGTCCTGCGTTGATGTCTTTGGCTTCGACCGCCTCGTCTTTGGTAGCGACTGGCCAGTGTGCAATATCACCACCACCCTGCCAGCGTGGTTAGGCATCGCGCGCAGCTTCTTTGGCCAGTTCAGCGAGCATGAACAAACCGCCCTGTGGCATAAAAATGCCGAACGCATCTATCTACAAAGATAAACGCAGCTGGCCTTGCGCCAAAAATATGGGCTCCATCATCCTATTTAGATGAGCACAATACTCCGCATGGTGTAATATAGTTTGCTCGCCGTGCGTAACAATAACAGAACCAACCAATCAATACACTTCATGCACCGCTTGCTCTCGCTCATCCTAACTATCGCCCTAACCATGCTCACATCCAGCACAGCCTCTGAGATCTCTATCATACCCAGACCTCAGAAATTAGCCACGCCAGCCGCTGGAAAACCATTTGTATTGCAGGCTACATGCACAATTTCAGCCAGCAGCGATAGCGCTAACAAGGTAGCTAAGCAGCTCGCTAACTACCTTCAGCCAGCTACT
Organism: Persicirhabdus sediminis; assembly: GCF_016595495.1. Lineage (GTDB taxonomy): Bacteria > Verrucomicrobiota > Verrucomicrobiia > Verrucomicrobiales > Akkermansiaceae > Persicirhabdus > Persicirhabdus sediminis. The sequence goes on from NZ_JAENIM010000021.1 coordinate 264,079, forward strand.
GGTTTCCAGCTAGAAATCGTGCCCGCTGATGGTGACATCCAGCTCATATTAGATAGCGAAAGCCAGCTAGCTGACGAGGCATACATATTTGCAGCCAATGAACAGGGCATCGTCATTACCGCCAAAACTAACGCCGGCCTATTCTACGGCGTGCAAACCTTGCGCCAGCTTCTACCTACTGAGATTTTTTCAGCTAACAGCATGCCTAATATCATCTGGGAAATTCCAGCAGTAACCATTGAAGATTCTCCGCGCTTCTCATGGCGCGGGCTTCACCTCGATGTCAGCCGACATTTTTCAGATGCCGAGTACGTCAAACAATTCCTCGACTACATGGCGCTGCACAAACTTAACAAATTCCACTGGCACCTAACTGACGACCAAGGATGGCGCATTGAAATCAAACAATACCCCAAGCTCACCGAGATAAGCTCGCAGCGCAAAGAAACCTTAATCGGCCACCAGCGCAGCAAACCTCACAAATTCGACGGCAAACCCTACGGCGGCTATTATACTCAGGAAGAAATCAAACAGGTCATCGCTCATGCCGCGGATCTCCACATCACTGTCATTCCGGAAATTGAAATGCCAGGTCACGCCGTAGCCGCCCTAACTGGCTACCCAGAATTTGGCTGCACAGGCGGCCCCTACGAAGTCTGGACCCGCTGGGGAATTTCCTCAGATGTCTTCTGCGCGGGCAACGACGACACCTTGCAGTTTGTTAAAAACATCCTCGATGAAGTCTGCGCGCTCTTCCCCTCTACCTACATCCACATCGGTGGCGACGAATGTAAAAAAGATAAGTGGAAACAATGCCCAAAATGCCAAGATCGCATTCAGACTAAGGGCCTCAAAGATGAACACGAACTGCAGAGCTGGTTTATCAATGACATCGAAAAACACCTCCTCCAAGCTAACAAGAAGCTCGTTGGCTGGGAAGAAATCCGCGAAGGAAAGCTGAGTAAATCAGCTACTGTGATGACATGGCGCGGCGTCGGTCAACATGGATTAGATGCAGCCAAAGACGGTCACGATGTGATTGTGGCGCCGCAGAAATTTACCTACTTCGACCACTATCAGGCGAAAAATGACGAACAAACAGCGAGAAAAGAACCACTCGCAATTGGCGGACATCTAACTCTAGATCGCGTTTACAGCTTTGATCCTATTTTCCCAGAACTCGCTGGCACGGATAAAGAGAAACACATTCTCGGTGGCCAAGCTCAGCTGTGGCGTGAGTACATCCCAACAAACGAGCACCTCGAATACATGGCCTATCCACGGGCGTGTGCTCTAGCTGAGGCGCTCTGGCTGCAGGCGGATAAAAAAGACTACGAGCAGTTCTCAGCTAGATTACTGCCACACCTTGAGCGACTCGACCAGTTAGACATCAACTACCGCAAGCTAGACTAGCTCGCAAAGTCTAGCTACTCGCCAGCTGGTAATTTATCAGCTGGCTTTACCGTGACTTCTAACGCACCCAACGGGCCCGCCTCAGCAAGGTAGTGGCCAGCTATCTGTGTGTGCACGGGAATCGCCACCGCGCCACAAAAAACCAGCTGGCCTTTTTTTAATGGTTTGCCGAGATCTACCAGTTTGTTAGCCAGCCACTGCAGCGAATGCCAAGGACCACCCAAAGTATTTTTCCCCATCCCCTCGTAGACTAACTGCTCATCCCGGCGCAGGCTAATGTTGAGATTTTCTAAATCAAAGAGACTTGGATCTTGTCCAGCCCCGACTATATAATACTTAGATCCCGCCGCCGCGGCGACCACATCTGCCGGTGTTGGATTGAAGCTGAAGTTGTTATTTGGCAGATCCATCCCAAGACTCACCAGCGCTACCTTGTCGCGCAATTGGTCTAGCGAATCTACTTTTTCATCTATATCCTCAGCCAGTGTGAATACTAGCTCAGCCTCTAGCATCATCTTATTGTAGTCAGATTCATCTAGCGTGACGCCGCTCTCTATCAGCTGTGATTTGAAAAAGGCTCCCGCTATAGGTTCATCTATCCCCCACTGCGCCTGCACCTCTTTATTAGAATAGGCCACCTTCCAGCCAGCTAGCGGCCCCATACTTGGTTCAAGTTGTTTGATCAGAGCCAGCTGGATCTTCCAGCCAGTGTCGACATTTGCCAAACCCTGCGTCTGACTCAGCGGCGTCATCGCCAGCTTGTTTTGATAATAGGTCTCGCGGATATAGTGAACCGCCTGGCTGATAGCCTCAGCTTGTTGCTCACCCTCTAGCATCAGCGGAGCTGCCTTTATTGGGCCACAAAGTAACACAAAACCCGCTATTATATTAACCGCTCGTAATTTTATTTTCTCCAATCGCTTCACTAGCACACTTTGATAGACCACCCGCCAAATTAAGCAAACACTTCAACTAGCAATTCTGCTAGCCAGCTAAAAATCAGGTTTATTTGAATAACTCACAAGTTATTCACAATCACTTTCTATACACCCGTTTTCGCAACTCAAGTTGTTAACTAAGCCGTAAATAATTGGTATGATAATTATTTACGTGAAATGTGAATAACTTGTTTATAGAATGAGAACCCATTTTGAACAAGTCATGCAAATCATTTCACATCAATGGATTAAGTGACTAATCATGGGTGTGAATTATAAGCACACCATTCTGAATAACTCGTAAAAGTTAACTATTTCAAGCCGCTCCCACTGGGCATCACCAACAATTTCCGCATTTCATCTTTCGCCAAACTAACAGAGAATCACAATCTCTTCGCGCCTCTTAACAAGTTATTCACAATAGATAAACAGCTCAACAGATCCGCGCAGAGAAACGCGACGAGCCAGACACACAGCCGCCAGCCGTATGTAATTTCTGCTCACATGCAAATATGGTGCCTACATTATAGAACTAGGACATAGCCAATTTCATTTTTATATGTACAATATTTTTTAACAGGAAAACGATGAATTTAACCTCATCGATAACAACACACTACAAATTAAGCACCTATAACACATGAGAAACACACTGCTCTCCCCCCTGGCGCTCCCACTATCAATCCTCTGCGGATCATCACTCTACGCAGCTGATGAGCAACTACCATTTACTGAGCTAGAGGCTATTGAAATTAACTCAGGCTGGGGCGAAGTCACCCCCAACAAAAGTATTTCGGGGAACAAGCTAACGATAGATGGTAAAAGCTATGATACCGGCATTGGCGTTCACTCGCCTAGCGACATCATCTATCCGGTGCCTAAAGGCGCCGAGCGCTTCACCGTCACCGCAGGCTTAGATGACGCCATTGCGCCGAAAGGTTCTGTTGAGCTCAGCATCTGGGGTGGTAGAGATAGCTCCTACCTCGACGAATACGCAAACTCGCCCAAGCTCATCAAAACGAAAAGAAGCCATCACTTCGACATCAAGCTACCAGAAGATGCTAGAGTGATTGTTCTTAGAACTGGCGATGGCGGCGACGGCAATGGTAAAGACCATGTCAACTGGGTCAACGCCACATTTCACAGCAGTACAGCCATGACCGCGCGCAGCGGTGACGGCGGATCTGACGTCGAGGATATTACTAACACATCTGCTCCTAAGAGCCTCAGTGAGGCGGAAGTTTGGAATAATCCAGAGATAGTTGAAATCAACCGCCTAGCACCTCGTGCGCATTTCACTGCCTTCCCTGACATAAAGTCAGCTAAATCAACCAACACCAGCCCGTGGAATAAAAGCCTCAACGGCGATTGGGACTTCCACTGGAGTGTCAATCCAGCTAGCCGTCCGCTAGATTTTTATAAGACTGACTATTCAACATCTAGCTGGGACAAAATCAAAGTTCCATCGAATTGGCAGATGCAAGGCTATGGCGTACCCATCTATAACAACAGCCTCTATCCGTTCAATCCAACACCGCCATTCATTGACCAAACATTCAACCCCGTCGGCAGCTACAAACGCACATTCACTGTGCCAGCTGATTGGGATAAAAAGCGTGTACTCATCCACTTCGCTGGCGTCGATTCCTCAGTCAAACTGTGGATCAATGGCCAAGAAGTTGGCTATGCTGAAGGCAGCAGAACACCATCAGAATTTGATATCACCAAATTCCTCAAAAGCGGCGAAAACCAGCTGGCCGTTGAAGTCGTTCGCTTCAGTTCAGCAGCGTGGTTAGAAGATCAGGATTTCTATCGCCTCTCTGGCATATTCCGTGATGTTTCGCTCATTTGCCACAACCCTGAGCAAAATATCCGCGACTTCAAACTAGTTACCGAGCTAGACAATCAATACCAAAACGCCCAGCTCAATCTAGAAATCGAACTCGAAAATGCCACCGCCGGTAGCGTGGAAATCCAGCTGGAAGACAGCAATGGAAAATCTATCCTCAGCCACAGCCAGAAAATTACTGGCAAGCAATTAGAGATTTCCCAGCCAGTAATCCAGCCAAAGCTATGGAGCGCTGAATTACCTAACTTATACAATCTCTACATCACCCACAAAGACAGCTCAGGCAAAGTCATCGAGGTAATCCCATGGAGATTTGGCTTCCGCTCAGTGGAAATCAAAGACGACCGACTACGCGTCAACGGCCAGCCAATCGTCATCGCTGGTGTCAACCGCCACGAGCATTCAGCCATCGGTGGTCACTACATCACCCGCGAGGAGATGATCAAAGACATCGTCACCATGAAGCAGCTAAACTTCAACGCGGTAAGAACGGCTCATTATCCTAACGATCCAGTGTTCTACGCCCTGTGTGACGAGTACGGACTGTACGTGGCAGATGAAGCTAACGTCGAAGCTCACGGCTTCCAAAAAATTGCGACTGACCCGATGTTTGCAGCCAGCCACCAACACCGCATGCAGCGCATGGTCATTCGCGACAAAAACTTCACCTCAGTGATCTCATGGTCATTAGGCAATGAATCCGGCAGCGGCGGCAACCACAATGATAACTACACCTGGACCAAACAAAACGACTATCGTCCTGTAGCCTATCAGCGTCATGGATCTAATGATTTCACTGACTACTCCACCCCATTTTACAAAGACCCAGAGAACCTAGCAGCCTACGCGCGCAAGAAGGGAAATACCAAACCACTCATCCAGTGTGAATACGCCCACGCCATGGGTAACAGCACCGGTAACATGCGCGAATACTGGGATATCCACTGGGAAGAAAATGTCTGCCAAGGCGGATACGCATGGGACTGGATGGACCAAGGGCTTCAGCTAGATACCCCCGAGCGCAGCTGGATCCAGCTAGACAAATACCCTAACGGACTCCACCTCATGGAAGGCGCACAAGCTAATAAGAGCGGCCTCCGTGGCATCCTCTACCTGAACCGCGATACCGAAGCGAGCCTATCAGATAGCTGGTCAGTAGACATGCAACTCACCAGCCCACCCAAAACATCTGATAGTGCGGCCTATTTCCCACTGTTCTCCAGAGACAGTGGCTCAGGCGCGCTGTTCATCGAAGACAATCAGCTCGTCTATCAAGTATTCAGCGGCGTCCTTACCAAAGTCACCGCCACTCTACCAGATGCATTCTTTGATGGTAAAAAACATCAACTGCAGTTTGTGAAAAATAGCAGTGAGCTTAGCTTCTACCTTGATGGCAAACTTTTCAAAAAAGAAGCCGTGTCAGCAAAATCCAGCCAGCGCTCAAAAGGTATGTTTGCTTTTGGCCCAGGTGTAGGAACCGGCCTCGTTCCAGCTAGAATCGCCGATTCAGCTCCAACTATGGCATCTATCAAAGTGGTGCAAGGTGCCGTCGATCCAGCAAAACCAACGCAGCCTAACGAAGTCGTCTTTGACTTCGACTTCACCCAGCCATTTAAGGTTGTACACAGCCGTCCAGCTGGCGGTCACTTCTTCGCCTACGGTGGCTATTTTGAAAACCGTCGCGGTCGCCGCAATGACGACAATTTCTGCATGAATGGTGTGGTAGACAGCATTTGCCAACCACACCCAGGCGGCAATACATTCAAGTACGTGCAACAGCCATTTGCTACCACTCTCAGTGATGCCAAATCATGGCAGTTCACTATCCGTAACCGCAACTTCTTTGCCCCATTAGATGACAGCGTGCAAGCTGCGTGGACACTTACCGAGAATGGTAAAGTCATCGACCAAGGGCAGCTAGAAAACCTCCAGCTCGCACCTCAGCAGGAAACGTCTATCACCCTACCAGTTAAATCATTCAAGCAACTGGCTGGAGCTGAATACCGCGTGCAGTTCCGCTACTCGCTAACTAAGGAAACTAGCTGGTCTCCAGCTGGCCACCTCATAGCTTGGGACGACTTCCAGGTTGCCTATCAAGAAGTGGCGCCGCAGTTTACTGAAGGCCAGCTCAAGCTCAATAAAAACGCTGACATCACTACTGTTAGCGGTAGCGACTTTGAACTGAAATTTGACCACAAACTCGGCACACTCGTTAGCTTCAGCAAATCAGGCAAAGACCTGCTAGCCGGCCCAATGTTGCCAGATTTCTGGCGTGCCCTTACCGATAACGACAAAGGCGCCAAAGGGAAAAATACCCGCATCAAAGATACCAAGTGGAAAACCGCTAACCAACTGAATGACGTTAAAGTCGAGGTGAAACAAAACTCACCATCACACGTCACTATCAGCAGCTCAGCCAAGCTCTCCACAGTCGCAGCTAACTACTCGCTCAACTTCGACGTCTACGGCGACGGCCAAGTTGTAGTGAACGCTAAAATGCAGCCAACAGCCAAAGATGAAAGCCTCATGCTGCGCTTCGGCCTACAAACTCCTGTAGCCAAAAACCTCAGCCAAATCGACTGGTACGGACACGGTCCATTAGAGACCTATCAGGACCGCAACTACGAAATCATTGGTAACTATTCCCGCTCAGTTGACGAGATGTTTGTCGACTACTCAGAGCCTCAGGAATACGGTAACATCCACGGCGTGCGCCGCGCATTGCTTCACGATGGATCCGGTCACGGCATCGAGGTCATCGCCTCAGCTGCAAAGCCAGTTGAGTTCTCTGCTAGACGTTATCCTCATGCTGAAATTTCCCGCTGGAAATACGGCTATCAGCTGCCTCCATCAGACGAGGTTTACATGAACATCGACTACAAACAAATGGGTGTCGGCGGTAACAATTCATGGGGCAAAATCGCACTCGAGCCATACCACCTACCAGTGCAAGAATACGCCTACCAGTTCATTCTAAAAGCGAAGTAATCTTCACTATGTCTTCTAAGTGCTTGTGTCATCGTCTCTATGATTTCTTGATATCAATTAGGAGACCTGTTGGCTAGAATTTCGGGGAAGTTCATCAGGATATAATAAAATGGCCTATCACTCACTGTGAGTGATAGGCCATTTTTTATAAATCAATAAGCTAGAAAACTAGCGCTTTTTACGGTTGTGAGGAGCTCCCCAGCACTGACTGTCAGGCAGCACGCTATCCCAGCTATCAAACTTGGTCTGCAGCATCTGAACCTTTTCAGGCATCTTCTGCGACAGGTCTTTGCTCTCTGTTGGATCCTCTGCAATGTTGAAGAGTTCGAGGATTGGAGCGTGGTGACCAGCACGTCCGTTATTAAATGTTAGTTTCCAATCACCTTCACGAATGGCGTAGTTATCATCACGGCGCCAGTAGAAAGTCTGACGAGGTGCCTCATTTTTCTCACCTGTGATATATGGCATAATGTTCATGCCATCGAACTCGGTGCCATGATCATCAGTACCTGTGATCTCGAGAATTGTTGGCACGAGATCTAATGAACTAACAGGGTGATCATATTGCTGACCACCTTTCAGTTGCTTAGGCCAACTCATCAAAAACGGCACGCGCAATCCACCTTCATAAACAGAGCCTTTGAAGCCTTTAAGATCAGCATTCGTAGCCATACTATCGCGAGGTGCCCCATTATCACTGAGGAAAACCACTAGCGTATTATCATAAATTTTTTGCTCTTTCAGTGAGTCTAGCAGGCGCTGGATACCATTATCCATAGAAACTACCATGCCCGCGTAAACTTGCTTTTTCGAGTCTTCGATATGCTCGACCTGATGCTTCACATTCTCAGGCATCTGCCATGGCGCATGCGGTGCATTGTAGCTCATAAAGAGGAAAAATGGTTCCTCTTTGTTAGCATTGCGCTCGATAAACTTCACCCCTTCATCGGTGAACATGTCGGTATAATATCCGTCGTGAGGAACGATCTCATCGTTCTTCCAAGTTGGCCAGAACTGAGGTGGTCCAGTAAACTCCATGTTGGATTTAATAAAGCTGTGAGCTCCATTTAAAAAGCCAAACCAATAATCATATCCACGGCTATTTGGGCGCAAAGCTTCATTCATACCAAGATGCCACTTGCCGATGTATCCAGTATGATAGCCAGCTGGCTGAAGGTACTCAGAAATCATCTTCACATCTAATGGAATGCCTGCCATTGGGAACTTTGGATTCTCTGGCCAGCCAGCTTCGTTAGGGTTTTCCCCCATGCCAAATTTCTGTTGATAGATTCCAGTCACCAAACCACTGCGAGATGGTCCGCAAACTGAAGCTGAAACGTATCCTTGATCAAAATAGACACCTTCAGCAGCGATGCTATCGAGTGCAGGTGTCTCGAATAGATCGTTAGCTCCGCGGAATGATGGGTCATAACAGCCCATGTCATCACATAGGATGAATAAAATATTTGGCCTTTCTTCAGCGTGTACAGCAGCAGCCACCCCTAACGCTAAACTAGCGCCCAATAACGATTTAATCTTTTTCTTCAACATGTCTAATCCTAAATTACCTACCAGCAAGTGTAATACACATAATACGCTTGGCGAGAATTGAATCAGGACAAACCACCAACAATAAACAAAGAACACACGTTAGTACTACCACGCACAGGGCACGAGGATGCCATCTTTCATGCCGTGGATTTTCTTTTTATCCGCAGGCACAATCGTCGCTAAACAGCCACCCAGCTGGGTTTTACCATCTTCCCCAACAAAATAGTACGGACAAAGGCGAGCCCGCCCAGTCATGATTTTTTCTTCCCCTGTGCTTGGATCAAAATAGGGATGATCAATCACTCGACCGTTATGGAATTCCTGCATCATCCACGGGCTAGTGGAAAATTGTTCCGCTGCGTTAGATACCACATCTGCCCATTCATGCCCAGGCATGTCGTGGCCAATAAATACTCCTCTCGAGCCCCAAGCTAGCTCGTCGAAGCCTGAGATTTTCAACACTAACCGGCGATCTTTCTGGCTGAACTGCGAGACTTCCTGCCAACTCTGTACGTGCAATTTGGGCAAGGCAGCTTGTGGTGGCAATGGCGCTGGATCAACCACCCAGCCGTGCGGAACTAACTCACGCATGCGCTGCAAATTACTACCGCGCATTTCACTGCTCCACATACCGCGCATACCCGGCGACCATAACAAGGCCAGCCAAAGTTTCTCTTCTAAATGAGGTTTACACGGTGATGTTAGGTCAATTTTCTTAGCTAGCTCTTTAGCCGCTGGAATATTTTGCCAGTCAAACCATTCAAAAAATCGATACGCAGCGCCCTCATCCGCGGCATCATTTTCCGCAGCAGCCAGTGGCCATCGATCGCCTAACTGATCACTCAGCCACTGCATCTCAGGCTGATAGTCAACCGACTCTTCACTAATAAGAATCCGCCCGCCATCAGGCATTAGGCTACGAAAACCTTCCAGCATTCCGTCTTTGCCACCAAGCACGTCAAAGCCGTGTTGCACATAGGTTTGGTTCAGCCACTGCAATATTCCCATACCACCAGGCACACTGTCTAACTCCGTCAGAGAAAAACCGTCCTCGGTAAGAATGAGATCTGGACGAATCACCCGCGGTAATACATCACGCAGCTCAGCCGAACGCTGAGCCTCCACTAGCCAACTGGGTTTGCCAGCATCTAGCAGCTCAGAGATCCAGCTAGGAAGTCGCCCTTTAGCGCTTCGTTGATAGATTGACTCGCTGGCTTTTTGAAAAGCCGCCAACGTAGATCCTAACTTCTCAAGACGCTTATTCTCCCCTTTGCTCAACTGCAGAGGTCTTGGTGAAAATAACCATTGGTTTTCAGCTCGCAATTTGGAGTCTGGTAGACTGCCTTGGATGTCAGCTAGGTTCATACTAAATGGGCTCTCATAGTTTCCTATGAGAGCCGCGCTTTAAGATTATATTTCCAAGAAGTTTTTCAACAACTTGATGCCATCCTGAGTGAGGATAGACTCGGGGTGAAACTGCAAGCCATGAATGGGATACTCACGGTGCTGCAGGCCCATGATCACGCCGTCTTCAGTCTTGGCGGTCACTTCCAAACAGCTTGGGAAAGTTTCAGGTTTCACCACTAAGGAGTGGTAGCGGGTCGCCGTGAATGGCTGCGGCATGTCCTTGAATATGCCTTTTCCTTCGTGGATAACAGGTGAAGTTTTTCCATGCATCAGCTGGTCTGCTCGTACCACATCACCGCCAAAAACTTGGCCGATGCTCTGGTGGCCTAAACAGACTCCTAGTGTGGGAATGCTTGGCCCTAACTCGCGAATGACATCACAGCTGATACCAGCCTCGTTAGGTGTGCATGGCCCAGGTGAAACTAGGATCCGGCTAGGAGCTAACTTCTTCACATCGTCCACAGTTAGTGCGTCATTGCGCACGACCTTCATCTCAGCACCTAACTCGCCAAAGTACTGCACGAGATTGTAGGTAAATGAGTCGTAATTATCGATTACTAAAAGCATCTCTCTAGTTAGTCTTTTAGGGTTTTAGCCAGTCCAATAGCACGCAAGATTCCTTTGGCCTTATTGCAGGTCTCTTCGTATTCGTAGGTTGGGTTACTATCAGCAACCACCCCAGCGCCAGCTTGTACGTAAGCTTTGCCGTCTTTGATCAAACATGTCCGCAAGGTGATGCAAGAGTCGTGACCACCGTCCCAGCCGAAATAACCTACGGCGCCAGCATAGCTACAGCGTTTACTTTTCTCTAGCTCGTTGATGATCTGCATAGCGCGGATCTTTGGTGCGCCAGATACTGTGCCAGCCGGGAAAGTAGCGCGCAGCACGTCGTACGCACTGTGGTTTTCATCCAGCTCGCCTCTGACGTTAGAAACAATATGCATGACGTGGCTGTAGCGCTCAACGATCATGAAGTCGTCGACAACAACCGAGCCTGCTTTGGAGATGCGTCCGACGTCATTTCTAGCTAGATCTACTAACATCAAATGCTCAGCGCATTCTTTTTCATCAGCTAACAAATCAGCAGCCAGCGCATCATCTTCTTCTTGAGTTTTCCCTCTCCAGCGAGTTCCAGCGATCGGTCGAATATCGATACGACCTCCGATAGAGCGCACGTGCACCTCTGGCGAACTGCCCACCAGTGAGAAATCATCCAGCTGCACAATGAACATGTACGGTGATGGATTTACATGGCGCAATGCCCGGTAAAGGCTAACGGGTGAGCCGTCGTAATCCGTCTCGAAGCGTTGGCTTGGCACAACTTGGAAGGCGTCACCTGCCACGATGTACTCCTTGGCCTTGAGCACCATCGCTTCGTATTCTTCCTGCGTGGTATTGCTCTTGATCTCCGGCGTATCATATTTTTCCAGTCCATTTAACGGAGTGAAGTGAACTGGCTGATCTAGCAAGGCGATCATCTTGGCAATGCGGTCTTTCGCATCGGCATAGGCAGCCTCTGCATTCTCCGCTTCATCAATGAAGGCATTGGCCACCACTATGAGACGACGCAATAGATGGTCGAAAATTAAAATAGTATCGGCGAGCATGAAGACCGCGTCAGGTTGGCCTAACTCGTCTTTTGGCGGCGCCTGAATACTCGGCTCAAACTGGCGCACGGCGTCGTAAGCTAGATAGCCAACAGCTCCACCATAAAATGGCGGCGCGTGTCCATGAGAGACCGGTTTGTACTGAGACATCCATTTTTCCAACTCAGCAAGCACATCCGTTTCGGCTTCCCAAAACTTGTACTCGCCTCCCGTGCGTACCGATATCTGCTTGCCATCAGCCACAAAGAGCGCACGTGGATTGCTACCCAAAATGGAGTAGCGCCCCGAAGCATTAGTGCTTTCCGCGCTTTCAAATAGAAAGGCTTCACCCTCTTTGCTTATCTTGACAAATGCAGACAATGGCGTTTCGAAATCTGCCGCTAACTGTGCGTACACAGGCACGACGTTCCCTTGTTTTGCTAATTCACAAAACTCGTCTCGCTCAGGTTTGACTGCTACCGTATTCACCGCCGCGAAGCATGCACATCTGCCCCATTATACACAAGTACGAATCCAGCCAGCAGCCCGCTTAGTATCAGTAATCCAGCCAGCCGACATCACCGTAACCATTTTTCCGTGGCAGCAGCTGGCAATTTGGGCTACATCATAGTCATGACATACCTAGAAGTAGCTGAGCAAGCAGCTCGCCAGGCAGGTGCTTTTCTCAAGGAACATTTTGGCAAACCACTCGACGTTGATGAAGCGCTCGCTCACGACATCAAACTCGCTCTTGATAGAGAGAGCCAAGATCTAATCTTCCGCATTCTAACGGACGCATTCCCCGATCACGCGCTATACGGCGAAGAAGGAATCGGCGGCAATACAGGCAGTGAATACCAATGGATCGTTGACCCTATCGATGGCACCGTGAACTTCTTCTACGGCATTCCTCACTACTGCGTATCCATTGCCCTACGCAAAGGCGAAGACATTCTCTGCGGTGTGATCTACGACCCTAGCATTGATGAGATCTGGACTGTAGAAAAAGGTGGTCCAGCACTTCATAACGGCCAGCCATGTTTTGTTAGCGACCGTAAAGACATTGGCGAAGCCGCTCTGTTTATCGGCTGCGGTAAAGACGGTGATGCACTGAAAACAGGTCTTGCTAGATTTGGACGCGCCTCACAGAAAGCTCGCAAAATGCGCATGATGGGCAGCGCAGCTCTCGGCATGGCCTACATCGCCTGCGGTCGTCTTGATGGATACATCGAATCCCGCATCTCACTATGGGACATCGCCGCAGGCATGCTCTTACTCGAAGCAGCTGGTGGTAAAACCCAGCTCGAGCCAAGCCCTCACCACCCAGACAGCTACGCCATCGTCGCTAGCAACGGTAAGATACCTCTCGAGGAAATAATCTAACTTCCAGCAAACGTCCAGCTGGATCATTTCACCTTCCAGCTGGAAAATTTCACATCTCAAAAGCCCACTGACTCAACTCGATCGGTGGGCTTTTTGCTTTTACAACCAGAGCCTAACTTATTAGCATCCTTGGCCAATAATGAGTTTCGACGCAAACGCCGGCAGATGGCCCGAAGCAACCCAGAATCTTACTTAGAAAGTCGCGCCAAAGGAATAGCACCATACAGGTCGATCAACCTGAAAGAGTTTGATCAGCATCGAAAAGATCACGAAAAGACGAAAAGATGCACGGCATTTTTTAGATGCAAGCCACTGATTCTGTGCGATATTGGTGATTATGAAATCTCCAGAACCATTGCAGAATCAACAAAA
>NZ_JAENIM010000022.1 GCF_016595495.1 Persicirhabdus sediminis
AGTGAAAATGGTTATCCATCAAACAATAAGTCAGGATTTTTATGCCTGAGAAGCGCGCCATGCGCCACATGATGCGCAAAAATGCTTCTTTTTCCTGGTCGCCAAACAGGTAATCTCCACCCGCCGTGCGACTCATCACGTGGTAACAATACGAGTGCCGATCATCGCCAACAATGCGCACATGCCCACCCGATGGCGGCGCACAAATCATGCCCGCCGCGCCACCAGAAAAACCCGTTTTACAATCCGCCAACTGCAGCGGCGTAAGCGGCTTACTTGCCACTGGTTTTTGTTGATTCTGCAATGGTTCTGGAGATTTCATAATCACCAATATCGCACAGAATCAGTGGCTTTCATTTAAAAAATGCCGTGCATCTTTTAAGTGCACCTTTTGAGTGGGCAATAATCACCAATCCTCCTTACCGCACAAAAAAATCACCCGCTGAGCGTTGTGCTCGGCGGGTGATTTCTAAAATTTCTTCTAGCCAGCTAAATTAAGCTTCTTCTGGCTTGGTGAATGCGCGTGATCTTGGCTCAGCAGCTTTTCTTGAGCCACCGCCACCTGAACAGGTAACAAATGGTCCGTCGGCCATAGGAGCTGAGTCGGAGAATCCAACATCCGGCATTTCAGATGGCAGGCCTTCTAGCGGGAATTCCTTACGCATTGGGTGGAATGGATACCCTTCCCACATGAGGATGCGCTTGAGATTTGGGTGACCGGCAAATTTGATGCCCATCATGTCGTAGACTTCACGCTCGTGCCAGTCAGCTGATCCCCAGATGTCGGTAACCGTTGGAACTTCTACTTCTTCAGCGATCTTCACTTTCACGCGAAGGTGAGCCGCGTCATCAACGGTAGCCAGCTCATAGAGGACTTCAAAACGTGGATCTTCACCGTATTGGTCAACGCTGGTGATATCGAGCAGCAGCTCGAAGTTGAGATCTTTGCGACAATACTCGATCACGGCACGGAATTCATCCAGTGCGACAATCGCTGTGTATTCGCCACGAAATTCGACGATCTCGGCAGCGGAAAATTTTTCCTTCAGCTTGTTGGCAGCTTTTTCAGAGGTCATGATAATATGATCGGCTAATTATTTGATATCTACGGACATCTCGGCTTTACCTGGGCGAATCTGAGCGGCGGTAGATTTCTCTGCTTGGATTTTGTCCTGCAGCTTCATCATGCCTTCAATCAATGCTTCTGGGCGCGGAGGGCAGCCAGAAACGTAGACGTCTACAGGAATGAGGCGATCGATGCCTTGGAGCACTGCGTATGAGCGGAACATGCCACCACTGGATGCGCAGGCGCCCATGGCGATACAATATTTTGGCTCAGGCATTTGGTCCCAGATGCGTTTTACGGACAGTGCCATTTTGTAGGAAACCGTACCGGCTACGATCATCACGTCAGATTGGCGTGGTGAAAATCGCATCACCTCGGCGCCGAAGCGAGAGAGGTCAAAACGAGAACAGGCGGATGCCATCATCTCGATCGCGCAGCAAGCAAGGCCCATAGGCATTGGCCACATGGAGTTTTTGCGCATCCAGTTAATAGCGGCGTCGACTTGGGTGAAAATGATATTTCCCTCAATTTTTGAGTCGTAAGATGCGTGCGAGATTGCGTTTTCGTCGGCAGAAACCATGGTGGTGATAAATTTGTACAGCGCGGAAATTAGCTAGCGTTGAGCGTTACACAAGGCAAATTCGCCCCAAATCTGCAAGTTGCAAGAAATGGGGCAAGAATCACTCGATCGGACAATCCTTGTGAGCTTTCCGATCGAGCTAAGTATCGCGTCGCGACTAGTCGATGATAGTCGCTACGGTATCGAGGATACGAGCTACGTTTGGTAGCTGGTCGTGCTCGACATATTTAGAATAAGTAGCTGGTGCATCCAGAGTACAGACACGCTTGATTGGCGCGTCGAGGTAATCAAATGCGTGCTCTTGGATAATCGTAATGATTTGAGAAGAAACACCGCAGAATGGTTTGCTTTCGTCAACGATCACGCAGCGGTTGGTTTTCTTAATGCTCTTAAGGATGGCATCTTGATCCAGCGGACGAATGGAGCGCAAGTCGAGCACTTCAGCATTAATCCCCTTCTCAGCTTGCAATTTCTCAGCAGCTTCCAGCGCAAAATGCACACAACGACCGTGAGCGATGAGCGTGAGATCGGTTCCTTCACGTTTGATATCAGCTACACCCAGAGGGATGACAAAATCACCATCTTCAGCTGGCGGCACTTCACCTTCGATGCCGTAGAGCAGTGTATTTTCCATGAAATAAACTGGATCGTTGTCGCGGATGGCGGCTTTGAGCAGGCCTTTGGCATCAGCTGGAGTGGATGGTGTAACCACCTTCAGACCTGGCATGCTGGCGAAAATATTCTCTGGGCAATGTGAGTGAGTAGCGCCCACACCAGTACCACCATTGGCTGGTCCGCGCAGGACGATTGGGCAATTAGCCAATCCACCAGACATGTAGCGCATGTTGGCGGCATTGTTTACCAGCTGGTCAAAGGCCACGCTGTGGAATGACCAGAACATCAGCTCCATCACAGGGCGCACGCCGAGCATTGATGCGCCCACTCCCATGCCGATGAATCCGGCTTCAGAAATTGGCGTATCAAAAATGCGCTTATCGCCCCATTTGTTCCACAGTCCTTCAGTGACTTTATAGGCTCCATTGTACTGAGCTACCTCTTCACCGAAAATGACTACATTTTCATCGTGTTCGAGTTCCTCATCCATTGCTTCACGGATGGCGTGGCGGAAAAGCATCGTTCTCATAGAATCAAAAAATTAGTAAGTTATAGGGTAATCGGGCTCAAATTAATCATTAAAGAAGTGGCGGCCAGTATTGCCAGCTGCAGTATCATTATCCACTTCCCAGTAAACATCCTCAAAGAGAGATTCAACTGTTGGCACTGGTGACTCGACGGCAAACTTGCCAGCTGCATTAGCTTCCAGCTTGGCTTCTTTGTCGATGGCATCAGCTGTTTCGTCAGAAAGCACACCTTCGCTGATCAGCTGACGGCGCCACAGGCGGATAGGGTCGTGGTAAGTTTTGTACTTTTCGATTTCCTCCGGAGTACGGTACTTCTTCGCATTGGCGTCAGCCACTGAGTGACCGTAGTAACGATAGGTCGCAATCTCCAGAAGAGTTGGTTTGTTCTCGTTGCGCGCGCGCTCCATCGCTTCGTAGGTTTTTGCGCGGACTTCGTAAACATCTTCACCGTTCACCGTATCCCATTCCATGCCGTAACCTTCAGCACGCTTAGCAAGCGGACCGTCGTGGGCACTGGAACGAGCCTGGCTAGTTCCCATGGAGTAGCCGTTATTTTCAATGATATAAACAACAGGGATTTCCATCAGGGAAGCCATGTTGAGAGATTCGTGGAAAGCACCTTGGTTGATAGCTCCGTCACCGAGGTAGCAGAGACAGCATCCTTTAAGTCCTTGATATTTCACACCAAATGCCAGCCCGAGGCCAAGCGGTGTCTGACCACCAACAATACCGTGGCCGCCCCAGAAATTATGCTCAGGAGCAAATAAGTGCATTGAGCCGCCCTTACCTTTAGAGGCGCCAGTCGCCTTACCAAAGAGCTCAGCCATGCTAGGATTCATCTCCATGCCGCATGCGAGCGCGTGGCCGTGACAGCGATAAGCTGTGATCACGTGGTCGTTTTCACCGCAGAGGGAAATGGTGCCCGTAGCCACCGATTCTTGACCAATATAAAGGTGGAGGAATCCAGCCATTTCGCCTTTATTATAGTACTTCAGCGCGGTTTGCTCGAATCGACGGATGCGGCACATTTCGCGGTACATCTCGATTTTTTCTTCAGCACTAAGGGCCGCATTGATTGGCGCCGCTGCATAATCTGTAGGAGTGATAGAGGTGTCCATAGTCAGTTGCTTTGTTGCTTGTGCAGTAAGCGCATATTGCCAATCGAGCAAGCGATAAAGCGCACAGCATGCATATACTGCCATAATTCTTCATTTTTTTGCTCTAATTCCTCAATCTAGCTAAGCTATGAAATATCCCACTAGCAAAGCTCGCATATACATTCATATGACAACCCAACTCACCCTTACATTCTCAGCTCTAACTCTAGCTACAGCATTCGGCGCCCCACTCAAGGTGATGATCCTTGATGGCCAAAATAACCACAACTGGAGGGCCACTACGCCCGTTTTGGTAGAAGCATTAGAATCCACTGGTGAATTTGATGTCGACATCTGCACATCTCCAGCGCGCAAACCTCGCAATGCTGAGGTGGAGCCAAACCCACAAAAATGGGATGGCTGGAACCCGCAGTTTTCTAACTATGATGTTGTCGTCAGCAACTACAATGGCGAAAGCTGGCCAGAAGATGTGCAGAAAAACTTTGTCTCATTTGTAGAAAATGGTGGCGGATTTGTCTCCGTTCACGCGGCTGATAATTCATTCCCAGAATGGAAAGCCTACAACAAAATGATAGGCATTGGTGGCTGGAATGGTCGCAAGCTAGTGCGCGACGGCTACTGGGTACACGTAGAAGATGGCAAAGTGATCAAAGACAATACCACTGAGGGAAATAGTGGTGCCCATGCTAAGAAAAGTGAATTCCTCGTTGAGCACCTAACTACTGACCACCCAATTACCAAAGGGCTTCCCCATCGCTGGTTGCATACCATCGACGAACTCTACTGCAAAATGTGCGGCCCAGCTGAAAACCTCGAAGTGCTAGGTTATGCTAAATCTACTCTATCCAAGCGCAACGAGCCCATTCTCATGACCATCCAATTTGGCAAAGGTCGCATCTTCCACACCACTCTGGGCCATGACGAAACCGCCATGCGCTGCCGTGGATTCTACACACTACTCCAGCGCGGCACCGAATGGGCCGCCAGCGGTGAAGTCACCCGCAATGCTGCCGTACCAGCTGATTTCCCAACAGAAGATAAAACATCTCCAGTTGCCAAACCCTAACTAGCTAACTCTATAGCTAAAAAATAATCTACCTCTCATCTGCCCAGCTGGATCTCCCAGCTGGGCATTTTTATGCCGTAATCAATTTGGCAAAGCTAGCCAGCTGACCAGCCACCTTCACAAAACGAAAACATTCGTTTAAATTTCATCTCGACGGCAAATTCATCATCACCTATTTTGTTTCATGCCATTATGATGAAGTCAGCCCTCACCCACCTCGCTGCTATCTTACTAGCAAGTCAATCGCTCTACGCGCTGGAATTTGAATTCACCGGTACAGACGGCATGGACGCCGACGCTCTAGCAGGCTTTAATGCCGCTGCAGATTTCTGGAGCAGCCAGTTCACTGATGACGTGACCATTAATATAGAAATTGGCTTTAGCACGCTGGGCGCAGGTATACTCGGCTCCACGAGTTCAACGACTCAATACATCTCAATCAGCGATTTTTATACCTCTATTGCAGCCGATGCCACCAGCGCTGACGACCTAACATCATCAGCTAACCTCTCGCCACTAGCAGGCAATGGAAAGCTGAGTTTTATCACCCAGACTGACTCCGAAAACGGCAGCATGCTCACGAGCCTAGATTCTGACAATTCAGGCAACAACCTTTCTATGGACATCAATACGGCTAACGCTAAAGCCATTGGATTATTTGACGGCAGCTCTACCAGCGACGGATCTATCGTTTTCAGCGACACCTTCCCGTGGGACTTTGATGCCTCTGATGGAATTGACGGCGATAAATACGACTTTGTTGGTGTGGCCGTTCACGAGATTGGCCACGCCTTGGGATTTGTCAGCGGAGTAGATACGGTAGATTTTGCCGTTAGCAACGACATCGACTTAGAGAATTATCGCGTATTCACACCGCTAGACATGTTCCGCTATGCCGATGACAGCGGCACGCTCAATCTAGCTGCTGGAGCTGACGCCTATCTATCCATCGATGGAGGCCAAACCGCCATCGCGTCCATGTCCACAGGCAGCGCTAATGGTGACGGCCAGCAAGCGAGCCACTGGAAAGACAACCTCGACATCGGAGCTTTGGATCCCACGCTGGCCTTGGGTGAAATCGTCGATGTCACTAGCACCGACCTGCTAGCCTTCGACATCATCGGCTGGGATCTGGCCCCAGTACCGGAGCCAGCTAGCTTCCTATTCATTAGCCTTGCTGGAATTGGAGCCATGTCGGTTAGGCGCAGAAAAGTTGCTTGCTAGAAACAGCTAACGAACCAGCGCAGACTTTGGCGCCACCCACCGCTGATGCACTAACGCGTCAATCATCAACTGGCTGGAAATCCCATCGCCATCACGCTGGTAGAGCAAACTCACAAATACTGGATGATCCGCGCCAGCTGGCAGCTGGCTCAAGGTATCAAACCCCACCGCGTCAGGTGCCATCAGCGCACGATGAACAAAACTTCCGTCGCGGCTTTCTATCATAAAACTCAAATACCCCAGCTCGTCATACGGTGGCAAAATCGGGCTATCATCGCGGCGTAGCAGACAGCGCATCTTCACGCGCTCGGCGGGTCTCGATTCAGCAAAATTTGGCCAGCTCATTTCGCCGTACGCCACCATCGCCGCCCATTGCAGCTGCAGCCCAGCTGGCTTTTCCACCACCGATGCGTAGTGGCCTAACTTCTTCACATCGTAGTAGGCAATCAGCCACGTTTTTTCACCTTCGATGCGCACAGGAGCGACCGTCTTCACCTTCCACATTGGCACATCAAATTGATGCCGTTTGCGGTAATAATCCACCATCATCTCGTGCTCATCGGCAGCCACCGATTTCATCTTCTCATATAGCTGATCGGTAGCTAAAAAGGCCTGCAAAAACTCCGTCACCTCAGCAGACGAATACTCCCTAACTGACACCTCTGACTCAGCTGTCGCAGCGACCACTTCTTCATCAGCTAGATTGAAAAAGATCACACCCAGCGATCCCACTAACAAAACCACCACACCAACGATCACAGCCAGCCACCTCCCGCTGGACATCGAGCCAGCTGGCTGGGCGAGCCACTGTTCTTCAGGGTCGAGGATTTCCTCTGGGTTCTGGCTAGCTGGAGGGTCAGGCATTTACCCAACGCTAACTTACTCCAGCTGAAGTGGAAGCCATTTCTCCTAGTCGCCTTCTAACTAAGCTGTTTCCAGCTGGTCAAATTTGGCCTCTTCCTTTTTCAGCCAGCGTTCCACGAGGATAGGCGCAAATGGAATCAAGGAAGCGATGAAAATCAGCGTAGGCACTTTGATTTTCCACTCAGCGGCAATCCACGCCTGCAGCAAAACGAGGCAGAAAATACAGAACAGCACACCATGAGCCATGCCGACGACACGCACCATTTCCGGCTGGCCCCAGATGTATTTCATGGGCATAGCGATGAAGAGCAGAGTCAAGTAAGACAGCGCTTCTACAAGGCTAAGAATACGTAGGCGTCCGAGTGGTGATTTGAGAATATTCATAGGGTCAATACGGGCTTTGTGCGCATTTGTTTGCCACTGAAGGCAGGGAAAATCAACCCCAGAGAAATGACATTTTTCTAATCGCAGGCATCAATCCTCTAGCGCTGAATGCATAAGGGCCACCGCGGAATCTCCACGGCGGCCCTATCACGCATACACACTTCTATTTCCTAGAAGATCTTTTCTTTATGCCACGAGAAGTCATCTACAATGATCTCCTCAGTGGTGGTGGTATTAGAGCTCCCGCGCTTGAAGCGCACCTTCACCTTGAGGAAGTCGTACTCAGGGCGCTTGCGCATCGTTAGAGCGATCTCACCGTCATGACCTGGCAGACAATCGCCAACGTCGCTCTTGGTGATAACTAAGTCGCCAGCGCTATCGTAGCACTCAACGCGTACGTTGAAGTCCGAGTCGTCAGCCATATTCAGCGCACGTACATTCATGCGGAAAATGTAGCGTGTGCCATCAGCATCACTGCTGAGATCAAAGGTACGGTTAAGGCCAGCTTGAATACCAACATCAGATGGGCTCAGGCTAACAATCGCAGATTGGCTGCCGTTGATCACCTTAGCTGGATCCGTGGTGGTGGAAACATAAGCTCCTGAGAGCTTGCTCCAATTCGTCAGGCCACTTTCAAAGTCACCATTAGTTAGTGGTTTCTCAGCACCCAGACGAACCACTGATACGTTATCAACAATGTAGCGGTGATAGACTGGATTTTGCCCCTGCTCGACGACAAAGTGAACGTGCATGTGCGTTGCGTTAGCTGGGCGTTGTGCATTAACCACGAGTTCGTCGCGTAGATTGTTCAAATCTACCTGATTCACACTGCTCTGCGAGCTGATCACTGCGTCGTCAGCTGGATCTGCATCATCATCCCAATCGACAACCAAGTAGGCAATGCCTGTCGGGTTAGCAAAATGCGACTTGGCGTCAGCCCTGACAATATATTGTGTATCAGCAAAATCATTAGACACGTCGATGGTATTGCTGATGCTAGCGGAATCACCTTGCGTCGAGGTATTGGTGCGGATTTCCAAGCTGCGACCATGGATGCTGACACCTGCTACTTTCGGCTGGTAGTAGAGGTAGCTGCCATGTTGGGTCCACGATGTGTATCCATCTTCACAGTCGCCATTGGCAACCTCTATCAGCTCACCTTCAGGATCTTCCACAGCATAGCTGCTGTGGCTCACGCCATCATCAAACACAAATGGTGTGTGCTGGAATCCATAGCTCGTCCATGTTTGTCCGCCGTCGTCACTACCAAGAATGCGTCGTGGTGTGATTTTTGAGAAATTGAGCACTGTGTTGCCATTGGCATTCACCTCAGATGTTGGTGTCTGCACAAAGAACTCATTGCCCAATGTATCTGTCAGGCCAGGATGTAGAACTTCACCTAAGCCAATCAGGCCAAACCAGAAGTCTGCAATACCAACTGAGCCCATTACATAGCTATCATCTAGCATCGACTTGCGAGTGAGCAGGTGGAAGTTAGAATCACCTGAGGCCCCTTGCATTTCTTGGCGCAGACCATCGCGGTAGGCTAAATACCCGCCAACAACAGGAGAAATCCAGTGCTGCCCAAAACCAACCACCGCTGGGAAGTGAATGATATCACCAGGGTGATCGCTAGGGCCATCGTTGTAATAATTGCCCGTCATCCATGGATTATTTCCAGCTGAGAAGGCGGTGAAATAAGGCGCGCCCATGTCATCTCCTTCAGCCATGGAAGTGGAATAATAATTATCGTGTTCTACCAACCATGATGCTTCATCTTGGTGTTGGTTGAGAATCATCGCGCCGCCGAGAACAACAAAGGCTGCGTGGGATGCCTTCAATGTCGGCTCGTCAGCTAGATAATAATCGTATTCATCAATGTCTGAGCGCTTGTAGAGGTAGTTTTCGTAATCACTAGTCGCCAATGGATCTTGCGCAGCTGCTAGATCTACCATAATCCAGCTCTCGTTAGTAGACAGGTTGTTATTGTTGAGCGGACCGTAGTCGTCGTTCTTCCAAGTGATCGCGTAGTTAGAGTTCACTGAATCACCAGCTCGCTTCATAATGCTGCGGAAGTACTCTTTATAATCAGCGATGTTTTGGTTCGCTGGGAAAAGCTCCGTCGCTTTGTAAGCAGCTGGTAGAATCTTCATTTGCGAATACAAAGTAGCAGCTGTAGCGGTAACATTTCCAGCTGAGTCATAGGTATCGTAGAGCACGCCATCAACTGTTTTCACACCACCTAATCCGTCGGGATGAGCACCAGCATTACGCTGTAGCATTTTCTCGATGTAACCCTCAGCGTCGCTATCACCATTGACCAAGTGAGCAGCTAACATGGTGTACATCGCCCAGCCAGCAGTATCGATGTCGATAGATGAATCGAGGTTGTTTCCAGCCTGCACGATCTTGCGGGTATTAAACCCTTCAGGAACCAAATTATCACGCCACATCGTGGTCTTCACTGCTTGCACGTATTGGTCAAATTCATCCTGCACCCAGTCATCAAATGATAGACGTGTATCAGAATCATCCGCCATTAGAGACACGCCGTTAGAGGCGACCATCATGCGACCACATGCGGTTGCTGAGATGTCGGAAATCTCATCTGCATAACTGTAATGCTGAAGAGTGGCTCCACCGCCAGCGTGAAGATCTGCCTTCTGCGCAATCTTCAGCTCGTCGTAGTTGCCGTGATCTATCAGCACCATCAATCCTTCTGTAGCTGGACCACCATAAGTACGCCCGTAGCTGATATCTTTGATGCCGGAAGCACTCGCTACTGAACTCAAGCTAAGAGCTCCAGCTGGATCTGCGCTGTAGATGCTTCCCGCTGTCGCCACATATAGAGTTTGGTCTATCATGTCCACCGCGATGCCTGTGATTTCAGAACTATCTCCAGGGACAACGGTTTCGTACGGCTCGGCTGATGCCGTATTTTTCTCAGCAATGTAGCGCTGCAGGCCACTATCGGTGCCGACAAATAACTCACCTTTGTAGTAAGCCATGCCGTAGGTTTTTGCTGAGCCCATGACATCTTCGATGCGCAAGCGGTCAAACAAGCGCAATTCCTTAGTATTGATGTTATATGCTAACACCGCATCTTTATCGGCAACGTTTCCAGCTGAGCTACACACACTGATAAATAGCTGGCGACCTTGCGGGCTGAAGCACATGCCGCATGGGCCGTATTCTTCGCCAGCTAGATTTGCCCAATCCATGATCGCGGTGATATCAGCTGAGCTGATAGAGCCAATCAGGTTCTCCCTGATGTCGCGGATCTCGATGCTATCGCTGAGTCTATCAGCCGCAGCATAGTGACCTGCTACCTGAGAGCTAGCTACCAAGCTAGATGAGCCAGAACCAAAGCTCAAACTGCTCTGGCTAACATTCCCATTACCAGCGCCGGCACTGGTAGTGATCTGCAATGTCGCTTGCGTGCTGAGGCCATCTTGATCTGCAACCTGCACGGTAAAACTTCCCAGCCCAAGGTCAGAGCTATTAGGAGTTCCAGATAGAGAGCCATCGGCAGCTACAGCCAGCCAGCTAGGGCCGCTGATTTTGCTAAATGTCAGTGTATCTCCTGCATTGGGATCGCTAGCTGAGGCGGCTAGTGAACCCGAGTATTCGACGTATTCTTCAGCACCAGCTAGGGTGAGTGGATCTGAGCTGAATGTTGGCGCTTCATTGACTTCCGCTAGATCACCTTCGATGAGCACGTCATCAATGTAAACTAAGTCTGCATTTCCCGATGCCTGACAGATGAAGCGAATCTTCATATTAGACGGCAATGCGTAAGTGGCGCTGTCAATTTCAATGACCTGGTTTTGCAGAGCATTCTCAACCAGATTGGCTCCATCAGCCCAAGTTTGCACGGTGACCCACTGGCCACCATCCCAATATTGCAACCAGAACCCTTCGCCCGCTTCCATCTTGCGAGCGTAATAGCTGAAGCTCACACGCACCGATTGATAGACACTGGCGTCAAAACTATTAGTCAGGCTAACTGCTGATGCATCACCGCTATCATCTCTAATCAAAACAGCATTGCTACCACTAGCTGCATAATTCGTTCCGGTATAGAGGCTGCAATCGCCGCCGCCGTCTGTGTACGTTCCGAAACCAGATTCAAAACCTTCTGGTCCCGTGATTGTTTGCCACGATTGTGCCGAGGCACTCGCGTATATTGCAAACAACATTATAGATGTCGATTTTGCAAATGATCTGCAAATCGAACCTTTCAAATGTAATTCCCCTGTTTGTTTTTTCATGGCTTGTGTGTTGCAAGGCCCATGAACACATTTCGGTAGATACTGAAATGCAAGCCTTCAATACAAGATGTTCCAAAGTATTGCAAAAACCTCACACACAACTCTTTAACTTATCATACAAGGATCGATATAGCCTGCTAGAAAATCGGACGCATCCCTTGTCACACCAAGAAAAATGCCGAGTGAACCAACCAGTCCACTCGGCATAAAAAAATTCAATTTTGCAGATTTTCAGCTCCGTTACTGGCTACTAATCTGGAAATACGATGGCTCGATTGCGGTCAATGATGGTTCGGTCACTGACGTGATACCGGATGCCTTTTGCCAATGCATCACGCTCACAATCGCGCCCCAAACGCATGAGATCCGCCGGTGTATGAAAATGTTGCACGCGGCGAACTTCTTGCTCAATGATGGGACCGGCATCGAGATCACTGGTGACATAGTGGCAAGTAGCGCCGATCAATTTCACCCCTCGCTCGTATGCCTGACGGTATGGATTGGCACCAATAAATGCTGGCAGAAAGCTGTGGTGAATGTTGATGATCTGACCACTAAATTGCTGGCAAAACCAATCTGGTAGAATCTGCATAAAGCGGGCTAACACACTAAGTTCTACTTTTTCTTCGATAATAATATCGCGGATTTTTTCAAATCCAGCTGCCTTCAGTTCACCATCCATTTCGATGTAGTGAAATGGGATCCCGTGCTTTTCAGCGATCTCGCGGCAGTCTTCGCGGTTGCCGATGATAGATGTGATTTCTAGTGGCATTTCACCCAGCTCGGTACGCCAGATGATCTCATTGAGACAGTGGTCGGTTTTTGTCACTAACACCGCAGCGCGCATCTTGTATGGGCGCTTTCGAAAATGCCAGTTGGCATGCAGCGCGCGGCCAAGTGTGCCAAAGCCATTGATGAAATCGTCGTCCTCCACGTCCATGCGTGAGGTGTCCAACTCTAGTCTAGCAAAGAACTTGTTTTCCTTGTGATCGGTAAACTGTGAAAACTCGGTCAAGTTCGCTGAATGCAGCGCACAGTATGAGGCGATTTTAGAAACGATGCCCGGCTGATCTGGGCTATCTAACTTCAGGATAATTCCGTTTGGTTTCATGGCAAATGATTAGTTAAGAACACGCAGTGCTTGGCGAAGCAGCTCGCCAGACTCAGCTGATGGGCTGGCAGCTTGAGCGGCTTTCACCGCCTTGCGCGCTTCTGATTGTTTGTATCCCAGCGCGATCAAACCGTATTCGGCATCGACGATGGCTGATGGGGTAAGTTCGCTAGCTGCAGCTTCCCAGCTTTCGGTGACGCCCACCTTATCTTTGAGTTCTAAAATGATGCGCTCGGCAGTTTTTTTACCTAAGCCTTTGATGCTGGTTAGAGAGTTAGCATCACCATTGACAACGGCCTGCTTGAAATGCTCGACAGACATGCCGCTGAGCACTGACATGGCGATAGACGGGCCGATGCCGCTGACGCGATCGATTAACAACAGAAATACATCACGCTCTTCCTGGGTGGCAAAACCAAACAATGAGTGAGCTTGCTCGCGGATGTGCGTATGAATGTGCAGGGAGACTTCAGCGCCTTCTAAGGGGTTTAGTTTGTCAAAAGTCGACAGTGGAACGTTGACCAAATAACCAACTCCATTGACATCAATCACCAAGCGATTTGGCAATGCTTCCCAGACCTTTCCTCTTAGACGCGCAATCATAACTTAATTTTCCCGAAGCTGTATGGCCAGCTAGCCTTCGTCAATCTTCAACTGAGCTAGCGCGCACTCAACCGCAGCGACATGAGCCCTAATACGCAGATCGAGCTCTAATGAGCTTGGCGTTTCCAAGGTGTATGAAACACAGGCGCCACGCTCCGCCATATAAATGGCCTCTGGCCAGTTCTCAGGCTCGTCAGCTGCTGCCTCGTGGAATATCCACCCTGGTTCTTTGACTTGGTGATCATCAATCAATGGCTCTGGCTCAATGGCCATCACCTCGCTCACACAAGCTAGCAGCTGGCGGGAAAATGACGGTTTACAGGCCACATTGATTTCATAAAGGTAAAATCCGCTGCTCTCCCAGTCTTCGTGCAGTGATAGAAATAGCTCAGGCACAGGCTGCTTATCTAACCAGCTGGTGTGCGCTTTGGCCTCTTCGCTGCGGCGCGCTAGGTAGTCGCGGTTCAGATCAATTCCAGCTGGAGTCTCGCGTGTACCAGCTAACAATCCAGCTGGATTTAGCAATGGGCACATCAGCCAGCTATAATCAGACTGGAAAAATCCCTTTTTGAGCAAGGATAAGATAGCCAGTGGCCCAGCTGGCTCATCACCATGCACGCCACTGGATAGATAAATACAGCGTTTGCTCGTGCCGTCACGACGGTACGCATAGACCGGCAAGCCCGCTGGCTCACACAACTTTTCCGCGCTAAACCCCGCTGCTAGCGCGAACTCATGAATTTCATCAATAAGCTGTCGGATTTCCACATCGCCTGCGTAGCGCGAATCCAGCTGACCTGCAACTCACAATGCGAAAATCCCAGCTTATCTATGGCATGAGCAGCCAGCTAGATCTGCTGGCTACAGGTTTACTCACTGCAGTTGCATTTGATGTCGATCTTGTTCCAAGGAGCCTTGGCGAGCAACAATGCCATGCCGCAGAATCCTGTCACTGAAGCAAATAATAGCCCAGCGCTAACAAACCAGGTGAGGAAAATCAGACCTGGCACCCAGCTAGAACCAATCAAACCAGTCAGCAACAAAAGTGAGGCGACAAAAAATACCTGACGCTCAAGTGGCCACGGAGCCTTTTTATCTTTATCCACAGCTAACCCTGCACGCTGCCAGCTAGTGATGCCACCATCCAGCTCAGAAACATTTTCAAATCCGTTCTCACGCATCAGCTTGGCGGCGCGTGATCCACGAGGGCCAGCCTTGCACATAACAACGTATTCTTTCTCTTTATCCCATGAGCCGATCTCGCCAGCTAGAGAATCTAGCGGGTAGAGCTTGGCTCCAGAGATTCTTGCGCCCGCCCATTCTAGCGGCTCACGCACGTCGATCAGTTCACAATTTCCAGCCTGTAGCTTGGCTTCCAGTTCTTTAGCGCTCAGTTGAGTATTCATATCGTGTCGAATTGATATATGTGAATATAATTATATAATTGCATTAGGCAAGTAATAAATTTACCATGAGCGCATGAAACCACTAAGTGATACGCAGATCGAAGAAATCGCCGAGCGATTTAAGGCGCTGTCAGACCCCACACGGCTGAGTATTTTGCACCATCTAATGAAGGGAGAAGCTGCGGTAGGTGAAATAGCTGAAGGAGTTGCGCAAAGTCAGCCGAATGTATCCCGCCATCTAGCAGGCTTAAAACAGGCGCGATTTGTCAAAGGCACACGCCAGGGTCAATCGATTCGCTATTCGATTGCAGACGACTCAGTGTATCAACTTTGTGCCATCATGTGCGGCCAAAATACGTAAATTTTTCATTGGCTAGCAGACGGAAGAAGATAGTTTCACAGGCGATGAAAGTATTGGTAGTTGGAGGCGCTGGGTACATAGGAAGTCACTGTGTTCGTCAGCTTATAGAGGCAGGTCACCAGCCGGTGGTCTTGGATAATTTGGTTTACGGTCATCGCGCAGCGGTTGATGAATCCATCGTGTTCTATCAGGAAGATTTGGGCAATCGCGCAGCTGTTGCAGAGATTCTGAAAAATGAACAAATTGAGTTGGTGATGCATTTTGCCGCCTTCATCAATGTGGGTGAATCCGTGCACGAGCCGCTGAAATATTACGAAAATAACGTCGGCAATACCATCCAGCTACTGCAGGCCATGGTTGATGCTGGGGTGAAGAAATTTGTTTTCTCATCCACTTGCGCGACTTACGGCGAGCCAGACAAACTACCATTGGTAGAAGACCTTCCTCAGGCCCCTATCAACCCGTACGGCATGACCAAACTGCAGGTGGAGCAATTGCTCAAGGACCTAGCTCATTGTGGCAAAATATCCTCTGCGGTATTCCGCTACTTCAATGCTTCTGGTGCAGCTATCGACGGTACCATTGGTGAAGATCACAGCCCTGAGTCACACCTCATTCCTCTGGCGATTTTTGCCGCCACTGGCCAGCGCCCAGCGCTCAAAGTATTTGGCACTGACTACCCAACACCGGACGGCACCTGCCTGCGCGACTACATCCACGTAGACGATCTATCACGCGCACACATTGCCGCCTTTGATAAGCTGGAAGCCGACAATACCTTTGTTCACTACAACCTCGGCACAGGCACACCGATTTCCGTAAAACAGATCATCGATAGCGTGGAAAAAGTCACTGGGCTCACAGTGCCTCACGAATTTGCGCCACGCCGCGCGGGTGACCCGCCAGCTCTGTATGCAGACAATAGCAAGGCTCGCGAGGAACTCGGCTGGCAGCCAAAATACAATTCCGTTGACGACTTGATAGAAACTGCTTGGAAGTGGCACAAGAGCCACCCGAATGGTTACGCTAGCAAGTAACTGATAGCAAATTTCCAGCTAGCTGCGCATCACTGCCAGCTAGCTTTTTTTTGCTCACGCTAAAACTTCCGTCGGCCTTGCAGGGCGCGCGTTAGAGTGAGTTCGTCAGCGTGTTCTAACCCGCCACCAGCGGGTAGACCTTGAGCAATGCGTGAGACCGAACAATCTAGCGACTCAAGCATTTCAGCTAGATAATTAGAAGTGGCTTCCCCTTCCACATCAGCCCCCAGAGCTAATACCACCTCAACACCCGACATGCCCTTCACCCGGCGCAGTAATGCACGGATATTCAGGTCTTCTGGCATCACGCCATCTAGCGGAGATAACTTTCCTCCCAGGCAATGGTAGTAGCCATCAAAGGCACCAGAGCGCTCCATCGGCAATACGTCAGTAGCATTTTCCACCACGCATAAAAGCTGGCGGCTGCGGTTGTGGTCGCTACAAACTGGGCAGCCAGCTGAGGTCGTGAAAAATCCACAATCGCCACACAATGAGACTTCTTGTTTGGCGGCGACTAATGACTCAGCCAGCACCATTGGCTGCGCCTTTGGACTCTGCATTAGCCACAGGGCAACACGCTCGGCGCTACGCGGACCAATGCCGGGCAGGCGCTTGAGCTCTTGAATCAAATCGATAACAGGTTGTGGATAGTTGATAGATGCCATAGTCAGCTAGAGCTTTGGTTTGTATTTATCTTCTGATTCATCAGCTGAAAGGTCGGATTCTAGCGAAGGATTAATTTCCGGCTGGCTCGGCTTGTTAGCTGGCGCAACTGGCTCATCTACCACTGCTGCTAGCTCGGCTGGCTCGCGCGCTTCCTCGGCTGATTGATCAGCCAATTCGATCTGGCTATGAACCTCCAAATCATCTGTGTGGTTGATCACCTCAAGGCGACCGTCACCACTAACAACAATATCATCTTCAGCGGCCACCTCGTCTGATTTAGCTGGCGCCTCTTTAGCTTGATAGATTTGCTCCACTGCTGCAGCTGGCTTCTTTTTCTCTACACTCTGCATCAGCTCAACGATTTTTTCTTCGTCGGCATCGCGCGGTTGGTGAGTTTTCAGATAACGAATCTCACACGGCATGATGTGGTACATGGTGTACATTTTAGAACAAAACCATGACCAAAGAACTGCGGTTAGCGTGAGAAATGGCGAATACAAAATCCCCCACAATGCAAAAACTGGCACCATCGTGCCAATGAGAATGATCAATGTAATGCCCAACAAAACGCGACGCCACGCTCTAGCGGAGTCGAGCACGGCATAGGACAAGCCCATGGCGAGCACACTAGCCACCATCATTTCCACACTAACTGGCAGACGTTGGAGATCGATCTGGCCTAATGGCCCAGTCGCAAAAACCTCATCCAGCTGGCTATTTAGACGGCCAAATAATCCGAGCAAGTGTAAGCCACTTGCTAGAAGCATGCCGACCAATCCGAATAAAAACCCAGGACCGGCAATCTTTCCTGGAGGGTCTTGGCTATGGTGATGACTCATAATTTGATCTGCTGTAAGAGACGAGCGAGGCGAACTATAGAAATTCGCCAGCCCGACACAAGCCACGTTTTTGCATTTCTATTCAGCCTCACTAGCTGGTTCGCTAGTTTGCGTGCGACCGTATGACTCAACCACTAATTTACTCAGATAGCCATCGGCATCTCTGATGGCCTGAGCGCCGATCTCGAAGTGTTTTTGCGTGGTATTTTTCTGAATCAACTTCAGCCCGTATTGGTAGTCTTTGAATAAATCCTCACAGATCTGTAGCGGGCTGCGCGCTTGCTCGTTAGACAATACAGCCAGCTCAGTGAGAGAGGCTTCTGTGAAGTCTAATGTCACACCATATTTCTGGGAAAATTCACGCGCGTAGATTTCCACCTCATCGCGGATTTTCTCTACATCAACACACTTACCTAACTCACGATATCTTTCTAGCACCTCAGCTGGAGAATCAATCAACTCGCGGTCGATCACCAGCTCGCTAACAGCGGTGCCGGGTAACTCGAATTTAAATGGACGGAGAATTCTCTCGCCCACCGTCATCAGCGCACGCGCGCCAGTATTTTCGCCTTCAGCCAGCTCAGCCATTTTTGCAATCGCCGAGTCGGCAAAGTTGGCGCGGATTCCGTAGGCTTCAAACTCACGCTCGTACTGACGCAGCAAGCTACCTTCGGAGTTTTTCATGATGTTAACAAAATCTTTAGCCTCAAGGTTTTCACAGAGAACGCGCACTGGAAGTCTGCCAATAAACTCAGCTTCAAAGCCATAATCGATGAAATCTTGGGTGCTGACATGATTGAAAACTTCTTCATCTATCAGCTGTTGTTGGTGATTAGCACCAAAACCAATTTGTCCGCTGCGCAGCCGTTGCTGCACGACTTTTTCCAAACCAGAAAATGCCCCGCTAACAATAAAGAGAATGTGGCGAGTATTGATGTTGTCTTTCTGTTTGGCCTTGCCGCTCTGCATATCCATCATCGCCATCATCTGACCTTTCATGTCGTTAGGCGCGCGGGCTGGCACTTCAGTTTCCTCCATCAGCTTGAGTAATGTGGTCTGCACACCACGACCGCTAACATCTCGGCCCATGGATGATTTGCCAGCTAGTTTGTCGATTTCATCGATGTAAATGATGCCGTACTCAGCCAGCTCCACATTGCCATCAGCGCGCTGAACGAGCTCCCTAACGAGGTCATCAACATCACCACCAACATAACCAGTTTCAGAAAATTTGGTGGCATCGGCTTTCACAAATGGTACGCCAATCAACTCGGCGATATGTTTGATCAGGTACGTTTTGCCGACACCTGTTGGGCCAACTACGATGACGTTTTGTTTCTGATATTCGTAGTTCTGCGTATCTTCACCTTGCTGCGAGAGCACGCGAAGTCGTTTGGCGTGGTTATAGTGATCGCAAACGGCTATCGATAATGCCTTTTTTGCTTCGTCTTGGCGGATCACATAACGATCGAGATGAGCTTTGATGTCGCGAGGTTTGTAGCTGAAATCGAAGATGGAGTCAGCGGAATCAAACTCCATGGTCTCTGGCTCGTCATCGCTGGCCTGAACTTTCGATTCCCCTCCCATAGGAAAACTGGCAAAGGGAATAGGACCGGCTTCACCTAACTGACCAAATAAATCTTTAAGCGTTTTTTGTAGCTCTTCTTGTTCGCGCTTTTCCTTATCGTCATCGCTCATACGCGGCCACTATCGATCGTGGTCTAGCATTCTGCAACTCAGATTTTTTTATGTTTAAACGCCCACAATTTACTAAACACAAAGGTGAAGACCGCAACAAAGCCGAGCACTAAAACTAAGGCGACGCGGTAGTCTAGCGGGGTGAATTTTAGTAGCAGATAGAAACTCAGCTGGTTGAGCGCCAGCCCGCTGAGCGAGACTGAGATAAACTTGGCCATCGACTTGCGTTTGCCGCCACCGTGGCCGCTGAAACTCCAACTATGGTGCCCCCAAAAACTCACCTGCACGGCAATGATGTAAGCTATGACGTTAGCCACGAGCTCTTTGATTGCCCATTGGTCAACGAGATACCAAACAACAGCTAGGTGGACCAAGGAGGCAGCTACACCAATGATGACAAAACGAATCAGCTGACGAGTCATAAGGTGGGAAGCCGAAGCTTATTTGATTTCGCGGAACAAGAGATACTTTTTGTATTCTTTGACCTGCTCGAAGTGGCTCCAAAAATCTTCTGAGAAGAGGACGACTTCACTCTTTCTGATCGCAAACAGATCTTGTTGATCATTTTCCAAAAGCTGCCCGATATCAGACTTGAGCATGAATTTTGGTTTTTTCACGGCATTTTCTAGCTGGAGGTGCTCGGCGTATGGGTCCTTATCCGTGATACGCACAACCTCACCATCGCTGTAAAACTCCGCCGAATATTGACGTTTGCCATAATAATAAAGCGGCAGGCCCATTTCCTGAGCATCGAGAACTAGTTGTTTTTGAGAATTTTTACTGATCACCTGTGGGTAGAACGCAAAGATGATACAAGCGACCACCCAAATACCGGCGAAGCTAAGGACGATAGCGCTCATGACTTTTTGCATTGGCAAGGTCATGCGCGAGTCGCGACCGTAGCCAGCTAACCAAACTTCCAGTATCCACACCGCTGCAGCTGGCACCCCAGGCAGGACATATGAAGGAATCACATTGCGAGAAACGGTGAAGAAAAGCACTGGAGCGAGCGCCCACCAGGTGACGTAGCTCATCCAGCCACTTTTGGCATTATTCACACGGCGCAGGTGATCTTTGGTGCTATTGCGGCGGAAAATAATCGCCATCAGCGGCAGAAAACTCCAAGGCAGAAGCATCGCCAGCCAGAGCAGCCAGATCGTACCGATTGGCTTTGAGTGAGCATTTCCATACATATCGCCCTCCCAGCCAGACACGGTGTAGCGCATGTAGTGCTCACCCACAAAAAAGTACTCTAAATACCCAGGCGTGGCCTTCTCAGCTAGATAATACCAAGGTGCTGCGATCAATAACATCAACAGCGTTCCTGAAATCCACGGGATGTTTTTCCATGTACGAATCCATTCATTGCGAAACAACACCCAACCACCGATAGGGATGGCGGAAAGTACTATCGCTACAGGACCTTTTGCTAACAAACCTATCGCAAGACCAACAAAAAATAGATAACCCCAAACTAACTGGCGGCGGTCGTTGTGCATGGCATTCCAGAATGCCACCATAGCCGCAGAGGTGCCTAACACCATCAATAGATCCGTCTGCACAAAGGCAGCAGAAGTGAAAAAGATCACGGTGGTAAATAGAATCGTCACTGCAACGGCGGCAAATTCACGACCTCGCGCTTGTTTGCACCAGCGGTAAATCAGCCACAGCAAAACCAGCGATACTAGCAATATGCCAATACGCGCAGAGAAATCACTCACACCAAAAACCTGCATGCCTGCCGCAGACGTCCACATCGACAATGGAGGTTTAGCCCAGAATGGCACCGCGTAATCGTGCTGCGGCGTGAGCCAGTTGCCAGTTTCCACGATTTTGCGGGAAATTTCTGCGTAGCGAGACTCGGTACTATCAATCTGCGGCACCACAAACATCAAAACGATGCGCAGAACTAGCAAGCCAGTAAGCATTGCCCACAAACGTGATCTAAACCAGGGGCTAATAAAAAACTGCCTATCCATATATCTCCTCCATTAATCAACCAAGCACGCTAAAACATTCACGCGACAAGGCACCCAACTGATGAAGTCGTATCCAGCACAACGAACGATGACAAGAATGAATTCAAAAAGTCCACATCATCATTTTAAACTGTTTAGTCGAGCATGCCGCGAGTTCATGAACTTTTTACTTCCCATATCAAGATTTCGAGACATTTAATAGCTTCAGATTTATGAAGAGGATGCCACTAGCAGCCACTTCTTCATCACACATTCTAGTGAGGGAATACATATATGAGCGAGGAACGTTACGAAATTCGTGAGAAAATCGGCCAAGGGGGCGTAGGGGCCGTGTACCATGCCTACGATACTCAACTTAACCGTGAGGTCGCTATCAAGCGAGTCCTTGCAGAAGGTGGTTTTGAGGATCAAGAGGGAGCTACAAGACAGTTAATTAAAGAAGCTGCAGCTCTTTCAGCAGTACAACACCCACACATCGTAACCGTTTACGATACTGGTATTGATGATGATGGCCCATACGTAGTTATGGAGCTCATCAACGGCCTGACTCTCGATGAGATGGTAGAACGTGGCACCCTCACATGGGCTGACTTCAAGGAAATTGCTCTGCAATCCCAAGAAGCACTCATCGCCGCACAAGACCTCAACCTTCTCCACCGTGACCTCAAACCTACAAACATCATGGTTTGTTGGTTGGCTTCAGGTAAGTTCCAAGTCAAACTCGTTGACTTTGGTCTCGCCAAATTCTCCGCACAACCATCACTGCAAACCATCGACCATGGTGACGCCGTTTTTGGATCTATCTTTTTCATGGCACCTGAGCAGTTCGAGCGCACACCGCTCGACAAGTACACCGACATGTACGCCATGGGTTGCCTCTACTACTACTCACTCACCGGCGTTTACCCATTCAGTGGTGAAACCGCCCCTGAAGTGATGGCTAGCCACTTGCAAAACCGTGTGCAGCCACTGCAAGAACTTCGCCCAGATATTCCTGCTTGGGCATGTGAATGGGTCATGTGGCACCTCGCACGTGACATTCACGCGCGTCCACAATCAGCTCGTGAAGCTCTGGAGAAATTTCTTGTTGAAGACAAAAACAATTCTCTCACTCAGTCAGTCGACACCCAAACAGCTGGCATTAACCCAGCTACTGGATTGATCACTCCAGCAGGTTCACAAACTGGCGCCGTTAAGCTCAATACCAATACAGCTTCCGTAACCGCTCAATCATCGCTAACGCCTCCTGGCGCCTCAGCAGCTACATCCCCTCACAGCAAAGCAGCGACTCAGCCAATGCAGCCAGCCATTCCAGCTGGACCAAAATTCACTCCAGCGAGCGCGCCAGAAGCGATTGCAGATACCGGTGACGACGATGAAGTAGAAATCGCCTTCCCTGTTCAGCAGAAGAAACCAATTTCAGCCGCAGCCAAATGGGCACTGATTGGCACCTTGAGTCTGCTCGCCGTGATCCTCAGCATCCTGCTCGTACATTTCAAAAAGCAGTCTAATGAGAATAAGCAATTCAACAAAATCATGCAGGCCGTATCCTCGCCTGCGGTGACCGAAATCGAACTCGAAGAGAGCGACGTTAACATCCTGCTCAAGACAATTGCCTCACAAGATGCTAACTCTGACCGCAACGCTATCCTCAAGTCGCTTTACCTAGCTAAGCCAGCTAACAATAGCTTCAATGTGGATATAATGATTTCTAACTTCGCTACATCAGCCATCATGCCAGATGGAACACGTACTGAGCTCTTCCGCGCAGTACTTGGTGGACGCGCTAATGAAGACATCATTGGGCCAATGCTCCAGTACGCTAAGGACGCAGATCCAGATAGAGAGCCTGCTGCCGCTGCCGTTGGTGCAGCTCAGCGCGCTGCTGTGCAAAACGAGGCTACTGTGTACTTCTCAGATTTCCTCAACCTCATCAACAATAGCGAGAGCTCAGCGATTCGCAGCACTGCTGAGAGCGCTTGTGCGGCACTACTTAAGCTCAGCAACAATCGCGAGCTGAGCACCTACCGCAACCAAATCAAAGCGTCCTATCAAAACGCTCTATCACAAGACGTGAAACTAACTGCACTGCGCCTACTCGGCACAGCTGGCGGCAAGGCTTCAGCTGACCTGCTCAGCGACCTGATTGCAGATGGTACAGATACTGACAAGATGGCGGCTATTGTGGCCCTCGAGCAGTGGAACGACGACAGCCAGTTCATGACGCTCATCGACACCGTCGAAAACAGCTCTAACCCACGCCTACGCAAACAGGCATTTGACTCCTCACTCAAATTCCTCAGATCTACTTTTGAGCGACGCAAGGATTTTGAAAACCAGGACATGTGGCAAAACCTAGCTGACACAGCACAAACTCCTGAAGAAAAGATGGCTATCATCCGTGCGTTAGCATCACAGAGACCAAAATGGGGACTGCCAATCATTCGTCCATTTACCACAGACAGAAACGATAAAGTCTCTGATTACGCCGAGCGTGCAGTTGAAAGATTCAACTAGGTAAACACATCATTGATAAAAAATAATTCACTTTTACCATTGCCATACTACCAGCTTAACATTCAATATCTAAACACGATGAAAAAAGCACTAACTATTGCAGCGGCTCTCCTCGTAACCGTAACTGGAGTCATGGGTGACATCCAGGCGCCTCCAGGATCTACATACACACCAACTCGCAAACTTGGTCGTGCATTCGGTAATATCTTCTTTGGTATTGCTGAAATCCCAGAGCAGGTTGTCCGCAAGACTGACAGCTACGGTCGTAAAGCAGGTTATTCATACGGACTAGCAGACGGCACAGGCCGCATGTTTAAGCGTATGGGCTACGGCTTCTACGAACTCTTCACATTCTACTGCCCAACATACCATGGCACATTCAAGCCACCGTATCAGCGCTGTGGAGAAGACGGACGTATCGAGATGAACCCACATGATGGACTCTCTGAGTTCCCACCAACTTTGGGTGCAGAACAATATTATCACGTTCGTACCACAAGCTACTAAGCTTGAATACGCAACGATTTTTAAAACCCGATGTCGCTTAGACATCGGGTTTTTTCGTATTGCATCATAAGCGTTTCATAGCAACTGTACTGGCGTTACTCTCTCACTAACTATACCTTGACCACGGAATATGAAGCGCAAGTACCTACGGCTCGTTAGAAGAGCTTACCGACACCTGCGACACCCTCACATTCGCAGGAGACCGTGGCTCAACGCACTTATCAGTCCGGTGTTCGATCGACAACTCTGGACACCCTGCCGCAACACCGTAGCTAGTGGTCTTTCTATCGGCCTGTTCTGCGCGATGATGCCGCTGCCCTTTCAAATGATCATTGCGGCTCTCGCTTGTCTGCGAGCCAAAGCTAACATCCCTATCGCTCTAGCAGCATGTTGGGTTAGCAATCCATTTACCCAAATCCCCATCTGGGTTAGCCAGGCAAAACTCGGTCAGTGGCTTCTAGAAAATACATCTATCAAGCTCCCCTTCGAAGAGTTTGTCATGCACGAAGTTTATTGGATGGGCATGCACATTCACCCCGGCAGTTTTATCCTAGGCTTCTTCATGATGGGCATATTTGCGAGTCTGCTAGCCTACCCTATCGTCTACGGCATCTACGCGCTGTTACCTCACCTGCACCACAGCAAACCAATCAAACAAAACCGTGGCTACTGTGCGCGCAGAGATAAAAAAGATTCCAGCAAGAAGGACTGAATGCCAGCGGCTATTCAGCCTCGGCTTGCTTTTTAGCCATCAGCTCATCTTTTCCTTCCAGCAGAGCTGAAATGAACAACAAGCTAGCGGCGATGCAAATACAGCTATCGGCCACATTAAAGGCTGGCCAGCGGTAGTTGATGAAAGGAATCGTCACGTCAATAAAGTCGACAACGTAACCGTGAAGCAGACGGGTAAAAAATGGCTCGTCTGTGTTTGATGAGAGGAAGAAACCCTGCAGCAAGCGGTCAGTGAGATTGCCAAAAACACCAGCTAACAACAATGGTGGAGCCCACTTGGACGGACCTGTAAAAGCACCCTTTTTCCAGAAATAGCTGACCAAGAAAATGGCGATGATAGGCACAAACAAGAAAACGATAGGTGCCCATGTTGAGCCGTTGCCCATGCCAAAAGCCACACCTTGGTTATGCCGGCGCACAATATTAAAATACCCCTCAATGATCACCTTAGTCGGCTCAAAGCCAGGAAATGGCTCCGCATAATTCATCACAATCCACCACTTGGATATTTGATCGATAATGAACAAGGGAATGGTCACCCACAGGACCATCTGGATCATTGATTTCTTGTTAACCATAATGCAAGGCCTCGTGCGAGGCGCCCACATGAGTAGGCGTAAACTCGGCGATTGTCACACTGAAATATGACTTTCTGCTAGCGACTTAAACAATAGCTTGCTGAATGATCAAGTACACCCAGTAGCCCATCGCCACAGAAGCCGAAATCAACAGGAATATCAAGAAGCCGCTAAGCTGCTGTTTGCGCCTTTCGTTCTTGATTTCCCCACGACCGTAACGCTCGTAGAAGCTTCTCTCACGCCGACGATCGTCGAGATCGTCCATTGGCGGTAGAATGCGCGCCGCTTCATCCTCAGCCTGACGCAGACGGTCTGGCTCGTTTTCCACAAAATCGCGCAGGCGCTGAATTTCATCCAGCAGCTTTTGCTCCTGGCTGGCCAATTCGTCGCTAGCTCGCTCGCTGCGCCCAGTTGGTGATCTATCTTTTTTGGCTAATAAAGGCATCTATTTTCCTCTACGCAATTATGGCATCATGAAATAAACTAAAGCGGCAATGATAGCCAAAACAACCATCGGCAGGTTGAAGGCTAAGCCGTTCATAAACTGCTGGACAAACTCGCTGCGCACAACTGGCTTGATCACGCGCCCGCTGGACTTGCCAGCTGCCAATCCAAAGATGCTTGCGCTGCGGCCATCACAAAAATGCTCCACCGCTTGCTCGTATTCATCTTCAGCTAGATCGATGGCTGAGATCGACTTCGCCAGCTCGTGACGTAGATTATCATTCGCCCAAGACTCTGGATCCAAACTTTCGATTTTCTCCAAATGCCCTGCAAAACAAACCCTTGCTTGCTCCAATTCCTCGAGCTCCTGGCGCATGACAAAAACCTCACGATCAATGGAAGTCACCGCCGTGCGCAGACGTTCAGTGATCTCCACCTGTCCTTGAAGAAATTCTTCCTTATCGCGGTTAAGTTCCATCAACTCAACACGCTTGCGCTCTACTTCTTCCTGCTGCTGTTGCAGCTGAACTAAGCGATCTTGGGCTTCTTGCAATTGAGCCTCAAAATCTTCTGACAAGGCCGAGCGACCTACCACGCTATCAGTGCGCATCTCCATCTGGGTTTCGCGGACATTGAGGTGGTGAGTATGTTCTGAGATTCGGGACATTAAGACAAGTTTGGTTAATCTTCACTCAATTTATTGAAAATCCTCTGATATAGCCAGCAAATTATCAATTTATATTGACAAACAACCCCCCTTAAATGCTGCGCTACCGTCGAAACACCGTCAATAAACAGTATTTTTAAACAAAATCAGCAAATCGAGCTTACCGCCGCCGCTAAATCTAATCGTTTTTTAATGGAATAAAGTAGCAGCTAGTCCATCTTATCCAGCAGATGGACGAATTTCAGCAACTTGTAGAAGCTCACTATCAGGCGCTATACCGCTTTGCCTATTCTCTGGCAAAAAACGCGGATGGCGCGTCTGATTTGGTGCAGCAGACCTATTGCCGGTGGGCAGAAAAAGGTCACCAACTCAAAGACCGCAGCAAAGCGAAAACGTGGTTATTCACCACACTCTATCGTGAATTTCTAGCAACCAAGCGCAAACAAGAACGCTACAGCTCGGAGGACATTGACGAGATAGAATACAAACTACCCAGCCACAGTGACGCCAGCGATAGGCAAATTGATGCCAAAAGAGCCGTGCGCAAGCTCATGGAGTTAGACGAGCTGTTCCGCGCGCCGCTGAGCTTATTTTACCTACAACAACATAGCTACAAGGAAATCGCCAAAATATTAGACATCCCCATCGGCACCGTCATGTCGCGCATCTCGCGTGGCAAAACTCAGCTGAAAAAAAATATGAGCGAAACAAGCTGCTCAGACAAAATCATTTCAATCAAACCGGAGGCCCGCCAAAAGAACCATGGATAAAGGAAACGCAAAAACAATTCTGCAAAGCTTCCGCTCAAATAGCCAGGATGCAGCCGATCCTCATTTCGCTGAAGCCCTCCAGCTGGCAGCCGAAGATACCGAACTAGCCAATTGGCTTTCCGATGAGCTCGCCGACGACGCAGCTTTCATCGCCGCAGTCAATACCATCGATATCCCTGAGCACCTGCGCGAAGAAATTCTCTACGCCGTCCAGCCAGCGGATATTGTTGATGACTTCGACGACTTCGACCTAGCCTTTGCCGATGGCCTGCAATCCATCGCCGTGCCAGCTGGACTCAAGTCACAAATCATCGCCACTGCGGAACAAGAAGATGACGACTTATTCAAACCAGATAATGTCACCAGCATCAAAAAACCAACTGGCTGGAAACATCACTGGAGATCATTTGCTGGCATCGCCGCTGCTATCAGCCTCGGCGCCTACCTAGCTACCCAGATTGAGACACCTGAAAAATTCGCCCCGCTAGATACCCACGCAGTACAAGTTCAAGCAGGTGAATTTCTCAATGCCTCATTTGAGTTCTCATTGAACAACAAACAAAACCCAGACAATACCCAAGTAGAAAACTGGCTCAGCGAGCACGAAATGCCCACCCCTGACACCATTCCTCAGGGCATCCGCAACCTGCCAGCTCTCGGCTGCAGCAATATCAAACTCTCAGACGGTGGCCAAGCTAGCCTGATCTGCTTCCCCATCGAAGGT
The DNA here is from genome assembly GCF_016595495.1 of Persicirhabdus sediminis. Classification (GTDB taxonomy): domain Bacteria; phylum Verrucomicrobiota; class Verrucomicrobiia; order Verrucomicrobiales; family Akkermansiaceae; genus Persicirhabdus; species Persicirhabdus sediminis. Next base: position 28,355 of record NZ_JAENIM010000022.1, read on the forward strand.
GAAGGACCTGTACACCTCGTCATCACCAAGCGCACCCAAACGCGTGATAAATTGCCAGCTCTCAGCCAAGTCTCCATAAAAGACTGCTACAACTGCTCATCCACTGAGTACAACGTCATCAGCTGGCAAGATGACCACAATACCTACATCATGCTCAGCAAAATCTCACCGGAGAAATTAGCCAGTATCTTCTAAGATTCTGTAAAGCGACTCAACAAGCGATGATCACACCAGCTGTGGTCATCGCTTTTTTTATCCTGTTGACCGGCTGATTCTAAACAGCTTGATGAGTCCAGATGAAATTTTGTCACAGAAATAGATTGCATTATTCTCCAAATAATGCTTTTTTGCCGCCGCGTCAGCCGCTCAAGCGGTCACCGCAACAAGTGCAGGGATAGCTCAGTTGGTAGAGCAACTGGTTTACACCCAGTTGGTCGGGGGTTCGAGTCCCTCTCCCTGCACCATCTTTTCTCCTCTCGTAGTAGATTAGGTAGCAGATTTGATTTACGTGCTGGGATAGCTCAGTTGGTAGAGCAACTGGTTTACACCCAGTTGGTCGGGGGTTCGAGTCCCTCTCCCAGCACCATCAAATTCTTCTTTTACTTGCCCGTCACACTCATTGCAGTGTGATTTTTTTTGCCCTAAATTTCCAGCGCCCACGCGCCATGCCAGCTCACCGCTAGCCAGCCGCGCATCTTCAAGTTGACGCCAACTACATATTTACCTATGTTTGAATCGTTAGTGTAAATTCTAATTAACTGAACCCAGACTAAAACTATGTTAGGCGAAATCCATTCATTGGTAAACGAATTCCCAAATCACTCCGAGACCATCAACAAACTCATCGAAAACGATGCCTCATTTGCAGCCGAAAATAAAAAGTACAACGCGCTGGATAAAGAAATCCGCACGCTAGAACTACGCGGCGGCCCAATCGACGACCCAGCCATGCACCAGCTCAAGCACGATAGATCTGAGCTCAAAGACTCACTCTATCAGATCATTACAGCTAGCTGATTAGAAATAATACTACAGCAGAAAGAGCGTTAGTAAAACCCAGCACTCACCTGCTGGGTTTTTGATTTCCCGTATTTTTCCAAATAACACCCTAAACTAACAACAATCATTCTCCCCTTGCTCAGTTGGCTATCAATCGCTATGTCTCAATAGTCACCCACACAACGCGATATGAATCTTCCACGGCTAAAGAAATTGAGCAAAAAAGCCATCATCATAGCCATCCCCGTTTGGCTTGTTATTTGGCTCACCGCTAGCTGGCTCGCGCCAAAAGTCTGCAACAAAATCCTCCCCAAGGTGCAGGCAAAAACCCAAAGCATGGGGGTGAAAATCGACCATATCGAATTTGCCAATATCAAAGTAGCTCCTTGGCTGACTCAAGTGACGATAGAATCTATCAAGATGAACTTCGACACCATCCCCGGTGACAAACATCATCTCAAATCCACCTTCAAATGCGACAGCGTCGTCGTTAGCCTGCACAATCCATTCACCCTGCGAGGCAGCGTCAAAGCATCTGACTTCGATATCCAATTCCACCAATCAGATTTACCCAAAGACATCCCCTTCGACCGCTTTACCAAAGGCCAAGTCTATCTAGCAAATGTGCCCATCGTGCAGCCAAAAGAGGCCGCCAAAGAAATCCTAACGGGCGTAACCGAACTCTTCAATACCAACAGCGGCACTGGCGACTTCAGATTCAGCGGTGAGGTAGTCATGCGCGCTGGAGACAACGAAATTCCAGCCAAGCTATACACCGAACACGACGGCGACCAATATCGCCTGCGCTTCAGCGAAGATGATGTCAGGGCCATCGCCAAAGCTCTCAAAGTCGATCTCGCAGCCGAACAAATCAAACTCGTCTCCGTCTACCCACTGCGCATGCCCGTCATCATGCTCATCACCGACAAAGCCGAAAAACTCAGCAAACGCTACCAGCCGCGCGACAAATGGAAACAAGACGCGCTGCGCCATACCAGCTGGAGTTTTATGCTCACTGAGACATTCGGCCCCGATTTCGCCAAATACGTCACCGACGCACAGGAAACCAAACCTAACAATGAGAAGTTTGAGCGTCTCATGGACTACAATAACAATGCGGTGGGCCGCAAGTTATTTGCTGAAAATACCAAACTCCAGCAAATCCCCAATCTGCTAGCTACCGACCAACGCATCGTGCTCAGCCCAGATGACGCCAAATCTCGCCCAGCGGATTCGCTGCTTCGTTAGCTAACGAACAAGCGCTTCAGCGCTACGAAATTTGACTGTTTTTACAATCGACGTTTCTTAGCCAAGTCCAGCAGAATACTGGGCATACATGAACAAGCTAACTAAGATCACTCCAGTTATCCTAACGGGCCTACTCGCGCTCAATTCCTGCGAGGAAAAGCCCGCCGCCGAAATCAACGATAGCGAGCAGCGCATCAAAGAGAACACGCCAGCTCAGCAAGTTGATTTTTCGCCACAGCTAGCGCCAGTCATTTCCCAGCTAGATACTCAGGGCGAGTATTTCTCTATCACCAATACTGATGGAGACCTCGAGAAATTTTGCAAATTCCTCGATGACTTTGTGCAAACATTACGTCAGGAAGAAGAATTCTCCGACATCTCCAGCCAAGTCATCTTGGTAGAAGTTATGAAAGAGCTCGGCCTAGATAACATCACCGCCAAAGGGCAAAGCTCATTGAACAAAGGTGACTACTATCACAACCGTACATTCTATCAAACTAATGGAAAGCGCACTGGCCTGCTCTCGCTCATGGGCGGCGGCGCCACTCCATACATTGGCCCAAGCTTCGCGCCAGCTGGAACGGATTTGTTAGTTGAGTTTGAAATCAACTTCAAACAAACCAAAGACCTCTACCAAAAACTCGCCAAACGCATGGGCATGGCTGAGGAAGCACAGATGACTCTCAACCAATCGCTCACTCAAGGGGCGATGAACTTGGGCGACATTCTGGGCAAATTTAATATCCGCGTAGCCATGATGCTAGACCTGCAAGCAGATAGCAGCTGGACCGGTCCAGACGGCACCGAATACCCTGGCGTAGAGATGGCAATGCGCATCGATAATGCCGCTTGGCTCTGGCAAGAATACGGCACGGATTACGAAGCCATGATGATGGCAGAAGAAAAAGACGGTCTAAAAATCATCAACATGGGTGAATCGACAGACACACCAATGGGCGAAATCACCCCTTCTCTAATCGTCGATATAAAAAATGATAGACTCTGGCTAGTCTCTGATATCGCTCAGCTAGAAAAATACCGTGATGACAGCCCAAAGCTAGCTAGCTCAGAAAATTACCTAGCTGCCATGGATGGCATTCCAGCCAAAGGCAACGCACTGGTCTACATTTCTCACGACTTTTGCCAGCAACTAACCATGCCTCTCGTCAGCGCCATCGAGTCTAGTTTATCAACTAACGACTATGTGGGAACCTACGCATCAACCACTGAGAGTTTGCTCGCGCCACTCGTCCAATGGTTCAACAAATCACCGCACGGCTACACATGGGCGCTAGCCAATAACAGCGATGGAGTTCTCATTGCAGCCAACTCTCCTATGGCTAGCAAAGGAGTTTCTGTAACCAATGGCATCATGGCTAGCACGCTAACCACTTCCGTTTTGTTCACTGGCGCATCCACTTATAAAGACGAAGCAAATAAGGCGACCTGTGAGCTCAACCAAGAGCAGATGCAAAAGGCGATTCGATCATGGCAAAATATCTACGATAAGCCAATTGGTGCACCTGTCGATAGGGACGAAATCTTTGGCCTTAACGCCATCATGGATCTACCAACTTGCCCGGTAGATAATACCGCTTATATCTTGCTAGATACCATCCCAGAAGTTGGCACCTGCTATGCCACTTGCCCACACGGCCACGCGCCAGAAAACACCGAAGGCTGGTAAACTCAGCCAGCTGGCTGGCTAAATTACTAACTAAGCGTCATTTCAAAGCTCACCACCCGGTGAGCTTTTTTACGTTTCAGGCAAACAGCAATATGTATCACAAACTTAAAAACGTGCGTTTGTTAACATTTAAATCCAAAACCACCTAATAAGACATCATACTTAACCGTTAAAGCAGATGATTAACCGCATTATCCTATGAGTCTACACGCCGAACTATCTCCAGAAGCTAAAAAACAACTTCAGCAGCAGCAAACGGTCGCCGCCATCAGTAGTGGGCTGATCGCCGTGCTTGTGGTTGTTCTCTGTTGTGTTGCTCTCGCGATCATGATGATCGTCATTGAGGTTAAGGAAGAAACTAAAATTGTTAGCTACACGGCTCCTACTCACGAAGTGACCGAAATTCAAGAAACTCGCCAGATCAACAGGCTCACACAACCGACTCCTCCATCTCCAACAATGAGCCAGACTAAGGTTATAGCTGCGCAGACCACCTCATCTGTTGCCATTTCTATCCCGCATGTCGACTCCGTTGAAATTGAAGCCGACTTCGGAAGCGGCATGGACTTCGGCAGTGACATGAGCTTTGCTGCTGATTTCTCATCTAGCAATGAAGCGGTCACTGGCTGGGGCAGCTCATCAGATGCCGCTGGCGGGTTAGAAGGAACCTTCTACGACTTCAAACAAAACCGTGCGATGGAGCCACGACCATTTGATCCTAAGAAGATGGAGCACTACACCAAACCTGTGTTAGAAATCTACAAAGAAAAATTTGCGCCATCCGCATTCAAAAACCACTTCGCTGCTAACAAAAAATTATACCTGAACTACCTAGCGATCCCCGGATCTCCAGCTAAATTGGGGCCTGAGTACTTTGGGGTGGAAAAAGAAGTGGAGCCAACTGGCTGGATGGTCCACTACAAAGGCACCATCCAAGCTCGAGAAGCTGGCCGCTACCGTTTCATCGGCATGGGTGATGACCAACTCTCAGTCTTCATCGATGGGCGCATGCGCTTAGAAGGAAGCTGGCCAGGCCTGCACCGCCATATCGCTGGCCGCTGGTCACCGTCACGCGGTGAGGAATTCAAAAGCCACGTCGGCCCGCCACTAAGATACGGCGACTGGATCACACTCAAAGAAGGCCAGAACATGCAGATCGACATCGCCATTGGTGAGCGACCAGGTGGCGCAACTGGCTTCATCTTGATGATAGAGAAGCAAGGCGAAGAGTACCGGAAAACCAAAGACGGACGCCCAATCTGGCCACCATTCTGCATCGGTAAGCTAGGAGATGAAGACAAGAAGTTCCTCAAGAAGTTCCCTAACTGGGAATGGGAAACTGAGAAAGTACCACTCTTCATTTCCTACCTGTAAAGATCTAGCTAGCCATTACTAGCCATCGTAAAATAAATAGCCAACCCGCTAGGACCCCATTTCCTAGCGGGTTGGTCTTTTTTTATTTTGGGCTGGCGGGAAAAACATAATAAAACCTGCCAGCCCAATTTTTTCACCATCACTACTTCACTACTTCACTACTTCACTACTTCACTACTTCACTACTTCAGGAGAAATCATTACATGCTTTGCGGTTCCAGATCCGCAGTTCTGTGAATGCCACGAGTAAGGCGCATGACGATGCCGACAATGGCGAGCAATCCTAAGCTACCCATCGTTAGGGCGTAATCTTCACACTGCAGGATAATATAAAAGTAGCTGTATAATGCAGCTAACATGCCAGCTAAAGCTATCGTCATAGAGCGATTGCGCACGATGCTAGACACATAACTAACCACCATCGATGAGATTAAAATTGCGGCGATAAAGTAGGCGCCACCAAAGGCGATTTGTTCAGCTAGAGAAATGAGCAGCAGATAAAAGATCACCATCGATACCCCTACCATCAAGTATTGCAGCGGGTGGATAGAAACTTTGCTGATCAGCTCAGCGCAGAACATAGCGGCAAAGGTGAAGACGATGAATAAAAAGGCATAGCTAACTAAGCGCATGGATTTCTGATAGGTAGCGGTAGGCATCATCAACCTGACCCCAAAAGCATCCTGTGAGATATTTCTGGTGCTGTCGGTCCAAATTTGCGGAAACCCACGGTTCAGGCTGGAGACATTCCACTGAGCGGAAAATCCCTGATCACTAAGCTCACGCTGGCTAGGTAAAAAGTTGCCAGTAAAGCTTGGCGAATCCCAGCTGGAGCTCAGTTTGATTTGGTTATTTTTTCCAACAGGCACCACATTGAGCCCGTCGCTGCCGCGTAGCTGGAGCTGTAGAGCAAAGGCGTAATCCTTTTTCTCGGCGTCTAATTTCACTGGGCTAGCGAGCTGACATTTACCGGCAAATCTAGCATGGCTGTAGCTATCTAATAAACTCTCCGCACCATCAAAAACCACAGCCTCGGCAGCTTGTACGCCCTTCAGGTCGCTCAGCTCTAGCACTAACTCAGCTTGCTCCCACAGCAGGAAAGATTCATCAATGCCGCTGTCTGCTAGCTTGGATAAATCAAAATCGCCGCGCATCGTTAGCCCCGCCGAATACAATACGGCTTCAAAGATTCCTCGATAGCGAACTTCGTGATCTAGCTGCCCCGCTATATCTAGCTGGTTAGGGAAAACATAGATGGCTCCTTCTTGCTTATTAGACTGTCCCCGATGATCCATTTTCTGCTTCAGATAGGGAATGCGCAGGTATGGTCCTGCGATAGTTTGCTCTTCGCCCCATTTATCATTAATTTCCCTAACGACATGATCGCGACGCGTTTCACGTTCCTCCATGAGCCCCTTGACCATGCTAGCTGGCAGAAGAAGAACCAAGGCCATCACACCCATCAAGAAGATCTTCGAGCCCATCGTCGCCCCGCGATACATCTTGTTGACGATACTGCCGCCAGTCTTCAAGCTTTCCCCAATACTCGGCTCAGCTGATTTCTCTATGCGCGGCAGAACTTTAGCTGAATCCCCAACAGCTGGAGTTGTTCCAGCTACAGGTGTAGCCTTAGCTGGCACTTCTGGTTTAGCTGGCTCGGCGTCTTGCGGTCCAGATCCATTGTCTTCGGGCTTAGCTGTTGGATCTTCCACGCGCGTCTCCTTTCTGGTAATTTTCACTCGCAGCGGCCGCATCATTTTGCTGGCCTAAGCGGATGGCTGAAACTTCAAATGCTTGTGAACAAATCACAAAAGCAATCAAGCCGGCGGCTGATTTGAATCCTGTTATCTTCATGACCCCTGCAGCCTGATACGGCTGTGTGAATCCATGATGAAGGGTTTGTGAAATCAGCGTGAAGATTTGGCTAAAAGAGACTGAGCACAAAAAAACCGCACATTAAATGTGCGGTTAGAATGATTGTGGCGCTTGATATTTTCCAGCTGGCATAGATCTACCAGCTGGCTGATTTTCTAGCTGAACTTATGGGATTTCAAAATACCCACGGCGCTCGCTGCAGATGCGCATGCCATCGACGCCACGGATAGTCGCTGGCTCGGCGATGAACCAACCGAGGTCGGCATTCCAGAAAAAGACGATTTTCACCACGCTGCTTTTGTAAGCACCACGGCGTAGCTGCGGCACCACTGCGACTACCTGATGAGCGTATTCAGCGCGAAACCCTTCAGATACGTAGGTGCCATCGAGCGTATAGGCGATGGTGATTTTGTTTTTACTCTCACCTAGCCAGTCTGACAGCAGGTCTAGGGACACCGCCTCAGTGAGCACTGGGCGACTAGGCTCAGCTGCTCTAGCTTGCGTAAGGGAGAAAAATGCCAATCCGGCACAGACGAGTGAAAATAATAAGAAGCGCATGATCTACATTAGACGTCTACGATGCCATTCTATTCTAACTTTTCAAAGAAATTTACAAACTTCTTCTATTTGAGTGATTCACAAACTCACCCGTCATACAGGTGGCGAATCTAATCTAGCTGGCACCATAAATACACTGCGGTGAGCGGGGCATCTATCAGCTACAATCAAAGCGCCAATTCTGGAATATTATCACACCGCTAGCTGGAAATAAAAAAGCGGCGAAATGTCGCCGCTTGAAAAACTTTAATTAGAGCCAGCTAGCTGGAATGTTTAATCTTTGCGGGTCATTTCCACGAAGATGTCTTCGAGAGTGGCCTGATGGCGATAGAGTGTGCGCATTGGCCAGCCTTTCGCCATGGTGAGTTTGGCGATGCGGCTGCGCGCGTCGGTGCCAGATTCTACCAAAACGGAGAATTTGTTCCAATCGCAGTCCGGTTCTTCGACAATGACTTTTTTGACTTTATCTAATCCTTCGATGGCTTCTTTCACCTCATCCACCTCGGCTTTGAGCTCGACGGTCACTTTGCCGGCGGCACGCATGGTTGCTACTAGCTCGTCGGGTTTGCCGGATGCTTTGACGATGCCTTCATCGACGATGATGACGTGGTCGCAGATCATTTCCACTTCGCTGAGGATGTGGGTCGAAATGAGGATGGTATGCTTTTCTCCGAGGCGCTTGATGAGTGAACGGATTTGGCGAATTTGGTTTGGATCCAGCCCGTTGGTTGGCTCATCGAGAATGAGCAAATCTGGCTTAGCCACCAGTGCATCCGCTAGCCCCACGCGCTGGCGATAACCTTTAGATAGCGTTTTGATCATCTTGCGGCGCACGTGCTGTAACGCGCACAGGTCCATCGCTTCATTAACGTAGGTGCGCAGCATGCTTCCTTTGAGCCCTTTGAGAGCAGCACGGTAGCGCAAGTACTCGCGCACGCGCATATCATCGTAAAGCGGCACATTTTCTGGCATGTAGCCGATGTGCTTACGCGCGTCTACGGATTGGCTAAATATGTCATAACCGGCGATAGAAATCGTCCCTGAGCTAGGCGGCAGATATCCGGTGAGCATTCGCAGAGTTGTTGTCTTTCCAGCACCATTTGGCCCCAAAAACCCCACAACTTCCCCTTTTCCAACGCTGAAGGAAATATCTTTGACGGCGGTGTGGCGGCCATATCGCTTTTGCGCATTGCGGACTTCAATCATATCTTGCGATTCTCTATGTAAAAATATGCACACTTTCAGAGCTTGTGCGTTGACTCTTGCTAGCGTCTCCACTATTAGACTCAAGTCTCGCGCGCACCAAGCACTAAAAACGTGAGACTCGGGCAATTTTTAATCCAGTCATCAAACAATGAACTCAAACGTCTCGCCTCGTGGCAATGCTCACCTCCTAGAACAGAAATACGAACAATGGTGTGATAACCCAATGTCAGTGGAAGCTGATTGGGCCGCCTTTTTCGAAGGATTCGAACTCGGGGTAACCCAAAGTGAATCAACTGATAGTGAGCAGACGGCTACCCAAGCCGCTCCCGCCGCGTCCATCCCTGTAGTGAGCCAGCCAGAGCAGCTGCCCGCATCCACTGGTGTCCCTGTGCTCGATGATGAAATGCTAGAGTTCCGCGGCAAGGTCGTGAGCATGATCTACCACTTCCGTCGCATGGGTCATACCCAAGCCCACGTAGACCCACTTCGCGATGACGCCGAGCTCAACCCAACGCTGTCAATTAACAGCTTTGGCTTCACATCCGCCGACCTCGAGCGCGAAGCTTCATCTGTCTATTACTACGATGGTAAAAAAGTTCCACTGAAGGAAATGTTTGCCGGATTGGAAAAAGCATTCTGCGGCAAGATTGGATTTGAATTCATGCACATTCACGACCGCGACGTGCGCGAGTGGATCATCGACCGCATCGAGCAAAAGCCATTTGAACCACAACTGAGCAAAGAAAGCATCAGCAAGGCACTGCGCTGGATCCTCGAGCCGGAACTTTTCGAAGCCTTCCTCGGTAAAAAATTCCTCGGCGAAAAACGCTTCTCCATCGAAGGTGGCGAAGGTTTGCTCGTTCTTCTCAACTCGATTCTGGAAAAATGCCCAGAGCTCAAGTGTAAGGAAATTGAAATGGGCATGGCCCACCGCGGACGCCTCAGCGTGCTGCGCAACTTCCTGAAAAAATCTCTCACTACCATTCTTTACGAATTCACACCAAACTACGTTCCCGGCTACACAGACGGTGACGGTGATGTGAAATACCACCTCGGCTACGAAGTAGAGCGCAAGCTCGCAGACGGCAAAAAAGTCCGTGTTTCTCTGGCTGCTAACCCGAGCCACCTCGAAGCTGTGAATGCAGTGGTGGAAGGAAAAGCTCGTGCCCGCCAGCGCATCAACCACGGTCGCATCACCGCTGAAGGCGCTGAAGTCAACCGCGAGACTGTATTGCCAGTGCTCATCCACGGTGACGCCGCAATGGCTGGTCAAGGATCCGTTACAGAGGTGCTCAACCTCTCCCAGCTTCCTGGCTACAAAACTGGTGGTACTGTCCACCTTGTAGTGAACAACCAGATTGGTTTCACCACTATGCCAGCTGATGCTCGCTCATCCATCTACGCCACTGACGTTGCCAAGATGATTGACGCACCAATTCTCCACGTGAACGGCGAAAGCCCTGAAGATCTCATCTGGGCCGCTGAGCTGGCACTTGAGTTCCGCCAGAAATTCCAGCGCGACATCGTCATCGACATGTACTGCTACCGTCGCCACGGTCACAACGAGGCCGACCAAGCCGCCTTCACCCAGCCACAAACAGCACGCGCGATCTCTCAGCGTCTGCCAGCTGGCCAGCTATACAAAAACCAGCTCATCGAAAGCGGTTCACTCAGCGAAGTGGAAGCGCAGAACATCGAGATGTCTGTGCAAGAAGAGCTGGAAAATGGCTACAACAAGCTGCAGAAACACCTCGAAGCTGGTGACCGCTCCATTTTCTCAGAGTCTACTGGTGAATCTCAGCCAAAATACTCACACGAACCGTGCCAGACAGGCATCAGCCCAGCTGAACTGATGGACATCGGTGGCAAGCTCACCACCCTGCCGGAAGGATTTAACCTCCACCCAACGCTGGCCAAGCGATTCATTCCTCGCCGCCAAAGCGCGCTGGAACTCGGCGGTACATTCGACTGGGCATTTGCTGAGTCACTCGCCTGGGGCGCCCTGCTCAAGGAAGGCAAACCAGTCCGCCTCTCAGGTCAGGACGTGCGCCGTGGCACATTCAGCCACCGCCACGCTGTATTCTACGATTCAAACAACCGCGAGCGCTACATCCCGCTCAACCACCTGTCTGAAGATCAAGGCAAATTCTGCATTTACAACAGCCTGCTTTCCGAAGCAGCCGTGCTCGGCTTCGACTACGGTTACTCACTCGGCATGCCAGACATGTTGATCATGTGGGAAGCTCAGTTTGGTGATTTCTCCAATGGCGCCCAGGTGATCATTGACCAGTTCATTTCCACAGCTGAAACCAAGTGGCGCACCAACAGTAGCATCGTCATGCTGCTGCCTCACGGCCACGACGGCATGGGACCGGAGCACTCATCCGCTCGCCCAGAACGATTCCTCCAGCTGTGCGCCAAAGATAATATCATCGTCGCTAACCTGACCACTCCGGCGCAGTATTTCCATGTCCTGCGCCGCCAGCTGCACCGCGATTTCTGCAAACCACTTGTCATTATGACACCAAAAAGTTTGCTTACCCGCCCAGAGGCCGTATCCACTATAGAGGACTTTACTGACGGCAGTTGCTTCCAAGAACTCCTTCCAGACAGCAAAACATTTGCCAACCCAGAGAAAGTTGAGCGCGTTATTTTCTGTACTGGTAAGGTCTTCTACGATCTAGTCGCCCACCGTGAAGCCGCAGGCATCGAGAACGTTGCCATCATCCGAGTCGAACAGCTCTACCCATTCAACCACGAGCTGCTTGACCTTCTGCTGACTGAGTTCACAGAAGTCAAAGACTGGGTATGGTGCCAAGAAGAACCCAAAAACATGGGTGCCTACAGCTTCATCAACCCTATCCTGGGAGAACATCTACAAGTTTACATCAAGTATGCAGGCCGCGTCGCTTCGCCAAGTCCAGCCACTGGATTCAAGGCTAAGCACATTGCTCAGCAAAAAGAACTCGTGGAAGCCGCCTTTCAGGTTTAACCTGCACCACTACTCAACCATAAGTTTCTGACCACAACCATGTCTACAGAAGTCACAATACCCGCTGTTGGAGAATCCATCACATCAGCAAACATTGCCAAGTGGCACAAAGCCACTGGCGACTACGTAAAAAAGGGTGAAACCATCCTCACGATCGAAACCGACAAAATTTCTACCGAGATTGAAGCCACCACATCTGGCATCATTACTATCAACGTAGATGCTGATACAGAAGTGGGCATTGGCACCGTAGTGGCCGTCATCGAAAAAGCCGACGCTTCAGCCGCTCCTCAACAAGCAGCTCCAGCTGAAAGCGACGCACCTAGTGAAAACCACGGCAAGTCAGTCGACGTTGTGGTTCCTGCAGCAGGTGAATCCATCACTTCAGCCAACATCGCTCAGTGGCACGCAAGCACTGGTCAAGTTGTTGAAAAGGGTAGCGTCATCGCCACACTCGATACCGATAAAGTTTCTACCGAAATCGAAGCCGACGAAACTGGCGTCATCAACATCATCGCGCCTGAAGGTGAAGAAGTACCTATCGGTACCGTCATCGCCTCCATCCTCGTTGGTGGCAGCGCTGAAAAACGCTCATCTACATCCACTCCTGAGAAAAAAGAAGCGGTTGCTGAAACTCCAGCTCCAGTAGCTGCTCCAGCTAAACCTGCTCCGGCACCTGCACCAGCTAAACCAGCTCCAGCACCAGTTGCTACTCCAGCACCTGCGCCTAAGCCAAAAGCTGAGCTCGCAGCCAGCACTGGCGAAAAAGCCGGCTCACCACGCCCAGACAGCGACGGACGTTACACACGTACCAAGATGAGCATGCTGCGCCGCAAGATCGCCAGCCACCTCGTCAACGCCCAGCAAACAGCAGCCATCCTGACCACTTTCAACGAGTGCAACATGAGCTCTGTCATGCAGCTGCGCAAGAGCGTGCAAGACGACTTTGTCAGCAAACACGGCGTTAAGCTCGGCTTCATGTCATTCTTCGTCAAAGCCACTGTGCAAGCGCTCAAAGACGTGCCACAGATCAATGCGAGCATTGAAGGCACCGACATCGTGCAAAACAACTTCTACGACATCGGCGTTGCCATCGGCACCGAAAAAGGCCTCGTCGTTCCCGTGCTGCGCGACTGTGATAAAAAGTCATTTGCTGAAATCGAAAACGAGATCATTGCCTACGCCATCAAAGCTAAGGAAGGAAAAATCACCATGGAAGACCTCCAAGGTGGTGTATTCACCATCTCCAACGGCGGCGTCTACGGCTCACTGCTCAGCACACCAATCCTCAGCCCGCCACAAAGCGGCATCCTCGGCATGCACACCATCCAGCAGCGTCCAATCGCTGAAAATGGCCAAGTCGTGATCGCGCCAATGATGAACCTCGCTCTCAGCTACGACCACAGACTCGTCGATGGCAAAGAAGCCGTGACCTTCCTCATCCGCATCAAAGACTGCATCGAGAACCCATCTCGTCTCATGCTCGAGATGTAATTCTCAGCTGAGAATATCACCATTTCCAAACGACCTCGTCAGCCAGCTGACGGGGTCGTTTTTTGTCTACCCCTCACTACTAGCCACTAGCCAGCTGGCAAGCTAGGCTCTCCATAAGATAGCGAACCACTAGCGGCCAGCTAGGGGCAAAAATATAGCCCTCCTCTCGAAAAAGGCGGGCCAATATCAATTCGCTAGATATTTGCTAAAAACTAATACCTGACGACAATGTCATCTTCGGTATGCATTTGCCCATCCGGGCCAGCTGAACGAATTTCCGTAGAACTCTCACTGATGTTATGAAAAAAGTAAGCATGCCCCCATCTATCAAGCAGCTCACCAGAGCTAGAAATGCTAGGATGTGAAGCATCTATCACCGCCACCCCTTTATCGTTATCACCTGTGAGAGCTGCTGTGATTTCGTCATTCTCACCAATAGGATGGCTACCTAACGCCGAACGATAGACACTAAATAGCTGTTGGATAATTTGCATATCCTCCTCCGCATCTCCATCCTTCTGGTTCAGCTGATCGGTAGTTTCCGACACAGCCATTAGAGTGACCTTCTTGCGCTTCTGCAGAGCCTCCCACTCGTCATTTAATGCCTCAGGCCCCAACTCAGCAGACTGTTTGCTTCTCTCTCCAAGCTCATCCATCGGACCAAATTCTTGGTCGAAGATAAATAGCAATAGAATGGTCTGAATTAGGACCAAAACGATTAAGGTTGAGACTTTTGACATCAGCTGATCTGGATTAAAGAAAATCGAGGTTAGTTGAAGCTACTGAAAATGGGTCATCAAAGCGAGCAAAGTTTGGAAAAATTAGTTCTCTGGCGTTGGAATCCACTCCAAACCAATTAGCTAACACGGATGAATATTGGTCGACAGATATATCAGGAATCAATCTACCTCGACTTTTGTGAGAATCTATCGAGCCAATTTGGTCGCCAACCTTGAGTGATGGAAAACTGCCATACAACTGGCCGCCTTTCACTGCGCCACCCATAACAATCGTATGTCCACCCCAAGCGTGATCTGAGCCAGCTGAGGCACTTGTGCCGTTAGGCGTCAGCGTACGGTTGAAATCAGACGCAGTAAATGTGGTCACCTGATCAAAGATATCTATCGCCGGGTCTTTCAGCGTATCGCGAAATGCCTTCAGCGCGTTAGATAGCTCCTCCATCAACTCAGCATGGCTAGCTTGCAAACTCGAGTGCGTATCATAACCACTAATCTCACAGAAATATATCTGCCGGCTATTTCCCAAAGCTGATCGGCCAGCGATCAGCTTAGCAATCGTCTTTAACTGATCTCCCAAGCTACTCTTCGCATTGGCGAATTTCAGATCGAAGTCTACCCCAGTCTGCGATGCAGCTGTGAGCGCAGCGCCTACCACCCCCTCAGTCGCGCGCGCTGAGCGTACGATTTGCTGATAATTCTCCTCCAACAAATTCTCATGAGTTAAGTCCAAAATATCATTAAAGGCCTGCAACTGCCGGCCTTGATTAGTGGCCTTATAACCATCTGTTACGTCCACAGTATTTTGGTAGGCATACTTGTAAGGTTTCGTATTAGTCCCATATCCATCTAATGATACAGCGCCAGATGAATTCACAATATACTGGCTAACACCTCCACCAATTCCCGTCTGAAACGAATTCACCCCCTTGAGAGAAATCGACATCGAGACTTTGCCTGAGTCGTTATATGAGGCATTCAATAGGTCAGCTACTCGCCCGCCCCATCCAGATGTGAATGTTTGATCAGCTATCGATGACTGCCACTGAGTCTGCTGGTTAGAATGAGAAAATAGCTGGGTAGGTAAATTAACCAAACGGTTCACGTACGCATCTCTGTTGGGTATCGGTTCAGCTAGAGTTCCCACGTTACACACAAAGGCTAGATCGCCATCATTAAACATCTCAGCCATTGGCGCCGCTGATGGGTGCACAGCTATTGGGTGTATTTCGCCTCCATGATGTTTATCAAAGGCGCGACATTTATCTAACTCCCCAGAACCGTCTGGCAGATTGAGCGCTGTATCCGTTAGCTCTGAGCCATCACTCTGCGTGCGCGGCAGAGCTAACACACCTCGGGCTTGCTCGTAGTCGGCACGCAACTCGTCATCCTCAGCGATCCCAATCGGGAAAATCATGTTATTCGAATCATTGCCGCCATTCATGAAGAGGCACACCATCGCCTTGTACTCAGTATTGACTAGTCCTTCCTGGCCCATTGCCGCTGTCATCAGGCGCATCTGCGCCAGAGTATTAACAATGGCACTAACGCCTAAGGATGCACACGCTGACTGACGTAGGAAATCACGACGCGTCTGCCTCTCTTCTTTTTGATAGTTCTTCATTTTCTTATTTTTGAATCATTGAATAGGGACAGCTAGAAATCAGGTAAGCAGCAACTTCTAGCCGGTCATTAAATATCAGCGCCTGACGCGCATCGGCTTCCTCTTCAGTAAGACTATCTGAAGCCTCATCATCATCGTAATAGTAATAGGTCATCGCTACAGCGTGAATGATGACGTCGCGTGGGTTATCTAAGCGTACATTGGTCCGTAAATCATCCGTGCCTAACTCCCGAACGTAACCTTCAGCATGACGACGCTTGAGCTCACCCGCACACAATAACAAGTCTAGGTAATCCACTAACTCTTCACAAGCCTGTACGATTTTCTCTCTATTGTTGAATGTATTATCAAGAGGACTAACTTTGCCGTCATTGTTTTTATCCATCACATTCATGTACACTTTCCCCATACCTGAAGTAGCGGATCGGTCCACTACTAGATGGTCAGCGTACTTGCTTAGCAAATAGGGTTCATCTTCTAAATAAGGCAATGAAACCAAACCTACGCCATTATCATTTCTAAGCAGGTCCTCTAAGAAGTTGATGTGATTGATGACTGATACCTCATTCGCTATTTGGAACTCAGGCGCTACGGCTCCACTTGAAGCCAGTATGCCAACTGGTGAATAGCTAGGTAGGAACCAGTTAAATACCGATGGCGCTGCTAACGGACGCTGGCCTAGTGGAGTATTAGATGACAAAAAGCGCACTATCGTAGCGTCGCTATCATATCTCTTGAGCGCATAGTTACCCCATGCATATTCTCCCATTCTTTCTTCATCACCTAAGATATCTAGCGGAATTTCAGATTTCCCATCTAACGCGCGTATCACCGCAGATACATGTATAAGTGGCTCTTTCTTCTTACCATAGCCAACATTGTCAACTAATGAAACCGAACGAGCTTCATAATCTAGCAAGATGGCCTTCACCACTTCACCTAAATTGCCGTCGGTCTCTTGCCATTTGCTAGCGACTCGATAGATATAGCCAGCTGATGGGTTAGAAGTCACGAAACGCTGAATCAGTCGACGCGCCATAAATGGCGCAACATTGTCGTGACTAGCTAGATAATTCATCACCGCTTCAAGATCACTTTCACCATCGCCGCCAGCTGGAATCTCAAGCTGAGCAATGCCTTCGCGCACAAACAAAGCCTTGGCTCCATCATCGTGATATTCCGCAAAATTCTTCATCCTATGCATCCACTGGGACTCATAGTATTGTTTCCCGCTTGAATAGCTGAAGTTATCATTCTCTACTTCAGTTAGTGAAGATTTTGGCTCATTGATGATAGAATACGACCAGCCCGTAAATACTCTAGCTAGCTCAACAATATCTTCTTGCTCGTAGGTCGCAATGGGCAAGCCATCGCCACCAAGTTTTATAGATCCATCTAGATGCAATTCTATCAGACCGATAGAAAACAGCTGCATAAGCTCGCGAGCATAGTTCTCATCGGGAGAAATAATCACTTCTCCTAGCTCATTCGTCACCGCTTTCTGATTACCCAAAGAAGATAAATATTGCCCCATGATGGGATGCGTAGACACATCCTCTAGCAAGGTTCGAAAATCTCCAAAGGCATTTGACATGAGCATATCATAATAATTGGTATGCCCATACGCTCTGTCTTGAATCACTGGATCAACTCGACTTGTAACGTAAACTTCACTGAGCGCAAAAGTCATGCGCTGTCGCAGCTGATCTTTGGCATGTAGAGCTAACAACCACCACGCGGTTTCACGGTTGGTCACGCCTGGATTGTATCCTTCATTAAAATAGCCCTTGTCGCTATCATTCCTGAAGTGAGAGATTTGATGCTGATCCATCGCCCGCATGAATTTCTCCATCGACGGCATCGCCATACCTAACTGATCATCAATCCACGCCTCGTAACCCGCCATCCGGTCGCCACCGTGTTCATTATTGATGCGCTTACGCAGGCTTTTAATCGTATCTGGCGTCGCACCGAAACTAGCCTGAGTTAAAAACCTAACGATGTCGCGGTTCAGTTCATCTCCCTCCAGCACGGTGATTTCTGGTGGTGAGTCAGGAATAATCAACTCAGTCCCCGCGTCCTGTTGGGAAAAATCACCTCTAATCTCACCAGCTGGATACATCGCTGAGTGCACATTGATATATATCTGCCCCTGATAGAGAGCATCTAGCATGCCTTGGTCAGTAGTGATAAATTGCGCCGCCTCAACAGCCCAACTGTGACCACTCACCTGGCCTAGCGGTAAACTCTCAATATGCGGTCCGCTGACAGGATTGCGCAGATGCATATGCGCCGCGGTCTGCAAGGAAGTCAGCCCGTGGAAGCTCAGCTGAACTGAGCCAACAGAATTATCTCCCTCTAGCAAAATCGTAGCCAAACCAGAAGCAGTTGTGACCGCATTATCTTCAGGCCTGAGATAGGCAATGAAGAGTTTCTGGTTCTCAAAGGTATTGGTAGCATCGCAGATCTCTAACTCAGCTAATTGTCCAGCCGCCTGAATGGTTAGCTTTTCTGGCACCTCAGCTTGCTGATCTAAATTTGCGTGCACCTCGATCAAAACAGAATCACTACCAGCTGGAATCACAACGTAGTTAATGAGCTCTTGACCCTGCGAAACTAACTTATAATCATCAGCCTGAGCTGCGCCTTTTTCACTATCATCGCTAGGCTTGACTCGCAAATAAACGCGCTGCGCATAGTTAGTATCACCTGAACGAACCAGCCTAATTTCAGCCGGCTGCTGCTCTTTTTCATAAGCTCTAGCAGAATCTACAAATACCTCGATATTGTTTGCAGCCAATGCTGACCACACTTCCATATCACTAGCTAATGAGTCCGCTGAGAAACTATCAGCAGCTCCTCTATCAAAGCCTTCCAAGTGGAGCTCGTCCCAATCACTCAAGCCATCATTATCTCCGTCGTGATCTAGTACTTCAAAACGATAGAAAAATTGCTGCTCCAACTGACCAGTGAGTTCAGCTAGTAAAGCGGAAGAATCTGCTAACACAGCACTTCCAGCTGGCTGCCAACTATCTTCTGAGAGATCTATAGAACGATACAGTTGGTATTTTTTTCCGCGCTGAGCATCACCACTAAGACTCACTTTACCTCCTTGTTTGACCAAGTTATTTAATCGTGGCTTAGATAGAGGATCACGCGGATCCGTCCCAGCTATCCCCTCTTCATAGTTAGAAAAACCATCGCCATCCTCATCAGCATTCCGGCTAAGTTCGTCAGCTACTAAATCAACAGCATCATAACGCATTTCCCAAACGTCAGAAACACCATTATCGTTGCCATCTATTTGGCCCTTCGCTGCCGGCACTGAAGCTACGACGAGGCTATAGAAAATGCCCAGTCGCAAAACATTCATCCTGCTAGAAATGACGCCACGTGTCTGACCATCTCCCGATTTTTTCGTACCAAAGTTCATTGTATGATTGATTCATTCTGGGAGATTTTCCTAAACGTATCAAACAATCGGCCGTACCACAACGGCTTAAAATCACTTTAGATGAACATCATTTCACACACTTGTCACATAAATCGATGAGGTGGATTAGAGGAATTTCAGATTCATTTCATTCACCGTAAATGGGTCGTCAAATCTATACAGATAAGGAAAGGCTGTTTCCATTTCGGTCGATTCTACACCAAACCATGACGCAATTACTGCCGAATATTGGTCTACTGAGACGTCAGGAATGAGTAATCCTCGTGAGGAATGGCTATCTATCGACCCCTCTTGATCTCCTAATTTCAGCGATGGAAAATGGCCATAGAGGTCACCGCCATTCACCGCCCCGCCCATCACGATGCAGTGACCAGCCCAGGCATGATCAGTCCCAGATGAGGCATTAGGGTTCAAGGTGCGGCTGAAATCAGAGGACGTGAATGTAGTCACACTATCAAAACAATCTACAGCAGGGTCCTTCAAAGTATCGCGCAGTGCCGCTATCGAGCTAGAGAGTTCAGCCATCACATTGCCATGGTTCTCTAGCAATCCACTATGGTTATCGTAACCTCCAACACGGCAAAAGAATATCTGCCTCGCATTACCAATCTGCTGGCGACCGGCAATTAACTTCGCCACCATCTTTAATTGTCTACCCAATGAAGAATTGGCATTGGCAAACTTTTCATCAAAATCAACGCCTGTGGCAGAAGCGGCTATTAAAGCTGCTTCTACAGAAGCTTGGTAATTTCTGCTAGAACGTACGCGTTTATAATACTCTTCATCCATGAGGTTTGCTTGCACGTTATTCATTACCCCTTCAAAAGCAGCTAGACGCCGACCCGTATCTGTCTGTAGATAACCCGACGATGCATCCACACCATTCGCATACGCATTACTATATGGACTGGCTGATGATCCATAACCTGAATACGGCTCCGCCCCGTTAGTAGACATGACATACTGGCTCAAGTTAGAATTACCGCCAGCAATCTCAAACGAGTTGATCCCAGCCATAGAAACTAACATCGACACCTTATCGCTACTGCCAGACGAATGAAGCAAGTCAGCGATTCGTCCCCCCCAGCCAGTTTGCATAGCCTCATCGGCGATAGATGTCTGCCATTGTTTCTGCTGGTTAGAGTGAGAAAATAGCTGCTTAGGACGAGCTACTTCTTTTTGAATGTAGGCGTCACGACTAATAATTGGCTCAACGAGTGATCCGACATTACAAACAAAGGCTAGATCTCCATCGTTGAACATTTCAGCAAGTTCAGGGGCTCTAGGATTCACCCCCATTGCTGGAACTTGCCCAGCATAGTGTTTATCAAATGCTTTAGTTTGCTGACTTCCTCCCTCACCATTCGGTAAACTAAGAATCGTGCCTTCTAGCGGAAAACCTTCATCTCCTAACTTTGGCTGCGCCACATCTCGCCGGGCAGCCTCATAGTCAGCTCTAACTTCATCAGTAGCTGGGTCGCCAATAGGGAAAATCATATTAGCGGAGTCGTTACCTCCAGCTAGAAATATGCAGATCAAAGCTTTATAATCAGAAGTAGATACATCTGTACTAGCTACAGCTGAGCCCAGTAATTTAAGCTGGGTGATTGAATTTACTAAGGCACTAATACCTAAGCTGGCACACGCGCTCTGGCGAATAAACGCACGGCGAGATAGCCCACGATTGGGGGTATTCATTAATTTCAGGGGGTTGTTTATTGAATCGTGTTAGTGCTGATTCATGCTGTATGAGCTGGTGGAGATCAGATAGACAGCGGTGATAATTCGCTGTTTGATGATCTCATGTTGAATCGCTGCAGCGGTTTCGTCTGTCACCGATCCTGTTGCCATGGTTCCATCTTCATGATGTTTGACCATAGCTACGGTATGAATAAATAAATCTCGGGCATTGTCCTGCCTTAAAACTGGAAATTCTGGCCCCACTGACAGCTCAGCTTGATAACCGACACCAAACCGACGCTTCATCCAGCCTGCACATAAATACAAATCGATTTCATCTACTAAGGCTTCACTGG
This sequence comes from Persicirhabdus sediminis, assembly GCF_016595495.1. Lineage (GTDB taxonomy): Bacteria > Verrucomicrobiota > Verrucomicrobiia > Verrucomicrobiales > Akkermansiaceae > Persicirhabdus > Persicirhabdus sediminis. The sequence continues at coordinate 49,639 of NZ_JAENIM010000022.1, forward strand.
CAGCAACTATCGCAGCCCTGTTATTGAAAGTTGTATCCAATGGGCTAACCATATTATCACCGTTAGTATCCATCATTGAGAGGTAAACTTGCGCTAAATGGGCTTCCACCGAGAAGTCGACACGCAAATGATCGGCATGCACGCTATACGAATATGGAGGGTATTCAAAGTAGCTGAGCCGGTGGCCACTAATCCCCAGATAATAATTAAGTAATGTGTTAATATAATTTACATTTTTAACCACCTGCGTCTCATCTATCAGCTGAAATTCAGGAGCCACCGCTCCAGCTAGACTCAACTCACCAACAGGCGAATGGTCAGGGGAAAACCAGTTAAACACCGATGGGGCTGCTAGAGGATTCTGTAGGAGGTGAGCACCTGTATACCATAGCCGTGGAGCTGTCGCCGCAGCATCATAGCTAGCTAGCTGCTCCGCGCTGAGAGCTTTCTCACCCAAGCGATCTTGATCTGCGTAGACTGACATCGGGATTTCGCCTTTGGCTTCAAGCATGCGTGCCAAACCAGCAAAGTGAATCATGGGTTCCTTTTTTTTGCCCTGTATCGCTACGCTATCGAAGTCCAGCGTTCTCGCCTCATAATCTAGCAAAATGGCCTTTAGAACTTCTCCTAGGTCGCCATTATGAGCTAACCAAACCGAAGCGACACGATGCACATAGGCTTCAGATGGGTTAGAAGTGACCAATCGTTGAATTAAGCGGCGAGTAATGAATGGCGCTGTATTCTGATGATTTGATAGATAAGCAATTACTTGGTCTAGCTCTTCTTCACCCGTCAAACCTGCTGGTAATTGCAGATCGTAAATTTTCTCTCCGCTGAACGCATCAACGCCAATCTCAAACAATTTTTTTGCTCCATCATCGTGGTAACTCTCGAACTGTTTCATTGGATGCACCCACTGCGCTTCGTAGTATTGATAACCATTCCATAGCCAAAAATTCTCATTCGAGGCCACTTCTGGAGCCCCAGAGCTATTGTAAGCCGAAAACGACCAGCCAGTAAAAACCCTCGCCAATTCTCTAATGTCACTCTGTTCATAGCTTGGACTTGGCAAACCGTCATCCGCTAGAACAACCATCCCGTTTGGATGTAATTGATAGAGGCCAATGCTAAATAACTGCAGAATTTCACGTGCATAGTTCTCGTCAGGAGATCGTAATACCTCCCCATTTTCAGCTAACTCAGCCTTTCGATTTTTTAATGACGATAGATAGATGCCCATCATCGGGTGGATAGAGATTTTCTTCAATAAGTCATCATATGAGGAGAAAGCATTTTCAGCTAACATATCGTAATAATGACAATGACCATAGGCTCTAGAATTTACATAAACATTACCGCTCCGGCTAACTACAATAATCTCCTCTAAGGCGGCAGCCATGCGTTGTCGTAGTTGATCACGAGCCGACAGCGCTTGGATCCACCAGCCAATTTCACGATTATAAATATTGGGTTGATAAGTTGCATTATAATACGGCTGGTCGACATCATTGCGATAATGTGAAATCTGATGTTCATTTGCGGCCGTTAGGAATGCTAGTAATGACGATTGAGGCAATGCCATCTGTTCATCAATCCAATCAGAGTAGGCGGCAATACGATCACCATTATATTCAGCGGATAGAACCTTCTCTCTCAGCTCCGCCAGCGACTGCGGTGTCGGTCCAAATGTCGCCTGTGTGAGAAACCTAGCGATTTCAAAATCTAGCATCTCTCCGCTAAGCTCAGCGACTACTGGTTCCGGCGGTGGCGGAGGCATTTCTAGCGCGCCACTAGCTAGCTGGAAATCACCACGTATTTCTCCAGCTGGAAAATCCACAGAGTGCACGTTGATGTAGATTCGTCCTTCACGCAGAGCATCCAAAACCATCTGGTCATTGATAAGAAAATGCGCTGCTCTAATTGGCCACGGGTGCGCCTGCAATTTCCCCAAGGGAAGCTGTAGAACTGGCGGACCACTCACAGGATTAGCCACATGCAAATGCGCGGTAGTCTGAGCCGAACCCAGCCCGCTGAAATTTAAATAAACTTTAGCTGAATCATTGTCGCCCTGAACTAATATGGAAGCCACGCCACTAGCTCCGCTGAGCGCTCCATTTTCAGGCCTCAAGCGAGCCAGATACAAACTAGAGTTATCGGTATCAATCGTAGCGTCACAGATGCGTAGCTGGCATGATGAATCCAGCACCTCCAGCTGGAGAAATTCTGGTACCTCCACTAGCTGGTCAGGTAGCGCCTCCAGCTGAAGTCTAATTTCACTTTCTCCAGCGGCAAAAACCAATACCTCACCAAGCTCTTGCCCGCCTCTGAGTAGGCGATAATCCAGCTCGCTCACCGCACTCTTTGTGACATCTGCTAGGCCTCCACGTTTGAGATAATATTTCTGAGCGTAATTAATCGCCCCCGACCTTCTGAAAATAAGCTCCCCATCAATTTGCTCTTTTTCTACTGCTAACTGCTGCTCCACATGCCAAGAGATTTCATTAGCCGCCAGCATAGTCGCAAGCTGATAGTCGTTCTCTACTAGGTCAAATTCCTCACTGTAGGTATCTCGCTTCAGGTAGTTTACATTCTCCATTTCTATCTCTTCCCAGTCGCTCAGACCATCAGTATCTGAATCCAGATCCGTCACCACGATTTGATAGAATTGTTTCTCATCATCGCTAAGCAGCGCTAATTCTAGCAGTCCGTCATAGCCAGAAATCGGCGCTGACAGAGTGTGCATCATCCCTCCTAATGAATCATTATACACCAGCTGATAGGCCTTACCTTCTTGCGTCTCACATCGCAGCCAAATCATCAAATGATCATCACTCCAGCGCTCCGAGCTGAGCTTAAGTTTATGCCCAGAATCACTATCAAATGGATTGGTACCAGCTATCGATTCTTCATAATTACTCAGCCCGTCACCATCAGCATCCCTCGCTTTTGCCTCACTATCAGCTACTAACTCCGTTGCATGATATTTGTGCTCCCATACGTCGCTGACGCCATTGCCATTGAGGTCTAAGATGGCTTCTAGCCTTCCAGCTGAAACTACCAAACCGACAACCACAATCCACCATTTTCCCATCGAGACAGAAAAGTGGGGGACATGATCTACATTCTTGTAAATCCATGACTTCATCCTACCGCGAAAAACAAGCTAACTTACTCACAATAATAAAGTTATCAACTTTCAGACCCAAGATTTATGAAAAAACAAATTCTCATTCACGCACATTCTAACCCAACAAACTATTCAGCCAGATTGATAGTTTATCTCGTTCTCTAGCTGTGGTATGTATTCCTCATACCCAGCGCGCCATATGAAATCGATAAAGCTGTTATCCATCTTACTCCTCTGCCTTTCCCTGAGCTCCGGCCTATTTGCCGCTAAGAGCAAAAAATCTGATACCAATATCGTCGCCGTCTACGATATTGAGGGACTTATCAGCGAAAGTGGGCTGAACCAGGGTGGCCTCTTTGGCCCCCCCGAGCGCCCTCTTACTCATTACGATATCGCCCAGAGCTTGACCAAAGCAGCTGATGACGAAAAAGTCGTAGCTGTGGTGATCGACTTTGGCGGAGCTGGTCTCAAACTTGCGCAAATTCAGGAAATCGCCCGCTGTTTGCAAAACCTACGCGCTGCAGAAAAAGACGTCTGGGTCTATACCGAGCAGCTAAGCAATGGCATGGCGCTGCTTGGCGCGCCAGCTAACCATTTCACCCTCATGCCTGAGGCAAATGTCACCTTCACCGGCCTTCATTCAGAGTCCCTCTACTTCAAGGGCATGTTGGATAAAATGGGCATGCAAGTCGACGTCATCCACATTGGTGATTTCAAAAGCGCAGGTGAATCACTCTATCGTACCGAGCCTAGCGAGTATTCCTTACAGCAAAATACCGCCATGCTCGACTCGCTCTACCAGCAGCTCATTCAGCAAGTCGCCGGTCACCGCCAGCTCACCACTGAGCAGGTGGAAAATTTCATCAACCACAACAATCCAAGTGCCCAGCTGGCTAAAGAGCTCGGCCTAGTCGACCAGCTGATGTACCGCACGAGCTTCAACAAAGCGGTCAAAGAAACCTACGGAGAAGACGCTGACTACAACCAAACCTACCAGCTACCAGACATCTACGGACCTGAAATCAAAAGCTTCATGGATGTGGTCAAGCTGATGTTCCAGTCAGACAAAAACAAAAAATCCAAAGACGGCTACATTGGCGTCGTCGCCCTAGAAGGAGCCATTAGCGACAAATCCATCGCTCCTGTACGCCGCGAAATCATCAAACTCAGCCAAGACGAAAACTGCAAAGCACTCGTCCTGCGAGTCGACTCACCTGGCGGCTCAGCCCTCTCTAGCGATGTTCTCTGGGAAGCCACCACCGCATTTAAGGCCACCGAGCGTCCATTTGTCGTCTCCATGGGATCCGTCGCCGCCAGCGGTGGATATTACGTCAGCGCCGCTGCAGATCGCATCTTCGCTGAGCCAGGTACCATCACCGGCTCCATCGGCGTGGTCGGCATGAAATTAGTCCTGCAAGGAAGCATGGACAAACTTGGCATCACCAGCCACAGCCAGCAGCGCGGAAAAAATGCCGGCATCATGACCAGCTCCAAGCCATTCTCACCAGCTGAAGCCGAGCTCATCCGCCAGTCCATGCAGCAGGTCTACTCCACTTTCAAAAAACGCATCACCGACGGTCGCGGCGACCGCCTCCAAGGTGAGCTCGAAAAACTAGCTGGCGGACGAGTCTACACTGGCCAGCAAGCACTCGATATTGGCCTCGTCGACCAACTCGGTGGTCTCAACCAAGCCATTGCCTACGCCGCTGAGCAAGCAGGCATTAGCGCCGACTCAAGCATCCTCACGCCAGCACCTAAGAGCCCGCTGGAAGGCATGTTCAGCTCACAGCGACCAGATAAAGGCGACGAACTCATTGGCATGTCACTAGCGCGTCAAAATTTCACCGAGTTCGCCCAAGCACACCCAGCACTGCGCATCCTCTCAGCCCCCCATCTCCAACAAGTGGATCAAGCTATCAAACAGCTGGAATCCATTAACTCCCACCACATCCAACTCCTATCCCCGACTCTCCATATTCAACCATAATAATAACTTAACTACACCCAATGTCAGACCGCCCATCTCGCTCAGGCTGCCTTCCTCTCATCTTTTCCATCGTCTTAGTTATCGGCTCAGTGGCGGCGTTTTTCTACGCCATCGCCACCATGCTCAACCACGCCACTGAAGGAGGCAAAAACTACACCAGCATGGCCGCTCCTGGTGAGCAACACATCCAAATCCATGACACCACCCTGATCTGCGTCTGGCACGACTACCAAACCAATTTCAACGGCAGGAACATCGATACCCAGCCAGAAATCGAAGGCAAATTCGACTTCACGCTGCGCCGCATCGATGACCTTAGCTACGTTGAATTCATGCCGCTAGGTGGGCAAGTTGTGCACAAAAATGGCGTCAGCCGCTACTCACTCGGGCTGTTCTCGGTCTCCGAGCCAGGTGAATACCTCTTCGAAGCCGACGCCATGAACCGTGAACAACGCATCATTTCCACCAGCACCATAGACCTACTCCAGCTACTTAGTTCAGCGGCATTCGGTTTCACCGCCAGCATCGCCTGCTTTATCTTCGCTTGCATCAGCTTCTTGTGGGGCATCTTCAAGCTGCTCACCCGCCCTAGCCCGTACCAGCAAAACCAATCGCAGCACCCCAGCTAAATCACTGCTGAATACAGCTAACCAATAACACGCATCCAGAGCTAGCTAGGGACTCCACAATTTCTCCCATCACGGCTAGCTCTCCAGCTAGCTAGTCTGCACCTCCATTTCTCCCAAGTAATAGCAGGGAGAAAATTTCAAGCTAAACACGCTAGGGGCTGCCACCTACAGCAGGGTCAAATTGATCCTGATATTCGGGCTCATAATAATCGCCTTCATACATCGCCAGCCAGTCGAATATAGACTCCAAGAAACCTTCACTTCCTAGCGAGAAAAAGATCATACCCAGCACCGCGAGAATCAACAGATTGCAGAGCACATAAAACGTCGTTAATACTTTGCCCGCTGTATCCAGCTGACGGCTATCTTCGTAGCCCGCTGGGCAGCAATAACATCGGTAATACATCCAAATATTTACAATAGGCAGTAACAGGCACCACCACCAGCCAGAAGCCATGCCTAGGTTCCTCACTCGCGATCCCGAAACGACGACAAACAATAGAATAGCGGCCCACCGAGTTATCGAAGACAAGCCATCGTAGTAGCTTTCCGTCATGAAAAATGTCGGCACCACCTCTATTATCGGAATCAATACAATAACCCACAAATAAAACCACCGGCGCGATAAGCCTCCGTAGGTATTAAATTCGATCATGCCCATGGCGTAATCAGCCTCACTCGCTGCCCGCAAGCTCGCCGCAGAGGGCTCAAAAATAGCCGTCTCATTTTCCTCCTCAGCAGCTGCCCGCGCCATAGCATCGGGCTGAAACTCTTCCACCTCGCCAGCTAATAGCCATTCAGGCATTTTAGGATGCCACACCCTATCGTGATCTAAATTCAGCTGGTTGCGCTTAAACATATTCCGCAGCGCTTTCAGAGTAACCGGCCCATTTTGCTGATCACCTCGAGCATAATACCATTCAGCTTCACCGCCATGAGGCTGAGCTAATGGCGGCGGAGTGGAAGCTCCTCCATCTGCTGACAATTGCCCCATTCCACCCGCAGCTGGCCCAAGGCCAATCTGTTCAGCCATAATTGGCTCAGACACCCTCACAGCCGTCTGTTTTTGCTCCAGCTGCTTCTGCTCCTCTTTTGTAAATTGATAATTATTTTGGCGAAATAGCTGCGCGCTAGCATTCAACCCCTCCTCCTCAAAGGCAATTACCTCCTCGACCGATCCAAAGACTTGCACTTTAGCCCCCCGATGGCGGCGCAAATATTCATTCACTCGGTAACGATGAAACCCCAGCAGCTGTTCGAGGCTCGTTTTTTTATCCACATATTCCACCTCAATATACTCCGTGCCAACCCGCTTAGGCGTGCGCATTGCATTTTTGGTCAGAATCTTCGTACCATCATCCAGTTGGCTGCAGCACTCTACGCCCACGAGACCTCTCTTTCCTCGCATCATCCTCCCAAGAATCTTGAAAATCTTGGGCAGAGCCACATCCACCGCTGAGACAATGATTTTCCCATCATCAGCGAGCCCAAACCTAATTGGCGATGCATTCTTAGCATCATTCTCCAGCTCAGCAGCTACCGCAAAATCCCCCAACTGCACAACCTGATGGCGGTGAAAATCTTCCTCCACCTCATTGTAAAAACTCTCATCCACATTCACCCCACTACCAATGACTATGGGCAAAAGCTTCAACTCCTTTTCATAAGTCTGTTTAATCGTCCGTTGTGAAAGGATAGCTAGCCCCCACTTTAGCAACATCAGAAAGCTGACCACGGCAACAGTGATCATCCACGGACGAATATCGGAAAAACTCATACACCAGCAATAAAACAAACGTGTAAAGCGGCAAGCCAAATCCATTTGCAGAGGGAATTTTTTATCACTCAGAAAAGGCTACCCCAGCTAAAAAGCTCGTTTACATCACTGTGGCTAATCGCTTGAATAAAAACTCATAGTTGCGCGTCCAAGCGGATAACCTTAATTTGAAGTTATGTACTGGAAAACTGTCAGTCTCACGGGAGCTCTTGCTCTTAGCCTCCTCACCACCTCCTGCTACTACGATCCATACGGCTACGGCACCACCGTCAATGCCGTGCCAGCTGGCTCAGTTGCAGTTACCATTGGTGGACTCAGCTACTGGCATTACCATGGCCATTATTATCGCTACTACGGAGGCCGCTACGTTTACTGTCGCCCACCGCATGGCCACAGACCTCCACCTACGAGACCACCTCACCACAGGCCAAAACCTGAGCAGCCGATTTACCGACCAGACAGACCGGGGTCAAATCGACCAACCCAGCTGCCAGCCAATCAAAGACCGACAACTAGGCCATCCACTCGCCCGAGTACACCAACAACGACTCGCCCGAGCACACGCCCAAGTACGCCAACCACCAGGCCGAGCACTCCGACTACGCGACCAAGTACTCCAATGACTCGCCCAAGTACCCCAAGCTCTAGACCAGCCAGCCGCCCAAGCACGCCAGCACCGCGCCCAATGCCCAGCAGCTCAGGGGGCAGAACTCGTTCGCGCTAATTTCACTCACCAGTGCACGATGAACGGATCATCAATCCGTCCATCGTGCGCCCTTTATTTTACCACTCAAGCGCGCATAAAGAGTTGGCAATCGCCAGCCTCTCATCATACTAGCTGGCATGCGCATCGACGTGCTTACTTTATTTCCTGAGATTGTCCTAGCTCCGCTGAGCGAGAGCATCATCAAGCGTGCCCAAGCTCAGGGCATCGCCGAGATCAACGCCCACAACATTCGTGATTGGGCCGAAGGAAAACATCGTAAAACCGACGACTACCTCTGCGGTGGAGGCCAAGGCATGCTGCTCAAACCCGAGCCCATCTTCGCTGCCATCGAAGAGCTGCGTAGTGAAAATTCTCACGTCGTCCTCATGACCCCACAAGGGCGCCAGCTGAAACAACAAAAAGTGGCCCAGCTCAGCCAGCTAGACCACCTCATCATCCTCTGCGGTCACTACGAAGGGGTCGACCAGCGCGTCATCGATACCCTAGTCGATGAAGAAATCTCTCTCGGCGACTACGTGCTCACCAACGGCGCCATCGCCGCCGCCGTACTCACCGATGCCATCGTGCGCCTGCTTCCAGGCGCCCTCGGCGATGCTCGCTCACCGGAAGACGAATCATTCAGCGACCCTAACCTGCTAGAAGCTCCAGCTTACACCAAGCCTATCGACTTCCGCGGCATGAAAGTCCCTGACGTCCTCACCAGCGGCCACCACGCAAAAATCGCCAGCTGGAAAAAAGAAAAAGCACTAGCGCGAACCAAACAAAATCGCCCAGATCTGCTGCGCTAACTCCTTCGGTTCACTCCCAGTTGTGTTCTTTAGCTCTCCCGAGCTACAGCATAGAGGCATTTGCACGTTGCTAGATATTTACATCTATCACCCCCTAATAAGGACTACCGATGATTCCATTGGTAAATTCCATAGGACACCTTAGCTAAAAAAACTCAGGTGACATGACAACATCGTAGTACTTTTTGCCTGTCCATATATCTAATAGCGCACAAATTCATAGTTTCCATAAATTCATGTCATAACAGCAGAGCTGGCTTGCTGAGCTAATGGCACGAGATATGCTCCCGCGTTCTTCGCACCCGCGAAGCAAACGTACTAACACATATCTCAACACATATGACCGGAACTGACTATTTCATAAAAAAAGGTGAGTCTATCATCTCCACCAATGGTGGCGGCGACAGCCAACTCTTTGAAGATGAGAGTAAATTCACATTTTACTACGCCAACGAGTTGGCTCATTTGCTAGACGCTGGCCAGCCCGAGTCAGCAATCATCAAAGAAGACGAACGGCTCATTGCCATCCACTATGCAGACAAGTGGGACCCCGAAACCAAAAACCTGCGCGGACTTATCAGCAATAGCAATACCAGCCTGAGCAAAGCAATGAGTGAACTTAGCATGGAATCCTAACAATGAACGTCCCAAACACAAAAGACCTTCCCTATAATACCTCTATTGCCCTCATGGAGTTGTGCAAAAAAGTTGGCGCACAATACAGCTGGAACCAACAAGGTGGCGTACTGATAGAGACCAACTACCACAAATCCGAAGAGCTAATCGAAAGAGTCATCACCATGACTAACAACATGGTGACATCCTATAAACAAGTAACCCGCGCCCCAAGAGAATTGGTCTTCGGTTTCAGCAAGCTCAACCTGCTTATTGTTATCGAAGAAGAAATGCAGGTGACCTTGATCTTCAATACCGACATCGAACAAATCGACAAAGTAGTCAGGCTTGTCAGAGAGTTTATCGCTAATGATCTCAAACAATCCGCTGAAAAATCACCTGAGAAACCAGCGTGGCAAGAGGACATTCAGCCAATCGACCTACCTGAGCTAGCTGAGCCAACTAATCTAGCTGAAGCATCAACAGAACTACAAGACACACAGTCTAAGGAAGACTCAGAAGAGCCAGCCATCAGTTGGAGCACCCTAGAGCCTGAAATTCAATTACTGCTCAGCAGGGTCATGAATTCCGCTCAAGCTGATAAACTGATCACGCGGCAAATTCAGAAGAATACTAACGAACAAGGCGAACTCACCGTAGACGCCGACGCCCTAGCCTACCAAATCATTGACTGCGTCCCTCATAAAGGACGCCGCAAGGCTCTAAACTCTGAGTTTTCAGACATTCTATCTACCTTCACCCAACACTAACAAATACACATGAAACAACATCTCACCCTATTAGGAGCGCTGGTATGCTTCTTTTTACTTAGCATTTCATCCAACGCCGCGGCAGGCGATATCCAATCAGCCCAATCCGCTGTCGGTCCATCGACTGAGCAGCTAGAGTCAGACCTCAATACCACCTTTGTTCTGATCTCAGCGGCTCTTGTATTTTTTATGCAAGCAGGTTTCTGTTTGTTGGAGCTCGGCTGTGTTAGGGCAAAAAACTGCCTCAATGTAGTGATGAAAAATGCAGTTGATTTCTGCATCGCCATGATCTGCTTCCTGTTTGTTGGATTTGGCCTCATGTTTGGCGCCACAGCTATGGGCCTGCTAGGTACTGAAATCACCTGGCTATCCACATTTAATGGCGATTCTCAGCTCTGGGTATTCTGGATCTTCCAAGCAGTTTTTGTAGCGACAGCCGCGACTATTACCTCTGGAGCCATGGCTGAAAGAACAACCTTTATCGGCTACTGCGCCTACACCGTGCTTATTTCTGGCATCATCTATCCAATTCTCGGTCACTGGAGTTGGGGCAGCTTTGCTGGCGACTACGCACCTGGATTTGGCGGCACTTCAGGGTGGTTAGAATCTCTCGGATTCAGCGACTTTGCAGGCTCCACAGTGGTTCACTCTATCGGCGGAGCCTGTGCTCTAGCAGGCGTACTCGTGATTGGCCCACGTAAGGGACGCTTTGCGAAAAATGGCGATCCATTGCTCATCTCAGGTCACAACATTCCTCTTGTCGCCCTCGGAACTTTCATCCTTTGTTTTGGTTGGTTCGGGTTCAACTGTGGATCTAACCTAGCAGCTGGAAATGAAATTGGCCGCATCGCCGTAAATACAATGGTTGCAGCTGCCTCGGGTGGTTTGCTAGGACTAGCAGCTTTCTGGATTCGCGACGGACGCCCAGAACCATTAAGCACCATGAATGGTATCCTCGGTGGCCTAGTAGCGATAACCGCTTGTTGTAATGTGGTCACTCCAGCCAGCGCTGTAATCATCGGCGCCATTGCCGGAGTCGTTAGTACATTAGGTTCTGAGCTCTTGCTCAAATTCAAGATTGATGACGTCGTTGGCGCCATTCCTGTACACCTCTTCAACGGCATCTGGGGCACCCTCAGTGTAGCCTTGTTCAACGAGGCTGGTTTTGCGGGCAAGCAGTTAGGCGTTCAAGCTCTTGGAGCTTTCAGCACCAGCATCGCCGCCTTTGTCGCCGCGTTCATTGGCTTCAAAATCATCCATGCAACCATCGGTCTGCGAGCTAGTGAAGAAGAAGAGGAAGACGGCCTCGATTTCTCCGAGCATGCATCCAACGCCTATCCTGACTTCCGCTCAGAATAGACAACTAACATTCATATACTTAACAAGCTTTAACGCCCAGTGCGTTAAAGCTTTTTTGTTTCTAGCTAGCCAACTGAGGGGAATTATCATCGAAGCAAAATCCTCACTTGAAAGATCGCCATAGAAAGGCAAAACTGCGCAACGATGATCCGCCTCCTTACCAGCCTATCTGCCCTCGCGCTCGCATTGCTGAGTTTCTCGTGCTCAGAGGAAACTCCTATCGTCAAGGCGACCGAGGAAAAAATCATGATCATTGGCAATAGCAACGAGCCCGCGGCGCTAGACCCACAGGTAGTCACTGGGGTGCTAGAAAATAACATCATTCGTGCATTGTTTGAGGGACACTGCGTTGAGGATCCTAAGTCTGATAGTGATTCGCAGCCAGGAGTGGCCGAGAGCTGGGAAGCTAACGAAGACTACACCCGCTGGACATTTCACCTGCGTAAAGACGCCAAATGGTCAGACGGCAAAGCTCTCACCAGCGAGGATTTTCGTTTTGCCCATGAACGTATCCTCAGACCTAACTTCGGAGCTAAATATGCCACCATGCTCTACTTCCTAAAAAATGCCAAAGAGTACAACGAAAACCAGTTAGGGTATATCTTATGCGGACTGGATGAAAATTTTCCAACCAGCTGGAATGAGCTCAAACAAATCAATTTCCGTGGCGATAAAAATATCTCTGTCGACTCATCAGCTAACACAGGCTTCGCATCACTCAGCCAGGCCGATCAACAAAATTGGATCGCCCATCACGGCCTAGACAATCTGAAGGTCGAGGCCTTGCAAGCGATTCAGAAATCTCCCGAGCTCGTTAGCTGGCCAGAAGCCATTCCAGCTGAAACTCGCCTTCTAGTCATTCAGAGATTGCTAGACCACCACACAGCTGGCTCACCCGATTTGTGGAATCGCGCGCAAGTTGGCGTGCAAACTCCTGACGAACACACCGTCGTCTATCAGCTCGCTTCAACTACGCCATTCCTGCCTCACCTCACCAAACACTACACCTGGTTCCCTGTACCCAAACATACCATTCTGGCTCATGGAGAAATTGACCAACAGCACACGCGTTGGACATCACCAAGCAGTATCGTTAGCAACGGTCCGTTCAAGCTAACGGAATGGGAGTTTAATCACTACATCAAAACCGAAAAGAACCCACATTATTGGGATTTCGACGCCGTCAAACTCAACGGCATCGAATTTCACCCAATCACCAACCCCTATACCGAGGCTCGCATGTTCTATAACGACCAGTTGCACATGACTTATACCTTGCCGCCTGAAATGATAGAATACTCGCGGGAAAAATACCCAGATTCACTGCGCCAGGAGCCCTACCTCGGCGTCAACTTCATGCGCTGCAATGTCACCCGCAATGCGCTTAAGGACAAGCGCGTGCGCCAAGCTCTCGCTATGAGCATCGACCAACAAGCGATCATCGAGCACTTGCTAAAAGGTGGGCAACTTCCAGCTACAGGCCTAACGCCACCTCTCTCTGGTTACCCAACGCTGGATGTGGTGAAATTCAACCCCGATAAAGCACGTAAATTGATGACCGCAGCTGGATTTGAAAACCCACGTGATTTTCCAACAATCAACATACTAACAACCGACCGAGACACATCCAAACGCCTCAGCGAAGCCTTCCAGGACATGTGGAAAAAACACCTCGGCATTGATGTTACCATCGCCCAGCGTGAATGGAAAACCTACCTCGATCGTGTTAACCGGCTCGACTATGACCTCGTTGTTGGAGGCTGGATTGGCGACTACCCCGACCCAACAACTTTCCTCGACCTGTGGAAAAAGAGCAACGGCAATAACAATACCGGCTGGTCTAGCAAAGAATACGAAGAGCTACTCAAGCAAGCATCTATCAGCGAAACTCCTGAAAAAAGGTTCCAACTTCTAGCTGAAGCAGAAGCCGTCTTACTTGAAGAAATGCCTGTCTTACCGACCTATTGGTACACCACGAACTACCTACTTCACCCATCAGTCAAAGGCTGGCACCCGCTGCTACAAAACAGCCATCCGTACAAATTTGTCGACCTCGAAACTAACTAAGTACCTCACACGTCCATGTTTAAGACTATTCTCAGCAGACTCGGCCAAGGGATCTTAGTTGTCTTTTGCCTGATCTCTATCACATTCTTTCTAGTGCGGATGATGCCAGGTGACCCGCTCACCGACGAAAAAGCACTCCCTCCTCACATCATCGAGAAAAACAAAGCCTACTATCACCTCGATAAGCCGCTCCCTGTTCAATACCTCTACTACTTTAAAAACCTCGCTCAGGGTGACCTCGGCGACTCGATGTCAAAAGATCGCCCAGTCGTAGAAATTATTGGCTCCTCATTTCCCGTCTCTCTCATTCTTGGTATTAGCTCAATGCTGATCGCTCTAGCTGTGGGCATTCCAGCTGGTGTGATTGCTGCTCTGAGAAAGAACTCATTCATCGATTATGCATCAATGAGTATTGCCATGTTAGGAATCTGTATTCCCGCCTTTGTTGTTGGCCCGCTGCTTGCCATGTATATCGCCAGCAATGTTAGTTTTCTAAAAGTAGCTGGCTGGGGCGGTCCATTTGACTGGATCTTACCCGCCATCACCTTAGGGCTAACAACGGCAGCTTACCTAGCCCGTATCACTCGTGGCGGTATGCTAGAAGTTCTCAATCAAGACTACATCCGTACAGCCAAAGCCAAGGGGTTACCAACTCATCGCATCATCACACGCCATGCATTGCGCGGCGGGCTCATTCCAGCGGTCGCCTACGTTGGCCCCGCATTTGCCGCACTCATCTCTGGCTCATTTATTGTCGAGACCATTTTTCAAATTCCAGGGCTCGGCCAGCACTTCATCAATGGTGCCACATCCCGAGATTACAACATCCTCCAGGGCGTGGTTTTCCTCTACGGCGTTATTATCGTAATCGCCAACCTAGCTGCTGACATCGCCCTAGCCATGCTCAACCCACGCGCTCGAGAAAGCGCCTAACATTCACTTTCCATGCAAGATTCAAACGAAATCCTAAAAGGTGATTCACTCTGGCGTGATGCCTGGCGGCGACTGGCAAAAAACCACATGGCCATGCTTAGCCTCTTTGTGCTCATAGCTATCTGTGTATTATGCTTCATTGCCCCTACAGCCTTTCAGCTGCAAGATCCTAACTCACAAAACCTCAGCAATACCTTTGCGGCACCTTCAGCTGACCACCTATTAGGGACCGATCAATCTGGCCGCGACCTTCTCGCTAGATTGCTAGACGGTGGAAAAATTTCCCTCTTGGTAGGTCTAGTGGCTACAAGCGTGACGCTCATCATCGGCATTCTCTACGGCTCTATTTCTGGCTATATCGGCGGTCGTACCGACTCTCTAATGATGCGTCTTGTCGATATTCTTTACGGTCTCCCCTTCCTCGTTCTGGTCATTCTGTTTGCTATGCTGATTTCTGAATACAGCAAATCACTAGCTGACATCATGATAGAAAGCTGGCACTGGGATGTAGAATTAGTCAAAAAAACCACGAACCTCGTTCCTCTGTTCATAGCCATCGGTGCCCTCGGTTGGCTAACTATGGCACGTATGGCACGCGCGCAAGTTATCGGCATCAAGGAGCAAGAGTACGTAGAAGCAGCCCGCTCACTCGGCCTCAGCCATTGGAAAATCCTCAGCCGCCACATCATGCCAAACATGCTCGGCCCCATCATCGTCTATACCACCCTCACAGTCCCTAACTTCATTCTCATGGAAGCGACTCTTTCATTCCTAGGTCTAGGTGTGGAATCGCCCAACAGCTCATGGGGAATCATGCTTAAAGATGGAGCGAACTACATGGAAACCCACCCAAGCCTGCTATTGATTCCAGCCATTCTTTTTTCTATCACACTCTTTGCCCTCAACTTCCTAGGAGATGGCCTGCGTGATGCCCTTGACCCAAAAGCCAGCAAAGATTAAGTGGGGATATGGCAAGTGAAACCTACCGCCCATGGGTTAGCTATACTCATAGCTCAGCGGGCTTCGTCTTTCCATTTGTTCTCGCGGTACATATCATTCTAGCGGCGCGAGGTAGAAAGCGGGCCAGCTAACGAAAGTCTACGTTTCAGCTGATCTTCATAAAGCGACTGAGGAACTAATTGCTCCCCTTGCCCTTCACCCTCTACGATGTCTTCAGGTGCAGTTGAGTCACCCTTTTTCAGTGACGTTAGAACTGCAGAATAATCGCCTTTGGTACCGATGACATATCCATAACCTCCCTGTTTAGAAATTACACTATAACTACTCTTCACAGGTTTTCCTTTACTCTCAGTGTTCCAGTATACGCTAGAGCTAGAAGTTAGAGCGTGAGGGACAGTCCCCCACACACCGCGGTGGGCAGCCGTGAAATAGCTATTTTCTACGGAGCAACCGTCATAGAGGTTAGAATGACTAAAATGCATATGGGCGTCTGAGCCGGAACCATTCGTCTTCAGGGTTCCTTTCAGTCCAGTCGAGCATTGGGTATCTTTATCACGACAGCGGTAAAAAACATTACCGCTAGATCCTGGATGAGAAATCACAATGCCATGCCTAGAATAGCAGGCGAAGAAATGGTCGATGAGACATTCGTTACTATTTTGGACCCGCACCATATAGCCGTTACCGCCACCGCCGCCGTATTGGGGCCGCTGAAAAGAGCAATCTTTCACAGTTACTCTGAAGGAATCATCAAGCTTCACACCATTAGATAGAAGATGCGCTGAGCTCGTATTTTCGTCTGGCTGATAGCTCTTCACATTGACCAGCCAGCTATCGTAAACATCATGCATGAGCACGGCCCATGATCCATGTGTCATGTGAGCGCCAGTCCCCTCCACCTTATAATCTTTATCTCCCCAGCCTTCGTTAGTATTTTGCACGTTAGCCAGTTGGATATTTTCCATCCCGGTCTGGGATATCCAGCCTGAAACTTTCCCCACTCTAGCATTGTCTCGCACGAGGTAGCTGTAGCGCGCTGGCACATCTACCAGAATCCACCCTTCGCTTGGGTTAACTTCTAGCACTTCTCTTTTATAAATTGCTGGTTGTGGCCGAGAATTCTTCTTCCAGAATTTAACTTGCCCGTGTTGTTTGATCCAATCATCGGTGAAATCCCACGATAACATCACGATATCTCCGACCGAGAACGCGCTAGCATCTTCAACATACCATTTTCTATCAGGGCCCAATATATCTTGGCTAAGTTCACTTTGAGTCTCAGCTACAGCTTGTCCCTCAAACAGAACGATCACAGACTTAGTCATGTCGGTACTCGTATTTAGCAGCTTAGTTTGGCCACTAGAGCAGCCACGCAGTACTACCCCAGAGGTGGAAATCCGCAGACACCAGTTAGAACCACTTGCGCGGCTCAGTCTATATTCACCAGTATCAAACAATACTACTCCTCCACCAGCACGGCTCGCTTCATCGATTGCGCGCTGAATCGCCACGGTGCTATCTGTGCGCCCGTCAGCTTTTGCCCCGTAGTTAGAGACACGAAATACTGGTCCTTTCACTTGAGGCACGGTCTGCTCACCGCGTTGGTAGCCAGCATAGGAGAAATCCTGCAAAAATGGCTCACCAAATCGGACTTGATCAGCGCTCGGTGGCTGCCAGTCAGCGGGATAATATTTGCTGCGCCAAGAATCATCGGCGTGTAAAAAATGAATCGCCAAAAATAACAATAACGAGACATTTTTATAAACCGAATTTCTATTCCTGTAGCTATCCATCATTTTAGCAGCACGATTTCAGCCCCCATTCAACCATATGACATGATCGTTAATGACGACATTTGCTTACCGAATGAAGTCCTCTAAAGGAGATTTTTGGACATATAATTTCCACCAATAAAATACCACATTGACCCGAATGCGCATATACTTCGCCTAAAAAAGAAAACCTCATTAGCATTGATCAGATTAGTAACTCAGGCATTTTAGCTAGGTGGAACTCGTTATACAATCATACCGCAACCACCATCGTCCAACATGGATCCAGGCAAGCTTGGATTCGGTAGCTAGCTGGGCCCAATCATCTGGCCACGACTATCAACTAGCTGACGACAATGACATTTTGAGTCTACTTTCTAGCGAATTCAAAAGTAAGGTAGGTCAACGCTGGCCCATGCTCACCGACCTCGGTCGCCTACTCTTATCTCGGCGAGCTCTGCATGCTGGCTACCACCGAGTCATCTGGCTAGATGCGGATGTATTTATCTTCCGGCCCGAGCTCATGCAGATACCTGAAAAGCTAGCTGACGGTTATGCCTTTGGTAGAGAAATTTGGCTAGATGATAGAGGACGTGTTCGCCGCGGCATCCACAATGCACTTTGCGTCTTTGAGCCAAATAACCCCTTCTTAGACTACTACATCCATGCCTGTAAACGCATCATAGACGTGCACAGTGGTGAAAATCTAGCACCTCAGCTACTCGGTCCAAAGTTTCTCAAATCACAAAACTCATTGCTCAACATGTACCAGTTAGATCATGTCGGTATGCTCAGCCCATATATCGCTGAGCATCTAGCTGCAGGTGATGACAGCGCGCTACGCAAGCTGCAGCACTTCCACCAAGGTCACCTAGCTGGCTTAAACCTCTGCCTATCTATGCTCGATGAGCCACTGGCTAACAAAGTCACTGATTTGCTAGCCAGTTGGTCAGTCAGCTAACTTGGTTTCACTTTTAACAAAGCAAATAAACCAGCGATCACGATTACAATCCCTACGATAGAAGCTAAGGGCGGCACCTCTGCGCCGAGAAAAAGGATTTCCCCTATCAGAGCAAAGATCATGGCGCTGGCCTGAGTGGCGTCAACCAGTCCCAGTTCATTGGCCGTTTTTGCTTCATTCCTAGCATATAGAAAAATCCCCGTGCCCAAAACTCCGGAAAGCAACGCAACCACGGAAACATTAAGCAGCTGGCTAGATGACGGCACGCCCACATCTACAAAGAAATACAAAACCACCCACAGCGGCAGCGCGCCAAAAGCTAACAACATCACCTTCGCAAAAGGGTTTCTCACCACCTCTGGGTCTAGTGTTGGCAAGCCTAACCTCCCCACCTTAGCCTCCCAGACTAACTGATTTCCAAAGGGATAACAAAATGACGCGATCAATACTGGCACCGCTGCCAGCAGAGCGACACCAAGCGAGTCAGCCTGACTACTCGCTAGGTTGACTAATACAATGCCAATGAAAACCACAATCACACCAAGCCAAACCTGCTTGTGCAATTTTTTTCCAAATCCAGCTAACACAAACAATGAAGCAACAATGGTGAACTGCCAAGTGGTAGCGACCATCCAGCCGGGAGCCTTAGTGATCGCATAACATTGTAGAGTATAAAATGCCCCATAACCAATGCAGCCAGCAATGCACCAAAAGACAAAGTGACGTTTCAGCTCGCGCAGGCATTGAAGCACAAAAGGCAGGCCTTTATAGCTGCTTAGGCCAACGATAATAATCAAGATCGTGGCGACATAGCGCAAACACGAAGTCCAAAACCAATGGCCACCAGTTAAGCTAATAGCGCGGTTAAAGACGAAGGTTGAGCTAAATAACAAGCCTGCTAGTAAACCCAGCAACAACAATCTGACCATACCGAGAGGCTTAGTTTACTATGCCCTTGCAGCACAGTAAATATAACGACCAACTATCAAACGTCTGCTAGAAGTCTTAATAGCTGGGAATGATCAACGACTGACCGATGCGAATCGTGCTCCCTTTCAAGCCGTTAGTACGCTGGATCGCGCTCACCGAAGTATTGTACTTACGCGATAAACCGTAGAGGGTATCGCCTTTTTTTACCGTATAACGAGTAGGCTGCTTAACCTTAGGTTTTACTTTCACTGGAGCTGGCGCTGCAGCTACAGGTCTCGGAGTCGTCTTGCGCGGTGCTTGGGCTACAGGTGCAGGAGTCGATTTTCTAGCAGTTGAGGTTTCTCTAATCTCAGGAGTCACGCGCGTGGATTTCACCGGAGCTGAGCCCATGGCAACTTGCGGCGCACTGCCACTTCTAGACCTTGGCGGCCCGTCAGCCCATGATTCTACATAGTTTCCACGGCTATCAAATGGTCCAACCGAAGGGTTAAATGAGGGAGTACTTCGATTTTCGACAACGCCATTGCTGCCGCCTCCACAGCTGTGAAGCAGCACGCTCATGGCCACCACAGAAGCCCCCTTGATATATGCCTGAAATCCTCTCATTTTGCGCAGTATGCCACAGCCACCATTGATGGCAAAACTTACTTTCGAAAAGTTCGAACGCTGACACAGCTCAATCATTTAGAGAATGAAGCAGTTGCCGGCCCAGCCTACCTACTAGCCGCAGATTCGCTATGCATGAGGCCTACAATCCCATGCGCTGGCGGGTTCTGGCGAGGTAGTCTTTGCCGAAGTCTGAGCGATGTTTGATTTCCTCTAATGGTTTTGCCTTTTGCACTTCCTCTAGCTGCTTGAGTTTCCCTAAGTCTAGCTTGAGCTCTTCAATCAAGGAAAGCGCTGCCAGAGAAGTAAAGACCTGGTTTGTACGGTTATCAGCCAGCTCAAACATGTGCGTCGCTGCAGCTAGCTGGAGCGCCTTATCGTCAGGGTATTTATTGACCAATAAACGCCAAGCCACAATCTTTGTGCTAGCGACATCTGACTTCGTTAGAACCTTCACGGCTTCCACATCGACCTCGCTGAGAGCCTCCGCTGATTGTTGCAAATTGACTAACACCCAGTAGGCTTCCAGCCCGCTAACGCCAGCTCGAAGTTTCGCTAACATCATTTTTTCCATCTCCGCCTTGGGTAAAACCTGAGCATTAGCAATTTCTAGCAATCGCTCCATTGGATACAATTCATTATCTTGAGCTAGCTGATAGGGCGTGATTCCCGCTGTCTCAGAGGCTGATTGCATCTGCGCTTCGGGCATTAAGGCTAGATCTCGTATCTTCAACAGCTGGCCATTTTGCACCTCACGAAAACGCTGCAAATCAGCTGTATATTTGGGATTGTTAGCAAGATTGACCGTTTCTTCAGGATCATTCTCTAGGTCGAAAAGCTCTTCAGCTGGATGTGGTTTCCAATATGCAGCCTGCACCTCATTGAGCTCACCACGCTGGAACATCTCGTACCATACCCGCGTAGCTGGCGTCTTCATCTGATAGTCCAAAACCTGCCCGTGAGCAATGTGAGGATAGTAGTTGCGGATGTACATGAACCGCCCATCGGTTACCGATCTACAGCTATCAGTCCGTTCATCCATGCGGCCACGGAAGCCAAAGCTATAGGTCGGAGCTGGCTGGGAAAACTTGCCCATAAACGCAGCCCCCTGATAGCGCTGAGGAATTTCAACTCCTGCGATAGACAATACTGTTGGAGCTAGGTCAATAAAGCTCACTAACCTATCAGATGATCCTCCCGCAGTATAGCCAGCTGGAGCTAGATGTTGCCATTTCTCTGGTACATGCACAATCATCGGCACATGAAGACCCGACCAACCTGGGAAACGTTTATGCCTAGGCATGCCGGATCCATGATCGGCATAAAAAAAGACGATGGTATCTTCAGCTAGCCCCGCTTGGTCCAGCTCATCCAGATGTTTTTTCAGATAGCTATCAACCTCAGTTAGACGATCGTAGTATTGCGCCCAATTTTTCCTAACTTCTGGTGTATCCGGGTGGTAGGATGGAACATTCACGCCCGCTGGGTCATGTTTGGCATTGGGGTTCTTATTGCGCAGCTTGCTCTCATGAGAGACCGTTGTATTGAAAATGGCAAAAAATGGCTGGCCGTCGGCACGGTTTTTCCAGTGAGCCTTGGCCGATGAATCATGCCACGGTTGATCATGGTAGACGAAGTTGTAGTCCTGCTTGGTTGTGTTCGTTGTATAGTAGCCAGCCTTGCGTAATAGCGTTGGATAACATTCTAACCATTCAGGAACAATCACCTTTGAGCGCATGTTTTGCGCGCCAAAGCTAGCTGGATACATGCCAGAAATGATTGTCGTTCTAGCTGGCGCGCACACTGGCGCCGAAGAGCTCGCCTGAGTATAACGAAGTGACCTAGCAGCTAACGCGTCTAGCTCAGGCGTAGTGGCATACTCATCACCATAGCAGCCTAAATGTGGACCGTGATCTTCCGCAGTGATCCAAAGTATATTCGGCAAATCAGCCGCAATCCCCTTGATGACCGTGATGCTCAAACAACCGAGAACAGCCCATTTTGAAAGTCTTTTCATCTCCATCATTACGCGATGGTCTAGCATGAGCTGACAACTATAATAAACGAAAAACGCCTAACTGGCTAACCAGCTAGGCGTTATCTATCTCTCAGCTATTACAGCTAGAGTATGATTTGATTAATAGCGGTAGTGAGCAGGCTTGTATGGGCCTTCAACCTTGACGCTGATGTAGTCAGCTTGCTCTTTAGATAGAGTGGTTAGCTTACAGCCAATTTTCTCAAGGTGCAGACGCGCAACTTCTTCGTCGAGTTCTTTTGAGAGCAGGTAAACTTTATTTTCGTAGTCTTCCTTATTTCTCCACAGATCGATCTGAGCGAGTGTCTGGTTAGCGAAGCTGTTGGACATGACAAAACTTGGGTGACCAGTAGCGCAGCCGAGGTTGACCAAACGACCTTCAGCGAGCATGAACAAGCTGTTGCCAGCTGGGAATGTGTATTTATCCACCTGTGGTTTGATGTTGAGTTTCTCGATACCAGGGAAGGCTTCGAGCTTCTCTACCTGAATCTCGTTATCGAAGTGACCGATGTTACAGACGATGGCCTGGTCAGCCATTTTTTCCATGTGCTCGATAGTGATGATGTCTTTGTTACCAGTAGTGGTGACGTAGATGTTACCTTCGCCCAATGTGTCTTCGATAGGCATCACGCGGAATCCTTCCATCGCAGCTTGTAGTGCGCAGATTGGATCGATTTCGGTAACAATAATGTTAGCGCCCATGCCTTTAAGAGCTTGAGCACAACCTTTACCCACATCGCCGTAACCACAAACAACGGCCGTTTTGCCAGAAATCATGACGTCAGTAGCGCGCTTGATGCCGTCTACCAGACTTTCGCGGCAACCGTAAAGGTTGTCGAATTTAGACTTAGTAACAGAGTCGTTAACGTTGATGGCAGGGAAAAGCAGAGAACCATTTTCCACCATCTGATAGAGGCGATGAACACCAGTAGTAGTTTCTTCAGAAACACCCTTGAGCTCAGGCACGACAGTGTTCCAGCGAGTTGGCTCTTCGGCGTGAATTTTCTTCAGCACGTTTTTGATGATGCCTTCCTCGGTGCTTTCAGCTGGCTGGTTTACCCAGTCGCTACCATTTTCTAACTCGTAACCTTTGTGGATGAGCAGAGTGGCGTCGCCACCATCATCAACGATCAGTTGAGGACCTTTTCCTCCAGGGAAAGTTAGAGCGTTAACTGTACACTCCCAGTACTCTTCAAGAGTTTCACCTTTCCAGGCAAAAACAGGAACTCCAGCTGCGGCAATGGCTGCGGCGGCGTGATCCTGAGTAGAGAAGATGTTGCATGAGCACCAGCGTACGTCAGCGCCGAGGTCAACGAGAGTTTCGATGAGTACAGCAGTCTGAATGGTCATGTGCAGTGAGCCCATCACGCGCACACCTTGCAGTGGTTTTTCAGCTGAGTATTTCTCACGAATCGCCATCAAGCCTGGCATTTCGTGCTCGGCGACGTCGATTTCTTTGCGGCCAAAATCAGCCAAGCTGATGTCGGCGATTTTATAATCTTGGGCAGTTTGTTCTAAAGTTGCTGTCATTTGATTAATTAGTTAAATTTGATAGGGTTAGACTGATGCTAGCTGGAGCTCAGCTACGGCTTGTTTGAGCTCGTCTACTTTGTTGATTTCTTCCCAAGGAAGATCGGCATCTTCACGACCGAAGTGACCGTAGTTAGTAGTCTTGCTGTAGATAGGGCGCAGTAAATCTAGCTGAGCAACGATGTCAGCTGGCTTGAATGAGAAGACCTTCTTCACCGCTTCAACGATTTTTTCTTCATCTACCTTGGCGGTACCAAAGGTATCTACCGAAATGCTAACTGGAGTTGGGTGACCAATTGCGTAGGCAACTTGGATCTCCACTTTGTTAGCCAGCTCGGCAGCGACGATATTTTTGGCCACCCATCTGCACATGTAGGCAGCTGAGCGGTCCACTTTGCTAGGGTCTTTACCAGAGAATGCACCACCACCGTGACGGCCCATACCACCATAGGTATCGACGATAATTTTACGACCAGTGAGACCACAGTCACCTTCTGGCCCGCCGATGACGAACTTACCTGTTGGGTTGATTAGAATTTCCGTACTTTCATTGAGCAGCTCAGCAGGAATGATTTTATCAATCACCTTGGCCTTCAATGTGCTAGAAATTTCTTCATGGCTAACATCTTCAGTGTGCATGGTAGAAATTACCACAGCGGTAACCTCTGTAACTTTGTCATCTTCGTAGCGGCATGATACCTGAGTCTTGGCATCTGGGCGCAGCCAGTTGAGCTCACCATCTTTGCGCAAACGAGTCACTTCTTGCGCCAGCTGGTGGGCGTAAGTCACAGGAGCAGGCATCAGCTGAGGGGTCTCGTTAGATGCATAACCAAACATCAAACCCTGATCGCCAGCGCCTTGTTCTTCGTGAGCTTTTCCTTCAGCACCTTTATCATCAACCCCTTGGGCAATGTCGCCTGACTGCTGGCCGAGAGCATTGATGAAGACAAAACGATCCGCGTGAAATGCACAGCCGTCATGGACGTAACCAATTTCTTTGATCGCCTCGTAAACAGCTGTCTGATAATTAAAATCAGAGTTGGTAGAGATCTCACCAGCCAGCACAACCATGTTGTCCTTGACCAGCGTTTCACAAGCCACACGGCTATTCGGGTCGCCCTCCAGGCAACGATCTAGGATGTAATCACTGATTGTATCACAGACCTTATCTGGATGACCTTCAGTTACTGACTCAGATGAAAATATATAGCTCATAATCTTATGCGTTGAATGTTCGCATCAACAAATCTTGATTTGTAGATATATCACATTCAGACAAGGTCAACCCCATTATTTGAATCAATTTTGCTCTGGTCCAATTTTGCAGGCTTGTACTCGGTCAGCATCTCGTAGAATAATGACAACTCAACCGATACATGATTCACGTGAAAAATAGCCTATGGATACTAAGCGACGGCAAACTTGGCCACCAAAACCAATCATTGGGTTTGGCCGAAGCCCTCGCCAATCAGTTTCCCCCTGAGCAAAAACCCCGAATCGAAATCACCTCACTGAGCGGCTGGCTCTGGCAGAGGCTTTGCCAAGTCCGGCGAGCATCGCGCGCTTTTGACTCCCCGCCCATTGCCATCATCGCAGCTGGGCACAAAACCCACCTGCCACTCATGCGGGCCGCCAGCAAACTCAAGGCGCCGAGCATTTTGCTGATGAAGCCATCGCTGCCATGCAAATACTTTGATCACTGCCTCGTGCCCGAGCACGACCTGCTCGACAAAACAGCCTGCCCAAATACCATCACCACCAAAGGCGCCCTCAACCGCGTGCCAGCTCACAGCCAGCAGACTGCTATTCCCAAAGAAAACCTAGGACTAGTGCTGCTTGGCGGCGAATCCAAAGAATTTACCTGCGACAGCGAGACGCTAGCTAGCCAGCTGCAAGAAATCGCTAACCACTCAGACATCAAACAATGGCAAGTGACCGACTCACGCCGCAGCCCAGTAGACCTGCTCTGCAAGATTGATTCCTCGCTGTACGAAAAGTTTCCCCACCAGGAAACCAATGCCGACTGGCTACCATCCCAGCTAAGTAGCGCCAAAGAAGTATGGGTCACCCGAGATAGCATCTCCATGATCTACGAGGCGCTCAGCTCCGGCGCAAAAGTGGGCCTACTACCCATGCCGCGCAAAAATAAAGACTCCCGAGTCAGCCGCGGCGTTGACGAGCTGCTCAACGATAAATTCCTCACCTCATTTGAAGAATGGCAGCAAACTCGCCAGCTCCACACAGCACCACATATTCTCAGCGAAGCCAGCCGCTGTGCCGAGCTGTTATACGAAAAGCTTGCCCTCAAGCCATCTTAAGGCAAATTCAGCAAGGGCTGCTCATGCAGCAGCCCCAAAACTTGCTTGCCTCAGTATATGAAAATTCTAGTCACAGGTGGCTCAGGCTTCATCGGCTCGGCGCTCATCCGCCTTCTCATCGGTGAATCCGACCACCAAGTCGTCAACATCGACAAACTCACCTACGCGGCGAATCCAGCGGCTCTAGCCGAGGTTCAAGACAATCCAAGATATCGTTTTTACCGTGCGGATATCTGCGACAGAGTGCAAATACGCGAGCTCATCCAAAGCGAAAAACCTGACGTCATCTTTCACCTCGCGGCAGAATCACATGTCGACCGCTCGATTGACTCACCAAGCGAGTTTATTCAAACCAACATCATAGGCACCTACACCCTCCTTGAGCTAGCCGCTGATTATTTCCAATCCCAGCCAGCTGAAAAAAAACAAGGTTTCAGATTCATCCACATCTCCACAGACGAAGTCTACGGCGACCTGCCCGAAGGTGGCAAATTTACCGAGCAAAACGCCTACAAACCCAGCTCCCCCTATTCAGCCAGCAAAGCATCTGCCGACCACCTCGTGCGAGCTTGGCACCGCACATACCAGTTGCCCATCATCATCACCAACTGCTCAAATAACTTCGGCCCCTACCAGCATCCAGAAAAGCTCATCCCCAAAACCATCACCAACGCGCTAGCTGGAAAACCCATCCCCATCTACGGCAGCGGCAAACAAGTCCGCGATTGGCTCCACGTAGAAGACCACGCCTGTGCCCTTAAGCTAGTCATGGAAAAAGGTACCATCGGTGAGACCTATAACATCGGCAGCAACAACGAAATGCAGAACATCGAAGTCGTCACCACTATCTGCCAAATCCTCGACCAAATGATTCCCAAAAAACCAAATCACATTTCCAGCTTCGCTGAGCTTATCACAAAGGTAGCCGACAGAGCCGGTCACGATTTCAGGTACGCCATAGACGCCACAAAACTGCAAAGCCAGCTAGGCTGGCAGCCGACAGAAGGCTTCAAAGATAAGCTTAATAGACTGTGCATCGACTCGGGTGCAATGTATAATACAGCTTGACCTATTTCTCAATTTCATTTCTCCATATGAATATCATCAATAACATCTTCACACGCTTTTTGAACCCTCGGGTTATCCAATATAGCCCACCAAGAAGCGGTAGCACATTAGTCTACAATATTCTCAGAGAAATCTTCCCGCAGAAACAAATCATCAAAACGCATGCCTTGGAGCGCCGTTTCGAACGAGATCAGATCGTCTCCACTTACCGCAACCCTCTTGACGCGATCAGTTCATCAATTAATAGATACAAACTGGAAGCGACAGATGATGTCATCGAGCAACAAATTCAGGAATTTAAAGAAAACGGACTCTATGACATCTTTAAAGTCATTGATTCACCTAAAACTCTTTTACTAAAATACGAAGATTTCTACGATAATTTTGATTACATCTACGCCAACTTAGAATCACATTTCAACATTACCCTTAATCAGGAACTTAAAGATTCAATATCCAGTAAACTCTCTATCCCCTCTGTCAAAAAAATGACAGCCAAGATGAACGACTTTAGTGAGTTTGACCCAGAAAACCACTTTCATGGCAATCATATATCTGAGTTCAACGGCCAAATTGGCCGCTATAATCAGGTGCTAAATAAACAACAGGCGGAGCACATTCGTACAGAACTAGCCGATTATATGAAACATTTTGGCTATTAAATCAGCCCATCGCCAGATACTTTAATACTTATGTTTCTTTAAATCTCAGCGTGACATTAGCTGCAATCTTGATAGATAACAGCGACCTAACTCTCTAATTTAACTAACCAACACGTATGTCATCACACTCGCAAACCCAATATCTAAATTCAACACTCTGCATTTGTATCGCCATATACAACCATGCCGAATATATTGAAGATTGCCTGCGCAGTATTTTTGACCAAAAACTACCTAATATCTCAGTCATAATCTGTGATGATAAATCCACAGATAATTCACTGCAAGTCATCGGCAACTTGTCTAAAAAGTGGCCCATCACCATTCTCTCAAACAAACAAAATAAAGGTGTTTCAGAGACGTTTAACCACATCTATGCCAATGCCCCTGAATGTGATTATTACATGAACCTTGGCTCTGACGATAGGCTTGAGACTGGCGCTCTTCAGAAAATGCTAACATTCATGCAACAAAACCAGCATGTTGCGGCAGTAACAGGTGGCTATCATGTCATAGACGAAAACGGCAATAGGTCAAACTCTGGCCCTCCAGCTAAATATACACCAGGTCCACTTGACGCTTATGACTGGTCACTAGGTCAGCGCGAGCTCCCCCACCCATGGCTGATGATACGAGCCGCCGCGCATAAAGAGATGAGGCCGATCCCTAGCTACCTCATATTCGAAGACCTCTACATGGTCATGTGGCTCGTTTCTGAAAAGCAAACCATTCACTGCTTGGACGATATTACCTTCTCCTATAGGCAACACAGCTCCAACAACTCAAGTAACCACTTCAAAACAGGGCTCGCGGTACTCGAAACATGTCTAGAGTTCTATTCATCAAGAATTGCCCGTAACTATCTCAAGTGCCATTATTTCTATAACAAGAAAAAGCTCGTCCGCTTCTGGATAAACACAGCAAATTGCTTTCCAGCACTGCACAACCTATCTAAAAAGCAACTCCTCCATGCGGCTTCATCTCTCAAGGCCTCAGCAACAAAATGAAGGTTCTTATATTAGTAGACCATCTCAGAGGAGGAGGTGCTGAAAAGGTCACTATTAGACTAGCTAAGGCTCTCGTCGATAAAGGCCATATGGTTTCAATAGTAGTTATTGAAGACGATAAATCATATCTTGAACTACCTGCTCAGGTCTACTTTGAAGCTTGGAACCTAGAAGAGATCCGACATTGGCGAGCTCACAAAAAGTCGGCTATACCCAATATCTCAGCTCAACTGAATGAGATAAATAAACGCCAAGGAGATTTTGACCTCATACTTGTCGCATGGGAGCACTCTCATTGCCTAGCAAACCAATTACCACAAGATAAAACATGGCTATGGATCCACAGTCAAATAGCCGACTGGCCGCATCCTCAATCTACATTTAACCCTCTAAAACGTCTACAATCATACAAACTAGGACGCAAGCAGCAGCGGGCAAACAAGCAACTCAGAAAGATCTACCAGCACACAAAAGCTATTGGTGTAACTATTGACGTCCTCACTGGCTTAGAAAAGCGTGTAGGCTTTGAGTTTGCCCACAAAATATCTATTCCTAATGTTCTAGATATTGATGAACTTAACGGTCTAGCAAACCAGCCGTTACCTAAAGACCTAACTCAACCTGCAATCATGTTCTTAGGCCGCTTGACCGAAGCAAAAGGAGCATTCGATGCGATTCACGCGTTCAAGCAATCCAACATCGATGGTCAACTCTGGATGGTGGGAGATGGTGCTGATAGAGACAAACTCGTAGCCTTATCTGAAAAATTAGGCGTTAAAAATAAGGTTATCTTCACTGGTTTCTTATCCAACCCATACCCCTTACTTAAAGCCTGTAAATGCCTCATACTAACGAGTTACTCAGAAGGTCTCCCAACAGTATTATGCGAAGCAATTGCCCTTAAGACGCCCTGTATCAGTACTAAAAGCTCTAGCGGACCTTCTGAAATATTAATAGGCCCACTAGCTGTCGGCCTTGTAGACGTTGGCAATACCCCTCAAATATCAGCTAAGATCAAAGATTTCTGGGAAAATCCAATAATTCCCCAGGCTGAACTTGCCAAACGGTATTCCCCAGATGTGATCGCTAACGAGTTTTTAAGTCTCGTAGCTGACTGATCAAAGTCTTCAGCGTTTCTTTCCTCGTGAACTCATTATGGATTGCCATACCTACAGGAATCCAAAAAATAAGCACGTCTGGTGAAAACTTATAGACAACATCTACTACACCACGGCCGTCCACACAGAGAGGTAGACCGCCAAGCCCTAGAAGTAACAGTATCTTGATCTGGTGATGCTTTAACTCTAGCCCAGCCTGTACTAAAGTTTTAATACTGACTGATATAAGTAGAAATAGGCCGAAAAAACCTCCGTGAAAGAAAGCTGCTAAGTAAACACTATGAGAATGAGGGAAACCTAAAGGGTTATATAAACAAGCATCGTTAGCTAACAAACCCTTACCGAAAATATACTCATTCGCGTGCATGCGCCCCAGCAACTGCTGCCAGAAGGCTATCCTGCCTGAATCTTTTCGATCTACTAGGCCCTCTGCTGAGGTAAGAATTCGTTTCTCTTCCCCAGCGAAACTGGTTTCAGCATAACTGGATAACCAGAAATAACAGCCGAAGGCTACCATCAAAGCTAAGATAGGTACAATAACCCGCTTATCTCTCATCAGCAGTATGTACATGGCGAGCATAATAAGAACTCCTAATATGCCACCGCGTGACGATGTTAATAAAACTGCAGTAAAACAGATAACCAAGAGAGACATATCAAGACCTGCTAGACCTATGCTTTTATCACGCATATGTAAAAGGAGCATGAAAAAGGCAGCCAACCCATACACCCTAACGGAATGATTTGCATGTATGAAGCTGAAATAATGATCCAAGCGTGCTTGGGGCTGAAAATCTATCAAGAATTGAATAATATCGTGACTAATACCAATACAAGCTATGATTAGTAAGCCGTATGCTAGACGCCTATATTGTCCAAAAACTGGTGCCGCCTGATGATAGGCCAGTATGAAAAAAACTACATAACAAACTCTTCGAAAATAACCAAATACATCACCAGTATCCGAGACGCTTTCTCCCCACAAGACACTTACAAAGATGTAACCTAGCAATACTAGGACCCATTTAAATAAGCTGGATCCCCTGAAAAGTTGATAGAAGCTGGCTGGCTGCAGCAAAACCACCGGAGATATAATTAGTATGGTAAATAGCGAGCTACCAATCTTATGCGCGGGCGCAACTATAGTGATCAACGCAAAAAGCGCCAAACCTACAGCACACAAATACGAGCATATTTCTGCTCTTTTTTGAAATTTTGAAATATAGTTTTGATAGTACTGCATGTTTCTTCTAATTTGAGTGATCTCGCTAACCTCGATCAAATCATTTTCTTTATATGGGCGTAGTAGCGAAATAATATCCAATTACTCAGACGCCACCACTTCTTCCTAGCTTTCACAAAAATAAGCGATAACAAATCATACTCATATCGCATTAATTTAGGTGGGTCATTTTGAATGGTACTCTCATCTTCTAATGCATGACACACAATTGGTGGATCTATCGCTCTGATTACACAGCCATGAAACCATGGTCGGCATAGCACCATGTCAATGGCATCATGTATTTCTGTTATGCTATCTAAAAACTTTCTAGCGGCGCCTTTAGTAACAGCATAACACTGTGTTCCCATGTCGTAATAACGTAAACTGGCAATACTATAATGATCGTCGATAGCTTTTTCTATCACCTCTTTTCGGCTTGCTATATGTCGATGTAGATAGAGTAATTCCCAATGCTCTTCATAAACAGCTAAAGAATGCATCAACTGGTTTAAATCACCAACGAGTTTTACATCATCTTCCATAATTACAGCCCAAGGAAGATCGCCATTTGCGATTTGCTCCATTACCCGTAAATGACTCAAGAAACAGCCCATTTCGCCTCCACTCATAGGCCTGACAGAATGAACCTTACGTAATCTATCCGTGTAGAGGTCACTCATTTCACCAGCGTCTTTTCCGCGGCCATCTACTGCTTCAACAAATTCATATGGAAAATCCAGCCCATGCAGTACTTGCTCACATTTCTTCCGTCTCACCACGGAATCCTTTAAATTAATTACAAATACCTTCATCGCCTTGTTGATAAAATAATCCTAATAACTAACAAATTGCCCATCATCAATTTCACCTATTCAACATAGCGTCTATTTCAGGATGACCTGTTCCAATAATTTAGGTATACGCCTCAATTTATTTCGTAGTGAGCAGCCAACTGGATCATTTGGTAAATGAGTAAAAAAGTCATTCAACCTAGCTCTTAATTGCCCATCACGCTCTTCAATTGCAGCCCAACCACCTACTATTGGTTCCGCTGATAGGTAACTTTGATAAAGTTCTTCATCGCCATCAACCTTCATCACAAATTCAGCTAATTCCTCTAAACTAGAAAAATTATGAGCATTGATAAATGCTTGAGGGTTAAATTCATGAATAACCTCTTCGTTACCCCAATAAATAGGCACCGTACCAGAAGCCAGTGCCTCACCTAACTTTTCAGTTGTATAACCCAAGTTAGATTCATTCTCAAATGAGATATTGAACCGGTGAGAGGCTAGAAACTCAATTTTATCATCAACTGGCCCTCCTACATTATTACGAAACCTGCCACCTGATGATACCTCTTTTTTAGATGATAATATGTCTAGAAATTTATTTCTGTGCAACTCAGGTGATCCGTTAGATGCTACAAATGAACAGAACTTCTCTTCCCCTGTATGCAGAGCAATACGCTCCTGTCGGTCGGACACAAAGGAGTCAAAAAAATCATAAATGCGATATAACGGCAACCTGAAGTTATTTTGACTATCAGCATCAAAGGTTAAGGCAAAATCACAATTTCTAAAGTCAGGCCTATCATTCTCCCCAGTAAAGTAAATCTTCGGCCCCTTAAACATGCGGTGGGTCCTTCCGAAGCAAGAATAAATCAAAACATCAGGCTCATCCGATAGTTCAATATCAACAAGGCTCTTGAGATATAAATACAGACGGTTCTTCTCTTTTTCAGATCTTGTGCTTTCGTGCCAAAAATCAGCTAGGTCTACTTTTATACTCATACAATTAATGACGACTTCAAGTTACTCTTAAAATTACAACGATTAGTATCTACGACAGGATAGCTATAGTAAACAGCCTAAACTTTAGCTGTCTAAAGCAATAACTACTAGCTCTCAAAGTGTGAGTCTATCGCCAGCCAATGACTCGGTGCTATATCGACATCCTCCATAACATCCGCCACATTCCAGCGATTTGGTCTAATTACGAGCCTATCATTTGTATCTGCTAGCAAAGCAGGCCAACGGGAAAAACCACTATTTGCTATAATATTGCCCCAACACTGAGTCATTAAATACATTTCTAGATAAGCTGGGCCGTCAATAGAAACCATGTTTAGCTTATCTTCACATTTTAAATTATCTTCAACCCAATCTAAATCGTCTGAAAACACATAGAACTTAACGTCTGGATCCAACTCTTTGGCCTTTGCTATAGCCTCTTGAAAATATTCGATTCCCAACAAGCCATGATATGAACGAGCCGTAGCTAACGATGCGTAATCACCACGACGTATGTGCAGACTAACAGACTTACTTGATTGAACGTCAGATAAGACCTTAGCCATCCCCTTTCGTTGATCATTTGAAACCTTAAATTCAAAGTCATTTCGCAAAGAATCCATATCATAATACTGAACAGACGCAAAATGCGCATTAATGGATAGAGGCGTTGAAAATCCATCAACTATAGAATTGTAACGGAGTGATTCATTATTCTTGGACTCATTCCAGTAAGTACAACGTAGCGGCTTTTGTTGTAAAATAGTCCCTATCAAATCATCTAATAACCTTCTTCTCCCTATCTGACGTTTTCGTGCTTTAGATAAAACTTCTAATTCTTCAGGGCTAGCTAAATCATATCTCACATTCAAGCAATCCAACTCAAAATCCCTAGGCGTGCACCCTTCGAAATCTGACTTGTAAAACGACAAATCAAGTTTCAACGGTACATCAAGTCTATCAGCAATAGCCCTAGCGCCAGCATAACAGGTCATCTGATTTGCCAAGCCCCCAACTATTTCCATGTATACGGCAGACTCAATCTGATCAGCTTTATAAAAATTCTTCATTGTTTTAACTTGAGGTTAGTGACCATGTCTCAATCTATTTCTCAGGATAAACCCTGTCGTGGTGCTGTTCACTTCGATTCTTGGGAGTTGGAGGAAATCTGGAGTGATAGCGGTTTCTATACCAGCTACAGTAGTGGTTGCGGCTGTGTAGCCGGCTTGTTTACATAATTCGACTGACTCTTTATTATATGAACCGTATGGGTAACAAAAAGTGTTTACCGCTATATCAAACTTCTTTTGCAGTAGGACACGCCCAGTGATGATTTCTTGTTGCTGTTGCTCTGCATCAATCAAACAAAGGTCATCGTGGGTAATCGTATGTGCGCCAATTTCTATGCGTCCGGATTCTATTAGCTGGCCCACTTCGTCATCGCTGAGCTTTGCTTGACGCACGAGTTCGTCACCTGCTCCCTTTTTCTTACCGCGTCGATTCACCCAATCATTGTTGTGGCGGTCGACCACTAAAAAAATGGTGCCGCATGCATCGTACTTTTCCAGAATTGGCAAAGCATTCGTTAGGTTATCACGATAACCATCATCAAATGTTAGGCAAATTGATTTCTCTGGTAATGAGCCAGATTTCAAGCCAGCAGCTAGATCATCTAGAGTGTAAAACGTCCATCCATCATCACGCATCAGCTTGACCTGAGCTTCGAATGCTTTTGGCGAAACTTTCAAACCACGAAACGGGCGGCCTCGTTCTGGCTCTGAGACCATGTGATAGGTCAGAATGCGTGGAAACTTATAGTCCACTGTTGGCAGCCAGAACTTAGACTTTTTGATTAGATTAATCATCTAGGCCATCCTTTCTAGTTAGGTGATGGGCCTCGAATAATTTAGCCTCTTTGAGGAAGGCATAAAATGCATTCACCATGGAATTGACTAGGCCTCGCCAGCCATTGAGACAGGATCGTCTGAGGATGTACGACTTAAAAAGAGCCAAAGGAAACACCACTACTAACTTAAGTACTGACGGCTTCTTCCCTTTTGCAGCCTTCTCTTCAGCGCGCAGAGATGAATAGAGGTTATTCTTATCAACCTTCACTTTGATAGAGGACTCACCATAATGCAAAATAGCATTTTTCGAGTTCTCGACGATCCCATCAACAATCACACTTTCGTGAACTAACTTTTCAGGAAAGTGTGTCTTCGATTTCCTATAAAACCTAACTTTTCGGTTAATACGAACACCGCTAGCTGGAGCTTTTCCAAGAAAAACATCTTTAACTGGAGTATTCAGCGCATCTGCCTGATCAGCCTGGATGAAGGCAGCAATCTCATCAGCTAGTTGTTCGCTTAGTTCTTCATCTGCATCGATGTTCAGAACCCAATCATTAGAACATAATGAGAGTCCGTGAGCTTTTTGCGCAGCGTAGCCAGTCCAGTCGCGGTGGTGAATTTGATCAGTATACTTGCGCGCTATCTTTAGCGTCTCGTCAGAGCTTCCTGAGTCTAGCACAATTACTTCCGCAAAGCGCTGCAAGCTCCGCAAAGCTCTCTCGATGTGAAGCTCTTCATTCTTGCAGATGATATAAACTGAAGCAGGAATAGACATCATATTCTATACCTCCCGTTCATCAGGCTAATGATAAACTGTAGCATGCTCGCTTGCCCGTTAGTGGATACTCGAGGAGTCTGCAACGGAGACTCCATCAGCGGCCTAATCATCTTTTTAGTCGTGCACGCAGTCTTAAAACCTAACTTATGAAGAATCTTAACGTGGGCAGATCCGTAGCGCCCATAGGGATAGGCAAAGGATGTACACGGCTGTCCCGTTAGTTTTTCCACAGCCTCTTTTGATTGAAGAATCTGCGTCTTGGCAATCGAATCAGGCACGTTTAGCAAGTTGACATGGTCCATCGTATGAGCCCCAAACTCAACTAAGCCAGACTCAACCATTTCTCGCATCTGCAACTCATTCATCAATCTATCATCCTTCAGATTAGGGGCATAATAGATTGTAGCCTTAGCTTTATACTTACGCAGCAGAGGAAACAAATACCTATGATTATCTTCATATCCATCGTCCACTGTGATCGCCACCATATTGTCGTGAGGCTCAGCTTCCGCTAGCTCAGACATGGTATAAAACTTAGCTCCTCGTTTTTGGAAATACTGCAACTGCTTCTCTAGCAGCTGCGGTGGTGTATTCATGCCCGATGCTTCCTTATATGGATCGATATGGTGATACATCAATACACGCGGCCAATTCTTTGGACGGTTCCCCTTCCAGAATGCATGCCTTGATAGAAAAAACAAAAATCCCGCTAGCGCAATAAGCACTAGGATTACTTGCACACAGATTGGCCAGTCTAATGGATTCATTTTCCGTATACCTCCTCAGCCCATTGATATCTTTCACTAAACTCGCGGTTTTCTATCACCTCGATCATAAACTTTGTTATACGGTCTGCATTGGTGACCAAGTGCGCCTGTTCCCAGCCGGATTGAGCAATTTCAAGCCCAGCTTCTATATTGTTCTGATAGTAATCTATCTTCTCTTCTAGGTCGCTATAGTCATCAAACCAAACCAAATCATTCTCACCAAACAGCTTCGTTAGACCAGCCGTTTTCGGTGAAAATGTCACCAGCCCATTGCCCATCAGCTGGGCTAACCTATCAGAGCTATACCAGTCTACATCAAACCTACGGGACAAGCTGAGTCCCATGCGGCAGCTAGACAGAGCATTATAATAATCAGCACCGTGAATCCGCGGAGCCCCTAAAGCTTGATGAATACGAAAGCGTAGGCCCTCATGGTTATCTCTTAGTTGCAGCAGCAACTCAGCTCGTTCAGGTTCGTTGTAGTCAGAGCCGGCAAAAAATAAATCATGCTCCCATGGAGAATTTTCAAATGCCCGATACCGCTCCACAGCAGAATCTACTGGGTTAGGAATATGCGCCGCCACACAGCCAGCTGAAGCAATCTCTTCTAGCAGCTTCCCTCCTGTGGTCGTAAAAATGACATCACAGTACTGGGCGCGCATTTTCAGGTAATGCAAATTTTTCTCAATATAGATGGGATCCACCCACCACATCGCCACCTTCATCTGCGGATATCGCTGACGCAGTTCGATCAGCGATTTTTCGGTGATCAGTTCACTGTGCCCAAGCAATAATATGTCTGGCTGAAAATTTTCCACCATTTCAAACAAGCGGCGGTTAGCCACGCCAGATCCCATCTTTTTATTCTTAAACGGATTCTCAGAGCGCGCCACATCGCGCTGAGAAAATGCCTGCACATGGTGACCATTTCTAATCAGCCCGTGGTGAAACTTCATGTCCACGTTCATGAACCACGAGCCGTATTTAAACTGCTCGTAGTTGGCACAATGGAGAATATGGAGCGCTGAAAAATTCATCGATTAAGTCGCTAGCTGGCTGATTCAGAAAGTAAGACTTGCTCACAACAGCAGATCCCCCTTTCAATGCCAAGCATCACTTTTATGTCTGGCAGGAAAATACTACTCACTCACGGGTCCGATCAAGGATTTGGTGGCATCGAGCGCCATGTTGTCGAACTCGCTGAATCATTAACGGACAGATATCAGGTCGCCGTCATGGTCGACCAACGGCAATTTCACCACTTTTCTGAAAAAATCACCTGCCTGCCTGTAGAAATGACCCGCAGCCGGTCACACCCAGGGCTGCTCTGGGACGCCCACAAGCAAATCCGCACCTTCCAGCCAGACATCGTGCACGCACACGGAGGGAAAGCGGCAGCCATCGTGAAGACGATAAAACTCATTAAGCCCTCGCTTAAAACCATCGTCACCGTCCATGGATATAAAAAAGACACCCGCTGCTATAATGGCCACCAAGCCGTCATCGCCGTTAGCAAAAGAGTCGCTTCCATGCTCAGCTGCCCAGCTGAACAAATCACCGTGATCACCAACGGCATCCAGCCGCAGCCAACATTACAAACTGGCCCAGATTTTCCGGAAAAAACTCATCCATTCACTTTTCTCACCATCGGACGGCTAGCCCCCGTAAAAGGCTACGACATCCTGCTAGATGCCTTCAAAGGCATCGACGCCAAGCTCTGGCTCGTCGGCGACGGTCCAGAAGAAGCCAAACTCAAACAACAAGCGGCACAGCTAGGCATTGAAGATCAGGTGTGGTTTGCAGGACGCCGTGACGACATCGGCTACCTCATTGAAAATACCGACTGCTGTCTGCTCTCATCTCGCAGAGAAGGCTGCCCATACGTGCTCGGTGAGGCCTTACTTGCAAACAAACCAGTCGTCTCCACAGACGTCGGCAACTGCGCTGAAATCCTCCCAGCCAGCTGGATTTGTGAAACGGAAAATCCAGCCGCCCTTCACGAGCTCATGAAAAAAGCAGCCTCTCAGCCAGATCTCCTCTTTGCCAACCAGCAAGAAGTCTTCCAGCTAGCTAAACAAAGCTACTCGCTCGAGCACATGACCAAGCAAGTAGAAAAACTCTACCAAAAGGTCCTCAGCTAGCAGCAATGCTATGCAACCAGCCAGCAAACTCCCAGCCCTCAGCTGTCCCTTTACTAGAAATACAGCCTCTAGCTTGAGCTATTTACTCAGAGACAACTGCCAGACCAAGAGCAGCCGAAGGAAAAAGTCGAGCCAGCTAGAAGCTATAAGCGGTGCTAAAGCACGCGCACTCTAAACGCCATTCGCCCAGCTATAAACCTCGGCGTACTCGCACCTGTAGCGAGCTTGCGAGCGAACCTTCTACCTGCAGCGCAGCGGACCTTAGGGCGAAGCCCGTACTTTCAGGCCGCAGCCGTACTTGCACTGATCACTGCTCACTTTTTCCCACTGATCACTCCCGCGAAGCGGGTCGCGGGCACAAAAAAGCCCTTACTAAGCTTTCACTTAGTAAGGGCATATAAACCTGGCAACGACCTACTCTCACATGGCCTATCGCCA
>NZ_JAENIM010000023.1 GCF_016595495.1 Persicirhabdus sediminis
CTACGTAAGTTACTCGGAGATCATAAGTTCAAGCAGTCGATGTCAGCCAAAGGAAACTGCTACGACAATGCGACATGTGAGAGTTTTTTCGGCTCACTTAAAGCAGAACTACTTCCGAGCTGTGGCTATTTCGCAAGCAGAGAACTAGCTCGCAAAGCTATTTTTGAGTACATTGAGGGCTTTTATAACACCTACAGACGCCACTCATCACTGGGCTATATATCGCCATTTGAGTACCTCAAAAAACAAAATCAGGTTGCTCTAGCAGCCTAATTCAACTAAAAAAATTAAAGGAGACTTGCTGTACGAAATTTGAGGGGAAGATCATAGTCTCTCGGTCCTTCGGACCTTTTGTCATCACTAGCACCAGCTTGATAAATGCAAATAAAACTAGCTTGTGCCGCTGATATGCGACTCTAGCTGGTGCCGCTGACATGCTCTCCTTTTTTTATGCTATCTGCTAGTCTGGGGCTGGCTGCAGTCTCTCGGTCCTTTGGACCTTTTTTCATCACTAGCCACCAGCTTGATAGATACAAATAAAACTAGCTGGTGCCGCTGACATGCTCTCCTCTTCTTATACTATCTGCTAGTCTGGATCTGGCTGCAGTCTCTCGGTCCTTTGGACCTTTTGTCATCACTAGCACCAGCTTGATAGATACAAATAAAACTAGCTGGTGCCGCTGATATGCTCTCCTTTTCTTATGCTATCTGCTAGTCTGGGGCTGGCTGCAGTCTCTCGGGCCTTTGGACTTTACGTCATCAATATCACCAGCTTGATAGATGCAAATAAAACTAGCTTGTGCCGCTGATATGCGACTCTAGCTGGAGTCAATGATATGCAGCCACCTCTTATGCGATCCGCTGGCATGGGCACTAAAGTGCCTAGGGCACCGTTAGTGAGTCATGTTAGCTGGCTAATGAAAGCGGTGCTAAAGCACACGCACTCTAGACGCCTCTCCTACCTTAACACTTGAAAAATCACGCTGCCATCGAGCATTCGTACCTCTACCTAGCCCCCTGCGCCATTTTCCGCCTGAAAACTGAAAACTGAAAACTGAAAACTTTCCAACTAAGCGAAGCGTCCCAGCTAGCAAACTGTGACCATCACAAGCTGAATGGCTTGTGAGTATGTGGCGGAGCTAGCTGGCGGATATGCGTGAAATTACTAAAAAACAAGATTGCCAAGAATGCCGCTATGCTTATATTCGCGCCGCAAGAAAACGGGGCTGTAGCTCAGTTGGTTAGAGCAGGGGACTCATAATCCC
The DNA here is from genome assembly GCF_016595495.1 of Persicirhabdus sediminis. Classification (GTDB taxonomy): domain Bacteria; phylum Verrucomicrobiota; class Verrucomicrobiia; order Verrucomicrobiales; family Akkermansiaceae; genus Persicirhabdus; species Persicirhabdus sediminis. Next base: position 1,266 of record NZ_JAENIM010000023.1, read on the forward strand.
TTGGTCCAGGGTTCAAGTCCCTGCGGCCCTACTTTTCTTCCAAGTATCACACCACACTATACAAAAAAGCCTGATCGGATATCGATCAGGCTTTTTTGATTTTTGAAATCTAGCTAATGATTAGATACCGAGCAGGTCCATGAATGGCCAGGCTTCGATTTCTTCTTGCTGGTAGATGACGTCGGTAAGCACTTCCACGCCGGAGAGGTCTTCGATGACACCTTTGTTGGAGATGGTAGCGGAGTCGAGCTCGTCGCTGAGGTTATTGAATACCAATCCAGCTGGCTCAACACCACGCGAGCGCATCGCTTCGATGCTGAGCAGCGCCTGGTTGATGGCGCCGATGCGGTTATTGACCACCAATACGATTGGCAGGTCGAGCTCTTTGGCAAGATCGGCAAAGTAGTAGTCGCGCTGGATAGGAACCAGCCAGCCGCCTACGCCTTCAACGATAACACACTGGTGTTCTTCACCGAGCTGCTGCGCGCCTTTGACGAGGTCGGCAGGATCGAAGTTCGCTTTTTCAAACATATCCGCGACATAGGGAGCGGCCGCGGTGCGCATGTAAACGGGGTTGATCTCGTCGATGGATGGGACGCCATCGGCAGCCTTTTGCAATGCGTAGGCGTCTTCTCTGCCGCCGCAGCACAATGGCTTGTAACCCACTGCATCGACTCTTTGCTGACGCAGCGCCTGGATGACCAGGCTCGTTAGATAAGTTTTTCCAGCATCCGTATCCGTTGCTGTAATAATCAGTCCTTTCATAAAAAATCATTCTACTAGCTGAAAACAAGCTAGAGTTAGCGCAACCCCCTAATCTTTTTGGTGAGTAGGTTTCACGCCGGAGTCGCTTTTTGCGCCTTCCTGGTTGAGGTAACCGTTAATCAGAAACCAGACTGTCAGAGCTAGAACTAGTGCTGCCAGTTTCTCTGGCCAGTTGTGTGTCAGAATCTTCTTCATCGTCGTCAGTATTTTCTTCAGGCAGGAAAATTTGCTCCATGCGGTTACGGAAATCTTCGTGTGAGAGGTTTCGCTCTAGCCGACCATCAATGCAGATAGACAGCATGCCGGTCTCCTCGCTCACCACTACGGCTACGGCATCGCTTTCCTCCGTGATGCCAATGGCGGCGCGGTGGCGCAGGCCCGTGCTGCGGTCAGCGAGCTCTTTGTTACTCACCGGGAATACGCAGCCAGCGGCGGCGACACGGTTTTCGGCAATGATCATGCCACCGTCGTGCAGTGGGGTTTTTGGGAAAAACACAGTTTTTGCCAGCTCAGGCGTGAATACGGCGTCAATCTCCACACCGGTCTCTTGGTGTTCTTTGAGAGAAATGCCTCGCTCGAAGGCAAACAAGGCGCCTTCACGTGCATTCGCCAACTGGGTCACTGCCAGCGAAAAGGTATCGAGAAATTCGATGCGCTGGGTATTGGAAAACGAGAAAAACTTGCTGCTACCGAGACGCGCGAGCGCATTGCGCAGTTCTGGCTGGAAAATGATCAACAAAGCAACGGCAAGCAGCGCAGCGGCACGGGTAATGATCCACTCGATCACCTTCAGCTCAAGCACGGATGAGAGCAAGGTGAGCACCACCAACACTAGCACGAGACCAACAAGAATTCGGGCGCCTCGGGTAGATTTGAAGGCGCGGTAGATCTGGTAGATACAGATCCACAGGATGATAATCTCAATGGCGTGGCGCCAAAAACTGGCTAAGTTACTTAATAGCTGCATTGCGGTGCCATGAACATACTGGCATCACTGAGCAGTGGAAAGAGAAAGTTGTGTCCAGTAGCTACTTTTTCCAGCTAGCTGGCCATCGCTAAGCTATTGAGCATTTCCACGAAACGAAAAAACGACGCCCAGCTAGTGGACGTCGCTTTAGAAATTGTCTGTCTTCCCCTAGCCTTCGACGTAGGTGAAGCTCTCCACCTTGTCAGATTTGTTAAAAGCAATGATCAGGGTTTTGCTATTTTTACCCCAAGTAGATTCCGCGGAACGATAACCCCAGAGTTCTTGGCCTAGTTCGTTAGCTGCCTTCATGCTTGGCGCGCCAAACTGCTCAACCACTGACTGTTTGGTGGTTTTATTTTTCACCAGCATCTTGGAGACAGAGCTAGGGTCTTGCACACGCAGCGTATCATTGCCCACAGATGAGGAACAAGCCACCAGAGCCATGCTCAGCAGAGAAAGTAAAAGTAATTTCATACGCAATCCGTGTATGGTAAATCCCCTAATGACTCAATCGTTAAGTTAGACAGTATCATTAGTGTGTAGGCTGAAAATTTCAGCTAGCTAGAAACAAAAATCCAGCTGGCACCTGAGCACCAGCTGGAATGAAAATGATCAGCTAGAAATATCATCTAGCTAGATTGGCTTGCGAGGAGCTTACTCCATGCCAGCTTCTGCGAGTCGCTGATCCATCTCAGCTGCTTGCAGTCGCTCAGTCACCTCAAATAGCTCACCCTGCATGACGCCGTCGAGGTTGTGTGAGGTAAAGCCGATGCGGTGATCGGTGATGCGTGTTTGCGGGAAATTGTAAGTACGAATTTTCTCCGAGCGATCACCTGAGCCGATCAGGCTACGGCGCTGAGCTGAGTACTGCTCTTGTTGCTCGCGCTGCTTCACCTCGAAGAGTTTGGCACGGAGAATTTCCAATGCTTTCTCACGGTTTTGTGTCTGGCTACGACCGTCTTGACACTTCACCTGCACACCGGACGGCAAGTGAGTAATCTGCACAGCGGAGTCAGTCGTATTGACGTGCTGACCACCTGGGCCACCTGAGCGAGTCGCCTGAATGTGCAGCTCGTCTGGGCGGAACTGAATGTCCACCTCTTCAGCTTCTGGCATCACCGCCACAGTAACAGTAGAGGTGTGAATGCGGCCTTGAGTCTCAGTAGCTGGCACTCGCTGGACGCGGTGCACGCCTGATTCGTATTTGAGGAAGCGGAATACTTCTTCACCTGTCACCTTGATGACGGCTTTGGAAAATCCACCAGACTCAGATGGCATGGCATCGATGCTCTCAAACTTCCAGCCACGCAGCTCGGCGTAGCGCTGCAGCATGCGTAGGATTTCACCACAGAAAATAGCAGCTTCATCACCACCTGCACCGGCACGAACTTCTACCAGGGCGTCACGATCTTCCGTCTCATCACGCGGCAGCAGTGCGTATTGCACGTCGACACCGAGTTTTTCGATCTTCTCTTCCAGCTCAGGGATTTCCATCTCCGCCATTTCAGCGAGTTCCGGATCACCATCTTTAGCTAGCTCACGGTTGTCGATGAGGTCGCTTTCAGCGGTTTTGAGCTCGTCCCACATCTCGAGTAACTCCTTGAGGCGACGGTGCTCGCGCATGATTTCAGTTGCCTTTTTTTGGTCGTTGAACAGATTTGGATCAGAGATCAGTCCTTCGACTTCAGCAAATCGCTCGCGGCGTTTTTCAATGAGTGAGTCGTAATTCATGGGCGTGAGAATCTAGAAAGTTGGTGATTAGTCAAGTAATGGCTTTGATCAATTGCATTTGCGGCGCCATCAAACTCCGCGAATTTCTAAAACTTCTTCCAATGTCAGCATGGATGCCAGCAAATCTTCGCGCTTGCCGTGCTTGAGCTGCTCGGTAGTTACCGCGCGGCTGAGGTCGAATTTACCCGAACGCGTACGGCGCAGCGCAGAAAGGTGAGCACCACAGCCGAGGTCTTGGCCGATGTCGTGCACGTAAGTGCGCACGTAGAATCCTTTAGAACATTGAACCACAAAATCTACTTCCGGCAGTTCGGTGCGCTTGATCTGGTAATCATAAACTTTCACCGCACGTGGTTTGCGCTCCACCACTTTGCCTTTGCGCGCCATTTTATAAAGTGGCACCCCTTTGATTTTGATGGCTGAAACCATTGGTGGAATTTGCTCAAAATCGCCAACGTATTCGTTGAACGCATCGTCGATCTGCTCAGCGGAAAAATCAGGCACATCCTTTTCTTCTTCCACTTCACCTTGAGCATCTTGGCTGTTGGTGGTTTTGCCCAGCACCATGGTGCCTTCGTATTCTTTTTCCTCACTCATCAGTAGGTCTGAGAGCTTGGTCGCCTTGCCAATCACCAAAATCAGCAAACCTGTCGCCATTGGATCCAGCGTGCCACAGTGACCAATTTTACGAATCCCAAGAGCACCACGAGCCACAGCGACAACGTCGTGTGAAGTGAAGTCTTGCGCTTTATCGATCAACAATACACCGCTTGGTGTTTCTGGCTTATCATTCATAGTTTACTGAGTCTTTTGGTTCTGGCTGGATGCAGTCAGAGAAAATTATACTTTGGCTTCAATCGCCGCCAATACTTGTGGTTTGGCATCGCTCATCGGCCCGGGCATGCGGATGCCAGCTGCCATTTTATGACCACCGCCACCAAACTGCTGAGCCACCTGACAAACGTCGATGTTCTTATTCTTAGAGCGCATGCTGACGCGAATTTGTCCATCCATTAGCTCTTCGAAGAAAATAGCAACCTCCACGCCCTGAATCGCGCGGATCATATCAATCAACCCTTCGCTGTCTTCAGGCAGCAGTTCCAGCTGCTCTTTTACCTCACGAGTCAGCTCCCAGTGAGCCACTTTATTTTGCGCGCACAGCTCGAGCGTATTCAGCAGCGAGCGCAGTAGCTCGACGCGACGGTATGGGTGATTGTCGTATGTGAGCGCGTTGATTTCACCCACCTTCAGCCCTTGGTCGACCATGTCAGCTGCCATGCGGTAAGTCGCCGCCGTGGTGCTGCCGTATTGGAATGAACCCGTATCCGTGGAAACGGCAACGTAGATGTTGTCGCGAGTCACCGCTGGCAGAGGCAGGTCTTGGTCCTTGATGAGATTGTACAAAATCTGCCCGGTAGCTGGAGAAGTGGCGTCGATGAGGTTCAGATCACCGTAAGCTGGGTTGGAAATATGGTGGTCAATGTTGATCCACAATTTGGCCTTGGCTGCCGCCGCGAGTGATTTTTCACCAAGCCGTGGTTTGGTCGCGCAATCGAGCGCCACTACCACCTCGATGTCGAGTGGCTCCGCTGGTGGCAGCTGGATTTTTTCTGAGCCAGCTAGAAATTCTAAGTTGGTTGGCAGCCCGTCTTCATTGACGTAATAAACCGTCTTGCCCATTTCCTCGAGCACGCCACCCATAGCCAGCTCAGAGCCGATGGCGTCACCATCTGGGCGCACGTGGCTAAGCATCAAGAAGCTTTGATGATTTTTCAGGGCATCGGCGATTTCTGCGAATGTAGATTGTTGGCTCATAGTGGGAAATTTGATCTTGTCGGAGATGGCGGATTCTCAACATCCCCCCAGCTGAAGCAAGAAAAACTTGTACGCAATCGCCTAGATCATACCACAAGTTCCCCACCATTGCTCAAGATCCGCGCACTGAAACACAAGTCTCCCATTGAGCCAGACAGCCAGCTGTGCTAATCATACTGGTGAATAAGCTATGAGCGCCTCATTAATTTTAACCATCCATGCCAAGGATCGCCCTGGCATCGTCCGCACCGTCTCCCAAACTGTTGAAGCTGGCGGTGGTAACTGGCTGGAAAGCCGCATGGCTCGCCTAGCCGGCCAATTTGTTGGCATCGCGCGCATCCACTGCGCCATCGACGATGTCAAACCAATGGCCTCATCACTCAATGCCCTACAAGCACAAGGTATCTTCATCGATACGCTCGGCGCTGAAACCGACGCCATCAAAACTTACGACCGCTGCCTCGCAGTGGAAATCTTCGGCAACGACCGCAAAGGCATCGTCAACGAAGTCACCACCGCCGTCACTAAAGTAGGTGGTAACGTGGAAGAACTTCACACCAGCATCGAAAGCGCTGCCATGGCTGGCAACGACATGTTCAAGCTGCAAGGCACCATCTGCCTGAAAGACGAAGCCTGCGAAGAAGAACTCATCGCCGCCATCGAATCTATCAGCGACGACTTGACCATCGAATTCAAAATCGGCGGTAACTAATACTCACCAATCATTCCCAGCCAGTTGCGCTCACACCGAGCCAGCTGGCTATATTTTTACCCAGCTAGCTAGCACACTAACTCATCTCGATGAGATAGAAAAAATCTCTCTCGTCAGCAAAGTGAAGGTGCCAATTGCCAAAGCCAGCGAGCCGTGCTGATTTCTGCCACCACGACTTCGTCTGCGGGTAATCTTCCCTAGAAATGTGCTGACGAATCGCCGCCAGCTCATTGTCGTCAAAGGTCTTCCAGTCGTCATCGATGTGACTGAGCAATCGCTGATTGAATTCATCTCTAGTTTCCTGATCGCGGCGCACCACATCATAAACCATCAATGTGCCCTGTGGCGACAGCAACTGACGCGCTCTGGCGATCACCGCCAATTGCTCCGGGCCAGATAAATGGTGCAAGGTATAACCAGCAACAATCACATCGTAGGGACCTTCCAGCTGGTCGAGTTTGTCGAGAAAATCACCATCAATCATCTCCACTTGCCAGTCGATCTTCTCCAATCTCTCGCGCGCAATTTTTCCCGCTGATGAGGAAAAATCAATGCCCGTATAGCGCACTTCACTCTCGTGGCTCCACGCATTTGCCGCCACATGCGCATCACCAGAACCGAGATCAAGCACACGTGCACGATATGGCAATGCCAACTGCGACCAATTCTTTAAGGCTGCAATCAGCTCGTCATGATGCATGTAATTTTGCTCAATAACATTCTGATACAGATCCCATTTATTGAAAAAAACCTTTGTTTCAGCACTGTCCATTTCCTCACCCATAAAGAGTAATACTGAAAAAAAAAGAAGTTTCTTCTGAATGACCGATATTTTTTCGCGCAGATCTATTCATCGCCCAGATGAGCATTCGCCACAAATGGTGGCATTGCGCAGCCCATGGCATCAGCCACCGCACGCAGCATCTCAGCCTCACGGCTGTGAATTTCGCCGTCAAACATCACCGCCGACGCACACATCTGAATCAACTGCCTCTTCACCAGTGGCGACGCCAAATCAAACTTCTGCACCGCGGCATCAATCGACTGTAGACCACAGTCAGCTGGCTCCATCAGCTTCATTTGGGACCAACCTTGCGTGGCGCTGGCAAAAACTTCAGCAATCTCACCTTCCGCGCTCATCGACGAAATCGTCGTCACAATGATAGACGCTTCGACCATCAGATCTTCAATGCGTCGGTATTTGATCTTCTGGTGACCACGTGGGTTGAAATGTGATTGCAAATGGCGCTCGACTACTTTCTGCAGCATGAACTCAAACAAATCTACCTGCCCGTCGCTAGAAATTAACCAACGGCTAACATCGAGAAAACGTGTATACTCGCCAGGTGATAGATTGCGCAGACTAGGAATACACAAATCTATCAAAGCTATCTTCTTTGACGAATGCAAACCGAGTAGTTTTTTGCTCCAAGATTCAGCTAGCTGAGAAGCCTCCTCCCCTAACTTCTCAGTTAGGAAGCTGAGCTCGCTTGCGTGCAACTCGGCATCTTGCGCTAACAACATGCCTAAAACCAATGCCTGAGCAGACTCACGCTGGTGACAGGCTTCAATCCAGCTAGCATCTAGCGATTTCATGATCTGCTGACCAGTCGCCAGCTGGGTAAAATCAGACTCGCCAACGTCGCGAGCTTGCGGAATTGGCGGCGGAACCGTTGGACGCGATGAAGCTACAGCTGCGCCAGCTAGACCTGCAGCCATACCAGCTGATGGCCTGCGCGCTGGCATCTGTGAGCGACGTGGCGGCAATGAGCCAATTTTGTCTAACTCCACGTCAGAAAACTCGCCATCCCAGTCCGGCTCAACCGCACGGATGCGCACATCTATGGGCGGATGGGTAGCCATGCCAAAACTAAATAAACCAGCATCAGAGAAAAACATGTGGCTAGCTTCACCAGCCTTAGAGGCATGCATCCTCTCACCCATACCGCCGATTTTTTTCAATGCTCCAGCAATGCTAGCTGGCTCACGGGTAAATTGCACCGCAGATGCGTCAGCTAGATATTCACGCTGGCGAGAAATTGCCGCCTGGATCATGCGCGCAAAAACCACGCCGATAGATCCAACAATCATTAAGCCAATGCCAACAACCAATATAAGTATTCCTAGATTGCCGCTATTTTTATCACGCGACCTAGAGCCACCAGTGAAATAAATCGCATCCATCAGAACTCGCCCTATCAGCGAAATCATCATGATGCCAAAAATCCACCCCATGATGCGCATGTTCATCTTCATGTCACCATTGAGAATGTGGCTGAACTCGTGAGCAACAACCCCCTGCAGCTCAGCGCGGTTGAGATACTGCAGACTACCACGCGACATGCAAACTACCGCATTACCTGGATCTGTACCCGCCGCAAAGGCGTTGATAGACATCTCATCATCCATCACCCAGACCTGAGGAACCGGCACGCCAGATGCGATCGCCATTTCCTCAACGATATTTACTAAGCGTTTCTCTTCTCTATCACTTGTATTGGGATCTATCTGGCGCGCCCCCATATCGCGCGCCACCACATCACCACCGCCACTTAGCTGTAATGATTTGAAAACACTACCACATACAATTAGCGCACAACCTATCAGCGCCGTGTTCATCAGCACATTTGGCATCCACAACGATACATTGCTAAAACCGCCAAAGTACAAACCTAGCAAAATCACAAAATATAGAGAAATCACTATGCCCACAACGGCGAGTACAAAGTAGACAAATAACCACTTAGTGCGCCGGTGGGCGGCATCCTGTGCTTCGTAAAAATTCATGACCTAACTGTGTGATGAGAAAAAAACGAGCATCACCGCAGTGATGCTCATGCAAATTTATGTATTGATAATTAGAAAGAAACTTTAACGGCTTCGCGCTGCTCGGCTTCAGTAACCTCAAATAACTGAGCTTCACCAAAGTTGAACATGCCAGCTACAATGTTAGCTGGAAATACTTCGCGCTTGTTATTGTAGGCTGTCACCGAATCATTGTATGCCTGACGAGCAAATGACACCTTGTTCTCAGTCGATGTAAGTTCTTCGCTAAGCTGCATCATGTTTTCGTTAGCCTTAAGATCTGGGTAGCTCTCAGACAGAGCAAACAAACGGCCCAAGCTACCACCAAGTGAAGCTTCAGCGCCCATCAATGCCTGCATACTGCCGGCATCATCAAGGTTCACATTTTTACTAGCAGAACTAGCAGCATTACGCGCAGCAATAACCGCCTCTAAGGTTTCACTTTCGTGTTTCATATACCCCTTAGCAGTTTCAACTAAGTTAGGAATGAGGTCATAGCGACGCTTCAACTGCACGTCGATTTGCGAAAACGCATTCTTATAACGGTTACGGCTAACAACAAGACCATTGTACTGGCCCATTAGCCAAAAACCGAGCACAACCAATAGGCCGATGAGAACCAAAAGGACAATCATCGAGCTAGACATACTAGCGAGTGTTACATTTATCATCATTTATGTGGATTGAATCTAATTTCTGATCGCCACCAACATAATCATCCAATCGATTTGCGCCATTATAAATCGTCAAGAATTTCACACTGAGATGATTTAAACATCAACAAGGCAATAAATAATGACTCATGCACCACATCTAATCATACGCTTCACTACATCTTTGCGTGAATAAGCCCATCCCCAAAACCGTCTAGCAAACAACTTTACAAAACCGTAAGGCTAAATTATTATCTCATCATGTTCAGAAAAGCATTCATACCTCTCATTGCAGGCGTCGTCCTTCTCAGCTCATGCGCTCAAGACTCCATGACTGGAGATACATACAACCGCGCTGAAGCTGGTCGCGCTCAATCAGTTCGCACTGGTAAAGTAACTTCTATCAGAAACATCAAACTCGAAGGTGATAACCAAGCTGGCGCTGTACTCGGCGGCATCGCAGGTGGTTTCCTCGGCAGCAACATTGGTAGCGGCCGCACAGCTAACACAGCTGGGGCCATCGGTGGCGCAGCAGTCGGTTCTGCTATCGGCTCAAACCTCGAACAGTCCATGGGCTCACGCGCTGGTATCGAAATCACTGTAAAACTTGATAGCGGTGGTTCAATCTCAGTACCACAGGAAGTCAACCCACGTGAGGCATTCAATGTAGGCGACCGCGTTCGCGTTCTCGGCAATGGATACAAAACTCGTGTAACTCACTAGTCAAGCACATCATCACGAATTTCTTAAATCCCGAGGCCAGTTGGCTTCGGGATTTTTTTGTGCCGAAACTTTAGTGCCGAAACCTAACCACACTAAACCAAACAATGTTTAGATTTAACTTGTCGGCACAAACGTACTCATATTAGACTGCAGATTGATAACTAGCTACTTATGAAATCAATCCCTATCATCACAGCCTCAATAATAGTCAGTCTAGCCGAGTCTCAAGCAACGACCTTGCTGATTGATAACTTCTCTAGCAATGGCGATAACCCAAGCGCCGAAGTTGAGATCTCTACACCAAACGGAGCCAAAGTTATTAGTGATTCTAGCATGACCAATATCGGCTCAACAGCCATTGGCGATCGATCTATCAGCATCAGCTCAGACACTAGCTACACAGCAGACGATCAAGCTAGCATGAGTTGCAATACCGCCAGCGGTGGTTCGCTAACGCAACAAACTAACGACATCGCAGGCATAGCACCAACCTTTAAAACCGTCTGGAACGTTAGTGATGACGACGGTGATATGTTATCCAACATGGGCATAAGCCAGGCTAGCGACATCACATTCAACCTGCTGCTAGGATCCCATACATCAACAACTGGCTCCTTGGACATGTCATTTAATATTAAGGACAGCGCTGGAAACCAAGCTTGGTTTATTGGCTACATTCCAGACACATCAACCAACCCTAGTTCATCATTTCAAGTATTTTACATTAATGAACATGTAGGTTTTGACGGCAATGATGTGGTCGAAATCTCCATGTTTTCTAGTGTTGAAGGGGCCTCAAACAATACCATCGAAATCACCCAAATCACCGCCGTTCCCGAACCGAGCTCAATTGCCCTCATCGCCCTTGGCTCTGGCATGGCTCTGATTAGAAGAAATAAAAAATCAACCCAGTAGGTATTCCTCGATGGCGCGCACGCTTATGAGTACCGTGTTTGCTAGATGTGAAGTCTCATCTGCATCCAATTCCATCTTGGCTGATTTTATCTTCTCTTCAATGTCAGCTAGATTATCAGCTAACAACTTCATCCCAAAGCTAGCCCCCGCGCCCTTGAGTTGGTGCAGTACACCTAGTTGCACGTCAACAGGTTGATCAGCTAACTGAACCAGCTGACAAACGGCATCATCTTTGAAGTCATTCATAATCGCTGACACCTCATCCTTTGCCCCTGAAAAGATTATATCAATTTGATTAGAATTTATGATTTGCTCCATGATGACTTGATAGTAATATGCTAGACGCGCCTTTGCACCGTCAAGCTGGAATCTATATACAGCCCCCGCCCATTGCCATGAAAAAACCAAAACAAGCTAATCTAATCATCGCAGATGACGATACCGTGATCACTGGGCTGCTCGAGATTCACGCTAAAAAACAAGGATTTCAGCCTATCATCACTCACTCAGGTGATGAAGTATTGCAGCTGATTTCTCCAGCTACTGAGGTCGTCTTGCTAGACTTAAATATGCCAGGCATGAGTGGGCTAGAAGTTTTGAAGAAGTTAACCAAAGATCACCCACACCTGCCAGCGATCATCCTAACGGCTAGCTCAGAAGCAAGTGAAGCGGTGACCGCCATGAAACTTGGCGCCTACGATTATTTGACCAAACCTTTTGATCCTAGCGAACTTTTTGCCGTGCTACACAAAGCGCGCAAAATGCGCCAGCTAGCTGAAGAAAATTCCACGCTGAAGGAAATGATCAATGACACTACGCCTGTTAGTGACATTATCGCGGTATCACCATCCATGCAGGTCTTGCTAGATCAGATTCAAAAGATAGCAAGTTTAGAGGCCACTGTCTTACTAACCGGAGAAAGCGGCGTAGGTAAAACAATGATTGCTAGACAGCTTCACCAGCTGAGCCAGCGCAATCAACATGCACTCGTTACCGTTAGTTGCCCAGCACTCCCTCGTGAACTGTTGGAGTCTGAGTTATTTGGCCACGAAAAAGGCGCATTTACAGGGGCAATGAAGAAGCGCATCGGCAAGATTGAGATGGCCGATAAAGGCACATTGTTTTTAGATGAAATTGGCGACCTACCACTAGACCTGCAACCTAAGCTGCTCAATGTTCTGCAAGACCGTGAGTACTACCGGCTCGGCAGTGAGCGTATTCTCAAGACTGACGTTAGAATCATAGTCGCCACCAACCTCGACCTTGAGGAAAAGATAGAATCAGGAAGCTTCCGCGAAGATCTTTACTACCGACTTAATGTTTTCCAGTTAGTTGTGCCTGCGCTGCGCGAGCGAGTGCAGTGCATCATCCCACTGTGTGAACGCGCCTTGCAAAAAATTGCCGAGCGACGCGGTGATCGAGCAGCCTCTATTAATAAAGAAGCCCGCGACATGCTGCTAGAATACCACTGGCCTGGTAATGTTCGTGAACTCGAGAACATGATGGAACGGGCATCGGCATTCTGCCAAAATAACACGATTTCCGCTAGCGACTTAGTTAGTCAGCTGAAATCATCCTCAGCTGAAGGTGAAAGCAATCAGCCCAATCTCGGAAATATGAAATGGGCTGATATTGAGAAACTATCATTAGAACAGACACTTGCGGCATGCAGTGGCAATAAATCAAAGGCAGCCAAGGTACTAGGAATCGCGGAAAAGTCTGTTTATAACAAAATGAAAAAGTACGCGATAGAGAGTTGATAGACGTTAATTATTAAAACTCTGAACCACAACGGCGACGACGTAGAATAAGCAGAATAGCGAGGCTTGATAATAACATCACGCTTGGCTCTGGCACCGATCGAGCGTTATCTGCAGGCTCAACAATACTTACCAGAGCTGAGTTTATTTCCAGCTGGCTGCTAGGCAGATTAGTAGCAAAAGTTAGCTGACACATGAATAGCAAAAGGCTGACGATTGCTAGGCTTGAAGATAATGGTGTTTTCATTTCTATTTGGGGGTTACATTGTGGGCTTATTTGATAGAGAAATTGTCATTTTGCGCTAGCACCAATGGCTCCGAATCAGTCGTGCCTGACTTGTGCTCGACGTATTCAACCGCTGGCTCAGCTACTAACACTGCAGCTACTTTTTGCTGTTTGATGCCTTTTTTCATCAAACCAAAACCAGAAACACAGGACAGGGCACAGCATGCTGCTAGCGCGTAATTTGTGATCTGTCTGTAGCTCAATGAGCTGAAATGGAAACGGCTCGCTAGGTAGACCACAACAGGAACAAAGCTAACCAGGGCGGCAACTGCTGCAGCGAGCACAGGGATGGAAATTGGCGCACCATCCTTGCCTAATAACAAGTAGACTAAGGCAATGCTAGATCCAGCACCAGCTGTAGCTAAAAAGGTGTGCTTGAACAAAACATCTAGCAAAACCAGCAATACATTCAATGGTGACTTCTTGCTAGACCGACTAGCACGGCGGCGTCTTTTTAGCGGTTCCATTTTTGCTAGAGGTGCGGCACCACTGCGACGTGTTGGCTGAACGCGGGGCTCAGACTGACTATCGCTTGTTGCTTGGACCGCTATGGTCTGAGTGGCTGCAAACTTCTTGTATCCCACCTCAGTCGCGCTTAGCTGTTTGATTCTTGCGGCAGCGTAAATTGACATAGCCTTGTGATGATTGCCGCCAGACTGAGCATGAGCTAGAGCGATGCAACTCGCTTCAAATTGTTCACTCATGATCTCCTTGCCTACCTGCTCGTAGATGTGCTGGGAGATATCGGCTTGGTTGGGGGATGTGGTGGAGTCATTCATAGCAAGGAGGGTCGACATAGGTATTACACAAGCTGTGCCAAGTCCCCAAATCACCGTGAAAAATCGCCACAATGCTATATAGAGCAATGGAAAATCAGATATGTATACAGAATACAAAAAATGGCCGCTCACTAGAAAAAGCTGTAATTTTTACAGTCTAAAAACCGCGCTCTGTAATTTTTACAGCATCTTCCAGCTAGCAAATTGCACCCATTTTCGACCACGCACGGACAAAAAAACGCCCTCTCCAGCTAGCAGCCAGAGAGAGCGTTTCTAAATGAGTAGTTTATTATTAGTGTCTAGCTATGCTTACTAATCCATCTCTAGCAAGCTCTTTGCTTTATCACTTTGCAGAATTTCACGCAGAGCAGCCGCATCTGTAACAGGCTGTTTGCAGGTATAATCTTCGCATAGATAAGCTGTTGTTTTTTCATCTAATGAATCCAGTTTTTGGCTAAATGCCCCCACTGCTCCTTGATTACCCATTACCACAAGCCGAGGTTTATAAACCTGTTGAGCTACCACTAACATCTCAACGAGCTGATCATCATCCCCCTCAGCTATCACCAGATGTTGTTTGGCTTTTAGCTGCCTATCCAAAGCTGAGGCCAAAAGACTCATCGATGCCGGTGAACTCGACAAGATAGACTGATGCGCGGTGAATGATTTCTCCACTGCTTCTAGCCACTTTTTGTCACCCGTGATTTCAGCTAACAAGTGAAATTGCATCGTCCCCACTGAGCTGGCTGTTGGCGTCGCTCCATCGTACTCCCCCTTCAAGCGCAAAACCAAATCATCCCGCTGCGGGCTGTTATAGAATCCACCATTTTCTTTATCGTAGAAAACTTCATAGCTGGCGTCTGCTAGTTTGATTGCCATTGCTAGATATGCTGGTTCTAATGAAACTTGATAGATGGCCAAGCTGGCCTGCAACATATGCAGGTAGCTCAGTGCTTGATCACTATCATCTTTGCGACCTCGGCACCAAACGTGCGCCAATCGATTCGCCTCTGAATCGTGAAGTTCTTGCACAAGGAACCCATACGCATTTGTCGCTGCATCCAAATATTCAGGCTTCTGTAATACTCGAGATGCTCTAGCTAGTGATGAAATCATCATGCCATTCCAGTCCGCTAGAATTTTATCATCAGTGGCAGCTGGAACACGAGCTGCACGGAGCTCACGCATCTTAGCAATGCCGTCAGCTAGAGAATTTCTCTCATCAGCCGATAGCTCCATAGCTGGATTAGCTAGGTGTAATACGTTCAAGTTAGGCAGCGGGTCAGGATCGCTGAAATCAACAAAGTTTCCAGCTGGAGACATGCCAAACCATTTCACCACCACATCGCGCTGGTCATCAGTTAGTTCGGCAAGATCGCGCATGGTCCAACAACAAAACTTTCCTTCCTTGCCCTCACTGCCAGCATCCTGCGCACTATAGAAGGCGCCTTGCTCGTGGCGCATCTCGCGCAATACGTAGCCAATCGTATCCTCAACTACCTGTTTGTATGCAACTTTCCCAGTGATCAACCAGGCATCTAAGTACAACTCTATCAACTGCGCTTGATCATAGAGCATTTTTTCAAAATGCGGCACCAGCCAAATACCATCGACTGAGTATCGGTGAAACCCACCACTCAGCTGGTCGTAAATGCCGCCATTCATCATTTTATCACAGGTCAGTAAAACAAACTGACGCGCTTGCGCATCACCACTCTGCAATAGATATCGAAGGTTAGATACCTGCGGGAATTTTGGTCCTGAAGCATTCCAGCCACCATTTTCCCAGTCTACGCCGCGCATCAACTGGTCGACGGCTAACTTCAAGTTAGACTCATCTAGCTGACCCGCTGGATTTTCCGCAGCACCAACTTGCAAGCGAGCTATCAGCTGATCATGAAATTCGTTAGCGCTCTTCACCACCTCAGCGCCCTCATTTTCCCATGCCTGTCCGAGATGGGCAACGACTTGCTTAAATCCAGGCCTGCCATTCTTCGACTGCGGTGGAAAATAGGTGCCACCGTAGAATGGCTTCAGCTCAGGAGTGAGAAACATGTTCAGTGGCCACCCGCCACCGCCGCCCTGCATGGCATGATAGGCCGCCATGTAAATTGCATCCACATCGGGACGTTCTTCGCGGTCCACTTTTACACTAATGAAATACTTGTTTAGCACCTCCGCCACCGCTTCATCTTCGAAAGATTCACGCTCCATAACGTGGCACCAATGGCAAGTTGAGTAGCCAATGCTTAAAAAAATCGGCTTATTTTGCTTCTTGGCTAGAGCAATTGCCTCCTCTCCCCACGGGTACCAGTCGACCGGGTTGTAGACATGTTGGGCCAAGTAGGGAGAAGTTGATTGTGCTAGATGATTCATTTTTCGCACATCAGTATCGTCTGAATAAGTAGGAGCCATAAGGGATAGAGAGATTGTGACTAGGGATGAGACCAATGCTTTTGTCGGGATGATGGCAAGCTGGCGCATGAATTCAAACTAGCGCTTGATGACCGTCCGACAAGCTTCACCTCAAAACATGTAAAAAAAACTCGCGGAGATCATCGCACATTAGTATTGAAGCCGAGCGCCTATCCCCCTAGATTACGCGCTCGATGGTGGAAAATCAGCTGAGCCACCCGAACAAATCACAACTACCTACGCTACAGTCATGCTAGAAAACATGCGCAAATATACGGGTCTTATGGCCTTCGTGTTCATTCTGCTCGCAGCAGGATTCTTATTCACCATGAATAGCGGAAGCAATTCCAGCTTAACTGGTGGACCTGCTCTCCTCACTGTGAATGGACAAAAATTCGACCAGAAAACCTATCAACGTGAAGGCTCCTCAACTATCCAACTGGCAAATGCAGCCATGCTCTACGCCTATGTGCAGCAGCTCGGAGTAGACTGGCAAGAGCTCAGAGGTGGCAATCTCTCAGCTGAAAGCACTAACCAGTTCATCGCTAACCGTGCGATCACTAAGGCTGAAGCGCAGAAGTTAGGTCTTTACGCTTCTGATGAAGCCGTCACTAAGTTCCTTCACGAGCGTTCTATCTTCTCCATGGGTGGTGAATTTGATCAAGCTGCCTACAACGACTTCGTTTCAGAAAGACTGCCACGCATCGGCATGCGCGAGTCTGACCTGCTCGAACTCTTCCGCGACCAGCTGATTTTCCAACAACTCGTCGATCTCATTGGCGGCAACATGCAAGCGCCTCTCGATGGATTCACGACTGACTTCCAGTCAGACCAACAGCTGGTTACTGTAGAAAAAATCACTTTCGACCGCGACGAGTTTGTTAAACAACAAAACCCTAGCGAAGAAGAAGTGAAAGCATTCTGGGAAGAAAACCGCGACCGTTGGCTCACCGACGAACAGCGCAAAATCTCATATGTGATTTTCAACTCTACATTACCTGAAGACAAAGAAGGTGATGCTGCGCTCAGCGAAACTGAAAAAGAAGCTGCCCGTGCCGAACACGTAAAGCAAGTTAACCGCAACGTAGAACTAGTCTCAGACCAGATCGATGCTAGCCACGGTAAAGAATTCAAAGCAGCTGTGGAATCTAATGGCTACAAGCTAACTGAAACTGAACTCTTCACTCGCGGCACCGTGCCAGCTGAGCTGATGGTGCCAGTTAACAGCCGAGACAATAAGTACAGACTCCTATCAGATGCTATCTTCGATGATGCCATCTGGGAAAATACTCTCTACGAGCGCGTTTCTGACCCAATCTCTATCGGCGACAAAAACTTTGTTATCTTCCAGATCACCGAGCGTGTCGAACCACAAGTTAAGGAATTTGAAGCCGCTAAAGTACAAGCTAAAGCTGAACTCATCGCCGAAAATGCAGACAAAGCCGTGGCCGACGCTGCAGCTGCAGCCCTCGCGTCTATCAACGAAAAGGTAGCTGCTGGCAAATCATTCGAAGATGCAGCTAAAGAACTCGAGCTCGAAGTGGTTAAAGTTGACACCTTCGGCATTCGTGGTGGTGATCGTCCACAGAACGAAAACAATCCTAACCTTGTTTTCAACGCAGCTAAGAAACTCAACCCAAACCAAGTTTCTGAAGTTCTCACTGACCGCGACCGCGCATTCTTCATCCACCTCGTCAAGCGCGAGCTCGAAGATAGCGAAAGCAACCGCAACCAGCTAGAACAGGCATACGAAACCTACAATACTAGCCTCAGCTACTACATCTTCAGCAACTGGCTGCGCGAGCAATTCGCCGCGGCTAAGGTGACTGGCCGCCAAGTGAGCAACTAATTTGCTTCACTAGCCAGACCAACAATCAATCAACAAAATGCCTGGTTCAGCCAGGCATTTTATTTCTAACCCAACTACTCTAACCTCTTTCATAAGCCAAATCATGTTCTTTGCCACAACAGCAATCGACTACACTAACGGAGCTCCACACATTGGCCACGCGTACGAAAAGGTACTCACCGATGTGATCTGTCGCTACCGCCGCCTAGCTGGAGATGAAGTTTTCTTCCTCACCGGCGTGGACCAGCACGGACAAAAAGTCCAACAGACAGCTGAAAAAGAAGGTGTCAATCCAGCTACCTTCTGCAAAAAGAATACCAAGAAGTTCCTCAACCTGTGGAAAAAACTTGGCCTGCAATACGACGGCTGGGCTGAAACAATCGACGCCAGACACAAAGCTTGTGTGCAAACGATCCTGAACGATCTGCACGACCGCGGCCAGCTATACAAAAAGGCTTACAAAGGATTTTACTCCGTTCGCCAAGAACAATTCCTAACCGACAAAGAGCGTGGTGAAGACGGTGAGTTTGGCGCTGAATGGGGCGAAGTAGTAGAAATCGAAGAAGAAAACTGGTACTTCAAACTCAGCGAACACGTCGCTTGGCTGCGCCAGTTTGTTGAGTCTAACGAAGACTTCATCATTCCAGCATTCCGCCGCAGTGAAGTCCTCAATGCCATTGAGCGCGCTGAAGGAAATGACCTGTGTATTTCTCGCCCGAAGTCACGCCTACGTTGGGGCATCGAGCTTCCATTCGACACCGACTACGTCACCTACGTTTGGTTTGACGCGTTGATCAACTACATCTCATTTGCTGGCTACCTAGCAGCAGACGACGCTGAGCTTCCAGAATTCGAAAAACTCTGGCCAGCTAACATCCACGTGATAGGCAAAGACATCATGGTGCCATCACACTCTATCTACTGGCCAATCATGCTCAAAGCTATTGGCTTCACAGACGAGCAAATGCCACAACTCCTCGTTCACGGCTGGTGGAACATCAAAGGTGAGAAGATGTCTAAATCACTTGGCAACGTCGTCGATCCAGACGTGCTCGCCGACAAATTTGGTACCGATGCACTGCGCTACTACCTCGTTCGCGACATCATCACCGGTAAAGACGCCGACTTCAACCTCGACCGTCTCATCACTCTCTACAATACCGAGCTAGCTAACAGCCTCGGCAACCTCTGTAACCGCTCGCTCAATATGACCAAGCGATTCCTTGGTGGCGAGCTGAAGTCATTTGAGTACGATAGTGATGACTGTATCGCCCTACGTGAATCACTAACAAAGTCAACCGCCGACTACCACGAAGCGATGCAAAAGTACGATACCTCAGCGGCAATGCGAGCTATCTACTCGCACGTTAGCTACTGCGATGGCTTCGCCCAGCGCAACGCACCGTGGGAGCTAGCCAAACACGAAGACAAACAGGACCAGCTAGCAGCCGTTCTCTATCACATGGTAGAAAGCGTTGCTCACATCAGCATTCTGCTAAGCCCAGTACTGCCTGAGTGCAGCGCAAAAATCCAAAGCCAGCTCCTCAAGCCTGAACTCTCTGAGCTACTGCTTGACCAACTGAAATGGGGATTGATGCAAGCCGGCGACCAAACTGGTAAACCAAAACCAGTCTTCCCACGTATCGTCGTAGAAGAACTACCAGCTGAATAGCCCACCTATCAGCTCAATATTCCAGCTAGCTGGAAATACAATCTAGCAAAAAGCCGAAGCTCATCGCTTCGGCTTTTTTTGTATCTGAAAATCATTAGCTGGACATACAATCACACTAATCATTAGAGTGAGATAAAAGCAGACACAACATGCCGACCGTAACTATATCAGACGAAAAATTAGGCTCAGGTTCCAGCGCTAGCTCTAAGATGACCATCTCATTCTTGGACGAATCCATGACGGTACGAGAACTCATTAAAGAGCGAATCTACCAAGAAGTCGCAGAGTACAATCTATCAATTACTCAAGAAACTAAGCAACCAACACTTCTCATCACACCAAACAGGGATGAGCAACGCCTAAACGCAGGCTCAGATAACAGCCGCAAAAAGAAACCCAAGCCGCAGCCAGTCGATTGGCTGCAGCAATACGATACCGCCTGTGATGCCTTTGAAAGGAATGGCTTCTTTATCGTCATAGGAGAAAAGCAAGTTAGCGATCTGGATGAAGTGGTTTCTCTCACTGCTAACACAGATGTAAGCTTCGTGAAACTCACACCCTTAATTGGAGGTTAATGATTATGTGCAAAATTGAAAATCTACTAGAGCAATACCTACGGTCAGTTGAAAACATCTCACCACACGATAGTGAACGAATCACCTCACACCCAAGCTGCAAAGCTCTGCTAGATCTCCCCCCTTCCGAGCAAGTAGAATTAACATCTCTATTATGCCAGCATTATGATTCAATCAGCAAGGCTATGGAGCTTCCGGAAAGCAAGCGAGCTGCGGCTCTCGCTGACAGGGTAAATATAAAGCTAATTCTAGCCAGCCTACTACGAAGGAAATTACCCTTCACTGATAGTGTTCTACGGCAAGTCGCCACAGTTCTTGCTCAGTTAAGCAGCTGGGGATCCTGCCCTCAGGCCTACTTTGGCACTACAGTTAGTAGATACCAGAAATCTGGAAAAGAGCTTTCGCCCCGACTCATTGACGCCTGCGCAAAGCTGATCAAACAATGGGGAAACGGCAACCCTGAGCAGAAGAAATGGGCTGCAAAACTTAGGGATCCACTAGGAGACGACTTCAAAGAGTTGCCTAAAAACCCTATCAACAAGAACGGCGAAGTATTTGCTGAAGCCCTATTAGATGACCTCGAAGAGATGAACGACACCTCACATATACAGTGGGTTACTCTCATTGATCATGCCTCAGACAGCCAACCAGGTAGCCCAACGAAAAAATGGCTGCGCACCGCTGAGAAACACATTGACGCTATAGGACAACAATCAGTCTGTAACAACCTTATCAAATGGTTTCCACTAATCGACAAACCGTCTACAGCTGAAGACTCTGATGAAGAGACATACTATTTAGACAGCTCACTATTATTCTGTGAACCCCACTTAGCTGTACTTAAAGGTTTAGCTTGGACGGCCGCGCTCGTAGCAAATGACGAGCTAACTAGAGTCATTGGCGAAGCTGGCATAAGCAGCTACAAAAAGGTACCTGGCATTGGTGCCAGAGCTACTCGTGTAGGGAACGCATGTGTCTGGGCTCTTGGACACATTGGCTCAGACTGCGCTCTAGCACATCTTGCCCTAATGAAAACCAAAGTAAAATTTGGCACTGCCCAGAAAAGTATTCAAAAAGCACTCGTCAAGCTAGCAGCTCAAATCAATGTCACTACTGACGAGTTAGAAGAAATGAGCGTTCCTGAATACGGCTTAACTGAGGTTGGTGGCTATCAAGAGCAGTTAGGAGAATACACTGCAGTTGTCACCGTCATTGATAAAAAACCAACCTTGAGCTTCATTAACCCAAAGGGGAAAGCTATCAAGTCAGTGCCTGCAGCAGTCAGAGCTGATTATGGAGAAGAACTAAAAGAGCTCAGAGCGAGCCTTAAAGATCTTGAAAAGATGATTAGCGCACAGAGAGAGCGGCTAGATAACATCTTCCTGCTAGAAAAGTCTTGGTCGTATTCAATCTGGAGCGAAAGATATTTGAACCACCCTGTCGTAGGCATACTTGCACGACGACTGATCTGGACTTTGACATTAGACGGTAAGATGACTGAAGCAATTTGGCTAGAAGGAGGTTTAAAGGACATCAATGGAGTGGAGGTTGATATTGATATCAATAATACCACCGTCCAAATATGGCACCCTATCAACTCTGAAGCTGATGTCGTCATGGAGTGGAGACGCTTTCTATTTGAATATATGATTCAGCAACCATTCAAGCAAGCTCACCGAGAAGTTTACTTGCTCACGGATGCTGAGAAAAATACCGAGATATACTCCAACCGCTTTGCATCACATATACTCAAACAGCACCAATTTAGTTCACTTTGCGCCATTAGAGGCTGGAAAAACAAACTACGCATGATGGTAGACGACTGCTACCCGCCCGCCTATAAAGAACTACCTAACTATGGATTGCGTGCTGAATTCTGGATCGAAGGTATTGGCGATGACTGGCACGAAGATTACGTCGTTGATTCAGGAGCATACCGCTATCTATCTACTGATCAGGTTCGTTTCTATAAAATCGACTCCCCCTTACTATATGCTCATGCTTGCGGAGGCTCATACGGTCAAGGTTGGGGAAATGAAACTAGTGAAGCCCCGCTAGACATAGAAGACATCCCGCCATTAGTTCTATCTGAAATCTTACGAGACGTTGACCTCTTTGTTGGTGTAACCAGCGTTGGCAATGACCCTAATTGGAGTGACGGCGGCCCAAATGGAAGTTTCCAAAATTATTGGAATGAGCAATCATTTGGTAACTTAGGCGAAACCGCTGAGATGAGAAAAGAAATTCTCCAACATCTACTTCCGAAACTCAAAATCGCAGACCGATGTGAACTAGAAGGAAAATTCCTCAAAGTAAAAGGGTCAATACGTTCCTACAAAATTCATCTAGGTAGCGGAAATATTCTGATGACGCCAAATGACCAGTATTTGTGCATCGTCAAAGCTCCATCCAGAGTTTCTAGTAAAAATATAGTATTCTTGCCGTTTTCAGGCGACGACAAGTTATCGGTAATCTTATCCAAAGCATTTATGTTAGCTGATGATGATAAAATAAAAGACAGCACTATCCTATCACAAATCAACAGAGACTTCGTCTAGCTATTACACATTAACAAACTCGTACCCACCATCCAGCTAGCAGGAAATACAATCTAGCAAAAAGCCGAAGCTCATCGCTTCGGCTTTTTCATTGCTAGTCACATCAGCTAGAAACTACATTATTTAGAACCAGTGATAGAAAATTAGCTGCGAGCCAGCTAAGCCCACAGCTAATCACTCCTATCAATGAAAACGACTGGTTTTCATTATTATTTACTCCTTCTCCACAAAAGACTGATGCCACCTAAGGCTACGAGCAATATAGAACTCGGTTCAGGAACGGCCTGTGATGCGCTAGCACCAGCACCTACCTCTGAGACTAACTTCTTCTCTAATGAGCTCTGCACATCAGAAAAGGTATCCGTAGGTTGGGCAAAAGCATCCACACCGCCAGCCTCTCCACCAATGACGTAAGTTTCATAATAGCCAACCAAATCGCCACCAGCATTACCGATAGGCAGACCATTAATCATGTCGACGCCGGATGCTAGAGCCGCTTCTGAAGCGGCCTTCACATTGAGGGCTCGGTTAACATTGTCGGGCGGAGTATTGTTATCGTAGCCGTCGCCTGAGATATCAATAATCTGCGAAATGGAAGTGAATCCATTGTCAGTTAGGCCGCCAGTTTCAGTACCGAAGGTTGTGGCACCATATTCCAAAGCCGAGCCAATGGCCGTCATGCCACTGTATGGGCGGACCGTCTGGCTGATAGCGTCCGCAAAGGCATTCGCTGATTCAGAGCTATTGATCGCTGTCCAATTAACAGCCATCGCCTGATCACTGCTGCCAGACCAAAATGCTAGAGCGACGGCAATCGTACCTTCGCTGCCAGCTTGAATCGCACTCAGCACATCGGAACTTCGAAATGCCTCTGCGTAACCTTGCATCATTAGATTGTATTCGTTAGAATCAACACTGCCTGATACATCAACAAGTAACAGGAGCTCAGTATCTACTATCGTGGCCGCCTGCAACTGAAGGGTCGCGCAAGAAAGCATGGCGACCACCGAAGCTGAAGCGAACATTTTCGAGCCTGAGTCCAATCGCTGTTGGATATTTTTTATGTTCATCATTCTTAGGGGTTATGAGGTATCGGGTTAATTGAGCACCTATATAGAAGCTCAGCCCCATTCATTGCACACACTATGCCAATCTAAATAGCCCCACTGGCAAACCCCCATTCCATATAGCATAATTTAGATATCCGCGAAATTTGCTGTGATCACAAGAATCTCAAAAGCAGTAAAACTTACAGACAAGTCAATCAACGATTGTAATTTTTACAGCCTCGTATTTACCCCCTTAAAACATTCTGACAAAACAGTTTGTAGCAACTACC
Organism: Persicirhabdus sediminis; assembly: GCF_016595495.1. Taxonomy (GTDB): domain Bacteria; phylum Verrucomicrobiota; class Verrucomicrobiia; order Verrucomicrobiales; family Akkermansiaceae; genus Persicirhabdus; species Persicirhabdus sediminis. The sequence continues at coordinate 25,585 of NZ_JAENIM010000023.1, forward strand.
AATGGCTGTTATCTATACATCATGGGTAATAATTTCGCTAGACCGTTAGAAGATAGAGTCCTTGTCTATGCGCTCATCATAATTTCGTCTATGGTTGCTCTTATTTCAGCCTTTATCGTCAACCGCAAACATGAGAACCGAGAGCTCATGAACCAGACTGAGCCGGAAATCATTGCCCATGAGGTGGCGCAGACTAACAAGGGGAAATGGTATTCCCCCTACCAGAGTAATCTAGAAGAAATAAGCAATACTTTCCGCCAGCTCACCAACGAAAAACGCTCCTACGTCATCTTTACTAATGGCAGCGTGGTACCCATCACCGAACCCAACAGATCTCCAGCTGAATCGGCCAAACAAATCATCGAACGCTATGCCTGTCCCGAAGTAAGATTCCAGCTGGCTGAAACTAAAGAAGGCAATTTTATGGTCAACTTCGAAGGCCGAATCATCGTTCTCGTTTACGCCAAGGACATGAACGAAAATGCCGAAGTGCTGCAAGATTACTACAGAGGATTAACGGCGGATGAAATCAATGCCTTATACCTCAAAAAACAAGAACTCCCTTACAAATCACGCATTGGCATTCTAGCTAGATCACTCCTGCTAGCAGACAAAAAAGAGCCCGAGATCTATAAGATTCTCAAGCTCAAAGAAAGCTAACAAGCGAAGATACCCAATCCACTAATCTAGCTAGAAACGGCTTGGTGGCAGTATTTTTCAATCACCTTGCGAAGATTATCAACGTTGATAGGTTTCGCTAGATAGCCATTCATGCCCACTTTCAAACAGCGGTCTTCATCTTCAGGTAAGGCATTGGCTGTCATCGCTACGATGGGAATCGACTTATTGGCTTCACCAGCTTTGCCTTCGCGAATCAGGGTCGTCGCTTGTAAACCGTCCATCACAGGCATCTGGATATCCATCAGAACTAGCTGGAACGGTGCGGAATCTGCAATCACCTTGATAGCCTCTTCACCATTGTTAGCTAGCTCAACTTCCAGCTGCTCTTTGCTAAGCAAGACCTTAGCCAAGCGAGCATTGATTTGATTATCCTCTACCAAAAGAACTCTATCACCAGCTGTGATAGCCGCGCTACTATTTGGATGTAACTTCTTCAGCTGCGCTTGGTGGCTCATCAATGCATCTATCAGGCATTTCTTAAGAATCGCCTTTTTCAAAGGTTTATAAAGCACTGTCTGATAGCCGAGACTATGCGCTAGGTCACGCTGGCCAGCTAGACGAGATGAGGAAAGTAAGACCATGCCCGCTTTTCGTTTGGTAAATCTACGTGTCACCTCACGGGCAAACTCAAAGCCATCCATCTCGGGCATCAACATATCTACAACAAACAAATCAAATCCAGCGCGGTCTTCGTGAATGATCTGCAAGGCCTCGCGACATGAGGAAACCATCGTCACGTCACATTCCCACTGAGTGAGCCAGGCTTGAAGCAGGAGTAGGTTTTCAATTCTATCATCAATCACTAATAGCCTCTGACCTTTCAGCACATCTGCCTGAAGATCGCTTTCTTGTTCTTTATCCTGCACGGCATAAACTGGCAGGGTGAAATGGAATGAAGATCCTTTGCCACGTGTCGACGTCGCATCGATGGTTCCGCCCATCGCCTCTACCAACTGGCGACAAATCGCCAATCCGAGGCCGGTTCCGCCATACTTACGTGTTGTCGACGCATCAGCCTGCTCAAATGGGTTGAAGATACTGTCCTTGGTTTTTGTATCAAAGCCGATCCCTTCATCTTCGACGCTGAATTTAATAAAGTGTGGCCCGCAACTCTCAACGACAACTCGCACCATGCCTTCGTTAGTAAACTTAATGCCATTAGAAATTAGATTGAGCAAGACCTGTTGGAGCCTGGACGCATCGCCATGTAGGACATCGGGAACCTCCTCGCCAATTGAACTCGTCAGCAAGATTCCCTTAGCTGTAGCAGCAGGCAGCTGAATATCGATGCAATGTTCGATACTTTCGACGACATCAAAATCGACAAACTCCAGTTCGACCTTACCGCTGTCTAGGCGGGAGAAATCTAAAATATCATTGATGATATGCAGCAGCATATCACCACTGCGACGAATCAAATCGAGATGTTGTTTCTGCTCTTCTGATAGTGGTGAATCCATTAGAATCTCGGTGAAACCTAGAATGCCATTCAATGGCGTACGGATCTCATGACTCATTGTCGCTAGAAAAAGTGACTTCGCCTTGTTAGCTTTAATCGCCTCAGTGGTCGCCTTTTGCAGCTCCAGCTGAACTTCCACGCGGCCTGAAATATCGCGCACAATCCCTTGGCAAATGGTTTCCCCTGCTACCTCAAACTGAGTGGCTGAAATTTCCACGGGCAGCGGAGCGCCTTCACTGCGAACCATCACCGTTTCAAAGCGTACCAATCCAATCCGCCTAAGTTTTTCGGCGGCGTTAGCTGAAACCTCACGCTCTTCGCGCGGGTGAAGGTTCATGATATTTCCCCCTATCAGCTGCTTACGCGTCATCTTCAACAGATCACAAATGCTGTTATTAACATCAATGATTTCGCCATCCTGGTGGTGTAAAATAATGCCATCCACAGAGGAGTGAAAGAGCGCGGTAAACTTCTGCTCTTCTATATGATAGCGTTTCGCCTCTTCTAGGATTTCCCTCTCTAGCTGTTTATTTGCCTCGTAGAGCTCGGTGCTCTTGGCTTCTAGCAGACCCTCAGCTTGCAACCTAGCGGATTTCTCCCTCAGGTAGCGCTTTTCCCACTTACTGACGTCGTCACCCGGCATCGCTAACTCGTTTTGATGATGAACAATTCACGACCACCTTCTAATGGCTGGCGCTCAACTTCGGCGTCAGAGTGAAACCATTTTAGGCATCCTTGAATCAAACCGTCGCAAACATCTTCTAAATGTCTGCTAGATGAATAGATCATGTGTAAAACTTTACCACCGGGCTGGCGCTCACATTCAAATGTAGGCAGCTCAGCATCAGGATAGAGTTTTCGCACTTCGACATGGATGTAGGTTTCTACTTTTTCGAGGAAATCTAGAGCATCTCGCGCACCATCCATGAACACAGGGTGCGCGTTCGCCAAACTGCTAAAAAGGTAGCTACCAAATGCTGACAGGAGTTCGCCAGTAGGTACGCCAGTGATTTTAGACATAGAGACGACTAGGTCTACCATCTCTTTGTGATCGTAGGTCCCAACAGCCGTGTAGGCACCACCTGACGGCACATCCGCCTGCTCGATGATGTCGTCCACCATATCCAGACCGTGCTCGGCCTCCACCATTTTTAGAAATTCAACAAAAACAACCCCTTTCATAAGGGCATCATATTGAAACACTTTTAGAATAAATAAAAGTCAATTCTGGTAGATTAGATAATTTAATCTATCTGTATACTCAGGATTGCAGATAGATAGCAGGATTTCAGCTAGCTAGCAGCTAGATATCCAGCTGGTTTCTTACCAAACCATCTTTGACTATCAATGTGCGATCGCCAAGCTCTGCGAGATGTTCGTCGTGAGTAACCACAACTAAAGTCGCGTTACTTTCGTCAACAATCTCCATCAGCATCTGCAGCACTTCCTTACCATTTCGCGAATCGAGATTGCCAGTAGGTTCGTCGGCAAAGACGACTTCTGGCTGGTTCACCAACGCTCTAGCAATAGCTACACGCTGTTGCTCCCCACCTGATAGCTCAGATGGCAAGTGATCGAGACGATTTTCTAATCCTACTCTAGCGAGCGATTCTTTAGCTAGTTGGAATTTATTTTTCCCACCAATCATGGCTGGGACCATGACATTTTCCAGCGCGGTCAGCTCGGGCAGCAGGTAGTAATTCTGGAATATATACCCCATCTTGGCATTTCTCAGCTGCGCCTGTTTTTTGCGGCTAAGCCCGTAGAGGTCAATACCATCAATCTCTACTCGCCCTTGCTGAGGCGCCTCCAAACCAGCGAGCGTATACATCAAGGTAGTTTTGCCCGCGCCACTTGGCCCACAGAGAAAAACTTTCTCACCGCGACCAATTTCCAAATCAACACCATGGAGAACCTCCACGCTTTTTTTAGCGAGTTGATAGCTACGGTGAACATCTTTGGCGACAATCCATGCTGGCTGATTCATGGCCACTACTTACTGCATTTTTCACAGCTCGACGAGCAGGAATTTCACCGCAGTGCGCTGACCTTAATCAAGCACTGGTGGCGAAATTCTACCTAGAACTTTTTCCATGCACGCACACTCTGGCAGATGGCCGAGACACCTAAACCTGACGCCATGCCAATCCACATGCCCTGAGCACCAAAATCAGTCATTTTAGCTAGAAATGCCCCCACTGGCACGCCGATGATCCAGTAGCTCAAACCAGCCATCCATGCTGGAATTTTCACATCCGCGATACCACGAAGCGCAGCCGCGGAGATGACCTGCATGCCATCGACGATCTGGAAAACACCAGCCACGATCAACAGGCTCGCAGCCAGCACAATCACCTCACGCTGCTCAACAATCTGAGCGGCAATCCATTCTCCAGCTAGTAAAAATGCCGCCATCGATACAAAGCTAGACATCAAACCAAACATCCAGCCACTCACTAAGATTTTCTTCAATCGCTGATGTTCACCTGAGCCCGTGACCTCACCAGTGCGCACGGTGATAGCCATCGATATGCCCAGCGGCACCATAAATGTGATGCCTGAACATGTCAGCGCTACTTGGTGCGCCGCCAGCGGCACCTCACCTAACGAACCGATGACCAAGGCGCCAGCTGAAAACATGCCAACCTCCATCATCAAAAATAAGGCCACGGGCACGCCTAGGTGCAGCATGGATTTGAACTCGTCAATGTGCCACGCACGCAGCCACTTTCGCGGCGCCCATTTTTTCACTGACGGCGCATGATTAATCCAAATGAAAACCGCCACCGCAGTGTAGATGCGCGAAATCAAAGTCGCCCAGCCAGCGCCTTCCAGCCCGAGCTCAGGAAATCCCCAATTGCCGTAAATAAGCAGCCAGTTGAGCACGATATTGGCAAATACCCCGGAGATAAAGATCCAGAACGATGGCCATGGATGATTAAGCGCATCACCGTGGTATTTCCAGCCAAGCGCTAACATGGCTGGCAACAATGACCAGGTCACCAATTTCAAATATCCCGGTGTGATGGCGGTGACTGACTCCGGCTGGTCAAATAAATCCAATCGAGGAATCAGTAACATCACCACCGTAAATACGAGGGCAAAATACAGACAAGCTAGCCAGCTGCCGTGGCGAACGGCCTCGCGCACCGCAGCAAAGTCTTTGCGCCCCCGCCCCTGCGCCACCTTGATAGAAACCGCAGCGAGCAATCCCATGCTGGACACCAGAGGCACCATCAGCAGGGTATTGGCAAAAGTAGACGCGCCCAGCGGCACCACGCCGATTTTACCAATCATGATGGTATCCGCCAAGCCGATGAGCATTTGCCCGATCTGACCAACGATCAGCGGCAGCGCTAACAGGATCGTTAATTTAGCCTCTTGCCAATAGCTGCGACCAACAGGCTCGTCGGATTGCGTCTTTTGCATAGCGCGTAGTCGTGTAAAATTTTGTTTCTGTCAAGATTTTCGACGACATACCCACACCTATTTGGGAAACAACCGTGTCCCTAGCTTAGTCTAAAAACTCACCGTTTCACCTAGCTGAGCAATATTCACTTCGCCATCGTGAACCTCCTCAAGAGCCATGCACAATGCCTGCGAACGACGTGGTTCACCGTGGACTAACCAGACTTTTTTCTTAGGTCCGCCCATTTTGTGGAAATAATCCATCAGCTCAGAATGATCGGCGTGCCCGGAGAATGAATCCATGATTTCCACCTTCGCTTTCAGCTCATGCGGCTGACCAAAAATATTCACCGTTTCGTGACCGTGGCGGATTTTCCACCCTAAGGTATTTTGCGCACAGTAGCCGACAAAGAGGATCGTATTTTTGGGATCCGCAATGCTGTTGCGCAAGTGGTGGAGAATGCGCCCCGCCTCACACATGCCTGATGCCGAGATGATGATGCTCTGGCCTTCGCGTGCATTGAGTTTTTTCGAATGTTCAACCGAACGAATCAATGTGAGACCTTCAAAACCAAATGGATTTCGCTTCTCTTGCAGGAATGTATACACGTCGTCGTTGAAACACTCTGGGTGCAGGCGGAAAATTTCCGTCGCATTCACCGCCAGCGGGCTATCTACAAAAACCGGCACCTCTGGGATTTTGCCTTCTTCTAGCAGCTGGTGAAGAACATACAGAATCTGCTGGGTTCGCTCGACGGCAAAACAAGGAATGATAATCTTGCCGCCACGGTCTAACGCGCGGTTCACAATCTCTGCAATTTCCTCACTAGCGCGTGTACCGAGCTCGTGCTCGCGGCCACCATAAGTGCTTTCCATGAGGAGAAAATCGACATGATCCGCAGCCTCTGGATCTTTGATAATATCATTATTACCTCTACCAACATCACCAGAGAATAGGAACTTCTTGGTTTTTCCGTCCTCTTCGTCCTTAATCGTTAGTAAAATCTGAGCACTTCCAAGAATGTGGCCGGCGTCGAGAAACTTTAAGGTGATCCCATTACCTATCATCATCTCGCGACCGTCACCAATATTGACAAACTGCTTCATTGCGCGGTCTGCATCCAGTGCTGTGTACAGCGGCTCTATCAATGGCAAACCCTTTTTCTTGTTCTTTTTATTCACCCAGTCAGCGTCGCTTTTTTGAATCTTCGCAGAGTCTGTTAGCATCACCTGACACAAATCTCTGGTAGCAAAGGTAGCGTAAATATTCCCTTCAAACCCTTTGGCTACGAGGTTTGGCAAGTTACCACTATGGTCAATGTGAGCGTGAGAAAGGATCACACAATCAATCTCAGCTGGGTCGAAGTGTGGAAAACAACAGTTAATCTGACGCGCATCATCGCGGTGACCTTGATAAAGGCCACAATCTAGCAAGATCTTCATTCCGTTGACCTCTAGCAAATGCTGAGATCCCGTCGTTGTGCCAGCGGCTCCACAAAACTTTAATTTCATAATGATTCAATGTTATCTGCCAATATCAGACATAAATCACATTGTGGCCAGCAGATTCCAGACGATTTCTCACAAGCCATTCATAATGAAACCGCAAAATCTAAACAATCACTCAAACCATCAATGATGAGCTAGCTAATCTACCACTTCTTCCAGCTGGCAATCCACTAGATCATCCATCTCTAATTCCCCGTCGCTAGATGGCTTTGATAGAAAATAACAAAGCGCTGCGTGACCGATTAAAATAAACATCCAGCTACCAACAGCTAGGCCAAAAAACTGCCAGTCGTAAATGCCTAAACTGGCAACCCAAATGAACTGAACCGCGTTGATGATGAGAAATAGAATCACATGATAGACCAGACCAATAATCATCGCGCTGCAGCTATCAGACTCTAGCTGGCTCCACACCGAGGCATTGGCATACATCAAAATACAAAACACAATACCTACTGATAGAGTGAGTAAAAAATCCTGCCGGCGAATGGCAACATCCATCAAGGCGACAAAAATCACAACTAGTAAAAAGCTGTATGAAGAGAACCGTGCTGTAGCTGAGCTTAAGGGGATATTCATGAGGAGGTCTGGTTGCAAATTAATTGACAACTAGCAACTTAGCCCAAAATCAAAGTGAAAATCAAACAGTATTTTTAATTAGGCAAATTCTCAAGCCACGGGCTCACCGCCTCAGCTAAGAGATCAAGATACTTTTCCCTTGGGATTTCTTCCCCGCCAAACTGCCTCAAGTGATCGGTCATCCACTGGGTGTCTAGCAGCGTCATCCCTTCAGCGCGCATCCACTCCACCAAATGCACCAAGGCAATTTTGCTGGCGTCGGTTTTACGCGAAAACATGCTTTCGCCAAAAAACGCATCGCCCAAGCGAACCCCATACAGCCCACCCTGCAGGCCATCTTCATCCCAACACTCAAATGAATGCGCCAAGCCAAGTTCAAACAAATCGTGGTAGCTGGTAAAAATCACCTCATCAATCCAGGTCTGCTCACGGTCAGCACAACCTTGCATGACCTGAGCAAATGCCGTATTATGCCTTAGCTCAAATGGTTTCTTACGCAGCGACTTACGTAGCCCCTTGGGGATATGGAAGCGCTCATCAACAGGGATAACTCCGCGCATCATCGGCGCAAACCAATAGATCTCACCGTCTTCTGCCATGGGGAAAACACCTTCCGCATAGGCACCTATCAATATCTGTGGAGGAATTTGCTTCATACTTAGCTCGTTTTGGAGATCGCACTCATGATGCACCAACACCATACTAACAACCACAAGAAAGCTCGACAGTGAAGCTTAAAAGAGCCATTTTCTGAGCTCATCTCAATGCGCGTTCTCGACAGATACATAGCCAAGCAAGTTCTCCAAGCCACTATCTTTGGCGTTGCAGTTTTGACGGCTATTATGCTCTTGGGACATTTATTTCAGCAGATCCGTACGCTTTTGGTAGAAAATGGAGCTTCACCAGTCCTGCTGCTCCAGTTCATGGCCATTCTTGTGCCCTACTCACTTTTGTACACTGTGCCTTGGGGATTCCTAGCTTCTATCCTGCTAGTATTTGGGCGCTTATCATCTGAGAACGAGCTTGTTAGCATCCGCATGGCTGGCTGCAGCCTGCTGCGCACCGCCATGCCAGTTTTCATCATAGCAGCCATTCTCAGCATGCTCGCATTCTGGATCAATACTACGGTGAGCCCGCAGTCAAAGGATCGCAGCCGGACACTGCTGCGTGAAATTGCACTCAACAATCCACAGGCCCTGCTCCAACCAGGCATCGTCAGTAATCGAGAAGAAGTTAAAGTCTTTGTAGAAGACATGATCAAAGACGACGAACTGAAGGGCCTGCACCTCTACCAGGTCAATGATGAGGACAACGGCGGTTTTCCTAAGAGTTTCATTTACGCAGAAAACGCCCAGCTGAAGGTGAACAAAGAAGCACGTCAAATCAGCCTCAAACTCAAAAACGTCTACGCCGAAACCCGCGATGCAGACGGCAAGACCGACATGGCCTTCATTGGCGAGCAAGAACCTGTGATCTATACTTTCAGCAAAGACAACAAACGCGAAAAGAAACCGTCTGAGCTCACTAGCTGGGAACTCATTGAGCTCGTCAAAAGCGAGTCGATTGAAGCCTATCAGCTAGCTGGAAAATTGGGCCAGCCAATACAGGAAAAGGATCCATCTCGCTACAACAGCATGGGCCACGAGGTCCACAAACGATATGCATTTTCCCTTGCTTGTTGGTCACTTAGCCTAGTTGGCATCCCTCTGGGAATCAACGCCCGACGAAAAGAAACATCAACAGGACTTGCGATCAGCCTAGTTATTGGCTTAGGCTATTTTGCCTTCTTCTTTATCGCCGATGAATTTAACCGCTCCCCAGCCCCTACTGCCACCATTCTGTACTGGACACCTAACTTGGTCTGTCTGCTTCTCAGCGTCTGGTTATTCCGCCGTACCCGTGGCTAACCTGTTCACCCTCAGTTTAGCTGAATTATGAGAACGTGGCGTCACATCAAACACAATATGTTGCGCACCAGTCGGCGGGTGGCGAGAGGCAATGGCATTAACTTATTTCCATTTGTTGGCTCGCTGAAGCGCTATAACAGAAATAAGTTCAACTACGACATCCGCGCCGCCATCAACGTGGCGCTACTCGCCATGCCGCAGGGCATGGCCTACGCTGCGATTGCTGAAATCCCCATTGTTTACGGGGTGATTTGCTCCGCGCTAGCTGCGCTAGTTGCTCCATTTTTCTCTAGCTCACGACATACGATTCTCGGGCCAACTAATGCCACCGCATTGATGGTATTCAGTTTTTTTGTCACCAGCGGGCTAGAAATGGATGAAAAACTCCGCCTGCTTCCATTGCTTGTCTTTATGGTGGGCATTTTCTCGGTAGCGGGATCCTTCCTTAAGGTGGCTGATCTATTACAATATGTTAGTCGCAGCGTACTCGTCGGCTATATCAGCGGCGCCGCCATCCTTATCATTTCTAACCAATTCAAGCATTTATTAGGCATTGCGCCCCAGCTGAGGGCTTTAGATAGCCATTCCTTTGTTGGCAATTTACAAGGCATGTGCACCTTGTATCGAGAATACCTTTGGCAACCATTTCTAATCGGAGGGCTAACACTTGCGCTGTTTTTCCTCTTACAGAAAAAATTCCGCGCCCTGCCCAACTTTGCCATTACCCTGACAGCCATCTCGGTGCTGAGCTACTTTTTAACATTTGCCGGAGTTGGATTTGACCAGGTAGCCACTTTCCAGAGTTTCAGCCCAGAATCACTCAAACCACAATTTCCCGACTTCGCTAGCTCAACGATATTCAACGATATCTCCATCTTGATGGCAGCCGCTTTTGCCATCGCCTTCCTTGCCTCGCTAGAAAATACATCGATGGCTAAATCACTAGCTAGCCGCACTAGCGATCGCGTGGACCTGAACCAAGATATGTTCTCAGTCGGCATGGCTAACATCGCCTGCTCATTTGTCTCCGGCATGCCATCATCAGGGTCGCTCACACGCTCAGCGCTTAACTACGAATCCGGCGCACAAACACGTTTTGCTTCATTTTTCTGCGGCCTCATCTGCCTAGGAGGCACCATTCTTCTAGCCTTCATTCCGCTAGTGCAATTCATCCCCAAAGCAGCTCTAGCCGCCTTAGTCATCGCTATCGCGCTGTCACTATTCAACCCACATGCCATCCGCATCTGCCTGCGCTCAACTAGTGATGACGCGCTCGTTTTGCTAGTCACATTTGTCGCCACCTTGCTCAGTCCACTATACGTGGCCATCTTTATTGGCGTTGCGCTCAGCATCACCTTATTCCTACGCAAAGCATCCCAGCCACATCTCATCGAATACGAAATGAACGACGAGGGAACGCTGCGCGAACTCGGCGAGAGACGAGAGCGACCAAATCCAGCCATCTCCATTGTACACGTCGAAGGTGATCTGTTTTTTGGCGCCGCGGAGCTCTTCCGCACTCAAATCCAGCGAACCATTGCCGACCCCAATCTCAAAGTGATCATTTTGCGACTCAAAAATGCTCACCACCTAGATGCCACCAGCGTGATGGCCTTGGAAGATCTTTTCAAACAGACCCGCAGAAAGGGACGCCACATTATTATCAGTGGTGCCACTCGTGACGTCTACAGAGTACTCAAGCAATCTGGTGTTTTGCAGACCGTGCAAGAAGGCTGCGACAGGAGCAAACGCGAATCCAATATCTTCATGCACTCACCGAGCAACCCCAACCTCTCGACCCGAGATGCGCTGAAAAGATCCCAGCAACTGCTCGGCACCGACAAGGCTGATATTAAAATTTACTTTGACCCGAATAAGGACAAATAGCATATTGGGTGGTACAACTAGTTCCCACTGATGAAAAACAAACTTTGCATCACCCTGCTTTTCTCTCTCACCCTGTTGGTTTTTACTCTGGGAATTAAAGCAAGCATACCGCCAGCTTTCACTCCTGCCTATCAGCTAGAAACGGGTGACATTGTCTTCCAAGAAAGTAACGATGGACAAGCAATCGCCGTCAAAGCGGCTACTGGCTCGCGCTGGTCGCATACCGGCATCATCTTTTTCCGCAATAATACCCCCTATGTGCTCGAGGCGATCCAGCCAGTCACGGTAACTTCACTCGAACGATTTGCCGCTCGCAGCCGTGGTGAAATCTACGCGCTGCGGCTTAAAGACAAAAGTAAAATCAATCACGCTACTTTGAACAAAGCTGTGGAGTTTTCTAACACCCACATGGGCAAAAACTACGATCGCAAATTTCTCTGGAGCGACGACAACATGTATTGCTCAGAATTAGTCTGGAAATTGTACAAAGAAGCCTTTGGCATAGAACTATGCAAACCTCGCACCTTTGGCAGCTACGACGTAGACCACCACAAAGTGAGGTCGCTCATCAAACAGCGCTTTGGTGATGAGAGCCTATTTCCACTGGACGAACTCGCCGTCGCTCCATCTGATATTGCTCAGTCAAATCTATTGATAGAAGTCCCTATCAATAAATAGATAATCTAGTCTTCTCTAGAACATTTCATTAGAAAATTCATCCGCAATTTCTAATGTCTCCTTGATTAGACAGCTGAGTTCCATTAGTGACTCAGTATGACAAATCCTAATGAGTTGCATCCTGACATCCACCGTCAATTTGCCCGCAGCTGTTTCAATGATGCTTGGAAGCTCATGGAGCTAGCAAAACGCAAAAAGTCAGAAGATGCGCAGATGATCACTCTCGCTCATACATCGCTTTGGCACTGGCAGCAGTTAGAAGAATGCTCTGAGCTAGAAATCTCGGTGGGCTACTGGCAGATTTCGCGCATTTACAGCCAGTTAGCAGACTCACAGATGGCCATTCACTTTGCCAAGTTGTGCCTACGCGTGAGTCGCAAGCTCCCGCCATTCTACCTCGGCTATGCCTACGAGGCGTGTGCTCGTGGCTACGCTATCGCTGGAAATAACGACGAAGCTCAACAACTTCTCGAGCTAGCTCACACAGCTTGTGCGCAGATTAGTGAACTCGAACAAAACAATCAGTTAGAAAAAGATCTGCACGACATCTCACAGATATAGCGAGTTACGAGCTATGCAGAATGCCTTTAGCTAAAAATCTATCAACATCAGGAAATATGAATCGTTAATGTACGTATTACCTTATCCCGCCTTCACCCAAACCGCGGATAAAAAACATTTTCACATTCAAACTTTACAGATGCACTGCAACCAATCAAGTATTCACATCACACTCGCACAATAGCTATAACACATGAGCACTGAAAATAACACAAAAGTTGAAGTCATACCTAAAAAGTATCTTCTGTCCTTCATCATGGTCACCTCACTGTTTTCACTGTGGGGCTTTGCCAACGATATCACCAACCCCTTAGTAGCAGCATTCAAAGATGTCTTTGTCATCAGCAATGCCCAAAGTAGCTGGGTGCAAGCCTGCTTCTACGGCGGCTACGCGACCATGGCGATTCCGGCGGCGATCTTCATTCGTAAGTATTCCTACCGAGCTGGTATTATTCTAGGCCTAAGCCTGTATGCGTGCGGCGCGATGCTCGCAATCCCAGCGGCTAACATGGCTAACTTCAACATCTTCCTCGTAGCCTTCTACGTTATCACCTTTGGTTTGGCCTTCCTCGAAACAACAGCCAATCCATACATTCTATCAATGGGTGATGAGAAGACCGCTACTCAGCGTCTCAACCTAGCCCAGGCATTCAATCCAATCGGCTCACTAACGGGTATGGTTGTTGCCAGCATCTTTATTCTTTCTAACCTAGCCGTTGAAGACTTCCGTAGTGACGTCAAAGGATATAACAGTGAGCTCAACGGAGTTTCTGAAAATGTCGAAGAATTCAACATTCTCCCCATTTTAAAAGCGGATCCTAACGGCCGCGTACATGACAAAAACATCGAAGCATACGTCATCGAAAAAACAGCTGAGAAGAAAGCTGTAGCTGTACAAGCTCTTGAAGGCTACCAAAACGGTGCCTTCTCAACACCAGCTGAACTAGCCACTTACGCTAGTGAGCAAAATATACCTGAAGCTGATGCTAATTTCGTCGATGATTACTTCAGTACACCAAAAGGCGACGCCTTACTTCCATTAGAGCAAGTGATCTCAAAGGTAGAGAAATTCAAAATCCCTAACGGCGACCTCATCAACATGGCGCTTAGAGATTATAAAAATGGAATCATTCCGTCATTCACAGGAAAGAACCATGCAGATTTCCAAGGTGATGACCTCGACATCATCTCAACGCCCTACATGATCATTGGTTTTGTTGTACTCACTGTGCTCGTGCTCTTTATCGTGGTGAAGCTTCCACACACCGAGAATCCTAACTCGAACGACCATGAGTTGCATTTCTCAGCTACTTGCAAGCGCTTATTCACCAACCCACGCTACGTCGGTGGTGTGATTGCCCAAGCCTTCTATGTGGGCGCCCAAATCATGTGCTGGACCTACATCATCCAATACGGCCAGCAAAACCTTGGCATGGATAAAGCTACTGCACAGAACCACAATATTCTGGCGATGGTTATCTTCCTGTGCAGCCGCTTCATTTGTACCTTCTTCCTGAAATTCGTTAGCCCAGGCAAACTACTTGCAGCTCTATCACTAGTAGCCATTGCGCTGTGTTTGGGTACCATTCACCTTCAGGGCATGGGCGGCATCTACTGCCTCATCCTCACATCAGCATGTATGTCTCTGATGTTCCCAACTATCTACGGAATCGCGCTGGAAGGTGTGGGGCCAGATGCAAAACTAGGCTCAGCTGGTCTAATTTTTGCAATTGTTGGTGGTGCATTTATGCCTCGTTTACAGGGTGGAATTATTGACATGGAAAGATTTATGGGCACTACAGGTATCCGTGGGTCATTCTACCTGCCTCTAATTTGCTTTATCGTGATCGCTATTTACGGTTTTCTTTTCAGCAAGAGAAAAAACGCTTAATTTTCTCATCAGATAGCACCAATTAAAGATCATGAATCTGCTTCCCAAAAAATACTGTGCTGGTTTCACCTTCTTCAAAGACGGTGAGCTTGAGCAATACAAAGCCGCTAACGCGGAAATGCCTAGCGGCACCCTAGATACCCTTGCGGCTAATGGCGCAACTAACCTTTCCATGTTTACTGCTGAAGTAGACGGCAAAGATGTCGCCTTTAACCACTTCCGCCTAGACTCACCAAATTACTACAAGCCATTTGCCAAAGCGGCTAAAGTTCCGCAAATCGCCGAGTGGTTTGGCAAATGTGCCCAGCACCAACAACCGCATCCGTTTTCTGCCAAGCAAGGCAAAATGTGGCGCGCGCTGGAACCGGTGTATTTCACAGAAGGTAATAAGTCAGAGCCAAAGGGACCAGTTCGCAAAGTAGCTGCCGTCACCGGGCTGAAGTTTGAAAAAGAGATGCAGTACCGCACACTGCACCTCACCCCGTGGCAAGGCGTTCTCGATACCATCGCCAAAGCTAACATCCGTAACTACAGCATCTACCTCACAGACATTGGTGATAAGCTCTACCTCTTCTCTTACTTCGAGTACATTGGTGACAGCTACAAGAAAGACATGGAAGCCATTGGCGACTGTCCTGTGACGCAGCGCTGGTGGAAACATACTGACCCGTGTCAGATCCCACTGCCAACCGCAGCAGCTAAAAATGAGATCTGGACGGTCATGGATGAAATTCCATGGGGCGCCCAACTCAAGTAGCCGACAGAATATTTAATATATCAATACAAAGCCACCCTCACAGCCATTCTGTGATGGTGGCTTTTTAATTATCATGACCTAACGAATAACATGACTTCCAGTAGCACGGAAGCAAGCGCCATTAACTCCCTATTTTAAGCAGATAAGAGAAGCAAGTTAGCCATCGATAGAAGATCAAATAAACATTCAACACTAAAAATCAATTTAAATAGATTGCACCATCCGTCATACAGAATGAAGAAAATGACAAATTAATGGCAAAATCTAATTGATTGATTTAGCTAAAGCACTTAAACATAACATCATTCAATCGTTTAAGTTGTTTTATGAAAACTTCACCTAACAGCAATAAAGTGTTCGGCCAATGGTCGAATATAGGCTAATAAAGTCAATTAACGATTAACAACCCAACCGCCCTATGTCATCTCGTACAAAAATACTCGCTCGCATTCAGCAGGCACTTGAGCCCGAGAATGCTCCCATGAGCAACGAGACCGAACAGGCTGGTATCCCCGTCATCCACCCTGCCAATCTCTGGAGCAGATTTGCGCATACATTCACTGATAAAAATGGTGTCTGTATCACTAACGTTCAGGCGCTTAGCAAAATTCTCCAGAAAAACGGCCTCACAAACGGCTACTGCCCAGCGGAACTTCATCCGCTTATAGCGTCTACGCTCACCCAACAAGACATCCAAATCAATGCTGAGTTTCCTGTCAATGCAGTCGGCAGCATCGATTTCTGCATTCATAATGCCTACGCAGCTTGCGCTAGAACCGGCAAGATTGTCTACAAACACGCATTAACCTCACAGCGTCTAGCAAGCGTTACTCCATGCGTGCAAATTGCGATCGTTCGCAAAGAAGACATCAAGCAAGACCTATCAAGTCTTGCATACAGTAGAGCTGAGAAGAGCGACATTATCGAGTCACTCTGCCCAGCTGACACACAAAACATCGAAAATCCTATTATTGCCAATAGCATTACACAGCTCATCATTATCATTTGATGCTGCTGGAAAGTTATCGGTACCATAGATTTACGCAACCATAGTATTCTCCTCAGCTGGACCGCATCTTGCATGCAGTCCAGCTGGAGAATCCCCAACTAAATTATTAGTAAATCTATTTGTGCGCATTTTCTGTAAAAAAGCGACGTCTTGACGCGCAAAATGGTTGCTATCTGAAATAGTCTGACATACTCACCCGTTATCTAAGCGTCTGATGGACTATTCAAACTTAGCGCAAAAATTTACGGCTCCTAAGCCAGAACAACTCGACCGACTAATGGCTGAGTACCAGATTCTGCGTCTTCTGGAAAGCCGTCAGCGCTCAGCCATCTACGTTGCACGCGACATCCAGACACGCCAGAAAGTAGCGATTAAGATCCTACCTAAGCGATATACTACGGACAACGCCTTCCTCGAGCATTTTGAAAAGAGGATGCAAGCGCTGATGCTAGTAGACAACCCACACATCGCTAGAATTCTCAATTACGGCATTGTCGACGGCATGATCTTCTTGGCCATGGACTACATCCGTGGCCGCAGACTTAGCGATCTCGTCACTGAGCACCGCATCAACCAGGCCAAGGTCGCCGTACTTGTTTCTAAATGTGCTTCTGCGCTCAGCGCTCTGCACAGCGAGCTCATTGTCCACCGCCGTCTCTCCCCAGAGAATATCTTGATCAACGAGTCGGCGGAGCCAGTAATCATCGGTTTTGCCCTAGACCGCCCCATCAAATCAGGCCCAGCTCTGTTGCAGGATAACTTTGTCTCACCTTACCGCGCCCCTGAGCTCAATGACAAACAGGCTCCGGTCACCCAGCGTGCAGATATCTACTCACTTGGTGTTATCCTTTATGAAATGGTTTGTGGTCAACTTCCCACAAGGCCGTATTCATCAGCCACCAAACTTGGCGCCAGCGCTCGTTTAGACGACATTATCCGCAAGGCTGTGGACCCAGTGCCGTCAAAACGCTATGCCAATACTAAGATCATGCGCAAAGAACTGGAAAAGTTCCGCGAGCATTTGGCTGTAGAATCTCAAGCTGCCATTCTAAAAATCACCACCTCAAGGCACCAAACCGTCGCCGCTGTAGCTGAGCACAAAAGCTCATCAGTGAGCACCTACTCGGCGCCAACACCAACGGTTCCGCAACCACGACCACGTCCTCGTCGCACCTCAAATGCAGCGATTGCACGCCCAGTATCCCGCCAAATACGCAGGAGCGCCAGCTATTACCCATCAGCTAACGAATCCGTATTTTCCCCGGGGATTATAGCTCTCATCGGCCTAATCGTCGCCGTGCTCGTCATTGCTATTCTCGCGAATAACCGGACACCGGCACCGCAGGCTCAAAACTCACCACCACCAAACAGTGGTATCCTCACAGCTCCAGTAAATGCGGTTCCTCAAGCTCAACCGGTAGTAGCCCCATATACCCAACAGCGCAAAAGACATGAGCGCCCAGATTTCCGCACCAAAAAAGGTCCGTGGGAACCACTCGAGCGTACTGAATAAGTTTCCCCCAGCTAGCTCACCATTCAGCTGAATGACTCCATTCCTAGCTGGTCAAATTCCTAGCTGGCCTAATTTCTAGTTAGTCCAATTTCTAGTTAGTCCAATTTCTAGTTAGTCCAATTTCTAGCTAGTCCAATTTCTAGCTGGTCAATTTCTAGCTGGTCAATTTCTAGCTGGTCAATTTCTAGCTGGTCAATTTCTAGCTGACCCAATTTCTAGCTAGCTGCCATTGGCTAAAACAAAAGCGCCCTGCGAGCTGGGCTCACAGGGCACTAAAAACTACGCTAGTAATTTGGTGAATTAGTAGTTCTTCACGCCGTTAGCGATCAGCTCAGAGAAGCTGTCCGCAGCGAGAGAAGCACCGCCAACCAGACCACCGTCGATGTCAGCTTGAGCAAGAAGCTCTTCAGCGTTGCCGCCGTTTGCGCTGC
Organism: Persicirhabdus sediminis; assembly: GCF_016595495.1. GTDB lineage: Bacteria > Verrucomicrobiota > Verrucomicrobiia > Verrucomicrobiales > Akkermansiaceae > Persicirhabdus > Persicirhabdus sediminis. Next base: position 43,855 of record NZ_JAENIM010000023.1, read on the forward strand.
CGCCGTATTGGATACGGATCGCGTCAGCTGCGTCTTGGCCGTATACTTCAGCTACTACTGAACGTACGAACGCGTGAGTTTCTTGTGCTTGTGCAGAAGTAGCAGTTACGCCTGTACCGATTGCCCATACTGGCTCGTAAGCGATAACAACGTTAGCAAGATCTTCAACTGAGATACCTGCAAGACCTTCTTTAACCTGTGAACCGAGAACAGCTTCCAGCTTGCCGCCTTCACGCTCTTCCAGAGTTTCGCCGATGCAGAAGATTGGCTTCATTCCAGCTGCAAGAACTTTCTTGTTCTTCGCATTCACTATTTCGTTAGTCTCACCGTAGAGAGTACGACGCTCACTGTGACCAGTGATAACAAACTCAACACCGAGCTCTTTGAGCATGTCTGTGCTAGTTTCGCCGGTGAATGCACCGTTGTCGTTTTGAGAAACGTTCTGTGCTGCAAGAGCAACAGAGTCACATCCCTTAAGCGCAGCAGAAGCTGCAGCCAGAGATACCATAGGAGCTGCTACGACGATGTCGCACTTAGCAGCAAAGCCTTCAACTTGGCTGATGAATGATGGGAAGAAGTCAGCTGCAGCAGCTGGACCGTGGTTCATCTTCCAGTTAGCAGCGATGATTGGTTTACGCATAATAATTTGTTGGTTGATATAAGGTTAAAATTAAACTTCGTCGAGAGCAGCAACACCAGGAAGTGTTTTGCCTTCAAGCAGCTCGAGAGACGCGCCACCACCTGTAGAGATGAAGCTGAAGTCTTTCTCGTCGCCAAACTTCTTAACAGCAGTAACAGAATCACCACCACCTACGATTGAAACAGCGTCGCTCTTGGCAACTGCTTCTGTGATCGCGCGTGTACCTGGTGCAAAGTTCTCCATTTCAAACACACCCATTGGGCCGTTCCAGAGAATAGTCTTAGACTCAGCTACAGCAGCTTTGAAATCTTCGATCGCCTTTGGTCCGATATCCAGACCCATCCAGTCGTCGCCGATTTCACCACCGTCAGCAAATGACTCAGTCATTTTGCACTCAGAAGTTGCGCTGAACTCTTTAGAAACACAGCTATCAACAGGAAGAAGGAACTTGATGCCTTTTTCCTTAGCGTTCTTGAGGATATCAAGTGCAAGGTCGAGGAAATCATCTTCGCAAAGTGATTTGCCGATCTTGTAGCCCTGAGCTTTGAGGAATGTGTAAGCCATACCACCACCGATGATGAAAGTATTTGCTTTGTCCATCAGTGAGTTGATCACCTGGATCTTGTCGCTCACTTTAGCACCACCCATGATTACGAGGAATGGTGACTCAGCGTTAGCAATCTTGTCGCCAAGGAACTCAAGCTCACGAGCGATCAGGAAGCCCATTGCGCTCTGCTTTACGAAATGTGTCACACCTTCAGTAGATGCGTGTGCACGGTGTGCTGTACCAAATGCGTCGTTAACAAAGATCTCTGCATTGCCGGCAAGTGCCTTAGCATACTCAGAGTCGTTCTTTTTCTCTTCGTTGTAGAAACGTGTATTCTCAAGCAGAAGCACTTGACCATCGGTAAGAGCGGCACGCTGAGCTGCTACTTCTTCACCAATGCTGTCGCTTGCAAACTGCACGTCTTGACCAAGGTATTCACCCAGGCGCACAGCAGCAGCCTTAAGTGAGAATTTTGGATCTGGAGCACCAGCTGGACGGCCCATGTGCGAGCAAAGAACAAGCTTAGCGCCACCTGCGATGAGGTGCTTGATGCTTGGCAGAGCTGCCTCGATACGAGTATCGTCAGTGATTTGGAGTTCAGCATTTACTGGCACGTTGAAATCAACACGCATCAGCACTTCACGACCTTTTACATCAAGGTCTTTGATAGAAAGTTTAGCCATAATGGAAAATTATTTTGTTTGGTTGGAAAATAAAAAAAGCCGAGGGGAGGGTTTCCCCAGCCCTCGGCTCTGTAAAATAATTCAGAGACGAATTAGAGAGATGCGCCGAGCATGATGAGTGCGTCAGCAGCGCGGTTTGAGTAACCCCACTCGTTGTCGTACCATGAGCAAACCTTAACGAAGTTGCCACCGATAACCTGTGTGCAACCTGCGTCGAGGATTGAGCTGTGTGGGTTAGAAACGATGTCTTGAAGTACGAGTGGAAGCTCGCTGTACTCAAGGATACCTTTCATTGCGCCTTCAGCTGCTGCTTTGAATGCTGCGTTTACTTCTTCTGCAGTTACGTTAACGCCTGCTGGGAGAAGTGCTGTGAAGTCTGTAAGTGAACCTGTTGGTGTTGGAACACGGAATGAACCACCGTCAAGCTTGCCCTTCATTTCTGGAAGAACTTCACCGATAGCCTTAGCTGCACCAGTAGAAGTAGGAATGATGTTCACTGCTGCTGCACGTGCACGACGGAGATCAGCATGAGGAAGGTCAAGGATGCTCTGATCGTTTGTGTATGAGTGAATTGTTGACATGAAGCCACGCTCAACACCCCAAGTGTCGTTAAGTACCTTTACGAGAGGTGCAAGACAGTTAGTTGTGCATGATGCGTTAGAAACGATGTGATGCTTAGATGCATCGTAGTCTTGATCGTTGATGCCGAGACAGAATGTAAGATCTGGGTTCTTAGCAGGTGCTGAGATGAGAACTTTCTTGGCGCCAGCAGCGATGTGCTTAGCTGAACCTTCGCCAGAAGCGAAGAAACCAGTTGACTCAAGAACAACGTCTACACCGAACTCAGCCCAAGGAAGCTTAGCTGGGTCACGCTCTGCAGTTGCGTGGATTTTGTGACCGTCGATGATGATGTACTCGTCATCGTAGTCTACCTCTGCGTCAAAGATACCCTGAGTAGAGTCGTACTTAAGGAGGTGAGCAAGAGTCTTGTTATCTGTGAGATCGTTGATTGCAACAACCTTCTTACGTTCGTCAGCGCTGAGTGCACGGAGCACGTTGCGTCCGATGCGTCCAAATCCATTAATTGCGTAGTTAGCCATGGTTTTCTTTGGTTATAAAATGCCTCCACCTGAGCGGGAAGCGCGACGCAAAGTAATCCCCCCACCTAGGATTCGTCAATACCTGCTTGGCTCAAAAGCAAGAAATGCACACGGATTCTCGTTCTGTGCTTCATTCTCCCCTTAATATCAATAAGCCCCGCGACCAAGTGATCTAGCGAAACCACCATCGTCACAAGCAAGAACAAACAACATATCACTGAAAACCAAAGCATTATGTAAAAACCCAAGCGAAAAACCAAAATAAATCCCAAAGCAAGCGCGATTTCACAATTTTCCTCACCACCACGCAGCATTTGCTAAAACAACAAATGCCCCCCCCAGAACACCCAAAAATCCCGCAAAAACCGAATCCCACACAATACTACACACAAAACCCTGCAGCACTCAGCTCCCCCAACGCTCCATCAGACCGGTCTGAAAACTGAACACGGAAAACTTTCCACTCCTTCCCTCCCCCAACACTTCATCGTCCCAGCATGAAAACTGCACACGGAAAACTTTCAACTCTCCCCTTCATCGTCCTAGCCTGAAATCTGCACACGGAAAACTTTCAACTCCAAAAACCACCATCTTGAGTTGTGTCAAAGATGGGGTAATTTCTGCGACCAAATTTTTTCCTTTATAGAGTCGCATTCCCCTTGCCTAGCACGCTGATCTTACTAGGATGCCGATTCTTTCCAAGCCCCAGCCAAAAACCGAGAGTCCAATGAACCGAATTTTTGTCGAGAAACAATCCGAATTTAATACCCAAGCTCGTGAGCTTCTGCACGATCTGAAGGAAAATCTCAACCTCCCCCAGCTTGATGGGCTTCGGGTCATCCAGCGCTATGATGTGGATGGTCTCAGCGATGAGGAATTTGCCAATGCTAGCCAGCTGATCCTCTCTGAGCCACAGGTGGACGACGTTTCCAGCCAGCTGAAGCTGGCTGCTGACGAGCAAGCGTTTGCGGTAGAATTTCTTCCAGGTCAGTTTGACCAGCGTGCTGATTCAGCCGCCCAGTGTGTGCAGATTCTTACTCAGAAACAGCGCCCGCTGATCGCCTCCGCACGTGTCATCGTGCTCGCTGGAGATCTCACCGCTGAGCAGATCGAGAGCATCAAGGAATATACTATCAACCAAGTGGACTCACGCGAAGCTAGCATGGACGTACCAGCTAGCCTCGAGCTTAAGGTGGACGTACCCGCTGATGTGGAATTCCTCGCTGGCTTTAATGAAAAAAGCGCTGACGATCTCGCTACCATGCGTGCAGACCTTGGCCTAGCAATGAGCCACCAAGATCTCATCTTCTGCCAGAAATATTTCCGCGACGAAGAAGGCCGCAACCCAAGCATCACTGAAATCAAGATGCTGGATACTTATTGGTCTGATCACTGCCGCCACACGACTTTTGCTACCAAGATCGAAGCTGTCGATTTTGATGACAATACTGAAGTGGTGCAAGACGCTTACCGCCGCTACCTACAAGTGCGCGCTGACGTATACGGCGACAAGCTGGAAACTCGCCCACAAACACTGATGGACATCGCGCTCATCGGCATGAAAGAGCTGCGCAAAACTGGCGAGCTGGATAACGTGGAAGTTTCTGAAGAAATCAACGCCGCGAGCATCGTGGTTCCTGTTGACGTCGACGGCGAAGAACAAGAGTGGCTGGTGCAGTTTAAAAACGAAACTCACAACCACCCAACTGAAATCGAGCCATTTGGTGGCGCTGCTACCTGTCTCGGCGGATGTATTCGCGACCCACTTTCTGGCCGCTCATACGTGTATCAAGCGATGCGCGTCACTGGTGCTGCAGACCCACGCACACCATTTGCTGAAACTCTAGCTGGCAAACTCCCTCAGCGCAAAATCTGTAAGGGAGCCGCAGACGGATACAGCTCATACGGCAACCAGATCGGCCTCGCTACGGGTCAAGTATCTGAAGTCTACCACCCGAACTACGTTGCCAAGCGCATGGAAATCGGTGCCGTAGTTGCTGCCGCGCCTAAGGAAAATGTTTTCCGTGGCACTCCAGCTACTGGCGATGTGATCCTGCTCATCGGTGGCCGCACAGGTCGTGATGGTGTAGGTGGCGCTACTGGTTCTTCTAAAGAGCACACGGATACAGCGCTGGAAAATTCCGCTGAAGTTCAGAAAGGTGATCCGCCAACTGAGCGCAAAGTTCAACGACTTTTCCGCAACCCAGAGCTGGCTAAGAAAATCAAGATTTGTAACGACTTCGGAGCTGGTGGTGTATCAGTAGCGATTGGTGAAATTGCTCCAAGCCTGATCATCAACCTCGATGCCGTGAAGAAAAAGTACGACGGCCTCGACGGTACTGAGCTGGCAATTGCTGAGTCTCAGGAGCGCATGGCCATCTGCGTAGATCCATCTGAAATCGAATATTTCCAAGCTGAGTGCGACAAGGAAAACCTTGAGTGCACCCACGTAGCCGACGTTACTGATAGCGGTCGCCTCGTCATGAACTGGCGCGGAACCACTATCGTTGACCTGTCTCGCGAATTCCTCGACACCAACGGCGTTCAGCTTTCTACCAAAATCAAGGTAGATGCTCCAGCCGCTGACTGCCCACTCGGCAAAGCCATCCCAGCCGTGCAATCAGCTGATGGCCTCGAAGACAAATGGAAAGCAGCCCTTTCCGACCTCAACTCAGCCAGCCAGAAAGGCCTCGGCGAGCAGTTCGACGCCTCCATCGGCGCCGGCACCGTGCTCAACCCATTTGGCGGCAAATACCAGCTCACACCTACAGACGCCATGGTCGCCAAGATTCCTCTGATGAAAGGCGATACCACCACCTGTACGCACATGAGCTGGGGGTTCAATGCCAACATCGCTAGCTGGAGCCCATTCCACGGCGCACTCTACGCCATCACTGAGTCTGTATGCCGCGTGGTCGCTTCTGGCGCTCACCTCGGTGACATCCGCCTCACACTGCAGGAATACTTCGAAAAACTTGGCAACAATCCATCACGCTGGGGCAAACCATTCAGCGCGCTGATGGGTGCCTTTGTCGCGCAAAACGAGCTGCGCCTCGGCGCTATCGGCGGTAAAGATTCCATGTCAGGAACCTTCAACGAGATCGATGTGCCTCCTACATTGGTTTCCTTCGCCGTCGCTCCAGGAAAAACGCAAAATGCTATTTCTCCTGAGTTCAAGCTAGCTGGATCAGACATCTATCACGTAGCAGTGCCGCGCGATGACAACCAGCTGCCTAAGTTCGACCGACTCAAGGAAATTGCTGACCTCATCTACGCGATCAACGCGGACGGCAAAACTCTCGCCATCCACACGCTCGCCGAAGGCGGCATCGCCGTTGGCATCGCCAAGATGGCATTTGGTAACAAGATTGGCGCCGAACTCAGCATCAGCGAAGACGAGCTCTTCGGCGAACGCTACTTCGACTTCCTCATCGAAGTCCCAGCTAGCATCGAGCTACCTAGCGCACTCGCCGCGGTGAAGATTGGCCAAACAACTGAAGCTGAAAACATCTCTGTTGGAGCCGAATACATCGACCTCGACAGCCTACTCAACGCATGGACAAATCCACTCGAGTCAACATACGCGACTCAGGCCGTTTCTCCACACGACGAGCTGGAAACATTCAGCTACCAGCGCTCAGAGCCAGCTGGCAAATCAGCTAACATCGTTAGCGGCGCCAAGCCAAAGGTGATCATTCCAGTATTCCCTGGAACTAACTGTGAATACGACACCGCCAAAGTCTTCAACGAAGCTGGCGGCGACGCATCCACATTGATCTTCCGCAACCTCAACCCACAAGGCGTTGAGGAGTCACTTGCTGATTTTGCAGCCGCTATCCGCGAGTCGCAAATCCTCATGCTGCCAGGTGGATTCTCCGCCGGTGACGAGCCAGATGGATCAGGAAAATTCACCGCCACCGTGCTGCGCAACCCAGCCGTACGTGACGCTGTGATGGACCTGCTGAAAAACCGCGACGGTCTCATCCTCGGTATCTGTAACGGATTCCAGGCGCTCATCAAAACTGGCCTCCTGCCATACGGTGAAATCCAAGATCCTAAGCCAGGCACACCGACTCTAACGTTTAACGACATCGGTCGTCACGTCGCTTGCTACACCACTACTCGTATCGCATCTAACCTCTCACCATGGATGGCTAACTGCTCAGTTGGCGACATCCACCAGATCCCAGTATCTCACGGTGAAGGAAAGTTCTACGCCACAGCTGAAGACATCAAACAGCTCGCCGCTAACGGACAGATCGCCACTCAGTACACCGACCTCGCTGGCAACCCAAGCCTCAACATCGCCTACAACCCGAACGGATCACTCTACGCCATCGAGGGCATCAGCTCACCATGCGGACGTGTTCTCGGCAAAATGGGCCACACCGAGCGCCGCGGCACTGCAGTCGGCAAAAACATCCCAGGTGAAAAACACCAGCCACTCTTCAAGGCTGGCGTCGATTACTTCATCGGATAATCAACTCAACTGATAATAGTTAGCTGGCTGGAAATTCCAGCCAGCTAACGAAATCAATCATCACAAAAAAGCCCGCAGCCATCCAGCTGCGGGCTTATTTATTTCTAGCTAAAATCCCTAGCGATCTAATGATCTAGCTGCCTCAACTCGCCCGGTGATTTACCCGTCTGTCTTTTTATAAACTGACCCAAGCTCGACGCGTCAGGAAATCCTGACTGTGCGGCAATTTTCTCTAATGGTAGATTCTGCGTTTGCAGCAGCTTAATAATCGCCTGCGTCTTGATATCGCGCAGCACATGACCAGGGCTTGTGCCCGCATGCTTGCCAAATGCTCGCTCCAAACCACGGCGAGAATAACCACAAGCGGTGGCCACCTCAGACACTGAGGCACCACGCAGCGCATTCTGATCCATCCAATAAAGCGCACTTTGATAGATCTGCAGGTAGCGGTCAACGCGATGGCTAGAACCACGCGCCACCAAATACGGCGGACGAACTTCCTCTTCACGTGGCACCCTAGTTAGATCGAGGCGCCGCGCCAAGTGAATCGCCGCAGCTCGCCCAATGTCGATCGGGTTCAAATCAATACTACTCAGTGCAGGCGAGGCAAAATCACAGGCTAGAACATCATTATCCACGCCAATCACCGCAACCTCTTCTGGCACTCTAGCATTGATCAATACACAGGCCTGCAACACAGCTAGACCAACCTGATCACAGCAACCTAATACGCCGATAGGTTTTGTTTTGGATTCTAGCCAGTCGGCAATTTTTTCTATCGCCGTCCAGCCAGTAGATTCTTCTGGCTCCAGACGAAGCCACTCGCAGCCGCCCCAGTTAATCGACTCGGTAAAGGCATCACCACGCTGTTTGGACCACAAAACTCCCTCCCAATGGACGTAACCAGCACTCAAAACTCCTAGCCGCTGAAACTCAGAGGCAGCAATCTGACCAACCGCATAATCGTCTGCGTGTGGACCAATTTGCTCCTCGCTCACAAAGCCAGCTGGCCCACGCAACTCAACCACTGGAACGCCAAGCTGTCGCAAATAAACCAGTGTATCAGCAGCCACCCCACGTGCAATCACGCCGGAAATGCCGCCGCGAGCCACCAGCTTTTCCAGCTGCTGACGCTCACTCACAGCTGGCGAAGTCCACACATCCCACCACTCTCTTTCCTTAGAGACATCAATAATTCCACGCAGGAGTTCGCGCGTAAAATAACCAATGCGGTCAGACATAAATAGAATGCGTTTCTTTCTCATGGTTTGCTGAATATTCGTGTTTGCACTTAACGACTCTAAACGTCGTATTTTATAAAACGTAATTTCGCAAGCAGACATTGCATAAAAATGATTTCGCGACACAATGATCGTAATGAATGAAACAGATTACATCTTCCCAACAATCATCTTGATGGGAGTATGTGGCTGCGGAAAAACAACGATAGGCAAGCAACTAGCAGCAATGCTCGATGGACAATTTTTCGACGGTGACGATTACCATCCAGCCAGCAATATCGATAAGATGTCGCACGGCATAGCGCTCAACGACACTGATAGAAAAAGCTGGCTCGACTCATTGTGTCAACTTATCAACTCACGCAAATCTAGCGGCGAGCCCACCATCGTAGCCTGTTCATCATTGAAATCTACCTACCGACAACAATTAAGATCCTGCGCGGTGAAAACCCAATTTGTCTACCTCAGAGGAGATAGACAAACCATTCTGCAAAGAATGCAAAACCGCGCAAACCAAGAAAACCATTTCATGCCAGCGTCATTGATTGACAGTCAATTTGCGATTCTAGAAGAGCCAGTCAACGCAATCCAAGTAGACATCTCATCGTCCCCTGAAGAAATTTGCCCGCAAATCATTGCTGCTGTGAAAATGACCTTAGGAATGGATTGCCCCGTCTAACTCACATCAACACCTGCCACTACTTTAGCCCATTAGCCAATCATGGATTACCTTCACGACGATGTATTTCTGACCACTGCAACCTCTCGCTGGCTCTACCACGAGGTCGCTAAAAATCAGCCAATCATCGATTTCCACACTCACTTACCTCAAGACGAAGTGCTTGATGACCACCGCTTCGAAAACCTCTGGGAACTTTGGCTGAAATACGACCACTACAAGTGGCGACTCATGCGCGCTAGCGGTGTGGATGAAAAATTCATTTCAGGCACAGCCAGCCCGTGGGAGAAATTTCACGCATTCGCTAGCATCATGCCTCTAGCATTGGGTAACCCAGTCCACCAATGGGCTCACTTTGAACTCAAACGCGTCTTCGGCATTAACACCCTGCTATCAGCTAACACCGCTGAGGAGATCTGGCTGCAAGCTAACGACAAGCTGCAAAACGATCCCAAACTAAGTGTTCGTGGGCTGCTAGAATTCTTTAATGTAGAAACGATCTGCACAACTGATGATCCAGCTAGCGACCTAAGCAGTCACCTCAAGCTACAAGGTGTTGGAAAATGCAAAGTCCTGCCGACATTCCGTCCAGACTTGGCAATGAAAACCGACGAACCAGAAAAATTTACTAACTGGATCAACCAACTTGCTCAGCGTATCGGTTCGCAAATCGACAGCTATCAAGCGCTGATAGCGGCACTTAAATTGCGCCACGATGAGTTCCACCAAGCAGGCTGCCGACTCTCAGACCACGGACCTCCATTCAGCCCAACTGAACCAGCTAGCGACGAACAGCTAGAAGCCATCTTCCAAAAAGTAGTCGCAGGTTCAGCCTCAAACGAGCTAGAGTGGGATCAATTTGCTTTTGCCATCATGGCTAACACTGCGCGCTGGAACCACGAAAAAAACTGGACCATGCAGCTGCACCTCGGGCCACTCAGAAACACTAACAGCAAGCTTTTCCAACAAGTTGGACCCGATGCGGGATTCGACACCATGGGCAACTGGCAGCAAACCACTAAGCTCATTAACTTCCTCGATCAGCTAAATAACAATGACCAGCTGCCTAGAGTAATCGTCTACAACCTCAACCCTAACGAGAGCTCATCTATCTGCTGCGCACTGCAGTCATTCCAAGACGCCAGCTGCCCAGGCAAATTGCAATACGGACCAGCTTGGTGGCACCTCGATTACAAAAAAGGAATGTTAGAACAGCTGGATCTATTTTCCAGCTACGGCGCCCTAGGCACCTTCGTTGGCATGCTCACCGATTCCCGCTCGTTCACCTCCTACGTCCGCCACGAATATTTCAGACGCCTGCTTTGCCAATACCTAGGACAGGCTGCTGAGCTAGGAGAAATACCAGCCGATAAGCAAGAGCTATCCAAGCTCGTGTCCAATATCTGTTACAATAACTCGAAAAATTATTTCCACTGGTAAATTAAAACTTATCCACTATTAAGCACATATGTCCTATATTGAAAATTTATTCGACCTCAAAGGTAAAGTAGCCGTCGTCATCGGTGGCACTGGTGAACTCTGCAGCCACATGGCTTTTGGTCTCGCATCAGCTGGCGTAGAAGTCGTTCTAGCCGGTCGTAGCGAAGAAAAAGCCACGGCTGCCCTAGCTAAAATTGAAGCCGCGGGCGGCAAAGGTTACTTTGTCCAAACTGAACTCAGCGACAAAGGATCGTTAGAGGCGTTGTTAGCTACTACCTTGGAGAAGTCTGGTAAAGTTGACATCCTCATCAATGGCGCAGGCATCAACAGCGCACAACCATTCCTCGATATCCCATTAGAAGAATTCCACAAGATCATGGACATCAACTTGGGCGCTACCTTCCAAGCTTGCCAGATCTTCGGTAAATACTTCATCGATCGCGGCCAGCCAGCATCTATCATCAACCTCGGATCTATCTCCGGCCTCAACCCTCTCTCACGTGTCTTTGTTTACTCAGCCTCAAAAGCTGCCGTTCACAACATCAGCAAAAACCTCGCTCGCGAATGGGCTGAAAAAGAAATCCGCGTGAATACCTTAGTGCCAGGATTCTTCCCAGCTGAGCAAAATAAGAAAGTGCTCACACCTGAGCGCGTCGAGGACATTATGCGTCACACCCCTGCTAACCGATTCGGCAAACCTGATGAACTCATCGGCGCTGTATTGCTTCTATCATCCCATGGTGCAGGCAGCTTCATCACCGGTACTGAAACGGTTGTTGATGGTGGCTATGACTCCATGACGATCTAGCTCCTTTAAAAAGATAACCCCCAAATCTTCCACACACTATACCCTATGTCAGAGAAAATTGATCAAGCCATTAACGGCAACTTTCTAACAAAGTTGAAAATCTACGGGGCGATGAGCGGTCCCGGCTGGATTCAGGCAGCCGTCACCTTAGGCGGAGGCTCTCTGATAGGAGCTCTCTATCTAGGAGTGATAGGTGGCTACGAATTCATGTGGCTTCAGCCGCTAGCCATGCTGTGCGGAATTATCATGCTTTCGGCGATCAGCTACGTCACCCTCTCCACCGGCGAACGCCCATTCAGAACCGTACAGAAAAAAGTCTCCCCCACACTTGCTTGGGGCTGGCTGATAGCCACCGTCGTGGCTGATACCGTTTTCTGCGCCGCCCAGTTTGCTCTGGGCCGTGGCGCGCTAGAGCAAAACTTAGGCGTTCCCGACACTGTGCCCTACCTCATTACTGGCACCTTTTTTGTTATTTCTCTCTCCCTACTCTGGCTGATGGTTGGAGGTGGTAAAGCGGGCAAAGTAGTCGACAACTTACTCAAGGTGTTAGTCGCCATCATTGTGCTCGCATTCATGGGTGTGGTGATCACGCTAACACTCAAAGGAGCTGTTAACTGGAGCTACATCCTCAAAGGACTCATTCCTGACTTTAGCGCGCTATTCCAGCCAACAAAAAGCATCGGCGCCGCCATCTCAGCAACTGGCCCTGCCGCTGACTACTGGAGCCAATACGTCACCGACAACCAGCGCAACATCATCATCACTGCCTTTGGCACCGCCGTGGGCATCAACATGACATTTCTACTCCCCTATACACTGCGCCGGAAAGGATGGGGGAAAAAACACCGCGAGCTGTCACGCTTCGACCTCATGTTAGGACTCTTCGTGCCATTTATTCTGGGAACATCATTTCTAGTGATTTCCTCAGCAGCTAGCTTCCACGCCAAATACCAAGATGTCCTCAGCGAAGACGGCCAAGTCAAAGAACAATCTGCTGATATTTACTATAACATCGTCGATGCTAAGCTAGGATCAGCAAACCCTGATTTTGCAACACTCAGCGATGCAGAAAAACAAACTGCTAGAGAGTCACTTCCTCTAGCTGAGAAAAAACTAGCGGCAATGTTAGTGAAACGTGACGCTGGCGCCCTAGCAAAATCACTAGAACCTTTCCTCGGTAAATACGCCCAGCTCATCTTTGGTATTGGCATTCTCGCCATGGCCATTTCCACCATGTTAGTCCACATGATGATGAATGGTTACGCCATCAGTGAGGCATTTAACAAAGTCGACTCAAAGCTCGTCTTTATGGCTGGTGCAGCCATGCCCGCCATCGCTGGATTTTTCTCTCCATTCCTCTGGAGTGGAGCCTCAAAGGCGGCGTTAGCCGTTCCTGCCTCAGTGATCGCAACTACCCTCTTACCCATCGCTTACTTAGCCTTCTTGTTATTAATGAACTCCAAAGCTGCCCTAGGTGAAGAGTTACCTAAAAAACGCGCATTGGTGAACGTGCTGATGATTATCTCAGCTGGTGCCGCCACTTTTGCTTCTATCTGGAACTTGGTGAACAAAGGGCCAGCTGGAATGTACGGACTTGTTGGACTCGCTGTATTAGCCACCATCGGCATCTACGGATTTGTCAAAAATAACAAGCTAGCTAGCTAACACTATTTTCACAAGACACTCTCACATCATGAAAATTGGAATCATCGGTGGCGGCATGATCGCCCAGTTTCACGCCATGGCTATTCAGGCAATGGCTAATGGGACACTGCACTCAGCCTACATTCGCAATGAAGAGAAAGCAGCTGAGTTCAAAGCTAACTATCCATGCACCGTCTATCACGATCTCGACGAATTTCTAGCCGACAGCGAGCTAGAGGTCGTCACCATAGCCACACCTAGTGGAGCACACCTGCAGCCAGCACTGGCGGCTGCCAAAGCGGGCAAACACATCATTGTGGAAAAACCACTCGAGGTGACTACGGAAAAAATCGACCAATTGATCGATGCTTGTGATCAAGCTGGAGTAACCCTAGCAGGCATCTTCAACCGCAGGTTCCACCCTGCGATGGATGTCGCCAAGCTAGCTATTGTGCAAGGGCGCCTCGGCCAACTAACCCTAGCTGAAGCTTCTATCCGATGGTTTCGTGATCAAGCCTACTACGACTCTGGCGCATGGCGCGGAACTTGGAAGTTAGATGGCGGCGGCGCCTTGATGAATCAATCTATCCACGCCATCGACCAACTCCTCTATCTAGCTGGCCCCGTGAAGCGACTCAGCGCCAGCATGGCATGCCTAACTCACGACAACATCGAGGTAGAAGACACCGCTGTGGCGATTTTGGAATTCACTAACGGCGGTCGCGGTATCATTCAAGGCTCAACCTCATGTTACTCGTCAGATGGAAATCCAGCTGAAATCCATCTCAGCGGCTCAACCGGACACATCGTACTTTCCGATGAATCATTTTCCCACTGGGATTTCAAAGAAGAAGCACCTGAAGATGCTGAAATCCGCGAAAAATATATGGTCGGCGCTGCAGCTGGCATGGGCGCTAACGACCCAACAGCTATCAATTTCACTGGCCACCAAAAGAATTTTGAAGCGGTGATAGAGGCCATTCAGGCTGGCAAAAATCCACCCATCGACGGACACGAAGCACGCAAAGCTGTCGAGCTCATCCGCGCCATCTATCAAAGCGCTCAGAATAATGGTGAATGGGTAGAGCTAGCCCACGACTAGCCACCCTGAATGAAGCTAAAACCCCCACTCCAAGCCCACCCCAAAGTGGAAAAAATCCCTCAAAAGTTCATCACCAGCTAGACTTACATCTCTATCTAATGCCCAACTATATGTGGCATGGACAGACGCGGACCAACAGTCATTAATTGCATAGACACCCTCGAGCTGCAGGGCAAAATGGTTCCAGCCGTCATGGCCATCAGATACATACCCCTGATTTACCCCAACGATTCCAGCAGCCCCAATGGCTAGTGACTCCGTTAGTTCGTATTCGCGCAGTACTGAGAATTCGATAAACGCGCCCTCTGCATCAAAAGAATAATAACCATCAGCAGCCAATTCTATCTCAGCTGGCAAACCTGACCAGATCACCCCCAAGCCGAGTTCGTTGTCATATGCACTATCAAAAGGAGTGCGAATATGTGTGTAAGCACCATAGAACTCCCAATTGCCAATCTCATGGCTCAATATGAGTGATAGCTGAAGCTCGTCGTATTCTTGATCCGGTGAAAAACCATACCAAGCGCCCGCAGTAACATGCTTGCCGCCATGGAGGAAGCCCGTGGACATCAATGAATCACCATCTAAGTTATCTCTACCTTCTGAAAAATAACGACTATCCCAATGAAGGTGAACACTTCCCTCATTTTCAGCCAAGCCAGTCCGCTCCTCCATCATCAACTGGCTCTCAGGTTGGTGAGCTGACAATACTCCACACAAGCTAAGATAGCACAGCGGCCTAACCAGAGGTAAAAACATTGATTGCGAATTCATGACGCGCATCTAGCAAACCCTCTGAGACTTGTAAAGATTCTCTAGCCATATTATGTCATCAATGATATTTCGTTAGCTATGTCTCCCAAACATAATTTTACGGCTATCTTAGTCATCGCCGTCTCCCTATCAACGCCGCTCGCTCAGCTCCATGCTGTTGAAGACGACTGGAAATCACTCTTTAATGGTCACGACCTAACTGGCTGGAAGGCCAATCAAAACCCAGAATCATTCACGGTGGAAAATGGTCTACTCAAGACTCATGGACTCAATGACATGGCTCATCTGTATTATTTTGGAGAAAACGACAATCAGCCAGAAAAGTTTATTAACTTTGAGTTCCGCTGCGAGGTACTGGTCATGGCAAAATCTAACTCCGGCATCTTCTTCCATACAAACTACGAAAAAACTGATCACTTTCTCAAACACGGCTACGAAGCGCAGATCAACAATGATCCGAGAACAACTAAAGAGCTAACAGGGAGCCTATTCGCTGTCATTCCCGTATTAGAGTCGCCGGTGAGAGACGAGGAATGGTTTCGCTATTATATCAAAGTCGATGGCAATCACATCATCATCAAGGTAAATGATACCATCACCGTAGACTACCGAGAGGGAGAAAACCCCGTTCGCAAACCGTTTCGTAAGGATCGCTTGCTACAAAAAAACGGTGGCGCCCTTGCCATTCAAGCCCATGACAAAGACAGCACCGTGTACTTTAGAAACATCCAACTCAAAAAACTACCTTAATGAGAGAGATCTACTGAGCGATGATATTTAGATCTCCATTGAATATAACAGTTGGTAATACTTCGAAGGAGTACTCGACCATCACTTCATCTTGATTCTCAGCAAAGGGTGAGCGATGCACAATCTGCACATACCATTCTCCCGCCTCATCAATGCCATCAAACCAATCCGTTAGATCGAACTCCTTACTCACTAACTCCGTCTCGCTGGTATTCACAAAGGTTTCCACGACCTCTAATGTTTCTAGCTGGGAATCTTGCTCATGTTCACCAGTCATTGAAGCTCTGTCTTCAGCTTTGACGATGCGCATTTCCGTCACACTCTCTGGATAGAGTTCCTCTAACTCGACTACGAGATTCGGGTAATCCGCTCCGTAGGTATTACCATCGCCAAGCGGTTCTGTGGCATCAGAAAGATTTGAGCTCCCTTCTGGTAGAATGGTCAAATCACCCAATGGCTTAGGAAAAACATGCAGATAGACTCTAGCTAACACCATCTTCTCGCTATCGTCTATGTCGGCACAATCGTAAACCTCAGGGCAAGAATTATCGGCATGATTGCACAGCCCATTCACACAATCGTCAGCCAACTTCTTCTTAATTTCATCATCAACGGTTGGGTCAGTATCTTCACCTTCCTTAGAATTACCAGGGTTACTAGAATCCACACCATCAACGTTATTGCCGTGGCCATTGTTGGATTTGCCATCATCTACCACCTCCTCAAGCAGGCAGTCTGGCATCGCATAAATAGTAAATATCTCTACACCCGCAGCTTGTGAGGCTGGAATTGCTGGAATAACCGTAGCTTGCTCATTGCTGGTCGTTCCGTTGACTGTAATTTCTAATCGAGCATATTCTGTCAGCTCTCCTCCTTCAGCTTGATATTCATGCACAAACTCCACCACTCTAGCAGCTGGATTTTCTGAGTCTGGCTTCAATCCGGAAATAGTATAATTCACCGTGAATGCTAGATCTGCACGAGTACGCTTGAGCACACCAGTGTTGGCGTCAAATCCCTCGTAATCATCTAGCGTCTCCAGCGTTAGCGTTGCCTTGGGACCATATGCGCCAATGAATTTCTCGTCTAGCAACCACGACTCGCTACCATCCTCTTTAACCGCCCAAAGCTCGTATTTAGACCCCATTTCGAAGATTGGCAGAGACGACTTAGACTCACCTTTATCTGGCAAATCGTCTAGATAGGCTGGAGTATCGCCATTTTGAGGAAGTTCGATAATGAAGTTCACATAATCCCCTGCTAACAATCCACTTGTTCCGAGTGCTATCGCTGATAGACACCTCCATTTGACTATTGATTTATTTTTCATTTTCATCACTTCCCTTCTATTTATTAAATTCCGTTAGATCTAATTTTGTTGCCGTTGGCCTACGAGCCATTACCGCAACGACCACCACACGCTGTATAACCATCTGTTCACGCAAGGCATCACTCAGGGGTTCTTTGCCATTGGCCTGGCTGCGGCTGAGTTCTTGTGTTTTCAGCCAGCGCCTATTCTTTTGTAAAAAATCTCCCCACTGCAGTAAATTGCCTTGAGGTACCGCTACGATATGCTGAGTCAAATGCTCTGGCATATAAATCACCGCGCCCTTCGGCACGATTGTCCACTCACCATTGTTAGTCAGAATTGTCGACTCGGCAATGATATCGCGCTTCTTCTTTTGCACAATTTTCGGCTCATCGAGTGGCGCGGCTTTCTGTTTGGCTAACTGCTTTTGATAGCTCGAAAGTAATTCTTTATGATCCGCTTCACTAAGAAACTTCACCTCTTCAGCACCAGCTATCATGCAGAATCCCATGGCAGCCAAAGCCACCGTTAGACATCTAATAATCATAGCTCCTCCTTCTATTGAAAGCTAACGAGGAAAACCATATCTTGCATGTCGTACCCTTTATCATCAGGGTTGCCACTTTGTTCGTAGGTGTACCTGCGGTCTAGTTCAGCGATATAAATCACATCCTTTTCCCCTAGCACAACCGTGTTGGTCTCGGTGTCGAGATACGGCTTGAGATAAGATTCCACATCACCGTCGTTCCCCATTGGCGTATAGTTAGGAAATGAATCACCATTGCGCAGAGCTATGAACGAATGATCAGGGTTACTCCTATCAGTACCTGTCCAGCGGTAGTAGTTGCCAGACTGGTTGCTTACTCCCTGCATGCCAAAATGAATCTCTTCACCATCTATCACCTCCTTAGTAAATAATGGCTTGTTGCCATTGGTCTTAAAGTTTTTAGCTTTGGCGTCGAACAACTGATAGGTCTCACCTGCCACTTTACACTGTAAAAGCACGTAGTTATTCCCCCCCCAGTAACCGGCACCAATCGCCCATACTGTCATCGTTGAGCTCTCCACTGGCAGCAAGACATCTTCCTCGGTGATTTCTGCGCCGATATCCTCCGTCTGCGCATAGCTTACCTCCCAGTTAAGTTGAACATGGCTACCTGACCTAACCTCAGAATAGGCTGTTAAACCAGTCACCCACAGCGAGCCAACCGGTTTATCTTCTTCAGCTACGGATACACCTACCAGCATAGCTAACATTGCAATCGTCAATCTGTTTTTCATCTTTGTTTCGGGAATGGATGTGAAAGTCCCAGCCTAGCTGAAATATCAACTATACTGGAATTCCTGAGAACAGACTCCTAAGCACTGGTCTCAGCCAGCTCGATCAAAGCACACAAAGAATTGGCGGGAGTTAGCCAAAAATCGACTATCCTAAAATACAAACACCCGTTCACATTTGCAACATAAATCTAAATTACAGATACCCACAACCCACTGAAAAACAACACATTGCAGTATCTAAAAACAAGCTTCCTCAATGAAAAAACAGCCAAATAGCTCAGGTGACTAGCCACCCCCAAAAAAAGCGCCACGATGTTTCGCAAATGCAAAACATTCACCCTGAGTGAGTAAAAATTACCAAGGTAGTAACTTAGTCCCTTGTTGGGTAAATTCATCCCAATAGCGCTCTAGCTGAAGTCTATGGTCAGCGGATAGACGGTGGCCAACTGGCGCCAGATTATCTTCTAGCTGGCTAAGCGAGTGCGCGCCAGGAATCACCGAACTAACTTCTGCATAACTTAATAAATAAGCGATCGCCTGATGGGATAATTTCTCGCCACCATGGGTCAGCCAGCTGAGCCCGTCAACCAAACGAGCGCGCTCGGCAATTTGCTCACTAGTCCAACGCGCGCGTGGGCCGTCAAAAACAGAATTTTCATCAAAGCGGCCAGTAAGCCAGCCACTATCTAGCGGGACTTTAGTTAAAATTCCCGCATCATATTTACGCACGGCATCAAAAGCAAAGCGAGCGTCTTGGTGGAAGATAGAAAATAACACCTCTATCACCTCCGCTCCTGCTTCGAGGCAAGCTCGCACCTCACCCGCCCAGTCCACACTAGCGCCAAAGTGACGAATTCTTCCCTCATTCTGTAGCTGGCGCATAGCATCCCAGATTGGGTTTTCAGCTAGCTGGACGTCAGGAAATGGATTGTGTAATAACAGCACGTCTAAATAGTCAGTCTGTAAACGGTCTAATGACTGCGACAAACTTTCATGCATCCAGTCGACCGAAAAATCAGTACCGCCACCAGGAACGTGGCCAAATTTCCCCACAATCACAGCATCCTCACGCCGCCCTTTGAGCGCCTCGCCGAGAAGACGCTCACTATTTGTATCCCCATAGTTAGGAGCAGTATCAAAAAGATTACAACCAAGTTCCAGCGCGCGATGGACCATTCTGATACCCTCGGCATCATCCATCGGCCCCCAGAACTCACTTGTTCCCAGCTGCCAGGTTCCCATTCCTATCTCGGAAACCTGCAGGCCAGTTTTACCTAACTTTCGATACTGCATCTGCGTCTAATGATTAGTTATTCGCCATTATCATCCACAGGGATGATTTCGAAGCGGAAGACATTATCGCGACCCAGATAACGAGTTGCTAGATTATTGATCTCATCAACCGTGATTGCGGCGTAGTCGGCATCTCGCTGGCGAGCCCAATCCAAACGATATGGCTGGCGCTGAGAATTCCCCATCACTGTACCTAACCAGTAACCGTTATTGCGCAGGGACTTTTTCAGCATGGATAGACGTGGCTGCAGGGCGCGGTCTAGCTCGTCCTGGCTAGCTCCTTTTTCACAAAGCTCAGCAGCAATTTCTACCATCAGCTTGCTCACCTTGTCGACTTGGTCTGGGTTACCAGGACTATAGGCAACAACGTAACCCAAGTCGTCGAATACATCATTGCCGCTGAAGTTAGCCCCTGGGCTGTATGCTTCTCCCAGCTCCTCACGTAGTTTTTCACGCAGCCTATTCGTTAGAATATCAGAAAGAATTCCGAAGCGGCGGTTCAGGCCAATCGTGTCTGGCTCAAGACCGATAGCCTTCCATGTCACCACGGCGATACCAGTAGGCACTTTGCTGCTGAATTCCCAGCGTTTGCTAACTGGTGGTTTTGGAAATTCTAACTTACGCTCTGACTTCAAATTAGGATAAGCCTTATCGCGCTCAGGAAGCGCGCCTACCGTAGCGGCTAGCGCATCTACCAGCTGGCTCGGGTCAAAATCACCGACCACACTAACTTCCATGTAACCTTTTTCCAGCTGCGGCTGCAGCCATTTCTTGAGATCTTCGCCAGTGAAGGCTTCCGCTTGCTCGCGTGTTGGGAAAACAAATCGTCCATCATCGCCACGTAGATAGGCGCGCATTTTCGCCAGCGGCCCAGCTTGGGTATGCTCCATCTGCGAGTAAATCGCTGGCAACTGCGCCTTGTATTGGCGTTCAGCCTCGGCACGATAACCAGGATCTAGCAAATAGGCGCACATCAACTCCAACTGAAGTTTGAGATCTTCAGGAGTCGTCGCGCCGCTGAAGATGAAACTATCTTCACTAACGGCAAAACTAACCCCTACATTTTTTCCAGCTAGGATCTGGCGCAAGTCATCAGAGCTGTGCTCCCCAAGACCACCCGCGATGAAGGTTGAGTTAGCAAATTGGTCGATGCCCACTTGCTCTTTATGCTGGCACAATTTACCACAACCCACATGAGCTGAGATGCTGATATTATTTTTTTCGAAGTCAGTCTTTTTGAAATTTACCCGCACTCCGTTAGCAAACTCAAACTGAGTAAACCCGAGGTCTTTGACTTCGTGCAGTTGCGGCGCTGGAGCTGCCGTGCCGAGATCGCTATAAGCAAACGCCTTTACCTCGCGCTCAGCCGGTGCTTCTACTTTCACTTGCTTGCTCTGCATGTAGAGTTCGCTCAGCTCGCCAACCTTGTCGGCGTCCGCATTCTCTTTGCTCGTTAGAATGAGCTTCACATCTGGAGATTTCCAGAAATCAGCAAATGCCTGGTGAACTTGCGCTAGATCTATCTGCGCGATATTTTCTTTGAAAACACGCAGGTCTTCGGCTGGCGTAGAAAAGACACTCTTGGAATGAATGTTCTGCACGATCGATGATGCTAGAGCTGGCGACTTACGACTATCAGCTGATTTTACTGAGTTCTCGTACATTGACGTTAGATTCGCCACAACTAGCTGGAGTTCGTCTTCGGTAAATCCGTATTCGATGGCACGGCGAGTTTCTTGCTCGAGCACTGGCAGTGCTGCTTCCCAGTTATGATCTGCTGCAACCACCGAGATATTGCCAAATTCTACAAACTTAAACCAGTTGCTGCGGTAGGCGCTGCCACCTGTGATCACCGCATTCTCTTCCTTGGCTAACAAGGAAAAGCGCCTATCTAAAATAGCATTTGCTAGAAACAATGGCAGACGCTCAGCTCGAGTCGCCACAGTGTCAGGCTTGTCGACAAATGGCTTAGTAACAATCAATGATAGATCGGTTTCACTGAGTTCTTCATCGGTAAATATAGCAGCTTCAAATCCTCCACCCTGAGAAACCTTTCCCCAATCAGGAGCTGGCTGAACTTCCTCTGGGTTGGTCATGGTTTCAAAGTTCGCTTTTATAGCCGCCTCCGCCACAGCTGGATCCATGTCCCCCACAAAAACAAATGTCATGTTTTCAGGTTTATAGAACTGGCTGTAAAAATCAGTGAAGGCCTTGCGCGGTGCACTTTCAATCACCTGCTCCGTACCGATAGGAAACCTAACTGGAATCAATGAATCCGGCATGAGATATTCAAACTGCTTTTCCATCAGCCGCATCTGCACAGAATCGCGTGATGTTTTCTCAGCCAGAATCACACCGCGTTCTTTATCAATCTCAGTATCATTAAGCAGCGCGCCATCGCAGAAATCGCGCATCACATTGTAACCAAGTTCTAGAGTGTCTCCATCCGTGTTAGGTAGATCTAGCATATACACGGTTTCGTCAAAAGAAGTATAAGCATTGGCGTGAGCGCCAAAAGCAATGCCCAGACGCTGCATGCGCGGAATCAACTCACTTGGATCAGGATAATGCTTCGAGCCATTAAATACCATGTGCTCAAGAAAATGCGCCACGCCTCGCTGGTCGTCGCGCTCCATCAGCGAACCCGCCGCAATGTGCATGCGCATGCTAACACGCCCCGGTGGCTCAGCATTTTGCATGATGGCATAACGCATGCCATTTTCTAGCTGGCCAAACTTCACATTGGCATCCACCGCAATGTCGCTGCCATCTTGTGGCCACAGAGCCGCTGGTTTTTCAGCCAGCTCGTTACCAGCTGGCTGGCTTTGGATTTCTTTACCGTCAACGAGTTGGGGGACAAAGCAAGCCATGCTTGCAGCCACACCCAATGTCAGAAAATTTCTAATCATGTTCCTAAACTCGGCAGCATCGTGAATTTGTCAAACTCCAAACCGATTCATTCCCACCAGAAACTCATGATTGAAATACTCACCAGCCACCCTAGCAAGCCACTTTCTCAGGTGATAGCCAGCGGTGATAGACCTAGCGATTCGTTCATTAGAAGTATTCTATGAACCAATTCACCACGCGAGCGCATCTGTCACATGGATGTGTCGCGAAATCTAAGCGCAATTTGTTATCCTAATAAAACCTACGCAAAAAGCTGCAAAAATATGTGACATATTGCTCAAGATGCAGGCTTTCACCTTGACGTAAGAATTCTCTATCCATAGCGTCTGGCCGTTCGCGCCGTGATACGGTGATTAGCTTATGAATATTCACGAATACCAAGCCAAAGAACTTTTTGAAAAGTTCGGCGTCCCCAGCCCAAAAGGAAAGGTGGCGTCTACCGCCGCAGAAGCCCAAGCCGCAGCCGAAGCAATCGGCGGCAGTGATCTAGTTATTAAAGCCCAAGTCCACGCAGGTGGTCGCGGCAAAGGAACTTTCAAAAACGGATTTAAAGGTGGTGTCCACTTGGTAGACAGCCCTGAAAAAGTAGCTGAAATCGCCGAGCAGATGATTGGACAAACTCTCGTCACCAAACAAACTGGTGATGAAGGTAAACTTGTTAGCAAGGTCATGATCGCAGACGCCTGTGACATCTCGCGCGAACTCTATCTGGCTATCCTAATGGACCGCGAAAGTGGCGGCCCAGTTATTGTTGCTTCTACTGAAGGTGGCATGGACATTGAAGAAGTCGCTGAAAGCACTCCTGAAAAAATCATCCGCCAGTGTGTGCACCCGCTCGCCGGCCTCCAGCCATACGAAGTTCGCAAACTAGCAGCTGCTCTCCAGCTAGCTGGCGCAGAAGCCAAACAATTTGCTGTTCTCATCAAGAACCTCTACAAGCTGTTCATCAGCTGTGACTGCTCAATGGTGGAAATCAACCCGCTAGTAGTTACTCCGGAAGGTGAAGTGCTCGCTCTCGATGCCAAGTTCAACTTCGACGATAACGCACTCTATCGTCATCCAGAAATCGTCGCCTACCGCGATCTATCAGAGGAAAACCCGCTAGAAGTAGAAGCTGGTGAATACGACCTCAACTACATCGGCCTCGACGGTAACATTGCCTGTCTAGTAAACGGTGCTGGTCTCGCCATGGCGACTATGGACATCATCAAACATCACGGTGGTGACCCAGCTAACTTCCTCGACGTTGGTGGTGGTGCCACTAAAGAGCAAGTTTGCGCAGCATTCAAAATCATTCTATCAGACAGCAAAGTAGAAGGCATTCTCGTCAATATCTTTGGCGGCATCATGCAGTGCGACATCATTGCCGAGGGCATCCTCGCCGCAGTGGAAGAAACTGGCCTAAGCATCCCTCTGGTGGTGCGCCTTGAAGGCACTAACGTTGACCTTGGTAAGAAGATCATCGCTGACTCAGACCTCGCTGTGATCGCAGCTAGCGACCTCGACGACGCAGCCAAGAAGATTGTTGCCGCTATCGCCTAATGGCCTAACCCTAATTAATTCCTAACTAACTTTTCTATCATGGCTATTTTAGTAGACGAAAACACCAAGGTGCTCATCCAAGGCATCACCGGCGGATTTGGTGCCCGCCACGCCAAGCTCAGCTTGGAATACGGCTCGCAGATCGTTGCCGGTGTCACCCCAGGTAAGGGCGGCCAGCTGTTCGAAAACCAAGTGCCTATCTTCAATGGTGTGGCTGAAGCCGCCAAAGAATCTGGCGCCACAGTCTCAGCTATCTTTGTTCCTCCTCCATTTGCAGCTGACGCCATCCTCGAGGCGGTCGACGCTGAGCTCGACCTCGTTGTCGCCATCACCGAAGGCATTCCTGTCGCTGACATGATGCGTGTGAAAGCCGCCATGAAAGGCAGTAAAACTCGCCTCATCGGCCCTAACTGCCCCGGCATCGTGACTCCTGGTACAGGTGAAAATTCACACGGTGGCTGCCGCATCGGCATCGCACCAGGATACATCCACCGTCGCGGCAACATCGGCGTGGTTTCTCGCTCAGGCACACTCACCTATGAGGCTGTCTATCAGCTCACTCAGCTCGGCCTCGGCCAGAGCACCTGCGTTGGCATCGGTGGTGACCCTATCAACGGCACTTCACACCTCGACGTGCTGAAGATGTTCAACGACGATCCTGAAACTGAAGGCATCATCATGATTGGTGAAATCGGTGGATCCGCTGAAGCCGAAGCTGCCAAGTGGGCCAAAGAAAACTGCAACAAACCAATCGCTGCGTTCATCGCTGGTGCCACAGCGCCTCCAGGACGCCGCATGGGCCACGCCGGCGCCATCGTTGGTGGAGCAGACGACACCGCTGAAGCCAAGAAGAAGATCCTCGCAGAATGCGGCATCGCCGTTTCTGAGACACCTTCAGACATGGCCAAGACGCTCGTCTCTATCATGTAATTCACATCTCTAGCTAGAGAACTAATTTCTCTAGCTAGAGAACTAATTTCTCTAGCTAGATAATAAATTTAAAGCCGCTTCCTGCTGGGAGCGGCTTTTTTTTGTCGTCATAAATGCCAGCTAGAAATAGCTAACAAACTCAGCTAGAGTTTATTTCAAATCATCCATCACCTGACGAGCTAGCCGTTCGCTATAACGATGGATTTTCCAATGACCTGGGCTCCAGCCTTTTAGGAATCGATAGAAATCCGTCCACGCCACAGGGTAGAGCGACCGCCACTCCGCCTCCAAGGCATCGGCATCCACCGAGCTAGCTAGCTCTATCAATGCTTTGCGCAATTCAGTAAAATAGAAATCTAGCAACTCAGATTCATAGCGTTCGCATTCATCTTCATGCAAACAACTGCTGATGAAGTAAGCCACATCCTTCATGCCACAGCCACCGCCGACGTACTGAAAATCAACCGCCGCCACCTCGCGGCCAGACGGAGAAAAACAAAAGTTAGCCAGTTTGGCGTCGCCGTGAACCAGTGTCTGATAGACGCAGTTGTTAAGCTTATCATCAATAACCGGTGCCATCATTTTCAGCTGCTCACAATCCAGCTGGTCTAACTCATCAGGGCGAGTTTCTAGATGCCAATACGTTCCCACCGGCCACAGTCCAGCTGGATTTACGCCAAGAAAAGTCGCATGAAAATGTGCCAGCCAGCTCAGGCATGCCAACATCTCCACCTCACTCACACTTGTCACTCTCTCAGCAAACCCACAGCTATCAAGGTCCTCGAGGACGATCACCAGCTCATCATCTAACTTTTCGACATGCAAACATCTCGGTACCCTGCACGACTCACCACACTGCTGTGCCCATTTTTCATACCACGCCGTCTCCACCTGATAGGATCTCAGCTTGCGCTGGTGTGACCTGTCAGTATTCCAGCCACGTGGATGCGCCGACGGCTGCGGCAGGCTAACATGTTTCACAATGACACTAGCCGCAGTACCCCGAACTAACTGACAGCGGACAATTTCGCCATAACCACTCCACAGGCTCTGAACCATCTGCCTTTGTCTAATAGCTCTAGCGCCAGTGGCCGCCAAAATGATCTGTTCTACCTTGTCGTTCATGAGCAATTTCTTCATCTCCTGCCACCGCCATCCATACAGCAATCCCCCATTCATCACCAGCCAGAAGCTGAGCTACGGGACAGGCACGGCCTGCGACCTAAAGTACGCTGCGCTACAGGTTCTCCCGCATCCATGCCTCCGAGCGATTCTTCCACGTTCGTATCCTAAAATAGCTCAAATCATACAAGCCGCTTCTTACAAGAGGCGGCTTTATTTTTTGCATGAGCTAAAGCTCTTGTCATTTGATTTGCTGTTGACTCCTAACCAGACAGATTGATTATCGAGTGAGAGTTTCCACTGATATATAATGCCTACCACACCCAAAGAGACA
This sequence comes from Persicirhabdus sediminis, assembly GCF_016595495.1. GTDB lineage: Bacteria > Verrucomicrobiota > Verrucomicrobiia > Verrucomicrobiales > Akkermansiaceae > Persicirhabdus > Persicirhabdus sediminis. The sequence goes on from NZ_JAENIM010000023.1 coordinate 70,464, forward strand.
TCTAACGATAGACAATCAAAGACCAAGAGAAAAGTTCTAGCTATCGTCCTCCCTGCAGTCATTGGGCTACTAGGCGCAGCTTTCTCTGTTTACGCATTTGAAGATTACGGCTGGACCCTTTTCCTAGCCCTGCCCATCATCGTGAGTTTTCTATCAACCATGATTTGGTCTAGCGGGCAAAAAACGTCATACTGGAGTAACTCCGGTCTAGCGTGTGCAAGCATTCTCTTACTTGGCCTCCTGCTCATCTTGTTTGCGATCGATGGGCTAGTTTGCCTGATTATGGCACTCTCTTTAGCTGTCATATTGGCACAAGTAGGCACACTGCTAGGTATATTTGTTAGCAGGAACGTGAACCGCAAAAATGGCACATCCATCTCGCTAATGGTTTGCCTCCTCTTCCCCTGCCTCGTTAGTTTTGAAAATGCTACCAAACCACCACCTAGCATCAGAAAAGTCACTAGCTCTGTATTGATCGATGCACCTATCAATGAAGTTTGGCAGACCGTCATAGCCTTCCCGGACATCAACACTCCAGCCGAAGGCATATTTAAAATGGGTATCGCTTATCCAATTAAAGCGCATATCGACGGTCAAGGAGTTGGTGCAATTAGATATTGCTGCTTTTCAACAGGTGATTTCGTAGAACCCATAACCGTATGGAATGAACCTCACCATCTAGCATTTACAGTAAGTGAAAATCCTGCACCGATGGAAGAACTTACCATCTACGGTGATTTTCACGCTCCGCATCTACACGGCCACATGGTGTCCAAGAAAGGACAATTCATTCTCAAACAACAAGGTGATAAAGTCCTATTAGAAGGAACTACCTGGTATAGCCACTCAATCTCACCTGAATTCTATTGGGGTATCATCTCCGACGAAATCATTCACAAAGTGCACTACCGAGTACTGGACCACATCAAAGCTCACGTAGAGAAGAACTAAACTCACGCATCTATTCCAGCTACTTTCTAGTCATCATAGTTTCACCGATCTATCATCTCCATTCAAATTTTAACTATCACAGAAAACTAGCCAGCTGAGCGATAAAACTTAGTTAGCTAGACCTTGAAAAATAAATACCATGTGGACCTGTAAAGCATGCAACACAAAAATAGAAGAAGACTGTTGGGAGACCTGCTGGAACTGCAATTGCCCCAACAACCTAACCAAAGAGGAATTCGACGAAGTCGCGAAATTAGAAGAAGATGATGAAGATGAAAAACTCTACCAATGCCTCAGATGTGAGGTGACTATGAAATGGATAGGAAAAAAGAGATTTCACGAAGGTACTAGAGCATGGTCATTCATTTTAGGTGACCTCGGCGAGCTTTTTGTAAACCAAGAGCACTACAACGTCTTTGGTTGTCCGAAATGCGGAAAGATTGAGTTTTTTGGAGATGTTGGAAATGAGTCATTCCAAGAAGTCAGTGAAATCAATGCCGATATGCGCTCGCCTTTTTTATAACGACCCCACGAATACGAAGCTCATCAGACATGGAACCACAAATATTATGGCTGGTTCTGGTTGCCATTCCAGCTTGTTGCCTAGCTGATACACTCTCTCATTAGAATCAAGCTAGCTAGGTCTGATAGATCTAAATAGCGCTTTGGCTGTATCTATGGGGAGCCCTTTCAGGGCTCGTATTTGCTGGCGAATTCTCCCCCGCGGGATGGCTACGCCATCGCACGGGGGACTGACTGAAACTTTGTGTTTTTGGTCTAACTCTAATCATTGATTCTTTGAATCAGTGATAAAAAATTCTTACTCGATGGAGGACGGAGTTC
>NZ_JAENIM010000024.1 GCF_016595495.1 Persicirhabdus sediminis
CATCTAAGCTCGCGCTCATTCTGAAAGGCTACGCTGATCTTTCCCTCTGCTCGCTGCGCTACGATGATACTGACACCGTTTCACGGAGTCAAGCTCGAAATGTTCACTTGAACAGTCTGCCGAGAAGCTCTTTTCTATCAGCTAGCTGCCGCATTCATCCAGATATCGTATTAGCACACCAACCCCTGACCAAGGGCGGGTGTCGCTAGTGATTCAAGGTTTCTAATGGTCATAAAACTAAACTGAAAAGCGGGTCAGGGGTTGGGTGCTGCAACTTGTTCTCGCTTGTTGTTCTGAAGTGCAAAGTTCTGTATATCCTGAACCTTCACTCCATCATATGAGCAAAGTGTCAGCGAATCGATTACACCGGAAATCTCATATCCAGCAGTATTCCATTCTTGTGCCAGTTCGTAAAGGTGATCAGGGTCCTTGCTCGTCGCTATACCAATGTGAGGCACATAGGGTATGTCCAAACGCAACTGTGGTCGCATGAAGTCAGAGTAGAGGCGATCATGTAACTTACTGATCTGAGAAAAGCCCTCGTCGGGGACTAAGAAAATGTAATAGTCATCACTACTATCATCGTCATAGACCAGAGCGTATCGGCAGCAAAATTCGACTTGATCACTCACTGATGCGATGGAGGCGATGTGCTTTTGCATCTGTTGCTCACCTATACCTTCTGAGGATCCGGGAAAGATCATCGTCCAATGAGCGTCGATGACATCTACATATCGTTGATCGTGGTGCCTACGAAACTCAAGGATCAGAGATTCTGCCGACTTACTCAGTTTGGGATATGCAACGCTAAGAAGCATGATTTTTTGAGAGAACGTAAAGCACACCAGCCGAGTACTCGACCAGAAAGCTTTGGTAGTGGCTTAAGAATAGAATGTAGTGAAAAGAGAGCGGAACTCAACCGCGGTACGAGGTTGGGTGCAGCGTCTTGTTATGCAAAGGCAGTTTCTTAGAGTGGACTTTTTATTATTGTTACAACGTAAGGCAGCTTAGTTCGGATATTCATAGGGTCTGAATATCTAGTTAAGCCATCTGATAGTTTGTCTAACCAAAGCATCTCTAAGCTAGTTTCTTTAGCAAAAATGAATGAGTTTTTTTCACCGCGTGATGCAGGTGGAGCAGAGAACTGAAGATCAAATCTAGTAACAAATTTGTCAGTGTTCCAACCTGGCTTTATAATCTCAATACGGATAAATCCATTTACCTTAGGGCGAAGCTTTGTAATCGGATCGATTCCATTGTGTATGGTTAATGAGACTGTTCCCTGATCCTTCTTGAGTATGCCGTCTTTCAAATACTCAACCGTTGCTGATCCACCACTGATGATGATCTTATACTCGTTAGCTAACTGAATCCCTGCGTTGTCTCGAGTCGATTTCAGCGTAAATTCCCCCTCAAATTTCTTTTTATCTGAGGACGCATTCGTTGGAAGAATAGTTATTAAGAGTAAAAGTATGTAGGAGATGACGGCTTTCATTTTTAGCATAACGTTTGAAGTGTGGCACGGCGGGATTTAGGCATCTAGAGCGAAGCGAACTAGCGAGCTTGTCAGCCGTTGCCACCACTGACTTGTTCGCTGTTGCTTGATGCTGGCGCGACAGCCTTCGGACTGAGGCACCCTCTACCAGTATCCTCGCAGATCACCTCGCTACCAGGCTGAAACGCCCAATCCTCGTCCTCAGGAATCTGGAAAGATGAATCAATACGGTATCGGCGCTCTCCGACCCGATGGGCAAGAACGGGACGGAAGCACCGGACTGCTTCGGAAAGCAACTCCACGTAAATCACAGCGACCTCCTCTGATGGTATAGCAAACGAAAGGCCTTCTCGCTCTGTTGCCGCGTTGAACATCATCCTAATGTCCGCTGCTGAAATCTCGTTCTCGAATGTGGTGAGGTGAAATTCACCGGTGACATCGCTCCTGAATAGTTCAGCCAACACTTGGTGGTCTGAATCAATCAGCTCTACGCCCATGCCATCGCGTGTGACGTCGCTTGCGAATTGGATGGTGTGCTTCATTTCTTCAGCGAACGTTTAAAGCCACCCATCCACTACCAGAGGGCGAGCTTTGATTTCAGGTTAAGGTTAGTAATGACCATAATAGTTTCGACTCAAGGTGCGGTAGTGGATTGGTGTGCGCTGTCTTGTTCTGCCTTTTGGAATTCTGGATGCTCTTGAATATAATTATCTGCTGCATTCCCGAAGCCAACTTTCAGACGACCATACAAATAAGGTCGATTGTGCTTGTTCCACCGGCGTTTGATTTTACTGCGGTGTTCGTAAATATCAGGGTTATCCCTGATCTCCCGAACGGGTATTCTCGTAACTTGTTCTTTTTTCCAATTAGCTATCACTATAGAGTCAGAGAATTTACCAACCCAAATACCTCCTCTTACTCCGTAATTAATTGTAAAATTATCGACATGAAACATTTGAGCTTTCTCAAGCCAAATTAGTTCTGCGGGAATTACATCAATAGGCGTTGCTCCATTCTCTATAAAATCATCGAATATGCTGTATCTCCATGCTTTCTTAATGATTTCGAGAAATTTCATGTTTTGCAGAACGTAGAGTTCGCCTACTGCGAGAGCAGGCTTGATTGAGTGAAACGAATGAGGGACTGAGACGCAGTTAGGCGCAACGACTTGATATCTGTCCGCACGTCTATCCTACTCAAGGAATCGAGCTCGTGCGGAGACGGGAATGCTAGGATGACTTCTTTCATAGAGTTTTTTCTGTCAGGTTCATCGCAGGATAACTTGCAGAAAAAACTGACTTGTCATCCTCTGCGCAAGCTTGTGCGCGCAACGTTAGATCTAGTTGATAGATAAAAGCCTCACTGAGTGCAAGTTCTCATTTCAAGCTATACAGGCTCGAGTTCTCTCGCACTCTTGTATCATCTAAGCTCGCGCTCATTCTGAAAGGCTACGCTGATCTTTC
>NZ_JAENIM010000025.1 GCF_016595495.1 Persicirhabdus sediminis
GACGTTCGGCAATAATTATGAAGAAGCCATCACGAGGATGCTTTTGGATACTCGGAATCATCTGTGTAGCTATATTGATTGTAGTCGTCTTAGATACATTTCTTCCTTCGAAAGCTGTTCGTAATTTGCCAGAGGGCGCTACTGATATTCAGGAGCATTACGAAGATGTTGGCTTCACCGGAGACTTTGTACGCGTGGTTAAAGCCCGTATTCCTGAGAGCGAAGTCGCTGAGTATGCGCGACGAGTTGGTGCAACGCGTAAAGAAGCTGGCGGGGCTGGCAGCGATTATTTTTCATGGACTGGGGCTGCTAGCTGGTTTGCGCCTGAGAATCCTCCGATGTATTTTCATTACGAGCCGGGATATCGAATATTAGTCGGATGGGAAGATGGCTACGTATATTTCGATGCAGCTGCGTGGTAAGAATGTGGCCGAACAAGTCGCTGCATCCGACCGCTAACCGCGCTCGACTTTGCTTAGGTTTTACAGGAAGGAAGATTTTAAGATGTTCGATGGTTGCTTCAGCGGCGGTTGAGCTTTACGTTCGGCTATAATAAGATGAAATCCGCATTGAAAACTGATTTTCCAAGTCGCGAAGAGTTGCGAAGGCAAGGTGTCAGAAAGGAATCTATCGCGGATCTATACGACCTCTGGTGTGAAGCACATGGTGAAGCAATGAAGTTAGCTCTTAGGCTCCCTGACGTTTTTGGTGATCCTCCAAAACCCAGGATTACCCTTCATGTAGCAAGGGGATATGACGATGAATGGGTTTTATCAGAAGCGAGGTGCAAGGAGTTAGCGGCGATGGATTGTGAGCAGCACTGGATGGATGTTTCTCTTCAGGCCACTGAAGATTTTCAGGAATACTTCACTTTTTCAGATTCGGAAGGTTGGAGGTTTTACCTGCCAGCTTTCATCCGCCATTATTTAGCCGATTTTCCATTGTCAGGATCGGACGCTGTAGTGTTTGCCTGCGAAAATCGTCATCATATAGAACTGCTTACCCCTGAGCAAATCGAATATTTGGATGAATTTTTACAGCTCTGCAAGACATGGGAAGAATAGTGGCCGAACAAGTCGCTGCACCCGACGCTTAACCGCGTCAGGCTCCGCTACAGTTTTCGAGATGAATTGATTTTTCGTTTTTCAACATTTCAATCGCGCGCGGTTGGTGGGCTAGACGTTGTGCAGATAAAATGAACGATACAGAAATTACAATTTTTGACGTTATTGAGTTCATTCGAAAATGGGGTGGCTTTAAGAGGTCTCAAGAAATCGACGGTAGCTCATGTCTTGAAAGTGGTTTGGGAATAACAGGTGATGATGGTGATGAGTTACTCGAAGCTGCTTCATCCTACTTCTCTGTACAACTTGCCGATAAAGAAAGAGGGTATCGGACAACGTTTGATTTGAAAGATAATGATCTTCCCCTCAAATTTCGTACAGCAAGTCTCCTTTAATTTTTTAGTTGAATTAGGCTGCTAGAGCAACCTGATTTTGTTTTTTGAGGTACTCAAATGGCGATATATAGCCCAGTGATGAGTGGCGTCTGTAGGTGTTATAAAAGCCCTCAATGTATTCAAAAATAGCTTTGCGAGCTAGTTCTCTGCTTGCAAAATAACCACAGTTGGGAAGTAGTTCTGCTTTGAGCGAGCCGAAAAAGCTCTCACATGTCGCATTGTCGTAGCAGTTTCCTTTGGCTGACATCGACTGCTTGAACTTATGATATCCGAGTAACTTACGTAGTTTGCAGCTTGTGTACTGGCTACCTCTATCAGAATGAAAGATGGATTTGCCTCGTGGTAAATCCCATTGAGTCACAGCAGCTTCTAGGGCATCGGTTACGATTTCAGCGGGCATGGCTCCAGAGCATTGATGGCCAACAACTAGTCGAGAATGGAGGTCGATAACCACTGATAGATAGAGCCATCCTTCTTTTGTTGGAATATAGGTAATGTCAGCGATGAGCACTTTAGCAAAGCGGTC
>NZ_JAENIM010000026.1 GCF_016595495.1 Persicirhabdus sediminis
CGACGCTGATTTTTAGGCAAAATCTTCGGCTCAAATTCTCCCTTGCGATCTCGCGGGATGGCCACCTCTAACTCACCGTGCTCACTGATCGCTTTTTTGCGGCTGGTTCCGTTGCGCACATTTCCGCGTTTACCGCCTTTGCGCTGGCCTTTTTCGTAGCCTAAATGGTCATCCATCTCACCAGCTAAGGCACTCTCGTAGAACCTTTTCATTAGCTTTTTGATGAGATCGTCACCCTGAACTGCCAGCTCAGCCGGACTCGCTCCAGCTGCCTTTTGTTTCGCTATGAATGAGTTAAAAAATTCATCCAAGGCCTTGTCTGCTTCTGTCTTTTTTTTCTTCATGGTCGTATTTTACAAATGCGACCAAAAACACAAATATTATGTCAGGCTCTCGCCTCTTAGAAAACCGCGAGTCCAGATTACAAGTCCGAATCCGATTCCAAAGAGAATTCCTTTCGCTGGTGAGTCCCAGAACGCCGAAAGAGAAGCCGCAACCCATAGCAGAAAGATGCCTAATCGAGGGCCAAGTGGTTTCGCCGCTAGTTTCATTCTTTCAGCCGAACAGTATTGATTCGTAGTAATGGTTGAGTGATTTAACATTTTCCGCGAGATTAGCCGAGGCTGCGATCATTATCTCTGTGGTGCTGGCTGGCGGGATTTTTAGTCAGATTGATAGATTTCATGATGGTAGCGGGCTGCGCTCTTAGTTCGCTGTGGAAAGTTTTCAGTGTTCAGTGAACTTACTAAAAGTTGATAGAAATATCTAATCAGTCAATGAAATAGCCAGCTAGCAGGTGGGGCGCCGTGTGAATTTTCAGCTAGCTAGGGGAGAAAGCGTGTCATGGCATAACAAAATCAAACATGGTTTGTCCATGGGGCCATGGGTTTAGCTGGCTGTTTGACTCCTAAGCCGACTGTCGATAGTTTTTTCTCATGCATGTCTGCTAGCCATTGGTATTAAGTGCTGCGTGTCGATTACTGAAATCCTAAAATAATGAAAACTGAACTTTCTGAAGAGGAATTTAAACATGTCACCGAGGCTATTCTATCAGGTAACAAGATCCATGCCATCAAGCTCTACCGCGAGTTTACTGGGCAAGGTCTGGTTGAAGGGAAAAAAGCGGTAGAAGCAATCACAGCTAAGCTTGTGCCCGCCCACCCAGAGTTGAAGCAAAAGAATGCCGCGGGATTTTCTACGCTAACAATTGCTCTCATCATAGGTATTGTTATCTACCTGCTATGGCAGAGGTTTGGCTAGAATGGATGCGTTAGTAAATAGCCCTAGCTAGGAAAGGAAAGGGCGGGGGGCGATTATTCATTATCTAATCAACTAGCTGGCTGACTAACAGTTGCTGATGAAGTTTTCTCAACCGCTGCGCGTCAAATTCCATTTTTTGCTAGAAACATTGATTCTTAGTTTTACACACTGGCTGAGCCATGTTGTTATCAGAGCTGTTATTGAATAAAAATCTCTGCGGGCAGCTGTAACTCACTGGTGCGTAATCGTCACCTGACCAGCTAGGCATTGCTGATTCATTCATAACAACTAATCAAACTTCTCTCAGTAGCTCCACTGCTGAGCCTAGCAATCTAACCAGAAAGGAAATATAATGATGCGCCAATTATTCTACCTACTCATCACCGCATGTTCGATCTTATCCACAGGCATAGCGTCCGCAAAGGAATCTGCTGAGGCGCATACACTCAAGGTAGTATCCTATAACATCCGCCACGGTGAAGGCATGGATGATAAGATAGATCTCAAGCGAATTGCTGACCACATCTCGCAGACATCGCCCGATCTCGTTGTGCTCCAGGAGGTGGATAAAAATTGCACGCGCAGCGGCAACCAAGATCTAGCAAAAGAGTTAGGCGGCTTGCTGAAGATGGATCATCGCTTTGGCAAATTCATGGATCTACAAGGTGGTGAGTATGGCATGGCGGTTTTGTCCCGTCTTCCTATCAAAGAGACCATTGCCCATCCTTTGCCCAAAGGCGCTGAACCTCGTTGCGCGCTGGAAGTTAAAGTAGAGTTAGATGGACTGTCAGTGCCCGTTTCACTGCTGTGTATTCATAACGATTGGACTAACGAAAAGATTCGAACCAAGCAAGTTACCGCGCTGATGAAGGCGCTGAAGAACTACTCTAATCCAATCATTCTAGCTGGTGATTTTAATGGTCAGAGATCAGATAATTCTATCAAATTGCTAGAGGAAGATGAGTGGCAAATCCTCGATAAAGGCGGCAAAAAGACATTCCCGTCATACAAACCAAGAGTGGAAATCGATTTCATCATGGTGAAAAATCTCAAGCTGGTAGAGGTAGTCCACGACGTTCTTGATGAACCAGTCGTCTCAGATCATAAAGCTATCTACACGACCATGACATTCCAGCCCGAGTAGTGCTGGGAAGAAGGCTCTAATCAGTCAACAAATTAGCTGGCGGATGTGATGGGGTGAACGTAGAGGTCGAGCGACGCAATTAGGAGTTGCTCGCACCGACTGGGGCGCCCTCCTTGGCTAGTTTTCGAAGTAGGCGGGTGAGGCGACCAGCTTGTTTCTTGATTATATTCCATTCCCAGAGGCCTGGTGACTTCAATTCTGGGCAAGTGCTTGACTGATCTTCCCCTCAAATTTCGTACAGCAAGTCTCCTTTAATTTTTTTAGTTGAATTAGGCTGCTAGAGCAACCTGATTTTGTTTTTTGAGGTACTCAAATGGCGATATATAGCCCAGTGATGAGTGGCGTCTGTAGGTGTTATAAAAGCCCTCAATGTACTCAAAAATAGCTTTGCGAGCTAGTTCTCTGCTTGCGAAATAGCCACAGCTCGGAAGTAGTTCTGCTTTAAGTGAGCCGAAAAAACTCTCACATGTCGCATTGTCGTAGCAGTTTCCTTTGGCTGACATCGACTGCTTGAACTTATGATCTCCGAGTAACTTACGTAG
>NZ_JAENIM010000027.1 GCF_016595495.1 Persicirhabdus sediminis
CGACGCTGATTTTTAGGCAAAATCTTCGGCTCAAATTCTCCCTTGCGATCTCGCGGGATGGCCACCTCTAACTCACCGTGCTCACTGATCGCTTTTTTGCGGCTGGTTCCGTTGCGCACATTTCCGCGTTTACCGCCTTTGCGCTGGCCTTTTTCGTAGCCTAAATGGTCATCCATCTCACCAGCTAAGGCACTCTCGTAGAACCTTTTCATTAGCTTTTTGATGAGATCGTCACCCTGAACTGCCAGCTCAGCCGGACTCGCTCCAGCTGCCTTTTGTTTCGCTATGAATGAGTTAAAAAATTCATCCAACGCCTGGTCTGCTTCTGTCTTTTTTTTCTTCATGGTCGTATTTTACAAATGCGACCAAAAACACAAATATTATGTCAGGCTCTTTTTTTTCTTCATGGTCGTATTTTACAAATGCGACCAAAAACACAAATATTATGTCAGGCTCAACAACATGATGTCAGTCTCATTATTTCACATTAGACTGCTCAAGGACAAATAGACTAATTGCTTCCGAGCGACCGTCTATTTCCTTATTTACAAGCCTGACTTCGACGGTTTGTCCCTCTTTTATGATCTCAGGCAGTGGTTCAGGTATGTCAATCATCACCTCTTTACCATCCCACATAATAATGCCAGCTCTTAGTTCAGCTCCCGATTCAGAAATATGTTCATATATTTTCTGGATTTTTACCTTTCGAACTTTGCTGTACTCATCGACTACATTTAGTTGAGAAACCATGTTCTCTACATTTTCATTCTCGTCTAGCAACTCATTTCCCTGTTCTTCTGATTCACAACAAATTAAAAAGAAGCTAACTAGTACTAGCAGATGGTATTTATAATCAATATTCATAGTTATAAACTCCTTAGGTGCGCGAGCATAGCATCAGCTCGCTCAAACCTTATCTGCTTTCTTAACTTCCCATCTACTATCCACGGGCTCTCTACTTTCATCACCTTTATTTTATCCCCAACCTTAAGGTTCCATCGCTCTTCATAATCTCCAAACTTTTCGTTATATTCACGTATGAATACCTCATCCTCGCCCCAGCTAAATACAAAAGACCGAAGCGTTTTATGCTTATTAATATTTGAGCCATAAACTTTGGTAATAACGACTTCTCGAATACCTAAGCGTGCAATTTCCCTTTCGATTGGTGACTTATCACCGTCGGAACTTTGCCTGTTCTCAGATATCGCCTTCTCAAAATATAGCCTCTCTTCTTCCCGTATTTGGTCAACTAGTTCGAGAATATTACCTTGAGCATCTTCCTCAGCCTCAAGCGTGAGACCTCCTCCTTGGAGGAAAAAAGCTAAGCCCACAATGATTAATTTCTTCATATCAAAAGACAGCTTTAGCACTAAACTAACTGGCTCTGCAACCTCTAATCACAGAATTCTGTTAGCTTAGATCAGCGAAATTTCATATGTAATTCTAGATTCAACATTCCAGCTAGCTGGACTTCTGGCCAACTAGTCCTAAACAAGTGAGAAATTTAGCTGAGCTCAGTTAAAACCATTACAGCCAATTTCTCGCTAGTTTTGCCCCATCAAAACACAGCAATTATCATCATCAGGCTGATTACCGCCCAATTCATCTATCTAACTAAATCAAAATTTCGAAAATTCCATGTACACTCCAAGTCGTAACATGTCATCACGACTATGTTACGAATCTGGTTACGACTATGGTAATTTGCACCAAATCTAGAACACAAAAAAGCCGCAATTGCTTGCGGCTTAATGGATATGGCAGATGGCGGACAGGGAGGGATTCGAACCCTCGGTACTGTTGCCAGCACACTCGCTTTCCAGGCGAGCCCATTCGACCACTCTGGCACCTGTCCTTTATCTTGCATTTGCGCCGCGTATTGCGGTGCGCGCGGAAACTACTCAGCTGACTGCAAAGGTGCAATCTTTTTTTGATGCAAATTCAATAAATTTATACCTTTCGAAATTTCACACAGTTTACGCCTGCTGCCGATTCACTCATTGCGCTCAGAATGATGCCATTACTGGGCCAGCCGCCCATAGCTAGATTCTCATGTATTGAGATGGACCAGAAATGTTCTTTGCTGTGAGCGACCGATGACTCCGCTGAGAACTCTCAAATTTCTAAATAGGCGCTAGTGCTAGGCGACTTCCGATTATCCAGAGCCAGCTGGGCCCAACACACCTGATAATGAGACATTTCTCAGCGACGAAATAATACAGCGATCACGCCATTTCAGCCTAGTTAGCTTGGTCAAAAAACTCACGCCACGGCTAACATCCCCATATTGAAACATATCCGACCAACCAACAGTCAATCACATCAATTATGTAAATTTAAATGTCAAAATACCCAGTATGACGGACTAAATCCTATGAACTAGTCATTACACACAACTGCCCCCGTAATTCACGCACATACATGAATACTAACAAAATCTACGCAGGCATTATATTTTTCGGTCTGAGTTCTAGCTTGATACAGGCAGGAACGATTAGCAAAGAACAAGCAGTACAAGAGGCCCTTATATGGATGATAGACCATCCAATTATGAAAGAGGCCAGCCGCGAAGTAGCATCTATCAATAGCTACACCAATGAAGACAGCGGCCGCTCTGCATATATCGTAAACCTATCACCAACAGGATATCTCATCCTTAATAGTGATGACAAACTACCTTTAGTCATCTCCTATAGCCCTGATAGCAGATCTAGCATTAATCCACCTGAAGATAGCGCGTTTTATGTTTTGCTAGACTCGAACCTGAGCCAGCAAGTTAGTGAGCCAGTTACAAAATCATTAAGTCTAAGCACAGAGCCAGCTGAATTAATGGAAATTGCAGCTAGCTCGTCCGACTTGCTCATCGAGCCAATGCTAGAAACTGTGTGGCATCAAGCTCACCCAGGGAACCTATACACACCAGAGGGATTCATTCATGCCCAAGAAGCTTACCGCGGCAGGGCTGCTACTGGTTGTGTGCCAACGGCATTTGCGCAGCTGATGTACTTTCACAGATGGCCTATTAGAGGCCTAGGAACACACAGCTTCAGCCGCGAAGCTGAAACTAATGGAGTACTCGGTGGTGACTTCAGCGCTAATTTCGAAACACGCATTGACTGGGCTAACATGCTAACCTTTTACGACGCGACAGTTGACTATCTTCCTGAGCAAGAGGAAGCGATTGCCGGCCTCATGTATAACCTTGGTGTCGCCTCAGAAATCATATACCGAAATAATGGCACGGGAGGCGATGGAGGTTCTCAATCAGCAGCACTGCAACAATATTACTATTACGAACCATCATCTACCCAGTTCACACAAAATAGCAGCCTCGGCCCCATCCAGGCTGATCTCAAAGCAGGTTTCCCCGCTAACGCCAGCCTGCCAGCCCACTCAGTTGTTGTTGACGGCCTGCTCATCAATGGTGATGAAACTACCTATCATGTCAATTATGGCTGGGGCGGTGAGGGCAATGGCTGGTGGCGACACGATGAAAACCACCCTAGACTGATCACTAACGGCATGACCTATGAGGGCATTGGCGGAGCAGTAACAAACATTAGACCGCGCATGCTCGCGTTCCCTGCATCTACTAACACAGAGATATCCACCACCTCAACTGACTGCTATTGGATTCTACCAAAAAGAAGACATAAGGAAGTGGCAAAAATCTCGCTCTATGAAAGCGCTCAGAAACAGGCACCATGGTCAGCAGATATAGAATCATTCTCAGTGAGAAATGCCCAAAACTGGTCACTAGTAACGCACGCGGGAACAGGTAAAGCATGTTGGTATGCAAAACCTGCTGAACAGGGAGAAAAATCGTCAATCGTCCTAGCTGAAACATTCACCCCTAACGCTAACAGCACTCTGGATATCAAGGGTTGGCATGATTTCTCAGGAAGTAACAAATTTAACGTCCTTGTATCCAACACTGGAGGCCAAACATACGAAGTCGTGAACAGCTTCACTGGAGACGCATGGTCACCTAGCTGGAAAACTAGATCTGTGAATCTCAGCTCCTTTGCAGGTCAGGAAATATCTATCAAGTTAGAGTTTCCTTACTATGATTTTCAAAAATCTTATTACGAACTCTACATCGAGAGCATCACACTAAATTCAGGAACGTATACCGGCTATAATTTACTCGCTGAGTATACTGATTTACAGACCGTGGATGGCGCTAGCATTGCTCCAGAGCATGCAGGCCAAAACCTGCACCTCACTCCCCTACCAGCTCTCGAACCAGGCACCTACAACATTGGAGCAGCTGTAACCAACTTGTCTGGGCAAACAGAAGCCATCGTTGAAACCATGCAGCTAACCGTCGTTGAAAATCTCTGGGATCCAACAGCTGATACTAACAACGACTCAATCCCGGACGTCATTACCCACCTTATGGGCTATACTAACGATAAGAAGAATACCTTACCGCAACCGAAACCCTACGGCACAGGTAAGCTAGAGCTTGCTGTACCAGTAGATAGCTCCATAGATACTTCAGGGCTCTTTGTCGAATACTCCACTGACATGATCAACTGGTACAATGTGGAAACATCAACATTACCTAACGGAGACAGCTTCACCACATTGCGAAAGACAAACAACTTCAAGATCCGCTGGGACAAAAATATCGAAGACAAACTATTCTTCCGCGTTTGCGCCTCACAATAAAACCATTCATTAGACACTAGCACCTATGAATACCCAGCTTCGGCTGGGTATTTTTTTTGCCTCCTTGAAAATCAAATATATGTATAGAAGCATAACAATATAACAAAAATTTGATCTAATCTAATTGACCTATCAAGACCCAACAGTCAGATATTACATTATTAAATCGTATTTGTAATAGTTCGATAGAATTAATCTGATACAACTCATTCTAACTCGTACACAATCCATGAAAATTGACCAATTTCTAAATAAGATCCAGCGCCACCTGAATTTGCAAAAATTCATCTCCACAGTGTCGTGGTCACTACTTGCTGCTGGCATTATCGGCATTGTCTACGCGCTTAGTTATATCCTTAGAGGACACGCCATGATCGCTAGTGGCTACTGGCCACTAATTGGCTCCTCCATAGTCATCGGATCTATCATTGCTAGTGTTAATCGTAATAGCCGAGAAGAGGCAGCTCACTATGCTGACAAAAAGTGGCAGCTTAAAGATCTCATGCTAACTACTATCCAGCTGCAGAGTTCACAGAACGACAATAACAAACAAAGCATATCCAACAGTGAAGTAGTCGAACTGATTGTTAGTCAAGCTGAGCAACAAGCAGCTAAGGTCAACCAAGACAAACTCACCCTCAAGTGGCCAAAACACATCATTTTCACAGGCACCAGTCTACTAGCCGTATCCATCTACATGCTCACTATCCCCCCTTCTGAGGCGGTTGTTATGAAACTAGCTCACGAGAACATGATAGAGAGCAGGTCTAATGAAGTTCGTAATGAGCTAGAAGAATACTTAGATGAGCTAGATAAATCATTAGATGACGATGAAAAAGAAGCGCTGAAGCTCGATGAACTCAAGCAGTGGGTTGAGGAAATGAAAATTACAGGCAATGAGCGTGAAGCGATGAAGCAGTTTGCCAAGTTAGAGCAAAAAATTAGCCTGAACCTAAGCCAAATGAATCACGCTAAGGAAGAGCGTGCTTTGAAGAAGATGGCTCAGGAATTGCGTAAGACTGATAGCCAACAAGCTAGGGCAATACGCAAAGACATTGAAAAACGCGACTACGACAAAGCGGGCAAAAAACTTGAAGACATGCAATTCAAGAAAAATACAGAAAGCTCACAGAAAAAATCGACTCCCCTAACTGAACAACAGAAGAAGGCTGCTATGATGCGCGCCATTACCAAGCGCATGGCCAATGCTAACAAATCAAGCAATCAAAGTAGTTCACAAGGGCAATCACAGGGCAATCAATCAAACGGTAGCGGAAGCAATGGTGATAATAGCCAGCAAAGTGAAATTGCTTCAATGGTTAGCCAGCTAGATAAAACTCTCAGTGAGTTAGAAAAAGAGCTCCGCAAATGCGAACTAGATGGCAAAAAACTATCAAACCAGAAATGCGAATCACTCTGTAATAATATCAACGACCAACTTTGCAAACTCTCTAAGAAGATGTGCCAGACCAGCGCCCAATGCAAAGCTTCGTTCAAGTTAAAGTGCCTACGTCAAGGTCTCTGCCAGTCGCAGAGTTATGCGCTTGGTCGATGCAATAAACCTAGTTCCAGACCTGGCGGGCAACAAGCGGGTGTAGGCAGCAATCACTCGGAAAGGCAAGAACGCTCAGACCATCTAGCCAATGGAAACATGGCCCAGCTACAGGGGATAAAAAATCAAACTGGCCCGTCGCAGAGTTCGGTCGAAGAAGCGGAGAGTGGCACCGCCATCTCTAGCAAAAACGAATCTCAACGAGAGCGCAGCTATCAGAGATCTTTCGAGTCATTTGTCCAGCGCGACGACATTCCTGAGGAACTCAAATCAGGCGTGCAAAATTATTTTGAATCCATTCACCAATATCAAGAACCTACGATACCAGCAGATCAAAACTAATCCCCCACCAAACTAACACCATGACACAAACAATCAGTTCTCCAATCGAAGAAGCCGCCGAACATTTCAAAGCAACATTCAAGACGATCCGACAAGAAGTTGGCAAATTCATTGTTGGCCAAGATGACATCATCGAAAATGTGCTTATTTCTATCTGCTGCGGTGGTCACGTATTGCTCGAAGGCGTTCCCGGCTTAGGAAAAACAGCCCTCGTCAACACTCTGTCCCAAGCACTGAACCTAGATTTCCAACGCATTCAGTTCACTCCTGATTTGTTGCCATCTGACGTAGTTGGCACCCAGGTGCTGATAGAAGAAAACGGCCACCGTCAGCTTCAATTCCAAAAAGGTCCCGTCTTCTGTAATATCCTGCTCGCCGATGAAATTAACCGTGCAACTCCTAAGACTCAATCTGCTTTGCTAGAGACCATGCAGGAAAAACGTGTCACCGTAGCTAACAAAACTCACAGCATTGGATTGCCCTTCTTCGTTCTAGCCACCCAGAACCCGATTGAGAACGATGGAACCTACGCGCTGCCGGAAGCCCAGCTTGACCGCTTTTTCTTTAAGCTCTACGTCACCTTGCCTAACCATGATGATTTCAAAGAAATCCTCAACCGCACAGGAGGCATAGAGCAACCAGAAATTAAGGCCGTAGCCAACGGCGAAGATATCCTCAAAATGGGTCACACTCTGCGCCAAGTCGCCATCTCCGATGAAGTGCAAGACTACCTCGTCAAAGCCGTGCGTATGACTCATCCAGAAAATGACGATTCCCCACAAGAGATCAAACAATATGTTCGCAATGGCGCATCGCCACGTGCAGCTCAATCAATCTTAGCAGCTGCTAGAGGGCGTGCGTTACTCGATGGTCGTTTTCATGTCGCCCGCGAGGATGTAGACGAATGCGCCATTCCCGCCATGCGTCACCGCTTAATTCTATCATTTGAAGGTGAAGCTGAAGGCATCCTTGCTGACGATCTCATCCGCAAAGCTCTGAGTGCTGCCGCTAAATAGAAAGCGCATAGCAGCATCAAACAACTCTAAAAAAGACAGACAAACTAAGTCGGATTGCGCCCATGCACAAAGGAGAATTTACTAACTCAACATTTATTCGCAGACTCGAAAGCTTGTACTTGCTAGCACGTAAAGTGCTAGGAGGCACACTACAAGCTGACCGTAAAAGTACCCGTAAAGGCGCTGGGGTCACCTTTGCCGATTATGCAGAGTATAACCATGGCGATGACTACCGAGCAATCGACTGGCGAGTCTATGCTAGATTTGATGAACTTGTTATCAAATTGTTTGAGCTCGAAGAAGATGCTACTATTTACCTGCTTTGTGATTGTAGCCACTCCATGGCGTCCAAACAAAAGACGGCCCTAGAGCTCAGTGCGGCACTTGGCTACATTGCTTTAAACTGTCAAGATAGGCTAGCAGCCTATAGCTTGTCTGATAAATTAGAGCCTATCATCGAGCCTACACGTGGCCGAGCTAAAGTATTACCATTTCTAAAAGCCCTAGAACAAACTAAGACGCACGGCGAAGACACCCATTTCACCCGCTGCATCAAATCCCTACAGGCGCGCCATCGCAAGCGCGGCATGGTGATCGTCATCTCCGATTTCTTATTCCCTCGTGGATACGAAGAAGGCCTGAAACTACTTCAGTGGCACGGCCACGATGTATTCTGTCTACAAGTCCATGACCCAAAAGATCTACAATGTGATTGGAAAGGCGACCTTCAGTTAGAATGCATCGAAACAGGGCAAAATCAAAAAGTAACCATCACAAAAAAAGAAGCCGAAGCCTATAACAAGGCGATGGCTGACTGGAATGATCAGCTCCGTAAAGAGTGTGCCAAGCGCGGTATCGGGCTAGGCACCTTGACCAGCGAGCACGCATTTGATCAAGTGATTTCCAACATCCTGAAACGAGGAGGACTGGTAGCATGAGTTATCTGAATCCACTATGGCTCTGGTCATTATTAGCAATCATTCCGCTAACAGCCATCTATTTCCTCAAAGTTAGACCTAAAAAACAGCCCACTAACGCCTACTTCTTATGGCAAAAAGTCTTTGCTGAGAAACGCTCATCAGCGCTATTTCAACGATTACGAGATTTGTTTTCTCTCCTGCTGATGCTGCTTGCTTTTGCGGCCGTAGCTTTTGCATTAGCTCAGCCGCGCTGGGGCGACGAGAAGCAAACAGACATGCTCATTATCATTGATACCTCGGCCTCTATGCAGGCAGGGAATAATGCCAATAGCCGCATCCAGCTAGCCAAAGATAAAGCTACAGGGATTATCAGATCCCTAAACGGTGAACATCGCGTCGCTCTAGCAACTATTGATAAACAGTTAAAGTTTCTCACTCACTTAAGTGATAACCCAAAAGTTCTGGTCGAGCAGATTAAACAGATCAACGCATCTGACATGCCTCTCAATGCTCAGGCTGCTAGAAGTTTAGCTAATTACAAACTATCAGGTGATTCTAGCGCGCATAGAATTATCTTCATCACAGACGGGTCTAGCCAACTGCCAGATTTTGACGAAAAAATAGAACTCTTCGCGGTAGGATCTGAAATAGAAAACCTCGGCATCACAGCAGCTGACCTACAGTGGGTACCTGGCCGCAACGGTACCGCAAGTTGCTATCTGAAAATTGAAAATACCTACAAAAAAGATATCTCTACTGAGATAGAGCTGCGTCACCAAGAATCTGGCGTCATCGCAAAGTTAATTCCTCTACAGCTACAAGCTGGCGAAAAATTCGAACAGATTATTGATTTTGATATGGCTGAAGCTGGCATTTGGACGGCTAGTATTAATCAGAAGGACGACTTCATGTTAGACAATGAAGTAATCATGGGTCTCAACCCACAGCAAACAATCTCAATTGGCCTAAAAGTCACCACTCCATGGTTTTTCGAGAATTGTGTGAACGCATTTGCTCGCACTAACGGTCTACTTCAAATCGACTCAGAATCACCACAAATCACACTAGTCGAAGGCTCTACAGATACAGAAGAGAGCAATTTACTTATTTTCAATCCGCAGCAGCAATCTCAATGGTGGACGTCTATCGGCGAGCCCTTGGATGATATCATTATCGAAACTGAAGATGGCGAACACCCTCTAACTCAACACTTAGATTTCGATATCATGGGCTTCCCTGCCGCCAAAAGGCTCAGTGCCCCTGAAGACGCGCAAGTCTTTGCATTTAACCATGACGGTACACCTCTGCTCTATAAATTACGCAGGGGAAATCAAACTGCTGTAGTCGTCAACTTGGATCCGTCCGAGCAGAACTTCTTTCTATCACCATGGTTCCCAACCATCATTCACAGTGCTACAATGCATCTAGCGGGTAGAGAATCTAGCCTCGCTCCAGTCTACGCTACAGGGACAAAAATCACCCTCCCTGGTAATAGCGAGCAAGCCGAAATCATCCATAACAATGAGGCTTCAATAGTAGCGGCACAAAGTCAAATTGAGCTAAATAATTCTGCAAGTTACAGATATTCTGCAGATGATAGCGAATGGAACTTTGGTGTGAGTCTGCTGTCAGCTGATGATAGCCAGTTGGCTATTATTGACGCCGTGTCCAGTAGACAATTAAGAACCGGTTGGCCTATTTCAGTTTGGCTAGTCGTAATTGCCCTACTCGCATTAACGTTAGAGTCTATCCTCTATCATCGCCGTAAATTAGGCTAATTATCAATTTTTTTATATTATGGAGTTTTTCTCACTCACCCCTCTTTGGTGGCTATTAGTCATCATTCCACTTGCCATCGGATACGGTTTTTCTTTAGTCGACCGCCCTGCTAAATTTAAAGTTCTATCGATCGCATGTCGAATCATCGGCATTGTATTGTTAGTGCTAACTTTATGCAGGCCGTTCATCAAAAATGAAACAAAATCCGTACATGTAAGCTTTCTGATCGATGGCTCGGAATCAGTCGACCCTGAATCCATGAAGACGGCACTGGCTCATATCGAATCTAGCATTGCGAGCCTAGATTCGGGTGATAGTCATTCACTTTTCATTTTTGCCTCTGAGCTAAAAGAAATGCAGCCAGATGAAATTAAAAAATTCATCACCAGCTGCGAGCAAGGAGTGTCTGATGCTAAGTTCAGATCATCAACAGATCTAACACAGTCCTTACTCAGCGCGCGCATGAGTTTTCCTGCTGGTAAATCTCGCAGGTTAGTTGTGTACACAGACGCTGCTGCCACCACCTCTGGTCTAGAAGACGCCCTAGCAACACTCAAGAGCGAGCAAGTAGATCTCTTTCTAAATCAAATTGAGCCATTACAAAAACCCGAAGCGGCACTGGTTTCTATCGAGCCAGCGTCACTAAACGCATTTCAGAATGAGATTCTACGCATCAAGGTAACTAGCCAGTCCAATAGCGACATGGCAGGGCGATTACGAATCCTGCACAAAGGTGTCGCTGTGACTGAGCAAACAATCCAGCTAGAGGCCAACACACCTACTATCAGTTACGCTGACGTAGAAATGACAAGCTCAGGTGCCAGCCACTGGCAAGCTGAGCTGATTCCTGAGCGAGATTATTTCCCGCTGAACAACAAGCTCTCAACAACGATCAAGGTAAAAGGTCAGCCTAGAGTGTTAGTCATCCACAGTCAGAGAGAGAAGCTAAGGTCATTCTCTCGCGCGATGGCAAAACAAGGCATCGATATGGATGTTCGTGGGGCACGTGGATTACCCGAATCACTAGAGGCAATGCTAGCCTTTGACGCCATTATACTAGCCGACGTTCCAGCTACAGACCTAATGGTAAACCAAATGGAAAACCTCAAACGCTATGTTAGCGAGTTTGGCGGTGGCCTAGCCATGATGGGCTCAGAGAACTCATACGGACTTGGCGGCTATTACAAAACGCCAATTGAAGAGGTCATCCCCCTAACTTCTAGATTTGAAAAAGAGAAACAAAAACCATCTCTATCCATGGTATTAGTACTTGATAAATCAGGTTCCATGGAAGGAACACCAATGGAGCTAACCAGGCAAGCGGCCAAGGCAGCTGCCGAGCTACTAGGCTCACGTGACCAGATTGCGGTCATCGGCTTTGACAGCAACCCAATGGTTGTCTGCGAAATGACCTCAGCAGGCAATAAAGTACAAATCATGAACGCCATTGATACTTTGGGAGCATCTGGTGGCACCAATATGTTTCCAGCGATGGTGCAGGGATATGACATGCTGCAAGCTGCTAACACAAAGATCAAGCACATGATCGTCATGACTGATGGACATACTCAGGAGGCCGATCATATCTCGCTAACTCAGCAGATGGTAGATTCAGGCATTACGGTATCATCAGTAGCTATGGGTTCAGGGGCTGACGCAAACTTGCTAGAAGAGATAGCTAACTACGGAAAAGGCCGCTTCTACCAAACTGATGATCCAGCCAACGTGCCGCAGATTTTTACAAAAGAAACCATGCAGGCTTCCAAGTCAGCCATCAAAGAAGACCTTTATGGCTCAGTCATCACGGGTGATCATCCCGTACTAACTGGTTATGAACAGACCGAACTGCCAATGGTATTAGGATTTGTAATGACGAAAAGTAAACCTACTTCTGAGCTATTACTTGTGACCGAAACGGGTGACCCACTGCTGGCGATTAATAGGTTCGGCTTGGGCACAGGTCTAGCCTATACATCAGATCTCACTGAGCGCTGGGGCGGTGAGTGGTTAGCTTGGTCTGGTGCTAGCAAGTTTTGGGCACAAGTCATTAGAGGCATCCTCAAGACTGAAGATGATACTGGGCTCAGCATCGTGCAAGATATCACAGACGACCAGTGGCGCATTGAAGCTAGTCACAAAGGTCTCAATGGTGCGCCGGTGAACGGCAGCCAATGGACTGCTGAAGCTATCAACCAAGATGGCAAAAAACTGGCAATGGACATCTCGCAAACAGGCATCGGAAAATATGCGGGTTCGCTTGACCTGCATGGATCTAACGCCGTGGCTTTGCGCATTCAAGACACTGACCACGACAAGGTGAAAACGCTCTACTGGCAGCGCTCCTATCCCGCCGAATATCAACTCGGAGGGAAAACCCCGGAGATCCTAACATCATTACCGAGTATCAATGCTGAATCCATTCGAGAAAATCTCATTAAGCATTACCGGCATCAAAATATCACTCCATACTTTGCCCTGCTAGCATTTGCCTTTCTCATTACAGGCGTTGTCCTGCGCAGAGTCTAATATTTTTAGTTACAAATCACCTACCAGCTTTCCCCATTTTCTTTCTTAATATGAATAAAAAACTCTTTGTCCGTCTATCATCTAGTCTTCTATTTGCCAGCCTATCGCTCGCTCAAGCTGATGAGGCAGCTGACCAGCCAGCCGAGGCAGTTGAAATCAATGCCAAAGCAGCCAAGTACCACAAGGTGCTGAGCAAACGACCAAATTCAGGCCACGTCTTTGATCGCTTTTGTGATGCATGGTTAGACACTCACTCCAACCAACAGCTAGAGGCCTATCTCATTGCAGCAGCAAATGACAAATCCCCTGCTAGCCAGCTGCTGCTGGCCTACTTCTACCAGCGTCAAGGTGAAGACCATAAAGCCCTAGAGGTGCTCAAAAAATCGCTGATAGACCACCCAGAGAATCAAGCGATCCGCATCCAACAGGCGAAAACTCTAGCCAAGCTACTCGCCTTTGATGCCGCCGTCGCCGAGCTCGATATCGCCGCCAAAACTGCTGAACACGATGACAAGTTAGAAATCCTCCAGCTAAGAGGGAAATTCCTCGCCCGCTGCGGTCGTTATGAAGAAGCTCAGCAGACTTGGACGGAAATTCTAAAAACCGACGCCAGCGACGAGGAACTGGTAGAAAACATCCTCGAAGCACAAATTGCAGAAGGGCTGTTCGAGCAAGCGCTGGCCACCTCAGACATCCAGCTGAAACAAACTCGCGATGCCTATCAGAATGTGCTACACACACTGCGCCGCGGTGACATCTATCAACGCTCTGGGGACGTGCAAAAAGCCATTGATACGTACACCAGCACGCTAGACAGCGTGGGCGAAGGCAGCTGGCTGGAACGCGAAATCCTCGCCCAGCTACATGAAATTTTCCGCCGAGATGACGACTTTGAATCACTGGTAACGCTTTACGAGAAACTAACAAGTGAACACCCACAACGTGTCGGCATCAAAAAAGCCCACACCCAGCTACTTTCCCAGCTAGAGCGTCACGACGAAGCTGAAACTTTGCTCAGAGAGATTCTCAAGATCACACCCGGCGACCGCTCCAACCGCGAAGAGCTCATCAATATTTTAGCCAAAGCAAGAAAGTACCATGAAGCGATCACTGAAATCAAAGCCCTCTTAGAGCTTGCACCAGATGATTCAAAATTATGGCTAACGCTAGCAAACATCTATCATCTAGCGAATCAATCTGACGAGATCTCAGCGAGTTTGGCGAAATACCTCGAACTGGAAGATCATAGTGAAAACAGCTACCTGACGGCAGCAAGCTTAATGGTTAAATATGAGCTCTTTCAGCAAGCTGAACAATACCTCACTGCAGCTGCTAAGAAATACCCAGATAGCATCGAATGCAAAAAAAGCTACGCTAGGCTTCTAATCAAGCTTGATAGGAAAGATGAAGCTATCGCCATTTGGCAGGACCTCATCCTCACTGGATCCAAAGATACAGTGATGCGTCAAACTCAGACTTTACGCTCAATCGGAGAAGCTGAACTTTCATACGAGTTACTACAAAAGCGGGCAGACGAGTTCATGACCGACATCAACTTTGCCAGCTACGTCTGTAATCAAGCACGACAACAAAAAGATTTAGATTCCGCAAAAATATGGGCGTACCGAGTGCTCAAACTAGCAAAACACTTTGACGAAATAAGACAATCAGTCGCTCTAACTAGCAAAGTAATCGTGCAAGCTGATGCGGAGCTAGCTGAAATCAATCACCTCGAGAATATCGACTCAGCTAGCATTGCCGAGCTCTGGCTGCTAGCAAGGCTGCAAGAACTTCAAGCTGAATCAAGCAAAGCATTGGAGACACTTCAGCGTATCAGAGAGCAAGATGAAACCATTGCGTTCCTGGCGACTGCTGACTTTTATGAACAACGCGATGAAATCCAACTCGCATGCGAGGTGCTCGAACAGCTAATCGCTAGCCCAAAAGGAAAACGTCCACTATACATAAAACAGATCGTTAGACTTTACCGTAGCATTGAAAATCACGAGGCTGCTTTGAGCCATATAGCAGAATGGAAAATCCTCGCTCCTGGAGAAAAATTCCCATGGTTTATAGAGGCTGAGATTTACCAGCTAGAGAATCAATTAGAAAAAGCAGTCAGTACTTTGGCCAAGGCATCCTTGCTATTTTCAGACGATAACGCAGACATCAATAACAAGCTCGCATCGGTATATGAAAGTGACGCACAGTTTGCTAACGCTAAACGTATTTACTGGAAACTCTACGAACAGGCTGAAACATCAAACCAGAAGCTGAGTTATATCCCCTCTCTAGCGCGTGTAGCCGACCATATGGGACAGACACAAGAGCTGCTAGAAAGTTTCACCGAAAGACGTAAATCTAATGAAAGATCCGTTGAACCTATCTTAGCCTTAGCCGAAATTCATCGCTTCAATGAAGATTACGAAGAGCGCAGGAAATTCATGATAGAGGCAGCTCAACTGCGCCCTGATGACGTCAAAATCCTCCATCTGATCGCAGATATCGAAGAGCGCGAAGGTGATGTTGAACGCGCTATTCAGACTTTAGACAGAGCGATCAAAGTAGATAAATCTAGCAAAAGCAAACAACTGCTAGCTGAGGTATACATGCGTAACTATGAGCTCGAAAAAGGCATTGGCATATTACATGAGTTGGAAATTGGACTCGACTCTAATCCGAGGCAAATTGAGAAACTAACACTATCTATCGCCAGTAATGGTGATTACGAGCTAGCCTTAAATTATTTGGCTGAGCACCGCATCCAACATGCTGATGACTATCGCCTAGCATTCCTGCAGGCCAAACTTCAAATAGAACTCGCGGAACCAGAACTGGCTATTCAATCCCTCCTTGAAGCGCGCGCTATACAAAGTGAAATCGACAAGCTAACGCCACTAATTAGTGATGCTTCTTTCAAAGAGCAAAGTCAACAAATGGCTAATTTCACTGGTACATCTGAGGACTACATCGTCTACGACTCTCTGAGTCGCTTAATTTTCAATAATCGGTCTAATAGACAAGGAGGCCCTAGCTTAAGCACGCTTCCAGGTAGCCTAAAAGAAAAAGATGCCTTTGCAGAAGCAGGCATCATACTCCTACTTGAACAAACTGATGATGAGAAAGTTAGCCAATTGGCAAAAAATCTAAAAGCTGAAGGGTTATATAAACTAGATCTGCGCCGTGAGTTGATGAAAATGTGGCATTCAAATAGCGGAGATGTTAGTTCATTGAAAGAATTCGCTCTAGCACACCCAGAGGAGACCGTAGCACTGGCTCTCGCGGCAAGCTTTGAAATCATCATGGCTTCCTTTAAAGAAGGACAGATAGACGAAGAGTTTTTAGCCTACGTGAATAAGCACCTTGATGGCATGCCGACCAATACTCGCATCATGCTAACTGGTAACTTTTTATGTTATGGTGAAGACCAAAACAATCCCTTGGCTTGGAAAATGTATTTAAATGATATCGATTTAGAAAAAGTCGATCATGATGCCCTAGCTACGACATTCACTTTCATCACAAGTCAGGCAAAAACAAGAGAACTCAGTACCGAGGTCCGCTCACTAATCAACGACTTCGCTCTCAAAATTGCTTTAAACAACGAGGGAAAAACTATCTCCTGGTTCATGCGTACTCAACTGATTACTAACAGCCTCCTATTAGCTATCGAAACAGAAAACGCAGATGACTTCATCGCCCTCACGAACAATATTTTGCATGAATATGATGCGAAGAAAGCGGCAAACCAAAATCCGTTTTCGCATAGGTCACGACACAATACTAATGGCTTCTCAGTTCCTGAGTTTCCACCAAAAATCATTACAAACCTCCCCCTCTCTTTGCTAGGCCTAATTCAGCAAAACGAGCAATCTACTTATTTCAATATGGGTGACTACAGTGACGTATCACTGAATGAGCTGAGCTTAAATTCAATACAGATTAGACAGGTTGAATCAGATAGGCTTCAGCTTTTGTTAGCCCATTTCTATAAAAATGAGTCGCTTACAAAATCATTAATCGAAGCCCTTGAGTCCTCAGAAAAACTAAGCTTTTCTGATTACCAATACCTGGCTGGCTACTACTGCAAAAGTGATCGAGCAAAGGCATTAGATTTACTGATTCAGGCTAACCAATTAGGCTTAACTAGAGCCGAACGTAAACAGCTAGATCAACAGATTGTCGCCATAGCGTTAGAACTCAAAGAGTCTGATGAGCCTAACTTCACCAGCAGATCTGATAGAGCCAAACAAGCTGCTCTCAGGCTTAGACGCCAACGGTGGGCAAACGCTGAGGCCAGAAACTATCTTATCTCAGCACTTGAATCATTTGGGCTGCAAAAAGAAGCCGATCTAGAAACGATCAAAAATAGTCCAAAATCGAATTCGTATTCAAGTAGTCGTCAGCATACACAAACAAATACTCAAGATCTCATTAAAGAGCTCGAAAGTGCACTGGCTGACAAGAACCAAGACAAGCTAAAGCGTCTCATTGTACGCGAGTTGCGTCTATTAACAAAAGCCAATGTCGATTGGCAATACTCTAGAAGGCAGGAGAATTTGGTCAAATTTATCCAGCAGCGAAAGCTTGAGGATAAGGTCAAAAAATTCATGCACCCAAGCGAGGATAGCTCTAATCAAAAAGTCGTTGAGTACGCACTAACATTAGATCTTTTGGGAGAACGTCAGGAAGCGCTCGAAAAACTCGATCCCATCATTAAGGAAGGTAGCAAAGACCAAGACCTATTGCTTCGCTATGTGATTATGCTGCCAACGGATCGCTCCTCTGAAGCGGCTGAGATTATCGTGAATCGCATACAGAGGAGTAAGCATGATTCACTCGCTAAAATGCTAGAGTCAGCATTTGATCGAGCCGAAGATGAAAGCTTGGAGAAGTGGATGAACATTACCCAAGTCTGTGTCGAGTCATTAGAGCTGGAACAGAAATCCAATAACAGAATCCAAGCTAGCTGGCCTAATCGTCTGATTGGAAACTTCACTACGAGCTTGCGCTACGACAACCTAACTGTTCCTTCAATCTTAAGCAGTGAATACCTAATCACCAATAATAAAGACGAACTAGAACTGCGACAGCAAAAACTTAAAATTAGCAGAGATTTCCTCAAACTCTGCATGAACTTCAGCAGCTCCGCTAAAGATGCATTCAAACAATATCATGCCAGCCTAATAGCCACTAGTGAACTCGATCAGCTAGACATCAAAATAGCACAATTGGCACACCTAACATCAATACAAAAGAACCAAGGCAATACTTATGCTTACTACAGCTCGTCAGATACTAATAAAGGGAAGACACCAATAGAATATCTGCTCGCTGAAGCTATTCAAGCAGGCTCAGATCAAGCCTTCCCTGCTGAACATCTAGAAAAAATTACCCGCAGCAACAAACCATACTCGAAGGCTCTGATAGAAGCTATTGAGAAAATTGATGCTAACGATGATGAATTCGAAGCCTATCTGAAGGCAAATATTAACGATAAGTTAAACTATAGCGGTTCAGATACCAAAAGTGATTTAGCGCTTAAACTATGTCTAGCAAAAGGCCAGCGCAGCAAATCACTGGAGGGCTTATGGATGAACTACGGTGAGATTAAGTCCAACCAAATGAGAATGCATCAATATTCTCAAATGCTTCAAACACAATCACCTTCCTATATTGCTTCTCATCTACCGAGTAATAGTGATGACATGCGCCTATTACTAGAAAAGGTAATAGAGAACATCATTCTCCCGCGTGAAGATATGAGCGCATTTCTAGCTGAAGAGAGAAAAAATGACTATCAACAGAACAAAATCACAGATTACCAGCGAGTCTCCATGCTAACGGAATGGCTCTCATTAATTGCCCAGCACACCAACAGCCTAGCTGAAAACGCGAATTTTCACCGACTGCTGATAGATTTAGGCATACCTAAGAAGATCTTAAGCCATTATGAACTCTCAGAGAATTTACCTAGTCAACAATTCACCACACTTAATGAACTTCTAGCTAGCTATGACACAGCTGGTTTTGGAGAAATGCTCACTGATGAAGAGCTCATGATAGCTGGCTCAGGAGCCTCCGCTTATTACGGCATCGATCTCTATCTAGATCATATAGGTGACCAAGTAACAACTTCGCAGCTAGTCAATAAGAGCTTGATAGAATCAGAACTGAATAAACAAGCTGAGCATCATCAAGTCTTCCTCCGCTGCGTATGTCTTTATACAAAAGCACCTTCCAAGAAGAAACAGCGCTGGGTAGTAGAGTTAATGAATGCTCACCATCAGCACCTGTCAAAACTTTCAGCTGAAGGTACCATTTGGTTTACTAGCTCTATCCTAACTAAAGCTATAGATATTAAATCGAAGCCGAACCTTAAGGGGCTAACACCCGAAGCTAGCAATTGCCTCCACGCCCTACTCAACAAGTCTAATGAAAAGTCAGGCGAGCAACTCAGTGAGCTATTAGAAAAAGAGCAATTATTTACTAAGAGCGAGCTAGAGAGCACACTGAATACCTTTGAAAAAGGCGCCTCCAGCTTATACCAAAAAGACAAGCAGGCCTATTTCAGCATGGCTTCAAAACTCGTGCGTTCAGCTAGAAAAATTGACTCTGAAATTAAATTAGATGACTACGGTCATCCGATATTTGGTCAATACCAAAAGAATAATGAAGCCGATACGATCACTAAGATTGTTAATTCGGTGAAATCTAAGCAAATTGGCACACACGCTCAGATGCTCTCAGAGTGGTTAAATGACCCCTCAGCTGCTGACATTGAGCTAAACCTCGCCATGATTCATGCGGCTGGTAAAGAGATTGCAACACTCAATTATGCTATCCACGGTAGTAGCTATTCGATGTGGAGACGCATGCGCGAATTCGAGCAAGTTGTCGAGCTCTATGAGGCGCTACCTCCAGAAAATGAAAAACTAAATGCTCTTATTCTCATGAGGTACTATCTCGAGCGTGTCGGCGTATGCCTTCATATACAAGAGGAATATCTCAATTATTGTGAGCAAAAACTCGCTGAAAAAGATACTCCAATTAGACGAGCCCTCTGCACAGGCATACTAGTTAACCTGATAGAAAACTACGGTCCTGAATGGAGCGCCAAATCCGTGAGCCATGTTTCTCACTTTTACGAGTATTTTGATAACAAACAAGATCGCTTGCTATTCACCCAGATTCTAGCTGATGAAGGCGGTGACATTTTCCATTATGACAAGTTTGCTGAGCTTGCAGAATCTATCTTAATGGAGCAAGTGACAGCTCAGGGGCTAGACGCTGTTAGCGCAAAATCTATCACTCGATTACTTCTAAACAATGCTAAGGTTAAGGATAAGACGAGCTACGCACAGCTCTTCACGCAAACCAAATCGCAGCTTCGTAAAGCGCGCAGCAATAATAGAAGGTCATCGTCTTCTAGCTCGGCTGTGAGGTACAATCAGGACTATGCAGGCGCTGAGCACTTCCTGCTAGCTTTGGCCTTAGCAAGCGGAGATAAAGATGATGTCAAGTACGTCTTATCAGCCTATAGCCCAGCTAAGCTGCAGAATAATCAATTTGTCACCTGCCTGCTGTTACGTCACGGTCTAGTGGCTGAAGCACATAAAATCTGGGGCAACTGGAACTCTTCAGAGCAGCTCAACCTAACGATTACAGGCTCCAACATTGGCCTTTTAGATAGCGACCTAGAAAAATCACTAGAGGCTTTCGTTGCGCTAGATCCAGACGATTTTAACCGCCACGCGCTGCGTGACTACTACTTGATTAGGGCTCATGGATTGAATGCGGATACCCAGCCGTCGATTGGCTATGAGGCTATACACAAAGAATTTATCGAAGGTAAAATGGCTACCGCACCATATTCGATAGATACCAAAAAGACGTTGATGAATAGTCTGAAGCTCTATCCATACAATGAGAATTCAGCCAGGTTAGATAACAAAAACTGCGACAAACTCTTAGCCATTTCTAAAGAGATCTATCAATATGAGCTAGATAAATACAAGGGCGGTATAAGAACTACGCGCGGCAATTCAAATAAAATTGCCGTAAGCATAGCACTTAAAGACATTTTACTCACTCAAGGTGAGGAAAAGTACGTCGAAACCGTACTTGCTATCAACACTGAGAATAAAAAACAAAAAATTTACCACCTGAACTATTCATTGATAGCTGCGAACTATGTTCTACAAGATCGCCTATTTGATGCTATTCTAGCAGATGACAGAGCCGCTATTGAGAAGCTTAGAATTATTCTTAAACCTTTAGCTGAACAATGCATGACTGACGGCTACTATTATGTCAGAGCATGGGTATTACCCGTTCCCCTCTACGGTATCGCCTGTGCCTATACCAACCACGCCGACGAGTTTAGCCAATTAGTCAAGGCACATGAAGAGCATACAAAAGATAAAGTCGTAGGAACCTATACCTATCTCGCCTTAGCCAACTCAATTTACAAGGGCGACAAACTCTTTGCTGAAAAGAACAGAGAGCTGTGTAAGCAGATTTTCGAAAAGCTCATCAGCTCATCCCATGATGGCTTGTTTGATAAAAAGTTCTTACCAGCTCACAACTATAGAGGTCTGAGATATTATGAAAGCTGGGGTTGTCTACCTAGCGATTTCGTCATTGAGCTATACGATTACGCAATCACTCTGGATGCTAACAACGCTGATCTACACAACGCAAAAGCTAAAATATATAGCAGAAACGGCAGTTATTCTGAAGCAGAAGTTAGCTATCGATCAGCGCTGCAAATCGCGCAAAAGCAGAATAACAAACACCAGATTGGCTTGTTCATGTTTAGCATTGCCGAATGTCTAAAGCAACAAGGGCAAACAAAAGCCGCCATTGATTATGCTCAGAGTATTCCTGAGGATCATCGAAATAAGTTAGTTAAGAATAAACTCAAAACTGTCGTCAGTAAGTGGCAACAAGAAATCAAATAACCCTCATCTACACACTATGAATAAAAAACTCTTTGTTCGTCTATCATCTAGTCTTCTATTTGCCAGCCTATCAATCGCTCAAGCTGAAGAGGCAGCTGACCAGCCAGCTGAGGTAGTTGAAATCAATGCCAAAGCAGCTAAGTACCACAAGGTTCTGAGCAAACGACCAAATTCAGGCCACGTCTTTGATCGCTTTTGTGATGCATGGTTAGACACTCACTCAAACCAACAGCTAGAGGCCTATCTCATTGAAGCTGCAAATGACAAATCCCCTGCTAGCCAGCTGCTGCTGGCCTACTTCTACCAGCGCCAAGGTGAAGACCATAAAGCCCTAGAGGTGCTCAAAAAATCACTGGTAGATCATCCAGAGAATCAAGCGATCCGCATCCAACAGGCGAAAACTCTAGCCAAGCTACTCGCCTTTGATGCCGCCGTCGCCGAGCTCGATATCGCCGCCAAAACTGCTGAACACGATGACAAGTTAGAAATTCTCCAGCTGAGGGGGAAATTCCTCGCCCGCTGCGGTCGTTATGAAGAAGCACAGCAGACTTGGACGGAAATTCTGAAAACCGATGCTAGTGACGAGGAACTGGTAGAAAACATCCTTGAAGCGCAAATTGCCGAAGGGCTGTTCGAGCAAGCGCTAGCCACCTCAGACATCCAGCTGAAACAAACCCGCGACGCCTATCAGAAAGTTCTGCACACACTGCGCCGCGGTGACATCTATCAACGGTCTGGAGACGTGCAAAAAGCCATTGATACCTACACCAGCACGCTCGACAGCGTAGGAGAAGGCAGCTGGCTGGAACGGGAAATCCTCGCCCAGCTACATGAAATTTTCCGCCGAGATGACGACTTTGAGTCACTGGTAACGCTGTACGAGAAACTAACAAGTGAACATCCACAACGTGTCGGCATCAAAAAAGCCCACACCCAGCTACTTTCCCAGCTAGAGCGTCACGACGAGGCTGAAACTTTGCTCAGAGAGATTCTCAAGATCACACCAGGCGACCGCTCCAACCGTGAAGAGCTGATCGAGATTCTACTGAATGCGGAGAAATTCGACGACGCCTTAGTGGAAATAAAATCCCTGATAAAGCTCCATCCTGAAGACGCACAGCTGTGGCTCACGCTAGCTAGAGTGCAACAGCAAGCTGGCCAAAAAGCCGAGCTCGAAGCTAGCTTACAAGAATACATCAAACTGAACGACAGCAGTGAAAATGCCTACCTAACGGCAGCTGAACTACTTCGTCAGTACAAACTTCCTGAATCAGCAGACAAGCTACTTGTTGACGCGATAGCGAAATTTCCAGCTAGCCTAGAATGCCGTGATACCCATGCTCGTTTATTACTCAGCATGGATCGTCGAGATGAGGCCATCACTATCTGGTCGGAGATGATAGAATCAGGAACTCGCGATACGGTGATGCGCCAGACACAAACATTGCGCACTGCTGGAGAGGCAAAATTGAGTTACGAGCTACTACAAAAACGCGCTGACGAATTCAATACAGACATCAACTTTGCGACCTACGTCACCAATCAGGCGCTGTCCCAGAAAGACTATGAATCCGCAACAACTTGGGCTAACACTGTTTTAACCTTAAGCTCGCACATTGACGAGATGCGCCAGGCCGTCTTGCTCAATTGCAAAGTCGCCATGCGCGCGCAAGACCTAACTGAAAGAATTGACCAGCTCAAACAGCTAGAAAATCCTAGCATTGCTCAACATTGGTTACTCTCACAGCTCTACGAGCTAGATGGCGAGACTGAAGCATCACTCGCAGAGGTTCAGAAAATCCACCAGCAAGATGAGATCACCGGTATCCTTGCCGAAACAGACCTCTATGAAAACCGCGAAGATTATACCAACGCTGCGAAATCATTAGAAACGATCCTAGAAAAACCTAATGGCAAACGCCCCATCTATCTGCGTCGCTTAGTCACTCTCTATCGCCAACTCGATGAGAGGGAAAAGGCGCTTGCCCATATCGAGACATGGAAACAACTAGCTCCAGGCGAACAAGGACCTTGGCTGCTAGAAGCTGATCTACACATGCATCGAGTAGGCTGGGAAAAATCCATTGTCGTGCTGCAGCGAGCCAGCCAGAAATTCTCCGATGATAATCACGCCATCTTGATGAAGTTAGCTGAAATCTATCAGCGCGACAGCCAATACGCGCAGGCACAGCGTATCTACTGGAACATGTACGAGCGCTCTGAGGAGATGGATGACCGACTGAAACTGGTGCAAGACATCGCCAAAGTGGCTGAAGAGCAAGGGCGCATGGATGATCTCATCGCCACCTTCCAAGAAAAACGTAGTGGCAATCGCAAGTCTGTAGAGCCATTGTTAGCGCTAGCTGCAATCTATCAATTCAACGAAGACTACGAAGAGCGCCGTAAGGCCATGCTTGAAGCGGCTCAACTAAAACCTAACGATGTCAAAATTCTCCACAGCATCGCCCAGCTAGAAGAACGTGAAGGCGATATTGATAGAGCTGAAAATACACTGCAACGTGCGATAAAAATCGACAAAAGCGAGAGCAGCAAACAAAAGCTCGCTGAGCTCTACCTCAAGAACGAAGAGGGAGAAAAAGGTCTCGCCATCTTGCAAGAACTTCACGGTGTCCAATCGGCTGACGCTCGAGAGTTAGAAAAAGCCACATTAGCCATCGCCAATTCAAACGAAATCGAAGCAGCGCTCACCTTCATAGACGACGCACTGTTAAGATTTCCTAACGACTATCGTCTATCGTTTCTCAAGGCGCAGCTGCTCTACTATGAATCTGATTATGATGATACAATAGAACAACTGCTGGGCACCTTACAGATTAACGAAGAAATCGAAAACGCAACAGCTATACAAGAAGAAGAATACTGGAAACGATGGCTGGGTGACCATACGAACCCAATCACGGCTACTGACAATACGAATTTTGATTGGAGGGCATATCATATCATGCCTAACAAACAAAACCGTCGAGGCAGAATTTTTGACGGCCAACTGCCAGGCCACCTATTCGAGAAAAATGGGTTATCAGTAGGAGCTATCCTCAGCTGTATTGCTAGACTTGATGATAGTGAAAAAGCAAGCTGGATAAGCAAATTGGAGCAACAAGGGTTTAAGGAAGTCGAGTTCCGCTCCCTGATAGCATACAGATACCTAGCAAACAGTCTCGAAAATGATGAATTACAAAAATTTTTAGAGCTTAACCCCGAACACACAGGAGCGATGGTTAAATGGCTTCAAAAGCAAGATTCATCATTTGAATATGGAAAACGGATACAAAACGCTGCGGAAATCGACATAAAAAAGTGTTTCGAATACTATAAAATTGTTAGCATTGATGACAAACACAAAGATGATTTGAAGTCCTTCGAGCATGAATGGCGCTGGATGCAGCTATATTATTCAGATGACAAAGACTCCTTAGAAAAATGGCAACAAACGCTACAAGAGCATCAAGATCATATAAATAACGAGGTTAAAGAAGATAAAAAAGTCACTCAGCTAGCGCCCCCCTATCATCTAATGAACAAAGACGTTCAGGAGGACATTCGTGATCTACTCATTACTGAAATCCTCAAAGACTTTGCCCATGAAGAAAACTACCAACACCTAGCGAATTGGCACGACGAGCTTCTCCTTCTAGGTCATTGCGCGCAGCCAGGTCGTGAAAAATTGCTGGCTGATTATATGGTACAAACCACTAAAGTCTATCAGCATTTCCTCGCTAATAGGAAATCCAACCAATATTACCCGTGGAAGTACCAAATCATGACAGGCTACCGCGAAGCACTCATCGCGCTGCCAGCTTACCCGCCGAAGTCAGGGTCAAAAGTGCCTCCGCACCTATGGATATTAGCAGATGAAAAACTGCTTGCAGATAATGTCAGTAATATAGGAGGCAAGAAGCCAACCCTACTGAGCGAGCTGGAGATTGAATTTCCAGCTGAAGTAGAAATTGAGCCGCAACTGCAGCTGCTTCTTGCGAGTTCACAAGGCAACGAGGAGTTAGAACAAAAAATTATTGCCGAGATTGAGCAGAATCACCAATGGGAGTTAGGCGACATCATGCTGTTAGTTGGCTATTATGCCAAACAAGAACAATATGACAAAGCCATGCAGCTGTTACAAAAAGCACGTTATCAACCGCTGAAAAGCGATCAACGTAAGAAGATCGACGGCAACATGGTAGCTCTAGGGCTAACGATGATAGATGACGGCGAATACGAAGGAGGCGCCGAACTCATTGAGGCAAAACGAGCGGCTCTGAGATTACGCAAATCTCGCTTTGAGCAAAGCGATGATAAAAAACAACTGATCACCTTGCTAGACCATTTTGGTCTCCATCGCGAGGCCGATCAATTTGCTGCCAAAAACCAACAACAGCAGAATAATTACTCATCGGCCCAAACCATGAATTATGAACAAGAGTTCATTGATGCAGTTCGCGATGGCAAAGAAGATAAAATCAAGCGACTCGCTAACAAAAGGTTTAAAGCTCTCATTAGGGGCAGTATCAAACACTCTACCATGAAGGACAGGAAAGCCTTCCGGGAATTGGTAAAAGAAAATCAGCTAGAAGAACATCTCACCAAGTCGATTACAGCTGGAGAAAGCTCGTCAAAGAGAAAACAGGCTGATGATGCAATTGGGCTGTTCATTTTAGCTAAAAATGACGAGGCCTATCAGAAGATGAGCTCCTTAGTTCGCACTGGCAGCAAGGACCATGAACTGTTAGCCAATTGGCTCTTTTTAATCAAAGATGAAGATATCGAACTAGCTGGTGAAATCGTACATAAAAGACTGCAATTTTCTAGTTATTGGCAATTAGCCCAGCTCTTAGACCTTTTATTAAGAGCTAGCAGCGAGGGAGATACCCATCATCAATTCTTCAGGCTATTGACCATCTATAAAAACTATTTCGACTCGACTGATGGCAAAAATAACCAAGGTCAGCGAGAGCTTGTCTATGCATATGAAAATCTCAATCGACAGCTTTTTTATAATTCACGAAAATGGCAATACGATCTTTTATCTCCATTAGCTGACGATTATATAGAAAAACTCGAAAAATGCAAAAACGACGAAGAGAGGGAAATCAATCTGCAGTATCAGAGCGTCCTCATTGATTTATTGTTAGCAACAATGAAGCAGCCCGTCCTAGCGGAAGCGAGCTTCAATGCCCTGCATGCGATGCATGCTAATACAGGTACACTCGACCAACTCAACAGAGAAGTCGCTTTGCCAGCTCTATTAAATCATTTCAAAGCGCTAAAAAATGCAGATTCTGTTGCCAGCAATAGCTACCTTAGAGGCAAGGCTCAATCGCTGATGCAATTACCGCTCGCCTTCCTCATTGACGAAGCTCAAGAAAATGGTGGACCTATTGTTAGCTCCGACGAACTCAGCCAGATCAAAAAAGTTAACGCTAAAGCGGCCGCATTTATAGGGCAACTAGATGGATTATTAAATGCCGAAGCCAGTGAACTTGAGGCGATGCTGCAAACTATCATTTCCAATAAAGACAATAAGAAGATAGCAGGACTATCTGGTATCATGCTGAAAATCTGCGCGGAAAAATCTCACCTGAGCCCAGCGGTCAATGACTACTTAGTTCGTTCTGATAGGGCGAATGTAAAATCAAAATATGACGGTGATTATTCTTCACTACTACAAAATCTAGCTAGCTATTTCCCTCTGTTAGCGGACCATCTCTCTGAGAGCGAACTAGAGTCATGGCTGAATCAACTCGCCCACTCACTGGCGATGTGCCAAACAGATCTAGCCGCCTACCTGAGAAGCGATAATAGTTCCTATAGCCAAGGCCAAGTTTCCCACTATGAGAGGAAAGCTGCATTTCTTAAGCTGATGGCGAAGCTGAATGAAGACACCTCAGGCTACTACAATTTCTCCATCCTCAGAGTCCTTCACGATACAGGCCAACCATTAGAATATTCAGTTAGAAAAATAAGTAGCTCCTTCAATACCGACTCTATCAAAACTGCAGATGATCTGGTGGAGGATATTGTACTTCATCAAATAACTAATTTAAGCACGGCCAAATACTTAGCGATTGCCCAAGAGAAGGATGAAAAAACCAATCCGCTAGAGAGCTACATTGTCAAGCTGAGGAAAAAAATCCGCCGCAATGACAAAGGTGAAGGCATTCAGGTGAAAGACCTGCTCGCTGCCGCAGAAGGCAAAAGTGCGGAAACTCAGTTCATTGTCCGCGCGCTATGCCTCACTGAGTTCGACAACCATGAGAAAAAGCAAGCGGCGCTGCTGTCTATGCTAGAAAACCACGCCGATATCTTTGCGCAGATGGATTCGGTTGTAGGGCTCTGGGCCTACCATTTCTTGATTAGAGACGGTTTGGGATTATCAGGAAATGATACCTTAGAGATTCCTGCTAGCTACAGCGATAAGGCCAAGAAGGTCATCCACCAGTTAGTCGAGCTGGGTAAAACCGAGGCAAAAGACAAAATTGCCCAAATGCTCTTGTACAACAAAGTAGACGATGATGACGAGCTAAAGGGCCATATCAGTGATTTGCAGAAATACACCAACCAGCTAGCGGAAAGTGATCGCGACTTGCTCACCAAAACAGCCGGTCATCTGCTCAAGCTCAGCAGAGATTACCAAAATGCCCGTGAGAAAGATAATTACTATCATCCATTGCTAGGCTCTCACCATAACAACAAGTACACTAACGACATGCGTGAGTTAGTGAGCAGCTATCCAGCGCGCCAGGCTGGTGACCGTCTCAAATACTTACACGACATTCTGCAAACTGACCCGCTGAAAGGTAATAAGCTAAGCTTCTCAGACACGGCCGCGGCAGCGGCTGAGGTGAAGACCATCTACACTGTAATCTTCGATCAGAACAAAACAGATGACGAACGCTTAGACCAACTGGCTCAGCTGATAGCTGATTACTCAGCGCTTCCGGCGGAGCTGCAATCCACAATGATTCTCAGCATGGTTAGAACGTTCCTCTACGATACCAAGGGCAGTTTTGATTTCCAGCTGAAGACGATTGCCAAACTCAAAGAGCTCGCTAAAGAATCGGATTCAGCAGTCAATACCGCGATCACCGCTGCGGTATTGTGTAAAAACATTGAGTTCATGCCAGCTAACTGGGGGCAAGACGCAGTAGAATATGTCAAACAAACCTACCAGCTGCTTGATTCTCCCGAGGAAAAATTCATCCTCACACACAACCTAGCATCTGATGGAGGGGAAATTTTCAACCATGCGCAAATTGCCCAACTTGCCATCGCTAGTGTGGTTGATAGTCTAGCCGGATTTGATTATGGTGATCAATTTTACGCCTACGAATCGCTGCACAACATCCTGCTCAACTACCGCCCAAGTGAAAAAGACGAGCGCTACGCGCAGCTGTACAAGCAGCTGAAAAAAGAACTCCGTCTCCAACGGAAGTCTAGCAGCGTTCGCAGCAACTACCGCAATAGCAAATCATACTACAGCCTGCAGCAAAGCTTGTTAGCATTAGCGCTAGCCTCAGGAGACGAGAACCTAGTGAACGAGGCGATCAAATCTCACACCGGCTACTACCGCAATAACCCGTATGTGACCATGCTACTCCTGCGTCACGGACAGGCGGAAGAAGCGCACAAACTGTGGAGCATCAACAGCAAAAAAGAACTAGTGCTAGATGTGCTCAAATCCCCTATCGGATTGTACGACGCGCAGCTAGAAGCTGGCCTAGATGGCTTCGTGGCGCTCAAGCCAAATGACAAACAACGCCAGCTACTACGTGACTTGGTGAGCCTGCGCGGCGATAGCATTGATCAAGCCCAGCAGCCCAAGCAAGACGACAAACAACGACGTGTGAAGCTAGCTGAGAACTTGCTAGACAGCTCACACTACAATGCGGATGAAGCGTGCAAGCTGATCAGCAACATGTTCTATGCCTATGAGTTTGAGAAAACTAGCAAAGAGCTAGATGGCGATTTATACGACGCGCTGCAGCCAGCAATCCCCCAGCTGATGGAGAAGCTGCTCGTGCAGGTGAAATACGATTTCAACGAAAAATGGAAAGACGATTACTTCACCGTCATTGCGCTGTATTTCAAGAAGCTAGCTGAAGATGAAAACCTCGAGCAAATCAGCAAAGACCTCAGGGCCATGAATGCGGCAGCCAAGGCCAATAATAATCGCCCGTGCATTACCCCGCTATACGCCGCAGCAGCTCAGCTGCAGACGGGCGTATACGATGCCATTCTCAGCGACGACAAAGAAAAGCTAGCAGACTATCAAAAACTGCTAGAACCATTTGCTCGCACGGTGCTGAGCTCGCGCTCGTACTCTGTGTACCGCAACTACTCACTGCCAAGCACTCTCTATCTACTGTGCTACCTATTCTCAGATCAGCCGAGTGCCTACACGGCATTTCGTGACGAGATGGAGAAACACAAGAATAGCAAAACCAAATACCTCCGCGGTTTCTATCAGCTGATGCCGCTAGCTCACGCCAGCTACAATGGCCACAAGCTACTCGCTGAAGAAAACCGTGAGCTACACGTGAAGATCTTCAAGAAGCTCATCGACGGAGTTAGTGATGATTTATTTGAAATACACTACATGTCAGTGAATGGTTATACGGGGCTTAATTTCTACCTAACGAAGAAATTACTGCCAAAAGAAAGCCTGCTAGAGCTGTACGACTACGGCCACAGTGTGGACAAAAACCCCAATGGCGACGCGATGATTAACAAGGCCAAGGTTTACAAGGACTTTGGCGAACACAAAAAAGCCGAGGCTTGTTTCCGCGAAGGCGTCAAGCTAGCTGAGGCCGCTGGCGATAACGAGCAACTTGGCAGCCACATGTATTTTGTTGCCGAGTCCATGTACTATCAGAAGCGCTATCAGGAAGCGGTAGATTACGCTCGCGCCATTCCAGAAGACTTATGGAATCAGTTCATGAAGGATTCTTTATACAAAAATACCGAAAGCTGGCTGCAAGAAGCCAAAGGCGCAAATAACTAAATCATAACAAAATCCCTGAATCTACCAGCCAGCTGGATCATCCGCCATCCAGCTGGCTGCTTTGCCCTATCATCTAGCGATGAACCCGCAGCTGGCTGGATTTTTCTACTCAGCTAGAGGTATTTGTGGCTAAGGCATCACTTTTTCACCATTTGGATTTGGCATTTGTCGATGGGCGCACTAAATAGGCCGCATGTCCAAGCGCATTACAGTTCTTGCAGGTGACGGAATCGGTCCAGAAGTTATGGATGAGGCCATTAAGGTCCTCGATGCCGTATCCGCTAAATTCAATCTTTCATACGAGCTCGACCACCAACTGGTGGGCGGAGCAGCTTACGATGCCACAGGCACGCCACTTCCAGAGGCTACTGTGAAATCATGTGAGCAGTCAGCTGGTATTTTGTTTGGCTCCGTAGGTGGCCCTAAGTGGGAAACACTACCTCCAGACGATCAGCCTGAGCGTGGCGCTCTTCTGCCACTGCGCAAGCACTTCGGTCTGTTTGCTAACCTTCGCCCTGGCGTTTGTCTGCCAGCACTCACTCACGCATCTCCAGTGAAACAAGAGCTCATCGCCGATGGCTTTGACGTTCTCTGTGTGCGCGAGCTCACTGGTGGCATCTACTTCGGTCAGCCGAAGAAGCGTGGTACTAACGAAGAAGGCACTGAGTTTGCCTTTGATACCATGATCTACACCAAGCCTGAAATCGAGCGCATCCTGCGTATCGCCTTCACCGCTGCTATGGGCCGCGACAAGCGCGTATGCTCAGTAGACAAAGCTAACGTACTCACCACATCAGTCCTGTGGCGTGAGACAGCTATCGAGATTGCTAAGGAGTTCCCGGAAGTTGAGCTTTCCCACCTCTACGTTGACAATGCAGCTATGCAGCTGATCCGCCGTCCAGGTGAGTTCGACGTTCTGGTTACAGAAAACCTGTTTGGTGACATTCTATCAGACGAAATGGCAATGATTTCAGGATCACTCGGCATGCTGCCATCTGCTAGCCTTGGCAAGCAGAATGACGACGGCCTGTACTTCGGCATGTACGAGCCATCAGGTGGCTCAGCTCCAGACATCGCTGGCATGGGTGTAGCTAACCCAATCGCTCAAATTCTATCACTGGCTATGCTGCTGCGTTACACATTCGGTGAAAACGATGCCGCTAAGGCCATCGACGACGCTGTAGCTAGTGTAATTGCTGACGGCAAACGCACAGGCGACATCTTCACAGGTGCTACAGGCGAAGCAAAAGTGGGCACCGCCGAAATGGGTGCTGCTATCATCGCTGCTCTTTAGTCTCACAGATTCATCTAGCATTTAACAAATCGTCCGCACTGGTTTTCAGTGTGGACGATTTTTTTTGCCTCCAAAACTCCGCTAGCCTGATAGCTGATAGGGTAAATCTAGCTGGTAGCAAGGGATCACACCGACCCAATGGCAACAAAATGCATTTAATTGAAAAAAGTATTTTTTATATGTCAAATCATTGTGTATGAATGGTATTACACATAGACGGCAGCGGCTGGAAAGCAGCTGAAATCGTAACTGTATCCCCTTTTACGCGCAGAGTATCAAAAGCTAAGCGACACCCATCTCTACCAGTAAGATCGATTTTGTGTTAATCGGTAATCGTTGATGCAAAATCAAACTAGGTAAGTTTGGATTAATTAAGCTTAATTCCGTAAATCGTGAATACTCGTCACTTTCTCGCCGTAAAATTAGGCAACACGCAAGATCATTTCAAATACGAACTCATTAAGATAATCCATCACACAAGGCGGTGCTAAAGTCATACAGAATAAAGCTTTACACGATGTTAAATAATAATGAATTTTAAATAGAAAAGAAACTTGTCAATTTCCTTAACTATAATAACAGTCCTTCAAAAATGAAAGTTATCAAACCTAAAGACTCATACAGCAGCGGCCCAGTCATCTCCCATTTCCGCCACCAAATCATGTCTGGAGCACTTCAGGCTGGAGAGCGCCTACCCTCAGAGGCCAAGCTATGTGAACAATTTTCAGCTAGCCGCACCGTGATCCGCGAGGCCATGCAGCAGCTCAAAGCACAGGGCTACATCAAGACCATCGTTGGTAGTGGTAGCTACGTATGTAACGGCTCATTAGATCATCTGCGTGACAGCTTAAGCTTCTACTCATGTACTAGCAAAACTTCTAAGGACTGGCTTGAACTCCTCCAGTTGCGCCAAATGATCGAAAGTGAATCCGTGAGACAACTCGCTAAGGAGAAACACATTCCAGCACTCAGCCCAATCTGGCAAGCGCTAGAAACCATGCGCGCTAACATCAACGATCTGGACGCCTTTGCAGCAGCCGACGTCGACTTCCACTTCGCACTCGTTTCCGCTACAGAAAACAAAATCTTTGCATCTATCCTCGAGGCCCTGCGCCCAATCGCTGATAAATTTGCCAAATACACCTACGAGGCAGAACAAGGCACACAAGCACGTGAGCGCATTCTCGCTGAGCACGAAGCCATCTTCGAATCTATCCGCAACGCAGACGTAGCTGCAGCAGTGGCCAATGTTGAGCTTCACCTCAATAACTCTATCACCACTCTCGACCTCGAGAGCATTGAGAAGAACTAACTGCCCCCAACTATTCAGCTGGAACACTCACACACTAACCAGCTGATAGTTCTGGCCGCAAGGTCAGCTAAAAATCATCATTAACCCAACGTTACCAAAAAAAGGCCAGCCGGAGAAATCTCCTGCTGGCCTTTTTGGTCTCCGCGCCGAGAGCTGAATTGCTAGAGCCTTGGCTAGAAAAAAGATAGCCAGCAGCCTATTCGACACGCCGGCCATTTGCTAGCTCAGAAAGCACCAGCCTATCCAAGATCTCAGACAGAGCCAGCATCACTAGAGCTATAAAAATTAAAACAAAAGCCAGCACAATGGCAGCTGGATTGACAAAGGCTGCAAAAAAGCTGAATCCTCCCAGCACTATGCTCAAATAACCAAATACCAGCAGAGCCGTATGAGCCCACGAACGCTGAAACTCGACCTGCTGAACAAGCTTTACGATCTCTTGCTTAGGCTCCTCGTTGCATGGTATGCTTTCACTCATGTCCCATTTGTTAGCAAAATCAACTAACACAAACAAGCTAATCCCTACGAAACCCGCCATCGCAGATAGAAAATCAGCCTAGCAGTTAGCGGCTAGGTTGAAGGCTAGGATTTATTTGTTCATTTTCTCAATCGAAAAATCAGCCGAGCCGGCACCATCCTCCCTGAATGTCATCACCAACATTTGTTTATTACCATCGGGATCGTAGATCCAAATCTCACGCCACGCCATAGCGCCAACGGGCCCGACGGGCTGCTGCAAAACAAACTTCATCACCTTTTTATCGCCGCCCATCAGCTGCCTAACTCCAGCTGAAGCATCGCGAGTCAGCTGAGCATTGCACAAGGTCCCCTCTGAGCACACGCCAGGCTTCAGCGTATGCAAGGGGGCTAGCTCGTTCGGGTTCTGACTCGTACAGCTTACTAATGTTAGTGTGGTCAAAATCGCTAGTGTTGGTAATCGATAGTTCATAACAAAGCCACTTTAGCAAGAACCTAGCGGGTCCCTAATCGCTTATCATAGTTACTTCATCGCTCTAGTCGATAGACTCACAAACTAGCGTGCTGGCTATAGATCTAATGAAGCATCTAGAGTGCGCGTGCTTTAGCACCGCTTTTGCACTTAGCTCGGCACCAAGTCACCGCCAGTTGACGCATACCATAGACGCTCGTCAGTTAGCA
This sequence comes from Persicirhabdus sediminis, assembly GCF_016595495.1. Classification (GTDB taxonomy): domain Bacteria; phylum Verrucomicrobiota; class Verrucomicrobiia; order Verrucomicrobiales; family Akkermansiaceae; genus Persicirhabdus; species Persicirhabdus sediminis. The sequence goes on from NZ_JAENIM010000027.1 coordinate 34,559, forward strand.
ACGAGTAGCTATCCAACTTGAACGAGCGAGCATTGTCTCGCCCCTTTGGGGCTTTTACTCTATTGGCGACTTATCACCCAGACCAGCGTTGGGCTTTCAGCCCGGCCTTGGACTGGGCTGCAGTCTCTCGGTCCTTTGGACCTTTTTTTTCATCACTAGCCACCAGCTTGATAGATACGAATAAATCTAGCTGGTGCCGCTGACATGCACCCCTCTTCTTATGCTATCTGCTAGTCTGGATCTGGCTGCAGTCTCTCGGTCCTTTGGACCTTTTGTCATCACTAGCACCAGCTTGATAAATGCAAATAACTCTAGCTGGAGTCAATGCATGCTCTCCTTTTCTTATGCTATCTGCTAGTCTGGGTCTGACTGCAGTCTCTCGGTACTTTGGACCTTTTGTCATCACTAGCCACCAGCTTGATAGATACAAATAAAACTAGCTGGTGCCGCTGACATGCACCCCTCTTCTTATACTATCTGCTAGTCTGGATCTGGCTGCAGTCTCTCGGTCCTTTGGACCTTTTTTCATCACTAGCACCAGCTTGATAGATACATAAAACTAGCTGGTGTCAATGCATGCTCTCCTTTTCTTATGCTATCTGCTAGTCTGGATCTGGCTGCAGTCTCTCGGCCTTTGGACCTTTTGTCATCAATATCACCAGCTTGATAGATGCAAATAAATCTAGCTGGAGTCAATGCATGCTCTCCTTTTCTTATGTTATCTGCTAGTCAGGGGCTGGCTGCAGTCTCTCGGTCCTTTGGACCTTTGGACCTTTGGACCTTTTTTCATCAATATCACCAGCTTGATAGATGCAAATAAATCTAGCTGGAATCGCTGATATGCTCTCCTTTTCTTATGCTATCTGCTAGTCTGGGTCTGACTGCAGTCTCTCGGTCCTTTGGACCTTTTGCCATCACTAGCCACCAGCTTGATAGATGCAAATAAATCTAGCTTGTGCCGCTGATATGCTCTCCTTTTCTTATGCTATCTGCTAGTCTGGATCTGGCTGCAGTCTCTCGGGCCTTTAGACCTTTTTTCATCACTAGCCACCAGCTTGATAGATGAAAATAACTCTAGCTGGTGCCGCTGACATGCTCTCCTTTTCTTATGCTATCTGCTAGTCTGGGTCTGACTGCAGTCTCTCGGTCCTTTAGACCTTTTGTCATCAATATCACCAGCTTGATAGATGCATAAAACTAGCTGGAGCCGCTGACATGCTCTCCTTTTCTTATGCTCTCTGCTAGTCAGGGGCTGGCTGCAGTCTCTCGGGCCTTTGGACCTTTTTTTCATCACTAGCCACCAGCTTGATAGATACAAATAACTCTAGCTGGAGTCAATGCATGCTCTCCTTTTCTTATGCTATCTGCTAGTCTGGGTCTGACTGCAGTCTCTCGGTCCTTTAGACCTTTTTTCATCACTAGCCACCAGCTTGATAGATGCAAATAAATCTAGCTGGAGTCAATGCATGCTCTCCTTTTCTTATGCTATCTGCTAGTCTAGGTCTGGCTGTAGTGAACTTCCCCAAAATACTAGCCAGCAGGTCTCCTAATTGATACCAAGAAATCATAGAGACCATGACACAACCACGTAGAAGACATAGCGAAGAATTTAAGCAGGAAGTCATCGATTACTTTCTGAGTAGTGCAAAAAGCGTAACCCAAATCTGTAGAGACTTCCAAATCTCGCCCAGCCAATTTTATGCCTGGAAAAAGAAGCTCCTTGGGGACGCAGAGAGTGACCGAGCCTCAGGCGAGGGCATGAACGAAGTCCCCAAGGAGGCTTCGGTCGCAGAGTTAGCTGAGGAAGTTAGGAGGCTGCGCCAAGAGCTAGCCAAGTCACAGCGCCGTGAAGAAATCCTAAAAAAGGCTGCGCTCATATTGGGAAACGATCCTCACAACAATATGAGCTAGTTCAGAAAATGAAGGATCAGGGTAACTATTCGGAGCTAGAGCTGTGCGCAGCTTTCGGCGTTTCAAGAGCTGGTTATAGGTACTATGTTAGCCAGCCGTCAACTCAGAGAAAATGCACTCAGTTAGAATTGCTTGCAGAAATTAAAGCCATACATAAAGACCACAACCTTAAGGTTTATGGCTCGCCTCGAATGACTAAAGAGCTACAGGCCAGAGGCTGGAAGTGCTCTGAAAATACCGT
>NZ_JAENIM010000028.1 GCF_016595495.1 Persicirhabdus sediminis
CGACGCTGATTTTTAGGCAAAATCTTCGGCTCAAATTCTCCCTTGCGATCTCGCGGGATGGCCACCTCTAACTCACCGTGCTCACTGATCGCTTTTTTGCGGCTGGTTCCGTTGCGCACATTTCCGCGTTTACCGCCTTTGCGCTGGCCTTTTTCGTAGCCTAAATGGTCATCCATCTCACCAGCTAAGGCACTCTCGTAGAACCTTTTCATTAGCTTTTTGATGAGATCGTCACCCTGAACTGCCAGCTCAGCCGGACTCGCTCCAGCTGCCTTTTGTTTCGCTATGAATGAGTTAAAAAATTCATCCAACGCTTGGTCTGCTTCTGTCTTTTTTTTCTTCATGGTCGTATTTTACAAATGCGACCAAAAACACAAATATTATGTCAGGCTCTTGGCTCTATCTTGAGAGAGACCTCCAAAGGGGATATGCTTATCTCCAGCTTTGGTTAAATCTATTGTGGACTCTAGAGTTAGCCCGTCTTTGTCATCAAAACTGTAATAGTAAATAGTATTCGATTCGTGGTCAGTAATCTGTGTTATGACTAGCATTCCTCCTGCCACAGCAAATGTTTGCGTTGAGTATCTGGGTGATTCTTCTTTGTCACTATTACAGCTCGTTAGTGATAATAGAGGTATAGTTAGTAGGAGTGCGATCTTGTTCATAGATTTTTTATTGTCGAACGTCTAGCACACCAACCGCTGACCACTCAGCGCGCTACGTTTTTGGGTTGTGATTGAAATTGTCATAAAGGTCATTAATTCGGCGGGGAAGCGGTTGGGTGCTGCGCATTGTTCTGCCAGTTAATTCTAGCCAGATGTTTGGTCATTACGCAAAGTCTGAAAGCGAGGTGGAGCATCATCCTCAGATGGAAAGAATGCAATAGCCTTCACGGTTCCTCTATCCTGAAAGACAATATCTTTACGTCCATCACCATCGTAATCTTTAAAATATAGCTTTGGATCTTCTAAGCCGCCAAAATTAATATCTGGTTCGATTTTTATTCCATCGTAGATAACCCAGACATCAATCCAAGGATATGAATTAGTAGCTCCACTCACACCCCACTTTATAACTAACCCGTCGTTTTTATATGGGTTAGTATGTAGATCTCGATATTCATCCTTCCATTTGCAAAAAAACTGCCAAGCTAAAATCAAACAAGCAGCGCATGATAAGAGAAGAACTGGTAAAACTATCTTAACTCTCTTCATTTAGCAGAACGTCTAGCACACCAACCGCTGACCGCTCAGCGCGCTACGTTTTTGGGTTTGGATTGAAATTGTCATAAAGGTCATTAATTCGGCGGGGAAGCGGTTGGGTGCTGCGCCTTGTTAGGCAAGAGCGGTTTCCAGAGGTGCAGATGCGATTTGGTATTCGTCCTCATAGATAATTAGACCAGGATCTTCTGTAGAGATTAGTTCTATTTCAGTGCCGTATCGTTGAGCGATGTCTCGGTAGATACTGAGCTTAGCTACGACTTCACTGTTCATAACGGAATCTTTGAACCATGTGATTGCTCGACGCGGGTTTCCTTCAGCGTGAAATGGAGGAATTGGAAGGTTTTCTTCAAACCAATCACGAGCTTCCCAGTATGCTTGCTCGTCTTTCGGAGAAACCTTCTTATCTCTGATCAAGTGCCAGACGGCAATGAATACACCGTACCGTTGCTGTGTGTAGTCGCTCTCATACGGAGCGCAGTATCTGTAGTAGGTCATATTTAGCCTAACGTCTAGCACACCAACCGCTGACCACTCAGCGCGCTACGTTTTTGGGTTTGGATTAAAATTGTCATAAAGGTCATTAATTCGGCGGGGCAGGGGTTGGGTGCTGCGCCTTGTTAGCCAAAGTCGTTCGAGTGCAAATAGTTGGATTAAAGTGCGTAATATGATCTAGATTACGAACATATGGTTAACTTCTACTATTGTCAGGAAGAAGCCATCAGCATGAATCCTGTGATACTTATGAGTGAAGAAATGGTCACCATCGTCCAAAAAAGAAAGGGATGATTTTCTGGAGTGATCGACCAAATGCCTAAAACCTTAAACTTTCTCGTCTTCATCAGAACCAGTGTTATTCCTGTGAAAAAGAAAGTGGGGATGATGCCGTTGATATTTTCAGCTACGAAGTTCACGTGTATTTTTTAGGCTAACGTTTGAGGTGTGGCAGCGGCTACTGGCAGCGCACCGTCGAAACAGGGTTAAGTGTTGAAATAAAGAGGGTCATGTCGACTCGGCGCGAGTAGCCGCTTGCCCACCACCGCCTTGTTCGCTGCTTGTTGTTTTTCATCGTGAACGAAAGGTCAAATCGAGACGATCAATCACGATGTGAATGAACTCACCCACACATCGCTCATCGGAGGTAATGTCTCCTATCTCGAAGGTGAAGTCTCCGAAATCTGCAACCACGGGAGAAACTGAAGTAATTTGCCCGTAGCCGTCATACGACCAGTCGCCTGTCTTCACGAGTTCCTTCTTCTTGTCGGGGTTCCCACTAAACATATCCTCCCAAGATTGGTCAGTGAGGCACAGAATATCGAACTCGGGGGATTGCTGATCAACATGGGCGGGATCGAATCCTGAGAAGTCATCCATCGCGCCGTACTCCTTCCCGTTCAGCTTGAACTGCGCCTGCAAAGCGTAGCCGTCGGTGCTTAACAGTTCGAATGCGCTCATAATTCTTCAGCGAACGTCAAAAGCCACCCATCCACTACCAGAGGGCGAGCTTTGATTTCAGGTTAAGGTTCATAATTATCATTCAGATTTTGACTCGGAACGGGTAGTGGATTGGTGTGCGCTGCCTTGTTCGGCTTTTCGGGTTTGGCTTCTCGATCCGAGCTTCACTTACCGTCGAATAGTAGCGCAATCTGGCGTTTGGCAATCCAATTTAAAGCGATCGAAAACAACTTCCAGAGAACAAGAATCAAGACGGAAATCCCAGCCAAAATAATGGTGACCTGCATGGTCGTCATGCTTCCTTTACCGTCACCGGGTTCCACGAAACCAAAAAGAAGAGCGATAATTCCTACGAGTGGAAGTAGCAGGCAAAGGCACATAAACCCGTTGATCAAACGCCTCATAAGGTTAAGCTTTTTCTGGTATTCTTCGCGGGTGATTAACATCGCATAGTCGGGTCAAGTTTTCTGCCGAACGTCTAGCACACCAACCGCTGACC
>NZ_JAENIM010000029.1 GCF_016595495.1 Persicirhabdus sediminis
CGACGCTGATTTTTAGGCAAAATCTTCGGCTCAAATTCTCCCTTGCGATCTCGCGGGATGGCCACCTCTAACTCACCGTGCTCACTGATCGCTTTTTTGCGGCTGGTTCCGTTGCGCACATTTCCGCGTTTACCGCCTTTGCGCTGGCCTTTTTCGTAGCCTAAATGGTCATCCATCTCACCAGCTAAGGCACTCTCGTAGAACCTTTTCATTAGCTTTTTGATGAGATCGTCACCCTGAACTGCCAGCTCAGCCGGACTCGCTCCAGCTGCCTTTTGTTTCGCTATGAATAAGTTAAAAAATTCATCCAACGCCTTGTCTGCTTCTGTCTTTTTTTTCTTCATGGTCGTATTTTACAAATGCGACCAAAAACACAAATATTATGTCAGGCTCTCGTCTGCGATCAGAGTGGTCATTGGTCATTGGAGACTGCGCCCGCGGTGAATTATTTCTCTCAGTTGTCTGTCTAGTAATATGCACTTTTAGATGATTGCAAAAATTATTGGATTTAAACTGTCTATCTTTCTATACAGAATGTCTTTTTATTTATGCAATTTATCACCATGTAAATCCCCAACTTACCAGCTGACCGGACTCGTCAAATTCAACATCTAATCCCACAGGGTCATCATATAAGGGGTTCCTTGTTAACAACAAACTATCTACACCTTCAACTCGGTAGCTGTAAATCATACTACTTGAATTCTTTAGCTTTTCGTCTGGAGAACCTAAGTATTCAATAAGCTCCTTCTCTGTAACTCTCTGCTTCTTCAAAAAAAGCTCAATATCCAGAACTTTATGAGTCTTAAAAACCATGCTACTTGCTTGCACTTGCTTGCACTTCTTGCACTTGCTTGCACTTCTTGCACTTCTTGCACTTCTTGCACTTCTTGCACTTCTTGCACTTCTTGCACTTCTTGCACTTCTTGCACTTCTTGCACTTCTTGCACTTCTTGCACTTCTTGCACTTCTTGCACTTCTTGCACTTCTTGCACTTCTTGCACTTCTTTTGACTCACAAGCACTCAAGTGGAAAGCTGAGACCAACATTATTAATGTCCTATTTTGATACCCTCTCATAATATTTAAAAATACTCCATGTAGTCAACAGCTTGCATCTAATAGCTTCACTTCCAGAAAGAATACCAGAGGCTGGCCCCTGCCATTCACTTCCCCACCCATCTCTCCAGTCCTCAATTATACCGCCAAGTGTTTGATCGCCATTACACCTCTTAATATGACAAGACAGGTTTAGCATCGTATAACAGGTAGTTCAATCTTCAATCACATCATTTTGTTAGCTTAAATCGCTGAATTCCCTCCCCTAATGTAGATTTAAAATTCCAGCTGGACGGCTCTCTGACCAACTAGGCTTCAATACGTTACTAAATTTTATAACTGGAATCATTGAACGTCACTTCAGCAAGTTTCTAGCAAGCATTGCTTGCAACAAAAACACATCTCTCCAACAACAGGCTGATAGCACTGCTTATCTTGATGCCGGTTTGTTGGGTCAGGTGGATTCATCAAATGGCATCTCAAAATTTCAGCTAGCCGTCTCACTCCAGATCGTTTGCTGGTGCAGCTATCGCTAGGCCCATGCATGAGTCAGCACGAATCAACGAAGTGGTGAGACTCTATTTACTCCGCTGATATTCATGCAAAGTACCTGCTTTTACTAGTGACACTATAGTGTACAAAAGCATCTAATCATAAACGCAAAAAAGCCGCAATTGCTTGCGGCTATTTGCTTTAGATCAATGGCAGAGGGGGAGGGATTCGAACCCTCGATACCTTGCGGTATGCCGGTTTTCAAGACCGGTGCATTCAACCACTCTGCCACCCCTCCGTGTGACCTTGTAAGGCGCGCGCAAAGTGCATGGAAACGTGAATAATTGCAAGCTACAAAAGCAAAGAAATGGCATTTTTTTCATCTCCCATAGTCAAACCACACACAATTCACTCATCATCAGCGGGTAAAAATGAAAACAGACGAACCTGAAAATTCCTCGCGAGCAGGCACAGCCATGATGGTGATCGGTATTGCCTTAGCAGGTCGCATTCGCGTCGATGAAAAAGGCCCAACGTCCCCAGCTGATGAAACTACTCAGAGACCGATTCTATGTGAATGTTGAACTAGCGAATCGGGCTGAGCTCTCGCTCAACTTAAGATGAAATGGGCTTATGGCCCTGCTGGAGGGCTTGTGACGCTTGAGGTCAGATCGGCTAAATGCTATGGCTGCATTGCTACCGCATCGCCTTATATAATAAAGCGTGCCCGACGCTAGCTAGAGTTAATGAGACTAGGAATATAGACACTCCCCTCGCCGCTTACTGTAGCTGTAGCAAACCAGATGCAGTTCATTGAAAATGGCCCGCAGTCACTTTTTTTAACTGACTCAATGAGCGTAGGGTGCAGGTCGATGACATCGGTGAGCTATAGGAAATTTAAGGTGGATCTATCCTAGCTGGCAAAAGCGGCGAAGGATCGCCGCGCTACAAAGCCTGAAGCCGAGCTAATGGTGCCGCGCCGGTGCGCGCCACCTAGCTAGAAGGTGTGACTGAGTATAGATCGTAGTTTGATGACGTTGGTGAACTATAGGAAATTTAAGGTGGATCTATCCTGGCTGGCAAAAGCGGCGAAGGATCGCCGCGCTCCAAAGCCTGCGGCCGAACTCATGTTGCAGCGCCGGTGCGCGCCACCTAGCTAGAAGGTGTGACTGAGCATAGATCGTAGTTTGATGACGCCGGTGAACTACGGGTAATATAAGGTGGATCTATCCTAGCTGGCAAAAGCGGCGAAGGATCGCCGCGCTCCAAAGCCTGCGGCCGAACTCATGTTGCAGCGCCGGTGCGCGCCACCTAGCTAGAAGGTGTGACTGAGCATAGATCATAGTTTGATGACGCCGGTGAACTACGGGTAATATAAGGCAGATCTATCTTAACCGGCAAAAGCGGCGAAGGATCGCCGCGCTCCAGAGCCTGCGGCCGAACTCATGGAGCGGCTTCGGCTCCGGTGGCGCGAAGCTGATCTGATCTGATCTGATCTGATCTGATCTGATCTGAGAAATGTGTGAAGATTTTGCAGCTGGCTAGAAAACAAAAAACCTGCCATTCGATTTCTCGAAATGACAGGTTAAATGGTCGGGGAGACAGGATTCGAACCTGCGACATCTGCGTCCCAAACGCAGCGCTCTACCAAGCTGAGCTACTCCCCGCTGGCCTTGCGGCGGCGGGAAACTGCACTCGATTACCGTTTCGTTCAAGGAAAAACGATATCGAGAGATGACTTTTTTCAGCAAGCAGAAATCAATACGCCACGGGAGGCATTTAATTCCAGTCAATTAGCCGATGAAACACCCCATTGAAGATAATAAAGAAATGTGGATTATTAGCACCGCTGAAACTGTCCCCCTCATGAACAAAATACAAAAACCACCACAATTCCCCCACTATTGCGCCTGCCATTGACAGCAAAAATCACCCCTCTCCTGCCACATTTACTGAATATTCGTGAAATTATTTTTGCTCACGCGCTCATCTAGCCAGATGAGTTCGACAATCAGCTGGAAATCATCATGAGCGGATACGGAAAAATCCGCCATTTGGCATGCGCAGCGTGAGCTGACAGCTCACCCAGTCATGAAATAATTCTATAACCAGAATCAATCGAACGTTCATATTTATCTAGCATTTCTGAACTTTCAACCTATAGTGTGTGAGTATTGGGGTCAGCCCCGAACAAATAACAAACACAACAACTACGATGAAAACAATCCATACAATCATTGCGGCAAGCATCGCCATGAGCCTTGCTTCATGCGAGAAAGCAGCTGACGAAGCCAACAAAAAGGCCGAAGAAGCAAAAGCGGAAATGGCAGCCGCCACTGAAAAAGCAGCCGAAGCAGCCAAAGAATCTGCGGGTGAAATCACTGAAGGCAGCAAAAAGGTAGCTAACGAAGTCGTTGAAGAGACAGAAAAAGCCGTCGACGCTACGACCGAAGCTGCATCTGACGCCATGGACGCCACCAAAGAAGCCGCATCTGACGCCATGGACACTACCAAAGAAGCTGCTAGTGATGCCGCTGACGCCGCTACAGAAGCAGCCGCCGACGCTACTGAGTCAGTAGAAGAAGCTGCTAGTGACGCAGCTGACAGCGCTCAGGAAGCCGCTGACGACGCCATGGAAGGTGCTGAAAAAGCAGCTGACGATGCTGCAGACAAAGCACAAGATGCGATGGACGACGCAAAAAATTCATTACCATCAGCTCCATAGTTCTAGCTGACTGATCAAAGATAATCATTCCATGCATTAAAATCCGGCCGCTATCCGCGGTCGGATTTTTTTACGCAACCTTGCAAGCTAGGTGAGCCGTGCTTAGTGTTGGCCAGAAAGTAAATTATGGACAGAGAAGAAATCATCAAGCTAACAAGCATGGCATCCTGTGGTGGATGAGCGTCCAAGCTCGACCCTGCGTCACTGGTGCAAGTTTTGCATCAACTACCACAACACAACGATGATAGATTGCTAGTTGGCTCAGCTACCGCTGACGACGCTGGTGTATTCAAAATCGACGATCAGCGCGCGCTTGTGCAGACCTTAGATTTCTTCACCCCTATCGTCGACGACCCGTATTTGTTTGGCAAAATCGCGGCGGCGAATTCGCTCTCTGACGTCTACGCCATGGGTGGCAGACCGATTACGGCGATGGCTATTGCCGGCATGCCCGACGATTTGCTAGACAATGAGACCATTCGCGAAATTTTGCGAGGAGGAGCCGAAATGGTCATGCAAGCAAAGGCCAGCTTAGTTGGTGGCCATACAATTAAAAATCCAGAGCCGATTTACGGTCTATCAGTCACCGGCATCGTTCACCCAGACAATGTGCTAGCCAATGCTAACGCTGAAGCTGGCGAACTCATCATTCTTACTAAACCACTCGGCACAGGCATTCTATCAACTGCCATCAAAAGAGGCCTGTGCGATGCCGAGTTAGAGCTCAAAGCATCTGAGATCATGATCCACCTGAATACAGTGGGCGCCTATCTAGCTGAAAAAGGTCTGGTAAAAGCCTGCACGGACATCACAGGATTTGGCCTCGCTGGTCACTTGATAGAAATGGCTGACGCCAGCGGCACCACTGCCATTTTAGACAGCTCGGTCATTCCAGCTATCTCACCGGAGGTGATAGAGTTCATCGAACAAGGTTGCGTCCCAGGCGGCACGAAAAAGAACCTGCTCAACGCCGAAACCAAAATCAGCTTTGGTGAACACATCAGCGAATCACTCAAACTGCTGCTGGCTGATGCACAAACATCTGGCGGACTTATGCTCTCTGTACCAGCTGTTCACGCGGAAGAGGTACTCGCCCACCTCCATCAAGAAGCGACTCCGTGCGCCGTGGTCATCGGCAAAATGGTAGCGCGCGCGCAACACAGCATCATCGTCGAATAATCTATCGATTAGACTCTAATCAGCCAGCCTAGGAGAAAATTCCAGCTGGCTGGAAATTTCTAACTACCGCATCAGCCCAGCGCTGTGCGGTAATTTTTTGTCCACCTATCGCGGATAGTTTCCATCTAGCTAGGCCATCGTGCGAGGTGATCTAGCAAAACCTAGCTAGAATAACTCACTGATCCATTCGGCAAGTTAGATATTTTCTGACCCTTATCAGGAAAAATAAAAACTCTGAGAATGATGACGACGATGCCCATTTTCAGCCGATTTGACGAATTCGGACTAGAGTCAGACGCGTGCTATCAATCTCTGCGTTTATGGGGGAAAATCATCCTTGCCAGAGGAATGACTAGTCCGTAATCAAGCTAAGAAATCAGTAATACACGCGTATTACTGAATCCATATTCTAGCTAGCCCAATGCCATACTCCCACGATGGCAATCACCAGCTAGCAAGCTCACAATCAATTCATACCACTAACTACCATCCCTATGGATCTTACTAACAAAGAACGGAACCTACTTTTTTGGGCCAGCTTTCTCTCACTAGCAGCCGCTGGCTTCGGATTTGTCTTCCGCGTCATGATGCCCAACATCTGGGCCGATGAATTTAATATCACGGGAGCCGAAGTTGGCCATCTAGCTGGCGCCGCACTCTGGCCAATCGCCATCACCATGATTTTATTCAGCTTTTTGGTAGATAAAATTGGCTACAAGAGCTCGATGATGATCGCCTTCGGCCTGCAGACACTCTCGGTCATTCTCACTTTCGTGGCCAAAGATACACGTATTCTTTGGTATGCCTGTTTCGCAGCCGGCCTCGGTCACGGCGTGGTAGAAGCCTGCATCAACCCACTGTGCGCAGCCATCTATCGCGAAGAAAAAAGTAAGTGGCTCAACATCCTGCACGCTGCCTGGCCAGCTGGTATCGCCGCTGGCGGCACGATTTACCTGCTCACCCGAGATTCCCTCCACTGGAATACCGTTTTCCTTTTCATGCTGCTGCCCGTCATCGCTTACGCCGTGATGTTTCTGCTCTGCCACCGCTATCCAGCTGACGAGCGCGTGGAGGCAAATGTTTCCACTCGCGACATGCTCAAAGAGTTTGGTGGCCTAGGTGCCTTTATCGCCATCACCTTCCTGTTTTATGAGATCGCCAAACAAGCTGGCGGTCATTTCGATCCAGATGGCAGTTCATTTGTCATGCAAAACCACCTTTCCGTCAGCCTTGCCATTGGCGCGCTGGGCGGCCTGATCTTTGGATTTGTGGTGAAATCCATGGGCCAGATCCTCTTTTTCATCCTCTGCCTGATCATGATCCCGCTCGCCACTGCCGAACTCGCCACTGACGGCTGGATTCAAAGCCTGATGCAGCCGGTGCTAGCTGAAGAATATGACATGCACTCTGGCTGGGCAATTGTCGCCTCAGCTTGCATCATGATGACGCTGCGCTTCTTTGCAGGCGTGCCGCTGAAATTCATGAGCCCGCCAGCCCTATTGCTCTTTAGCTCGATATTTTCCATCATCGGCCTCTATCTGCTATCTGGCGCTACTGGCATCATGATTTTTGTGGCCTTTGCTTTCTACGCGGTAGGTCAGACATTTTACTGGCCCACAGTGCTTGGATTTGTCGCTGAGCGATTCCCTAAAGGTGGCGCGGTTACACTGAATACCGTCAGCGCCATCGGCCTGCTAACCGTTGGCATCTTTGGTTTCCCATTCCTCGGCGCCGTCAAAGATAGCTTCGACGCTAAAGCAGTGAAAGCCACCGAGCCAGCCATCTACGCCGAAGCTCAGGCGGCTGGAATTGCCGAAAACAAAAAGCTTTTTGGCGTTCCCTACCAGAGCATCAATACGGAAAAACTGATGGATGAAGTCGAAATCGACGCCCACAACAAAACCGTGCTGGAAGATGAGATCGACAAAAGTGCGCGCAAAACCATCAAAGTGGCTGCCGTATTGCCGCTCACTATGGCTATCGCATTTTTGTTTATCATCATCTGGTTCCGCATGAATGGTGGCTACAAAGCCATTCACCTCACCCAGCCAGAAGCGTAATTGATACCATTGGAGAGCTAAATTGGGCGAATGGTATAAGCCCACTTCCCCAGCCATCCCCTGACTAGCGCCGAGCTCAGGGGATTTTTTCCTGAAAAATCACAATTTCGCAGCTAGCTGACGGGTCATAAAATCACAAACATCACCGCAAAATTGTATTTCGCCTACGCGCAGCTGTGAAATTCATCACCAGCAGCAGAAAAAATCATCATCTCAAATCGTTGTATATTAAACACTTCTTAATTAAATCGAAAATTAATACAAAAACGATCTTGCCATGAGGCGATTTCTGAGTACTTTTCCGCCGCCGCGAGGCACCAAGCAAATCCAACTAAAGGCGCAGATAGCTCAGTTGGTAGAGCAGTTGGCTTTTAACCAATTGGTCCTGGGTTCGAGTCCCAGTCTGCGTACTTTTAGTTTGCTTAATTTAATCCACACGATTCTCTTGAACGTGTGGATTTTTTTGCCCAAAACTGGGACGAGAACCCAGCTGGGTTTGAATGCACTATCGTGCATCACGATTTCCAATTTCCTGCGCGCAGCGCACATACCGGCATAGCCGAAGGCAATCCCAGTCTGCGTACTTTTAGTTTGCTTAATTTATCCGCTAGCTCATCCCGAGCCTAGCGGATTTTTTTGCCCTAAAACACAGCAGCTCTGCCGAAGGCTTTCGGACTGCGGAGATCCTTCTCCGCTTTGGCCACACTAGCTAGCCACCTCCAACAAACTCACATCCACAGCCAGACACACACAAAAAAACCTCCAGCATAGCTGAAGGCAATCCCAGCCGCACCCATTTAGATTTGCTTAATACATCCGCCAGCTCACATCGAGCTCAGCGGATTTTTTTTGCCCTAAAACACAGCAGCTCTGCCGAAGGCTTTTGGACTGCGGAGATCCTTCTCCGCTCTGGCCACACCAGCTAGCTAGCCACCTCCAACAAACTCACATCCACAGCCAGACACAAAAAAAACCTCCAGCATAACTGAAGGCAATCCCAGCCGCACCCATTTAGATTTGCTTAACATCCGCCAGCTCACATCGAGCTCAGCGGATTTTTTTTGCCCTAAAACACAGCAGCTCTGCCGAAGGCTTTCGGACTGCGGAGATCCTTCTCCGCTTTGGCCACACCAGCTAGCCAGAAATTCACCCACAACCCAAACCAGTAATTCTCCACAAACCCGTGCAAGTTGCCGAGAATGGCTTATATTTACCGCTGAAATGAATCCCCGCGGTGACACCCCATCATGGCTTCAGCTAGCGCAACAATCATCTGGCCAGCCAGATGAAATCGCCTCGCTCGCCAGCCAGCTTGCCAAACAATGGCTCGAGCAAGCCATGGACGCGCGCCAGCCACACGAGATCCACCACGACCAGCGCATGAGCCGCCTGCTCAACGACCGCCTTGGCCTTGCCTTCACGCTCGCGCTTACCGACCGTGTTTTTCGCCCCAATTACTCAAGGCACTCAGCCCGCCAGCTGCGTCAACTCATCGCCGAATTTGGCATCCCCAACTACCTCGACATGACTGAAAAACTAGCGCTGCAGATGGCTTCTATCAGCTCATTGTTCATGCCGCATTTCTGCATGAAAAAAATCCAACGGGAAATCCGTCAACAAAGCCGGCGCGTGATGCTCAACCAACACGACCAACAGAAGCATTTACCGCAACTGCAAGCGGATGGATTTGAATCCCAAATTAACCTGCTAGGAGAAGCCGTACTTGGTCAAAAATCCGCCAACCGCAGGCTTGAGCAATTGATTGAGCGCGTCCGCAAGCCAGACACCACCGCCGTTTCAGTGAAAATAAGCGCGATCGATAGCCAGCTAACCCCGCTAGCGCACGAGGAATGCGTGAGCCGTGTAGCAGAAAAGCTACAACGCCTCTATCACACAGCGCTAGAGAACCCAGCTAGCCCATTAGTCACGCTCGACATGGAAGACTATCGGGAATTCCAGCTCACGCTGGACGTTTTCCAACAAATGCTCGCAGACAAGCAGCTAGATCAAGTCAACGCTGGCATCGTCCTACAAGCATATCTACCAGACAGCCATGCCGCGCTGGAAAAAATTCACCACTGGGCGCTGCAACGAACTCAACGAGGCGGAAAAAACATCACCCTGCGCATCGTCAAAGGCGCCAACCTAGCTATGGAGAAAATCCACGCCGCTAGCCACAACCACGCTCTAGCATGTTTTTCTAGCAAATGCGAAGTCGATGCCAGCTACAAACTTCTCATCACCCGCTGCTGCCAGCTCGACGCCGACAGCTGGACCACTATTGCTGCCGCTAGCCACAACTTGCTAGACCTTGCCTACGCAGTGCTCATCCACAGCTACTACCAATGCACCCATGCCTTACAGATAGAAATGCTACAAGGCATGGCGATGCCACAAGCGCGCACCTTACAAAAAGGCGGCCAGCCACTTCGGCTATACACCCCAATCATGGACGCCAACAGCTCGTTTACAGATGCACTCGCCTATCTGATGCGCCGGCTAGACGAAAATAGCAGCCACGGAAACTTTCTGCGCGATCAGTTTGAAATTTCTAACCAGCCGGAGATATGGCACCGCCAGCTGGATGCATTTCATCAGTCTATCAAGATGATGGACAAACTCGACACTTCTAGCCGACGAGCAAAGAACAAGACAGCCAAACCAGCTGATCAAGGCCCCTTCACCAACGTGCCTGATAGCGATTGGACTCAGCTAACCCAACGCAAATTAATAGAATCTGCAGTGGAATCATTCCAGCCAGAACAGGTGATTCCATTGCAGATAGATGGCAGATTTCTCACTCCCGAGAACCCCAACGCCGCCTACTCACCAGCTAATACAAGCCAAGCACTCTATCATTTCCACTGTGCTGGCAAAGCGCAGATCAACCAGGCCTATCAATGCGCACACGACAACCAAAATTACTGGAACCAGCTGGGCGCCGCTACAAGGCGCGAAATGCTCATCCGCGCGAGCCGCGAACTCGCAGGACAACGCTCTCAGCTAACTGCCGCACTCGTTCATGACGCAGGCAAAACCATCAGCGAGGCTGATAGCGAGATCAGTGAAGCCATCGACTTCGCCCACTACTACGCCAAATCATTAGATAATAGCTCATTTTTTGATGGCACCATCTGTACCCCGCGCGGCGTCATTACGGTGATTTCCCCGTGGAATTTTCCCATCGCCATTGCTTGCGGCGGCATATCAGCTTCCCTCATGGCTGGAAATACCGTGATCCTCAAACCCTCATCAAAAACAGTCCTCTGCGCATGGCTGTTAGCTCAGGCATTCTGGCGCGCAGGAATCCCTAAGAAAGTACTGCAATTCATGCCAGCCAGCCGCATTCACGGTCGGCAAATCAGTCGCCATCCATTGAATAATGGAGTCATCCTAACTGGATCAGCCAACACAGCCGAACAAATCCTCATCACCAACCCAGAACAATTTCTCATCGCTGAAACGAGCGGCAAAAATGCCATGGTGATCTCAGCTAACTGCGATCGCGATCTAGCCATCAAAGACCTGCTCACCAGCGCATTCAGCCATGCTGGCCAGAAATGCTCAGCCGCCTCGCTAGCCATCATTGATGCCCAACTATACGATGATGAATCATTTCTCCAAACACTCAAAGATGCCGCGCGCAGCCTGAATATTGGACCAAGCTATCAGGCTAGCAGCAAAATCCCACCGCTCATCGGACACGCCAATACAAGACTGCACAAAGCAGCAACCCAACTAGAAGACGGCGAAAAGTGGCTTCTAGAACCACACCTAACGAGCGGCCAGTCTCATTATTGCACACCGGGAATCAAGCTTGGCGTAAGCGCTCAAAGTTGGCTGCGTAAAACCGAATGCTTTGGCCCCATCCTTGGCATCATGCGCGCCAACGACCTCCACCACGCCATACAGCTTCAGAACGACTCTAACTTTGGACTTACCGGCGGCTTACACTCACTTTGTGATATAGAAAAAGACACCTGGCAACGCGCGGTCGAAGTTGGCAATGCCTACATCAACAAAGCGACCACTGGCGCCATCGTTCAGCGCCAGCCATTCGGCGGCTGGAAGCGATCCAGCTACGGCCCCGGCCGCAAAGCTGGAGGCCCTAACTACCTAATCCCTCTCATGCATTGGCATGACGATGGGCCACCAGAAATGCAGTCACCTCCCAAATCCTCGTGCCTCGTAAGAAAACTTAGCGACTTCTGCCATCGTCCAGCCGAGATAAAGCAAGCCGCCGCCAGCTACGCCTATTGGTGGGACCAGGAATTTTCCAAAGCACACGACTTCGCGCCAGTGTTAGGTGAAAAGAACTGGTTCCGCTACCGCGCCCGACACCACATATTAGTTAGGACGCACAAGATGACGCGACTACAGATCAGCCTGATTCTGCTAGCCGCAAGAACCTGCAATACCCAAGTCGACATCAGCTGCTGCACAGAAGAAACGGCAAATTTTCTCAGCCAGCTGTGCTATCACGTTCAGATAGAAAGCGACAAACAACTGCAGCAACGACTGAGCAAAATCCACCCACACTACAGCCTAAGAATCCTCAATGCTAGCCAGCAAATCTATCAAACATGCACGCACAACAAGCTATTCATCAACGATGCCGCACCCGTAAAAAATGGCCGCATCGAGCTGCTACACTACCTCCATGAACAAACTTTATCGATGTGCACACATCGATACGGGCACATCGAGCAAAGCGCTAACGAAATCCTAAACGAACTGCAAAATGACGGGTCAACGAGATGACTGGCTCGGCGAACTCATTCATGTGGTCACAAAAATGCGCGCTGGCTTGAGTTCAACACTACGGCAAAATCACTTTCACCCTACCAAACAGCCTATCAGATTCATCCTCAATGGCATGCTTAACAGTAACCCTCTGCCAGTTAGCATCAATGACTTCGATTTGCTCGTCTGGTGACTGAACTTGTACAAAACCATCTTCAGCTAGGTCGCTAGATAGCTGACATTCATATACCAAACCAACGCCGCGGCGCTGCAAATAGACCATCACCAAATAATCATCACCATCCTCCTGCTGGCGCTCTATCAATGGCAGACCACTCGTGCCTGCGATCGTCATGTGTGAGCGGTCAGCTTCACCCAACTGCATATTAAATGCGTATTTCAGCAAGTTGCTAGAGCCATCAGCAAATGGCTGCGCTGTAGGCAAAGCATCATCACCAACCAAACCTACTTCTGCAGCAGCATCCGCAAAGAGAGCAGCTGGCGCAATGGCTTCACCTGCTAACTGAATAACAAAGGCACCTTCATCGAGGTCGTTATTAGCAATCGTCAAACTCGCCGATCTATCACCCGCTGAACTTGGCGCAAACTGCAACTCAATGGACGCGCTCTCTCCAGCCGCCAAACTAGCAGGAGGAGAACTTACAAAAGCAAAATCAGAACTAGCCACTCCCTCAATCAGGTAGTCGGATAGGCTCAGTGACGCATCACCTACATTTTTTAATGTAAAGCTCAATGTCGAACTGGCACCAATCAAAGTATCATCTGCTGAAAACGTCGTCCCACTAGATAATTCTTGTCCATTAGTATCTTCAGCTGCAATTTCGCCAAAGCCACTCACCTTAGCCACCGCAAAATAGTTTTTGGGACTAGTGAATGTGCCGCCTACAAAAAGTTTATCTCCGTAGCTAGCCATGGCATTTACCGAGCCATTCACACCACTTGCCACTGTTTCCCAGCTAGTTCCCGTATCCACTTTCAAACCAAATGACCCACCTGCAAATAGATTACCATTTTGATAGACCAAACTATTTACCGTAGAACTAGGTTTGCTAGAACTGCTAGGCGAGCTCCAAGAATCGCCACTATAACGTAACACTTTCTGAGAAAAGCTGCCACCCACATAGATAGATCCTCCGCCACCAGTGATAGCATTCACCTCACCGCTAGAAACCCCACTAGCCATCTGACTCCAGCTAGATCCGTTCCATTTCGCGGCTCGGTAAACGTAGGGAGGCCACGATGCATATGGCTGAAGCTGTGTAAAACTCCCAGCCATGTAGAGATTAGCACCATCTGAATAGAGACTACTCACGCCATTTGCAGTATATTGCACAGACGCCCCACCTGACGTCTGCCAGACATCACCTGGTGCAAAATACAACCTTGACGCAGTAGCTAAATACACGGCTCCTTGATGATAGGTCACAGCTACGCCTGGAATATTAATACCACTTCCGATGTGCGACCATGCCCCGCCCGAATACTGAGCAAGATATTTAACAACCCCTCCGTCAACATTAGTAAAAAGCCCTGCTACATAGAGCCTATTATTTCCCCAATGAAGGTCATTGATAGATCCTGCTGCTGCTCTATTCTTGAAAGCCCCCAACAGAGCCCAGGAACCACCGTCCCAACGATAGACCATCGCACCCGAAGCCGCATTCACGGCAACGTAGGCATTGCCCGATCCATCAGACACGATATCGACAATGGCGCCAGATACTGGAAAATTGGCTGAGTCCAGCCAGGATGAATTAAAACTAGCTAGAGTCGAAGAAATCGTCACCACCATGACGGCACAACTAAATATCAACCTCCCCGTGAGGCATACAAAGGCGTTAAACATGCATGCCTCATAATCAAATCAGCTAAGCTAACAATCATTTAATTACAAAAAATAGTTCACCTAAGAATTAAGGTTAACAACTATGCCCGAAAATCTAAAAGTCGATTGACGATTGGCGAGAAATTCTAATTGGAATCCATAGTGATTCGCGCCTAGATTAATGCATGTTCATCAAGCGCCTATTACGACAATGCCGCCTCTGCCTATTTTTGGCTGGCAGCCTCATTGTCGTTCTTGTTGTAGCCGCGATGGTTTATTACAACGAAGTCGGCCTCGATGAAAAATGGCGCACTAAAATAGCAGCTGAAATCGAGCAACTGGGCATTGTTGCAGATTTCGACAACGTCCACTACGACCCATCGCGTGGGCTCGTCGCCAAAGGAGTGACCATTTATGAAGATGCCACGCGCGAAGTCATCTCAGCTAACATGGCTAGCATGATCATCGACATAGACAAGTCGAAACTAATGCGCGGCGAAGGCATCCGCGTCAACAAACTCCATCTACGTGGCGTTCACATTTCCCTAGCCGTAGATCCGGCTGACCCAAGCAGCGAGCACATCGACATCCACGACCTGAAGGGCAATATTTACCTGCCCGAGGCAGATGTATTGCAAGCAAACAGCCTATCAGGGTATGTTAGCGGCATCAATATCCAGCTAGATGCCAAACTTTGGGGACGCAAATTCATCGACGAATCCAAGCCAGCCAGCGAAAAAGACGTTGTTGCACACGCGTCACGGCTGCGCTTGATCACCGAAACCATCAAGGAACTCAAACAATGGCACTGGCCAGATGAGTCACCGCCAGTGCTCAAAGTGTTTGTTGAAGGCAATCTAACTAACCCGCAAGACCTCAGGGTAGATTTAGAGATTATTGCTAAAGAACTCAACAAAGGAGACCGCACGCTACGCGACGTTTTAATTCGCGGTGATTTTAAAAATCAGCTCATCACAGTTGACCAACTAGCCTTCAAATTCAAAGACGGACAGCTTAAAGGACAGGCTGACTATCATATGGCGACTAAACGAGGACGCTTCATCGCCGACTCAAGCATCGACCTCGAAGCCATGTTGGAAGAATATTTTGGCTTGGAAATCGAGCTACCCGTAGTTCTCGACGCCCCACCTAACATCCACTGCTCTGGTGATTTCACCATCCGCGAAGGTCAACTCCCCGATCTTCGTTTGGTTGGTAGATTTAACGATGCTAGCGGCACGATTCTCAAAACTGAATTTGACGCTATTTCTGGCGACGTATCGTGGAAGAGCAATGGCGACGTCTACATCACTAACTTGCAGGCCAAAAGACTCGATGGCGAACTCTCGGGACGCTGCCTACATAAAAACGGCAAGATTCGCTTCGAGTTTGATAGCACCTTACCGTACTCAAGCTTCAACCCACTGCTCGCCTCTATCAAATCAGAAAAAGGCCAACAAGCGCTGTCCCGCGCCAAGCTCGGCAAGAAAAGTAAAATTCACCTCAAAGCCTCCGGCGAATACGACCTACACAATAAGGCAGAATGGTTAGTAAGCGGTCGTGTGCAACTCGACAAATTTGCTTACAAGAAAGTAGACCTTCACCACGCCTCAGCTGATTTTGACATCAACCCGACGCGCTTGATATTCGACGACATCAACATCCGCAGCGACCACAGAGATTACAAATTATACAAAAAATGGGGCGGCCCATCATCGGGCAAAGTGACAGCCGATCAGGTAGAGGTGAATTTTGCAGACAAAATGGTTCACATCAAAAATGCTAACGGCACCGTGTGGCCAGCCCCTATCGTTAGGTTGTTTCATACTAAAGTCGCCGATCACATCGAGCAATACAGATTCCACCACCCCCCAAGCCTTAGCGCCAATGGCAGCTTTGATCTCGTCGGGCCGTGGCCAAAAACAGATTTTTTCATCAATGTGAAATCCAAGGGCATCACCGACTACAAATTGCTTGGTGAAGATGTGCCAGTGCGCGGACTATCAGGCAAAGTGCACATCACCCAAGGCCGCGTAGATGTAACCAAGTTAGACTTCGTCGCTTGCCAAGGAAGCATAGAGGGCAATATCAACGTAAAAACTACCAACCCAAAGTTAGTCACTTATAAAGGAAATTTCCACGGTGAGCGCATCCACCTGGGTGACATCGGCCGCATCTACGACTTTGACGCCAACCAAGGACTGATCACGGGAAATATAGAATTCAGTGGCGCAGCTAACGACATTCGTAAATTCAACGGCTCAGGTGATGCAGGACTAGAAAATGGTAACCTATTCTCGATTCCTATGCTGGGACCACTCAGCCCGCTGATAGGCGGAATCCTCAACGATAAGGACATTGCTAGAGAGCAGGTTGAAAATGCCTCCATGAGCTTTGTGATTCGCGACGGCATCATCTACTCAAACGACTTCATCGCAGCTTCCAACACCATCAAATTTACAGGTGAGGGCAACATCGACATGAAAACGAAAGTTGTTGATGCCACCATGCGCATGAACGCAAAAGGACCGTTAGGCATCCTAATGATCCCGCTAAAACCATTCGCCGGACTCTTTCAGTTTCAAGGATCAGGAACTCTATCATCGGCAAAATGGCGGGCTGTCGTCTTCTCTTCACCGAAAAAAGGTAAAAACGACCCCATTTTCAGCAAAGCGCCTAAAGCACAACAAGTCAGAGAATAAGCGTATTGAACCCGCGCATTCTTGGGTTGAATTTTTGATTATTTCCCTCACTCTGCCTCACCAGCGACAGGCACTTTGTCATGAATCCCTAAATCTAATTGGCGATTCGGGAAAATGCTTTTAGCTAATTTCTATTTATGAGCCCATTCATTAAAGCCTGCCTAGCGACTGGACGAGTTTCTAACCTACCAACAGTATGGTCGACTACAGCCGTCGCCTACTTCCTGAGCTCCGCATGCTTCTGCCACAGCAATGAATCTCTCTGGATGATCATCGCTCTATGCCTAGCCAATGCGCTATTTTACGTTGGTGGCTGCTTTATGGGTGATGCCATCGATGCCGACTACGACCGCAAGCATCGCCCTAACCGCCCCATACCATCTGGCGTACTCAACGTAAGCAAAGTGATGGCTACGGGAGCTAGCATGATGGGCCTCGCCTATATTCTCATCTGCTTGCTATACCCCGATACTTCCACACGCACAGCCATGACTGCGATGGTCGCCTGCATCTGCACCTACGCCATCTGGCATAAGAAGAAGCCTCAGTTAGCATTGCCACTCATGAGCTCATGCCGCGCGCTGCTAGTCATATTTTCCGCAACAGCTGGCATCAGCCAGCACCCAGAGAACCTAACTAGCAGCATCGCAATAACAGTGATTTTCTTTTCACTAAGCATGTTTGTCTACACCTATGTCTTTGCTAGCGTGGCTAGGCACGAGCACAAAGCTAATGTAACTTCCCCTGTTCGGCTGCTAGCAAGCATCGTATTTGTCCTCCCTTTCGCCGCCCTAATCTCTAACTACAACTGCTTCATTAGCCTTCACTGCTCGATCGCGTTCACCCTCATCGCACTCGTGACTTACTGGCTCTGGCAGCTCGTCTCGTTCCAGCTACTGAAAAAGAGCAAGATTGGTTACGTCAGTTATTCGCTGGCTGGATTTTGTCTGATAGACGCGATTTATGCCAGCTTCCATTCACCAGCACTGGTCGGGCTAACATTCATTTTCTTCGCCTGCGCACTGGGGCTGCAGAAAATATCATCAGCTACATAGCGGGCAGCATTGCCGCCATTGCGGAGCCTCTATCGGCTAAACTATGGGGCATCAAAATTCCGCCCAAAGAAAGTAGTGAATGCCAATACCTGATGCCATCCACAGCCAGCCTAACATGCATAAAAACAGTCGCAAAGTAGCTTGCGAGCTTGAGCCAGCCAGCTGACTTAGCAAACTAGAAAAAGCTGCAGCAAAGATACAAACTCCAATCAAACAGCCTAGCATATAGGTGACCGCTACTACTCTCCTACCAGTAACATCCCTCTGGCCAATCTGCCATTCATCATAAGAATAACCAATCGCCGCAGGCTGATTCATCGCCACCATTTGCTTATACCTACACTTTGATGATGGAGAAATACTAAGCCAGCCAGAGAAGAGAACTAGCAATCCAAGCGCAAATATAATCCAACATTTATTTCGGCTGACCATATCAATTAGCTAACTCGAAACAGCCATCACCACCAGCCCCATTCACTGAGGCCGGCAAGTTTGAACAAAGGTACATTTACAATGATGCTTAAGCCATATAATTAGAAATCAATCATGCTCAGCAAACAAACCGTTCTATCTGAAAAGATATGCCTCAATCTAAATATGCCGTACGAGCAAGCTAGACAAAGCTTGCTGCTCACCCTCGAGCTAGACGAAGCACCCATTTCAGCGATGGGCTACAACAACTCCCCACTGCTGCGCGGTCAAATCACTAGCTCTAGCGACGATCACATTGAGTTTCATGCCAACTACGGCAATACTGGGCCAGCCAGCGTCGCGGGCGAGCTACAACGACAAGGCGAGGCATGCACGCTCACCATCTGGAGCAAAAGGGTCAACATACAAAACCAGCTCTATTTCAGCCTACTCTGCGCCATCATCGCTACAATTTTACTCATATTCTTCCCCGAGCGTTCAGTGAGCGCCATTGCTCTGGGCTCCTTGGCCGTTTTTCTACTGTGGAAAATATCCAACACCTTGGTTCAAACATCTAGCATTCGCTCTCATTTTCTCAGCATCTATCAAACGACACTAGATGTTCAGCGAAATATAAATAAATAAACAGCTAGGGCTATTATGCACGCATTAGCCGAGCACGATAGAATGCCAAGCCCAACACAAAGGGCGCTTGAATAAGGAAGAACGAGGTAGCCGTAAGCATCAACTCCGGTCGATCTAGCGCCGTGATACCTAGCAACCCCGCGATAGCCAAATTACGACATGGCCACTCGAAGATGACCGCTGAGCGATCAGCTGAGTTATCTGCACATGCCCTAGCCACCAAAACAGCAACTAACAACATCACCGTGCTGATTAATAGCGCAGGGAAAAACAGCTGACGCAACTCCTGAATCACTGAGCCAGGGCTGGCGTAGAGCACGATGCCTATCACCACAAATAACAAAATCAAACTGCCGTAGCGCAATAAGTTAGCATTTTTAGTCACCCAGCTATCAGCAAACTGCTTCACCACCATGCCAAGTGTCGTTGGCAGAATCATTAGAAATGCTAACTGGGCAAACAAGATTGATAGAGGGATCTGAAATTTCGACCCCTCAACTTCGTTAAGCATAGAAACCGCAATCCCCAGACTGAGTGGCGTCATGACAAATGCAGCCAGAGTAGATAGGCCCGTTAGTGATACGGAGAGCGAAACATTGCCCCTAGAAACAAAAGTATAGGTATTGGAAATCACTCCAGACGGACATGCCGACATCAACAATAATGCAAGGGTGATCGACTCATCGAGGTCGAGCCATACGGCAATCAACAGCGTCACAGCTGGAACCAGTAGATATTGGCCAAATATCGCCGTCGCCACCAGACCCGGCTGCCTTAGACATTTCCTGAAATCGGCAAGACGACAGTCCGTGCCAACAATGAACATCAGGCAAAAAACCGTAGCTGAAGTAATTATATCTATCATTTTGAGGGTGATACAAAAAAGTGTGTCCACTCAGCTTGCCGTAATCTCGTAAGCGCACCGCAGCTGAATGTTCGTGTGATACAATCATACCAGCGAACACGGAAACGAATTTCTTTAAATTTCCTCGTAAATTAGAGAAACAATTTTTCATACACAGTTCGAACACACCCTCATTTCAATCACCTCACACTAGCAAGAAATTTGAAAATCTCGCGCGTGACAAATGCCCTAGCTGGCAGTAGCAATGGGCATGCATATTCGCCCACGCCGCAACCGCAAATCACCCGCTGTCCGCTCATTAGTGCAGGAAACCTCACTCAGCGCCAGCGACTTTATCTACCCGCTATTCCTCCACGATAAAGAGGTAGACGAGCAGATTGAATCCATGCCGGGCTGTGTGCGTTGGTCGCTAACAGGCCTAATCAAAGAAGCCGGCGAAGCCTACGCCTTGGGCGTTCCAGCTGTGGTTTTATTTCCAGCCATTGACGAATCATTAAAAACATCAGACGCCGCTGAGTGTCACAACGACGCTGGTCTTGTCCCGCGTGCCGTGCGCGCCCTCAAAGACGCCTACCCAGGGCTATGTGTGATCACTGACGTCGCGCTAGATCCATACAATAGCGACGGCCACGACGGCTTGGTAGAAAAAGATGCCAATGGCGAGCTGGAAATCGTCAACGATGAAACTGTCGCCGTGCTCTGCGAACAAGCCCTTTGCCACGCCCGCGCCGGTGTCGACATCGTCTCACCCAGCGACATGATGGACGGACGCGTTGCCGCCATTCGCGATGCTCTAGACGCTTCTGGTTTTGAAAAAGTATCCATTCTCAGCTACTCAGCCAAATACGCATCCGCCTACTACGGTCCATTCCGCGGCGCACTGGAATCAGCGCCGAAAGCAGGTGACAAAAAAACCTATCAAATGGACCCAGCTAACATCCGCGAGGCGATCCGCGAGATAGAGCTGGATGAGGCTGAAGGCGCCGACATGATCATGGTGAAGCCAGCTGGCCCCTACCTCGATGTCATCGCCAAAGTCAGCGATCACACCACCCTGCCTGTCGCAGCCTATCAGGTGAGCGGTGAATATTTGATGATCAAAGCCGCCTCCAAAGACGGCTGGGTCAACGAAAAAGCCATCGCGCTAGAATCACTCATGGGCATCAAACGCGCTGGCGCTAGCATGATCCTAACATACTACGCCAAACTTGCTGCTGAGTGGCTGAAGGACGCGTAGATAGATCTCTAATTAAAATCTCCCGCCAGCTAGAATTCGGCATTCTAGCTGGGTGGCGAATTTTCAAGCACTAGCAAATGGCGCTAACACATTGTACTACCACTGCGCTACAACTTAGCCACTAGGGCTAACACAGGTGAGTTTATCATTTTCTCTAAGTTCTAACTAGCCTGCTACGCCAGCTTACTAAATCCAGCTAGCTGGAAATCACAGTAACACAAGCTAGTTACTTACCAATCAAACGTATCACCTTCTCGCCTTGTTGATTGATACGCATGCAGCGAAATGATGCTGATTTACGCTTGGCTTTCTGGGCAGATCGTTCATAAGTACCGTCCAGATTTGCGTATCGTGAAAGACAATCAACCATCACCACACATTCTGGGAATTATTCCAGCTCGCTGGGCGTCCACTCGCTTCCCCGGTAAACCTCTCCACCTCATAGCTGGCAAGCCATTGGTGCAGCACGTTTGGGAGCGCTGTCAGGAGTGCTCCAAGCTCGACGGCGTCTTAATTGCTACCGACGATACTCGTATCGCCCAAGCAGCGCAGGCATTTGGCGCTAACGTTGCCATGACTTCAGCCGATCATCCAACGGGAACAGATCGCATTGCTGAAGCTGCACAGGTAGATCCAGCGGCTACCCACATCGTCAACATTCAGGGTGATGAACCATTGATCGACCCAGAACTAATCGACCAGCTGGCTGAGTCATTGCTTAATGATGCGGGCTTGGCAATGGCTACAGCGGCTAACGAAATTGACGACGACGATTTGATTGCCGACGCAAATGTGGTTAAAGTGGTAATGAACAAACTTGGTGATGCCATGTATTTCTCCCGCAGCCCACTGCCCTACCGTCGCGCCGACAGCCCTGAGCTGAAGATTTACCGCCACAAAGGCATCTACGCGTACCGCCGCGACTTTTTAGAATCATTTATTACTTGGCAACCATCACCGCTTGAGCTTGCAGAATCCTTAGAGCAGTTGCGAGCGCTGGAAAATGGTGCCCGAATCCGCGTGATCATCACTGATGACGAATCCGGCGGAGTCGACACATTAGAACAAGCTAACCAGCTTGAAGCGTATTTAACAAAACAACCATCATCTCACTAATAGAGCCCATATTACCGACATGTCTCAACCAACAAAATACATCTTTGTCACCGGTGGCGTCGTTTCCTCATTAGGAAAAGGCCTTGCCGCTGCCTCCCTCGGCACCCTGCTAGAACACCGTGGGCTCTCCGTAACCCTGCAGAAATTTGACCCGTACCTGAACGTAGACCCAGGCACCATGTCACCATTCCAGCACGGTGAAGTTTACGTGCTCGATGACGGCGCCGAGACCGACCTCGACCTCGGTCACTACGAGCGCTTCACTAACTGTACGCTGACCCGCTTCAACAACCTAACTTCAGGGCAAATTTTTGAAAACGTCATCCGCAAAGAGCGCGCTGGCGACTACCTCGGCAAGACCGTTCAGTTCATCCCTCACTGCACAGACGTCATCAAAGAGCGCCTGCGCGACGTCACCCTGCGCACCGATGCGGATGTGATCATTACTGAAATCGGCGGCACAACTGGCGACATCGAAGGTCACCTATTCCTCGAAGCCATGCGCCAATTTGCACTAGAAGTTGGCCACGAGAACGTCTGCTTCATCCACGTCACTCTGCTGCCATACATTTCTGCAGCTGGCGAAATGAAAACCAAGCCGACCCAACAATCGGTAGCTAAATTGCGCGAGATCGGCATCATGCCAGACATCATCGTTTGCCGCACCGAGCACGACATGGAAGAAGATCATCGCCAAAAGATCGCCATGTTCTGCAACGTTCAGCCAAAGAACGTGGTCGCCTTCAACGACGTCAACCACACGATTTACGAATGTCCGCTCGACCTGCGCCGCGACAAACTCGACCGCCTCGTCTGCGAAAAACTTGGTTTAGAAACTGACACACCAGACCTCACCGAGTGGCGCCAGTTCGTCAATAACATCATCAACCCAGCTAACGAAGTTAGCGTTGCTGTTGTTGGAAAATACATCGAGCTGCAAGATGCCTACAAGTCCATCTACGAATCTCTAACTCACGCCGGCGCCGCTAACGACACCCGCGTGAAAATCCTCCGTGTGGATGCAGAGAAAATCGAAGACTGTGGTGCTGATGAAATCCTCAAGCACGTTGACGCCATCCTTATCCCTGGTGGATTTGGCGACCGCGGCACAGAAGGCAAAATCCGCGCAGCTCGTTATGCTCGTGAAAACAAGATCCCATACTTCGGCATCTGCCTCGGCATGCAAATTGCCACCATCGAGTTTGCCCGCAATGTCTGCAAACTAGAAGGCGCGAACTCCACCGAGTTCAACAAAAACACCGCTCACCCGGTGATCAGCCTGCAGGAAGAGCAAGAAGGCATCGAAGACATGGGCGCCACAATGCGCTTGGGTGCTAACGAAGCCAAAGTCACCCCAGGCACTAAGATGGCTGAGATTTACAAATCCGAGTCTATCACCGAGCGTCACCGTCACCGCTATGAGTTCAACCCAGCTTACCGTGAGCAGATCGAAGGCGCCGGCCTGAAGATCTCAGCCACCTCAGCTGAAGAAGGTCTGGTAGAAGCTGTGGAAATCACTGATCACCCATTCTTCATTGGCGCTCAGTACCACCCAGAGTTCCTCTCCAAGCCAAATAAACCTCACCCGATCTTCTTCGCATTTGTGCAGGCAGCACTAACACGCAAGAACGACTGCAAGTAAACACTCTAAGAACCCTACCTCCCATGTCCAAAGCAGAAGATAAAATCAAAGCATTAGGATACGAGCTCCCAGCTCCACCAGCACCAGCTGGTAGCTACCTCAACTGTGTGCGCTCAGGAAACTTGCTCTTTCTAGCTGGTGGCATCCCGCCGCTAGACTCAGAAGACTACATTGGCAAAGTTCCAACAGACACATCTATCGAGTCAGCTCAGGAAGCTGCGCGCCTGATCACCCTGAACCGCCTCGCCGTGGTGAAGGAGGAAATTGGCGACCTCGACAAAGTCACTCGCATCGTCACCGTGAATGGCTTTGTTAACTCAGAGCCAGATTTTTACGGCCACCCAGCTGTGATCAATGGTTGCTCAGATTTCCTCGTGCAGATCTTTGGCAAAGAAATCGGCACTCACTCACGTACCGCTCTCGGCGCCGCCGCGCTGCCGCTCAACGTGTCTGTCGAGATCAACTTCGTTGTCGAAGTGGCTGATTAATCAAGCCAGCTAGAAAATCTCCAGCTAACTAAAATTCTATCATCAAGCCCTGCAGCCCAGCTGCAGGGCTTTTTTATTTCTAGCCATCTAGCTAAATCATCAATTGACCTAGCCTAGCAAATCATCTCACTAAGGCGCATGAACCTCACCCAATTCATATTCCTAGCTACTATACTCACCCTAAGCTCGTGCGTCACTAACGAAGACCAACACCTCCCTAAAGAACTCAGACCTACCAGTAATCAAAATAGCTGGCAAAACCACGTCTCGGATGCAGACAGGTTTGACCAAGACGCACGTATCGAAAGCAGCTCTGGCTCACACAACTCCTGGCGTTAACGATACAAAAAATTGGCCGCACCCGAAGGAGCGGCCAATACGATCAACTCAAACAAATTGAGTAGAGAAATAAGCAAGGACTACTTCTTCTTGCACTTGTCGCAGTCTTTTTTGTCACAGTCTTTTTTGCACTTATCTTTCTTTTCGCAGCCACCGCAGTCGTTGCTGAATTCAGTTTTTTCGACTTTCTTTTTGTCTTTACCGCCACACTTACCACAGTCGCTGTCAGCGAGCGCGAGTGGTGCAGAGAACATAAAGGCGATGAGGGAGCAGGCTTTGATTGCGTTTTTCATATTTCGTATTTTTAGGGTTGGGCGACCGTTTCAATAGGTCGTGTGATCATACTCACGTTACTATGAGTACTACGGACAGAAATTATTTCATTATTTTTTTCAAAAAAAATCCGCCACTCATAGAAATGAATGGCGGACTTCGATTCGTCTAAGGATAAACCTCTTGAATATTAATTACTTCTGCTGAGTCACACGCATTGGCATAATGACATACAGGAATGACTCGTCGATGCGAACCACACCTGGGCTCATGCTATCGATAAGGTCTAAATAAATGGTCTCTTCGTTGAGATTCTTCAGCGGAGCCATCAAGAATGTTGGGTTAAATGCGATAGAAAACTCTTCGCCATTATAATCAGCTGGAATGCTCTCTTCGGCATTACCAATCTCCTTGGAGTTAGCCTGCACATCTACGCTGCCTTGGCTGAATGAAAGCTTCACTGAGTTAGAGCTCTCAGATGTTAGCAGAGAAACACGACGGATCGTATTTAGGAAATCTTCACGGCTAATGCTCAGACGCTCTTTGCGCTGGCCTGGAATCACCTGCTTGTAGTTAGGGTAGTTACCTTCAATCAGCTTGGAAACAATCAAGCTGCCGTCGATTTCAAAACTAATCTGGCTGCCACTGAGCTGAACATGTACATCACCGTCATCGCTGAGCATGCGCTGAAGTTCAGCCACAGCCTTAGCTGGCACAATGATGTCAGCTTCGTTGCTAGCTGGGTATTCGAGATCGTTCTCTACCATAGCCAGACGACGACCGTCTGTAGCCACGAATGTTACTTTGCCTTCTTTGAATGAGACGTACACGCCATTGAGCACGTAACGAGTCTCATCGTTAGAGATGGCATAAGATGTTTTCTTCAGCGCGTTAAGCAACAGCGCTTGAGGAATCTTATACTCTTTACCATCATCAAATGTTGGAAGTGGAGGGAACTCCTCTTCACCAAGACCGATGATTTTGAAAAATGATGGCCCACTCTTAATGCTAGCCTGATTATCACTACCAACTTCTACAGAAACTTCACTTGCAGGCAACTCGCGCACGATACTTGCTAGACGCTTAACAGGAAGTGTTGTCGCGCCATCCTGCTGGACATCAGCTGAAATAACAGCACTCACGCCAACGTCGAGATCTGTTGCTGTTAGTCGAATACTCCCACTTGCGGCTTCAATGAGCACGTTTGAGAGAATTGGTAATGTAGCTCGAGAGCTTACAACGTGCTGCACCTGCTGCAACACGTCCAAAAACGCTTCCTTGGTGATAGTGAATTTCATAAGACGAATATAAGTGGCCCAGAGCCGCGAATCGACTCCAGATGCACATTACTGTGTCTGGATTTTCACCAAAGGCAAGCATTCATTAACTTTCCTTTACTATTATTTCCCCCACCTAGGGGTCTATCACCTACGCCCGAGAGAGCGTAGAGCTTAATAAATCAACGGTATCGCCGACACCGCGCTCACTCTCAATGCGTTGTTTAATTTTTCTACAAGCATGAATAACAGTACCGTGATCGCGACCACCAAAGGCATCACCAATCTCCATTAGAGAGCTTTGTGTGAGCTGACGGCTAAGATACATCGCCATTTGTCTAGCAAAGGCAATATTCGCTGGACGACGACGGCTAGTCATATCTGCCATGCGCACATCATAGTGCTCACAAACAGCTTTTTGGATAGCGTCGATAGTCACACGCTGAGAGCCTTCCTGACGAAGAATGTCTTTAAGTAATTCCTCGGCGCGCTCCTGAGTCATTAGACCGCTACCTAGCGACGCGTATGTCGCCAGACGAACAAGACCACCCTCCAAGCGACGCACGTTACTGCGAATGCGCTCAGCTAGGAAATAAAGCAGGCCGTCATCTAACTTCACGTCCCAATCTTCCATCTTGCGCTGCAGAATTGCTAGACGCGTCTCCATGCTAGGCGGCTGCATCTCTACAGTGAGACCACACTCAAATCGTGAGATAAGACGCGGCTCGACGTTTTTGATTTCAGATGCTGGACGATCAGACGTTAGAACAATCTGACTTTGCAGATCGAGCAGCGTATTGAAGGTATGGAAAAATTCTTCCTGCGAACGTTCTTTACCAGCGAGGAACTGAATATCATCGATCAGCAGAATGTCAGCACGACGATACTTCTTACGGAAATTTTCTAACGACCCCTTGCGAACCATGTCGATAAACTCGTTAGTGAATTTCTCACAAGTAAGGTAAACAACACGCGCGCTTGGGTTATCATTCATCAACTGCTGGCCAATTGCCTGCATCAGGTGAGTTTTACCAAGACCTGATCCACCGTGAATGAATAGTGGATTGTAAACTGCCCCACCGCGCTTCTCAGCAACAGCCGCACAAGCAGCGTGGGCAAATTCGTTATTGTGACCAACCACAAAACGATCAAAGGCAAATTGTGGATTCAGCCCAGCTGTCTTCAAACGCTTATCGATATCACCCTTTGGTTGAACTCTACCCTGAGAGCTAGTCGATACAGCCTCCTCTTTAACAGCCGCCTTAACGATGCCATCTTCAGCCACCACTACGGAAACCTTGCTAGGAAGCCCTGAGTCCTTAGTGAAGGCGTTCTGCAGCTCTGGCAGGTAGTTAGTCTCAATCCACACCTGGTGCATATCACTCGGCACTCCGAGCAGCGCCTGAGTCTCAGAAACGTCGATGAGCTCAGCAGATTGGAACCAGCGACTGTATGCATCCGGGCTTACTAACTCCTTCAACGACACTGAAATTTTTTCCCAAAGGCCAGGTAAATCTAGACGCTCGGTTTTGGAAACTTCAGTCATTTTGTCGTTTATGGAGATAGCGGATGACATTTTTTAAAATTATAGGAATTGGGTTTGAAAATGTGTGATGGAGTCGCCTTGCGGCAAGACCAAGTTAATGCCAAATTTTTAAAAATTTGCAAAACATTTTACGCCTTCTAACTTTTGCAAAAATTTAACTCCCCATTCCACAATGGTTCCACGCTAAAAGTTTAAAAAAAAATAAAAATCCTTGACTGCAGTGGACCTCAAGAAAAGTCAAACACCTGTGCTAACAGCCGCAATCCATTGGTACATATAGGTTTTTAATTTTTACTCGGAATAAGTAAACCGCACAGGACGGTCAAAACTGTGGTCACTGGCCAGGCCCATACAAAACAGTAAACTGGTGCAATTGATGGGCTTACACCCACTTCACCAGTTAGAACATAAGTAGGCAGTTTTGCTAGATGCTCAGCAAACGCAGGAATCACCTTTATCACCAAAACCCATACATCGGTGCGAATAAAGAGAACCAGCAGGAATGATACACAGACCCCGACTATCAAGCCACGAACAGACCCCCTGCCCAGCAATGAACATAAAAATAATCCCAGTAGCGGCCCCATAGCATAGGCCGTCATACCAAAAGCTAAGCTGAGAATAGGAATCCCCTGGCTCGCCACCTGAAGCAGCAGAGTAAATATGGTCAACCCAATGCCCCACATCACCACTAAGTAACGTGACTTCTTCACCAAGTTCATTTCCTCCAACTCTTCATCGGTGCGATCTTCTGGATGGTATATAAGAGACAGCGTGGTCTGACTGAGAGCCGCCAAAATGGAATCCAAACTAGAAACCGCGGCTGCAAATATTCCAGCTAGAATCAAACCCGACAAACCAACTGGCAGCACGGTGACAATCCACATTGGAAAGACCGAGTCTTTCTTATCTGGGACAGGCACGTTAGACACTAGCTCAGGATTGACGATCACGCCATTCTGATAGGCATCGGGGTGAGCCGCTCGCGGCGCTTCAGTTAGCGCCAACTCAGCAGCTTGGTACTTCGCGGATAACTCCATAGGTTGCTCAATGTCCATAACCACCGCCCCCTCTTGCGGTGTAAATGGATTCTGATGGTAGTGAACAAATAAACCTGCACCAACCAAAAGCATCAGCAGAGTTAGAAACTGCCCCATTGAACTCCAAACCAAAGCTTTCGCTGCATCCTTAGCATTTTTGCAGCAGAACATGCGCTGTGCATTCAATTGATCAACACCAAATGCTGTTAGATTCTGGAATGGCACCGCAATGATAGCCACCCATAAGGTAAACTGCAATTCAGCTGAAAAACCAAAAGTAGTATCCCATGTTTTAGTACGGCCAAACTGCTCGGCAGTTTGCCAGTATTCAGCCCAGCCGCCAGAAAGCGAATTCACCACCCAGAACAGAGCCAAAAACCCACCAAAAGTGAACAGGCAGAACTGCATCACGTCGGTCCAGATCACCGTGCGCATGCCGCCCATCAATGTCCACCCGATAGCAAAAATACCGATGGCGACGATGCAGATCCAGATTGGCAAACCTGTGACTACTTGAAGCGGGATCGCAGCCACTAACACACGCACACTTTGTCCTAGAATACTACCGACGGTAAATACAACGGTCGCTAGCGTTTTGATAGGAGAGCCCAGTCGCTTGCCCATATAGTCGTATGGGCTATAAATTTCATCTTTATAAAATACAGGAACAAAATATTTGGCGACGATGATACGACCGAGCACCGATCCTATCCCCCACAGTAGATAGGTAAAGTTTCCATGCAACGCGAAGAGCGTACCAGCGACACCAATGAAGGTCACGCCGCTGATTTCAGTCGCTATGATAGATCCACAAACAGCAGGCCATGGCAGTGAACGACCACCGAGAAAGAAATCTCTAATGGTGCCCTGCTTACCGCGCATCGCGTGGCCAACTAATGTCGTCAGCATGAGGTAGCCAACGATGACTACCCAATCCCAGTTAGTAAAAAGTTCGTGAACTTGAGGCTCCATGCCGCAGACCCTATCACCCTAATCTTCCAGCCAACAATCACCAAATCATTGAAGGTCGATAAATCCCCAATATCATCATTGTTAGCCAGTAATTAACACCATTTCAGTTACCTCAAAAATGAATCACTTAGAGGCTTTAGTTGGAGATTCTACTTTCTCTACCAAATGACGTGCCCAGATATTACGAAATTCGACAGGATCGCTGTGCCACTGCAATCTAATGGGCGCTTTCGCTGGCATGGATGCTGGGTATTTACCGAGTTTGCGAAACTTTGTAGGCCCCAAAAACGCTCGCTGAGCCTGTACCACCACGCCATTATGAATCACAGTAACCAACGCAGGAGACTTCAGCCCGCTCTCGTCATAAACTGGAGCCTGAAAAATAATATCATAACTCTGCCATTCACCCTGAGCTGTAGAAGCATTCACTAGTGGTGGATACTGACCGTACATCGCCGCCGCCTGACCGTCCGCATAAGTGACGTTAGAATGACTCTCTTGAATTTGAATTTCAAAATTATCCATCAAGAAGACGCCACTATTAGCGCCTTTTTGCCCAGAGACTTCACGCCCAGCTGGAACCCGCCACTCAATGTGCAGCTGCATATCGCCAAAGGATTCTTTACTGCGGATGTCGCCAGCTTCTTTACCGCCAGTGGCAATCATCACCCCATCTTTGACCTCCCACGCCTTATCCCAAGCATCCGTCGACTTGCCATCAAACAACACCACCGCATCTGCTGGCGGAGCTTGCACAACTACACCCTGCGAAACCACTTTTTGCGGACGCGGACGCTTAACATCATGAACATGATATTTTTCATCCGGCGGCAACAGCGGGGTTAATTTAGGGCCCGCTAGAAGAGACAGACTTCCAGCTAACGACAGCGAACCGAGCATGCAAAGGCTTGGGAGACATATAGGATTCATAACTATCTATACGCACTAGCATCTACGCCCTATCAGCTCAATCAATAATAACAGGTTTTACCTATCATTACTCTAGCGCCTAAACGAACTCTTAAGCTCGGCAATACTCGTCGCCTTCAGCAATAAAACAAATCCAGCGTAACTAGCCATACCTGCAGCCACCATTATTGATAGAGAAATGAGGCGCTCGATAAAACTGCCATCGAGCCAGCTGATCAATGATACACGCAGAGCAAACACAACTACGCCCATCAGCACGCTGGCACCCAACATCATGGAAATACGACGTAAAAATGCGGCATTTGGTTTCACCAACCCGCGTAAGCCGTAAACTAACAAACCAACATTAACCCATGCCGCCACGGAAGTAGCCACTGCAATACCAACATGACCAAATTTAGGGAACAACAGCAGGCTAACAACAATATTCACCAGCACAGTCACCCCAGCCATCTTCATTGGCGACTTGGTATTTTCCTGTGCAAAGTAACCCGGCTGAAGAACCTTGATCAAAACGTAACCTGGAAGGCCAACAGCAAATCCAGCTAGAGCAGCAGCACTCGCCTTGGTGCTCACGGCATCAAACTCACCGCGCTGGAATAACACCGAGATGATAGAATCCGGAATCACCATCATCGCCACCGCAGCTGGCAGCGTAATAATCAAGCCGAACTCAGCACCACGCAAAATACTCTCGTTAGCCCCCTCACGGTCATTTTTACGCAATTGACGTGTCACCTCAGGCAACAAGACAACACCTAACGCGATTCCTATCATACCTAGCGGCAATTGATAGACGCGCTCAGAATAATACAGATAAGAAATAGCCCCAGCTTGGAAAGAAGCGATGATCGTTCCTATCACCAAGTTCACCTGCTGGATGCCAGCGGCAATCACCCCAGGACCCATCAGGCCAAAGAGCCGCTTCATGTCGGCATTGAAATGCGGCCAGCTAATAACAATAGGACAGGCGTAATGTTTGCACGCCCACCATAACAAAGCAAATTGTACCACGCCAGCTAGAGCCACACACCAAGCCAGCACGTGGCCAGGGAACTCAGATTTCATGCCGTAGACAAAAATCGACAAGCCAAGAATAAATACAATATTCAATAATATGGGCGCAGCTGCTGGAATGCTAAAAATATTAAAGGTATTGAGCATGCCGCTCATGTGAGCCACCAACGCCATGAATAACAAATAACAGAAAGTAATCTGTGAAAGCTTAATCGTTAGCGCCAAGGTATCTGGATGATTTCGATAAATGCTGAGCTCAGCAACGCGGCCAAGGTTTTCTTCAGTTGCGCCGATCTGGCTGGAAATCCAGTTCACCCGGTTGCCGCTCGCCAGCTGAATGTTAGCCACCTCATCAGTCAACACCCACTGATCTTCTATGTACTCAAACCCGGTTAACTTGAAAAGTTGATGGTTTTTCACCAATTCTTTTTGCTCAGCTGATAATTTCAGCTCGCTACCATCAGCAGGCATGATGACCGTATTGCTCTGATCGAGAACAATGTGTTCACCTTTCGCGCCGGGCTCAAAGATTCGCAGCAGCGCGCCAAGTGAATCTAATGATTTTTCCTGCTCAACCACCAATGTGAGATCGTGCAGCTGGATTTCTTCTAGATGGTTCTTATCAGCATCTAGCGAAAAGAAGATCTGTTTGGCGTGCTTGGTGCGCGCTTCTACCAGCTGAGCCTCTTGAGCAATTTCGCTAACCGACTCTGGATTAAATCCAGGCACGATCACCTTGCCCATAATCCACGGCATGCATGGAATGGCTATCAGCGAGGCAATACCCAAGACCACTAGCAAGGTGCTGAAGGCATTGTTAGCAAATTGCATCGCCGTCGGCTTTCCCCCATCAGCCACGCGCCGACCAAACATCGGCACAAATGCCGCATTGAAGGCGCCTTCGCCAAAAATGCGGCGAAACATGTTAGGGAAACGGAAGGCAGCAAAAAAGGCATCACCAACCAAACCCGCCCCAACAAATGCAGCAATAAATGCGTCGCGCAGAAATCCAAGCACCCGGCTAATTGCCGTGAAGCCGGATACTTTCATGATAGATTTCAGCATATGCGTCGCAGATTTCTAATGAAGCGTAAGTCACGAATGACCCACGAGCCTACTTTTCGCTGGCGCGACGGAGTCGATCCATGATGGCAACACCAATGCCTACTTCTGATAGCGGCTCAGCGACAATCATGTCCACGCCAGCTTCATCCAGCTTGCGCATGCAGTAGAATAAGCGCACGGCAGCCTCTGACAGCTTCCCTTTACCTGGGCTAAGAATTTCCACTGTATCCCAGTCATGCAGATGCAGGTATCCAGCTTTAGAAGTACCGCGATGGCTGAGCAGAGCGTAAACTTTCCCTTCTTCAGCAACAAAGTCTTCAGGTTTTTCAAGCAACTTAAATGGTGTCACTGGAGAATAATGGCTATCTAGCATACCTGGAGATTCCTGTGCTTTTGCATCAGCTTTCCCTTCAGCATCACGCTTCACCTTTGGTTTCACCATTTTACCAAATGGCAACATCATCTCACGTGTCACAGGACCACTGCGCAGCAGAACGATCTCATCTTTAGATTTTTTACCTGGCTGAACTTTGACGATGGTGCTCTCAAGACCATTGAGGCAAGCGCCGCCGTCGATAATAGCTGGAATGCGACCACCGAGCTCCTTGAGCACAGCCTGCGCAGAAGTTGGGCTGATGCGACCAAACAAGTTGGCGCTTGGCGCTGCGATTGGTTTGCCAAATTTTTTGCAAATAGCACGCATCACTGGGTGAGCGCTCATGCGTACAGCTACGGTAGGCAGACCAGCGGTCACTGAATCAGGCACGGAATCTTTTTTCGGCAGAACAAAAGTAAGTGCACCTGGCCAGAACTCAGCCATCAGCTTGTTGATGGTTTCTTCCACCTCAGCTGGAATTTCAGCCACCAAATGAACATCTTCAGGTTTGGCAACGTGCACAATCAATGGATCGTACGATGGGCGGTCTTTGGCTTCAAAAATTTTAGCAACGGCATTTTCATCCAAGGCATTGGCAGCCAGCCCGTACACAGTCTCGGTAGGCAAGGCAACAATCTCCCCAGCTGCAAGCAATTCAGCAGCAGCATTGATGGCGATTTGCGGGTCCTCAGGATCAGCTTCGATGATTTTAGTGGTGCTCACGCAGACGTGGTAGCTGAAAATATCCGTAATTAGAATTTAAATTTCACCTTAGTTCAGTAGTGTCACTCTCATGAATGAAGATCAGACCAACCCGATGAGGAAAAATATTATCCTCATCGGCTTTATGGGCTGTGGAAAATCGACCATCGGCATCAAGCTTAGCAAATCGCTAAACTATACGATGATTGACACAGATCACTATATAGAAAGCCGCGAAAAACTCACCATTCCCGAAATTTTCGAAGCGCGTGGGCAAGAAGCCTTCCGCGACATGGAGACCAAGCTCTTGCGCGAGCTGGTAGCCAACAAAACCACCTGCCACATCATTGCCACCGGCGGAGGCATTATCAGCAGACCGGAAAATATCGACCTGCTGCGCCAGCTGGGATTTGTCGTCTGGCTGAATGCGCGACCAGAAATCATTCTCGAGCGCACGTCACGCAACCAGAACCGCCCGCTGCTGCAAGTTGACGATCCGCTCAGCGTGATCAAAAAACTACTCAAGGAACGCAAACCTCTGTACAAATCGGCCGCTCATGTGAAAATTTCCACCTCGGACCTGTCACAAAGAGAATTAACTCTTGGAATTTCCGAAAGTGCCCGCTACCACTTCGGCCACCACTAAGGGCACTTCACACAAACTCGCGCTAGATACGTATAGCAACTCGCTAAATCCATCAGCTGACAAAGAGTTTTCCCCCACGCCCCCAAAAGGCAGTTGCAATGCAGCTGACACTGTGACACCTATTCCTAAGAAATTACCGATCATATGGCGCTGATACGCACATCAAAAAATAAGCATCAACTTCCTGTAAACCTCGTTCGCAAGGAACTCAAAGTCGTTGAAGCACAGATCCGCCAACAGGTAGAGGGATTTGACCCAGGCGTCGCGCCTTACATTGACTACATCTGCAATACTAGCGGCAAACGTCT
Organism: Persicirhabdus sediminis; assembly: GCF_016595495.1. GTDB lineage: Bacteria > Verrucomicrobiota > Verrucomicrobiia > Verrucomicrobiales > Akkermansiaceae > Persicirhabdus > Persicirhabdus sediminis. Next base: position 34,756 of record NZ_JAENIM010000029.1, read on the forward strand.
CCGACCCGTTCTCGCCATCCTCGCTGGAGCTGCTGCAGGTGGAAAAAATACCGAAGATCACATCAAGATCGGCGTCATTCTCGAGCTCATCCACATGGCCACTTTGGTTCACGATGACATCATCGACGGAGCTGATACACGCCGCAAAGTCCCTACAGCAAATGCCAAATGGGGCAACGGCATGGCCGTCCTCCTCGGCGACGCACTCTTTTCTCACTCACTCATGCTCGCCACCGAATTTGGCAGCATCGATATCTGCAGCAAAGTTGGCAAAGCATCACGCGAAGTTTGCGAAGGCGAAGTCATCCAGACTCAACGCCGCTTTGATCTCACCCTGAGCAAGGCTGAGTATTTCCGCATTATCGAAATGAAAACCGGCGCGTTATTTGCCGCCGCAGCTGGCATCGCTGGCGCCCTCTCCGGCGCATCGGAAGATGCTGAAGAAAAACTTTACCAATACGGACTCAAGCTCGGCACTGCCTATCAAATCTACGACGACGTTCTCGACCTCGTGGGCGACGAAGAAGAAGTGGGCAAAACTCTGCGCACCGACCTAGAAAAGGGCAAACTCACATTGCCAATGCTCAATTTGCTGGAAGTCGCCAATAAAGAGCAACGTGACAAACTCAATAAACGCATCATCGAGCAGAAGCCGCTCGACCTGCACGTGCTCGTTGGCATCGCCGAATACGAAGGTGCTGTAGAAAGCGCCATCGACACCGCCATCCAGCTACTTGTTGAAGCGCGCGAAGGCCTCAAGCTCGTTCTGCCAGAAAATAAATACCGTGACGGTCTCGACCAAGTCACCCTGTACCTCGAGCAGCTGATCAACGACTGCCGCAAGTAAACCTCTAGTTATTTAAATTTTCCTCACCGCATGGCCAGCTGGCCGTGCGGTATTTTTTTGCCTATCTATTAGAGCAAATCGCCCAGCTCACCTCTTTACCTCCAGCTGGAGCTAGACGGCACCAGCCAACACTATTTGGAGAATCGATTAAACCGCCGTATATCAGCGATAAAGTCCTTAGCGATAACAGTCGATGCTACAAATCGCCATCAAAATGCGGCCACCACCGCCACGCCGAAAAAATCATTAGGTCAGCCAGCGCAGCACACAAACCTAATTAAAAGCTCCACAGCCAGGCTAGGCCACCCCTTATTTCGTGAGACCTCCTTGCAAACCAACTAATCACCCCCTGTCACCCACCCAAAGAAACCAAAGGCGCTAAATTTCAATCGGAATTGCACAATCGTGATGATTTGACAGCAAAGTAGCCTGATTTTTCAAATAAAAATGATTTTTGGTCGTATAGAGATATCAACAATAAATTTCTATCCGAAAGAAGCTATCTGGCCTGTGCCAGAATAGATAAAATAATCCACATTATCACTATGAATGACCAAAATAAAACCAGTCCTTTATTTTCTCATAGCAGCCGAACGATCACATGCCTGAGCTTAGGTGTGATGCTCGCTATGTCAGCTGCTACTCCTGCCATCGCGGCGGGCAATGATGTTAGCACTCCAAGACAAGTTGCCGTTTGGCAAAAAGAACTTGGTAACCACCGTGTGCTGCTCAAAGTAGACAAAGCCAGCCCAGCTGTAGCTGCCAAGATGGATTGGCGCCGTCCAGGCCGCCTCTCTGAGAAAAATAACCTTCTCGTCGTTCATCTCGATAGCGGCAAAACAGTTGATAACCGTGTGATCATCAAAAGCGATCGCGAGTCCGGTGAAATCATCTTTGATGCAAGTGCAGGCCCAGGTTTATACGCAGTTTACACTCACCAGCCACGCAACCCAGCCCAGGTCATCCTCGAAGCTGACCCAAATGCTCTGAAAAAAGCCTCTAAAGGCAAAAAGAATTTCGACCCGAGCAAGATGGCTAGCTCCAAGCCAACTGGCTACAAAAGAGCTGATTTGAATGCTGAGTACCCGCTGGTTACTTACGTTACTAAAAAGGACACTGCTGATGCCAAGTGGCTCAAAGCAAACAACCTTAACGACAGCAAAGCTCAAGCAGCTCAGCTGGATAAACTTCCTCAGGCATCCGTTGTTGCCTTTGAAGCTCTCAAGATTTCAGGCGATCCATCCACTCAGTCACGCAACTTGTTTGACAACATGGAGACCATTGCCACAGCTAAAGAGACTGCTGATTTCCTCAGCAAGCAAAATTCAGCTAATGGATTCCTCGTTTTCCCTGAGCCACGTGAAAACCAAATCAAGATGCGCCGCGACATGCCCCAGCACTGGGTGCAAAATGGCACATCTGACAAATTCACTGTGAAAGCTCAACCAGGTGAGTACATCCCGTTCCAGATGGGTGTCTACGCCATGGCGGAACTGAAAAACCTCAAAGTGAATTTCAGCCCAATCTCAAACGGCAGCGAAGAAATCTCAACAGACCAGATGAACTGCTTCCAAAATGGTGGTAATGACTGGACTGGTAAGCCATTTGAAAAATCAGTAGAAGTAGGCGCTAACCGCGTACAACCAATGTGGTGTGGCATCATGCTGCCAAAAACTGCCTCCGGCAACTATAACGGCAAACTCACCATCACTGCTGACGGATTCCCAACTCAAGAAATCGACCTCACCGTAGCTGTGAGCGGCGCCGTTCTCGAAGATCACGGTGACAGCAACCCAAGCAAGCTTACTCGCCTTCGCTGGCTCGATTCTACTCGTGGTGCTAATGACGACGACGTTGTGACTCCATTCACTCCGCTCGAGCGTAAAGGCAATAAAATCAGCCTACTCGGCCGCGAAGTTGAGCTAGCTGAAAATGGCCTGCCAAAACAGCTGACTAGTTACATCGACATGTATTCAATCCAGCCAAACGGCCAGGATTTGTTTGCTGAGGCAGCCAGCCTTAAACTCACTGGCGCCAACGGCGATATCGCCCTGAAGTCAGAAGGCATCAAGTACGTCACTGAGAAAGTTGGAGCGATCTCATTTGAAACTGTTCAGACATCAGACAAAATCAAACTTGTTGGTGAAGGTAAACTCGAAGCAGATGGCTACATCCGCTACCGTTACACATTCACTTCTGATCAAGCAGTTAAGCTCGACAATGTTGCGCTGACTCTGCCACTGCAAGCTGACACCGCAAAATACGTTGCGGGTTCACTTTCAAATATCGCTGGCCTCAGACCTGAGAAAGCCAACATTCCAATCGAAGGTGGCATCATGTACCAGGCATTCTGGTCAGGTGATTACAACGTCGGTGTTGGTTGTATCCTCAAAAACCACGAAGACGAGTGGAACGCAGAGAACAAAACTAAGAAGTCCACACCTACCTCCCCAACATGGGAAAACGGTGGCAACGGTAACTACCAGATCAGTGAATCCAATAATACTGCAGTGGTCTCCGTTAACACAGGTGCAATCACTATCTCACCTGATGAACCTCTTGAGCTGAACTTCTCACTCCTGCTTACACCATTCAAGCCGATCCGCGGTGACCGTTGGGGATTCCGTATCAACCACCGTAAGCCAGGTATGGACCCTGAGCTTCCTTACGCCAAAAAACATGGCGCTAAAGTGGTTAACCTCCACCACGGTGCTACTTGGAACCGTCACATCAACTACCCGTTCATCGACTCACAAGGTCTGAAAGCATTTGTTGATGAGGCTGCTAAGTTAGACATCTCAGTCAAACTCTACAACACAGTGCGCGAACTTTCTACTCGCTGTGAAGAGCTCTGGATTCTCCGTAGCTTAGGTGACGAAATCCTCTGTGATGATGTAGGCTTTGAAACATTGGACCCACAGCCTGCTACAGCTCAGATCGACCGCTTTACACGTACTGGTGGTCAGTGGATGAGTGAGCACATGCGCGACAATTACCGCGTAAGATGGCACACTAACGTGCACTCACTTGACGAAGAACTCGAAACCAAAGTTGGTCGCCAACACGATGGCGCATTCTCAGTACAAGGTCTGAGCCGCTGGCACAACTTCTACGTTGAAGGCCTCAACTGGCTGAGAAAGAATACTGGCGTCCGTGGTGTTTACCTCGACGGTATCGGTTACGACCGCGGTATCATCAAACGTGCTCGTAAAGCAATGACCATCGAAGGTCTTCCTGCTCCACAAATCGATTTCCATGGAGCCGTTAACTACGCATGGATTCAGCACGCACCATACTGTGATAGCATGTGGTACGGTGAAGGAGCTAAGTACACTGCTGACCCAGCATACTGGCTGGTAGAAGTATCAGGTATTCCATTTGGCCTCACAGGTGAAATCCTCTCAGGCAGCCCTACAGCTAACCAGTACCGTGGTATGCTCTACGGTATGTCACGTCGACTCGACTGGGGCGGCAAAGAAGAAACAGCTGCGCTGTGGAAACTCTGGGACGACTTCAAAATCGAAGACGCTGAGTGGATTGGCTACTTCTCTGAGAAGCCACTGGGTAAAACCAACCTCGATAACGTACCTATGACCATCTACAAAAAAGATGGCGAGTCCATGCTGGTGATTGCTAGCTGGGAAAAAGGTGACTGCGAAGTGACTCTTGACGTTGACTGGAAAGCTCTTGGGCTCGATCCAGCCAAAGTTACCCTCACTGCTCCAGCAATTGACGGCATGCAAGATGCTGGCCAATTCAAAGCCAACGATAAGATCAAGCTGGAAGAACTCGGCGGCAAGATCCTCATCGCTAGCGAGAAATAATATCCCAGCCAGTTGGGTTACATGATCCAGCTGGCTAGTTAATTCTGCGCTAATTGCGTAGATGCACTGAAAACCTGATCAGCCTAGCTGGTCAGGTTTTTTTCTTTTTTAGCTGAAATAGGCAAATCGCTCGGCATGAATAAGTGATTCACAGAAATTTCTGCGCAATCACCACCTCGCATCTACTTTCAGCCAATCAAAACAATCTCCCACCAAAACGTCATGATGACGGCGTATCTGTAGTTACCATGTGTCTAGCTGGAAAACCTTCGTAGCGAGTAGAGTTTGCTAGGACTTTCAGCTGGCTGGCCAGCTGAGGTGATAGGTTTTGCGCCTTGCTTGCGTTTCTTGCCAAATTTTTTGCGGTGAGTTCTGAATTGATTGTTGATAAAGGCTTTGCCGCCGATGGCCACGCCGTCGGTGAAGTATTTTATTTTGTGTCGTAGCAGCTCGGCGGGTGAGATTTTGCCCTCTCTAGCACGTTCATTTTCTAGCTGAGATTTGGCATTTTCATTAGTCACGGCAGCGTCTTCTATCAGCCAGAGTCGGTAGCGATGGGCGTTTTTGAGCCAGCTGGTTTGCGCTACGCGCATCAACTCGCAGAGCCCGTAACGACAGCGTTTGCTGCCAGCCAGCGCGGCGGCGTAACCACACCAGCGGTAGTCTTTTGGATCGCTAACGACGCCCGCTCTAACTGGGTTCAGATCGATGTAGGCGGCGATGGCATGCAGCGCGGTGAAATCTTCACCGGTTTCGTGTTCGGCTGGTTTGTTAGTAGATTCTACCAACACGCTTTTGTAACGGCCCATCCACAGCGCACCGCGTCTACCGTGAGTTTTGTTATACCATCGGCTGTAGCGCTCTTTGAGTTCTTTAACGAATTTTTCTAAGTTACAAAAACGCTCTTTGTATTTAGTTAGTTGCTCATCAGCATAGCGCTCCATGCCATTGGCGCGCATGTGCGCCAACTCGGCTCGCAGCTGGCTGATGTACGCTTTGCTATACAGCGTTCGCAGGTGGTCGATCAGCCGCTCTTCTCCTTGCTGCTTGGTTTGCGTCGGTCTTTCGTCTGGCCTACCTTGTGACTCGTAGGCTTCAAACTTGGCGTTAAATTTCACCCTGCTAGGCACGCGAATGAGCAAGTGAAAATGGTTATCCATCAAACAATAAGTCAGGATTTTTATGCCTGAGAAGCGCGCCATGCG